>NZ_JACIJD010000017.1 GCF_014199205.1 Muricoccus pecuniae | reverse complement strand
CGCCTCCCGCTTGAACTCCTCCGTGAATTCGCGTCGCGTCTTGGTCGTCATCAGCACACCTCGCTCCCTCAGGAGCTTATCCGAGGTGTCCACCATTACAGGGGAGGGTCACACCGATCCTACACCACGCCTCGGGGCACGATCGAAGGATTTGCGTGCTCCTACCTCCTACTCAGCCTCTCACCTCGTTAAGCGGGTGTCCCCAACCTGTCCCGAAAACGATGGTTGATCGGGAACGCGGAAGGCTGCCCACGATACGTCGATGATCCAGCAATCGAGAACATCTATCTGCCCGAGTGATCTGTCGGAGCCATGATCACGTCCGCTACCATCGGATCCGGTTGAGGAAGCGCGTTCAACGGCGGACCGCTTCAGGTAGAGGAGGAGAGCCGAGGATCAATCCCCAACTGTTCGGGAAGGCCAAGGTGATCACGCAAGGTAGCGCCGCGATAGTCGGCGGGGCGAAGCCCGCGACGGCGCAGGATGGGCACCACCTCGTCTACAAAGGCATCGATGCTGTCCTGCTGGTCGTCGGGGACAATGGTGAACCCGTCGCAGACCCCTGCCTCGAACCACTTCTGCAAAAGATCCGCCGCCTCATCGGGCGTTCCCACCAGGCCCGGATTGGGATCCAGGACGCCGTGGGCGATGACATCGCGCGGGGACCATCCTTCGCGAGCCAGTGCGACAGCCTCTGCCGAACGAGGGATCGCAGAATGCGGGCGCAATGCGTCGATCTGAGCGGTAGCCAGCGGTTCCTCAGCGCGTTGAGGGTCCAGTCTGGCGCCCAGCATCATCGACAGTCGTGCCAGACGCGGCGCCAGATCTATGCGGTCTTCCAGCACGCGGCGCCGGTCCAGCGCCTCGCGCTTGCTAGCGCCAAGGCCGAAGCCGATGAAGGGCACGAACCGAATGTCGTCGGCAGTGCGGCCCGCCTGTATAGCCGACCTGTGGACGATCTGCCGCTGGGTACGGCTCTCCTCCATGGTCATGGGCATGGCGATGATGCCGTTGGCATACATCCCCAGGGGTTGCAGACCACGATTGCTCGCCACGGGCATAAAGATCACGGGCTGGCCTTGTTCGGACGGGGGGATCTGAATTGGGCCGCGCGCGGCGACGTGGCGCCCTTGCAGGTTCACGGGCTTGATGTGGGCCATATCCGCGAACCGGCCCGCCTGCGGGTCGGGTTGTCCAGCCTCCCGCTTCCAACTGCCCCACAAGGCCTGGGTGATCTGAATGACCTCGTGGAGGCGCTCGTATTTCTCGTTGCCTTGGGGGAGCGGCTTTCCGTAATTGGCGAATGCCTCGGGCTCGTAGCTGGGAATGGCATTCCAGCCCGCCCGCCCATGGCTTATCACGTCGAGCGCGCGCAGCTGACGTGCCAACGCGTAAGGTTCGTTGAACGAGGTCGAGACCGAGGGAACCAATCCGATCCGGCTGGTCTCGCGGGCTACCGCCGTGAGGATCAGCAGCGGCTCCATCGAGAACATGGGCGGCGAAGCAGAAAGATCACCGTGCAGAAAGACGCGATCGGGGAAGAACACGAAGTCTAGCCCGCCGCGTTCGGCAGCGCGGGCGCTGCGCACCGCCACATCGACGTTGGTGTAGGCCAACGGGTCTGCTCCGGGCATCCGCCATGCCCCGGGATGCACACCAAAGCTTTCACCAAGAGCGATGCCCAAGTTCATATGCTTCTAAAACTCCAAGTGTTTCCGCAAGTGCGACGGCATTAGCTTGACCAATCAATGCACATCGTTTGTGTGAGCTAATGTAAAGCTCCGCAAATCACGCCGTATAGATTTCAGTAATGCCAGCGCCTGCTTATCTTTGGAGATCGTCAGCAATACTAAGCGGTCAATGGTGGAAGGTAACAGTCTCTTCGAGCGGAGCCTTGCCGATCCTGTACTTGTTGGCGGCATGCGTCGTGTTGGGATAGCCGAACGAGATGCCGAACAGCAGCTTGAGAGCCGGATCTATGCCGAGCACGTCGCGGACGGTATCGGCATGGTAGCCGAGCATGGTCTGCGGGATACCACCAAGCCCGTGGGCAGTGAGCGAGAGCAGGAACGTCTGGCCGTACATGCCGAGGTCGCCGGCCACGCGCACATTGTCGCCGACGCTCGGCATGAACAGGAATGCAGCATGAGGTGCGCCAAAGAAGCTCAGGTTGAGCCGCGCTGCGGTGCGGCGATCCTCGCTCGCCTCTCTGGCGACCCCGATCGCATTGTAATAAGCGGCGCCCTGATCCTTGGAACGCTGCTTGTAGACGCCATCGAAGTCGCTGGTGCTGAAGCTGAAGTCCATCGTGTATCGCCCGACATCGTCATCTGCGAGCATCGCTTTGCTGAGCGCATCGCGCTTCGTGCCGGACACGATATGCATCTGCCAGGGCTGCGTGTTGCAGTTTGAAGGTGCGAGTTGCGCGTCTTCGAGCACGGACCGGATCACCTCCTCCGGCACCGGATCGGGCAGAAAGCTTCGAACCGAATGGCGCTCGCGCAGGACGTCATGGAACAGCTTGGTTTCAGACACTGAAATCGTCTCCATTGGCAACTGTGGCGATGCAGCACCGACTGCTTCCATCTGCCGGGGAGACGCACTATCTAGTGCGCAAGACACAAGCGTACCAGAGGGTCTTCGCATGGTTTTTTCACCTACCGAAGCAAGACGTGAACTCGAGAAGCAGCTGTCTTTCGCCCTGTATGGCGCGGCCAGCCGAGTGTCGCGGATGCACAAGCCGTTTCTGGAACCGCTGGGACTGACGTTTCCACAATATCTGGCGATGATCGCGCTGCTGGATGGCGCGCCGATCGGGGTTGGGGCGCTTGGTACTCAGCTCGGCATGGATACGGGCACCATCACTCCGCTGGTAAAGCGCCTTGAAGCCGCTGGCTTAGTCACCCGCACGCGGGACACAGGCGATGAACGTCGGGTTCTGGTCGATCTCACCCCTGCCGGTCACGCGACCGAGGAGGCGGTGAGGGGGGTGGCCGGTCAGATCATATCTGCCTGCCAGCTTACGGACGCAGATGCGGAAAGCCTGCGCCGGACGCTTGAAACGCTGGCCAGCTCCGACGGCGACAAAGCCAGCATCGAGCGCGTTTTGCAGGCAAGGCCGTAAGTCGAATGCCGCGGCTGACGCAGCGCACCCACAATAGCAGCAATCCCGGACGATCTCCGCGGATACGCACCCGTCAAAAGAGAAGGTGCCGTGTCGAACCGCAAGATGATAATAGGAACTGTCCTCATGAGCGCCTACGGCACGCAACAGGGCGCGTGGCGTATGCCGGGCGTTGACCCGACCGCATGGACCGACATCGACCAGCTCGTGCGCTTCGCCCAGGTCGCCGAGCGCGGGCTGCTGCACTTCCTGTTCCTGCCGGACTTCCCGGCGTTGCGTGAGGATATCGAACGCGAGTCCGTCATGATGGCGCTGGACCCGCTGCTCACCCTTACCGCGATCGCGCGCGAGACCAAGCGCATTGGCCTTGTCGCCACAGGCGCGACGACCTTTGCCGAGCCGTTCACGATCGCACGCCAGTTCAAGGCGCTGGACATCATCAGCCATGGACGCGCTGGTTGGAACGCAGTGCCGATGAGCGATCCTACAGTCGCGGCCAACTTCAGCCACCCGCTGCCTCCCCGGCAGGAAAAATACGAGCGGCTGCACGAGACGGTGCAGATCGTGCAGGCATTGTGGGGGAGCTGGGGTCGTGACGCCTGGGTTCATGATCAGGCATCCGGCCGCTTTGCCGACGCTGCCAAGGTCCAGCCGGTCAATCTCCGCGGGCGGCACGTAGCATCGCGCGGTCCGCTGCCGATCCCGCCCTCCGAGCAGGGGCAGCCTGTTATCTTTCAAGCTGGCGGTGGTAGCGCGGGACTTGAGGTCGCCGGGCGATATGCCAACGGTGTCGCCGGCGCGGTGTGGACCATCGACGATGCACGCGCTCAACGCGTAGCGTTGCGCGAGGCGGCGGCACGGAACGGTCGCGACCCTGACGAAGTAAAGTTTTTCGCAGGCGTCATGCCGACGATCGCACCGACGCGACGCGCGGCGCTCGACCGGCGCATTGCCCTCACCGAAGGCAAATTCGAGGAGCGCGTTGCCTATTTGCAGCAAATGCTGGGTATAAGGCTCGACATTGGCCACCTTGAACAACCGCTTTCGCCGCAGCAACTCGCCGCAGCGCGACCCTCCCCGCACGATCCACGGTCGAAAAACGCGCTGAAGATCGCTCGCGAAGGCTGGAGCCTGCGCGATGTCATCGCACATGGTGTAATCGACTATCATCCTGTGATCGCCGGCCCGGGGGTCGCAGTGGCCGACCATATGCAGGAATGGTTCGAAGCCGGGGCCGCCGATGGCTTCTGGATTATGATCGATGTCTACCAGGACGGTATGGATGCGTTCGCTGACGAGGTCGTGCCGATCCTGCAGCGGCGCGGCCTCTTCCACACTGAATATGAAAGCGCGACCCTGCGCGATCATCTCGGGGCTCCGGCGCAGTATGGACTTGACCCAAGGCTGGTCGGCTAGGTTCTGTGGACACTTGGGGGTTCCGGACCTGATCTTTACATGATTCAAGGCTGCCTTGGGGGAGGCGGCCTTGGGCGTGTTGGACCGGCTGGTGCTGAGCGATGCGGCGTGGGAGCGGATGGCACCGCTGATCATCGGGCGGCCTAACCAGAAGGGCTCGACCGGGCGTGACAACCGCATGTTTGTTGAGGGCGTGTTGTGGATCGTGCGCACGGGTGCGCCCTGGCGCGATCTGCCTGAGGTGTTCGGCGACTGGAACAGCACCTTTCGCCGCTTCAGCCGCTGGAGCGAGAAGAGCATCTGGCACCGCCTCTTCGAGAGGATGTCGGACGATCCTGACTTCGAGTACCTGATCGTGGACAGCACCATCATCCGCGCCCACCAGCACGCCGCCGGCGCCAAAAAGGGGGATCTGAAGATCAGGCCCTTGGCCGCTCCCGCGGAGGTCTGAGCACCAAGCTACACCTGGCCGTGCGTGGCCTTGGTGCACCGGTGCGCTTCCTCCTGACCGGTGGCCAGCGCGGCGACTGCCCGCAGGCCCACACGCTGATCGAGGGCCTGCCCGCTGAGGTCATCATGGCCGATGCCGCTTACGATGCCGATCCCCTACGAAGAGCCATCGCCGCCAAAGGCGCGGTCGCCGTTATCCCCAACAACCCGTCCCGCGCCCGCAAGTACCCGCTCGACAAGCACCTCTACGCCCAGCGCCACCTGATCGAGTGCTGCTTCTCCAAGCTCAAGCAGTTCCACCGCGTTGCTACGCGCTACGAAAAAACCGCAAGGAACTACCTCGCCGTCGTCACCCTCGCCGCCACCGTCCTGTGGCTCAGGTAAGTGTCCACAAAACCTAAAGGACCACTCACCAGATCACCGGAACGGTCGTAGCAATCCAAATACTGCTGGAGGCATCCTCAGGCTGGCGCGAGCGGCGTGGCGCGTTGCCCCACGCCATCGGCCGGTTCAGGAGGCGAGCGTCAACCCTGGAACGTGTCGCACTGCCGGATATCGCCGCTCTCCAGCCCGCGGCGGAACCAGCGGGCGCGCTGCTGGGAACTGCCATGGGTGAAGCTCTCGGGCCGGATGCGCCCGCCCGTCACGCGGTCGTCGCCCACGGCGGCGGCGGCGTTCAGACCCTCCTCAATATCGCCGCGCTCCAGGATGCCCCGCGCGCGGTCGGCCTGGTTCGCCCAGATGCCGGCGAGGCAGTCCGCCTGGAGCTCCACCCGGACCTGGAGCTGGTTGCGCTCGGTGCTGTCGGACTGCGCCTGGGCGCGCTGGACCTGGGGCAGCACGCCGAGCAGGTTCTGCACGTGGTGCCCGACCTCGTGGGCGATGATGTAGGCGGCCGCGAAATCGCCCGTCGCGCCGACCTGGCGCTGGAGGCGGGCCATGAATTCGAGGTCGATGTAAACGCGCCGGTCGGCGGGGCAGTAGAAGGGGCCCGTCTGCGCCTGGGCCGCGCCGCAGCCGGACTGGGTGGCGCCGGAGAAGAGGACGAGGACCGGCTCCTCGTAGCGGCGGCCGAGCTGGGCGAACTGCGCGTTCCAGACGCGCTCCGTCTCGCCCAGCACCTGGCCGACGAAGCGGCGCCCGGCATCCTCCTCCCCGCCCGGCGCGCGCGCCTGCCCGCCCGGGCCGGGGTCGAAGCGCCGCTCCTGCGGGGCGGGCTGCGGCGCCGGGTCCATGCTGCCGCCGCCGAGGATCACGGAGGGATCGACGCCGAAGAGCAGGGCGACGACCAGCAGCACCACGCCGCCGATCCCGCCGACCGCGATGCCACCCCCGCGCCGCCCCCCGAGGCCGCCACCGAAGCCACCGCTCCCGCGCCGGTCCTCCACATTCTGGCTCTCCGGTCCGTCGAGGCGCATGGCGAAGGGGCTTCCTGGCTGGTTTGTACGGCCAACGCCCGCCCGCGAGGGGGGTTTCCCCCCGGGGGGCCGGCCGGGCCGCCGCCGCTCAGGCGATGTTCAGCGCCACCTCGACATTGTTCCGCGTGGCGTTGGAGTAGGGGCAGACCTGGTGCGCCGCCGCCACCAGCGCCTCGGCCGCCTCGCGCGGAAGGCCCGGCAGGGCGATGGTGAGCGCGATCTCCAGCCCGAACCCGCCGGCCGAGCGGGGACCGATCCCCACCTCGGCCGTCACGCTCGTCCCCTCCGGCACCTTGGGGCCGCCTTGGGAGGCGACGAACTTCATCGCGCCGAGAAAGCAGGCGGAATAGCCGGCGGCGAAGAGCTGCTCGGGGTTGTTGCCGGGGCCGCCCGCCCCGCCCAGCTCGCGCGGGGTCGCGAGGCGGACCTCGAGCGCGCCGTCGGCGGTGCGGGCCTGGCCGTCGCGGCCGCCCGTGGCGGTGGCGCTGGTGCGGTAGAGGACGTTCACGGACATGGTTCTGGCTCTCCTCGGGCAGGCCCCGGCGCGCGGGGCGATGCCGCAGACCTATAGAGCGCGATTCGATCGCGCGCTAATATTTCTCGGTGATGCTGGCCTCGCATTGGCTTGAGCGGCGTGGCTCCCTGCCCCACATAGGAGCGGTTTCCTCCACGGTTCGGCGTGCCCATGCCCTCTCCGCTTCCGCGGCCCGCGGAGCTCCTCTGCTTCTCCCTCTACGCGGCCAGCCACGCGCTCGGCCGCGTCTACAAGCCGTTGCTTGAGCCGCTGGGCCTGACCTATCCGCAATACCTCGTCATGCTCTCCCTCTGGGACGAGGACGGGCAGACAGTGGGCGGGATCGGGGAGCGGCTGCTTCTGGAATCGAGCACGATCACACCGCTGCTGAAGCGGCTGGAAGCGGCCGGGCTAATCGCGCGGAGCCGCGACACGTTGGACGAGCGCGTGGTGCGCGCGCGCCTCACCCCGGCGGGCGATGCGCTGCGCGAGCGGGCGCGCGACATCCCGCGCTGCCTCCTCGGCGCGACGGGGCTGGATGCCGCCGGCGCCGAGAGGCTTCGCGCGGAGCTGGACCGGATGCGCGCCGCGCTCCTCGCCGCCTCGGCCAGCCAGCCCCCGGGCTGACGGGCCCGCGGCCTCAGCCGCCCTCGGCCAGGATCGCGGCCAGTCCTTCCCGCCAGCTCGGATAGCGCCACTCGATCCCCAGCGCCGCCTTGGTCCGCGCATTCGCGACGCGCCGGTTCTCCGACCAGAAGGAGAGCGCCATGGGCGACATGCCGGCCCGCGCCTCCTCGAAGGGGATGCCGGGCGGCGGCTCGATCCCGAGCATCCGGGCCGCGCCCTCCGTCACCACCGCGCTCTCGGCCGGCTCGTCATCGGCGAGGTGCAGCACCCGTAGGCCCGGCGGGGGCGGCGCAGCGGCCGCGGCCAGCACGGCGCGGGCGATGTCGTCCCGGTGGATGCGGCCGAAGGCGTGGCCCGGCCTGAGAGTGCGGCGCGCGGTGCCGGCACGCAGGTCGTCGAGCACGCTGCGGCCGGGGCCGTAGATGCCGGCGCAGCGGAAGAGGTCCACCGCCGCGCGCCCCGCGAAGCGCCCCCATTCCCGCTCGGCCGTGAGGCGCCGGATGGAGCGGGGCTGGGTGGGGGCCGGCTCGGTGCCCTCGTCCACCCAGGCGCCGCCGCGGTCGCCATAAACGCCGGTGGTGGAGAGATAGCCGACCCAGCGCAGCGGCGCCGCCTCCAGCGCCGGGCGGTGGGCGGCGACCACCGGATCTCCCTCCTCCCCCGGCGGCGCGGTGACGACGAGATGGGTCGCGCGCCCGATCGCCGGCCCCGCCTCCGCGAAGGGGACGACCTCCACGCCCTCCGGTGCCCTCGCCCGCGCCGGGTCCCGCGCCGTGGCGGCGACGCGCCACCCCGCCGAGGCGCCCGCCCGCGCGATGGCGGCGCCGCTGAAGCCGAGGCCGATGACGAGGAGGTGCCGGTCCATCCCGCATCCATGGCGGGTCCCGCGGCGGAGGGCTAGATTGGCCCGGATGCAGAACACCCACCGCAACCCGCTGACCGGCCCCCTCGCCGCCCTGCTGGCGGTGGCCGTGCTGGGCGGCGGCTGGTGGTGGATGGAGGCCGGGCCGCCCGCGCCCGCCGCCGTGCCCGAGGCCGCGGAGGAGGTCCTGCCCCTGCCGCCCGAGCCGCCGCGCGTGGCGGACAGCCCGGATTACGAGGCCTGCCTCGCCCAGCTCCGCGACGACGCCCAGGGCGCGCTCCGCGTCGCCGAGGCCTGGGAGGCGCGTGGCGGCGGGGACGGGGCGCGCCACTGCTCGGCGCTCGCCATGCTGGCCCTGGGCGAGCCGGAGCGGGCGGCGGCGCGGCTGGAGGCGCTCGCCGGGCGGGCGGCGGTGGGCCCCACGGCCCGCGCGGCCGTGTTCGGCCAGGCCGGGCAGGCCTGGATGGTCGCGGGGCAGGCGGTGCGGGCGTACGGCGCCTTCACCCTCGCCCTGGCGCTCACCCCCGCCGATCCCGAGCTGCTGGTGGACCGGGCGATCGCGGCCGGCATCCTCGGCCGCCTCGCCGATTCCCTGGCCGATACGGAACGGGCCCTGGCCGTGGACGGGACGCGGGTCGAGGCCCTGGTGTACCACGCCGCGGCCCTCCGCCGGCTCGACCGCGTGCAGGAGGCGATGCGGGACGTGGAGCGGGCCCTGGCGCTCGAGCCCGGCAGCCCCGAGGCGCTGCTGGAGCGCGGCATCCTCCGCCAGCTCCAGGGCGACACGGCCGGGGCGCGGGCGGATTGGGAGAGCGTGGTGGCGGGCAGCCCGGACAGCGCGGCCGCCGACATGGCGGAGCAGAACCTCGCGCTGAACGCGGCGGGCCCGGCGCGGCGCTGAGGGCGGGTCCGGCCCGCGGCGCCGCCCGTGCGGAAGCGGCGCTAGAAGTCGAGGTCGGCGTAGTGCTGCGGGGGCGTCAGCCCGCTGACCCGATCGGCCAGGATGGGCCGGAAGGCCGGGCGGGACTTCACCCTGGCATACCAGTCCTTCACCGCGTCGTTCAGTGACCAGTCGATGTCGCCGACATAGTCGAGGCAGGAGAGATGCGCGGCCGCCGCGAGATCGGCCAGCGAGATCTGGCCCCCCGCGAGCCAGGCCCGCGTCTCGGCGAGCCAGCCGATGTACTCCACATGCGGCTTGAGGTTAGCGTAGCCCGCGCGCAGCGCCCCGCCATCGGGGTTGCCGAAGCCGAGGTTCCGCTTGAGCTGCCGCTCGAAATAGAGGTTGCGCGTCACCTCGCGGTCGAACTTCACGTCGAACCAGGCGACGAGGCGGCGCACCTCGGCCCGCTCCGCATGGGTGCGGCCGAGGAGCGGCGTGTCGGGATAGGCTTCGTCGAGATACTCGCAGATGGCGTAGCTGTCGGCGACGACGAGGCCGTTCTCCTCCTCCAGCACGGGCACGGTGCCGGCGGGGTTCATCGCCAGGAACTCCTCCCGCCGGTCCCAGACGCGCTCGACGCGCATCTCATAGGGAATGCGCTTCTCGTTCAGGGCGAGGCGCACCTTGCGGCAGGCGGGGGAGAGAGGGAGGTGATGGAGGATGCGCACGGTGGCCGCTCTTTGCCACCCAGGGCGCCGCGCCGCAAGGGAGGGAAAAGGTGAAGAAAGGTCGCCATCCCCTTGTTGTGGCGATGTTTACGACCCCGTTACAGAGAGTTCATGACGGGGGCCGGACGTTTCCGCCGGCCCCCGCCAAGCCTATTCGGCCGCCATGAGCTGGTCGTTCATGGGGCGCGGCAGCAGCTTGGCGTAGTCCTTCGGCACGACGTGCCAGAAGGAGCCGCGCTCATCCGCCCAGTCGTTCAGGATGCGGGCGGCGAGGCGCGAGCCCGTCTCCTTCGCGTGGCGGGCGATGAGGTCGCGCAGCACGCCCTCCCAGTGAGCCGAGCCCAGCCGCGCCCAGAGCAGCGTGTCGCGGTTAAGCCGGCGCTCAAAGGTGTTGTCCGCGTCCCAGACGAAGGCCTGCCCCCCGGTGAAGCCGGCGCCGAAGTTGTCGCCGACCGCGCCGAGGATCACCACCGTGCCGCCCGTCATGTACTCGCAGCCATTGGCGCCGATGCCCTCGACCACGCAGTTGGCGCCGGAGTTACGGACGGCGAAGCGCTCGCCCCCCTGCCCCGCCGCGAAGAGCTCGCCCGCCGTCGCGCCGTAGAGCACGGTGTTGCCGACGATGGTGTTCTCCTCCCAGACGAAGTTGGCCGAAGGTCCCGGGCGGACGACGATGGTCGCGCCCGAGAGGCCCTTGCCGACATAGTCGTTGGCGTCGCCCAGCACCTCCAGCTTAAGCCCCTGCACGCCGAAGGCGCCCAGCGACTGGCCGGCCGAGCCGCGCAGCCGGACCGTCAGGTGGCCGGGCTGGAGCCCCTTCATCCCGTACTGCCGCACGATCATCGAGCTCGTCTTCGTGCCGATCGCGCGGTGGGTGTTCTGGATGTTGTACTGAAGCTGCATCTTCTCGCCGCGGGTGAAGAGCGGCTGGGCGTCGCGGATCATGTCCGCGTCCAGCGTCTCCGGCACCTCGTTGCGGCCCTCGAGCGTGCAGTGGGCGGGGTGGCCGCCGGCATCGGCCTGCACCAGCAGCGGGTTCAGGTCGAGGTCGTCGAGGTCCTCCGCGCCGCGGGAGACCTGCCGCAGCAGGTCGGTGCGGCCGATGATGTCCTCGAGCTTGCGGAAGCCGAGCGAGGCCAGGATCTCGCGCACCTCCTCCGCCACGAAGGAGAAGAGGGAGATCACCTTCTCCGGGCTGCCCTCGAACTTCGCGCGCAGCGCCTCGTCCTGCGTGCAGACGCCGACGGGGCAGGTGTTGGAGTGGCACTGCCGCACCATGATGCAGCCCATCGCGACGAGGCTGGCCGTGCCGATGCCGAACTCCTCGGCGCCGAGCATGGCGGCCACCACCACGTCGCGGCCGGTCTTGATGCCGCCATCGGTCCGCAGCTTCACCCGGTGCCGCAGCCGGTTGAGCAGCAGCACCTGATGCGTCTCGGACAGGCCCATCTCCCAGGGCAGGCCCGCATACTTGATCGAGGTGACGGGGGACGCGCCCGTGCCGCCGGAATGGCCGGAGACGAGGATGGCGTCCGCCTTCGCCTTGGCGACGCCCGCCGCGATCGTGCCGATGCCCGAGCGCGAGACGAGCTTCACGCAGACGGTCGCGTCCGGGTTGATCTGCTTCAGGTCGTAGATGAGCTGCGCCAGATCCTCGATCGAGTAGATGTCGTGGTGCGGCGGCGGCGAGATGAGGGTCACGCCCGGGGTGGAGTGGCGGAGCCTGGCGATCAGCCCCGTGACCTTGAAGCCCGGGAGCTGCCCGCCCTCGCCGGGCTTGGCGCCCTGAGCGACCTTGATCTCGATCTCGCGGCAGTTGTTCAGATACTCCGCCGTCACGCCGAAGCGGCCGGAGGCGATCTGCTTGATCGAGGAGTTGGCGTTGTCCCCGTTCGGGCGCGGCTTCGCCCGCTCGGGATCCTCGCCGCCCTCGCCGCTGTCGCTCCGCGCGCCGATGCGGTTCATGGCGATGGAGAGCGTCTCATGCGCCTCGGGGCTTAGCGCGCCAAGGGAGATTCCGGGCGCGAGCAGGCGCTTGCGGATCTCCGTGATGCTCTCGACCTCCTCCAGCGCGATGGGCTTGGCCACGCCATCGCGGAAGTCCAGCAGGTCGCGCAGCGCGACGGCGGGCTGCTGCTTCACGGCGTGGCTGTAGCGCCGGTAGGTCTCGTAGCTGTCCGTGTCCACCGCCTTCTGCAGGAGGTGGATGAGGCTGCCCTCGAAGGCGTGCGCCTCGCCGCGGCGGCGCAGCTTGTAGAGGCCGCCGACGGGCAGCACGACCGTGCTCGCATCCCAGGCCGCCCGGTGCATGTCGAGCACGCGCCGAGCGATGCCGGAGAGGCCGATGCCGGAGATGCGGGACTGCGTGCCCGGGAAGAACTCCGCCACCAGCGCGCGGGAGAGCCCGATCGCCTCGAAGTTCATGCCGCCGCGATAGGAGGAGAGCACGCCGATGCCGATCTTCGACATCGTCTTGAGCAGGCCCTTGTCGATCGCCTTGCGGTACTTGGCGACGCACTCCTCCAGGCTGAGGCCGGGGAAAAGGCCGCGCCGGTGCCGGTCCGCGATGCTCTCCTGCGCGAGATAGGCGTTCACCGTCGTCGCGCCCGCGCCGATCAGCACGGCGAAGTAGTGCACGTCCATGCACTCGGCCGAGCGGATGTTGAGGCTGGTAAAGGTACGGAGCGAGTGCTTCACGAGATGCGTGTGCACCGCGCCGACGGCCAGGATCATCGGGATCGCGGCGCGCTCGGTCCCCTGCGCCTCGTCGGAGAGGATGACATGGGCGTGGCCGGAGCGCACGGCCTCCTCGGACTCGCGCCGGATGCGCTCGATGGCGCGGCGCAGGCCGGGCTCGCCCTCGGAGACCGGGAAGGTCGCGTCCACCTCGGCGGCGGTGCGGCCCATATAGGCGCGCATGGCGGCGAACTCGGCGTTGGACAGCACGGGGCTGTCCAGCATGAGCATGTCGCACTGGCTCGGGTCCTCGTCGAGGATGTTCCCGAGATTGCCCAGCCGCGTCTTGATCGTCATCACCCGCGTCTCGCGCAGGCTGTCGATCGGCGGGTTCGTCACCTGCGCGAAGGCCTGGCGGAAGTAGTGGTGCAGGCCCCGGTACTGGCGGGAGAGCACGGCGATGGGCGTGTCGTCGCCCATGCTGCCGATCGCCTCGGCGCCCTCCTCCACCATGGGGTGCAGGATCGCCTCCAGGTCCTCCAGCGTGTAGCCCATGGAGAGCTGGCGGCGGCGCAACGCCTCGCCCTCCAGCACCGCCGTCTCCTGCGCGTCGGCCTTGACGATCTCGTCGATGCGCGTGGTGCGGCGCGTCCAGTCGCCCCAGGGCTTGCGGAAGGCGAGCATGTCCTTCAGCGCGGCGTCGTCGTAGAAGCGAGCGTCCTGCAGGTCCACGCCGATGCACTGGCCCGGCCCGAGGCGGCCGCGGGCGAGGATCATGTCCTCCGGCACGCGGACCATGCCCGTCTCGCTGCCCACCACGAGCATGCGGTCGGCCGTGATGGTGTAGCGCATGGGGCGCAGCCCGTTGCGGTCGAGGCCGGCGACGACCCAGCGGCCGTCGGTCGCCGCGATGGCGGCGGGACCGTCCCAGGGCTCCATCACGGCGTTGCAGTAGAGGAAGAGGTCGCGATGCGCCTCGGGCATGGTCGCGTTGCTGCCGATGCTCTCGGGGATCAGCATCGCCTTGGCCATGGGTGCGTCGCGGCCGGCGCGCACCAGCAGCTCGAACACGTTGTCCAGCGAGGCCGTGTCGGAGTTGCCGGCCTGCACCACCGGCTTGATGTCGTCCATGTAGGAATCGAGCAGCGCGTGGGAGAGCCGGGTCTCGTGGCTCTTCATCCAGTTCACGTTGCCATGGACCGTGTTGATCTCGCCGTTATGGGCGAGCACGCGGAAGGGCTGGGCCAGGCGCCAGGTCGGGAAGGTGTTGGTGCTGTAGCGCTGGTGGTAGATCGCGAAGCGGCTGACGAAGCGGGGGTCCAGCAGGTCGGGGTAGAAGACCGTCAGGCTCTCCGCCAGGAACATGCCCTTGTAGATGATCGAGCGGCAGGAGAGCGTGCAGAGATAGAGGTCGGGGATCTGCGCGGCGATGGCCTGCTTCTCGATCCGGCGGCGGATGACGTAGAGGTCGCGCTCGAACAGGTCCTCCTCGCGCCCCTCGGGGTCGTAGATGAGGATCTGCTCGATCTCGGGGCGCGTCGCGTTCGCCTTCTCGCCGATGCAGGTGACGTCGATCGGCACCTGGCGCCAGCCATAAATGCCGTAGCCCGCGACGAGGATCTCGGTCTCGACGATGGAGCGGCAGCGCTCCTGCGCGCCGAGGTCGGACTTCGGCATGAAGACCATGCCGACGCCGATGCGGCCCGGGCGCAGCCTGTCGCCGCCATGGGCCACGACCTCGGCGAAGAAGTCCTGCGGGATCTCCACATGGATGCCCGCGCCGTCGCCCGTCTTGCCGTCGGCATCCACGGCGCCGCGGTGCCACACGGCCTTCAGCGCGTCGATGCCGGCCTGCACCACCTCGCGGCGCGCGACGCCGTCCAGCGCCGCGACGAGGCCGACGCCGCAGGCATCGTGTTCGGTGATGTCGATATGGGCCGCGTCGCGCAGGGTGGCCGCGTTGCGGAGGTGTTCGGAGACGTAATCGCTCATTGCTGTTCCCCCGCTCACTCGGCGGCCTGCGGCACGGTCTCGCGCGCCTTCACGTATTCCGCGATGCGCTCGGCCACGTCGCGGCCGTCGCGGATTCCCCACACGACGAGCGAGGCGCCGCGCACGATGTCGCCCGCGGCGAAGACGCCGGGAAGGTTCGTCATCATCGTGCGCCGGTCCACCGCCAGCGTCCCCCAGCGGGAGACCTTCAGCGCGGGCTCGTTGAACATCACGGGCAGGTCCTCGGGATCGAAGCCGAGCGCCTTGATGACGAGGTCCGCGGGCTCGACGAAGGAGCTGCCGGGGATGGGCTCCACCTGCTGGCGCCCGGTGGCGTCGGGCAGGCCGAGATGCATCTTCGTGACGCGCACGCCGGTGACGCGCCCCTCGCCCTCGAAGCCCTCGGGCGCGGTGAGCCAGGAGAAGCGCACGCCCTCCTCCTCGGCGTTGTGCACCTCGCGCATGGAGCCAGGCATGTTCGCCTTGTCCCGCCGGTAGAGGCAGGTGACGGAGGCCGCGCCCTGGCGGATGGAGGTGCGGAGGCAGTCCATCGCCGTGTCGCCGCCGCCGATGACGACGACGCGCTTGCCCTCGGCGCTCAGCGCGCCGCTGTCGAACTCGGGCACCGCATCGCCCAGCCCCTTGCGGTTAGAGGCGGTGAGGAAGGTCATGGCGGGAACCACGCCCTCCAGCTCCGTGCCGGGCACGGCGATGTCGCGCGCCTTGTAGACGCCGGTCGCGATCAGCACAGCGTCGTGCTTCTCGCGCAGCTCGGCGATCGTCACGTCGCGGCCGACCTCGCAGTTCAGGTGGAAGACGATGCCGCCCTCCTCGAACTGCGCGGTGCGGCGGGTGATGACGTCCTTCTCGAGCTTGAAGTTCGGGATGCCGTAGATCAGCAGCCCGCCCGCGCGGTCGTAGCGGTCGTAGACATGGACCTGCCAGCCCTGGCTGCGCAGGCGCTCCGCGGCGGCGAGCCCGGCCGGGCCGGCGCCGACGATGCCCACCGAGTGCTCCAGCTCGCGCACGGGGCGGGGCGGCTTGACCCAGCCCTTCTCCCAGGCGGTGTCGTTGATGTAGCGCTCCACCGCGCCGATCGTGACGGCCTCGAAGCCCTTCTCGATGACGCAGTTGCCCTCGCAGAGCCGGTCCTGCGGGCAGACGCGGCCGCAGATCTCGGGGAAGGTGTTGGTGGCGGAGTTGACCTCATAGGCCTCCTCCAGCCGCCCCTCGGCCGTCAGCTTCAGCCAGTCCGGGATGTTCTGCTGCAGCGGGCAGTGGACGGAGCAGAAGGGCACGCCGCACTGGGAGCAGCGGCTGGCCTGCTCGGAGGCGCGCGCGGGGTCGAAGCGCTGGTAGATCTCGTCGAAATCCTCGCGGCGGATGGTCGCCGCGCGCTTCTCCGGCGTCTGCTGGGAGAGGCGAACGAATTGGAGCATGCGCTCGGCCATGGCGCGATCCTTGAGCTCGGCGGGGCTTGGCGGGAATGAGCCCCCTTGCGGCGACGGTGCGAGACCGCCCGTTCCGGCGGCGTTTTGCCATGCGTCCGGGCACCACGCGAGCACAAATGCGCCGTTAAGTCAGAACATCTGACCCAATTCCCGCCGGGTTCCGCCGGTGGTAGTTAAGAAAAGTTCTCAACCGCCCGCAACAAGGTCCGATCCGGACCTAGCTGGTCGGAACCGAGATCTGGCGCTGCCCGCCTCGCCGGAACCGCCCGAGATAGGCGGGCAGGATCGCCTCCATCGTCGTCGGCTCCACGCCGAGGTCCCGCAGGCCCGGCGCGCCCTCGGACACCACGTTGTCCCGCTTGAGGAGCAGGAGCTGGTCCTCGGTCAGCGGGGGGTTGGGCATCCAGGAGGTGAGCTTGGCCTGGAAGCGCGCGAGCCCCTCCGGGAGTTCCACAACCCGGCGGCGACGGCCGATGATGTCCAGCATCTCCTCCATGAGGGCCCGGAAGGTCACGGCGCGCGGGCCGCCCAGCTCATAGGTGCCGCCCGCGGCCTCGCCACGTTCGAGCGCGGCGAGCACCGCATCCGCCACGTCCCCGACATAGACGGGCTGGAACCGCGTCCCTCCTCCGACCACGGGCAGGAAGGGCAGCAGGCGCGCCATGCCGGCGAAGCGGTTGAAGAACCCGTCCTCCGGCCCGAAGACGATGGAGGGGCGCAGGACCGTGGCGCCGGGAAAGGCCGAGCGCAGGGCGGCCTCCCCCTCCGCCTTGCTGCGGGCATAGAGGCTGGGCGAGGCGGGATCGGCGCCGATGGCGGAGATGTGGACGACGCGCTGCACCCCGGCCGCGGTGGCGGCGCGGCCGATCCGGCCGGGGAGCGCGCCCTGGATTCGCCCGAAGTCCCCCTCGCGCCGCTCAGCCAGGATGCCGATGGTGTTGACCACCACCGTGGCGCTCGCGACGGCGGCAGCGACATGCGCGTCGTCGAGCGGGCCGGACTGGAAGGGCACGATCTGGCCGACCAGGCCCTGCGTCATCAGCGGCCGCGCCGCCTCCGGCGCGCGGGTGACAACCCGCACGACATAGTCGGCATGCGCGAGCCGCTGCACGACATAGCGGCCGATGAATCCCGTCCCGCCGAACACCACCGCCACACGACGCGCCATGACCACTTCCTTGCCTTGAGTCCCCCCGAAACTTAGGCCCCCTGGCGAGGGGCGCAAATCATCCCCTCGAAATCCGGAGAAGGCGCCTTGACGGGCACCCCGCGCCCTCATAGAAGCCCGCCCACGCCGCCGCGAAGACGGAGGCGCCCGGCCCCCTTGCCCAGGTGGCGGAATTGGTAGACGCGCAGGTTTCAGGTACCTGTGACCGCAAGGTTGTGAAGGTTCGAGTCCTTTCCTGGGCACCATCTCCCGGCCGGTTGCCGGGGGCGTCATTCCGGTGGAGCGCCCCCTCTTGGGAACCACCCTCTTCATGCCGAATGCGAGAATCCACCTGCACCGCGGCGACCTGCCGGAGGGGCTGTCGCTCGGCCCCGTCGTGGCCGTGGACACCGAGACGATGGGCCTCAACCCGCACCGGGACCGCCTCTGCCTCGTGCAGCTCTCGGCCGGCGACGGCACGGCGCATCTCGTGCAGATCGTCCCGCCCCGGCTGGGCGGAACCGGCGCGGACTGTCCCAGGCTGCGCGCCCTGCTCGCCGATCCCGGCACGGTAAAGATCTTCCACTTCGCGCGCTTCGACCTCGCCATCCTGCGCCACGCGCTCGGCGTCGATGCGGCACCGGTGCGCTGCACGAAGGTGGCGGCGAAGCTCGTCCGCACCTTCACCGACCGCCACGGGCTGCGCGACCTCTGCCGGGAGCTGCTCGGCGTCGAGATTTCCAAGCAGCAGCAGACGAGCGACTGGGGCGCGGCGGAGCTGACGACCGAGCAGCTCGCCTACGCCGCTTCCGACGTGCTCCACCTGCACGCGCTGTGGGAGAGGCTGGAGGGGCTGCTGCGGCGCGAGGAAAGGCTGGAGCTGGCCGAGGCCTGTTTCCGCTTCCTGCCCCATCGCGCCGCGCTCGACCTGTTGGGCTATTCGGAGCCCGACATCTTCGACCATTGAGGCGCCTAGTGGTTCGCCCGATGGTGGCATGATTCTTGATAAGCGCTACCTTCAACCGCGTTGACCGCCTCGCGCCGGCACTCCATACAGGGGGCGTGAGCGCCCGAGCCCAATCGCCTGCCGACGCCGTGCCCGGCGGCCCAACGGGCCGTGGCGAGGCCGTTTCCGGCACCGGAACCGCCGCCGGCGAGCACCCGCCAGCGCCCGCGCCCGGCCTTTCCGCCTCCCTGCCGCGCGGCGATGGCGCGGACTGGCGGGAGCGGCCCGTGCCCTCCCGTGCGCGCCGCAGCTACACGCGCGGGGCGATCATCCGGCGCCGCGTGGCGATCCGGCTGCTGAAGGTGCTGCTGCCCGTGGGCGCGCTCGCGCTGCTCAGCGCCATCGTCCTCTGGCCCGAATTCGAGCGGACGGGCGAGAATGCCCGCCTCTCCTTCCGCCGCCTCAGCCGCGCGACGCCCGAATCCGTGCGGGTGGTGGACCCCCGCTACCAGGGCATCGACGAGCAGGGCCGGCCCTACAACGTGACGGCCTTCACCGCTTCGCAACAAGGCAGCACCAATATCGTGGACCTCGAGACGCCGAGGGGCGACCTGATGCTCTCGGGCGGCGGCTGGATGCTGCTGGAGAGCCGGGCCGGCCGCTTCGACCGGAACAACAACATCCTCGACCTCCGGGGAGACGTGACGATCTGGCAGGACGACGGGACCTTGATCGAGACCCAGGAGGCGAGGGTGGATGTGAAGGGCGGGAATGCGGAGGGCGACCGCCCCATCGCGGCCCAGGGAAGCTTCGGCACCGTGACCGGCGAGGGCTTCCGCCTGCGCGACCGCGGTGCCGTGGTGGTCTTCACCGGGAATGCCCGCGCGGTGCTGGAGGGCGGCCGGTGAGCCCCCGCCTCCCCGCCCTCGCGGCGCTGCTCGCCCTCGCGCTGCCGATCCCCACCCAGGCCCAGCCGCTCGACCTCTCCGGCGGCGGCCCGGTGGAGGTGACGGCGACCGACGGGATCGAGTGGCGGCAGAACGAGCAGGTCGTCGTCGCGCGCGGCAACGCCAAGGCCGTGCGCGAGGGGGTGACGGTGGATGCCGCCCGCCTCATCGCGCGCTACCGCCCGCGCGCCGGGAACCGCCCGGCCGAGGGCGCCGGCGGCGGGGACAGCCCGCTCTCGGGCGGGGAGATCTGGCGGCTGGAGGCGGAGGGCAACGTCCGCATCAGCAGCGCCACCGACACCGCCAAGGGCGACCGCGCCGTCTACGACATGGACCAGGCCGTGATGGTCCTCACCGGCCGGGACCTCAGCCTGACCACGCCGAACGACACGATCACCGCCCGCGACAGCCTGGAATACTGGTCCGCCCGCCGCATGGCCGTGGCGCGCGGCGCGGCGAAGGTGGTGACGGGCGACAACCGCCAGATCACCGCGGACACGCTGGTCGGCTACTTCCTGGAGCAGGCCCCGGCGGTGCAGCCCGCCGCCGCCCGGCCCCCGGCCCCCGGCGCCCCGGCCGGGTCCGCGCCGCGCCGCGTGCCCGGCGAGGGCTCGAAGCTCGACCGGGTGGAGGTCTTCGGCAATGTCGAGATCCGGACGGAGGCCGAGGTCGTGCGCGGGGACCGCGCCGTCTACAGCCCGGTCTCGGGCATGGCGCGGGTGCTGGGCAATGTCCGGATCACGCGCGGCCAGAACCAGTTGCAGGGGCAGGAAGCCATCGTGAACCTCCGCACCGGCGTCTCGCGCCTCGTCTCCGCGCCGGGGGGGCGCGTGCAGGGCCTCGTCCTGCCCTCCTCGGGCGGGGAGAACGCACCGGCCGCGGGCCGCCCGGCGCCGAACCCGGCCCCCGCGCAGGCTCCCGCGGGCGGAGGGCGCGCGCGATGAGCGAGGCCGTGCGCTCCCTGCCCGCCGATTCCGGCCTCGTCGCGCGCTCGCTCGGCAAGCGCTACAAGAAGCGGCCGGTGGTGAAGGGCGTCTCCCTCTCCCTCAGGCGCGGGGAGGCGGTCGGGCTGCTCGGGCCGAACGGGGCAGGCAAGACCACCACCTTCTACATGATGACCGGCCTCGTCCGCCCGGATGAGGGGCAGGTCTTCCTCGACGGCCACGACGTGACGATGCTGCCGATGTACCGCCGCGCGCGGCTCGGCCTGGGCTACCTGCCGCAGGAGGCCTCGATCTTCCGCGGCCTCTCGGTGGAGGACAACATCCGCGCCGCGCTGGAGGTGGTGGAGCCCAGCCGCGAGCGGCGGGACGGGATGCTCGATTCCCTCCTGGCCGAGTTCGGCATCTCCCATCTCCGCCGCGCCCCGGCGCTGGCCCTCTCGGGCGGCGAGCGACGGCGCTGCGAGATCGCCCGCGCCCTGGCCACCCACCCCGCCTACATCCTGCTGGACGAGCCGCTGGCCGGCATCGACCCCATCGCGGTGGGCGAGATCCGCGACCTCGTGAAGCACCTGAAGAACCGCGGCATCGGCGTGCTCATCACCGAGCACAACGTGCGCGAGACGCTCGCCATCATCGACCGCGCCTACATCCTGCACGACGGGCAGGTGCTGATGGAGGGCGATCCCCAGGAGATCGTGGCGAACGAGGCCGTGCGGCGCGTCTATCTCGGGGAGACCTTCCACCTGTGAACGCGGCCGGCGCCTTCCGCACCGAAGGGCCGGGACCGCGCCTCCGCCGCATGGCGGGGCCGCCGCATCACCCCGGCGCGGCGGTTGCGCCGCATCACCCCGGCGCGGCGGTTGCGCCGCCCCATGCCGACGCGGCGGTTGCGCCGCGATGGTGAGCCTCGCCCCGCGGCTCGACTTCCGGCAGACGCAGCAGTTGGTGATGACGCCGCAGCTGCGGCAGGCCATCAAGCTGCTCCAGTCCAGCAACCTCGAGGTCACCGCCTTCGTCGAGGAGGAACTGGAGCGCAACCCGATGCTGGAGCGCGAGGAGGGCAGCGCCCCCGCCGCGCCCGTCATCGCGGAGCCCGACTGCTTCGAGGCGGCCCTTTCCCCCAATCTTCCCGCCGAGGGCGCCACGCCGATCGAGGCGGACTGGTCCGCGGGCTATGAGAGCGGCGAGGCCCTCCTCCCGGCGTCGCGCGGCGCCCGCTCGGATTCCTGGGACGATGACGGGCGGAGCCTGGAGGAGATCGCGGGGGAGCGCCCGCGCTCCCTGCGCGAGCTGCTGGCCGAGCAGGCGCGGCTGGCCTTCGGCGACCCGAAGGAGCGGCTGATCGCGGGGCAGATGATCGCGCTGATGGACCCCGCCGGGCGGCTGGCGATCGCCGATTCGGCCATCGCCGAGGCGCTGGGCTGCGACCCCGCCCTCGTCTCCGGGGTGCGCGCCCGGATGCAGCGCTTCGACCCCACGGGCCTGTTCTGCGCCGACCTCCGGGAATGCCTGGCCGTGCAGCTCGCCGAGCTGAACCGGCTCGACCCCGCGATGCAGGCCCTGCTGGACAACCTGGACATGCTCGCCCGGCGGGACATGGCCGGGCTGCTGCGCGTCTGCGGGGTGGATTCGGAGGATCTCTCGGGGATGGTGGCCGAGATCCGCCGCCTGAACCCCAAGCCCGGCGCCCTGGCCGATGGCGAGCAGGCGCCGCTCGTCGTGCCCGACGTGCTGATGCGCCGCCTGCCCGACGGCACCTGGCTGCTGGAGCTGAACCCGGAGACGATGCCCCGCGTGCTGGTGAACCGCGGCTTCCACGCCACCGCCCGGACGGGCGCGCGTACGCGCGAGGACCGCGCCTTCCTGGCGGAGAAGCTGCAGGCGGCGAACTGGTTGGTCCGGAGCCTGGAGCAGCGGGCCAACACCATCCTCCGCGTCGCGGCCGAGATCGTGCGGCGGCAGGAGGGGTTCTTCCGCTACGGAGTCGGCCACCTCCGCCCCCTCATCCTGCGGGACGTGGCGGACGAGCTGGGCATGCATGAGAGCACGGTGTCCCGCGTGACGGCGAACAAGTACATCGCCACCCCGCGCGGCACGTTGGAGCTGAAGTACTTCTTCACCACCGCCATCGCTGGCACCCACGGGGGGGAGAGCTTCTCGGCGGAAGCCATCCGCCACCGCATCAGGCACATGGTGGATGCCGAGCGGGCGGAGAGCATCCTCTCCGACGACGCCATCGTGGAGCGGCTGCGGGCCGAGGGCGTGGACATCGCCCGGCGCACGGTCGCCAAGTACAGGGACGCGCTGCGGATCCCCTCCTCGGTCCAGCGCAAGCGCGAGAAATCTGCGCCCGTTCTCTGAAAGGGCTCTTCCAACCCGCCCGGGACCGGCTCAACCTCACCTATGTTACAAGTGTGAGAAGGGGTGCCGATCATGCAGATCACCATCGCCGGCAAGGGCGTGGACACCGGCGAGGCCCTGAAGACCCATGTGACGGACGGGCTGACGGCCGTCACGCGGAAGTATTTCGACCATGCGCTCGACGCGCACGTCACCTTTCGCCGGGACCGCGCCTTCTTCGCCTGCGACATCAACCTGCGCGCCGGGCGCGGCCTGAACATGCGGGCCGAGGGCGAGGGGCCGGACGCCCATCGCGCCTTCGCGGATGCCGCGGAGCATATCGGCAAGCGCCTGCGCCGCTATCGCCGCCGCGTGAACGACCACGCCCGCAGCATGGCCGAGGAGCGCGACCCGCTGACCGAGATGGCGCGTGATGTCGTGCTCCGAAATGACGAGCAGGAGGAGGCCGGCGCGGAGCCCGTGCCGGAGACGGTGGTGAGCCCCGCCGCCTACACGGACGGCGCCGTGGTGGCCGAGCGGCCGACCGAGATCAGCCGGCTGACCGTGCCGGAGGCGGTGATGCGGCTGGACCTCGCCCAGGACCCCGTCCTGATGTTCCGCAACCGCGAGACGGGCGTGCTGAACGTCGTCTATCGCCGGGCCGACGGGCATGTCGGCTGGATCGACCCGCCACGGGCCTGAAGCCGCGCGGGCGCGGGGAGGAGGCCCCTCCCCGCGACAGACGCTTCAGTGCCAGACCTCCTCAGTGAACGAGGACCGGCGCCATCTCGTGCTGAAGGATGGCGGCGATGGCCAGGGCGGCGTTGGGCGCGGCGCCGATGGGGGTGCCATCGGCCGCGTGGATGGCCACGGCCTGGGTGCCGTTCACGGTCACCGGCCGGATATAGGCCATCTCCTGCGCCCCGAAGCGCGCCCAGTCGAGCGCGGAGAGGTCGCGGAGGGTGGGACTCGGGGTCGGGTTCATCGGGATCTCCTCACCCGCAGCCGGAATGGCCTGCGGAGCTGTAACGCCCGTTCCGCCCCCCGGTTCGGCGGGGCTTCTCGGGCGGGGATGGATTGGGGTACCCGGAGGCACCCGATCATTCAGGCCTGGCCGTCGACCATGGGGCGGGTCTTGCCGTTGATCTGGATCGTCCGCACCCGCACTTCGGGCTGCGGGCGGCGCAGCTCGACATGCAGCAGCCCGTTGTCGAGCCAGGCGCCCTCGATCTCGATGCCCTCGGCGATGACGAAGGCGCGCTGGAACTGCCGGGCCGCGATGCCGCGGTGCAGGAAGATCCGGCCGTCCGAGTCGTCCTTCTGGCGGCCGCGGATCACGAGCTGGTTGTCCTCCTGGGTGATCTGGAGGTCCTCCATGGCGAAGCCCGCCACGGCCAGGGTGATCCGCAGCCGGTCGGCCGCGGTCTGCTCGATGTTGTAAGGCGGATAGCCGTCGGACGACTTCTGCACGCGGTCGAGCATCTGCTCGAGGTGGTCGAAGCCGAGGAACAGCGGCGATCCGAAGACCGGCGAACGGGTCATGCTGCGGCGTCCTTAGGAAGCGAGGCCACTCGGGCCGGCCCATGGAGGCACCGGCCCAGGGCGAATATCGGCGAGGCCGCGCCCTGTTACAAGGAGGTGGCGCCAGGAGGGTGGCGCCAGGAGCGCGGCGGCGAGTTCCGCCGGCGGGCGTTCTGCCCTACATGCCGCCGGGAGTGCCCGCCTCCGGGCCGCCCCCAGGCCGAGCGATGAACGACGTCCCCCTCCTCCCCATCCTTCTCCATCCCGATCCCATCCTGCGCGCCAAGGCCCGGCCCGTGGCCGAGGGCGATGCCGACCTCGTGCGGGCGCTCGCGCCCCGGATGCTCGCCACGATGTACAAGGCGCCCGGCATCGGCCTCGCCGCCCCGCAGGTGGGCGAGAAGCTGCGGCTGGTGGTGATCGACCTCCAGCCGGACGACACCCCCTCCCCCATGGTGCTGGTGAATCCCGAGATCGTGGCGGCGAGCGAGGAGCGCGCGGTGCGGGAGGAGGGCTGCCTCTCCATCCCCGGCCAGTACGCCGATGTCGAGCGGCCGGCCCGGGTGAAGGTGCGCTGGCGCGAGCTGGACGGGACGCGGCGCGAGATGGAGGCGGACGACCTGCTGGCCACCTGTCTCCAGCACGAGATCGACCACCTGGACGGCGTGATGTTCACCGACCGCCTGGGCCCGCTGAAGCGGAACATGCTCATCAAGAAGTTCCTGAAGGAGCAGAAGCTGAAGTCGCGGGAGGCGATGTGACGAGGGAAGGCGGGCGCCTCCGGCTGGCCTTCATGGGCAGCCCGGCCTTCTCCGTGCCGGCGCTGCGGGCGCTGCACGCGGCCGGGCACGAGATCGCGGCCGTCTACGCCCAGCCGCCCCGCCCGGCCGGGCGCGGGCAGCGCGAGACCCCCTGCCCCGTCCACGCCGCCGCGCTGGAAATGGGCCTGACCGTACGGACCCCGGCGCGGGTGCGGCGCGAGACGGCGGAGCACGAGGCCTTCGCCGCGCTGGAGCTCGATGCGGCAGTGGTCGTCGCCTACGGGCTGATCCTGCCGAAAGCGATGCTGGACGCGCCCCGGCGCGGCTGCCTGAACATCCATGCGAGCCTCCTGCCCCGTTGGCGCGGCGCGGCGCCGATCCACGCGGCGGTGCTGGCGGGCGATGCCGAGACGGGCATCACCATCATGCGGATGGACGAGGGGCTGGACACCGGCCCCATGCTGCTGCGCGAGGCGACCCCGATCGGCCCCCGCGAGACGACGGTGGAGGTGCATGACCGCCTTTCCGAAATGGGCGCCCGGCTGATCCTCCGCGCCCTCGACGAGGACCCGCCCGCCACCCCCCAGCCCGGGGAGGGCACGACCTACGCCCCCAAGCTCGGCAAGGAGGACGGGCGGCTGGACTGGTCCCACCCCGCCCCGGCGCTGGACCGGCGCGTGCGCGCGATGACACCCTGGCCCGGCGCCTTCACGGCGCTGAACGGGGAGCCGCTGCGCGTCCTCTCCGCCGAGCCCGCCCCGGGCGGGGGAGCCCCGCCCGGCACCGTGCTCGATGATTCCCTGCTCGTCGCCTGCGGCGAGGGCACGGCGCTGCGCCTCACCCGCGTGCAGCGCGCCGGGCGCGGGGCGATGGAGGCGGCCGCCTTCCTGCGCGGCACGCCCGTCCCGCCCGGCACGGTGCTCGGCTAGGATGCCGCGCTACGCCCTGCTGATCGAGTATGACGGCACCCCCTTCGTCGGCTGGCAGCGGCAGAAGGACGGGCTCTCCGTGCAGCAGGTGCTGGAGGAGGCCGCGGCGCCGCTGAACGGGGGGGTGGAGCCGATCGTCGGCGCCGCCGGGCGCACCGATGCGGGCGTCCATGCCGAGGGGCAGGTGGCGGGGGTGGACCTCCTCGCCGACCTTCCGGTGGAGCGGGTGCGGGAGGCGCTTAACACGCGGAGCCGGCCGCATCCGATCTCCGTCCTCTCGGTCGCGCGCCCCTATGAGGAGTGGAACGCGCGCTTCTCGGCCGTCCACCGCACCTATCGCTACCGCATCCTCAACCGCCGGGCGCGGCCGGGGCTGGACCTCGGGCGCGTGTGGCACGTGCCGCAGCGGCTGGACGCGGCGGCGATGCACGAGGCGGCGCAGGGGCTGATCGGCCATCACGACTTCTCCGCCTTCCGCGCCGCCGCCTGCCAGGCGCGCGACGCGCTGCGGACGCTCGACCGGCTCGACGTCTCCCGGCTGGGCGAGGAGATCGTGGTGAGGGTGGAGGCACGCTCCTTCCTGCACCACCAGGTGCGGAACATGGTGGGGACGCTCGCGCAGGTCGGGCGCGGGCTGCGGCCGGTGTCCTGGCCCCGGCAGGTGCTCGATTCGCGGGACCGGCGGCGGGCCGGGCAGACGGCCCCGGCGGAGGGGCTCTGCTTCGTCTCCGTGCGCTACGAGCCTGGGCTCGAATGGCCGGCGTGACGCCGCGCGCGGGAGCCTAGCGCCGGTAGTCCTCGTCGCTCACCCTCTCCATCCAGTCCACCGGCGAGCCGTTGAGCTTCTCCTGGACCGCGATGTGGCTCATGGCCGTGGTCGGCGTGGCGCCGTGCCAGTGCTTCTCGCCCGGGGGGAACCAGACCACGTCGCCCGGGCGGATCTCCTCGACCGGTCCGCCCTCGCGCTGCGCCCAGCCGAGGCCGGTGGTCACGATGAGGGTCTGGCCGAGCGGATGCGTGTGCCAGGCCGTGCGGGCGCCCGGCTCGAAGGTGACCAGCGCCCCGGCGACCCGGGCCGGATCGGGCGGGCTGAACAGCGGGTCGATGCGGACAGTGCCGGTGAACCAGTCGGACGGCCCTTTGCCAGATGGCTGGGAACCCGCGCGCGCGATCTCCATCGCCCTCTCCTCTGCATGTCGTGACCCCCGGCGGGACTGTAAGGTCCCGCCGGGACGGGACCTTACAGTCCCGCTTGCGTCACGAACTTCGTGACGAGATAGGCTTCCAGCGCCTCCGACCCGCCCTCGGACCCGTAGCCGCTGTCCTTCACGCCGCCGAAGGGCACTTCCGGCAGGGCGAGGCCGAGATGGTTGATGGTCATCATCCCCGTCTCCACCTCCGCCGCGATGCGCTGGGCCGTGGTGGCCGAGCCGGTGAAGGCATAGGCCGCGAGGCCGAAGGGAAGGCGGTTGGATTCCGCCACCACCTCGTCGAAGTCCGAGAAGCGGTTCACCAGGGCCAGCGGGCCGAAGGGCTCCTCGTTCATCGCGCGGGAATCGAGCGGCAGGTCGGAGAGGACGGTCGGCTCGTAGAAGTAACCCTTGTTCCCGATCCGGTTCCCGCCCGCCTGGAGCTTCGCCCCGCGCCCGACGGCGTCCTGCACGAGCGCCTCGATGGTCGGCACGCGGCGCTCATTGGCGAGCGGGCCCATCGTCACGCCTTCCTCCATGCCGTTGCCGACCTTGATGGCGCGCGCGGCGGTGGTGAAGGTCTCCAGGAACTCGTCGAAGCTGCGCTCCTGGATGAGGAAGCGGGTCGGCGAGACGCAGACCTGGCCGGCGTTGCGGAACTTGGAGGCGGCGAGCGTCCTCGCCGCCTTCCCCACGTCGGCGTCGTCGAAGACGATGGCGGGGGCGTGGCCGCCCAGTTCCATCGTCGCGCGCTTCATGTGCTGGCCGGCCAGCCCCGCCAGCATCTTCCCCACGGGGGTCGAGCCGGTGAAGGTGATCTTGCGGATGACCGGGTGCGGGATGAGGTAGGCGCTGATCTCGGCGGGCACGCCGTAGACGAGGTTGATCACCCCCTTGGGGATGCCCGCATCGACGAAGGCGCGGATCAGCTCGGCCGGCGAGGCCGGCGTCTCCTCCGGCGCCTTGACGATGATGGAGCAGCCCGTGGCCAGCGCGGCCGAGAGCTTGCGGACCACCTGGTTGATCGGGAAGTTCCAGGGCGTGAAGGCGGCAACGGGGCCCACGGGCTCGCGCAGCACGAGCTGGTACACGCCCTCGGCGCGGGCGGGCACCACGCGGCCATAGGCGCGGCGGCCTTCCTCGGCCATCCACTCGATGATGTCGCCGGCGGCCAGCGTCTCCATCTTCGCCTCGGGCAGCGGCTTGCCCTGCTCGGCCGTCATCATGGCGGCGATGGCGTCGGCGCGGGAGCGGAGGATGTCGGCCGCCTTCCGCATCAGCCGGTAGCGCTCGAAGACCGAGGTCTTGCGCCAGGTCTCGAAGCCGCGCTGCGCGGCCTCCAGCGCCTCGTCGAGATCGGGGATGCCGGCATGGGCGACGGTGCCGACCACCTCCTCCGTCGCGGGGTTGATCACCTCGATGGTCTTGCCCGAGCGCGCGTCGCGCCACTCGCCGTCGATGTGGAGCTGGACCTTGGGGTAGTTCGACATGAAGCCGTGCGTCTCCGTCAGACAGATAGCTCGATCAGGAAGGGGCCAGGCCGGGCCATGCTCTGGGAGAGCAGGTCGCCCAGGGCTTCCAGGGTCTCGGCCCGCGCGGCCTCCACCCCCATTCCCCCGGCAAGCCTGACCCAGTCGAGGTCCGGATTGCCGAGGTCGAGCATGTTCATGGCCGTCGGCCCGGGATTGGCGCCGACGCCCGCATACTCACCGATGAGGATCTGGTACTTCCGATTGGACAGGATCACCGTCGTGACGGGCAACTTCTCGCGAGCCTGGGTCCAGAGGGACTGGAGCGAGTACATGGCCGACCCGTCCGCCTGGAGGCTGATCACCCGCCGGTTGCCGCCCGAGCCGATGGCCGCGCCGGTGGCCACCGGCATCCCGTCCCCGATCGCGCCACCGGTGAGCTGCAGCCAGTCGTGCCGGGGCGCGGCATAGGTCTCGGGGAAGAAGCCGCGGCCGTAGGAGACGCTCTCGTCGGAGACGATGGCGCCCTCGGGCATCAGCGCGGCGACCGTGCGGGCCAGCCCCTCGGGGGTCGGCGCGCCGCGCGCGGGCTCGGGGCGCGGGCCGGGATCGGGGATGGCGGCCTCCGGCGCGCCGAGCTCGTCGGCCAGGGCGGCGAGCGCGGCCTCGGCATCGCCCTCGAACCGGCTCAGCACATGCACCCCGGCTTCCGGCGGGTAGAGGGCGGAGGGCTTGCCGGGATAGGCGAAGAAGCCGACCGGCGCCTTCGCGTTCACCAGCACGATGTGGTCGAAGCCGGAGAGCCGCTCGACGGCGACGTTCACGACATAGGGCACGCGGTCGAGCTGCGGCAGCCCGCGCCCGCGGGTCATCCGGGCGTTCGAGCCCTCCGCCAGCAGCGAGGCGCCGGTCGCCTGCGCGATCCGCCATGCCAGCGCCTGCCCCCTCTCCCGCAGCGCGGCACCGCCGAGCAGGATGAGGACGCGCTTCCCCTCGCGCAGCACGCGTGCCGCCTGGCGGACCGCGCCGGGGTCCGGCGCCACGGGGCCGGGCACGGGGAGCGGCGCGGCCTCCTCCCCCCCCTCGTCCCAGGAGGAGTCGGAGGGGAGGATGAGGGTCGCTATCCCCCCCGGCGCGGTGCGGGCGGCCTGCACGGCCACCGCTGCATCCCGCCCGACATCGGCGGCGCGCGCGCTCGTCCGCACCCAGGCGGAGACCGGGCGGGCCCAGCCCTCGGTGTCGGCGGTCAGCGGCGCGTCGAAGGCGCGGTGATAGGTCGCGTGGTCGCCCACGATGTTGACGATGCCGCTGCGCGCGCGGCGCGCGTTGTGCAGGTTGCCCAGGCCATTCGCGAGTCCCGGGCCGCAATGGAGCAGCGTGCAGGCGGGCTTGCCGGCGAGGCGCCAGTAGCCGTCCGCCATGCCGGTGACGACGTTCTCCTGCAGGCCGAGCACGCAGCGCATGCCGGGGATCTGGTCCAGGGCGGCGACGAAATGCATCTCGCTCGTGCCCGGATTCGCGAAGCAGGTGTCCACGCCGGATGCCAGCAGTGTGCGGACAAGGCTGTGCGCGCCATTCACGTCGATCGACTCCCCCGGGGCAAAGGCGGCGCAGGTTGCGCGCGGCACGGGAGCGCCGCAAGCCGCCCCCTCTCACGCGGGCGCAGCCGCACCATCTCACGCGGGCACGGCCTCACCTCTCACGCGGGCACGGCCCGCGCGCCCGGTGCCGGAGAACGGCAGGGAACGCCGCCGCCCGCCCGGGATGCGGCAGGAAATACCGCGCGCCGCCCCGTGCGAGCCTTGCCGCCGCGCGGCGCCCGGCGCACCTTCCCGGCATTGCGCGAGGGACATCCGATCCATGGGCACCACGATCTCAGGCGAGGCTACCGCTCCGATCCAGGAGGGCCCGCGCAACAGCACGCTCCAGGCGCGCAAGGAGGCCGCCGTGCCGCGCGGCCTCTCCTCCTCCCTGCCCGTCTTCGCGGCGCGGGCGGAGGGGTCCGAGATCACGGATGTCGAGGGCAAGCGCTACATCGACTTCGCCGGCGGCATCGCCGTGCTGAACACGGGCCACCTGCATCCCAGGGTGAAGGCCGCCGTGCAGGCGCAGCTGGAGAACTTCTCCCACACCTGCGTGCAGGTGACGCCCTATGAGAGCTATGTCCGCCTCGCCGAGCGGCTGAACGCCATCGCCCCCGTGCGCGGCCCGGCCAAGACCGTGTTCCTCACGACGGGCGCCGAGGCGGTGGAGAACGCGGTGAAAATCGCCCGCGCCCATACGGGCCGCCCGGGGGTGATCGCCTTCTCCGGCGCCTTCCACGGCCGCACGCTGCTCGGCATGGCGCTCACCGGCAAGGTCGTGCCGTACAAGGTGGGCTTCGGCCCGATGCCGGCCGACATCTACCACCTGCCCTTCCCCGTCGCCTATCACGGCAAGGAGGTGGCGGACACGCTGGAGGCGATCGAGACGCTGTTCAAGGCGGACATCGATCCGAACCGGATCGCCGCCATCATCATCGAGCCCGTGCAGGGCGAGGGCGGCTTCTACCAGGCGCAGCCGGAGCTGATGCAGGGGCTGCGCGCCATCTGCGACAAGTACGGCATGCTGCTGATCGCCGACGAGGTCCAGACGGGCTTCGCGCGCACGGGCAAGATGTTCGCGATGGAGCACACGGGGGTGAAGGCGGACCTCGTGACCATGGCGAAGTCGCTGGCCGGCGGCTTCCCCCTCTCGGCCGTCTCCGGCACCGCCTCCATCATGGACAGCCCCGGCCCGGGCGGGCTCGGCGGAACCTATGGCGGCTCGCCGCTCGGCTGCGCCGCGGCGAATGCGGTGCTCGACGTGATCGAGGAGGAGGGGCTGATCGAGCGCGCCAACCACATCGGCGACCTCATCGTCTCCCGCATCCGGGAATTGCAGGCGAGCAACAGCCTCACCGGCGTGATCGGCGACATCCGCCAGGTCGGCGGCATGGTGGCGATGGAGTTGGTGGCCGACGGCGATGCCGACCGGCCCGACCCCGACCTGACCCGCGCCCTCGTGGCCAAGGCCGCGGAGAAGGGGCTCGTCCTCCTCTCCTGCGGCGTGCGCGCCAATGTCATCCGCTTCCTCTGCCCCCTCACCACCTCCGACGCGCTGGTGAACGAGGGCATGGACAAACTGGGCGAGGCGCTGCGCGAGTGCGTGGCGGAACGTGCCACGGCGTGATCGAGAGCCTGCGGCGGGCGCTCCTCTACGGGGCGCCCTGCGGGGCGCTGGGCGTGCTCCTCTTCCGCGACCCCACGCTCTTCCTCCTGCATCACGTCGCCCGGGTGATGCCGCGCGCCGCCTTCTCCATAGCGCCGGGCCCCTACGGCCTGCCCGTGGTGGTCTGGCTCGCCCTTCTCGGGGCGGCGGGCGGGGTCGGGCTCGCCCTCCTGCTCCGCCTCACCCGCCTGCCGGACCTCGCCATCGGCGCGGCGGCGGGGGTGGCGGCGGCCTACTTTGTGCCGCAGCACCTGCCACGCGGCATCCCGCCCTGGGTGCTGCCGCTGGCGGGCGCGGCCTGGGGCTGGGGCACCGTCTTCCTCATGCGCCCGCTCGCCCTGCGTGGACGGGGCTGACACCCCGCTGACGCTCGGCCTCGTCCTCGCGGGCGGGCTGGCGCGGCGCATGGGCGGCGGGGACAAGACCCTCCTGCCGCTGCATGGGTCCCTGGGTGGGCGCCCGATGCTCGCCCTGCTGCTGGAGCGCCTGGCGCCGCAGGCCGCGGCGCTGGCCATCAGCGCGAATGGCGACCCCGCCCGCTTCGCCGGTGCCGCGCCGGGCCTGCCCGTGCTGGCGGACCCCTTTCCCGGCTATCCCGGCCCGCTGGCGGGCGTGCTGGCGGGAATGGAGCACGCCGCGCGGCTCGGCCTGGGCTGGGTGCTCTCCGTGCCGGGCGACACGCCTCTGATCCCACCGGACCTCGCCGCCCGGCTGCACGCGGCGGGGGCGCCGGTCGCCCATGCCGCCTCGGCCGGGAGGGCGCATCCGCCGGTCGCGCTATGGTCCGTCGCGCTGCGCGACGACCTGCGCGCCGCGCTCCTCGCGGGGGAGGGCAAGGTGGGCCGATGGGCCGCGCGCCACGGCGCGGTCGCCGTGGAATGGCCGGGCGACCCCTTTCTCAACGCGAATACGCCGGAGGAGCTGGCCGCGCTGGAGCGCGCGGCGGAGGGGCGGCCCCTATGACCCCCCTGGCTTCCGCCTGGCCGTCCCGTCCAGCAGCTCGTCGAAGCTGCGGCGGACGATGCCGTAGCACTCGCAGGACGCGCTCTCCAGGCCCTGGCGATTCGTGATGTGGATGCGCCCGCCCTCGTAGCGGATCAGCCCGGCCGTCCGGAGCTGCCCGGCAGCCACCGTCACCCCCGCGCGTCGCACGGCGAGCATGTGGGAGAGAAGCTCGTGGGTGACGGGGAAGCTGTTCCCGTCCGAGCGGTCATGGGCCATGAGCAGCCAGCGGGCGAGGCGCTGGCTGACGCTGTGATGGCCGTTGCACGCCGCCGTCCGCGCGACCTGCCCGTGATAGACGAGGGCGTAGCGGAGCAGGATTTCCCGCAGGCCCGGCACCCCGTCGAGCAGGTCGCGGAAGCGCGCGGCATCCATCCTGAGCGCCGCTCCGGGGCTCTGCACCATCGCCTCGATGTCCTCGCGGTCCGCGCCGAGGAGGATGGGCAGGCCGATGAAGCCCTCGCGGCCGACGAGGCCAACCTCGGCGAGGTCCCCATCCTCGATATGCGCGACCATCGAGACGTAGCCGCTCTCGGGGAAGAACACCTCGGTGATCGGCTGCCCCGGCAGGTGCAGCGTCGCCCGCATGCTCAGCTCCACCGGAACGAGGTGCGGCGCCAGGGCGGCGAGTTCCTGGGCGCCGAGCGCCGCGAGCAGGCGGTTGCGCGGATGGGAATGGGGAGGCAACAGCGCGGCGTCCGTGACTCAGGGAGGTGCGCGAGACTGACCAGCGCCGGCACCGCAACGTTAAGAACGCCGTGCCCTTAGGCCAGGGACGCCCGGAGCGTCTGTACGGTGATGTACGTTCCTCTCCTTTCTTCCACGCCCCGGTTCCGGCTCCCATGTCGTACGCTACCGGACAGTGGCGCGGCGGAAGGACCGGTAGGTTCCGTTCCCATGGACGTGCCTCTCCCCGACCTCGCGCTCGTGCCGAGCGTGGTTCATGCACCGGAAACCAGCCGCGCCGGCCGGAGCCCCGGTTCCCCTCTCCCCCGACGCGTGCTCGTGGTGGAGGACGAATGGTTCATTGCCGAGGACATCGCCGATGACCTCCGCACGGCGGGGTGGGAAGTCCTCGGACCCGTGCCGAGCGTGGCCGATGCCGTCTCGCTGATCGAGGCCGCCGCCTCGGACGGGGGGATCTCGGTGGCCGTGCTCGACGTCAACCTCCAGGGCGAGCGGGTCACGCCCGTGGCGGACGCGCTCGCCGCGATCGGCGTGCCCTTCCTCTTCGCGACGGGCTACGAGACGGACTGCGATAGAGGCCGCCACCTCGATGCTCCGCTGGTCGTGAAGCCCTGCCGCGGCGCGGCCCTGCTCCAGGCCGTGTCGAGAGTGGCGGCGCAGCGGGAATCGATGGACCTGCCAGCCGCCCGGAGCGCCTGACCGACCCTGAGACGGTCAGCCCAGCTCGGCCCCTGGGGCCGTGGTCCTGCGCCTGAATGGATGGCGTAGCGGGACCTGGCCGACGATGTACGAATTCGTACAACCAGCCCAGCCGCCCCCGGGAAGCCTGTCACCACGGTTGCGCATCCCAGCATCGAGGCTCCCGGTCTGCCGCGCCGTCCGTTTGCAGGCCGGGGATAGCTTGGTAGGGTAAAACGTTCCAACGGATGCAGGGGAGGTGCCGTCGTGCGTATCAGACCGAAACGGAGCCGAAAGACCAGCCGCAAGCGCTTCCGGATACAACGTAGACAGGCCAATAAGGGCTAGCACTTCAGTCGCTCTAGCTGGCCGGGGCGATAACCACCTTTGGGGTGTGCAACTCCAGGCCTATCCCGGCCAGGGCGCCGCATGGGCGAGGACGAGCGCGCCGATGCCGGGGATGTCGTCGAGCCCGGCATGGGGCAGCCCGCCGGGCGGCGGCGCGTCGGAGGCCACGGCGCGGATCGCGGGGTCCTCGGGGTGAAGCCAGGGCTTGCCGTTGGCGCTGCGATGGACCTCGATCTTGGGGTGCGTGTCGCGCTTGAAGCCCTCCACGAGCACGAGGTCCACGGGGTCGAGATGGGCGATGAGCGCGGCCAGCTCCGGCTCCGGCGCGTCGCGCAGCTCCGTCATCAGCGCCCAGCGCAGCGCGGAGGAGACGAGCACCTGGGAGGCGCCGGCCTGGCGGTGGGTGTGGCTGTCCTTCCCCGGCCGGTCCACGTCGAAGGCGTGGTGGGCGTGCTTGATCGTGGAGACCGTGAGCCCCTGGCCGCGCAGCCAGGGGATGAGGGCGGCTAGGAGCGTCGTCTTCCCCGCGCCGCTCCAGCCGGCAAGGCCGATCACGCGCATGGGCGGGGGGTGCCCTGGGAGGTGGCGGCGGACGGGGCGCGGGAACCGGCCTGGATCATGGGGCGGCTGTAGCGCCGGGGGCGGCGCCGCGCCAGCCGTGACCCGCCGCGCGGATGGTGCCAGCCTGCGCGCCCCAGGCCAGGAGGCGCCCATGACCGAGAGCAACCGCCGCATCCTTCTCCGTGCCCGGCCGGAGGGACGGGTCGGGCCGGAGCATTTCGAGACCGTGGATGAGGCGCCCCCCTCCCCCCGCCCGGGCGAGGCGCTGCTGCGGAACCGCTTCGTCTCGCTCGACCCCTACATGCGCGGGCGGATGAGCGCGGCGAAGTCCTACTCCGCGCCGGTGGAGATCGGGGCGGTGATGGAGGGCCAGTCCGTCGCCCAGGTGGTGGAGGACCCCACCGGCCGCTTCGGTGCCGGGGACTGGGTGCTCGGCGGGGCCGGGTGGCAGCGCTTCTCCGCCGTGCCGGCGGCCGGGCTGCGGAAGCTCGACCCCGGGGCCGCCCCCGTCACCACGGCGCTCGGCGTGCTCGGCATGCCCGGCACCACGGCCTGGGTGGGCGTGACCGAGATCGCCTCGCCGCGCCCGGGCGAGACCTTCGTCGTCTCCGCCGCCTCCGGCGCCGTGGGCGGCGTGGCCGGGCAGATCGCCGGGCGGATGGGGGCGCGCGTCGTCGGCATCGCCGGCGGGCCGGAGAAATGCGCCTTCGTGCGGGAGGAGCTGGGCTTTCCCGAATGCGTGGACCACCGCGCGCCCGACTTCGCCGATCGCCTCGCCGCCGCCTGCCCGGAGGGGATCGACTCCTATTTCGAGAATGTCGGCGGCGCCGTGCAGCGGGCCGTCTTCCCCCTGCTGAACGACTTCGCCCGCGTCGCCTTCTGCGGCATGGTCGCGGAGTACAACGACGCCGAGCCCGCCCCCGGCCCCAACCTCATGGCCCTCGTCCGCAAGCGGCTGAAGCTCCAGGGCTTCATCGTGCGCGACCACCCCCGCGCCTTCGCGGACTGGCCCCGCATCGGCGGCGCCTGGCTGCGGGAGGGGGCGCTGAAGTACCGGGAGGACCGGGTCCAGGGGCTGGAGAACGCGCCCGAGGCCTTCGCCGGGCTCCTCGCCGGGCGGAACTTCGGCAAGCTGATCGTCGAGGTGACCTGAGGCGCAGGCGGGCGTAGAGATCGGGCATGAAGAACGACCCCATCGCGCTCGACCAGCTCTCCGACGCCGTGGAGAGGCTGGCGCCCGCCTATTGCGACCTGTCCGACCGCATTTGGGGCATGCCCGAGTTGCGCTTCGCCGAGCACCGCTCGGTGGAGGCGCAGATCGCGCAGCTCGAGGCGGAGGGCTTCCGCGTCACCCGCAACCTGGCCGGCATCCCCACCGCCTTCATGGCCGAGGCCGGCGAGGGCGGGCCGCTGATCGGCTTCCTCGGCGAGTTCGACGCGCTGGCCGGCCTCTCGCAGGAGGCGGGGATCGCGGAGCTGCGCCCCGTCGAGACGGGCGGCAACGGGCATGGCTGCGGGCACAACCTGCTCGGCGCGGGGGCGATGCTCGCCGCCGTCGCCGCACGCGATGCGCTGCGCGAGGCGGGCATCCCCGGCCGCGTGCGCTACTACGGCTGCCCCGGCGAGGAGGGCGGATCGGGCAAGACCTTCATGGCCCGCGCCGGCGCCTTCGACGAGCTGGACGCCGCCATCACCTGGCATCCCGGCGCCTTTAACGGCGTGATGTCCGTCCGCAACCTCGCGAACTACCAAGTCTATTTCCGCTTCCAGGGAAAGGCGGCGCATGCGGCGGGCTCGCCCCATCTCGGCCGCTCGGCGCTGGACGCGGTGGAGCTGATGAATGTCGGCGTGAACTACCTGCGCGAGCACATGCCGCAGGAGGCCCGCGTCCACTACGCCATCACCAATTCGGGCGGCGTGTCCCCCAATGTCGTGCAGGCCGAGGCGGAGGTGCTCTACCTCATCCGCGCGCCCCGCGTCGCCGAGGCGGAGGCCCTGTTCGAGCGGGTGCGCGCCTGCGCCGAGGGCGCCGCGATCATGACCGGCACGCGCTGGTCGTACGAGATCGACAAGGCCTGCTCGGAGCTGCTGCAAAACCGCACGCTGGAGACGGTGCTGCACGGCAACTTCGGGAGCCTCGGCGCCCCCGCGCATGACGAGGCGGATCTCGACCTCGCCGCCCGCATCCGCCGCTCCCTCAGCCCCGGCGACATCGCCTCCGAGGTGGCAAGCTTCGGCGCCGACCCCGCCATGGCGGAATCGGCACTGCATGACGGCGTGCTGCCCTTCGACGGCACGCCGCTCACCCAGGCCGGCTCCACCGATGTGGGCGACGTGTCCCAGATCGTGCCGACGGTGCAGGCCTGGGGCGGGTGCTGGGCGGTGGGCACGCCCTTCCACACCTGGCAGGCCGTGGCCCAGGGCAGGTCCGCCCACGCGCACAAGGGCATGGCCCAGGCGGCGAAGGTGATGGCGGCCACCGCGCTGGACGGCTTCCGCGACCCCGAGCTGCTCGCCCGCGCGAAGGCGGAGCTGGCCCAGCGCCGCGGCGGGCGCCCCTACGAGTGCCCGATCCCGGCGGAGGTCCTGCCGCCGCCGCTGCGCGCGAAGGCGGGCTGACGCTCAGGGATTCGGGGGCCCGGCGCCGGGGAGCGCGGCCGCCGGCCCCTCCGCGGCGCGGGCGCTGAGATCGGTCTCGCGCAGCATCTTCTGCAGCACCTCGTCGCCGATATGGTCGTCCTCGCGCAGGCGGAGCAGGGCGCGGCGCACGGCGTCGTGCCCTCCCTCCTCCCCTTCCGCGGCCCCCTCCGCGGCCTTTGCGGCGACGCCCTTCGCCAGCTCGCCCTCCCGCTTCTCCTCCCCCTCGTCGCCGAGGGAGGCGGCGCGCACCGCGGCGCCGAGCGTCAGCCCCTGCACCACCACCCCGCCGAGGATGAGGAAGGCGGCGACGACGAGGGTCAGGCCCCGGTCCCCCATCTCCGGCGGGGCGGAGAGGGCGACGACGATGCCGAGGATCGAGGGCGTGCAGGCCCAGGCCATCACCCCCGCCGCCGTCAGCCGCGTCACCTCCCTCCCCGCCTCCCTCTCCCGGTTCCGCAGCGCGGCGGCCGGGGCCGGCAGGCAGGCGGCGACGAGGGAGAAGAGGAACTGCAGGGCGAGGATCAGCGCGGCCAGCGCCGCCGCCGTGCCCGCCGTCTGCCAGAGCGGCCAGCTCTCCAGCGCCTCCAGCGCCCGCGGCAGCGCCCGGCCGGCGAGGAGGAAGAGCATGGCGGAGAGGAGCAGACTCAGCTCCTCCCAGAAGGCCGTCGCCGAGATCCGCGCCTCGGAGGAGCTGCGCGTCTCCCCGGTCTCGCGGTCCACCTCGCCGGTGGAGACGGTGAGCGCCGCCGCGATGATAGTCGCCGAGAGGGAGAGGCCGAGCGCGTTCGCCACCAGCGCGCAGAGATAGGGCAGCGCGACCGAGACGGCGATCTCCACCGGCGCCGGCTTCGCCCGCTTGCGCAGCCAGAGGGCCGCGCGGCCGAGCGCCCATCCGGCCGCGACGCCCGCCGCCAGCGCCCAGGCGAAGGCGCCGGCCGCGCCGAGGGGGCTCGGCGCCCCCTCCCGCACCGCTCCCACGACGAGCGCAAGCGCCCCGAGCGCCGCGATCCTCGCCACGATCTCCCGCACCTTCAGCGCGTCCGAGACGGCGCGCGGCACCTGAGGGCGGCCCTCGGCCTCGTGGAAGATGCGGGTGTCGAAGAGCGTGCCGACGATGCCGAGCAGCAGGGCCGGCGCCCAGTCCAGCCCCGGCAGCATGAGCCGCGCGACGAGGGCCACCGCCGGGATCGTCACGGCCGCCAGCCCGATCCCGACCGCCACCCCCGTGCCGAGGGTGAAGCGGAAGAGATGGACCGAGACCCGGATCGCCGAGGCGTAAATGATCGGCGGCAGGAAGAGCGAGATGAGGAGCTGCGGCTCGACCGGCCCCGGGGGCAGCCCCGGGAGCGCGGAGACGGCCAGCCCCGCCCCCACCAAGAGCAGCGGCGTGGGCAGCCCCACCAGCCGCGAGACGGCGAGCAGCGGCCCGGTCAGCGCCAGCACCATGCCCATGAAGGCCGCCGCGGTCATCGCCCCGCCAGCCCGGGGCGCCGCGCCGCGCCCGATCCCTGTGTCATTCCCTGCGCTCCAATCCCCGGCGGAGGCCGTGAGACGCTGTAACGCGCGGGCGGGGGCGGGATGCTCCCGGCGTGCCGGGGGTGGGCGCGAGGGACGGCCCCGGATGCTGCCACGGGAACCGGCTCCGGGCGCGGCCCCTGGCGGCGGCCCCGGGGAGCGGTGCCAAGGAGCGGTGCCAGGGAGCGGTGCCAGGCAGCGGTCCCAGGGAGCGGTGCCACGGGGCGGCCCCGGGAGCAGGCAGCCGGGCGCAGGGCACTCCCGCCGGGGGCACGGGAGACAGGCGGCGCGGGCTGTGGCAGGCTGCGTCCATGCGTCAGTTGCTTCTGCTGCGTCACGCCAAATCGGCCTGGGACGATCCCGCCCTGTCGGACCATGCCCGGCCGCTGAATGCCCGCGGGCGCCGCGCCGCCGCCGCCATGGCCGGCGCGATGCGCGGCCTCGGGCTGAGCCCGGAGCTGATCCTCGTCTCCTCCTCCCGCCGCACGCTGCAGACGCTGGAGGGACTCGGCCCGCTCGGCGGCGAGGCGCGGGTGGAGCCGATGGACGACCTCTACCTCGCCCCCTGGACGCGCCTGCTGGACGCCCTGCGCGAGGCCCCGGACTCCGCGCGGAGCGTGCTGCTCATCGCCCACAACCCCGGCCTGCACGAGCTGGCGCTGAACCTCGCTGGCCCGGATGCCGGAACCGCCGGGCAGGCGCTGGCCGAGGCCTATCCCACCGCCGCCCTGGCGGAGTTCGAGCTGGACGGGCCCTGGGCTTCCCTCTCGGCAGAGCGGGCGCGGCTGGTGCGTTTCGTCCAGCCGAGCGACCTGCCCGAGATGGCGCGCTGAGGCGGCGGCTCCCGCCCCTCGCCCCGCTTGTGCCGGCTCGTCGCGGCTTGCTAGGCACCAGGGGGTGCTTCCCCGCCGGCGCATCTTCCGTCCCGCCCACAATGCCCCGCGCGCCTGGCGCGGGCCGCTCGTCGCGCTCGGCCTCGCCGGCGTGGCAGCCGGGCTGATCGGGCTCGGCGGGCCCGCGCAGCCTCTCGGCGATTCCCCGCGCGAGCAGGACTGGGCCGCCGGCCCCGCCGAGCTGCGCGTGGTGGACGGCGACACGCTCCGCCTCTCCGACCGCATCGTGCGGCTGCGCGGCCTGGCCGCCCCCGCGCGCGGCGAGACCTGCCAGGAGGCAGGCGGGCGCGAGTTCGACTGCGGCGCCGGATCGGCCGAGGCCCTGGCCCGGCTGGTCGCCGGACAGGGCGTCCTCTGCCGCATCCGAGGGCGGGACCGCTTCGGCCGCGGCCTCGGCCAGTGCAGCACGGCCGGGCGCGAGGCGGAGGGGGTGGAGCTGAACGGTGCCCTCGTCTCCGCCGGCTGGGCGCTGGCCGATGACGATGATTTCACGCCGCAGGAGAGAGCGGCGCGGAGGGAGGGACGCGGCCTCTGGGCCCGCGGCGCGCGGCCTCCCGCGGCATGGCAGGCCCGCCGCTAGGGGGACCGGGGTCCCGCCCTCCCCGGATGGACAAGGCCGCCGGGGGGCCTATCTTGCGCCGCAGCGTCCCGAGGGGATCGGCCCGAGGGATCGGCAGGGACCGGCGCTCGGCCGCCCCCCCGGACCGGAATTTCACCCACGGCCGGCGAGAGCCGGCCCGCCCAAGGATCAACGCATGAGCGACGCGTCCAACCCGGGTTCCGTCACGATCACGCTCGACGGCACCAACAAGTCCACCCGCGCTCCCCTCGTGCAGGCAAGCGTTGGCCCGGCGGTCGCGGACATCCGCAAGCTCTACGCGGATCTCGGCGTCTTCACCTTCGATCCCGGCTTCGGCATGACCGCGGCCTGCGAGAGCAAGATCACCTATATCGACGGCGACAAGGGCGTCCTGCTCTATCGCGGCTACCCGATCGAGCAGCTGGCCGAGAATTCGGACTTCACGGAGGTCTGCTACCTCCTGCTGAACGGCGAGCTGCCGAACGAGGGGCAGCTGAAGCAGTTCACGCATGACGTGACGATGCACACCATGGTGCACGAGCAGATCCGCCAGTTCTTCAGCGGCTTCCGCCGCGACGCCCATCCGATGGCGATCCTCTGCGGCGTGGTCGGCGCGCTCTCGGCCTTCTACCACGACAGCCTCGACATCTCCGACCCGCGCCAGCGCGAGATCGCGGCCTTCCGCCTGATCGCCAAGGTGCCGACGATCGCGGCGATGGCCTACAAGTACTCGATCGGCCAGCCCTTCGTGTACCCGCGCAACGACCTCGGCTATGCCGAGAACTTCCTCTACATGCTCAATGCCGTGCCGGCGGAGGAGTACAAGGTGAACCCGATCCTGGCGCGCGCCATGGACCGGATCCTCGTGCTGCACGCGGACCACGAGCAGAACGCCTCCACCTCCACCGTCCGCCTCGCCGGCTCCACCGGCGCCAACCCCTATGCCTGCATCGCGGCCGGCATCGCGGCGCTCTGGGGCCCCGCCCATGGCGGCGCGAACGAGGCGGTGCTGAAGATGCTGGGCGAGATCAAGACGCCCGAGAACATCCCGGACTTCATCGAGCGGGTGAAGGACAAGAACAGCAGCGTGAAGCTCATGGGCTTCGGGCACCGGGTCTACAAGAACTTCGACCCTCGCGCGAAGATCATGAAGGAGACCTGCCACGAGGTGCTGGCCGAGCTCGGCATCAAGGACGAGCCGCTGCTCGACATGGCGATGGAGATGGAGCGGATCGCGCTGGAGGACGAGTACTTCGTCTCCCGCAAGCTTTATCCCAACGTCGACTTCTATTCCGGCATCATCCTGAAGGCGATGGGCATCCCCACCTACATGTTCACGGTGCTCTTCGCCGTGGCGCGCACGGTGGGCTGGGTGAGCCAGTGGAAGGAAATGATCGAGGAGCCGGGCCAGCGCATCGGCCGTCCGCGGCAGGTTTATACCGGCGCGACGAACCGGGACTACGTGCCGCTCTCCGGCCGCGGCTGACCCGGAAGGGGCCCCGGGCAGCCGTCCGGGGCCCCTTTTCGGCTTTCCGTGCCCTGAAATGCCCGCTTCGGGAGAGGCGGGCTTTTTTGTGTTTAGGAGATTATCTTCTCATAGTAATTGAAAAACATCTTCTAATGACGTGAAGTAATTACCTTCTAAAAGCTGGGACGCTGCGAAAGATTATTACCAACAGTCCCTTTAATTACAATCTACACACAGTTCACGGTGCGTTCTCTTGATAAAATTCATGTGATTGCGTTCCTCTATACTTAGTTGTGGACCGAAGGTGTTCTTCCCGTGAACCTTGCATTGTCTTCGCGGATGGCCCCGCCCCCCTCGCTCGATGAGCAGGTCCGTCGCCGTCTGCGCCACTGGCCCCAGCACCCGCCCGGCGCACCGGTCACGCCCAAGCAGCCGGGCACCTGGCTCCGTGCCCGGCCAGGGGAGGCGCAGGCGCCGAACCAGCCCTTCCTGAAGCTGCCCGGCACCAATCGCCTGCGCACGCTGCCGGACGGGTTGTGGCTGCATTTCTCGCCGGACCCGGCGGACCCCTATGCGGACATCCTCTGCATCGAGGCGTGTTCGAGCTTGCAGAACCTGTTGGACAAGCGCTCCCGCTTCGCGCCCTCCACTACCTCGCTGCTGGCGGTCTGCCCCGTGCCCTGGCTGCTCGCCCCCTGCCAGCCGCACGACCCCACGCCGCGGTGGAAGCTCATCCGGGTGCTCCGGTCCGAGCCGGTGGACCCGCTCGTGCTGCCGGTGCGGGACGTGCGGGTGCTCTACGGGCTGAAGTCGCGGCAGTACGAGGGTTTCGCGCGCACGCAGATGCCCCAGGCGCACGAGTATTTCTGCCCGATGGAGGCGCTGACGGCCGAGCGCGGGGACGAGAACCCGGCGATGCGCGCCCTGCTCGCCCGGGCGAGCGCGGCGGCCAACTTCATGAACCTGCCGGGGTGAAGGCGCCGGGGTGCTGCTGGGGCATTCGGGGGAAGGATGGGCGACCTACGGGATTCGAACCCGTGACATCCAAGACCACAACCTGGCGCTCTACCGACTGAGCTAAGGCCGCCATATCGCTGGAACCGAAGGCTCCGGCCGCTGGAACCGAAGGTTCCGGCCGCTGGAACCGGGGTTCCGGCCGCCGGGTCCGGGAGAGCCCGGCCGGCGGCGCGGTTTAGGGTGAGCCGGGCCCTTCCGTCAACCGTCCCCGCGAAGGACCCCGCGCGGAGGCGCTATCCCGCGGCGCGGACCCCGTCCGCCCGCGCGGCCTTCCAGGCGCCGAGCCGCGCCAGCGCCTCGTCCAGCACCGCATCCGCCTTGCAGAAGGCGAAGCGGGCGTAGTGGTTCGGGGCTCCCTCCCCGGCATAGAAGGCCGAGACGGGGATGGCGGTGACCTTCGCGGCCTCGGTGATGTGCCGGCAGAAGGCCACGTCGTCCCCGGTGAAGCCCAGCGGCCGGAAGTCGGCCGTGATGAAGTAGGAGCCCTGGGTGGGCAGCACCCCGAATCCGAGGGCGGACAGCCCCGCCGCCAACCGGTCCCGCTTCGCCTGGAGGTCGGCGGAGAGGCCGCTGAAATAGGCGTCGTCCAGCCCGAGCCCGACCGCGACCGCCCGCTGGAGGTTGGGCGGGGTGGTGAAGGTGAGGAGCTGGTGCGCCTTGGCGATGTTGGGCGCGAGCGAGCGGTCGGCGGTGATGTAGCCCACCTTCCAGCCCGTGAGGCTGAAGGTCTTGCCCGCGCTGCCGATCCGCATGCAGCGCTCCCGCATGCCCGGCAGCGTCATCAACGGGATGTGGGACCAGCCGTCGAAGGTGAGGTGCTCATAGACCTCGTCGCAGACGGCATAGGCGCCGTGGCGCTGGACGAGATCGGCCACGAAGGCCAACTCGGCGGCGGTGAAGACTTTGCCGGCGGGGTTCATGGGGGAGTTCAGCAGGATCGCCTTGGTGCGCGGCCCGAAGGCGGCGGCCAGCTCGGCCCGCGGCAGCTCCCAGCGCGGCGGCGCTAGGCGGACGAGCCGGGGCACGGCGCCGAGCATCCGCACCACCGGCAGGTAGGTGTCATAGAGCGGCTCGATCAGCACGCACTCGTCGCCGGGGTTCAGCACGGCCATGAGGCAGGCGGTGATGGCCTCGGTGGCGCCGGAGGTGACGACGACCTCGGAAAGCGGGTCGATCTCCAGCCCGTAGAAGCGCCGATTCGCCCCGGCGACCGCGTTGCGCAGTTCCGGCACCCCGGTCAGGGGCGGGTACTGATTGCGGTTGTCGAGCAGCGCCTCGGCCGCGGCCCGGACCACGACCTCCGGCCCCTCTTGGTCGGGAAAGCCCTGGCCGAGGTTGATCGCCCCGTGCTGCACGGCGAGCGCCGACATGACGGTGAAGACCGTCGTGCCGGTGGCGGAGAGAAGGTCGTTCTGGGGCTTGAGCGGGGCGGTCATGATCGGGCGCAGGACGTTCCGGATGGGGTGGCACCGCGGCGGCGGCGGCCCCGCCCGGGCCCGCCCATGATGGGGTCGCAGGCCCCCCGGCGCAATCACGGGTCGTCTCTCTGCCTGCAGTTTGGGCAAATGCCCCCGCCGGGAGCGCCGGTTTCGTCCGGACCCCGAAATTCCTCCCGCGCCATCCTTGCCCGCCCGGCACGGGCCGTGCAACGTCCGCCCGCCAGCGTCCCGCGTTTCCGGGGCGCGGCCAAGACGCGGGAGGAGCGGGGTGCCCGCACCCCGTGGGATACGGAGCCGATGAAGAAGATCGAAGCCATCATCAAGCCCTTCAAGCTGGACGAAGTGAAGGACGCCCTTCACGAGATCGGCCTCCAGGGGCTGACCGTGGTCGAGGCCAAGGGCTTCGGGCGCCAGAAGGGCCATACCGAGCTTTACCGCGGCGCGGAGTACGTCGTGGACTTCCTGCCGAAGGTGAAGATCGAGGTGATCTGCTCCGACGACCTCTGCGAGCGCGCCGTGGAGGCGATCACCGCCGCCGCGCGCACGGGCCGCATCGGCGACGGCAAGATCTTCATCACCGACGTGCAGGACGTGATCCGCATCCGCACCGGCGAGCGCGGCGAAGAGGCCGTGTGAGGGTTTCCCGCCGCAGCGCCCCGTAGAGGCGCGCGGCGGGCCATGACGGGGCTCCCCCTTGCGCGGCGAGGGGCCCCGCGACATCAACGCGTACCCAGGGGAACAGGACCCAGCGAATGGCGAACGATAAGGAAAGCGTCTCCCGCGTGATGGAGATGATCAAGGAGAACAGCGTCGAGTACGTGGACTTCCGGTTCACGGACCCGAAGGGCAAGTGGCAGCACACCGCCCAGCACGTCTCCACGATCGAGGAGGACACCTTCGCCGAGGGCATCATGTTCGACGGCTCGTCCATCGCCGGCTGGAAGGCGATCAACGAGTCCGACATGATCCTGATGCCGGACACGCTGAACGCCTGCATGGACCCGTTCAGCGCCAAGCCGCAGCTCATCGTCTTCTGCGACATCTACGACCCCTCCACCGGCCAGCGCTACAACCGCGACCCCCGCGGCACGGCGAAGAAGGCCGAGGAGTACCTGCGCGCCTCCGGCATCGGTGACACGGCCTTCTTCGGCCCCGAGGCCGAGTTCTTCGTGTTCGACGACGTGAAGTTCGGCACGGGCGGCAACTACGGCCACTACAAGCTCGAGAGCGGCGAGGGCCCGGGCGCGTCCATGAAGGACTTCCCCGAGGGGAACATGGGCCACCGCCCCGGCGTGAAGGGCGGCTATTTCCCGGTGAACCCGGTCGACAGCGAGGTCGACCTGCGCGCCGAGATGCTGTCGACGATGATGGAGATGGGCGTCCTCGGCGAGAAGCACCACCATGAGGTGGCGCAGAGCCAGCACGAGCTCGGCACGAAGTTCGGCCCGCTGATCACGCAGGCCGACCACATGCAGATCTACAAGTACGTCATCCACAACGTGGCGCATTCCTACGGGAAGACCGCGACGTTCATGCCGAAGCCGATCTACGGCGACAACGGCTCGGGCATGCACGTGCACCAGTCCATCTGGAAGGACGGCAAGCCGCTCTTCGCCGGCAACGGCTATGCGGACCTGTCCGACTACGCGCTGTGGTACATCGGCGGCATCATCAAGCACGCCAAGTCCCTCAACGCCTTCACCAACCCGCTGACCAACTCCTACAAGCGGCTGATCCCGGGCTTCGAGGCCCCCGTGCTGCTGGCCTACTCGGCCCGCAACCGCTCCGCCTCTTGCCGCATCCCCTACGCGACGAGCCCGAAGGCCAAGCGCGTCGAGGTGCGCTTCCCCGATCCCGGCGCGAACCCCTACCTGGCTTTCGCGGCGATGCTCATGGCGGGCCTTGATGGCATCAAGAACAAGATCCATCCGGGCGAGGCGATGGACAAGGACCTCTACGACCTGCCGCCGGAGGAGCTGAAGGGCATCCCGACGGTCTGCGGCTCGCTCCGCGAGGCGCTGCAGTCCCTCGAGGCCGACAACGACTACCTGCTGGCCGGCGACGTCTTCTCGAAGGACCAGATCGAGAGCTACATCGAGCTGAAGTGGCACGACGTGTACAAGTTCGAGCACACGCCGCACCCCGTCGAGTTCGAGATGTACTACTCCGTTTGACCGGAACGGCCGGCGCCCCCCACGGGTGCCGGCCTCCCCGACAGGCTTTCCGGACCGGGCCGCCGTCAGACCGACGCGGCCCGGTTTCTTTATGGGCGCGCCCCGGCGGGCTATGCCCCTTCCCTCCGGGCGAGGAGGACGCGCATGAGCGAGGATGTGGCGATGGCGGGCGCGCTGGCGGAGGCGCGCGCGGCCTTCGAGGCGGACGAGCTGGTCCGGGACCTTCCCCCGGGGCGGCCCGAGCGGCGGGAGCGGATGCGGCAGATCATCCACGCCGTCGCGGCCACCTGGGGCGTCGAGCGGATGGAGCTGACCATGGCGCTGGCCAGCAACTCGGCACGCGACGCGGCGGGGGAGTGACCCACGCGGCCTGCCCCGCGAGCGGGCGCCGGAAATACGAAAGCCGCCAGGCCCTCGGGCATTTTCCCAGGGCGCTGGCGGCTTTATCCGGCCCTATTGGGCCGGGTCGCGAGCCTATTGGGGTTAAAACGTTAAGATAGCGTTGACGTGCATCAAGGACCGGTGCGCAAGACCGGATCGCGCCCCGCCGCGTGATGCCGAAGGCTGGAGCCGATCCCGGCATCCCGGCGCGGTTCAGACTTCCTTCACATCACACCCCTAGCCTTCCCTGGCTGTCCCCCTGGCAACAGCGGGGCCGAGGGGGCTTCCCACGGAAGCGCCGGGCGGCGGTGCCGCGCGCACAGGCGCGCCGGCCCGCCGGAAGCGAAGGAGGAACAGGGCCTTGATGCGCGGCCGATCACTCGATCTCGTCGCGCGGCTCCTCGGCGCGGTGACGGGGCGGCGGGACGCGCCCGCCCGGCGGGAGCGGCTGCACGAGGACGACGCGGCCCATCTCATCGCCCCGCTCTTCGACCGGCTCTCCTCGCTCCTCGTGGCCCATGCGGCGCCGCTCGCCCTCTGCGCCTTCATCGCGACCCGGACGGATGCCGGCTGGCCCCTCTTCTTCCTCGTGGCGGACCTCGCGCTGCTCCTCGCGCGGGGGCTGGTGGTCCTGGCGGTGCGGCGCCGGCGGGATCCCTCGCCCGCGGCGCTGCTGCGCGCGTCCCGGCCCTATTTCGCGATCGGCGTCGCCTGGGCGCTTCTCACCGGCCTGTTCTGCCTCATGTGCTACGTCGCCCTGGACGACGAGGCGAGCCGGCTCCTCGCCGCTACGCTCGCCATGGGCACGGTGGGCGGCATCGCCTCCCGCAACGCCGCCACGCCCCGCTTCGCCCTGGCGCAGATCTCGGTGCTGCTGCTGCCCCAGGTCGCGGGCGGGCTGTACAACGGCTCCTGGCACCTGGCCCAGGCGGCGCAGGTGCTGGTCTACTTCATCGCGCTCTGCTCGATCGTGCGGCGCCACCACCGCGACGTCCGGCGCATGATGGATGCGCGGCGCGAGATGGCGGCGCTGGCCGCCCGCTTCGACGCGGCGCTGACGAATATGAGCCAGGGCCTCACCCTCTTCGACCCGGAGGGGAGGCTCCGCGTGGCCAATGCGCGCTTCCGCGAGATGTTCGGCCTCTCGCGGGACGAGGCCCCAATCGGGATCAGCGCCCCCCTGCTCGCCCGCGAGCTCGCCGCCAGGGGCCTTCCCGATGCCGAGGCATGGGCCTTGCCGACCGGGCACCCGCATGGCCGGGCCGTGCTCGACCTGCCGGACGGCCGCTGCGTCGCCCTCTGCCAGGAGGCGATGCCGGATGGCGGCTGGGTGACGACCTATGAGGACGTGACGGAGCGGCGCCGGGCCGAAACCCGCGTCCGCCACATGGCCTGGCACGACGCGCTGACGGGGCTGCCGAACCGGAGCCTGTTCCAGGAGCGGCTGGAGGGCGCGGTGGTCCGGCTCCCCGCCGGCGCCTCCTTCGCCGTCCTCTACCTCGATCTCGACCGCTTCAAGGAGGTGAATGACAGCCTCGGCCACGCCATGGGGGACAAGCTGCTGGTCGCGGTGGCCGGGCGCATCCGGAACTGTCTGCGCCCCCAGGACATCGTGGCCCGGCTGGGCGGGGACGAGTTCGCCGTGCTGATCGATGGCGGCGCGACCGCCGCGGCCCTCTCCGACCTAGCCGGGCGGCTCGTCCGCGATGTCGGCGCCGACTACGCGATCGAGGGACAGGCCGTCTCGGTCGGGGTGAGCGTGGGCATCGCCCTCGCGCCCGGGCACGGTACGACGGCGGACCTGCTGCTCCGCCACGCGGACATGGCCCTCTACGAGGCCAAGGGCGCGGGCCGCGGCACGCACCGCTTCTTCGACTGGGACATGTCCAGCCGCCTCCAGGCCCGGCGGGACATGGAGGCGGAGCTGCGCAGGGCGCTGGCCGGAGGAGAGATGGAGCTGTTCTACCAGCCGCAGCTCTCGATGGCCGGGCAGGTCACCGGCTTCGAGGCGCTCCTGCGCTGGCGGGATCCGCGCCGGGGCCTCGTCGCGCCCGGCGAGTTCATCGCCGTGGCCGAGGAGTCCGGCCTCATCCTGCCCCTGGGGGAATGGGTGCTCCGCACCGCCTGCGCCGAGGCGGCGTCCTGGCCGGGCGGGCTGCACGTGGCGGTGAACCTGTCAGCCGTCCAGTTCAGGGGGGGCGACCTGCACGCCGTGGTCACGGAGGCGCTGCGCCTCTCCGGCCTGCCCGCGGGGAGGCTGCAGCTGGAGATCACGGAGGCCGTGGCGCTGGAGGCGAGCGATCAGGTCGTCTCCACCCTGCAGCGTTTCCGGGCCCTGGGCGTGCGGATCGCGCTCGACGACTTCGGCACGGGCTATTCCTCCATCGCCTATCTGCGCAAGCTCCCGCTCGACAAGATCAAGATCGACCGCTCCTTCGTGCGGGACCTCGCCGAATCCGAGAGCGCGGCGGCGATCGTGCGGGCGATCAGCACCCTCGGCACGACGCTCGGCCTGACGATGAATGCCGAGGGGGTGGAGAGCGCGGCCCAGCTGGAACGATTGCGCGGCCTCGGCTGCACGGAGGTCCAGGGGGTCCTGTTCAGCCCGCCCCGCCCGCGCGGCGAGGTCCCGGCGATGCTGCGGGAGCTGTCCGGCGCGGCGGCCGCCTGACCCCGCGTCGCCCGTACCGCGCCCGATCCGGCACGGCGCGCGGGCCGCGTGGCGCCGGGGCCGGGAGGATCACGGGCCGGAGGCCAGGCGGGGCACGAGGCCGGCGGAGCTGCGGGCCTCGCCCGTGCTGCGCCACCAGGCCGCCAGCCGTTCCGCGTCGCTCGGATGGGCGTCGAGGAACCCGGCCGTGGCCCCGGCGCCGGGGGGCGCCAGCCTCACCCAGATGCGGGCGGCGCGGTCGGGGTCGTATCCCGCCCGGGCGATGAGGTAGACCGCGAGGTAGTCGGCCTCCCTCTCCTCCTCCTTCGAATAGGCCAGCCTCGCGGCGCCGGCGCCCAGCTCGGCCGCCCCTTGCCCGATGGCCCAGCCCGCCAGCCCGCCGAAGGGGACGATCGCCCCGATCACGGCCCCGGCCGCCGTGCCCGCGACGGAGCCACGGGCGAGGCCGCGGCCGAGATGGCCGGCGAGGTGGTGGCCGAACTCGTGGGCGATGACGGCCGCGACCTCCTCCTCCGTGTCCAGCACGCGGAGCATGCCGGCGCTGATCGTCACCCGCCCGCGGCCGGAGGCCTCGGCGCTCAGCCGCCCGGTGCCGGCGGCGCTCCCGTCCAGCACGACCTCGAAGCCGCAGGCCCCGCCGAGATAAGCGTCGCAGAGGGGCTCGGCGGCGGAGGTGACGCGCGCGGTGGCCCGGGACAGCAGCGCCGCGTCCTCGCTGGCCGGGCGGGTACTTGGGGCCAGGGGCGGCGCCTGCGCGATCAGCGCGGCGGCGGCCCCCACCTCCTCCGCAGAGGGGGCGGGAAGGGCGTGGCGGGCGCCGCAACCGGCGAGGGCGAGCAGGAGAAGCGCTAGTACGACGGCACGGGAGGAGAAGGGCCGGCTCCCCGCCAAGGTGGGCACGGACAGCCCCCCTCCTCGCCGCCTTCCGCCCGGCGCGGAGGCAGCTGCCCCGACGGGGTCGATGACGATACCGGCCACCCTGCCCTCCCTTTTCCTGGGAACGCCGCCCTGTGCGAGATCACGCCGCGCCGCTCATCCCCGGCCTCCCTCGTCTCGCACCTCCGCGAGGAAACCCTCCACCGCCGCGTTGAAGGCGCCGGGCGCTTCCAGGCAGGGAATGTGGCCGGCGCCGGGGATCTCGGCGAAGCGCGCCTCCGGGATCGCCCCGGCCATGCCGCGCATCGTCCCCGGCATGGCGCCGTCCATCTCCCCGGCAACCAGCAGCACGGGCTGGCGCAGGCCCGGAAGCTCGGCGCGGAAGTCGTATGATTGCAGGGCGCGGGCGCAGGCGACGAAGCCGGCCTCGGGCGTCGTCGCGATCATCTCCCGCACGCGCGGGATGGCCGGATTCCCCGCCTCGGCCGCCGCGGGGGAGAACCAGCGCTTCACCGTGGCGTCGGCGAAGGCCGCCATGCCCCTCGCCCGGGCGAGGTCGATCCGCTCCTGCCAGGCCTCGGCGCCGCCCGGGGCGGTTCCTGCCTGCCCGTCCGAGGCGATGACGGCCGAGACCAGATCGGGGCGGCGCGCGGCCAGGAGGAGCGCGGTGGCGGCGCCCATCGAGACGCCGGCGAAAACGGCGCCGCGAATGCCGAGATGCGCCATCAGCGCGGCCGCGTCCTCGGCCAGCCCGTCGAGCGTCGCCGGCCCAGGCGGCACCTCCGTCCCGCCATGGCCGCGCTGGTCGTAGCGCAGGATGCGGTAGCGGTCGGCGAAACACGCCACCTGCTCGTCCCAGACGGAGAGGTTCGTGACCAGCGAATTGCTGAACACCATCCAGGGCGCGCCCTCGGGCCCGTCCAGGCGGAGGTTGAAGAGAAGACCGTTCACGCGCACGGCCTGCGTCCCGTTGGTCAACCCGCCCCTCCCGCTCATTCCAGCGTCATCCCCGTCTCGCGCACGAAGGCGGCGAAGCGGGTCGTCTCATCGGCCATGTAGCGGGCGAAACCCTCCGGCGAGGAGGGCGCGGGCTCCAGCCCGTTCCCCTCGCACCAGCGCCGCATGGCCTCGTCGGCCAGCACCCTCCGCACGTCCCGGTTCATGCGGTCGCGGATCTCCAGGGGGAGCCCGGCCGGCGCCAGCAGGCCGAGCCAGGTGAGGAAGGCGTAGCCGGGCAGCCCGGCCTCGGCGAGGGTGGGCAGGTCGGGCAGCAGCGCCGCGCGGCCGCGCCCCGTCACGGCCAGGGCGCGCACGGCATTGGCGCGGATGTTCGGCGCCGCCGTGATCAGCGTGTCGAACATGCCCTGGATCTTCCCGCCGAGCAGGTCGGTGTTGGACTGCGCCGCGCCGCGATAGGGCACGTGCAGGATGTCCACCCCCGCCATCGCCTTGTACATCTCGAGCGCGCGGTGGGAGGCGCCGCCATTGCCGGACGAGCCGAAGGCGAGCCTACCGGGATTCGCCCTCGCATAGGCCGTCAGCTCCGCAAGGTTCCGGGCCGGGACCGAGGGATGGACGGTGAGGGCGAGCGGCGATTCGATCAGCAGCGAGACGGGGGTGAAATCCGCCACGGGATCGTAGTCGAGCTTCCTGTAGAGGCTAACATTCATCGCATGGGTGCCGGCGAAGCCGATGTAGAGGGTGTTGCCGTCCGGCGCCGCGCGCGCGGCGAGCGTGGCCGCGATGTTCCCGCTCGCGCCGGGACGGTTGTCCGCCACCACCGGCCGCTCCCACAGCGCGCCCAGCCCCTCGGCCACCCGGCGCGCCACGAGGTCGGTGATGCCGCCGGGCGGATAGGGGACGATCAGGCGGATGCTGCGGCCCGGGAACTCGGCGCGGGCCGGAAGGGCGGGCAGCGCCAGCCCCGTGCCCAGCAGGGCCCGGCGGCGGGTCATGCCAGCCCCCGCGCGAAGGCGACCAGCGCCTCCGCCACCGCGGCCGGCCTCTCCGGCACCAGCGCGTGCCCGGCGCGTTCCACCACCACCCGCGTCACGCGCGGGCCGAGGCTCGCCCGCAGTTCCTCCAGCGAGGGCGGCGCCGCGATCGCGTCCTCCGCGGCCGCGACATAGAGCAGCGGGTGCCGCTCGGCCGCCCGCAGCCAGGCCTTGTCCGTGGTGGCCGCCGCCGCGGCGCGCTGGGCCATCGAGACCTCCGGGTGCCAGCCCGGCAGCCAGACGCTCGCATCGTTGCCGGGCGCGAAATAGGCGCGGCGCAGATGCGACAGGCGCTCCTCGTCGGAGAGGGTGAGGGTGAAGCTCGCGGTGATGGAGCGGCGGATCTCGGGGTCAATATCGGTACCCGTCACGGCCGCGAGGAGCGCCACGGCGCGCACCAGTTCCGGCCGGTCATGCGCCAGGACGCGCGCCACCCAGTTTCCCGCCGCATGGCCCGCGACGATCGCGGGCCCGCCGCCCTCCGCCTCGATCGCCGCCGCCACGTCGGCCGCCATGTCGTGCAGCGTGGCGCCGGCCGGCAGCGGGCTGGACCCGCCGATGCCGCGCGGCTCCGGGCGCAGCACGCGCAGGCCCGCACCGGACAGGCGGGGCGCGAGGTCGTCGAAATCCTCCTGTCCACGCCCGAGGGAGGGCAGCAGCACGAGCAGCGGCCCGCGCCCTTCGGCCAGCACCTCGATGACGCCGCTTCCCCGTTCCAGACGCTTCCGTTCCACCGCCGCCGCCTCCCTCGGGAGGGAGGCGAGGATCGCCGGCACCATCAGCGCCATTCGCCGCCTCACGACATTCCCTCGCCTCTTCCTTCTCCCCCGACGATGCCAGCGGGCAGCGTCGCTGTCAAAAGGTCAGCCTATTGACTTAATGGATCGGGGCGGACAACCTCCGTGGAAACGGCCCGGCATGCACAGGGCCGATCATCATCGAGGAACGTCGGAGGAGTGCCGCCCCATGTCGATCCCCCTCGCGCGCCGCGCGGCGCTGTCCCTGCTGGCAGGGGCCGCCACGGGCCTCGCCGCGCGCCCGCTCGCCGCGCAGACCGCCCGCACCGGCCGCGCCATCGTCGGCTTCCCGCCCGGCGGCACGGCGGACAGCGTGACGCGCCTCTATGTCGAGCGCCTGCGCGCGGGAGGCGCGGCGCAGATGGTGGTCGACAACCGCCCCGGGGCCGGCGGGCGCCTCGCGCTCGAAACCCTCAAGCCGCTCGCGCCGGACGGCTCCGCCTTCGTCATCACCCCGGCCTCGATGCTGACGATCTACCCGCATCTCTACGCGCGGACGCTGCGCTACGACCCGCTGAAGGACTTCACGCCCGTCTCGCCCGTCTGCGTCTTCCCCTTCGGCCTCGCCGTCTCCTCGAAGCATCCGGCGAGGACGCTTCAGGAGTTCATCGCCTGGGGCAAGGCGCGCCCCTCCGTGGACTGGGCCTCGCCCGTGCCGGGATCCATGCCGCACTTCATCGGCACGGAGCTGGCGCGCATGGCCGGGCTCACGATGAACCACATCCCCTATCGCGGCTCGGCCCCCGCGGCGGCCGACCTGCTGGCGGGCACCGTGCAGGCGGTGATCCTGCCGCTCGGCGAGATGACCGCCTTCCACCGCGCGGGCGAGATGCGCCTCCTCGCCATCTCCTCCCCCCGGCGCCTGCCGCGGCTGGATGAGGTGCCGAGCTTCGCGGAAGCCGGCTTCCCCGACCTCGTCCACGAGGAGTGGTACGGCGCCGTCCTGCCCGCCGGGGCGTCCCCGGCCACGGTCTCGGCCCTGCACGAGGCGATCGTCGCCGCGGCGGCCACCCCCGAGATCCGCGAGGCGCTGACGCGGATCGACATCGCGCCGCATGTGATGGACCCCGCCGCCTTCGCCCAGCGCATCGCGCGCGAGACCGCGAGCTGGGGCCCGATCGTCGCCGCCTCCGGCTTCAGGCCGGACGAGTGAGGCCGGAGACGGCCGCCAAGCCACCAGGATCCCATCGAGGCCGCCCGTGGACACCAACTTCCCCCCGCCGCCCCTCCCCGACCGCTTCGAGCCCTTCCCCCCGGGGATCGAGCCGGCGGTGCCGATCGAGGGCTATCCCAACACCTGGACGCACACTCCGGCCCAGCCTCTGATCCGCCGCCCGGTCACGCGCACCGAGGCGACAGGCCCGCTGGAGCTCTGGCGCAAGCTGCCCTGCGACGAGAGCAACCTGGCCGTGCTCGGCCCCGGCCGCATCGCGCAAGGCCAGCTCATGCACATGTCCGGCCGCATCCTCGACGAGGACGGGCGGCCGGTACGCGGGGCGGTGGTGGAGCTGTGGCAGGCGAACGCGGCCGGCCGCTACTACCACCCGATCGACCAGCGCGATGCGCCGCTGGACCCGGACTTCGTCGGCAACGGGCGCGTGCGCACGGACGAGGAGGGCCGCTACGCCTTCTTCACCATCAAGCCCGGCGCCTATCCCGTGCCGGTGAAGGACACGTGGTGGCGGCCGCCCCACGTGCACTTCTCCATCCTCGGCCCCTCCTCCCTCTCGCGGCTCGTGACGCAGATGTACTTCCCGGGCGACCCGATGAACGAGTGGGACCGCATCCTGAACTCCATCCCCGATCCCGCCGCGCGCAGGCGCCTGATCGCGCGCCAGACCCACCCGGCGGAGGTGGGCGACGGCTGGCTCGGCTTCACCCATGACATCGTGCTGCGCGGCCGCCGCGCCACGCCGGAGGCCTGAGCCGATGAGCCATCTCGCGCCGACCTCCCAGCACACGATCGGCCCCTTCTTCCCCCGCACCTTCTTCACCGAGGGCGACAACGACCTCACGCGCCTCCATGCCGGGGCGCAGCCGACGGCGCGCGGCGAGACGGTCCTCCTCCGCGGCCGCGTGACGAAGGAGGGCGGGTTCCCCTGCCTCAACATGATCCTCGAAGCCTGGCAGGCCGATGCTTCGGGCCGCTTCAACCACCCCGCCGACCCCGCGCAGCCCCTTGCCGATCCCGCCTTCCTCGGCTGGGGGCGCGCCTGGACGGATGCGGAGGGGGGCTACGAGTTCCGCACCCTTCTCCCCGGCGGCTACGACGACCCCGCCGGCCGCCGCGCGCCACACATCAACCTCACCGTCATGGGCGCGGGGCTGATGCGGCGCGCGCTGACCACGGTGTTCTTCCCCGACTTCGCCGGGGAGAACGCGGCCGATCCAGTGCTCAACCTCGTGCCGGAGCCGCGCCGCGGGAAGATCGTCGCCGTGCCGGAAGGCGAGGCGGAGGGGCTGCGCGTCTTCCGCTTCGACATCCATCTCCGCGGCAATGCGGAGGAGGAGACGCCCTTCTTCGAGGACTAAGGAGGGGGCAGGAAAGGAACGCGGTGCCGATCACCTACGACATGATGAAGCGCGCCACGGCGCAGCTCTACGAGTGGTCCCTCCGCAAGGTGCCGGACGACACGCTCGATGCCCTGCGCCGCGCGCGGGAGGTGGAGACGAACGAGGTCGCGCGGCGGACGCTCGGCATCCTGCTTCGCAGCGCGGAGATGGCGGAGACGCAGGACCGCCTCGTCTGCTCCGATTCCGGCGTGCCGAACTACGTCATCGGCATCGGCACGGGCGTGCCGCTGGAGGGCGACATCAAGCGCGCCGTCTCCGACGGCTTCGACGAGCTGGTGGCCACGACGAACCCGCCCCTCCTGAAGCACGTCACCAACCCCCTGACGAACGAGCGGAGCTACCGCGGCAAGGAGATGCCGCTCGTCACCTGGGACCTGATCGACGGCGTTGATTACGCCGACATCACCTGCCAGCCCAAGGCGCTCGGCTCCGGCCGCTGGGCGGCGATGGAGATCTTCACCTTCCCCACGCTGGAGATGATCGAGCGCTACGTGATGGAGTGCGTGCTGAAGGCGGGGTCGCAGCACTGCCCGCCCGTCAATATCGGCGTCGGCATCGGCGGCACCTTCGACTACTGCGCCAAGCTCGCGGCCCGCGCGACGCTGCGCCAGTACGGCACGAGGAACCCCGAGCCGATCCTGGCCGCGATGGAGGAGCGGCTGCTCGCGGCCGTCAACGCCACCGGCTTCGGCCCGATGGGAACGGGGGGCGACACCACAGCGCTAGGTGTGCATGTCGAATACGCGGCCGGGCACGGCTTCACCCCCGTGGCGGTCGCCTTCAACTGCTGGATCAACCGCCGCACCCGCGCGCGCCTCTACGGCGACGGGCGGCTGGAGCGGATCGAGTAGGAGGCGGCGATGGAGGAAGAAATCCGGCGTCTGCGGATGCCGCTCTCGGAAGGGGACGCGCTGTCGCTCCGCGCCGGCGACATGGTGCTGCTGGACGGCGAGATCACCATCACCGCCGGCCTGCCCACGCATCACCGCATCGTGGAGGTGGCGGAGGGCAGGCGGGAGGCGCCGCGGGATCTGCATGGCGGCAGCCTCTTCCACCTCGGCTCCTACTCGCGCGAGACGGAGGGGGGCGGCTTCGAGGTTCTCTACATGAACCCGACCACCAGCACGCGCTTCAACCCGCTGATGCCCGGGCTGATCCGCCATTTCGGCCTGCGCGCCGTGGGCGGCAAGGGCGGGCTGGACGCGGCCTGCGTGGCGGCGCTTCGCGAGGTGGGCGGGGTCTATCTCTCCTTCGTCGGCGGCGGCGCGCCGCTGCTCTCGGACGCGATCCGCGCCGTTGTCTCGGTGGACTGGAACGACCTCGTCTCGCACTACCGCCTCGTGACGCTGCGGGTGGAGGAGCTCGGCCCGCTCACCGTCGGCATCGACGCGCATGGCAACAGCCTCTACGGCAGCCTGAGCGAGACCGCCGCGGCGCGGATGCCGGAGATCATGGCCGGGCTCGCCCGCGCGCGCGCCGAGGCCGAGGCCGAGGCCGAGGGAAGCGCATGAACCCCGAGACCATCATCGCCCTCGCCACCCTCCCCCAGGACCTGCGCGAGGCGCTGGCGGCGGACTACACCCTCGTCGGGCGCGACGATCCCGGCGCGGCGGGCGCACGGATTGCTGTCACCTCGGGCATGGCCGGGGCGGACGCGGCCACCATGGCGGCGCTGCCGGGGCTGCGGCTGATCACCTCCATGGGGGTGGGGCTCGACCGCATCGACCTCGCGGCGGCCAGGGCCCGCGGCATCGCCGTGAGCCACACGCCGGACGAGCTGACCGAGGACGTGGCGGACTTCGCCATCGGCCTGCTCTACGCTTGCGCGCGCCGCGTCGCGGAGGCGGACCGCTTCGTCCGCGCCGGCCGCTGGTCGCAGGGGCGGATGAGCCCGGGCACCAGCCTGCACCGCAAGCGGGCGGGCATCGTCGGCCTCGGCCGCATCGGCGCCGCCATCGCCCGCCGCGCCGAGGGCATCGGCATGGAGGTGGCCTGGACCGGCCCGCGCCCGAAGCCGGAGGCGCCCTGGCCCTTCCTGCCCGACATCCCCGCCCTCGCGGGATGGGCGGACGCGCTGATCCTCGCCACCCCCGGGGGGCCGGGGACGCAACACCTCGTGGACGCGGCGGTGCTGGAGGCGCTCGGCCCCCGCGGCTTCCTGGTCAACATCGCCCGCGGCTCCGTGGTGGAGGAGGGGGCGCTGCTGGCGGCGCTCGAGGGGGGCCGGATCGCCGGCGCGGGGCTGGATGTCTTCGCCAGCGAGCCCGGGCTGGACCCGCGCTTCCTCGCCCTGGAGAACGTCGCGCTGGCGCCTCACTACGCCTCCCTGACGCATGAGACGCGCGCCGCGATCATCGGGCGCATGCTGCGCGACATCGCCGCCTTCCGGGCCGGGGAGCCCTTCTTCGATGCGGCGGCCTGACCCCCGGCGGGGCTCGCCCGCCCGCCCCGGCGCGTGCGAGAAGGCGCCATGAACGCCCCTCCCGGCAAGCTCGACCTCAGCCGCAGCGCCGTGCCGCGCTACATCCAGCTCGCCACGCTCTTTCGGCGCCGGATCGAGCAGGGCGCGTGGAAGCTGGGCCAGAGGATCCCGACGGTGGACGAGCTGGCGGCGGAGTGCAGCGTCGCGCGCGCCACCATCCGCCAGGCGCTGGACGACCTGGAGGCGGAAGGGCTGATCGAGCGCTTCCGCGCCAAGGGCACCTTCGTCCGCAAGACCCCCGCCAACCGGCTGTGGTGCGACGTGGAGGCCGACTGGAACGGGCTGCTGCGCTCCCGCGAGGGTGCGGAGATCGAGATCCTGGGCGATGCCGACGGGATGCCCGGCAGCGCCATCCCCGACAGCATCGGGACGCCTGCGCCCTTCTACCGCCATGTCCGCCGCCGCCACTGGCGCGACGGGCAGCCCTTCCTGCTCGCCGACCTGTATCTCGATGCGCGCCTCTCGCCGCTCATCAGCGCCGAGGACCTGTCCAGCAAGACCGCGCTACGCCTCGTCTCCGGGCTGAAGGGCGTGCAGGTGGTGGATGCACGGCAGACGCTCACGATCGGCGTCGCGGATGTGGAGACGGCCGACGCGCTGCAGCTGCCGCTGAACGCGCCCGTGGCCTTCGTGCACCGCGCGGCCGTGGATGCCGGTGGCACACTGGTCCTCGTGGCCGACGGCATCTATCGCGGCGATGTCGTGCGGATCGACATCAAGCTGAAATAGCCGGGCGGGGCTGGACGCGGAGCGCCGCGCGGCCCATAAAGGTCATATAGCTGGTTCAAAGAATGTTAGGGGAGACGCCATGCTCATCCCGGCCCCCGGGCGGCCCGCCGCATGAAGCTGCACTGGTCCCCGCGCTCGCCCTTCGTGCGCAAGGTGATGATCGCCGCCCATGAGCTGGGCCTCGCGGACCGCATCGACACCGTGCGCACCGTGGTCCGCATGGGCAGGCCGAACGAGGCGCTGCTGCCCGACAACCCGCTGAGCAAGATCCCGACGCTGGTGCTGGATGACGGCCGCGCGCTGTTCGACAGCCTCACCATCATCGAGTACCTGGACCACATCGCCGGCGGCCGCCTCTTCCCCGCGGCGCCCGCGCGCTTCGAGGCCCTGACGCGCCACGCCCTCGGCAACGGCTTCCTCGACCTGCTCATCCTCTTCCGCAACGAGCGCGACAAGCCGGCGGAGCGGAGGACGGCGGAATGGCTGGACAGCTTCGCCGCGAAGACGCGCGCGACGCTGGATCGGCTGGAGAGGGAGGCGCCCGCCATGGCCGCCCTGCCTTTCGATATCGGCCACATCGCGATCGGCTGCGCCCTCTCCTATCTCGACTTCCGCTTCGCCGACCTGCCCTGGCGCGAGGGGCGGCCGGCGCTGGCGGCCTGGCACGCGGAGTTCTCCGCGCGTCCCTCCACCCGCGCGACGGAGGCGGTGGATGACTGAAGCGCGCCAGGGCCCGCTCTCCCACATCCGCGTGCTCGATCTCAGCCGCATCATGGCCGCGCCCTGGGCCACGCAGATCCTGGCGGATCTCGGCGCGGACGTGATCAAGGTGGAGCGCCCCGGCGCCGGCGACGACACGCGCGGCTGGGGCCCGCCCTTCCTGAAGGACCGTGACGGCAACCCGACGAAGGATGCCGGCTACTTCCTCGCCGTGAACCGCGGCAAGCGCAGCGTGACCGTGGACATGGCCAGCCCCGAGGGCCAGGAGATCATCCGCCGCCTCGCCGGGGGCGCGGACATCGTGCTGGAGAACTTCAAGGCCGGCGCGCTGGCGCGCTACGGGCTGGACGCCGCCTCGCTGCGCGCCGCGAACCCGCGCCTGATCTACTGCTCCGTCACCGGCTTCGGGCAGGACGGGCCGCGCGCGGACCAGGCGGCCTATGACTTCGCCATCCAGGCGATGGGCGGCCTCATGTCCGTCACCGGCGAGCGGGACGACGCGCCGGGCGGTGGCCCGCAGAAGGTGGGCGTGCCGATCGTCGATCTCATGACGGGCATGTACGCGGCCGTGGCGGTCCTCGCCGCCCTCGCGCGCCGGGGCGAGACCGGTGTGGGCGAGACGATCGACCTCGCCATGCTGGACGTGCAGGCGGCCTTCCTGGCGAACCAGGCGACGAACTGGCTGCTCTCCGGCCGCCCGCCGAAGCGCGGCGGCAACCGCCACCCGAACATCCAGCCGCAGGACGTCTTCCCCTGCGCGGATGGCGACTTCGTTCTCGCGGTCGGCAATGACGGCCAGTTCCGCAAGCTCTGCGCGGCGATCGGCTGCGCGGCCTGGGCGGATGACGAGCGCTTCGCCACCAACGCCGCCCGCGTGCGCAACAACGCCGAGCTGACGCCGCTGCTGGCAGGGCGGTTCAAGACCTTCGAGCGCGCCGCGCTGATGCGCGCGCTGGACGAGGCCGGGGTGCCCTGCGCGCCGATCAACACGGTCCCCCAGGTCTTCGAGGACCCGCAGATCCGCCACCGGCAGATGCTGCGCGACCTGCCCCACCCCGTCGCGGGCACGGTGCCGCAGGTGGTGAGCCCGCTGCGCTTCGCGGAGAACCCGCTGCGCTTCGACCGTGCGCCGCCCACCCTCGGGCAGCACACGGCGGAGGTGCTGGCGGAGCTGGGACTGGATGAGAGAGCCGTCGCGGGCCTTTCCGCGCGCGGCGTGGTCTGAGGAGGCGCCGCATGGCCCGCATCCCCCTCCCCTCCCCCGCGGAGATGTCGCCCGAGCAGCGCCGCGTGCACGACGCCGTGGTCTCCGGCCCGCGCGGGCAGATGATCGGCCCGCTGCGCGCGGTGATCCACAGCCCCGACCTCGCCGCGCGCTGGTCCGCCCTGGGCGAGTTCCTGCGCTACGGCACCTGCCTGCCCAGGCGGCTGAACGAGCTGGCCATCGTCGTCACCGGCCGCCGCTGGTCCAGCCAGGTGGAGTGGTGGGTCCATGCCCGCGCGGCCGCCGAGGCCGGCATTCCCCAGGCCGCGATCGATGCCATCCACCGCGGCGCGGCCCCGGCCTTCGACGAGGCGGAGGACGCGCTGGTCTACGAGTTCGCGCGCGAGCTGCAGCTCTCCGGCGGGGTGCCGCGCCCCGTCTACGACGCCGTGCGGGAGCGCTGGGGCGAGCGCGGCGTGGTCGAGCTGACCGCGGTGATCGGCTACTACACCATGGTTTCCATGACGCTGAACGCGCACGAGATCCCGCTGCCCGACGGCGTCGCTCCCGTGCTCGCCGCGCCGGAATCCGGCCTGGCGCCGCTCGCGCCCGCCCGCACCACCGCCCGCGCCGCGGAATAGGGAGGGCCCGCCATGATCCCCGGTCTCGAAGGCATCGAACGCTTCCGCGTGGAACTCGCGGAGCACGTCGCCACCGTCACCATCACCGCGCCGCCCGTGAACGCGCAGGACCGCCGCTTCCGCGAGGAGATCGTCCGCGTCTTCGACGTGATCCACGACACGGAGGAGGTGCGCGCCGTGGTGCTGACCGGCGAGGGCCGCGCCTTCTCCGCCGGCGCCGACCTGCGCGAGCGCCCGAACCTCGCCGGGGAACCGGGCGGCTATCCCCGCCACAACCGCCTCGTCCGCGCCTCCTTCGACGCGGTGATGGAGTGCGGCAAGCCGGTCGTCGCCGCCGTGAACGGCGCGGCCATCGGCGCGGGCTGCGTGCTCGCGCTCTGCTGCGACATCCTGGTGGTGGCGGAGGAGGCCTTCCTCTCCATGACCGAGGTGGATGTCGGCCTCGCCGGCGGCGTGCGGCATGTGATGCGCCACTTCGGCCAGTCCGACGCGCGGCTGATGATCCTCACCGCCAGGCGCATCACCGGCCCGGAGCTGCTGCGGATGAACGCCGCCTCCCTCTGCGTGCCGCGCGAGCGGCTGGTCGAGGAGGCGACGGCGATCGCCCGCGAGATCGCCGCCAAGGCGCCGCTCGCGGTGCAGGCCGCGAAGCGCTCCTTCAATCTGACGGAGGAGATGCCGCTGCGCGACGGCTACCGCTACGAGCAGAGCCAGACCGTCGCGCTCGCCCGCACCGAGGACACGCGCGAGGCGCAGCGCGCCTTCGCCGAGAAGCGCAGGCCCGTATTCCAGGGGCGCTGAGCCCGGCAAGCCCGTTTCCAATATTTGCCCGCCAAGCGGCCCCCTATGGGCCGGAGAGGAGATCGCGGTGCGCACGACACGCCGGAACCTGTCCCTGCTCGCCGCGGCGGGCCTCCTGTCCCCTTTCCCCGCCCCCGCGCAGCCGCGCTTCCCCGACCAGCCCGTGCGGATGATCGTCCCCTTCGCCGCGGGCGGGCCGGCCGATCTCGTCGCGCGGCTCCTCGGCGCGGCGATGGGCACGAGGCTGCGCCAGCCGGTGGTGGTGGAGAGCCGCTCGGGCGCGGGCGGCATGGTGGGCGTGGAGGCGGCCGCCAGGAGCCGCCCGGACGGCCTCACCACCGTCCTCGCCTCCACCGGCGCGATGGTGGTGCTGCCGCAGCTCATGCCGCGCATGGCCTATGACCCCGCGAAGGACCTGGAGCCGGTCATCCACGTGATCTCCGTCCCGCAGGTCCTCGTCGTCAGCCCGAGGCTCGGGGTGAGGTCGGTCGCCGAGCTGGTCGCGCTGGCCCGGCGGCGGCCGGGAGGCCTCAGCTACGGCTCGGCCGGCAATGGCAGCTCCCTCCACCTGGCCGGGGAGCTGTTCCGGCTCCGCACGGGCATCGACATCGTCCATGTCCCCTATCGCGGCGCGGCCCCGGCCGTGACCGACCTCCTGGGGGGTACGATCGACATGCTGCTGGCGGATGTTCCCGTGGTGATCCCGCATATCCGGAGCGGCTCCCTGCCCGCGCTGGCCGTCACGGCGGATGAGCGGCTCGCCGCCCTGCCCGACCTGCCCACCATGGAGCAGGCCGGCGCGAGGGGCGTGATCTCGGACACCTGGTACGCGCTCTTCGTTCCCGCCGGCACGCCGGCCGACCGGATCGCGGCCCTGCACGAGGCCGCCGCGGCCTCGCTGGCGGACCAGGAGCTGCGCCGCAGCCTCGCGGAGGGGGGCGGGACGGTGCACGGCGGCACGCCCGGGGAGCTGGCCGCCCTGCTGCGGGCGGAGACCGCGAAATGGGGCGAGGTCATCCGCGTCGCGAACATCCGGATCGAGTAGGGCCCCGCGCCGCCTAGGGAGGGCACGGCGTGCCCTTCGCCGCGCCCCTCCCCCTCGCGCCGCCGCGCTACTCCACCAGCGTCGTGTTCATCGGGCTCGGCAGCCAGCCATACCCCTCCCCCTCCCGCACGACATGGCCCAGACCCGGCCAGGAGAAGTGGTAGGAGAGAACCCCGTAGCGATCCGTCGCGATGCGGTCGAGCAGGCGGGTCCGCGTCGCGGCCGAGAGCTTCGGGTCCGTGTCGAAGGAGAATTCCAGTCCGGGCCGGCGCAGCAGCAGCACCTGGTGATGCGCGAGGTCGCCGGTGTTCATCACGACCTTGTCGCCGGAGGCGATGATGTAGCAGTGGTGGCCGACCGTGTGGCCGGGGCTCGCGACCGCCGTCACGCCGGGGATGACCTCCTGCCCGTCCCGCACCATCACCATCCGGTCGCGATAAGCCGCCAGGTTCTTCCGCGCGCCGTCGATGAAGGCCGTCATGAACTCCGGGCCGCGCTTGTTCGCATCATCCGTCCAATAGCGCAGGTCGGCCTCCGAGATCGCGACCTGGGCGTTGGGGAAGTTGCGGTTGCCGTTCGCGTCAACCAGCGCCCAGATGTGGTCGCAATGGGCGTGGGTCGCGATCACCATGTCGATCTGCGCGGGGTCGATGCCGGCGGCGCGCATGTTCTTCAGAAGTTGACCCGTGGTCGGGCCGAACATGCGGCTCGCCTCGCCCATGCTGTCGCCCATCCCCGTGTCGAACAGCACGAGCTGGCGGCCGGTGTTCAGCACGAGCGCGTTCTGCGCCAGCGTCGCCGCCCCCGGCGGCAGGAAGGCGCCGGTGAGCATCCTCCGGACCTCCCCGGCCTCCACGCCGAGGAAGGCCTGGGTCGGGTCGCCGAGCGGCAGCGCGCCGTCGGAGATCACCGTCGCCTCGAACTCGCCGATCCGGAAGCGGTGCCAGGCCGGCGGCAGGTCGTTGCGGAAGGGTGCGGCCGCCCTTGCCGCGGGAATCGCCAGCCCGGCCATGGCCGATCCTGCAGTGGCGCCCAGGAGCGCGCGCCTCGAAAGCCCGTTCATGCCTGTTCCCTCCATCGGTTGTTCTCTTGGCCCCAGTTGATTGGCCCATTCGATCCCGGGGGTAGCCGGCCCGGGCCCCGTACCGCCGCTACATCGTGATGACGTGGCGGACGACCTCGCCCCGGTCGAGCCGGTCGAAGGCTTCGTTGATCCCTTCCAGCGGCCCGGTGGAGGACAGCAGCTTATCCACGGGCAGGTGCCCCGCCCGGTAGAGGGCGATGAAGCGCGGGATGTCCCGGCTCGGCACGCAGCTTCCCATGTAGCTGCCGCGAACCACCCGCTCATCCGCCACGACGGGGACGGCGGGCAGGCGGAACTCGCTGCCCGGGCGCGAGAGCCCGGCGGTGGCCGTGGTGCCGCCGCGGCGGGTGATGCGGAAGGCGAGGTCGAAAGCGGGGACGGCGCCCGCCATCTCCAGCGCGTGGTCCACCCCGCCGCCCGTCGCCGCGCGCACGGCGTCCGCGACATCCCCGTCGCCCGCGAGGAAGGTGTCGGTGGCGCCGAGCGTCCGCGCCAGCTCGAGCTTGGCGGGCGACAGGTCGATCCCGATCACGCGCCCCGCCCCGCTGGCCACCGCGCCGAGCAGCGCGGAGAGGCCGACGCCGCCGAGGCCGACCACCGCCACGCTCTGCCCCGGCCTGACGCGGCAGGTGTTCATCACCGCGCCCACCCCGGTCATCACGCCGCAGCCGAACAGCGCCGCGATCGGGAGCGGCAGCTCGCGGTCGATCCGGACGATGGAGCGGCGGTGGATGACGGCGTATTCGGAAAAGGCGGAGACGCCGCTGTGATGGTTGATCTCGACACCCTCGCAGAGGATCCGCCGTCCGCCGCCCATCAGCGTGCCCGCGACATTGGCCGCGTTGCCCGGCTCGCAGAGCTGGGCGCGGCCGTCGGCGCATTCCGGGCAGTGGCCGCAGACGGGCACGAAGGACATCACCACGTGGTCGCCGGGCGAGAGGTCCGTCACCCCCGGCCCCAGCTCCTCCACGACGCCCGCCGCCTCGTGGCCGAGCGCCAGCGGCAGCGGGCGCGGTCGGTCGCCGTTGATGCCGGAGAGGTCGGAGTGGCAGAGCCCGGCCGCCGCGATGCGGACGAGAACCTCGTCCCGCCCGGGCGGGCGCAGCTCCACCTCCTCGATCGCGAGCGGGCGGCTCTCGGCATAGGGGCGCGGCAGGCCGGACTGGCGGAGGATCGCCGAGCGGACGCGCCTCACGCGCCCCTCCCGCGCCGCCCGGCCTCGCTGCGATGGGCACCTTCCACGTGACGCATGATGCTCTTCCCCCCGGCCTCAGCCGTGCTTGGTGATGGTGGTCTTGAGCGTGGCGATCTCGTCGGGCACGATCTCGCCGCGCTCGATCACATAGGTCGTGTCCACCAGCGGCTCGAGCAGCTGCGGATTGCTCTCCGTCACCAGCAGGGCCACGCCGGGGAAGGCCGCGTGCAGTCCGCGCAGCGCGTCCGCGTAGCGGTGGGCGAGGGCCGGGGCGAGGCCCTGGAAAGGCTCGTCCAGCAGCACTGCGCGCGTGCCGACCATGAGCGCGCGCCCGAGCGCCACCATCTTGCCCTGCCCGCCCGAGAGCCCGGCCGCGCGGCGCGAGGCCAGCGCCGCCAGTTCCGGCAGGAAGGTGAGGACGGCGTCGAGGCGGCGCGCGGTCTCCGCCGGGGGCAGGCGCAGCACCTCCGCCGGCAGCAGAAGGTTCTGCTGCACGGTGAAGGGCCCGAACAGCCGCCGCTCCTCCGGCGCGTAGCCGATCCCGAGGCGGGTGCGGTGATGGGCAGGGGCGGAGGTCACCTCCTCCCCGCCGACCAGCACCGCGCCGCCGCGCAGCGGCAGCAGGCCCATGATGGCGCGCAGCGTGGTCGTCTTCCCCGCGCCGTTGCGGCCGATGAGGGCGACGAGGCCGCCCGGCGGCAGGTGCATCGAGACGCCGCGCAGCACCGGCGCGCCGGCGATGTCGGCGGCGACGGAGCGGAGCTCAAGCATGGGCAGGCCCCTCCACCCCGGCGCGGCCCGGCCGCCCGATGCCGATGACGTTGCGCTGCACCTCCGGGTCGGCCAGAACCTGCGCGGGCGAGCCCAGCGCGGCGATCCGCCCCTGCGCCCAGACGGCCACGCGGTCGGCGAAGCGCTCCACCACGTCCATGTCGTGCTCCACGAAGACGGCGGTGACGCCCGCGCCCCGCAGCACGCGCGCCAGCGTCTCCACCACCGCCATCTTCTCGGAGGCGGCGACGCCGCTGGTCGGCTCGTCCATCAGCAGCACGCGGGGGCGGAGCGCCACGGCCATGGCGATGTCGGCCAGCTTGCGCGTCCCCTCGTTCAGCGCGTCGGCGCGGCGGTCCGCGATGGGAAGGAGGCCGAAGCGGTCCAGCAGCTCCCTCGCCTCCTCCCGCCAGGCCGGGCGGAGCAGGGGCCGGAGGGGGGACCAGATGCCGTCCCGGGCGGCGATGGCGAGCGCCGCGTTCTCCTCCACCGTGTGCTCGGAGAAGAGCTGCGGCAGCTGGAAGGAGCGGGCGATGCCCCGCCGCACGATCTCCCGCGGCCGGCGGCCGGTGATGTCGGCGCCGTCGTAGAGGATCTGGCCGCCCTGAGGGCGCAGGTAGCCGGTGGTCATGTTGATGAAGGTGGTCTTGCCCGCGCCGTTCGGGCCGATGATGGCCAGGAACTCCCCCTTCGCCACCGAGAGGTCGATGCCGTCAGCGGCTTTCACGCCGCCGAAGGCCAGCCGCAGGCCCCGGGCCTCCAGGAGGGTGCTCATGCTGCGCGCCTCCGGCCCAGCCACGAGGCGACGAGGCCCCAGATGCCGCCGCGGGCGAAGAGGATGACCAGCAGCAGCACCGTGCCGAGGATCATCTGCCACGCATCCGCCACCGTGGCCGCGGCGTAGACGCGCACCAGCTCGAAGGTGATGGCGCCGAGGAAGGGGCCGAGCACGCCTCCCGCGCCGCCGAGCACGGCGATGAAGACGAGCTCGCCGGACGCTGTCCAGTAGGCGAGCAGCGGCGTGACGTGGCGCGTCGCCATCGCGATCAGCGCTCCCGCGCAGCCGGCCATGACCGCCGAGAGCACATAGGCGGAGAGGAGGATCTGGCGCGGCGAGACGCCCATGAAGTCCAGCCGGGTCTCGCGCGTCTTGATCGCCGCGAGGGCCTGGCCCATCGGCGAGGCGAGATAGGCGCGGACGAAGAGGCCAAAGAGGAAGGCGAGCGCGAGCGCGATGCCGAACACCGCCCAGCCATAGGTCGCGCCCTCCAGCGGCTGGCCGAGCACGGTGATCGCCGGCACGCGGATGCCGTCCGTGCCCTTGGTGATGTGGTAGAGCTTCTCCAGCACGGAGTAGAAGACCATGCTGAGCGCGAGGTTCAGCATGCCGAAGAAGATCTCGCGGTAGCGCGAGACGAAGAGCCCGACCAGCAGGCCGACGGCACCGGCCAGGGCGGCCGCGGCCGGGAGCAGCAGCGACGCCTCGGGCATGGATGGCGCGAGGAAGGCCACCGCATAGGCGCCGAGCGCGACGTAGAGCGCATGGCCGAAGCTCACCTGCCCGGCGCGCAGCAGCAGGAGAATGCCCAGCACCGCGACGCCCTTGGCCAGCGCGATGGTCAGGACGAAGCGCAGCCAGGGCGTCGAGAGGGCGGCGAGGATGAGGGCGGCGGCGAGGAGAAGGGCGAGCAGGATCTCGGTGCGGCGAAGGGTCATATCCGTCGCGTCTCCGGCACCCCGAACAGACCCTGCGGCCGCACGAGCAGCACGGCGACCATGATGAGGTAGGGGACCACCACCTCCAGCTCCGGCTCGAAGGTCACGGCGACGGAGCGGCCGATGCCGATCATCAACGCGGTGAGCGCCGCGCCCTCGATCTGCCCCAGCCCCGCCGTCGCCACCACGGCGAAGGAGAGCACGATGGTGGAGGCGCCGACGCCCGGCACGAGGGAGGCGGTGGGTGCCGAGAGCGCCCCGCCGAGCGCGGCCAGCACGGCCCCGAAGGCGAAGGTGAGGAGATAGATGCGGCCGGCATCGATCCCCATCGCCGTCGCCGCCTCGCGGTCGAGGGTGACGGCGACGATGACCCTCCCCGTGAGCGTGCGTCGCAGGAACAGCGCGAGGCCGACAAGGGTGAGCAGCGCGATCGCGGGCAGCAGAATCACCTGGTAGGTGTTGTAGGGGATCACGTCGCCCGCGAAGGGCACGTCCACCGTGCCCATCATGGACACGGGCCCGCTGAAGGAGACGGGCTGCACGCCCCAGAGGAGCTTCTGCGCATCCTCCAGGATCATGAACAGCGCGAAGGTGACGAGGAGCTGCAGCACCGACTCCTCCGCGTAGATGCGGCGGAGGAGGAAGCGCTCGATCAGCGGGCCCAGGGTCAGCCCCGTCAGCACGGCGGCCAGGAGGATGGCCAGGAGCGAGGCCCAGGCGGGCAGGCCCGCCGAGGCCAGGAAGAGGCCCAGCGAGGCCGCCGCATAGGCGCCGATGGCGAAGAAGCTGCCATGCGCGACGTTGAGCACGCGCAGCACGCCGAAGACGAGGTTGAGCCCGACGGCCACCATGAAGATCAGCGCGGCGCTCGCGATGCCGTCCAGCAGCGCGAGGCCGAGGAGCGCGCCGTTCTGTTCGAACCATTCACCCATGTGTCGGTCCCCGTCAGCCGGCCGGGCGGACGGGGTCCGGCACGCGCGACACCACATCGGCATTCAGGGTGCGGATCCAGGCCAGGCTCTTCTGCCCCACCGGCGGCATGACCATCTCGGGCGGGAAGATCACCATCCGGTCCATCACTGGGAAGGGGAAGCGGTCGTCCTGCACCGTCGTGCCGATGAGCTGGGGCTCCATCCCCTGCCCGTCCTCGCGGATGCGGAGCCGGGCCGTGGGGCTGTCGAACTCAAGCCCGGGGAAGGCGCCGGCGAGCTGGAGGTCGGACGGCCAGTTGCCGCCGTTCCCGGCGATCGCCTTGGCATAGGCGGCGCGCAGCGCGCTGAAGGCCTGCGCCATGTGGTAGGTCGGGTAGATCGGATAGGCGTTGAAGCGGCTGCGGTAGTTCTCCACGAAGCGCTGCAGCGCCTGCGGGTTCGCGGGCCTGGGGTGCTGGTGCCAGTGGTCCCCGCGGCTGCCGACAATGTGCCCCGGCGGGAGCAGCCGGCCGACGCGCTCCAGCGATGACTCGGCGAGCGGCATGACGAAGGTCGAGCGCTCGAACAGCCGCCGCTCCGCCGCCTGGCGGATGAAGGTGTCGAGGTCGCCGCCCCAGCTCGTGTTGAGGATGATGTCCGGGCGCAGCGCCAGCAGCCGCGTCACCTCGGCGGAGAAGTCCGTGGCGCCGAAGCGGGGGAAGAGCTCCGCCGCGACGCGCACGCCGGGCTTGAGCACATCCATCCCCGTCTTCCAGATCTCCCAGGAGTCCCGGCCCCAGGCGTAGTCCTGGTTCACCACGGCGATCGAGCGGAAGTCGGGCTTGTGCTTCAGGAGATAGAGCAGCGCGGCCATGACCTCGCCGGTCGAGTTCGCCTGGCTGCGGAAGGCGTACTTGTAGGAGTTCTCCTCGAAGATGCGTTGGCTGCCGCAATCCCACAGCACCGTCACCTTCCGCAGCTCCTCGGCCAGCGGCGTGCAGGCGAGGCAGGAGCCGGAGGAGATGGAAGCGAACATCACGTCCACCCGCTCGTTCTGCACGAGGCGGCGGAACTCGCCCACGAGGTGGTCGATCCCCGGCCCCTCGTCCACGAAGAACAGCCGGACGGGCACGCCGCCGATGCCGCCCTCGCGGTTGACCTCCTCGGCCAGCATCTCCGCCGCGTTGCGGCCGGGCACGCCGAAGACGGAGGCGGGTCCGGAGAGGAATGTCGTGATGCCGATCTTCAACTCGGACGGCTTCTGCGCAGGCGCTTGCGCCGACAGGCTGCCGGGCAGCAGGACCGATCCGAAGCCGGCGGCGAGCATGCCGCGGCGGGTGAGCGGGGATGATTCGTGCATGGCGCTTCCTCCAAGGAGTCCTGCCGGTTGGTTCCGGCTTGGATCTATCAATTCGTCCGTGTCAGTGGATCATGGCCGACTGGCTCCCATTCCTCTTCGGGAATGTGGATGGAACGGAAGGGGGCCGCATCTCGCTGTCGCGCACCTCTCCGCTCCCCTGCCTCGGCCTGCAGCCTACGCAATCTCTCGGATTGGTTGAGCTTGGTTGGCGAAGGCCCTCGGGGTCAAGTTCGTTGAGGCCGGGTGGGCTCATCGCTGGCACGATATCCTCCGTTTCCCTCATCCGCCGCGGATCAGGTCCGCGCCCTTCTCGGCGATCATCAGCACCGCCGCCTGCGTGTTCCCGGACACCTCCGTCGGCATCACCGATGCGTCCACCACGCGCAGGCCTCGCAGCCCGTGCAGGCGCAGCCTGTCGTCCACCACCGCCTCCGGCCCGTGGCCCATGCTGCAGGTCCCGACGGGGTGGTAGATGGTCTGGCCGTTGCGGCGGGCGAAGTCGAGCCAGTCCGCGTCCTCCCGCACATCCGGCCCCGGATTCAACTCGCGCGCCACATAGGGCGCCATGGCCGCCTGCCCCATGATCCGCCGGGCGAGCTGCATGCCGCGCACCATCGTCTCCTGGTCCATGGCCGTGGCGAGGAAGTTGGGGCGGATGGCGGGCGGCTGGCGCGGATCGGGCGAGCGGAGATGGATGGTGCCGCGCGATTCCGGGCGGAGCTGGGTCACGCCGATCGTCATGCCCGGCTCCTTGTCCAGCCGGCGGTCCGCGGCGTTGGCGTAGCTGGCGTGCATGAAGAAGTACTGCACATCGGGTGTGGCGAGTTCCGGCCGCGTGCGGACGAAGCCGTGGGCCATGCCGGTGCCGAGGGTGAGGATGCCCTTGCGCGACAGGAAGTACTGCGCCACGCCCTTCACCAGCCCCCAGCCGCGGGTCATCTCGTTGAGCGTGATCGGCATCGTCACGCGCCAGTTCATGCGCGTGGCGTAGTGATCCCGGTAGTTGCGGCCGACGCCGGGCAGCGCGTGCCGCACCGGCACGCCGGCACCCGCCAGCACCTCCGGATTGCCGATGCCCGAGAGCTCCAGCAGGTGCGGCGACTGCACAGCCCCCGCCGCCAGCACCACCTCGGCGCGGGCTGTAACCTTTTTCTCGTCACCCCCCTGGCGGTAGCGCAGGCCGGTGACGCGCCCTTCCTCCAGCAGGAGGCCCAGCGCATGGGCATCCGTCCGGACCGCGAGGTTGGGGCGGGACAGCACGGGGCGCAGATAGGCCTCCGCCGCGCTCCAGCGCCGGCCGTTCCTCTGGTTCACCTGGTAGTAGCCGAAGCCTTCCTGATCCCCGCCGTTGTAGTCGGGGTTGCGCGGGAAGCCGGACTGCACGCCCGCCTCGATGAAGGCGTCGGCTAGGGGATTGCGCTCGCTTACGCGAATGACGTTCATCGGGCCGTCGCCGCCGCGCCACTCGCTCGCGCCGTCCTCGAAGCGCTCCAGCTTGCGGAAATAGGGCAGCACGTCGGCGAAGCTCCAGCCGCGGTTGCCCATCTGCGCCCAGCCGTCGAAGTCCAGCGCCTGGCCGCGCACGAAGATCATGCCGTTGATCAGCGTGGAGCCGCCGAGGCCCTTGCCGCGCGGCACCACAATGCGGCGGCCATGCGTGTTCGGCTCCGGCTCCGTCTCGAAGCGCCAGTTGTAGCGGCCGCCCACCAGCAGCTTGCTGAAGCCGGCGGGGATCGGCACCCAGAATCCGTTGTCGCGGCCGCCCGCCTCGAGCAGCAGCACGGTGCGGCGGGGGTCCTCGCTCAGCCGGTTCGCCAGCACGCAGCCCGCTGTGCCGCCGCCGACGATCACGTAGTCGAAGCTCTCCGCGGGGTTCGTCATGCGGGGGTCATGCCGAGGAAATCGGCCATCAGCCGCAGTTGCCCCTCCAGCATGGGGCGGCCGGGATGGATGCGGCAGCCGCGCGCGGCGGCGGCGGCCAGGACCGGCGTCACCTCGGGCTGCATGATGATCTCAGCGACGATCTCCCCTCCCCCCAGCCGGGCCACGGAGAAGGGAAGCGGATCGCCCTCGGCGAGGCCGAGCGAGGTGGCGTTCACCAGGAGATCGTGCCCGGCGGGCTCCGCATCGCCCAGGGCGACGGGCAGGCCCGGATACCCCGCCGCCAGGCGATCGTGCAGTGCCTCCGCGCGTGCCCGCGTGCGGTTGGCGATGGTGAGCTGCGCGACGCCCGCCTCCGCCAGGGCGAAGGCGATCGCGTTCGCCGCGCCGCCGGCCCCTGCCAGATAGGCGCGCATCCCCGCCGGCTCGATCCCGGCCTGGCGCAGCCCGGCCAAGAACCCCTCCCCGTCCAGCATCGCGCCGATCAGCCGCCCCCCTTCCTGCCGCACGGCGTTGACGGCGCCGATCCGGCGCGCGGCCTCGCCCACCTCGTCGCAGAGGTCCAGCATGGCGGTCTTGTGCGGCACGGTGGCGATGAAGCCATGGAAGTTCCGCTGGCGGCGCAGCCCGTCCACCACCGCCCGCAGGTCGGCGGCGGCCACGTGCACGGGCACCATCACCCCGTCCACGCCGCGCTCGCGCATGATCGCGTTCAGCCCCTGCGGCGTCTTCACCTGGCGGATGGGGTCCGCCAGGATTCCCCAGATGCGCGTGTGGCCGGTGATCTCCGTCATCGCCGCGCCCTCACAGGCCAAGATAGGCGGTCTTCACATGCGGGTCGGCCAGAAGGGCCGGGCCGGTGTTCTCCGCGGAGATCTGCCCGTTCTCGATCACATAGGCACGGGCCGCGATCTTCAGCGCGTGGAAGGCCTTCTGCTCCACCAGCAGCACGGTGGTGCCCATCGCGGCGATCCGCTCCACAATGCCGAACATCTGTTGCACGATGATGGGCGCGAGGCCGAGGGAGGGCTCGTCCAGCATCAGCAGCCGGGGATTGGCCATCAGCCCGCGCGCGATGGCCACCATCTGCTGCTCCCCGCCCGAGAGGGAGCCGGCCATCTGCGAGAGGCGCTCCCGCACGCGGGGGAAGAGCTCCAGCACCTCCTCCAGTCGCCGCGCGGCGCCCGCGCGTGCCGCGGGGTGGTAGCAGCCCATCAGCACGTTGTCCCGCACGGTCATGACGGGAAAGAGCTGGCGCGCCTCCGGCACCATGACCAGTCCGCGGCCGACGATCTCGGCCGGGCTCAGCACGTCGATGCGCTGGCCCTCCAGCTCGATCCGCCCGGCGCTGGGGCGGATCAGGCCGGAGATGGCGCGCAGCAGCGTCGTCTTGCCCGCGCCGTTGGCGCCGATCAGCGTCACGATCTCGCCCGCCTCCACGCGCAGGGACAGGCCCTGGAGGATGGTGGTGCGGCCGTATCCGGCGGAGAGGTCAGAGACCCTGAGCATCGACGTAGTCCTCCCCGAGATAGGCCTCGATCACCGCGCGGTCCCTCACCACGGCGCGCGGCTCGCCCTCCGCGATGACGCGGCCGGAATCGATCACGACGATCCGGTCCGAGATGCTCATGATGGCGTGCATGTTGTGCTCGATGGCGATGACGCTGACGCCGCTGTCGCGCACGGCGCGGATCAGCGCGACCATGCGCTGGGTGTCGGCCTGGCTCTGCCCGGCCATGACCTCGTCGAGCAGCAGGATCGAGGGCTCGGTCGCCAGGGTGCGCGCCACCTCCAGCCGCTTCAGCCCGCCGATGGGCAGGTTGCGCGCCTCCACCTCGGCCAGCTCCTCTAACCCCACCTGCCGCGCGACGCGCAGCGCCGCGGCGCGGGCCTCGGCCACGCCGGAGTGGCGCAGGAAAGCGCCGATCATGATGTTCTCCAGCACCGTCAGCTTGCCGAAGGGCTGAACGATCTGGAAGGTGCGGCCGACGCCGAGCCGCGCGAACTCGTCCGGGTTGCGCGGCGCCGCCATCTCGCCGTCCGGCCCGCGCACCGCGACCGTGCCCGAGCTGGGCGCGAGGAAGCCCGAGAGCTGGTTGAACAGCGTCGTCTTGCCCGCGCCGTTGGGCCCGATAATGCCCAGGATCTCGCCGCGGCGCAGCGTGACGGAAACGTCGTTCGTGGCGACCAGCCCGCCGAAGCGGCGGACGAGGTTCCGGCCCTCCAGCACCGTCTCGCCGGCACGCCCCTCCACCGGCCGCGGCGGTAGGAGAGGCGCGACGGCCGGCGCCGCGCCGCCGCCGGGCAGGCGGTCGATCCATCCGCCGATGCGGCGGCCGAAGGTGCCCACCAGCCCCGCCGGCATGGTGAGGGTGATGATCACCAGCGCTGCGCCATAGACGAAGCCGTGCAGCCCGCTCGCCTGGCCGCCGAGCCAGCCGCGCGCCGCCTCGGCCAGCGGGACCACCAGCAGCGCGCCCAGCAGCGGGCCGGAGACGGTGCCGATGCCGCCGATCAGCGCGTACATCGCCACCTCGATCGAGAGGGTGAGCGAGAACATCGTCTCGGGCTCGAGAAAGGTGAGGTACATCGCGTGGAAGGCGCCCACCAGCGCCGTCAGCCCGGCCGAGGCCATCACGGCGCGCAGCTTCACGCCGCTGTTGTTGATGCCGGCGGCGAGCGCCGCCTCCTCCCGCTCCCGCACCGCGATCAGCGCGTAGCCGAGGCGCGAGTTGCGGATCCACCAGGAGGCGCCGAGCGCGAGCAGCAGCAGCCCGAAGGCGATGTAGAGGTAGTTGACCTTCTCGTAGAAGATCATCCAGGCCCAGCCGGGGTTGAGCGGCACGATCAGCCCCGCCGCGCCTCCTGTCACGTCGCCGAAATGGATGGCCAGCAGACGCGTGACCTGGAGGAAGGCGATGGTGGCCAGGGTGAAGAAGGGCCCGCGCAGCCGGAAGCAGGGATAGCCGATGGCGGCGCCGACGAGCGCGGCCAGCAGCGCCGCCGGCCACATGCCGATCCAGGGCGAGAGGCCGAAATGCTTAATGAGCAGCGCCGTGCCGTAGCCCCCGATGCCATAGAACACGGCATGCCCGAGCGAGAGCTGCCCCGCGAAGCCGCCCATGATGTTCCAGGCCGAAGCGAGGGCGGCGAAGACGCAGATCGTCACGGCCACATGGATCAGGAATGACGAGCCGGAGACCAGCGGCAGGATCAGCAGCAGGGACAGCGCGATCAGCGAGAGGTAGACGCGCGGGTTGGTCAGGCCGCCCAGCCCCTCCGCACTGCGGGTGGCCGGGGCGGTGCGTGCCGTGGCGGGGGCGTCCATGCTCTCACTCCGTGCCACGGCCGAGGCCGAACAGGCCGGTCGGCTTGAAGACCAGGATGGCGATGAAAATGGCGAAGTAGACGACCTCCTTCAGGTCCGGCGCGATGTAGTAGCCGGAGAGGCTGTCCACGATTCCGATGATCATGGCGCCGACGAAAGCGCCGGTGAGGCTGCGCATCCCGCCCAGCACCACCACCACGAAGGCGGTGAGCACGAAGTAGCTGCCGATGGTCGGCGTGACCGGGATCAGCGGCATGATGAGCGCGCTGGCGAGCCCGACGCAGGCCGAGCCCAGTCCGAAGGCGAAGATGTAGATCCGCTCCACCGGCACGCCCATCAGCAGGGCGGCGTTGCGGTTCTGCGCCGTGGCCCGCACCGCGCGGCCGAGCGGCGTGGTGTGCATGAAGACGTGGAGCCCGCCGATCAGCGCCACCGCGCAGAGGAGCATCGCCGCCTGCCCGACAAGCAGCGTGCTGCCGCCCAGCCGCAGGCTCTCCCGCACCGAGGGGACCTGGAGCGAGTAGAGATCGGCCCCGAAGAGGAGCAGGGCGAGGTTCACCAGCGCGGTGGACAGGCCCACCGTGGCGAAGATCTGGATGTGCTCTTCCGCTTTGAGGAGCGGCTGGATCATGAAGCGCTGGATCAGGGCGCCGACGACAAAGAGCAACACGACCACCGGGAAGGCCGCGAGATAGGGATGCAGCCCAAGCTTCGCACCCAGGAGATAGGTGGCGTACATGCCGACCATCAGCAGCTCCCCATGGGCGAAGTTCACGACACGCACGATGCCGAAGATCAGCGTCAGCCCGACGCTGATGATGGCATACATGCTGCCCAGCATGATGCCGTTGACGATCAGCTGGACGAGGATGTCCATCTCCGCGTTCTCCCTCAGCGGCCGGATGCGCGCAGCGGCGGCGCCCGCCTGCAAGCGGGCGCCGGCCGCGACTCAGGCCGTGCCGAGAACCGGCTTGACCGGGGCCATGGCCGCGCTGGCCGGGAAGACCGTCACCAGCTCCCCGCCCTGCCACTGCATGAGGAAGGGGTCGGCCCGCTCGTTCTGCCCGGCCTGATTGAACTTCGCGCCCCAGCCCGTGGCGGTGCTGCCGACCGGCTTGTCCACGGCCAGCACGGCCTCCCGGATCGCGGCCGCCCGGAGGTCGGAGGCGGCCTGCATGGCGTCGAGGAAGACCACGGCGCCCATGTAGTTGCAGAGGCTGTGACCCGAGCGCGGCGCCATGTTGTACTTCGCCTGGTACTTGCGCACGAACTCCTCGATCCCCGGCGCGCCCGCGGGATTGGTGCGGAACTGGGTGAAGTCCACGTTCAGCGCGCCCTCCATGTGCTGCGCGCCCACGGCCTCCATCGTGTCGCGTAGGGAGTAGCCGCCGCCCGCGCCAATCGCCGCCCTGGGCCGGTAGCCCTGTTCCCGCATCTGGCGGAAGAACAGCACCGTGTCGTTCTGGTAGGAGGTCTGCAGCACCACGTCCACGCCGGCCGACTTCAACCGCAGCACCACGGGCGTCAGGTCCACCGAGCGCGCGGAATAGGGCAGCGTCTCCACGAGGTTGAGGCCGAGTTCCTGCACCCGCTTCTTCTGGTAGCCCGCGACCGTCTGACCGTAGAGGGAGTCCTCGTGGATGATCCCGACCTTCAGCGACTTCGGGTCGACCTTATAGGCGGGCGCCACCGCGTCCCGGATGGAATCCACCATCATGTTGGCGAAGCCCGAGGCGGTGGCGTTAGTGCGGAAGATGTAGCGGAAGCCCCGCTCCGTGATCGGGTCGGAGATCGCGCCCAGCTCGAAATAGGGGATCTGCGCCAGCTCCGTCACCTGCGTCGCGGCGAGGCAGAGGGAGGAGGAGAAGGTGCCGAAGATGCAGGTGACGCGCTCGACGGAGGTGAGGCGCCGCGCCTCGCCGACCGCCTGGTTGGGATCCACCGCGTCGCCGCGCACCACCTGGATCGGGCGCCCCTTCACGCCGCCGGCCGCGTTGCGCTCCTCGATCGCGATCTCCACGCCGCGGTAGCTCTCGTCGCCCAGCAGCGCGAGGCCGCCGGAGAAGGGGAACAGCGCGCCCACCTTGATGGGACCGGATTGCGCCAGGGCCGCGGAGCCGAGAAGCGGGGCCGCCGCCAGCGCCACACCGCCGGCGAGCGCGCCGCGTCGGGTCAGGGATTCCATGCTGTCCTCCTCTCGCCCGCGTTGATCCGGGCCGTTTCGTTCCTGGACGAGGGCCGGTCCCATGATGGCCGGCCATTGGCATGAGGATGCAGGCAACCAAGTTGCCTGACAAGTGGCAGATCCCTTACGCTCGCCCTGGAAGGGAGATTTCCATGGCTGCGAGGTTTCGCTCATGAGCACCCATGCCGGGCGGGTCGCGGTCGTCACCGGGGCCGGACGGGGGATCGGCCGCGCCGTGGCCGACGCGCTGGCGTCCGCCGGCGCCTCCGTGGCCTATCTGGATGCCGACCCGGCCCTGGCGGAGGCGGCGGCGGCGGCGCGCGGGCGGGGCGCGGCCGCGATGGCGCGGCAGGTGGACGTGGCGGAGGAGGCGGGAGTCTCCGCCGCTTTCGCGGCCGTGGTGGCGGCGCTCGGCCCCGTGGACGTGCTGGTGAACAATGCCGGCATCTCGCCCAAGAGCGGGCCGGACGGCCGGCGCGGCGAGGCGCAGGACATCGGCCTGGACGAGTGGCGCCGGGTGCTGGACGTGAACCTGACCGGCGCCTTCCTCTGCACCCGCGCCGCCCTGCCGGGCATGCGGGCGCTGGGGCGGGGGCAGATCGTCAACATGGCCTCCGTTGCCGGCCGCACCTATTGCGACATCGTCGCCGTGCACTACGCCGCCACCAAGGCGGCCCTGATCGGCATGACCAAGCACCTGGCCGGCGAGCAGGGCCCCTACGGCATCTCCGTCAATGCCGTGGCCCCCGGCCGGATCGACACGCCGCTGATGCGCGGCACCGCCTCCGCGGCCAACGAGGCGGCGCGGCTGGCCACACCGTTGCGGCGCCTGGGCCAGCCGGAGGACGTGGCGGCCGCCTGCCTGTTCCTCACCTCCGCGGCGGGCGCCTTCGTGACCGGGCAGGTCTGCGACGTGTCGGGCGGCTGGCTGATGAGTTAACCCCTGATGACCGACGGAACCGCCGACCAGATCGACCGCACCCCTTCCCTCGCCGCCCGGCTGGCCCAGCGCCTTCGGGATGAGATCCTGTCCGGCCAGCTTGCCGTGGGGGACCGCCTTCCCACCGAGCAGGCCATCGCGGCCCGCTTCGGCGTCAGCCGCCCCACCGTGCGCGAGGCCATCGGCCTGCTGAAGCATGACGGGCTGGTCACGACGCGACAGGGCGCCGGCGCCTTCGTGGCCGAGAGCCGTGCCCTGGCGAGCTTCCGGCTGGATGTCCTCGACTTCGGGAACAAGGCCGAGATCCGCCATGTGATCGAGCTGCTGATGGCCGTGGAATCGGCCGCGACCGAGCACGCCGCCCTGCGCCGCACCTCGGAGGAGCTGGCGGGGATCGAGGCGCAGCTCCGCGCCATGCAGGCCGCGATCGACCGCGGCGAGCCGGGGGTCGAGGAGGACATGGCCTTCCACCGTTCCATCCTGGCGGCGAGCGGCAATCCCTTCTTCTACGATCTCTCGGAGTTCCTGGACCGGCGCGTGCGCAACTTCATCCGCGCCGCCCGCGCCAACACCGCGCGCCAACACGGCCTGACCCAGGTGGTGCAGCGCGAGCACGAGGCGATCTTCGAAGCCGTCAGGGCCGGCGACGGACAGGCCGCGCGGCGCACGGCCGAGACGCACCTACAGCAGGCCGCGAAGCGGCTTGAGGTCTATCTGTCCAACGCTCCCGCGCGCTCGGCCTGAGCTGGACCCTACGGTTTTTCCGGAGGAGCGGTCTGTTCGGGGGCGTGGCCGCATCGTCGCCAAGTGCTCCACCCACCGCCCCACCTCGGCACCCGTCGCGGCCCGCCGTGGCGGGGAACGGTTGTGCCCTGCATCAGGCCCGACGCTTGCGGCCTTGGAGCGCGCGGCCTCTCAACGAAACGACGGGGACGGCAGCGCCGTCCAGGCCCAGCGCATCGCAGCGGCGCCCTAAGGTCGGTCGAACAGATCACCGCGAAGCGCGAAGGGAGACTCCCGGCGGAGGTAATACCGGTCGAAGCGCTCATGGCTGCTCCTCTGCAAACCGGGATCCCTTGGCGGCGCCGTGCAGGCCGCCACCGCGAAACACCAGAGGCAGCCCCTGGCGAGGGTGATTGCCGTTCTGAGCATGTTCATGGCCTGCATCGGTGAACCACGCGGGTAACGCCGGAGACTGTCCCGGGGAGGCTGCCCGGTTGGCCCCCGCATCGAGATCCTCGTCCAGTGCCGAACAGCTACGGCCTGGCACCGAGGTGGGCATCGATCTCCGGGGAACTCATCCGCGGAGACCCGGCAAGGGTACGGGCAAGCTCGTGCCGGCGTGTTCCTTCAACCCGCCGAGGCTCTCTGGTCGCCGCTTCGCGCCACGCAGGGTGGTGGCATCGCCGTGCTGCCGAACGGCAGGCGCTTCGTGAACGAGCCGAACCTCCACCACGACGTCATCCAGGCGCTCTTCGCGAGCCTTGAGCCCGGCCAGGCCGCGCGCGCCTTCCTGGTGGTGGACCAGCCCTTCCTGCACCGCGTTGCCCTGGGCTTCGTGAAGCCCTTTCCCGTACCGGTCAGGCCGAACATCCGCTCAGGCTATCTGGAGAACGGGAACACCGTCGCCGAGCTGGCGCGCAACGCCGGCATCGACCCGGCCGGGCTGGAAACAACGGTCGCCGAGTGGAACCGCGACATAGAGCATGGCGAGCACCGCGTTTTCGGGAAGGGCGCTGCCTTCCATCATCGCTGGCGCTAGGCCGCGCCAGTGCCGTCCGCTGCCTCGCGTCCGGGTGGCAGGTGCCCTCCGTGCAAGGAGAGGTCGGGGGAGTAGCATGGCCCGGTGGAACCAGGGGCCATTCGTCGCCGGCACGCCGGGGGGGGGCCCTGCTCCAGCTCGTGGCCCTCGGGCATCCCGTGATCAAGGGTCCTTCCGGCAAGCCGGCGCTGCCGCGCGGACCGGCTCCTCGGCCGGGACGTCCGGCGCGTCTCCCGGCCGGCGCGGCGGTGGACGGCGCCCCGGGTTTCGGTTAACGGCGCCACCGAGCCTCGGCGAGGAGAAGCTCCCTGCGCATTCTGGTCACCGGCGCGTCGGGGCTCCTGGGCGGGACGCTGGCCGGCGAGCTCGCCGCGCGCGGGCACGGCGTGGTCGCCATGACAGGCCGCAGGCCGGCGCTGCTGCCCGAGGCTCCGGCAGGGGCAGCATCCCGGCCCTGGAGGGGCACGGCTCCCTGCCGCGGTGAGATCCTCTCCCTTCCGGCGGACCTGCGGCGCGAGGCGCTCGGCCTCGATGCGGCGCGTCTCGCCTCCCTGGCCGCGGGGCTCGACCTGATCGTCCACTGCGCGGCCGTCACGGGCTTCGACCTCGAACCCGCCGTCTACCGTGCCGTGAACCTGGAGGGCACGGCCCGCATCCTGTCGCTGGCCGAGAGGGCCGGCCCGCGGCCGGTTCCGCTGCTGCATGTCAGCACGGCCTATGTCTGCGGCGACCGGAGCGGAGCGGTGGCGGAGAGCCCTCCCGCCCCCGGCACGCGCTTCGCCAACGGCTACGAAGCGAGCAAGGCCGAGGCGGAATCCCTCGTCGCGGCCGCACTCGGCCGTGGCCTCCCCGTCGCCGTCGCGCGCCCCTCCATCGTCGTGGGGGCCTGGACGGACGGCGCGATCGCCCGCTTCGACAATCTCTACGGCCTGATCCGGTTGGTGACGGAGGGCCGCGTCCGCACCATCCCGGCGGCAGCAGGCGCCACTCTGGACATGGTGCCGATCGACCACGTCGTCCACGGCCTCACCGATATCGCCGAGCGGATGGAAGCCGCCGCCGGCCGGATCTTCCATCTCGTCTCCGGCGCGCCCGTGCCCGTGGCGCAGCTGCGCGACCTGGCGCTGAGCTACCCGCAATTCCACGCCCCACGTTTCGTGCCGCCGGAAGGGTTCGACCCCGCCGCGCTCGGGGAGGCGGAGGCCTGGTGGCACGCGCGCGTCACAGGCCTCTATGCGGGCTACTTCCTGCGCGACCCCCGCTTCGCCGACGGCAACCTGCGCGCACTCAGCGGCCGCGCCTGCCCGCCGGTCGACCGGGCATTCCTGCGCCGGATGATCGATCACTGCATCGCCCGGTGCTTCCTGCGCGGCGAGGATGTTCAGCGCACGTCCGGGTAGTGCCGTTCCAGCCTCTTGCGCAGGCCCAGCCCCCAGCGAATGCCGACCTTCAGGTAGATCAGGTTCGCCCGCAGGCCACCCCAGGCCGCGACGCGCCGGTCGGAGGTGAGCACCACGCGGTTCACCAGCCGCGTCCGGCCGAGCCGCGCGAAGCGGATGCAGAGGTCGGCATCCTCCATCACGGCCAGCGTCGTGTCGCAACCGCCGACCGCGAGGAAGTCCGCGCGCCGGAAGAACATGGCGTGGTCGCCGAAGAGCAGCCGAGCGCCGCGCAGGAAGAGATGCGGGCGGAAGAGCAGCGGCGCGTACCAGGTCTTGATCCAGTTGTGGAAGCTCGTGCCCCAGCGCACCGTCCCAGGCCCGCTGAGCAAGGGCGTGAAGCCGGCCAGCGCCGTGGCAGGATCGGCCATGACGCGCCGGATCACCTCCACTGCGTCGTCCGGCAGGATCGTGTCGGCGTGCAGCACGAGGACGATCGGGGCCGAGACCTCCTCCACCCCGCGGTTGATCTGCGCGGCCCGGCCGCGCACGGGATGCTCCACCACGCGCATCCCCCCGGCGCGCGCGATGGCGACGGAGGCGTCGCGGCTCCCGCCATCCACCGCCACCACTTCGTCGGGCGCGGGGTGCAGCGCCGCGATGCTCCGCAGCAACCGCGGCAGGGATGCCGCCTCATCCAGCACAGGGATGACGATGGCGACGCCGCTCACCCCGCCAGCTCCGGCCAGCGGGCCAGGTCCTCCGGCCTGTCGAGATCGGCCAGCCTCCCGAGCAGGGAGGGCCTCACGCCCTTCGAGGCGAAGCGGGCCATGGTCTCGGCGAACACAACCTCCGTGCCCCACTCCATCGGCTCGAACAGGAACGGCATGGGCTCACGGAGGCCGAGCAGCCAGTAGCCGCCATCCTCGGCCGGGCCGATCACGGCGCGGTGGCTCTGCAACGCCGCCGCGGCGGCGTGCAGGTGGCCGGGCGAGAGGTCGGGCAGGTCCGAACCCACCAGGATGACGGGCGGCTCCGCCGCCGCGCGCGCCATGCGCTCGCCGAGATCGCCCTCGCCCTGCTCCGCCAGCGGGACATCCGCTCCCAGCCACTCATGGAAAGCCTCCGGCGCCGCGCCGGTGTGGCGCAGCTCGAAGGGCAGGCCGCTGGCCCGCAGCACCTCGAGCGCCCGCTCCGTCAGCCGCCGGTGCAGGGCCGCCGCCCCTTCCGGCCCAAGGGCCGGGATCAGGCGAGTCTTGGCCCGGCCCGCTTCGGGGAAGCGGCTGAAAAGTGCGATGCGCGGCGCCTTGCCGCCCCGAGGGGCTCCCCTCATCTCCCCCGCCATGCCCGCTGCCCCGTCCCGCTCCGACCGCAGTCTCGCCTCGCCGGCCCCCGGCGGGAAGGCCGGCCCGGCCCTGCTGGCTGCCGGCCTCGCGCTCGCGGCCGGGGCGATCTTCCTCGCCGAGCGCCGCGCACCCCTTCGCCGCCGCTCCCAGGCCGAGCCCTCCCGCACGATCCGCAACCTCGCCATGGGCGCCCTCAGCATGGCGGTGGTGGCCGCGGTGGAGGGGCCGGTGGCGCGGCGCCTCGCGCGGCGGGCGGAGGGGCGGCGGCTCGGGCTGGCGCAGCGCCTGCCGCTCCCGGCCCCGGCGCGGGATGCCGTGGCCTTCCTCCTGATGGACTACACGATCTATGTCTGGCACGTGCTGACCCACAAGGTGCCCGCCCTCTGGCGCCTGCACCTCGTGCACCACGTCGACCTCGACCTCGACGCCTCCACCGCGCTGCGCTTCCACGCCCTGGACATGCTCGTTTCCGTCCCCTGGCGCGCGGCCCAGGTCGCCCTCCTCGGCGTCTCGCCCCGCGCCTTCGGTGCCTGGCAGGGGTTCTTCTTCCTCTCCGTTCTCTTCCATCACTCCAACCTGCGCCTGCCGGAGCGGCTGGAGCGCGCGCTGGCCCTGGTGCTCACCACCCCCCGGATGCACGGCATCCACCACTCCGCCGTGAGGGAGGAGACGGACTCCAACTGGACGAGCGGGCTGAGCTTCTGGGACCGGCTGCACCGCACCTTCCGGTGGGACGTCGCGCAGCGCGACCTGCGGATCGGCGTGCCGGGCTACCGCGACCCGGCCGAACTGCGGCTGCGTCCCTCGCTGAGGATGCCCTTCCGGCCCCAGCGCGACGCCTGGCTCCCTCGCGAGGGGCCCCGCCCGGGCGGGGGGCCCGTGCGGGGCCGCTGAAACAGCGGTGCCGCGCCCGGCGTTCCCCCGCCGCCACCAGGGAAGCCCGCCATGCCCACGCCATCAGAGCTGAGCCGCGACCTGCGGCGTCGCACAGACCCCGATCTCCGCCGCCGGCGCTGGCTGGTGGGCCTCTCGCTCCTCGGCGTGGCCATCGGGCAGGTCGTGACGCTGTACCAGACCGGCATCATCCGCCGCCTGCCCGACCCGCCCCTCGGCCCTTTCGATTCCGAGCGGGTGAACGCCTCGGACTACGCCTACAAGCGGCTGCAGGTGCCGGACGCCGTGCTGATGATCGCCACCTATGCCGCCACCGCCGCCCTGGCCGCCGCCGGCGGGCGGAACCGGGCGGAGGAGCAGCCCGTCCTGCCGGTGGCGCTCGCCGCCAAGACGCTGTTCGATGTCGGCACCAACCTCAAGCTGGCGCAGGAGGAATGGGCGGACAACAAGGCCCTCTGTGCCTACTGCCAGACGGCGAGCCTCGTCTCCATCGCCTCCCTGGCGCTCGCCCTACCCGAGGCGGCGCGGGCCTTGCGGAACCTGCTGGGCCGTTGAGCGGCCCGTTCCGGTTCGACCCTGCCGCCCGCGGCGCGGCGCTCTCCCTCTGCGAGGCGGCCATCGCCGCCTTCCTGCCGGGGGTGCCGGAGATCACGGCCGATTCCCTAGCCGCGCGGCTGGGGAGCGACCCGCCGCTCATCCTCGATATCCGCGCGCCGGAGGAGCACGCGGTGGGCCGCATTCCCGGCGCGCGCCTCGTTCCGCCCGGGACGCCGCTTCCGGAGATCCTGGCCGAGCCCGGGGTGGCGGGCGCCGGCACGATCGTCCTCGCCTGCTCTGTCGGTCTTCGCTCCGGCCGCATGGCGAAAGCGCTGCTGGCGCACGGCCTGCCGCCCGCGCGCCTGCTCAACCTGCGCGGCGGGATCTTCCGCTGGGCGCGGCTCGGCCTGCCCATGGTGGACGACCACGGCCCCACCCGCACCGTCCACCCCTTCGACGCGCGCTGGGGGCGGCTGCTGGACCGCTAGCGCCGCAGCCGCGCCACCACCCCCGCCCAGCGCCGCGCCCAGGGGCCGAAGATCCGGGGCTCGCAGCCCGCGAAGGCAACCGCCTTGGAGAGCTCGGAGTGCGTGGGATAGGGCACCACGGCGCCGGAGATGGCCCAGGGCGAGGCCTTGCCCGCGATGGCCAAGCTCCAGGGCAGCACCATCTCCCCCGCCCCCGCGCCGACGATGGTGGCGCCCACCACCCGGCCGCGGGCCTTGATGACCTTCACGAAGCCGGCCGTGTCGCCCTCGGCCACCGCCCGGTCGTTCTCCGCGAAGTCCTCCCGATGCACCTCGACGTGCCCGTGCCGCTCCCGCGCGGCCGCCTCCGTCAGCCCGAGCTGCGCCAGTTCGGGGTCGGTGAAGGTCACCCAGGGCAGCGCGGCATCCTTCACCCCGGCGGGGATGCCGAGGCCGATGTTCATCACTGCCACCGTGCCCTCATGGCCCGCCGCATGGGTGAAGCGCGGGCCGTCGCGGCAGTCGCCGATGGCGAGGATGCGGGGATTGGTGGTGCGGCGCCGCGCGTCCACGCGGATGCCGCCAGGGTCCACGGTAACGCCCGCCGCCTCCAGCCCCAGCCCCTCCACCGCGGCGCGGCGGCCCGCGGCGACGAGCAGGTGGCTGCCCTCCACTGCCCAGCCGCCATCGGTCTCGACGCGCAGGCCAGCCCCGGTCCGGGTGACGCGCGTCGCGCGGGTTTCGGGCCGGATCGTCACGCCCTCGGCCCCCAGCCGGTCCAGGACCAGGGCCGCCGCCTCCGGATCGTCGCGCGGGAAGGGACGGCCGGACGCGATCACCGTCACGGCGGCGCCGAGCCGGCGGAAGGCCTGCGCCATCTCCATCCCGGCCGGCCCGCCGCCGAGCACGACGAGGTGCTCCGGCAGGCGGTCGAGATCCCACAGGGTCTCGTTGGTCAGGAAGGGGACCCCCGCCAGCCCCTCCACTGCCGGGATGGCGGGGCGGGAGCCGGTCGCGAGCACGATGCGCGGCGCCTCCAGCACCCGGCCACCGACCTCCACGCGGCCGCGCGCGTCCAGAAGGCGGGCCTCGCCGCGGATCACCTCCACGCCCCAGGCGCGGAAGCGCTCCTCGGAGTCATGCGGCGCGATGGCGTCGATCGCGGCCCGGACATGCGCGCGCACGCGGCCGAAATCCACGGTGGGTTCCCCGGCCAGGATGCCCAGGCGCCCTCCCTCCCGCACGGCCTGCGCGCGGTGGGCCGCGGCGAGCAGCGCCTTGGAGGGCACGCAGCCCGTGTTGAGGCACTCGCCCCCCATCCGGTCCCGCTCCACCAGCGCGACGCGCAGGCCGAGCCGCGCGCAGCCCCCGGCCGCGGTCAGCCCGGCCGCGCCGGCGCCGATGACGATCAGGTCGTGCGTGCGCGCCAGAGCGGCCCTCCCTGCGCGATGTTGAGGGAAACAGTATGGCCGAATGCGCCGGCCTGCCCACATCCTGTGCGCCAGAGCCGCGGAGCGCCCCCGTGACAGCCGAGACCTCCCTCGCCCCCCTGCCGCCGGCCAAGTTCCGCGATCCCCGGATCACCGCGAAGGGGGAGCGGCGCGCCGCTGTCGGCCTGTCCTCCCTGCGGACGCTCTGGTTCAACACCGGGACGCTCTGCAACCTGACCTGCGCGAACTGCTACATCGAGAGCTCCCCGCGCAACGATGCCCTCGCCTATCTCACCGCGGCGGAGGGCGCCGCTTTCCTCAACGAGATCCGGCGCGACGCATGGCCCGTGGGGGAGATCGGCTTCACCGGCGGCGAGCCCTTCATGAACCCCGACTTCCTGCCGATGCTGGCGGAGGCCCTGGGCCGTGGCTTCCGAACCCTCGTCCTCACCAACGCCATGCGGCCGATGATGCGCCACGCGGGGGAGCTGGCCGCGTTGAACGCCGTCCATCCCGCGCTGCTGACCATTCGCGTCAGCCTGGACCACCACTCTCCCGCCCTGCACGATCTTGAGCGCGGTGCGGGCACCTTCGCGAAGACGATGCTGGGGCTGGAATGGCTGGCCGAGAACGGCTTCCGGATCAACATCGCCGGCCGCGCCGCTTTCGGGGGGGAGCCGGAGGCGGAGCTGCGCGAGGGCTATGCGCGCCTCTTCGCGGAGCACGGCATCCCGGTGAACGCGGAGGATCCCGTGGACCTCACGCTCTTCCCGGAGATGGACGCCGCCGCCGAGGTGCCGGAGATCACCGAGGCCTGCTGGGGCATCCTGGGCAAGTCGCCGGAGAGCGTCATGTGCGCGTCCTCCCGCATGGTGGTGAAGCGGAGGAACGCGGCGGCACCCGCCGTTCTCGCCTGCACCCTGCTGGCCTACGACCCGCAGTTCGAGCTGGGCGCGACCCTGGCCGAAGCGAGCCGCCCCGTGCCCCTGAACCACCCGCACTGCGCGCGCTTCTGCGTCCTCGGCGGCGCGGCGTGCAGTCGGTAGAGGGACAGGCCCCGAATGGACTTGCGTCGGAAGAATGGAGGGTTCCGGCCGAGGCCAGAGGAGCTCCGTGGCGCAGCAGAGACGGTTCACGAAAGGATCCGAGGAAGAGGCGGTTCGGTAGATCACCCGGAGCCGGAACCCGCAGGTCGATGAGCCCGGACGGCTCTGGACAGGAAGACGCCGCGGCCGAGCTGAAGCGCCTGCGGCGGGAGAACGAGATCCTTCGTCATGAGCGGGGGACCGCAAGCGGGCCACGGCTCTTTTCGCCAGGGACGGGGTGAGGCCCTTGAGCGCCATTGGTTCGAGCGAAGGGCCGAACGGTCGGGTTCACGCTCATCGATACTGCCTGGCTGATGCGCGAGGATGACCTCCGTGCCCAACAGAGGCGGCGGTTCGGGCGGACAACCGATAGCCACCATGCCTCGCCGATTGCGCCCGACCTGCTGGACCAGGATTTCGCGGCGCACGGCCCCGACCAGGAATGGGGTTAGTGATACCTCCTACATCTGGACTCGCGACCCCAGCAGGCCGCTTCTAAGGGGAAAGATCACGCTCTTTCGTGAGCTTATCCAAGGTGCCCACCATCACGGAGGGGAGTTGAACTGTCTCTTTCGCCGAAAGAGGCGATGCCATATCGATGGGGGCGTTGCTTCCTGGGCATTACGAGAGGCCAACGCAGCAGCTTGCGCCTCGTCCATTCGCGCCAACTGAATGCGGTCGAGGCGGCTGGTCGCGACCGTTGCACGTCGCTCCGCCTCATCGGCCCGCCGCCTTGCATCCTCGGCCTGCTGCTCCGCCTCGTGGGCGCGGGCCTGAGCGGCCTCCAGTTCGGCCGGAGCTATGGCCTGACTACGAGCAGCCTCCACTTCTGCCTCGATCCGAGCCAAGCTCGTCTGGACCTTCATCGCCCGCAGCTCAGCTTCCTCTGCCCGTCGGAACGCGGCATCCCGCTCACCCTCAAGGGCTGCGGCTCTGCCTTCCGCTTCGTGCTGTGCCGCTTCGGCGCTCTTGACCACCCCTTGAAGGCTGGCTGCGGCACGCGCGGCCTGCGCCATCAGATGCCGCACCTCCGTCAGGTCGTCCTGTGCGGTATCCCGCTCCCGCTCCAGCTGTGTCGCTCGTTCGCGGTCTGTCTGACTTTGAAGGCGTAGCGCCGTAGCTTCTCCTTCAGCCCGCGCCGCGCGCGCCTGTGCTTCCGCCAGCTCAGTCGCTTTCTGATCCGCGAGTGTCCGTGCTGCAGCAAGCTCAGCCTCGGCCCTATCCGCCCGGATCTGCTCGCGGTTCAGCGCACCACGAAGTGTCGCGGTCTCGCTTTTCAGGACTTTGAATGCCTGGCTTTCGTCCATTTGCCTGTTCAGCCGTTCGGTCCTGGCCTCCTGGATCTCGGAGGAGGTTAGCCAGACCCGCCACCGGCCGTCCTCGTTGCTCCGGTTTGCCCGCACCTTCCGGAGGACGATACGCTTCCGCAGCGCACTCACGGAAACGCCGATCAACTCGGCGGCCTCGGCCAGGGGATACGGCTTCGCTTCGTTGTCCATGGAGGTCCGCTTAGTCGTCTGCTGAGCAGCTAGCGAACAGAAGCTGCCGCGTCTACTTCGGCGGCGTCGCTCCGGGAAGCCGAGGGGACTGCGAGCAGGACGTGGGACTCGGGCTCTTACGATACCAAATACCGCCAGGAATCGAGAGCCGACCGAGGGCAACCCGCTGGCGCCGGCCCATCCCTAGCTGGGGGTCGAGCGGGCCCTCGAACCCCTCCGCGCCGACCGGGGGCTCAGCCATCCCCGCGCGCTTCTGACCCGCCCGCTTCCGTAGAAATGCACGCGTCTGGGCCCCTTGGTCCGCCTCGTTCCCCTGGTGGGGCGGCAGCGATGGTCTCGCTCTCCTGACTTGGCATGTCTCGCCGAGGTCCTTAGAGGGCCTCCATGCTTGTGAAACAGCTCCGCCCCATGCAGGACCTCCCCGAGCCCATCGAGATCCGGGTCAGCAAGGAGGGACCCGGCCGGAACAGCTGGCGCTGGTCGATCTGGCGCGGCACGACCCTCGTCTCCCGCGCCGCCCAGGGCTTCTCGGGTGCCGAGGCAGCGTATGAGGACGGCCGCCGCGTCCTGAACCGCTGACGCGCGGCACTGCGCGCCCGAACGCAGGTAGCCCCCTGCCCTGCCCCTCTTACCCGGCGGCCGCCGGCCTGCCGCTCATGGCGACTACCGGATTCAGCAGCCCAGACGCCCCGCGACCACCACTGGCGCCGCCGACAGCGCCACCGCCACGCCGACCGGGCCCCACACAATCGGAGGAGTGACCCCCTGCCCCGTCAGGCAGCGCCACCACCCGGGCCCGGGAACGTGCCACCGAGCGAGCGTGTGAGGTCAGCCGCGACGCTGAGAAGGCTCGGGCTGGCCTTGTCCGCCGCGTCCCGCGTGAGCCGCGTCACCGGTCCGGTGAGGCAGAGCGCGCCCGCGAAGGTCTCGCCCGGACCGAAGACCGGGGTGGCCATGCCCGCGACATGGGGGTCCCGCTCGCCCCCGGTGTAAAGCGGAACCCTGGTCGTCGAGGCTTCCGGCAGCAGGGGCACGGCCCCGAAGATCCGCAGCACCTGGGCGATCGCTGAATTGTCCATCGGCAGCATGTCGCCCTGCCGGACATGGAGTCTCAACCGGTGAGGTGAATCGACGCGGTACAGGCAGAGCCGGTGCTCCCCGCTGCGGACGTAGAAGGAGGCGCTCTCGCTCGTCTCCGCCACCAGCCTCTCGAGCGCGGGCATGACATGCGCCTCGACCCGGAAGGACTGCTGATAGACCGAGCCGAGGCGGAACAGCTCGGCCCCCAGCCGGTAGGAGCCGTCCGGGAGGCGGATCAGGTAGCCGTGCTCCTCCAGGGAGATGGCCAGCCGCATGATCGTGGTCTTCACCAGGCCCGTCCGGGCGGTCAGCTCGGCCAGGGTCACGGCGTCGTCGCCCCGGCGGAAGGCCGAGAGCAGGGTCAGCGCCCGGCCGGCCGAGGCGACACCCTCCAGCGAGGCTTTCGAACGGATCTGCGTGGTCATCGCGCGCACGGTTAGGACCCGGTCGTGCGCAGAGCAACCCGGCTGTCCACGGCGCTCAGCCGGCGTGGGAGAAGAGCGGCTGGCCGGGTGTCTCCAGGGTGGCCCTCAGAATGCTCCCCGTCTCCGATTCCGTGATGAACAGGTCACGCCCCTCCGGCCCGCCGAAGGCGAGGTTGGTGGTGGACCAGCCCGCGCAGGAGGCGATGCGCGCCAGGGGCTCGGCCCTGGGCGAGAGGCGCCATGCCGTGCCGAAGCCGGCATGGGCCACAAGGAGGCAGCCCTCCGCATCCAGCGCCAGCCCGTCCGGCCCGCTCGGCCCACCGTGGAGGTGGCAGAAGATGCTCGCCTTCGTGACGCTGCCATCGGCGTGCAGCGGCAGGCGCCAGATCTGGTTGGCGCGCGTGAC
>NZ_JACIJD010000016.1 GCF_014199205.1 Muricoccus pecuniae | reverse complement strand
CCGCCACTGATGGCCGAAACCACCCGTGCGACTTGCATGTGTTAAGCATGCCGCCAGCGTTCGCTCTGAGCCAGGATCAAACTCTCAAGTTCATCTTGCCAAGCCTGCCCAAAAGCAAACCAGACCAGACGTCGATCGATCAAAGCTCCGCTCACCATTCTCGACGTATGATGCGCCCATCCCACCCCATCAGCCCCTCCCCGCCACAGCGGATCAAAACCAATCGAAGAAGAAGGCACACCCTTACTTCCAAAAAGCAGATGCGATTTTCAAGGAACAACCGTCTGAGCCAGATATAGTCGCTCAGTAGCGAAGTAGTAACCCTCTCGAAGCAGACCAGCTATGCTCTTCAGCGTTACTGGCGTTCCGAGGAAGTCAACTCCGCGTCGGGAGCGGCGATGTAGCCCCTGACCCCAGGTGACGCAAGAGCCTTTTTTCAGACCCGCGAAAAAACCGCGAAACCTCCGTGACAGGCCTCCGGTCACGCGTCGGCCACGTAGAATGCTCGGGCGACCCCAACGCCCTTAGACGGGAGCAGTGGTGGCTGGCGCCCTCATCCGGGCCTCGGTGCGGAACCGTGCGAGGAGGTCCGGCGGTCCCATCTGTCCCCCCTTCAGCATGACATCCATCCCGTCGAGCCTCGGATCGTCGCTGTGCCCGCGGCAGAGCGCCACGCCCGGGGAGAGGATGCCGGCGCAGGAGAGGCCCCAGAAGCCGAGTGCCCGCGCGGCGAGGCTGGACGTGTCCCCCCCTGCAACGCCGAGACGCCGGACCGGGCACTCCCGAAGAACGCGCCGGAGAAGCAGGGCCATCGCCTCCGCGGCAGCCTCCGGCCGGGGAGGAGCACCATCCGGCGGGGACGTGGCGAGCAGGACGTCCCTCCCCTGGGAGAGGAGTGCTGCCGTCTCGGCGGCAACGGCTTCGGCGAACCCCCGCTCGCCGGCCAGCCGGGCGGGGTCGGCAATGACCTGCTGGTACTCCCCGGCCTCGTCTATCTGTCGCCGCGTGATGGGGGAGAGGCTCCCTGCCATGACGAGCACCGGCCCCCTCTCCGGCCGCAGGGGGGAGCCGGAGGCGGTTTCGGGCCGCTCGGCGCACCAGGCCTGGGCGACGCCGCTGGGGCCGATCGCGAGCATGGCGCCCCCCTCGGCCCGCAGGCGCATCACCCGCCCGATCGCCGAGAGGTCCGTGGGGCGCGCGACGTCGAGGAGCACGGCATCCGGCTCATCGAGGAGCAGCTCATCCAGAAGCCTCCCCCGCACCTCCTCCCCAAGGTCCAGCGCGGGATAGGGCAGCGACGCGGCCCGCAGCCCCTGGGCCGCAAGGTGCACGCGCAGGTCCGCCTCCCCCATCGGCGTGACGGGGTGGGCGCGCATGGTGGGGTGGCGGTCGATCCGGTGGACCTGCCCTCCCGTGCCGGCCGCGGCGAAGAGATTCGCGAAAAGGAGATAGCGGCCGATATTCGGCTGACCGCCCACCACCGGCCGGAAGGGGTTGGGGAAGAAGGGGCGCAGCGCCCTCACCGCCGCCCCGATGCTGCCCACCTCCGGCGCGCTGTCGAAGGTGGAGCAGCACTTGTAGTGCATGACCCGCACGCCGAGCCCGGCGAAGAACCGCCCCACCGGCTCCAGCTCCGCCTCCATCCGCCCGGGCGGCATCGAGCGGGAGGCGCCGGCAATCCCTACCGCGTCCAGCGGGCCCGCCCTCTCCAGCCGCGCGGCATCGGGCACGGAGAGGAACAGCATCGCCCGCATCCCGCGCCTGGCCAGCTCGGCGAGGGTGTCCGTCGCGCCGGTGAAGTCGTCCCCGTACCAGCCGTAGAGGGGGGCGCTCATCGGGCGCCGAAAGTCTCGAGCGCCTGGCGCAGCGCGGGGCGGCCGCGCGCGGCCTCCTCCAGCGGCTCGCCCCGCGCGGTGGCCTCCCATGCCTCGCGGATGCTCTCCACCCCCGCGGCCGGGCCGCCGGGATGCGCCATGATCCCGCCGCCCGCCATGAAGAGCAGGTCGGTATGGCCGATGGCCGCGAAGGTGGCGGGAGCCGTCCCCGCCCACTGGCCGGAGGAGAAGGCGGGCATCACCCGGTCGTCCACCTCCCCCGCCAGCCCCGTCACGCAGTCCCGGGCGGAGGCGATCACCTCATCGTCGGCCTGGGCGAACTTTCCCCCGATCCCGTGGACATGCATGTGGTCCACCCCCGCCAGCCGCCAGAGGAGCTGATAGGCCTGGAAGCCGATGCCGAGCAGCGCGTGGCGGGAGAAGGCGCCGTAGCCGTTGCGATGGCCGTGCAGCGCGAGATCCGTGCCCCGGCGCAGCGTCTCGATGGCGGAGAAGCCGCACCAGTTGAGGCTGGCCATCACGCAATTCCCGCCCTCCCGCGCCACGAGATCGGCGTGGCGGCGCATGGCGTCCGTCTCGTCCGTGATGTTGAAGGCGACCATCACGCGCTTGCCCGTGCGGTCCTGGTGGCGGCGAACGGCGGCCATCACGGCGGGGATGCGCCGGGCGAGCGGCGCGTGATCCGGGTTCGCGCTGATCTCGTCGTCCTTGATGAAATCGAGACCGGCCTCGCAGAGCCGCGCGACGAGATCGGCCGTTTCCTCCGCGCTCAGCCCGACATTCGGCTTGATGATGGAGCCGACCAGCGGCCCCTGCCCCACCCCCGTCAGCCGCCGCGTGCCCGCCAGCCCCTGCGCCGGCAGGGGGAAGCGGCGGCGCCAGGCCGGCGGCAGCTCGATGGATTCCAGCCGCAGCCCCGTCACCTCGCCGAGGTCGAAGAGGTTGCCGGCGACGATGGAGGCGAGCGTCGGCAGGTTCGCCCCGACATTCGCCACCGGGAATTCCAGCACCACCCGCGCCCGGTGCCACGGCCCGCCCACGCCCCGCCGCTCCAGCCAGGCATTGGGGAGGGACGGCGCCTCCGCCGCCTCCAGCCTCTCCACCCCCTCCACCGTGGCGCGGGCGCGCTCGCGCAGCGCGTCCGTCTCGCCCTCCACGCGGGCGAAGGTGCCGCAGGACTGCTCCCCCGCCATCACCTCGGCCACCTTCGCGGGATCGAGCGGCGTCTCGATGAGGTAGGTGGCGCGGAAGCGGTCCTCCCTCATGCGGCCAGCGCCCTCAGGTCGGGGAAGGGCCGCACGGGGTCCTTGCCGTCCCACCCCTCCGAGGCCTCGCGGATGAGGCGGAACATCTCGCCCTTCGGCCCGGCGACCTCCGACAGCTCGATCACCGTGCCCGGGTGGTAGTGCGTATCGAAATAGACGAAGCGCCCGCGCTCCCCCACCTCGCCGCTCATCACCGGCTTGAAGCCCTGGGCCTGAAGCCGCGCGAGGTCCGCGTCGTAGTCGCTGGTCCAGTAGGCGACGTGCTGCAGCCCGCTGTGCCCGGCATCGGTGAAGTCCTTGTACATGGACGGCACCGCGTTGCGGCACTGGATCAGCTCCACCTGCAGCGACCCGGAATTGGCCAGCGCCACGGAGTTGTGCGGCTCGTAGCTCTCGCCCTTGTAGCGGTAATTCCGGATGGGAACGCGCGGGTTGTAGAAGAAGGGGCCGACGCCCAGCACGCGGCTCCAGTAGTCCATGGCAGCCTCGATATCGGGCACGACATAGCCGGCCTGACGGATCTGGCCGAGGAAGCGGCTCATCGTCTGTGTCTCGCTCTCGCAGGAATGGTGGGGATCAGGACTTCAGGAAGCCCGTGGAGAACCAGGGTACGGCGGCAACGAGGACCAGCCCGACGAGCAGCGCGGCCATGTAGCCCCAGATGTAGCGGAGCCCCTCGTCCGGGTTCACCTTGCTGGTCGCGCAGGCGCCGTAGTAGCCGACGCCGAAGGGCGGGGCGAAGAGCCCGATGCCCATCGCGAAGATCACCACCATGGCGTAGTGCACCTCGTGCACCCCCGCATCGCGCGCGAGCGGGAAGAGCAGCGGCCCGAAGAGCACGATGGCGGGAATGCCCTCCAGCACGCTGCCGAGGACGATGAAGGCGAGGATCGACACGGCGAGGAAGCCCCAGGCCCCGCCGGGGATCGCCGCCATCATCCGCGCGAGGTCCCCGCTGAAGCCCGACTGCGTCAGCCCCCAGGCCATGGCCGTCGCGCAGCCCACGATGAAGATGATCGCACCAGTGAGGGAGGCCGTGTCGGCCAGCATCGGCCCGATGCGCCGCCAGTCGAACCGGCGGTAGACCAGCAGCCCCATGAGCACGGAATAGCCGATACCGATGGTGGACACCTCGGTCGCCGTCGCGATCCCCTCCACCACGGCGGCGCGGATGATGAAGGGCAGCGCGATGGCCGGCAGCGCGATGGCCGCGAAGCGCGCGATCTCCTTCGGGGCGTAGCGCTTCACCCCGCTCAGGTCCTCGCGCCGGTAGCGCCACCAGACCACCGCGCAGAGGCAGAGGCCGAGCACGGCCCCCGGCAGCATCCCGCCCGTGAACAGCGCCGCGATGGAGACGCCCGTGACGGAGCCGATAGTGATGAGCACGATGCTCGGCGGGATCGTCTCCGTCTGCGCGCCCGTGGCGGAGAGAAGGGCGACGAGGTCGCCGGGCTTGGCCCCGCGCGCCTTCATCTCGGGGAAGAGCACGGGGGCGATCGCCGCCATGTCCGCGATCTTCGAGCCCGAGATGCCGGAGACGAGGTACATCGCCCCGATCAGCACGTAGGACAGCCCGCCGCGCACATGGCCGAGCAGGCTGGCGAGGAATCCGATCATCGCCCTCGCCATCCCCGTCATCTCGATGAGCGCGCCGAGGAAGACGAAGAGCGGCACGGCCAGCAGGATGAGGTGCGACATTCCCTCATCCAGCCGCCCGACCACGACGAGCAGCGGCGTGGAGGTGGTGCAGGCGAGGTAGCCGAAGGTGGCGAGCGCGAAGGAGAAGGCGATCGGCACGCCGGCGAAGACGTTCACCGCCACGATGCCGACGAAGAAGACGAGGAGGTTCACCTGGCCCAGCGGCTTCAGCGTCGGCCCCAGCAGCCAGAAGGCGCAGACGGCCCCGGCCGTCAGCAGCGCCGCGACGGCCACCGCCACGGGCTGGCGCAGCCGCAGCAGCCGCACGAGCGCGACGGGGATCATCAGGCCAAGCCCCACGGGCAACGCGGCCGCGCGCCAGGAATTGGTGATCTCCAGCGCGGGGGTGACGATGAAGGCCTCCTCCTCCGCGTATTCTACGGCGTGGTGGAACACCAGCAGGAGGAAAGCGAGGGAGGCGGTGAGGGCGAAGGCTTCCAGCAGCGCCCGCGCCCGCGGCCCGACGCGGGTGACGAGCCCCGTCATCCGCATGTGCTCCCCCCGCCGCAGCGCCACCACCGCGCCGAGCATGGAGAGCCAGAGGAACAGGATGGAGGCCAGCTCGTCCGACCAGATGATCGGGCTGTGGAAAACGTAGCGCGCGGTGACCCCGGCGCCGAGGATGACGATCTCGGCCAGCACCAGCGCCGCCGCCAGCGTCTCGATGAAGCCGCCGAGGATCCGGTCGAAGCCGAAGACCAGCCGGGCCAGCGTCCCGACGGGGAGCGGCGGCGAGGCCTCGATCGCGGGGGCGTGCCCGGCCATCCCCGACTCCTCCCTCAAGCCAGCCGGCCGACGGCGCCCTCGAGCAGGCCCCAGGCCTCCTCGCCGAAGCGCGTCTTCCACTCGCCGTAGAAGCCGGAATCACGCAGCCGGGCGCGGAAGCTCTCGGGGTTGGTGCGGTTGAAGGACAGGCCCTTCGATTCGAGATCCGTTTGCACCGTGGCGTTCAGCCCGGCGATGTCGTCGCGCTGCTTCAGCCCGGCCTCGTTGATCGCGTTGGAGACCACGCGCTGGAGATCCGCCGGCAGGCCGCGCCAGGAACGGCCGTTGGCGATGAACCAGTAGCCGTCCCAGATGTGGTTGCTCAGCGCGCAGCTCTTCTGCACCTCGTAGAGCTTGGCCACTTGGATGATGGGCAGCGGGTTCTCCTGCGCGTCCACGATCCGCGTCTGGAGCGCGGAATAGACCTCGCTGAACTGCAGGCTCGCCGGCGCGGCGCCGAGGCCGCGGAACATGGAGATGGAGAGCGGGCTGACGGGCACGCGGATCTTCAGCCCGTCCATCCCGGTGGCGTCCGTGATGGCGCGGCCGCTCGTCGTCATCTGGCGGAAGCCGTTGTCCCACATCTTTTCGAAGGCGAAGAGGTTCACGCGGGAGATGGCCTGGCGCACCGCCGCGCCCACCCCGCCGTCCATCGCCTTCCAGACCTGCCCGTAGTCGGAGAAGACGAAGCCGACCGCGTTGATGGCGGCCACCGGCACCAGTGTCGCGATCACCAGGGCGGAGGGGGTGAAGAAGGTGATGCCCCCGCTCCGCACCTGGGAGAGCATGTCCGTGTCGCCGCCGAGCTGGTTGTTCGGGAAGATCTTGATGTCCACCCGCCCGTTCGTCTCCCGCGCGATGCGCTCGACCGCCTCCTGCGCCCGGATGTGCAGGGGATGGGTGACGGGGAGGTTGTGCCCGTACTTCCAGTCGAACTCCGCGGCGCGGGCGATGCGCGGGGAGGCGATCAGGCCGGCGGCGGGCAGGGCGGCGGCGGCGCGCAGCGCGGTGCGGCGGGTGATGGACATCGGCTATCCTCCCTCGATGCTTGATTTGAAATGATGCATTTCTGAGGTGGACGCAGCGTAGAGGCGTGGTTTGATGGGCGTCAAACACGTTTCCTGATGGATTTTGATGGATTCCGAAGACCGCCCCGCCCGCGCCCGCCTCCCCGACGTCGCGCGGGAGGCCGGGGTCTCGACCGCGACGGTGGACCGCGTGCTGAACGGCCGGGCCGGCGTGCGCCCGGCCACCGTGCAGCGCGTGGTCCGCGCCGCCGCCGCGCTCGGCTACATCATCGACACCGATCCCTACGAGGCGCGCGGCCGCCGCCCCATGCGGCTGGCCTTCATCCTGCCCGAGGGATCGAACCGCTTCCTCTCGCTCCTCGGGGGCATGGTGGCCGAGAGCCGCGCGCGCTTCGAGGCCTTCGGGATGACGGCGCGGGTGGAGTTCATCCGCAGCTTCAATCCCGAGCTGCTGGCGCGGGCGCTGCGCGAGGCCGGGCGCGAGGCCGATGGCGTCGCCTTCATGGCGCTGGAGCACCCGGCGGTGCGGGAGGCGGTGAACGCCCTCGCGGAGGCGGGGACGCCGGCGGTGACGCTCATCTCCGACATCGCGAACACGCGCCGCGCCGCCTATGTCGGGCTCGACAACCGCTCGATCGGGCGCACCGCCGGCTATCTCATGGCCCGCTTCATCGGGCGCCGCCCGGCGAAGGTGGCGATGATCGCGGGCAGCCTCAGCTACCGCGCGCATGAGGAGCGGGAGATGGGCTTCCTCCACCTCTTCGCCGAGATGTTCCCGATGATCGAGGTGGTCGGCCTGCGCGAGGGCCATGACGACGAAGCGAAGAACCACCGGCAGGCGAGGACCCTGCTCGGCCGCCACCCCGACCTCGCCGGCATCTACAATATCGGCGGCGGTGCCTCGGGCATCGCGCGCGCGCTGCGCGAGGCGCGGCGGGAGGCGGAGACGGTGTTCATCGGCCACGGCCTCACGCCCGACACGCGGGCCCTGCTGGTGGACGGCACGATGGACGCCGTCATCACCCAGAACCCCCGCGCCACGCTGATGGACTGCGCCGCCATCTTCGACAACCTCCGCGCCGGGCGCGACCCCGTGCAGGACGTGGGGCGGCAGGCCGGCGAGATCATCCTGCGCGAGAACCTGCCTTGAGGAGGGCTCCGCTGGCCGCCGCCTCCTTCTCCCGCCACACTCGCCCCATGCGGATCGCCCTCATCCACGCCCTGCGCCACTCGCCCCCGCCCATCGAGGCCGCCTTCGCCCGGCTCTGGCCGGAGGCGGCGCTGATGAACCTGCTGGACGACAGCCTCTCGGCCGATCTCGCCCGCGACGGCGCGATCACCCCGGCGATGACGGAGCGCTTCCTCGCCCTCTCCCGCTACGCCCTGGGCACGGGCGCGGATGCCATCCTCTTCACCTGCTCCGCCTTCGGCCCCTGCATCGAGGCCTGCGCCGGGGCGCTGGCGCCCCTGCCCGTGCTGAAGCCGAACGAGGCGATGATCGCGGAGGCGGCCCGGGCCGGGCGGCGCATCGGCCTCCTCGCCAGCTTCGCGCCGACCCTGGAGAGCATGCCGGCCGAGTTCCCCCTGGGCACCACCATCGTCCCGGTGCTGGCCGAGGGGGCGCTCGCGGCCCTCGATGCCGGGGACGCCGCCGCGCATGACCGGCTGGCGGCCGAGGCCGCGCGGGAGCTGACGGATTGCGACGCGATCGCCCTCGCCCAGTTCAGCCTCGCCCGCGCCGCGCCCCTCGTCGCGGCGGCCACGGGACGGCCGGTGCTCACCACGCCCGACAGCGCCGTGCGCGCGCTGCGGGCCCGGCTCGGCGCCTGAGCCCGCCTCAGCCCCGGCCGGAAGGCCCGCGCAGGATCCGCGCCACACCCCGCCGGGCGGTGCCCGCCGCGGCCGCGATGCGTCGCCGGCGCGGGCCGACGACGCGCGGCGTCTGCGGCGCGGTGAGCTTCGCCCCGTCGGGCGAGCGCACGAGCCGCAGCGTGCGGTCGTGGAAGAGGTCCAGCCCGGGGCGGTGGCCGATGGAGATGAGGGCGCTGCCCGCGAGTTCCTCGGTGAAGAGGCGCATCATCGCGTCCTGGTTCGCCTCGTCCAGCGCCGCCGTCGCCTCGTCCATGAAGACCCAGCGCGGGCGGTGCAGCAGCAGGCGCGCGAAGGCGAGGCGCTGCTGCTCGCCGAGGGAGAGCATGCGGTCCCAGCGCTCCTCCTCGTCCAGCCGCCCGGTGAGATGGGCGAGGCCGCAGCGCTCCAGCGCCCCCACCACGGCGGCGTCGGGGAACTTCCGGGGATTGGCGGGATAGGCGATGGCCGCGCGCAGCGTGCCCAGCGGCAGGTAGGGGCGCTGGGGCATGAACATCATGTGGTCCCGCGGCGGCACGCGGATCTCGCCCGAGCCCCAGGGCCAGACGCCGGAGATGGCGCGGAAGAGCGTCGACTTGCCCGTGCCGCTCTCGCCGACGATCAGCACCTTCTCGCCGGCCTCGATCTCGGCATTCGCCTCGCCCACCAGCACGTTGCCGTCGGCCTGCCCGATCTGGAGGTCGTGGAAGGCCAGCACCTCCCGCCCGTCGGGCAGCGGCCCTTCGGTGACGTTGATGCGGGACTCCGCCTCCTCCAGCATGTCGGCGGTGTCGAGGCTGTCCTCCAGGGCGACCACGCGCTCCAGGTGGGAACGCCAGTCGGCGAGGCGGGGGAAGTTGTCGACGAACCAGTTGAGCGATCGCGTCACCTCCCCGAAGGCCGAGCCGATCTGCATCAGCACGCCGAGGGTGATGGCGCCCGCGAAGTAGCGTGGGCTAGCGACGAGGATGGGGAAGACCCCCGCGATCATGCCGTAGGCGGAGGTCAGCCACATCAGCCGCCGCTCCGTCCGCATGAGGTCCTTCATCACGTTGACGACGTGGCCGAAGGAGCGGCGCAGCCCGCGATCCTCGTCCGCCTCGCCGCGGATGAGGGCCACGCCCTCGCTGTTCTCGCGGATGCGGATGAGGGCGAAGCGGTGGTCGGATTCCGCCTCGTTGCGGCGGATGTTGATCTCCACCATCGGCCGGCCGATGAAATAGGTCAGCACCGACCCGATCACGGCGTAGATGAGCGCCGCGAAGACCATGTAGCCCGGGATCTCGAACTCGTTGCTGCCGAAGGACACCAGGAGCGAGCCCGACAGCGTCCAGAGGATGCCGACGAAGGAGATGAGCATCACGGCGGACTGGAACAGCCCCACCGCCATGTCGATCGCCATCGCCGTCGCCCAGCGCGTGTTCTCGCTGATGCGCTGGTCCGGGTTGTCGGCGCTGCCGGGCAGGAAGTTCATCTGGTAGTGCCGGCTGTGCGAGAGCCAGCGGTTCTGCAGCCGGAAGACGAGCCATTCCCGCCAGCGGAGCTGGAGGAGCTGGCGCACATAGAGCTGGAAGACCGCCACCACCATGCTGCCCGTCGTCAGCAGCAGGAAGGTGCCCATCTGGCCGAAGAAGGCGCCGCGGTCCCGGGCTTCCAGCGCGTTGAAGAAGTCCCGGTTCCACAGGTTGAACCGCACCTGGATGCCGATCTGAACCAGGGTGAGCCCGATCACCCCCGCCGTCAGCAGCCAGGCCGTCCGCTTCTGGTCGCCGGTGTAGTAGCCGCGTGCCAGGCGCCAGAACCGCCTGACGAAACCCTCCTGGATGCCGCCGTCCCCGTCCGCGGCCCCCACCGCGGTGCCTCCCGCCTCGCTCATGGAATCATCGGCCTCGCACAGGGCTGGCGAAAGGGTCGGGGAAGAAGTTCATGTTTGCGAGAAGATCCCTGTCTTCTCCGGGGAACGCGGCAAGCGCGGCGGGGCTTCACGCGGGGCGGCGGGGAATCCTGTTGTGACCGGCCCGGCGGCCCGCGTCCCGTTCTATTCCGCCCCCGCAGGAACCTCCGCCTTGTTCCCGGCCCGTTCCGGCGCCTCCTCCAGCCGCCGCAGCTCCTCGGCCACCGCCCCGGGGGAGGGCGCGACCCTGGCCACCAGGAGGTAGAGGGCGGGCACGACGAAGAGGGTCAGCAAGGTGCCGAGCGTCAGCCCCCCCGTGGTGACCAGGCCGAGGATCGTCTGGGACTCCGCCCCCGCCCCCGAGGCGAAGGCGAGGGGGAGCGCGCCGATCACCGTCGCCACCGAGGTCATCAGGATCGGCCGCAGCCGGGCGGCCGAGGCCTCCGTCACCGCCTCCCGCGCCTCCTTCCCCTCGTCGCGGAGCTGGTTGGCGAACTCGACGATCAGGATGCCGTTCTTCGCGGCCAGCCCGACCAGCAGCACCATCCCGATCTGGCTGTAGATGTTGAAGGTCAGCCCGAAGGCCCAGAGGCTCACCAGCCCGCCCGCCACCGCCAGCGGCGCCGTGGCCAGCACGACGAGGGGGTGCAGGAAGCTCTCGAACTGCCCGGCCAGCACGAGATAGGCGAGCACCATTACCATGCCGAGGATGAGGAAGACAGTGAGGCCGGTCTCCCGGAGATCGAGGCTCTCCCCGAGGTAGCGGATGCGCGCCGTGCCCGGCAGCTCCGCCGCCGCGATCCCGTCCAGCCTCTCCAGCGCGTCCCCCAGCGCCAGGGCGGGGGTGAGGTTCGCCTCCACCGTCACGGCGGGCAGCCGGTCCACCCGCTGCAGCTCGCGCGGGGCGCCGACCTCCGCCGCCGCGATGACGGAGGAGAGGGGGACGAGCCGGTTCCCCGCCGCCCGCGCGCGGACGAAGACGTTGGAGAGGTCGTCCGGCGCCCGCCGGTCCTCCGGCCGGGCCTGGAGCACCACCTCGTACTCCTCCCCCCGGTCGGAGTAGCGCGTCACCTCCAGCGAGCCGAAGAGGATGCCCAGCGCGTCCCCCACGTCCTGCGCCGTGACGCCCAGCGCCGAGGCGCGGTCCCGGTCCAGCCGCAGCTCCATCTGGGGCTTGCTGTCCTTGTAGTTCGTGTCGAGCGCCAGCAGCCCCTCCATCCCGCGCGCGCGGTCCAGCACGGTGCGGGACCAGGCGACCACCTCGTCCCGCTGCGTGCCGGAGACGACGAACTGGAGCTGCCGCCCGCGCGTGCGCTGCCCGAGCTTGGGCGGGTTCACGGCGAAGGCGCGCACCCCGGGGATGCCGGCCAGGCGGCCCTGCAACTCCTGCTGCAGCTCCACCTGCCCGGTCTCGCGCTCATCCCAGGGCTTGAGGCGGAGGATCAGGCGGGCGGTGTTGGCCGGCCCCTGGGTGCCGCCGCGGCCGGGGACGAGGATGGCGAGCACCTGCTCCACCGGCCGGTCCTCGCCGATATAGTCTCCGAGCAGCCGCTCGATCTCGGCCACCTTCTCCGCCGTCTGCTCGAAGGAGGCCCCCTCCGGCGCCTCGACCACGACCGAGACGGCGCCCCGGTCCTCGTTCGGCGCCAGCTCAGAGGGCAGGGCGAGGAAGGCCGCCACCCCCAGCCCCGCCAGCGCCGCGCCCGCGAGCGCCGCGACGAAGGGATGGTCGAGCGAGGCATCCAGCCCCCGGCGGTAGCGCGCCGCGATCCACTCCAGGCCGCGCGAGCCCCAGCGGGCAACGAGGCCGGGCCTCTCCTCCCCCTCGTCGAAGACGCGGAACAGCCGGGCGGAGAGCATCGGCCCGAGGGTGATGGCCGAGAGGGTGGAGGCCGCGACGATCGCCGCCAGCACCACGGCGAATTCCCGGAACAGCCGCCCGACATTCCCCCCGAGGAAGGCGAGCGGCACGATGACGGCCAGCAGCACGGCGGCGGTGGAGAAGACGGCGGCGCCGAGCTGGCGCGTGGCGCGGGCCGCGGCCAGCACCGCGGGCTCCTTTTCCTCCTGCTGACGCCGGCGCACGTTCTCCAGGATCACCACCGCGTCGTCCACGCAGAGGCCGATGGCCAGCACCACGGCCAGCACCGTGAGCACGTTGATCGAGTAGCCGAAGCCTGCGGCCACGGCGGCGGCGGGGATGACGGAGGCGGGGATGGTGGCGGCCGGGATGAGCGTCGCGCGGAAGGAGCCGAGGAAGACGTAGATCACCAGCACGATCACCCCGATCGTCTGGGCGAGCGTCACCGCCACGTTCCACAGTGTCTCGGAGATGAAGACGGATTCGTCGTAGCCGATATCGGCCTCGATCCCCTGGGGCAGCAGGGGGCGCAGCCGCTCCAGCGCCTCCCGCACACCGCGGGCCACCTCCAGCGTGTTCGCGTTGGACTGCCGGATGATGCCCAGCGAGATGGCGTCCCTGCCGTCCAGCCGGAAGCCGGTGCGGTACTCCTCCACCCCGATCTCCACCCGCGCCACGTCCCCCAGCAGCACGCGGCCGCTCGTGGCGGGCGGGGAGGAGGCGGGGAAGGCCGGCACGGCGGCGGTGCCGCCCGCGCTGTCGGTCGCGGCCGCCCCTTCCCGCAGCACGAGGGCGGCGAACTGGCGCGGCTCGGTGAAGCGCGTCACGGCGCGGAGCGTGATCTCCTGCCGCCCCGTCTCCAGCCGCCCGGCCGGCACCTCCAGGTTCTCGGCCCGCAGCCGGGCGGCCACGTCGCCGGCGGTGATGCCGCGCGCGGCCATGGCCTGGCGGTCGAGCCAGATCCGCATGGCGTAGCGCTTCTCGCCGCCGATCTGCACGCGGGCGACGCCGGGCACGGTGCCCAGCGCGTCCACCATCACGCGGTCGGCGATGTCGGTCAGCTCCGCCGGGTCGAGCCGCTCAGCGCGGACGGAGATGTACATCATGGGGAAGTCGTCGGCCGAGGCCTTCTCGATCACCGGCTCCTCGATGCCCACGGGCAGGTCCCGCCGCACGGCCGAGACGCGGTCCCGCACGTCGGCCGCCGCCGCGTCGAGATCCGCCCCCGCCCGGAACTCCACCGTGACCTGCGCCGTCTCGTCCCGGCTGAGCGAGCGGATGAGGCGGATGTCGTCGATGCCGGAGAGGTTGTCCTCCACCACCTTCGTCACCTCCCGCTCCACCACCTCCGCGGGCGCGCCGCGATAGATGACGGAGACGGAGACGACGGGGGGGTCGATGTCCGGATACTCGCGCACGGGCAGCACGAGCGCCGCCCCGACCCCGATCGCGATGAGCAGGAGGTTGACGCAGGCCGCGAGCACCGGCCGCGCGACGGGAAGGTCGAGGAGGCGCACGCCCTAGCCGCCCCGCCGCGCCGGCGCGGCCTGGGCGGTCGCTGGTCCCTCCGGCCCTCCGCCCGGCGGGTCGGTCGGGCGGATGGGCTGCCCGTCCCCGAGCTGGTCGCCCCCCTCCACCACCACGCGGTCCCCGGGGGCGAGGCCCTCCAGGATCTCCATCCGCTCCGCCTCCCGGGCGCCGATCCGCACCTCGGCCCGCTCCGCCTTCCCGTCCCGCTCGCGGTAGACGAAATGGGTCGCGCCCCGGAGCTGCACCGCGCGCGGGGGGACCGTCACGGCCTCGGCCACCCGCTCGGCGGTCACGCGCAGGTTCATCAGCATCCCCGGGCGCAGCTCGCCCTCGGGGTTGGGCAGCCGCGCCTCCACCTCCAGCGTGCGGGTGGCCGGGTCCACGCGGCCGTCGAGGGCGTGGACGCGCCCCTCGAAGCGGCGGCCGGGAAAGGCGGGGCCGGTTGCCTCCACCGGGGCGCCGGGGCGCAGCCGGCCCATCTCCGCCTCGGGCACGGCGAAGCGCAGCGCGATGGGGTCCACGGCGTCGAGCGTCGTCAGCGGGGTGCCGGGCTGCACCACGGCGCCCGCGCTCGCCCGCCGCAGCCCGACCCGCCCATCGAAGGGCGCGCGGATGAGGGTGTAGGCCAGCCGCACCTCGGCCGAGCGCACCCGGGCGAGGGCCGCCTGCTCCCGCCGCCGGGCGTCCTCCACCGCGGCGCGGGGCGTGTTGCCCGTGCGGAGAAGCTCCTCCCCGCGATCCACGGCCTGCCCGACCTCGGCGGCCTCCGCCCGCGCGGCGGCGAGGGCGGATTCCTCCTCCCGCGAATCCAGCCGGGCGAGGATGTCGCCCTGCGCGACGCGCTGCCCCTGCTCGAAGCCGATCCCGACGATCCGCCCGCCCGTCTCGGTGGCGACGGTCACGCTGTCCACGGCGGCGACCGTGCCCACGGCCTCGATCCGGCGCAGCACCTCCTCGCGCCGCGCCTCGGTCAGCACCACGGGGGTGGGCGGGCGCTCCGGCCGCGTCTCCTTCCCGGAGGGGCGGAAGAAGAGATACGCCCCGCCAGCGGCGCCGAGCGCCAGCGCCGCCCCGCAAGCGATCTGTCCAGCCCGCCGCATTCCCGAACCGCTCCGCCCGAATACCCGACCCCGGCGGTCGGCCATGTTCGGGAACGCGCGGGGCCGGCGCGGGGTTGAGGGAGGGCTGGGGGAACCCGCCGCCCTCTCCCGGCGTTGCCGCCCTGTCCTTCGACCACCGGAACGAGGTGAACCCCGCCGATGCCCCGCAACCGCCTCGAAATCCTCGCGCGGCTCGGCTACGCGGCCCGCGGCGCGGTGAACCTCGTCATCGGGCTGCTGGCGCTGCTCGCCGCCCTCGGCCGGGGGGGCGAGGCGACGGGATCGAAGGGCGCGCTGCAGGCCCTCCTCACCCAGCCCATCGGCAAGGTCCTGCTCTGCGCCGTGGCGCTCGGCCTCTTCGGCTTCGCCCTCTGGCGGCTGCTGCAATCCCTGCTGGACACGGACGGGCGGGGCCGCTCGGCCAAGGCCCTGGCCGCCCGCGCGGGGCAGCTCGTCTCCGCCGCCGTCTATGTCGGACTCGGCGTCTTCGCCATCGGCCTGATCACGGGAACCGGTTCCGGCGGCGGGGAGGAGCAGGCGGCGCGCGACTGGACCCGCTGGCTCATGGGCCAGCCCTTCGGGCGCTGGCTCGTCGGCGCCGTGGGCCTGGCCATCCTCGGCGCCGCGGCCGGCATGGGGGCGAAGGCCTGGACGGCCTCCTTCCGACCCCACCTGGCCTGCGAGGGCCGCACCGCCGCCTGGGTCGTCCCGCTCGGGCGCGCGGGCTACGCGGCGCGGGCGGTGGTCTTCCTCATCATCGGCGGCTTCCTCCTCCTCGCGGCCTGGCAGGTGGATCCGGGCGAGGCGCACGGGCTCGGCGGCGCGCTGCTCGCCATCCAGGGGCAGCCCTTCGGCCGCGTGCTGTTCGGCCTCGTTGCCCTCGGCCTCGCGGCCTTCGGCGTCTTCGAGTTCGCCGAGGCGCGCTTCCGCCGGATCGCCGCGCCGACGGAGCAGGAGGTGATCGGGGCGGCCATCCGGCCGGGCTAGGCGCTCCGCCCGCCGCGCCCCCCCGGCCGCGCGGCCGGGAGCGGCGGAGCGGACCCTAACTCCCGCCCTTCCCCAGGCAGCCCCGGACGGCGGCGGCGAGGTCGGCGAGGCGGAACGGCTTCTCGACGACGCATCCCGCCGCCCGCTCCGCCTCCAGCGCGTTGCCGGCGGCGTAGCCCGTCGCGAAGAGCACGGGGAGGCCCGGCCGCAGCCGGCGGGCGGCGGCGGCCAGCTCGGCCCCGGTCATGCAGGGCATGGCGTAGTCGGTGAGGAGAAGGTCGAAGGACGCCTGGGGGGCTCCCAGGGCGCGCAGCGCCTCCTCCCCGCCCGCCGCTTCCTCCACCTCGTGCCCGATCTCGCGCAGCATCTCCGCCGCCGCGCTGCGGACCTGCACGTCGTCATCGGCCAGGAGGATGCGCGCGCGCCGGCCGGGAGCGATGGAGACCGCGGCCGCCTCGCCGCGCGCGGGCGCCTCGCTGACGCGGAGGAAGAGGGAGACGGTCGTCCCCTCCCCCGGCGCGCTGGCGATCCGCACGGCGCCGCCGAGCGAGCGCATGACGCCGTAGACCTGGCTCAGCCCGAGCCCCGTGCCCTTCCCGACATCCTTCGTCGTGAAGAAGGGCTCGAAGACGTGCTCCAGCAGCTCGGCCGACATGCCGTGCCCCGTATCGGCGACGGTGACGAGCACGTAGTCGCCGGGATCGAGCCCCGCGGCCGGGCTGCCGGGCGGCAGGTTCGAGGTCTCGATGGTGAGATTGCCGCCCTCCGGCATGGCGTCCCGCGCGTTCACCGCGAGGTTGAGCAGCACCAGTTCGAGCTGCGTCTCGTCCGCCAGCACCGGGCGCAGCTCGCGCGCCAGCCGCGTCGCCACCTCGATCCGCCCGCCGAGGGTGCGGTGGAGCATCTCCACCATCCGCGCGACCAGGCCGTTGGCGTCCACCGGCCGCACCGCGATCGGGTTGCGGCGTGCGAAGGCGAGGAGCTGGCGCGTGAGGTTGCCCCCCCGCTCCGCCGCGACGGCGGCGTTGCGCAGCACGCGCAGCACACGCTCGTCCTCCACCCGCCGCAGGGCGATGTCGAGCCCGCCCGTGATCGCCATGAGGAGGTTGTTGAAGTCGTGCGCCACGCCGCCGGTGAGTTGGCCGATGGCCTCCATCTTCTGCGCCTGGTGCCGCGCCTCGGCGAGGTCGCGCCGCATGCGCGAGAGGTCGAGGTTCACCCGCACGCGCGCGAGCAGCTCGGCCGCGGTGAAGGGCTTCACGAGGTAGTCGTCCGCCCCAGCGTCGAGCCCCTGAACCTTCGCCTCCTCCCCCGCGCGGGCGGAGAGCATGATCACGGGGGTCGCGCGCAGCAGCGGCTCCTCGCGCAGCCGGTGCAGCAGGGCGAAGCCGTCCATCACCGGCATCATCACGTCCGTCAGGACGAGATCCGGGCGGATCTCCAACGCGCGCGCCAGCGCCTCCTCGCCGTTCACGGCGGTGACCACCCTGTGGTCGCGCCCGAGCAGGCGGCCGACATAGGCGCGCATGTCGGCGTTGTCGTCGGCCAGCAGGATGGTGGCGGCGCGGCGATCCTCTTCCGGCGCGGGCGCGGCCGGCTCCTCCGGCAGCCAGCGCAGCGTCTCCTCCGCGAAGACCTCGGCGCCGATCCGCGTGTCATCAGGCCTGTCCTCGCCCAGTGTCGTCCGGGGCAGATGCGCGGCGCCGGTGGGGATGCGGACGCGGAAGCGCGTGCCGCGCCCGGGCTCGCTCTCGGCGCTCACCTCCCCGCCATGCAGCCGCACGAGTTCCTGCACGAGGGCCAGCCCGATGCCCGATCCCTCATGGGAGCGGGAGCGCGCGCCCTCCACTCGGTGGAAGCGGTCGAAGATGCGGGGAAGCTGGTCGGGCGCGATGCCGATGCCCGTGTCGGAGACGCGGAGCTCCACGGCGCCCTCCACCGGGGCCAGCTCCACCCCGATGCCGCCGGAGAAGGTGTGCTTCAGCGCGTTGGAGAGAAGGTTGAGGACGATCTTCTCCCACATGTCGCGGTCGAGGAAGACCGGCTCGGCCGGGTTCCTCGTCCGCACCTCGAGCGCGAGGCCCGCGCGCTCGGCGGCGGAGCGGAAGCTGCTCGCCAGTTCCTCCGTCAGCGCGGCGATGTCGGTGCGGGTGAAGCGCGCGCTCGCCCGCCCCGCTTCCACGCGGGAGAAGTCGAGCAGCGTGTTCACGAGCTTGAGCAAGCGCAGCCCGTTGCGGTGCACCAGCTCCAGCTCGCCGTGCCGCGCGCCCAGCTCCTCGGGCGGGAGGGCGAGCATCTCCTCCAGCGGGCCGAGCATGAGCGTCAGCGGCGTGCGGAACTCGTGGCTGACATTGGAGAAGAACAGCGTCTTCGCGCGGTCGAGATCCGCCAGCGCCTCCGCCCGCGCGCGCTCCTCCTGATAGGCGCGCGCGTTGCGCACGGCCGTGGAGACCTGCGCCGCGAGCAGGCCGAAGAAGGTCCGGTACTCGTCGTCCAGCGCCCGGTTCGGGTTCAGCCCGGCGAGCAGCGTGCCGAGCGACGGCTGGCCGGGGGCGCCAGCGAGCGGGAGGAGGATGGCGGCCTCCACCGGATGGCCCCAGGGCCCGCCCGTGGCGCCGATGCGCCCGCGCAGCCCGTCCAGCACGACCGTCCCGCCCTCCCCCGCCGCGTCCTCCATCGCCGCCAGGCAGGCGATGTCGTCCCCGCCGAGCCCGGTGCTGGCCGCGAGCCGCATCCCCTCGCCCTCGCGGAGCCGGATGGTGGCGAAGGGCACGTCCACCGCCCCCGCCAGCACGGCGGTCACGGCCTCGCAGGACTCCTGCACGCCGAGCGTGTCGTTCGCGCGCCCGGCCAGATCGCGCAGGAGCTTCAGCCGGCGGTCCCCCACCAGCCCCTGCGTCACCTCGCTGCAGACGCAGAGCATGCCGGCCACCCGCCCGGAATCGTCCTCCGCCGGCGCGTGGGAGAGGCTGAAATAGGCTTCCTCCACATAGCCGGAGCGGTTGAGCAGGAGCTGCTGCGCCGGCACCCAGTTGGCGGTGCCCGTCCTCATCACCTCCGCGATCATCGGCCCGAGCGTGCCCCAGGCCTCGGCGAGGGTGGTGCGGATGTCGGTGCCGAGCGCCGCGGGGTGCTTGTCCCCGATCACGACGGAGTAGGCGTCGTTGTAGATCTGGACGAACCCCTCGCCCCAGATGAGGATCATGGGGTAGCGCGAGTTCAGCAGCGTCCGCACCGTTGCCCGCAAGCCCAGGTCCCAGGTCTCGACGGGGCCGAGCGGCGTGGCGGCCCAGTCGTGCCCGCGGCAGAGCGCGCGCATGGGGCCCGGCCCGGAGAAGAGGCGCCGGGCGGCGGCCCCGGCGTGCGCCGCGCTCCCGGTGTCGCGGCTGAGAATCGGCACGTCTCGACACCTCGGTCATCGCTGCCGCCGGAAGGGTTCGCCCGGGCTGTTGCAGTTCCGTTAATCTACCCCGCCGGGGGGACATCGCCAAATGGCGGCCGCGATCAGCCCTCCGCCTCGGGCCTTGCCGGCGCGTGAGGGTCGGCGAGCTCGGCCAGCAGGCGCAGGAGGGTCGCCCGGTCCTGCCGGGGAACGGGGCGAGCAGCCGTTCCTGCACGCGCCGCACGGGCCCTTCCACCCGCTCCAGCAGCGCCTCTCCCTCGCCGGTGAGGCGGAGGCGCTTCGCCCGCCGGATGAGATGGCCCGGCATCGCGTAGAGCTGCTGCATCGAGCGGCGATGATCGCCCTGCTTCATTGACGGTATACTGAAAGAACGAATACTGCATTTCAACGAAGAGCATGGGGGGAGCGCCGGCATGACGCAGGACCTTCACGGGCTGCTGGGCGATCTCGTGATCGCGAACCGCATCCTCGCGCATGAGGGCGTGCTGGACGATTTCGGCCACGTCGCCCTCCGCCACCCCGATCGCGCGGACCGCTTCTTCGTCTCCCGCTCCCGCTCCCCCGAACTCGTCACGCGCGAGGACCTTCTCGAATTCACGCTGGACGGCGTGCCGGTGGACCCCAGGGGGATGCGCCCGTATCTCGAGAGCGTGCTGCACGCCCGCCTCTTCGCCGCGCGCCCTGACGTGCATGCGACGGTGCACCACCACTGCCCCGCCGTGCTGCCCTACACCGTCACCGACGTGCCGCTGCGGCCCGTCCTCCACATGGCCTCCGTCCTCGGCGGCCCCGTGCCCGTCTGGGACAGCCGCGACGAGTTCGGCGACACGAACATGCTGATCGACGACGTGCCGCGCGCCGACAGCCTCGCGCGCGCGCTGGGCGGCGGGGCCTCCGTGCTGCTGCGCAACCACGGCGCCGCCTGCGCCGCGCACTCCCTGCCGGCGGTCGTCTTCGTCTGCGTCCGCATGAAGGACAATGCCGAGCTGCAGTCGCGCGCCATGGCCATGGGCGCGCCGCGCTTCCTGACGGAGGGCGAGACGCGGATGACCGCCGAGATGCTGATGGGCGAGCGCCCGCTGGAGCGCGCCTGGGCCTACTGGCGCGCCCGCGCCGGCTTCGGCGGCATCTAGGGAGGGGTCGCGATGATCGCCCGCCGCCGCCTCGGCGCCGCAGCCCTCTCCCTCGCGCTGCCCGCCACGGCGCGGGCGCAGCGCCGCACCGTGCGCCTCGTCGTCCCCGCCGCGCCGGGCGGCGCGATCGACGTGATCGGGCGCCTCTACGCGACCCGCCTCGGTGAGATGCTGGACCAGGGCTGGGTGGTCGAGAACCGCTCGGGCGCGAACAACACGCTCGGCGCCGCCGAGGTGGCGCGCGCGGCGCCCGATGGGGCGACCTTCCTCGTCAACGCGGACATCCACCTCACGGCGCGCCGCGTGATGCGGAGCGTGCCCTATGACCCCGTGGCGGACTTCACCCCCGTCGCGCGCCTCGCCACCGCGCCGATGGTGCTGGTGGGCAACCCGCGCCTCGCACCCGAGGGCGGCGTCGCGGCGCTGGCCGCGGCCATGCGCGCGGGGCGTGACCGGCTCTCCTTCGCCAACTCCGCCCTCGGCTCAATGGGCCATCTCGCGACGGAGAGCCTCAAGCGCGAGGTGGGGGCGGAGACGCTGGTCGTCTCCTATCGCGGCACCGCCCCCGCGCTGACGGACGTGATCTCCGGCAATGCCGCGCTGATGGTCGCGCCGCTCGGCTCCGCCCTGCCGCATATCGAGGCCGGGCGGCTGCGCGCCTACGCGGTCATGGGACCGCGCCGCTCGTCGCGCGCGCCCGCCATCCCCTCCATCGCCGAGGAGGGGATGCCCGGGCTGGACTTCACCCTGTGGTACGCGCTCTGGGCGCCGCGCGGCCTGCCGGAGGCCGAGGCGGAGCGGCTGAACGCCGCCGTGCAGAGCCTCTCGCGCGATCCCGAGATCCGCGCGCGAATCGCGGACCAGGGCGCCGAGCCCGTGGCCGAAGGCCGCGCCGACTTCGCGCGCTTCATCGCGGCGGAATCCGGGCGCAACGCCCGCATCGCGCAGGAGGCGGGCATCCAACCGGAGTAGCGGCGCCGCGCCTCAGGCGTTGCCGCGGTCCTCGCGGAAGAGGTGCAGCGCCTCCTGGATCGGGCGGTCGGAGAAGGAGAAGAGCACGCTGTCCTCCGCCGCCTCATGCCGCACATGCTTCCAGGAGGGCACGACGAAGATGTCGCGCCGGCCCCACTCCACCACGAAATCCTCGCCGATGAAGCTGCGGCCCCGCCCCTCCATCGGCACGAAGATCGTCGCATCCGTCGAGCGATAGGCGGCGGTGGAGAAGCCCCGGGGCAGGAGCTGGATGAAGGTGCCCATCGTCGCCATGGCGTGGTTGCCGGTGATGGGGTTGGTGTAGCGCATCTTCAGCCCGTGGCAGGGATCCCAGGCCTCCAGGCGGCGCATCCGCTCCAGCGCGTCGCGCGTGCGGGCATAGGGGTAGTTGAAGACGGGCGAGCTGCCGCCCCCCGCCTTGTGGTCCACCGGCAGGAGGTTGGCGCCGAAGCGCGCGTCGCTGTCGCCGACGGGGCGGGTGACCGGCTGCTTGTCCTGGCCGAGATGCTCTGCGAAGGAGGCGTCGAGGAACTGCACGACGGGGATGTCGAGGCCGTCGAGCCAGAAGATCGGCCGGTCGCTCGGGTTGCCGTGGTCGTGCCAGGCCATGGGAGGCGTGATGATGAAGTCGCCCTCCTCCATCACCGTGCGCTCGCCGTTCACGGCGGTGTAGGCGCCGCTTCCCTCCAGCACGAAGCGCAGCGCCGTCTGCGTGTGGCGGTGCGCGGGCGCGACCTCCCCGGGCAGGACGAGCTGCACCCCGGCATAGAGGCTGGTCGTGATGCGGGACCCCCCGCGCAGGCCGGGATTCTCCAGCACCAGCACGCGGCGCTCGGCCTCCTTGGCGGTGATGAGGCTGCCGGCCTCCATCATGGCCGCGCGGATCTCCTCGAAGCGCCAGCTCGCCGGGCGGCAGGCGCTGCGCGGCTCGGGCGTCACCAGCTCGGCGAGGGAGAGCCAGAGCGGCGTCAGGTTCCCCTGACCGATCCGCTGGTAGAACTCCTGGCGCGCGGCTTCGAGCCCGGTGGGGCGCTCATGGGCTTCGGCCATCGGCGCGTCCTCCCCTGTTCCTGTTCCGCGACCGTATGCGGATCATCCGCGGGGGGGCAACACGGGCGCTCAGCGCAGCAGGCGCCGCACGCCGCGCAGCACGGAGGTGGCGCCCACCGCCCCGAGCGCGGCGAGGAGGCCGAGGCCGCCGAGCTTGGCCGCGTCGCGCTGCCGGCTGGTGAAGAACTCGTGCCGCGCCGCCTTCACGCGGTCGCCGAAGCGGCCGTCCATCCTCGCCGGCCCGGGCGGGGCCTCCTCCAGGTTGCCCGGCCGGTAGCCCATGGGGGCGCCGAGCTGCTCCTCCTTGAAGGAACTCGCCTGCCGGTCGGCGAGAGCCGGGGCGAGTGCCTGGGCGATGGCCATCATCACCGTGCTGCGCCCGACCCAGATCTCGCGGCGCGGGTTCTCCACGGCGAAGTGGATCGCCTCCGCGGCGAGGCGGGGATCGAAGATCGGGTCCGGCGCCTCCTGCTCGTGCCCCGTGCGGTTGCGCGCCCAACCGAACTGCGGCGTGTTCACCGCGGGCAGGTAGACGACGGTGAGCGACACCTTCACGCCGTCCGCGATCAGCTCGGTCCGCAGCGCGTCGGTGAAGCCGGAGACAGCGAACTTCGCCGCGCAATAGGGCGCCTGCAGCGCCGCGGCGCGGATGCCCAGCCCCGAGGAGACCTGCACGATGGCGCCGCGCCCCCGTGGCTTCATGTGGCGCAGCGCCGCGAGCGTGCCGTAGACTTGGCTGAGATAGGTGGTGTCGGTGACGCGCCGGTACTCCTCCGGCGTGATCCGGTCTGCGGGGGCCACCACGGTGGACATGGCGTTGTTCACCCAGGCGCCGATGGGGCCGAGATCCCGCTCCACCCGCTCGGCCGCCGCATCCACGGCGGCGGCGTCCGCGACATCGGCGGGGATGGCGAGCACGGGGCTGCCCAGGCGCCGGAGCATCCCGGCCGCCTCCTCCAGCCGCCCCGGCTCGCGCGCGAGAATGGCGACCGCCCGCCCGCCCCGCGCCAGCCGCTCCGCCGCGGCGAGGCCGATCCCCGCGCTCCCGCCCGTGACAACGGCGACATCCCTCATCCCGGCCATCCCTCCGCACCCCTGATCGAACGCGCGCGGGGGGCTGATCGTTGGATGGCCGCGCCGCCCGCAGGGAGGGGCGGGCGGCGCGGCCCCGGGGACCGGGCGGGAGGCACCGGCCCCGCGGGAGGGTTCCTCAGCGGCCCGGCGAGAGCGCCGGGCGGAGGAAGCGGAGCAGCCGGTCCATCGCGTCCTCCGCCACGCCGCGATCGGCCGTCACCCGCACGGGGCCGCCGCCGAGATTGGCGAGGCGCACGGGCACGCCGCCCACCACCGTGCCGAGGTCCCAGCCATAGGTCGCGGTGCGGTACTCCTGCCAGAGCGCGGGCACCCGGCCATGGAGGGCGAGCGCGTCCCGCAGCGCGCCGCAGGACGGGGCCGACTGCCCGGGCGTGCCCCCGGCATGGAACACCGCGGCCGGCGCCGCGCTCCAGGACCCCGGGGCCGCGAAGCCCTCGGCCAGCAGGGCGGAGCAGCCGGGATAGAGGGCGGCGTGGGCGGCGAAGCGCGGCCCGTAGGCGCCCAGCTCCCGCGCCATCCGCTCCTCCGAGCCGGCGAGCAGCGCGGCCCGCCCGCCCGTGCCGAGGCCGACGACCGCCACGCGGTTCGCGTCGATCCCGGGATCCCCGCCGAGCAGCTCCAGCACGAGGGCGAGATCGCCCACGAGCCCGCCCGCATCGGCGCCCATGGCGAGCGGCCCCGCATCGGCCGGGCTGTGGCCGTCCGTCGAGACGGGATCGGGGTCGATCTCCAGCACGGCCCATCCCTCCCCGGCGAAGCGCTCGGCCATGGCGGCGGAGCGCTGATCCAGGCCGAGGCCGTCGGGCAGCAGGATCACGGCCGGGGCCTCGCCTCCCCGCGCCGGGCGGGTGAGGCGCGCCGCCATCTCCCGCGGCGCCCCGTCCGAGCGGGCGAGGCGAAGGGCGAGGACCTCGCCGGCGGGCGCCTCCGCCGCGGCGGGGGCGGGAAGCGGGGCGATGCCCGGCAGGGCGACCCGCATCGCGCCCGCCTCGCCGTTCGCGGGAAGATCGGCCAGCGCAGCCCCGCCCCCCAGCACCAGCGCGGCGAGCACATTCAGGGACGTTCTCATGATCGGACCTCCTCCTCGGGAGAGGGACGGTGATCCCCCGTGGGCGGCGCGCGCTGTGCCCATCGTCACACCACGGCGCGGCGCGGCTCAGCAGGGGGAAGGGGCGCGGGGAGCGGCCCCGCATCGCCCGCCCGCAGCGCGCCCGCGAGCAGCGCCGTGCCGAGCAGCGCGGCCCCGGCCATGAGCAGCAGCGGCACCGAATGGCCCGCGGCGGCGGAGAGGGCGGCCGCGAGCGGCGGGGCGAGCAGCACGGAGAGCGCGCGCCCGGCGAAGAGCGCGCCGATGATCCCCCCTGCCGAGCGCCGGCCGTAGAGATCCACCACCGCGCTCGGCAGCAGGGCGACGAAGCCGCCCTGGACGATGCCGAAGGCCAGAGAGAAGGCGGCGAAGGAGGCGGGGCCGCCCGCCTCCGCCCACCAGGCCATGCTCGCCGCCACGCCGAGGCAGCAGGCGAGCAGGGTGCGGGGCCGGCCCAGCCGGTCGGCCGCCGTCCCGATCGCGAGGCGCCCGAGGATCGAGCCGAGGCCGATGAGCCCGAGGAGCCAGAGCGCCGCCTCCGGCCCCATCCCCCGCGCCCGCGCGCTCGGCAGCAGCTCGGCATAGGGCAGCGCGATCGGGGCGGAGAGGAGGATGCAGCCCGCCATCAGCGCGGCGAAGCGCCGCCCCCGCAGCGCCTCGCGCAGCGCGAGCCCCTCGACGACATCCGTCAGGCCCCCGGGCGGTGCGGGCGGCCCGGGCCGGGCACCGCCGTCCGGCAGCAGCCCGCAGTGCTCCGGCGAGTGGGCGAGGAGCTGAGCCGCCGAGAGGCCGAGGGCGGCGATAACGAGGGCGGCGATGGGGAAAGCGTCCCGCCACTCCCCGCAGGCCGCGAGCAGCGAGGCGGAGACGGGAACGAGCGCGGTGCCGCAGCCCACCCCGGCCGTGGCCAGGCCGGAAGCGAGGCCGCGCCAGGCAACGAACCAGCGCTGCACCACCGCCAGCGCCGGCACATAGGCCAGCCCCGCCCCGAGCCCGACCATCAGCCCGTAGCAGAGCTGCACCTCGACGAAGCTCCTCGCCTGCGCCGCCAGGAGGAAGCCGAGGGCGATCACCACCATCCCGGCCGAGACGGGCAGGCGCGCGCCGAAGCGGTCCGCCAACGGGCCGCTCACCGCCCCCGTGGCGAAGGCCATGGCCCCGCTCGCGGCGTAGACGAGGCTGAGGGAGGTGGGGGAGGCGCCGAAGCTCCGCTGCAGCGGCTCGGCGAAGGCGGGGAAGGAGTAGACCGCGCCGAAGCTGAGCGCCTGCACGGTGAAGGAGCCCGCGACCACCGCCCAGCCCCGGAAGCGCAGCGGCGGGCAGGGCGACGGCCCGCACGGGGCCCTGCACGGGGCAGGGCCGCCCGCCGGCATCTCCGGCGGGCGCTTGGGCGAGGTCGGGGCCATGGGGGCACGCTCCGGGCGGGAATGACCGGCCGAGGCTGGCCGCGATCATCTCCCGGACGCTGTGCGTTCGGTCACACCGCACGCGGCGCGGGTGGCCGAGGATGGGCGCTCCCGTGGCCGTGGAGGACGCGCCGGTGCGTGATGTCAGCAAGGGCAGGGCGGCCCGCGCGGGCGTGAGGGGCGGGGCGGCGGTTCACAAGGCGGCGAGGAGGCGCGATGCCGCCCCCTCCCAAGCCGCAGAGCGTGTGGAGTAGCGCGGCGATGCGCCCGCGCCGGCGCCCGCCGCCGCTGCCCTGGCAAGATGAGCCCTGCCTCATGGACGATCTCGGCCGCCTGCCCTTCTTCCGCCCTTTCGGCCCGGCGGCGCTGGAGCCCCTGGCCGCGGTGGCCCGCTGGCGAGGCTTCTCCGCCGGGCAGACCGTGCTGGAGGCCGGCGACCCCGCGCGGGACGTGTGCTTCATCGCCGAGGGCGAGCTGCGCGTCGTCGCCCGCAGCACCGGCGGGCACGAGATGATCCTCAACGAGCTGCATCCCGGCGGCATGTTCGGCGAGATCGCCGCCATCGACGGCCGCGGCCGCTCGGCGAGCATCGTGGCCCTCACCCGCGCCCGGGTCTGCGCCATCGCCGCCGCCCCCTTCATGGGCTTCGCCCTTTCCACGCCGGAGGCCTCGCAGCACCTCATGCGGATGCTCGCCGCCCTCGTGCGCGAGAAGGACGCGCGGCTGATGGAGCTGGCGGTGCTGCCCGTGCGTGCGCGGCTTGCCGCGCTGCTGCTTCGCCTCTCCCGCCCGCGCGAGGGGGGCGGGCGCGTCGTCTCCCCGCCCCGGCCGCATCACGAGCTGGCCTCGCGCATCGGCACGCGGCGCGAGGTGGTGTCTCGGACGCTGAGCGCGATGGCGCGCGATGGGCTGGCCGACCTCACCAAGGGCGGGCTGGTGCTGCCGCGCCCGGGCGTGCTGCAGGCGGAGGTGGAGGCGGGCTACGCCGCCTCCCGGGGCTGAGCCGCGCGCCCTACCGCCACTCCGCCCGGGCCTGGGCGAGGAGCCCGTCCGGATGGATCGTGGCGCCCTCCACCGCGACGGCCTCGTCGGCCAACCCGCCACCGAGGGCCACGGGCCCCTGCGCGCGCTCCTTCCACCCCTCCTCCGCGCCGCCGCCCGCCGTGCCGCGCACCGTGCCCGCGGCGAGGATGAGGGGCAGCATCCGCGCGGCGAGCCTGAAGCCGCAGCGGCTGTCGCTGGGATAGTGCAGGCCGAGCACCTCGCGGTTGCGCGCGATGCGTCGCGCCATCAGGCGCAGCGGCCCCGCCTCCGCACCCCCCGCCGGCACGATCTCCGCCGGCAGGACCTGTTCGAGGAGGAGGGCGATCGTCATGGCCTCGCAGGCATGGCCGCTGGGATAGGCGCCGTGGCCCGGCACCTCGATCGGCGGGATGAGCGCAGGGTCCAGCCGCGAGGGGCGCGGGCGCGCGAACCTGCGCTTCCAGTACATGTCCACGAACTGGGCGAAGCCGAAGGCGATCACGCAGAGCCGGTAGGTCGCGGGGTGCGACGCCTCCCGGAAGTTCAGCACGCCGCGCATGTAGGTGAGCATCCCCGCGCGCTGGGCCATCGCCTCGTCGAGGACGGCGGCGCGGTACTCGACGAGGCTCCGCAGCTCCGCCAGCTCCCCCGCCGTCCCCTGCGGGTCGAAGCCGTCCTGGTTCGGGTCCAGCAGGTCGCTCCACCGCCGCCCCGGCGCCGGGCCGGCCGAGACCTGCGTGAACTCTCCGAGCAGGGCGATGGAGAGCTTGTCCAGGTCCCACTCCGCGTCGCGGAAGCGCGGCGGCGGAACGCTGGCCCAGTTTGCGCCAGCCAGCCCGGGCCACCGCTCCCCGGCGAAGACGGCCGGGGCGCCCGGCGGCAGCCCCTCGACCCGCTTCGTCGAGGGCGAGACGAGCAGGGGGCGGTGGATGTCGCCCCCGCCGCCGGTCGCGTCGGGACCGACCGTGCCGCTCGTCCCGCTGGTCCCGCTCGTCCCGCTGGTTCCACTCGTGCCGCTGGTCCCGCTGGTTCCACTTGTGCCGCTGGTCCCGCTCGTTCCGCTCGTCGTGCTCATCGCGTCCTCCGGGGATGACTGTCAGGCCGGCAATCCGGCACGGCTCAGGTCGCGGGCGAAGCGCTCGCGCAAGACCGGGTCCTGGAACGGCATGCGGTGCGCGACGTAGTCCGGCACGCTGAAGCCGGGCTCCAGCGCCATCAGCCGCCGCGCGGCGCCCCGCGCCTCGTCGGCCCGCCCGGCCGCGGCGAGGATGGCCGCCTGCATCCGCCAGCTCGAGGCATGCGCCGTGTTGCCGCCGATCGCGACGCGGCCCTCGTGCTCGGCCGCATCCAGCTCGCCCGCGGCGTAGTGCGCGATGGAGAGGAAGTGGTGCTGGTAGTAGCCCAGCGGATCGTAGGGGGAGAGCCGCAGCCCCTTCCCGGCATGCCGCGACGCCTCCTCCCCGCGCCCGAGATAGCTCAGCGTCGCGCTCGACAGCGTCCAGGCGATGGCGCTGTTGGGGCAGGCCTCCAGCGCCTGGTCGAAGAAGCCGAGCGCCGTCTCCGGGTCGCGCCGGAGATAGGCGGTGTTGTGGCCGATCACGGCGAGCGCCAGCGCGTTGCCCGGCTCCAGCGAGAGCGCGCGCCGGGCGAGGCGGAAGACCGACGCGGCATCGCCCTCCCGGTCCTCGGACCAGCCCCCTCCCACGCGCAGGCTGTGCCAGTGGGAGAGCCAGGCGGCCGGCAGGGCGAAGCTCGGATCCTCCTCCATGGCGCGCTCCAGGTGCTCGCGCGCGAGGAGGAAGGAGGCGCGGTCGCTCGCCGCCATGAGGTGCAGGCCGCGCAGCACGTGGTCGTAGGCGGTCAGGCTCTCCGGCCGCTTGCGCATGGCGTCGCGCAGCGCGGAGCCGCGGATGCTCGGCGCGATGCCCGCGACGATCCTCGCCACCGCGTGCTCCTGCAGGTGGAAGATCTCGTGCCCCGCCGCCTCGATCCTCTCGCTCCAGAGGTGCTCGCCGGTGAGGCCGTCCGTCAGGCGGAGGAGGACGTGGAGCCCGTCGCCGAGGCGCCGCACCCCGCCGGAGACGACGAAGCGCACGCCGAGCGTCCGCGCCGCGCGCTGCGGCGTGAGGTCCTGGCCCGCGAACATGCGCGCGCTGTCGGGCGCGACGATGAACAGCTCGCGCAGCCCGGCGAGGGAGGCGATGACGTCCTCGACGATGCCGGTGGCGAGATACTCGTCCCGCGGATCCGCCGAGAGGTTCCGCAGCGGCAGGACGGCGAGGGAGGGAAGATGGCCCGGCGCCGGCGGTAGGGGCACCTCCACGCTGCGCCGGGGATCGAGCGAGAGCGCCCGGACCGCGCGCGAGAGGTTGCGCAGCGGCAGCGCGCCGAGGTCCCGCGCGCCCTCGCGCTCCGCCGAGGAGAGCATCGCCGCCGCCTCGGCCGAGAGAAGCGTCCCCCCCGGCACGCAGTACTCCTGCAGCCGCGCCGCCATGTTCACCGCGTCGCCGAAGATGCGGTTCCCATCGACGATGACGCTGCCGGCATGGATGGCGATGCGGAAGACGATCGGCGGGTCCCCGGGGCTCGCATCCCTCTCCGCCTCGGAGAGGCCGTGCAGCACCCCGGCCCATTCGAGCGCGGCGCGGGCATCGTCGAACTCGGCGAGGGTCCCGTCCCCCTGCACGTCGACGATGCGCCCGCCCAGCCGCCCGGCCGCGGGAATGACGACGCCGTGCAGCAGCGCGAGCCAGCGCGCCGTGGTGCGGTCCTCGTCCGCCGCCGCGAGGATGGAGAAGCCGACGATGTCCGCGAAGGCGATCGCCGCCGCGCGACGCTGCATGGGGGAGGCGCCGGCAGGGTCCGCGATGCTGTCGACACGCATGAACGATGCTGCCCCGATGCAGTTTTTTGTATCGTTCCGTATCCTCATCTGCAAGCATCGATTGCCGAAACCCGAGACGGCAGCACGCCTGATGGCGAGGGAGCCCTGCAATGCGGGTGATGCTGGAGCTTCCGAACGATCCCGATCTCCGGGAGGCGTATCGCGCGGCGCTGTCCGGGCCGCCGGCGGGCATGTCCGGCCTCAGGCTCCGCCTGTCCCGCGCCATCGACCTCGGCGGCATGCCCTTCGCGATCGTCTCCCTCCCCTCTCTCACGCGGGGCTTCCGGCCGGGGGCACGCTACGCGGAAATCCTCGGCACGGCCCCGCGCAGCGCGGAGGAGCGGCTGCCCAGCCTCGTCTTCAGCCTGGAGGTGGAGGAGCCCGCCGCGCTGGAGCGGCTCGTGGCGGCGGCCCGGGCGGTGCCGGGCGCGCGGGCGGGGATCGACCTGCCGGTCGCCGCCTTCGATTCTTGGTGCCCCGGCCGGGACCGGCCGCCGCTCTTCCACGCGCGCGAGGCCGCGCTCGCGCTCATCCGCGCCCCGGCGCTGGTCGCCCACGCGCCGCCGCTGCGCGGGGAGGGCGTGAACGTCGTCATGGTGGATCTCGGACTGAGCGCGGATGCGGTCTCGGCCTTCGCGCCGGAAGCGAGCCTCGTCGGGGCCTGGACAGTGCCGCAAGGGGCGCAGCCGCAATGGAGCAGCGCGCCGGGGGATGCGCCCTTCGACGGGCACGGCGCGATGGTCTCGCGCAACCTCCTCTCCCTCGCGCCCGCGGTGAGGCTCTTCGACTTCCCGCTGCTGCCGGACCGCGTGGACGAGGTGGTGGGATGGACGAGCTGGGCGTACACGGCGCTGCAACGGGTGAGGCTCGACATCGAGGGCCTGCTCGCCCCGGTCTTCCCGGGGCCCTGGGTGCTGTGCAACGCCTGGGGCATCTACGACCGCCGGCAGGAGGGCGTGCGGCCCGACCATCCCGCCAACTACACCGGCAACCCCGCGCACCCGCTGAACGCGCTCGTCGCCGAGCTGGATTCTGTGGCGGGCCTCGACCAGGTCTTCGCCGCGGGGAACGGGGGCCAGTTCTGCCCTCACCCGCTCTGCGGTCCCGGGGATACGGGACCGGGCAACAGCATCCTCGGCGCCAACTCGCACGGGGCCGTGCTCACGGTCGGCGCCGTGCGCGCGGACGGGATGTGGATCGGCTACTCCTCCCAGGGGCCGGGGCAGCCCGGCTTCCGCGAGGCGGGCGCCCCCTTCTCCGCCAAGCCCGACCTCTGTGCACCCAGCCATTTCGCCGAGGCCGGGGATGCGGCCGCGCTGAGCACGGGCACCTCGGCGGCCTGCGGCCTGGTGGCGGGCGCGGTCGCGGCGCTGCGCGGCGCGGGCTCGCCCTGCGCCGCCCTCTCCCCCGCCGGCCTGCGCGAGCATCTGCGGGCGCGCGCGCGCCGGCCACCCGATGCGGCAGCCGGCTTCGACCTCCGCTACGGCCACGGGGTCCTCGACCTGGAGGCGGCACTGAAGGTCCCGTGACGCCTAGGGAGGTCCTCAGGCGTGCGGAAAAGCCACAATCACAAATCCGTTAGGTCACGATCCGGCCAGACCCTTGCGCGGCGGTTTGTGCGGTGCAACATGCGGGGCAGGTGAAGGGAGGAACAGGCAAAGGAGAATCCTTGCATGTTCGCATTCGCTGCCGGCCTCGTGGCCCTGATCGTCGTCAACGTCCTGGTCGGCCGTGCGGTCCACCGCGCGGGCCTCGACCGCCTCGCTGACGGCCAGATCGGCTTCTGAGGCGCTGACCCACCCCGCTCCGGCCCAATTCGCTCGGGCAGGGTGAGCCCGCACCGGGGCACGGGAGACATACTCCCGGCCCCGGACGTGCGGCCCAGCATTCCGGCCCGAGGGCCGGGAGGGATCAGGTTTCGAAGGCCTTCAGGAAGAGATCGCGCGCCCCGTTGGCGCCCGACTTCAGCGCCAGATGCGGCCCCTCCGGCCCCGCGGATGTCCAGGGAATACCGGGGTCGATCTCCGCGCCGATGCGGAGCTGCCGGATCCCGAGCCGCGAGACGACGGCGGCCGAGGTCTCGCTTCCCGCCACCACCATCCGCCCCACGCCCCGCTCCACCAGCCCCGCGGCGATCCCGGCGAGCGCCGCCTCCACCAGCGCGCCCGCGCGCTCCGGCCCGAGGCGTCGGCGCAGCTCCGCGACACGGTCGGGCATGGCCGAGGCGGCGATCAGCACCGGCCCTTCCTCCAGCAGCCCCTCCGCCCAGTCCAGCGCCGCCCTGGTGAGGGCCTCCGCATCCGGCACCTCCAGCGCGTCCAGCTCCAGCGTGTGCATGCGGTCCCGTGCGAAGCCGATCTGCCCGAGGGTGGAGCGGGAGAGGGAGCCCGCGAGCACGGCCGCACGCCCATGGGGGGCCGGTAGGGCCACCGCGTCGTCGCTCGGCGGCAGGAGCCCCGCCGCACGGAAGTTCGCGGGCAGGCCGAGGGCGATGCCCGGGCCGCCGATGACGAGCGCTTGGCCCGCCGCCGCCTCTCCGATCGCCAGAAGATGCGCGTCGGTAAAGGCGTCCACCACGGCGTAGCGCCGCCCGCCCTCCTTCAGCCCCGTCATGGCGCGGCGGATCGCCGAGGCCCCCTTCTCCACCACCGTGACCGGCACGAGCCCGACCGCGCCGTCCACCTGCGCGCCGAGCAGGCGGAGAAGGTTCGGGTCCCGCCCCGGCGCGCGGGGGCCGGGGCCCATCCCGCCCTCGCCCAGCAGCGACGCGCCGAGGAATACATGCCCCTGGTAGACCGTCCGCCCCGCCGCCGGGGTGGCCGGGCAGACCGGGGCGAAGCCGGCATCCAGCCGGCGCACCAGCGCGTCCGCCACGGGGCCGAGATGGCTCTCCGCGACGGGGTCGAAGGCGGAGGAATCGTCCAGCAGGATCTGGCGGCAGCCCGCGGCCAGCAGCGCCTCGCAGGCCGCCATGCTCCCCGCCACCGCCTCGCGCGCCGAGGCCGTGCGGGTGCCCAGCGAGACGACCAGCGCATCGGCCTCGGGCAGCGGGCCGCCAGGCGTGCCGATCAGCAGCACGGTCCTCAGGCCGCCCTTGGCGAGGGTGTTGGCGAGATCGGTCGCGCCGGTGAAGTCGTCGGCGATGCAGCCCAGCAGGGGCACGGGAGGGACCTCTCGGAGCAGGGGCGGGTGCGGCGCAGGGGCGCCGCGCCCCATCGCCGGTAAGCCCCTCATAGCACGCTCCTGCCCCACGGGTGAGGGCGGGGCCGCGGCGCCCCGCCAGAGGGCTGATGGAGGGCCGATAGCGGAAGGAATGGCGGCGGCAGGGAACCAATGCCGCGCAATGGGGTTTCCTCCGCGGCAGCCCGCCCCGGTCCGGGGCAACCGGAGGCCCTGCCCGGAGGATCTGCGATGAGTGACAGGCCAGAAACGATACCCCCCTCGACCGAACCCCTCACCGCCATGCGCGAGGACGCGCAGGCCGCCGCCAGCCGGATCCAGGCCGGTGCCGGGGAGGCGGCGGGCCAAGTCCGCGAGACCCTCGCCAGCGCCGCCGACGAGGCGAGCACGCGGACGGAGGAGCTGGTCGATGCGGCGCGCGAGCGGGCGGAAGGCCTTGCCGAGGAGGGCAAGGCCGCGGCGGCCGAGCGCGCCTCGGGCTTCGCCACCGCCATCCGCCACGCCGCCGACGACCTGGAGGGCAGCTCGCCCGAGATCGCCCGCCATGTGCGCGTGGCCGCGGATTCGGTCGAAGGCATCTCGTCCGCCCTGCGGGACCGCAGCGCGGGCCAGCTCGTGCAGGACGTGACCGACTTCGCCCGCCGCCAGCCCGCCGCCTTCTTCGGCGTCGCGGCCCTGGCGGGCTTCGCCCTCGCCCGCTTCGCCAGGAGCTCGTCCGAGGGCACCACGAGCGGGCATTCCAGCGGGATGTCTACTAGAACGTCCACTGGGATGTCCGGTGGGCACCCGATGGGCCACCCCGCGCCCGCCACCCCCGCCACCGCTCCCGGATGGTCTCCGTCCGGTGGCCATAGTGCGCGGCCGATGACGATGGCGGCCGCCAGCCTCGGCGGCGCCGCGGCCCATCGCCCGGGCGAAGCCACGCCCGGCAGCATGCCCGTCGGCGCGACGGGTGAGGTCACGGCCCGGCCGGCCGGCGCTGCGGCCATGCCCGCCACGGGCGGCGGCATCTCCTCCCCCATGCCGAACGAACGGTCGGAGACGCCGCTGTGAGCCATTCCAACGACCGGTCCATCCCCGACCTGCTCGGGGACCTCGTCGACCAGACATCCACGCTGGTCCGCAAGGAGGTCCAGCTCGCCCGCGCCGAGATCGGCGAGAAGGTGACGATCGCCGGCGCCGCCGCCGGGGCCATCGCGGTCGGCGCCTTCCTGCTGCTCGCCTCGCTGATCGTGCTGCTCCAGGCGGCCGTCGCGGCGCTGGTCGAGTATGCCGGCCTCTCCGCCACCGTCTCCGCGCTGATCGTGGCCGTGGCGGTGGCCCTTATCGGATACATCGTGCTGCGTGGCGGGCTGAGCCGCCTCAAGGCATCCAACCTCACACCCGACCGGACCGTCACGCAGCTCTCGCGTGACGCGGGCGTCGTCAAGGAGCAGGTGCGATGAGCGGGACGACCATGAACCCCGGCGACAAGTCCGCGCGGGAGATCGAGTCCGAGGTGGAGCGCACGCGCTCGAACGTGTCGGACACGCTGGACGCGCTGCGGGGCAAGCTCGCGCCGGGCCAGATGATGGACCAGGCGATCGACCAGATCGCCGACTACGCCCGCGGCTCTGGCGGGGCGGAGTTCGCCCGCAACCTCGGCAGCTCGGTCCGCGACAATCCGCTGCCCGTCGCGCTGATCGGCGCCGGCATCGCCTGGCTGCTGCTGTCGAACAACAAGTCGTCCGGCACGGCGGTCCGCAGCACCTATGACACCGGCCCCCGCCTCCTGCCCCCGCCGGAGACGGATGCCTATGTCGGCAGCGCGCAGACGGGTGCCTATGTCGGCAGCATGCCGGTTGGCCGCGCCCGCACGGGCGGCACGCGCGCCCGCGTCTCCGACATGGTCGACAACACGACGGCCCGCGCGGGCGAGGCGGCCGATGCGGTAGGGGACGCAGCCTCCCGCGCCGCCTCGGCCGTGGGCGGCGCCGCTTCCGGCGCGGCCTCGGCGATCAGCGATGCCGCCTCCGATGCGGCGACGGCGACGACCGATGTCTTCCACCGCACCGCCTCCGCGGCGAGCGACGCGGCCTCCCGCGCCGCCGCCGCCGGTTCCGACATCGTCGATGGCGTGGCCGATGCCGCGAACCGGGCGATGCACGGCATCGGTTCCCTCACCCATCGCGCGGCCGGCGCGGCAGGCGGCGGGATGGATGCGGCTTCCCGCCAGGCCTCCATGGCCGCGCGCGGGGTCGGACAGCTGAGCGAGGCGCAGCCCCTGCTCCTCGGCGCGCTCGGCCTCGCCCTCGGTGCCGCGATCGGCGCGATCCTCCCCCGGACCCGCGCCGAGGACCAGTTGATGGGCGAGGCGCGCGACAGCGTCGCCGGGCGTGTCGGCGAGGTGGCGCGCGAGACCTACGACAACGTCCGCACGGCGGCGGAGGACGGCATCGAGCAGGTGCAGGAGCAGCTCGCCACGAGCTATTCCGAGGCGAAGGAAGGGCTGGACAAGGGCGGCCTCTCCGCCGCCGGGGAGGTGCTCGGCAAGGTTGCCTCGGACGTCACGCACGTGGCCGGCGAGGCGCTGCGCGACGTGGCGGGCGAGGCGAAGCGCAATGTCGAGGAAGCGGGAGCCACGCCCGACGCCCCCCGCCAGGGCTAGGGGCACCATCATCCGGCCAGTCGCCCGCGAGGGCGGCCGGCTCCGTTCCGGGCCCGCTCGCCATAAGCGATGCGGGCCCGTGGCGTTTCAGGCGATCGAGGCCTTCGTGGCCGCCGACCGCATCCGCCGCCCCCGGGCCTGGCTGAACGGCGCCCCGCCACCGGGGCGTGCGCCCGAGGGCTGAGCCCGCTTCCGCCCTACCCCGCCGGCACGGACGCGTCCCGCTCCAGCCGCTCCAGCACCCCCCGGATCTCACCCGCCGGGCAGGGCCTGCTGAACAGGTAACCCTGCGCCTCCTGGCAGCCCTCGCGCCGGAGCGCGCGCAGTTGCTCCTCCGTCTCGACCCCCTCGGCGGTGGTCGTCATGTCGAGGCCCGCGCAGAGATCGGTGACGGCGCGCACGATCGCGTTGCTCTGCCGGGAAAGCTCCAACCCGCTCGTGAAGCTCCGGTCGATCTTCACCTTGTCGAAGGGGAAGCGCTGGAGATAGCTCAGCGAGGAGTAGCCCGTGCCGAAGTCGTCCATCGCGATGCGGACGCCGAGCGCCTTGAGCCGGTGCAGCGTGGCGAGCGTCGCCTCGGTGTCCTTGAGCATCACCGTCTCGGTGATCTCCAGCTCCAGCCGCGAGGGCTCGAGCCCGGAGAGCTCCAGCGCGGAGACCACCGCATCCACCAGGCCGCGGCTGGTGAACTGCGTGGGCGAGAGATTGACCGCGACCTTGGGCACGCCGGGCCAGGTCACTGCCTCTTTGCAGGCGCGGATGAGGACCCATTCCCCGAGCGGGACGATGAGGCCGATCTCCTCCGCCAGCGGGATGAAGCTGTCCGGCGATACCAGCCCGCGCTCGGGGTGGCGCCAGCGGATGAGCGCCTCCGCCCCCCGGACGCGCCGCGTCGCCACCTCCACGACCGGCTGGTAGTGCAGCTCGAACTCGCCGGCGGTGAGCGCGCGCCGGAGGTCCAGCTCCAGCACCCGCCGCAGCTGCATGCGCGCATCCATCTCCGCCTCGAAAAAGCGCCAGCGCCCCCGCCCCTCGCCCTTCGCGCGGTAGAGCGCCATGTCCGCGCCCTTCAGCAGCGCGTCGGCCTCCAGGCTGTCCATCGGCGCGACCGAGATGCCGATGCTGGTCCCGACCACGACATGGTTCCCGTCCAGGTCGAGGGGGGCGCCGACCACCTCCACCAGCCGGCGGGCCAGGATGGTTGCGTCGCCGGGCTGCCTGATGCCGGACTGGATGATGGCGAATTCGTCGCCGCCCAGCCGGGCGAGCGTGTCGGTCTCGCGCAGCTCGGCCGCCAGGCGCTCGGCGATGGCGCGGAGCAGCGCATCCCCGGCCGGATGTCCGAGGGTGTCGTTCACCTCCTTGAAGCGGTCGAGGTCGAGGCAGAGCACCGCGAAGGCCTCCCCTCGTCGCGCGCGGAGAAGAGCCTCGTCCAGCCGCTCGCGGAACAGCACGCGGTTGGGCAGGCCGGTCAGGGCGTCGTGCCGCGCGAGGTGCATGATCCGCGCCTCCGCCTGCCGCTGCTCCGTGACGTCGATGACGGCCCCGACCGAGCGGACCGGCCGCCCCCCGGCGTCGTACTCGTAGCGGGCCCGCACATCGATGTAGCGCAGCTCACCCGTCCGGGAGTGGAGCATCCGGTACTGCAGCGCGATCTCGGGCTGGCACCCCGCCTGGGCCTCCGCGATGCGGGCCACGAGCCCCTCGCGCTCCTCCGGCAGAACCGTCTCGAGCCAGGTGGCCAGGGCGATCGGCTCGTCGCCAGCGGGCAGCCCGAGCAGCGCGCGCGTCTCCGGGCCGCAGGTGAAAGCCTGCGAGCTGAAGTCACGGGTGAAGCTGCCGAAATGCCCGACCTCCATGCTCAGCCGCAACAGGGCCTCGTTGGCCCGCAGCCGCTCCTCCGCCTCCTCCCGCTCCGTCACATCGATGGCGACGCCGACCGAGCCGATGGGGCGCCCCGCCTCGTCGAACTCGTAGCGAGCCCGCATCTCGACACGGCGCAGGCTGCCATCCGTGAGGCGCTGGATCCGGTACTTGGCGGCGACCTCCTGCGCGCCCTGCTCGATCGCCTCGGCGATGGTAGCGGCCAGCCGCTCCCTGTCCTCGGGAAAGACTCCAGCCATCCAGATCTCGGCCGGAATCGGTTCCTCGCCCGCGGGCAGGCCGAACATCTCGCGCGTCTCCGCCCCGCACTGGAGCGCCCCCGTCGCGATGTCGCGGCTGAAGCTGCCGATGCGCCCGACCTTCTGGCCGACCCGGAGCAGCGCCTCGCTCGCCCGCAGCCGCTCGGCGGCCGAGCGGCTCTCCGTAATGTCCTGGACGACGGCGACGCAGCGCGTCGGCCGCCCCTCGGCATCGCGCGCCGAGACGGTCATGCTCAGCCGCACCCAGAGGACGGAGCCGTCGGGCCGCAGGTACCGCTTCTCGGCATCGCGCGCCCCGCCCGCATCCCGGATGGCGTACCAGCGCGCGAGATCGGCTTCGAGATCGTCGGGATGGACCACGTCGGCCACGCCGAGGCCGCCGAGCAGCTCCGCCTCGGCGCGCCCGGTCATCTCGCAGAAGCGCGGGTTCACGCGGACGAAGCGCGATATGGAAGCGTCGATCTCGGCCACCCCCACCGTGCCCGTCTCGAAGACGGCCTGCAGCGCCCCCTCGCGCTCGGCGATGGCCTGGGCCGCGGCCTCCCTCTCCCGCGCGATGGAGAGATCGGCCTCCGCAGCGGCCTTCGCCGCGGCCATGCGGCGCAGCGCGGCGCGTGCGCGCACCTGGCGGTTGGTCAGGAGCAGGCCAGCGAGGATGAGAACCTCCAGCAGCACCGCCGCGCCGCCCAGATGCCTCGCCTCGCGCCGCCAGTCCGCGAGCACCTCGTCGGAGGAGCGCGTCGCGACGACCACGAGCGGATAGGCGTCGAGCGCCTTCACCCCGAGGATCCGCTGCACCCCGTCCAGCGTGCTGACGCTGCGGAAGCTGCCGAAGCTCGTCACGGGCAGCACCTTCGTGAAGGTCTCGCTCTTGGCGAGCGACTTGCCGACCCGGTCCTCAAGCCAGGGATGCCTGGCGAGGAGGACGGCATCGCGGCGGGTCAGCGCGATGGAGCTGCTGGCACCCAGCGCCAATCCGCTGAAGAACCTCTCGAAGCGCCGAAGGTCGATCGCGGCGCCGGCGATCCCGAGGAACTCCCCCTCGGCGTTGCGTAGCCGGTGCGCGACGAAGACCGACCACCTCCCATCGACCTGGTTCCGCACGGGAGAGCTGAGATAGGTGTCGCCGCCCTCCGGGCTCCGCAGTGCCTCGAAGTAGTCGCGCCCCAGGACGCTGATCCCCGGCGCCGGGAAGAGGGCGGAGTTCACGACAAGTGCGCCGTCGCGATCGGCCAGGAAGAGGCGCTCCACCCTCGGCGCCGCGGCCAGGCGCGCGCGCAGCATCTCATGCGCGCCAAGGGTCGCGAATCGTTCCCGGAAGTTCTCCGGCGTGATTCCCTCCTCGGCGCGCACCCACTCGGCGATGCCGCCCTCGAGCTGCTCGACCGACCGGAATCCGTCCTCGACCCAATCGGCGAGGACGAGGGAGATGTTCCGCACCTCGCGCTCCGCATCGCGGAGCGCCGCCTCCCGCCCGGAGGCAAGATAGCCAGCCGTCCCGATGGCGATGGCCAAGCCGACCAGAAGGGCCGCCACGGTGCGCCACCTGCCGGTCCGCCGGTCCTCACGCTCGTCCGCGGATGCATCGCCCAGCCAGAAGCGGCGCAGGCGAGCGAGCCAGCTGCGGCCGGCGAGGGCAGGACTGAGCATCGGCGGGCTCCCGGCCCCTCTCCGCACCCACCGGCCGGGGGCGGAGGCCAGCGAGGTGGCGCAGGGACCTCTCCTCCGTGCCGGGCTCTCTATATCGTCAGATGCGTGAATCTTTCCTTGAGGACCGGGGCCGGACAGGCGACCGCCGGGATGCCGGGCGTCTCCTCAGCCACGCGGCCGGCCGGGAGGCGCAGAGGCCGGCCGTCCTTGTTCCAGGACAAGGACGAATCCGAGCGCCCGGCTCAGGCTTCGCCCCGAGCGCCACAGGGAGCCGCAGGGAGTCCCGGCGCGAACGGAGAGCGAGATGCGGAATTCGACACGGGCGATCGCCGGGCTGCTGATGGCGGGCGCCATGCTGGGCGGCCCGGCCCTGGCGGCGGAGCACGAGGTGCGGATGCTGGACCGCGGCGAGGCGGGGATGATGGTCTTCGAGCCCTCCCTCCTCCGCATCGCGCCCGGCGACAGCCTGCGCTTCCGCGCGAGCAACCCCGGCCACAACGCGGAGTCGATCCCCGCCATGGCTCCCGAGGGCGCGCCCCTTTTCAAGGGCCGCATGAACGAGGAGATCACCGTCACCTTCGACCGGCCGGGCATCTACGGCATCCAGTGCAAGCCGCATTACGGGATGGGCATGGTCGGCCTCGTCGTGGTGGGCGAGGGCGAGGCGGCGAGGGCGAATCTCGAGCAGGCCCGCGCCGCTTCCCATCCCACCCGCGCGCGCGAGCGCTTCCAGAGGATGTTCCAGGGGCTGGGGGACTGATCCTCCCGCCCGGCGAAGCCCTCAGGGCTTCGTCCGGTGGCGGCGGGTCTCGGGATCGGTCAGGTCCTCGATCCAGGTCAGCGCGGCCACCGCGCGCGGGAAGCCGAGCGTCGGGATCGCCATGAGGGCGACCTGCTTCAGTGCCTCCTTCGGCACCCCCTCGGCCAGTGCTCGGCGGCACTGGGAGTGCACGCCGCCCTCCAGCCCCGCACCGATCGCGAGGGCCAGCTTCACGAGGCGCTGCGCCTGCCGGTCGATCGGGCCGGCGGCGGCGCAGGCCTCGCCGAGGGCCGCATAGGCCCGGTACAGGTCCGGATGGGCCCTCGCCACGGCACCCGCCGCGGCCGGAAGTTCCCGTTCGTCAGACATCCGCCCCTCCGCTCCCGGCATACCGACCGAACGCGGCACCGCCGGGGCGGTTTGCCCCGCCGGTCAGCCCGGCTTCCCGTCCGGCCGCGTCCGCAGCAGCATCGGCGCGTAGACGGCGAGGAACAGCCCGAAGGAGGCGGCCCAGAGGGCGCCCGCCAGGGCATAGGCGCCCATCCCCGGCCAGAGTGCGGGGCCGAAGCCCCGGGCGAGGGCCGCGCCGAGCAGCAGGAGATAGGCCAGCACCACGGGCGGCGCCGCGACGAGCGCCCGCCCGGTATGGCCGAGCGTCGCCCGCGTCATCACCGCCAGGATCATCAGCGCGATCGCGCCGATGGATTGCAGGTGCATCCATCCGGCCGCCCAGTCGGGACCGGCGAGAAGGGAGGCGGCCTTCACCGCGAGCGAGACGGGCAGGACGAGATAGGCGAGGTGCAGCACCCAGAGGATCGGCTGCCCGAGCGTCCTCAGCCCGTGCCAGCGGGACAGGCGCAGCAGGGTGAACAGCGCCGCCGCTCCCGCCGCCACCCCGGCCGCCGCGCTCCCGGGAAGGGCCTGATCCGCCACCACGACGGCCAGGAGGGAGAGCACCGCCGCCCGGTCCACCCCGGGGATGGGGCGCAGCTCCGCCTCCTCCCCCGCCTTGCGGAGCGCGTTCATCGTGAAGGAGGGCACGATCCGCCCGCCGATCAGCCCCACCAGCACCAGCGCGACATCGAGGCAGAGGGCCTGCCCCCGGGAGAAGGCGCCGGGCAGCCAGCCCGCCGCGTCGCCCAGCATCATGAGGTCCCCGGCCCAGAAGGCCAGGACCAGCGCGGGCGGGCCGAGGAGCCGCGCCTTGCGCGCCGCGGCCACGGCGGGAAGTACGGTGGCCAGCAGCGCCGGGAGGGGAATCAGCGCCACCGCCGCCGCGACCCCGACGGGCAGGGGCGAGCCGGGCAGGAGAGCGAGCCGCGCCGCCACGAAGAGCGCCGCGAGGAGCGCGAGCGGCGGGCCCGAATAGCCGGGGCGCCCCGTCCAGTTCGGCACCGCCGTCAGCAGGAAGCCCCCGAGCGCCGCGCCGATGAAGCCCGCCAGCATCTCATGCGCGTGCCAGCGCGGCAGGGGCAGCGGCCCGTCCGGCAGGGCCGCGCCGTGCAGGGCCGCGATCCAGCCGGGGATGGCGAGGAGCGCCCAGACCCCGGCGATGAGGAAGAAGGGCCGGAAGCCCTGGCCGAAGGGCGCCCAGCCCCGGGGCACCGCCGGCCCGGCCATCCCCGCGGCCCCGGCGCTCACGCCGCGCGCTCCAGCGGGCCGGCGGCCCCGATCGCGGGCAGCAGCGGGGCGTCGGGGTCGAGCTGGCGGAAGGGCCCGCGCGGCCCGGCGGCCGCCTGCAGCACGCCCCAGCCGAAGTGGAAGTACCAGCCGTGCAGCGAGAGCCGCCCGGCGGCGACGCGGTCCGCCACGAAGGGATAGGCCGCGAGGTGGCGCAGGCTGGCCAGCAGCGCGGCCTGCTCCGCCTGCCGCGCGATCAGGGCGCGGTCCGCATCGGTGACGAGCCCGTCCATCTCCTCGCGCACCTCGCGCGCGACCTCCACCCAGTCGGAGACGTAGTCGAAGCGCCGGGCGCCGTGGTCGTGCTCCAGCAGGCAGCGCACGCCCGCGCAGAAGGAGTGGCCGAGGACGACGATGTGCCGCACGCCCAGCGCCTTCACGCCGAACTCGATGGCCGAGGCGGTGCCGTGCGGCTGGCCGTCATCCGTGGGCGGCGGCACCAGCGCCGCCACGTTCCGCACCACGAAGAGGTCGCCGGGCCGGGCGCCGCAGATGATGGCGGGATCGGTGCGGCTGTCCGAGCAGGCGATCACCATCACCTCCGGGTGCTGCCCCTCCAGCAGGCGGCTGAAGAGGTCCTCGTCCACCTCGAAATGCTGGTGGCGGAAGCGGCCGAAGCCCTGCACCAGCCGGTGCAGCGCCGTCCCCTCGGGGGGCTCGTCGGCCCGCGTGGGGGAGCGCGGCAGGCCCGTGGCGGCGAGCCGAGGCCCCGTGCCGGCGGGGCGGGGCGCGCACCCGCAGAGGTTGCGCTTCCAGGAATGGATCTGCGGCATGACGCGCGCCTCCTAGGCCAGCACGCCCGGGGCAGGGGCGGAGAGGCCCATCCCCGGGGCAAAGGGCTCGGCCGCGTGGGCGAGCACGAAATCCGCCAGGCCCGCCCGGTCGGCGAGGGGCAGGAAGGGCACGGGCGCCGCCACTGGCCTGTCGCCCGTCACGGCGAGGACGGAGGGGTCGTCGAGCGCGAGCAGGCGCCGGTCGCCCCCGGCCCTCACCGCCTCCAGCTTCGGATAGGGGGAGAGGCGGAAGCCCTCCAGCAGCACGATGTCCACCGGGGAGAGACGCGCGAGCAGCGCCTCCACCTCCGGCTCGTCCTCCATCCGTCGCAGCTCCCGCATCAGGACGTGGCGCGTGCCGCTGGCGAGGATGATCTCCTCCGCCCCCGCCTCACGCGCGGCCCAGCTCCCGGTGCCCGGCCTGTCGAGGTCCAGGTCGTCCGGCACGTGCTTGATCGTGGAGGCGCGCAGCCCGCGGCGCGTCAGCTCCGCCACCAGTCCCGGCACGATGCCCGCCTTGGCGGCGCAGCTGCCGACGATACCGAACACTCTCATGGGGATGTCCCTGCTGCCTTGGCCCAGGCCGCCGAGAAGGGCCGGGGAAGTTCGCCGCGATGGAAGGCCAGGCCGTGCTCCAGGCTCCTGGCGATCCGATGGGCGCGTTCGAGGAGATGATCCGCCCCCGCCGGGGTGCAGACCTCGCGCGCCGTCCTCTCGAAGAGGGCGAGCCAGCGCGCGAAATGCGCCGCGCGAAGGTCGAGCCGCGCGTGCGCCGCCATGGGCTGGCCGTGGTAGCGCCCGGTCATCAGCGCCACCGAGGACCAGAAGGCGCAGAGCCGGGCGATGTGAACCTCCCAGTCCTCCACACCGGCGAAGAGAGGGGCGAGGACCGCGTCCTCGCGCGCGGCGTCGTAGAAAGCGCGCACGAGGCGCTCGATCACCGCCTCGTCCAGCCCGGTCGCCTCCTGCGCGGCGCGGGTCGCCCCCAGCCGCCGCGTCGCGGCCTCCTGCGCCTCGTCAGCCATGGGCCGCCTCCCCGGGGAACGCGGAGGGAAAGGGCAGGATCTCCAGCTCGTCGCCCGGCCGGATCTCGTCCCGCCCGGCCGGCAGGAAGGCCAGGCCCTGGGCGAGAAGGAGCGGCGCCAGCCGCCCGGCGCCGTCCGGCCCCGCCCGCTCCGCCCGGAGGCAGGCGCCGCGCCGGTGGAGGGAGACGGGGATGAACTCCGCCCGCCCCGGCTTCCGGGCCATGGCGAAGCCGGCCAGGGCGGCGAGCCCCGCCGGCTCGGCCGCGCCCGTCATCCGGGCGAGCAGGGGGCGGAGGAAGGCCAGCGCCCCCGCGAGCGCCGCCTGCGGGTTGCCGGGCAGGCCGAGGAAGACCGCGTCGCCGATCCGCCCGGCGCCCAGCGGCTTGCCCGGCTTCATCGCGACCTTCAGCACCGACAGCTCGCCGCCGAGGGAGAGGAGCGCGTCGCGCACATGGTCCTCCTCGCCCACGGAGATGCCCGCGGTGGTGAGGACGAGATCGGCGCCGGCGGCGGCATCGCGAAGAGCCTCGCGCATCGCGGCGGGCTCGTCGGCGACGGGCGGCCGGATGTGCACCTCCGCGCCCCAGGCGCGCAGCAGGGCGCGCAGCATCGGCCCGTTGGAATCGTGGATCTGGCCGGTCGCCAGCTCATCGCCAGGGGCGCGCAGCTCGCGCCCGCTCGACAGCAAGGCCACCCGGGGGCGGCGGCGCACCTCGACGGATCCGATGCCCTGGGCGGCGAGGACGGCCAGGTGCCGCCAGTCCAGCAGCGTGCCCTCGCGCAGGAGGGTGTCGCCCGCCGCGATGTCCTCGCCCCGGCGGCGGAGATGGGCGCCCGGCGCGGGCGGCGCCCCGATGCGGACGGTGTCCTCCCGGCGCAGCACCTCCTCCTGCGCGATCACGGCATCGGCGCCCTCGGGCACCGGCGCGCCGGTGAGGATGCGATGGGCCGTGCCCGGGCGGAGGAAGACCGGCTCCTCGCCCGCGGCCGTGCGGCCGGCAACCGGCAGCCAGGCGCCCGGCAGCAGACCGGCGGTGCGGACGGCATAGCCGTCCATGGCCGACTGGTCGAAGCCCGGCAGGGACAGCCGCGCCCGCACGGGGGCGGCGGCGATGCGGCCGGCGCCCTCCTCCAGCGGCACCGTCTCCGGCGCCATCGGCAGCCCCGGCGCGAGGGCCAGCACTCGCGCCCTCGCCTCCCCGAACGCCATGCCGCCCGCGCAGCATGCGAGGTTCGGGCTGATCGCGTTCATGACGCCCGGCGGGTGAGGCGCACCCGCACCGGATCGGGGAAGGCGCGCGCCAGCACGCGCTCGACCGCCGCCGCGGCGGGCTGGGGGGAGCCCGCCATGGCGCCGACGAGGTCGAGCCAGACCTCCTCGTCGCCGTGGTCCACGAGGTGGCGGACCTTGGAGGCGACCAGCGCGCCGACCGGCACGCCGTCCTTCGCCGCCGCCTCCTCGACGCGCTCCCGCATCCCGGGCTGGCCGACGAAGAGGAGGATCTCCTCCGCGCGCATGGGGTCGGTCAGCCCGCCCAGGATCTCGCCCAGCATCCTCGCCTCCCCTACTGCACCAGCGGCGTCGCGGCGCCCGGCATGTCGAAGCCCTCGATCCTTGCCTGCCCCGCGAGCAGCGCGACGTACTGGGCAACGGCGCGGCGCCAGGAGCTCTCCTCCAGGAAGCGCGCGATCCGTTCACGCACCGCCTCGAAGGGCAGGAGCCCGCCCTCGACCTTCCGCTCCAGCCGCAGCACGTGCACGCCGTAGCGGGTGAGCACGGGCTCGGCGCAGGTCTCGCCCGCCCGGAGCGACAGCATCGCCGCCTCGAATTCGGGCGTGGTGTCGCCGCGCGCCACCTGGCCGAGCCGTCCGCCCTCCGCCGCGGAGGGGCAGTCGGACAGGGCGCGGGCCATCGCCTCGAAGCGGCCGGGCTCCGCCGTCACCTCCGCCAGCACGGCGCGCGCGCGCTCCAGCGCCACGGAGAAGGCCGCCTCGTCGTCCCGTGCGGCCTGGAAGAGGATGTGCACGGGCTCGAACAGGTCGGGGCTGCGGAAGCGCGCGGGGTTGGCGAGGTAGTAGCGGCGGCAGGTCTCCTCGTCCGCGCGCGGCGTCCTCACCTCCGCTTCGAGGAGAGCGCGGATGAGCGCCTCCTCCTCCGTCTCGCGCAGGCCGTCGAGGGATTGCGGCTCCGCAACCAGCCCGAGGAGCCGCGCGCGCTGGGTGAGCAGCTCCCGCACCACCAGGGCGCGCGTCGCCTCCTCCCAGCCCTGCCGGGCATTCGCCCCGGCATGGTTCTGCACCTCCCGCGCGATGGCGGCGTTGGCGATGACCACGTCGTTGACGGCGATGACCGGCGCCGTCGAGTTCCGGAGAGTGACGAGGCGCATGGCTCAGTCCCCGCTCGTCGCGAGCTGCGGGGCGGGTTCCGCCAGGGGGCGGAGGCCCGGCGCCGTGGCGGCCGGCCGCGCGGCGGCCTCGGGCCGGGGGCGCGCGACGGGGCGCAGCGTGCGCACCACCTGGTAGCCGGTGCGGCCGAGATACCAGACGGGCGCGCTCCACACATGCACCAGCCGGGTGAAAGGGAAGACCACGAAGAGCGTCATGCCGAGGAAGAGGTGCAGCTTGAAGATGATGCTGACATCCGCGATCTCGGCGGCGACGCCGGGCTGCAGCGTCACGATGCCCTGGGCCCAGGTCATGAACTTGACCATTTCATGCCCGTCCATGTGCCCCGCCGAGACGGGAATGGTCAGCAGGCCGAGGGTGAGCTGCGCCCAGAGCAGCAGCAGGATCGCCGTGTCGCTGAAGCTGGAGGTCTTGCGGATGCGGGGATCGAGCAGCCGGCGATGCGCCAGCAGCGCGATGCCGATCCAGCAGGCGATGCCCGCCACGCCGCCGACGAGCATGGCCATGCCCTGCTTGAAGCCGTGGCCGATACCGAGCGCGTCGAACACCGCCACCGGCGTCAGCAGGCCGACGAGATGGCCGCCGAAGATCACGAGGATACCGACATGAAAGAGGTTGGAACCGAGCCGGAGCTGCTTGCTGCGCAGCAGCTGGCTGGAGCCGGTGCGCCAAGTGTACTGCGAGTGGTCGAAGCGCAGCAGGCTGCCGAGCAGGAAGACGCTCAGCGCGGCATAGGGATACCAGCCGAAAAGCGCGTTGTTGAGCCAAGCCATGATGCCCTCCTCTTCAGGCCGCCGCCTGGGCGGCGTCGCGCGTCGCGGCCCGCAGGCGCGTCCGCAGACGGTCACTTCCACAGCCGTCCATCGCCTCGCCGGGACCGAAGCGGACGGCCGCCTCCTCCCAGGCCGCGTCGAGCGCGGCGAGATCGTCGGGGTCCTCGTCCGGGATGGCCGAGGCGCCGATGGCGGGCGCCATCGCCAACTCCGCCACCGCCTCCATCACCGCCCCGTAGCCGGCGTCCCGCTGGAGCAGCCGGTCCGCCAGCGCGCGGAGGATGGCGGCCGGCTCCGCCAGTAGCTCCCGCGCCTCCGCGGGGGGCAGGAGGGAGAGGAACTCGAGGAAGAGCGGCAGGAAGTCGGGCAGCTCGCCCGGCGCCATCTCCAGCCCGTGCTCCCCGTAGAGGGTGATCAGGTCCGCCATGGCCTGGCCGCGGTCGCGGCTCTCGCCGTGGACGTGTTCGAACAGGTGGAGCGAGACGGCGCGGCCCCGGTCGAAGAGCGCGACATAGCGCTCCTGCGCCTCGTAGATGTCGCCCTCAGCGAGGTCGCGGAGGAGGCCTGACAGGGCTTCCCGCCGCGCGGGGGACAGCATCGCCTCCGCCTCCAGCACGGCGGCGATCTCGGGCGCCGCCGCCCGCAGGGCCTCCGTGGGATAGGAGAGCAGGGCGGCGAGCGCCCGGTACGTGCGCGACATCACTCGACCTCCATCGGGGTCTTGCCGCCGCTCTTCGCGCCGAACAGGTTGAAGCCGGTCTTGCCCGAGCAGCCGTCGCCGAAGGAGAAGCCGCAGGAGCCCTTGAGCTGGTAGGCGTCCTCGCCCGTCTCGCGATGGGCGGTGGGGATCACGAAGCGGTCCTCGTAATTCGCGATCGCCATCAACCGGTACATCTCCTCGATGTCGTTGCCGGAGAGGCCGACGCGCTCCGCCAGCGCGTCGTCGACCACGCCGTCCACGGTCTTGCTGCGCATGAAGGAGCGCATGGCCAGCATCCGCTCCAGCGCCAGCTCCACGGGCTGCGTGCGACCGGCGGTGAGGAGGTTGGCGAGGTACTCCACGGGAATGCGGAGCGACTTCACGTCGGGGATGCCGCCCACCTCGCCGAGGTCCCCCTTGGCGGAGGCGGACTGGATCGGGCTCAGCGGCGGCACGTACCAGACCATCGGCAGCGTCCGGTATTCCGGGTGCAGCGGGAAGGCGATCTTCCAGTCCATCGCCATGCGCCAGACCGGCGAGCGCTTCGCGGCCTCGAGCCAGGCGTCGGAGATGCCATCGGCCCGCGCCTGTGCCTGCACGCGGGGGTCGAAGGGATCGAGGAAGACCTTCAGCTGCGCCTCGTAAAGGTCGCCCTCGTCCGGCACCGAGGCCGCTTCCGCGATGCGGTCGGCGTCGTAGAGCACCACGCCGAGATAGCGGATGCGGCCGACGCAGGTCTCCGAGCACACGGTCGGCAGGCCGGCCTCGATGCGCGGGAAGCAGAAGGTGCACTTCTCCGACTTGCCCGAGGACCAGTTGTAATAGACCTTCTTGTAGGGGCAGCCCGAGACGCACATGCGCCAGCCCCGGCACTTGTCCTGGTCGATGAGGACGATGCCGTCCTCCTCGCGCTTGTAGATGGCGCCCGAGGGGCAGGCCGCGGCGCAGGCCGGGTTGAGGCAGTGCTCGCACAGCCGCGGCAGGTACATCATGAAGGTGTTCTCGAAGGCGCCGTAGATGTCCTTCTGCACGCCCTCAAAGTTGTGGTCGCGGGAGCGCTTACTGAACTCGCCGCCCAGGATCTCCTCCCAGTTCGGGCCCCACTCGATCTTCTCCATCCGCTCGCCGGTGATGAGCGAGCGCGGGCGGGCCGTCGGCATGGCCTTCACCTCGGGCGCCTTCTGCAGGTGCTCGTAGTCGAAGGTGAAGGGCTCGTAGTAGTCGTCGATCTCCGGCAGGTCGGGATTGGCGAAGATCTTGCTCAGCACGCGCCACTTGGCGCCGATGCGGGGCTCGATCTTGCCGTCCTCGCGGCGGACCCAGCCGCCCTTCCACCGCTTCTGGTTCTCCCAGTCCTTCGGGTAGCCGATGCCCGGCTTCGTCTCGACATTGTTGAACCAGGCGTATTCCACACCCTCGCGGCTGGTCCAGACGTTCTTGCACGTCACCGAGCAGGTGTGGCAGCCGATGCACTTGTCGAGGTTCAGCACCATCGCGATCTGCGCGCGAACCTTCATCACACGGTCTCCTTCGCGGCGGTATCCTCGAGCCAATCGACCTTGTTCATGCGCCGGATGACGATGAACTCGTCGCGGTTCGAGCCGACCGTGCCGTAGTAGTTGAAGCCATAGGATTGCTGGGCGTACCCGCCGATCATGTGCGTGGGCTTGAGCACCGCGCGGGTGACGGAGTTGTGGATGCCGCCCCGCTTCCCGGTGATCTCGCTGCCCGGCACGTTCACGATCTTCTCCTGGGCGTGGTACATCATGACCATGCCGGGGTTCACGCGCTGGGAGACGACGGCCCGGGCCACCAGCGCGCCATTGGCGTTGTAGGCCTCGACCCAGTCGTTGTCGGCGATGCCGGCGCGCTTTGCATCGTCCTCGCTCATCCAGATGACGGGGCCGCCGCGGTTCAGCGTCAGCATCAGCAGGTTGTCGGAATAGGTGCTGTGGATGCCCCACTTCTGGTGCGGCGTGATGAAGTTCAGCACGAGCTCGGTGTTGCCGTTGCCGTGCCGGCCCATCACCGGCGCCACCGCCTTCGTGTCAACCGGCGGGCGCCAGGTGACGAAGCTCTCGCCGAAGCCGCGCATCCAGAGGTGGTCCTGGTAGAGCTGCTGCCGTCCGGTCAGCGTGCGCCAGGGGATCAGCTCGTGGACGTTGGTGTAGCCGGCGTTGTAGCAGACCTTCTCGCTCTCCAGCCCGGACCAGGTGGGGGAGGAGATGATCTTGCGCGGCTGGGCCTGCACGTCGCGATAGCGGATCTTCTCGTCCTCCTTGGTGATGGCCAGGTGGGCGTGCTCGCGGCCCGTGAACTTGCCGAGCGCCTCCCATGCCTTCACCGCCACCTCGCCGTTGGTCTCCGGCGCGAGGCTGAGAATGGCCTCGATGGCGTCCAGGTCGGCATCCAGCTTCGGCTGACCGTTCTTCGCCGTGCCGTTCAGGGCGCGCAGGAACTCCACCTCGTGCTGCGTGTTCCAGCCGATTCCCTTGCCGCCGTTGCCGAGCTTCTCCAGCAGCGGCCCGACGGAGGTGAAGCGCTCGTAGAGGGCGGGATAGTCGCGCTCCACCACGCTGACGGCCGGCATGGTCCGGCCGGGAATCGGCGCGATGTCGCCGCGCTTCCAGTCCTGCACGTCATAGGGCTGGGCCAGCTCGCCGGCCGTGTCGTGCATGATGGGCGTGAGAACGACGTCCGTCTCGCGGCCCAGCACCTCGGGCGCGATCTCGGAGAAGGTCTTCGCGATGCCCTTGTAGATCTCCCAGTCCGAGCGCGCCTCCCAGGCCGGGTCCACCGCGGCGGAGAGCGGGTGGATGAAGGGGTGCATGTCGGAGGTGTTGAGGTCGTTCTTCTCGTACCAGGTGGCCGTCGGAAGGACGATGTCGGAGTAGACGCAGGTGGTGGACATGCGGAAGTCCAGCGTCACCAGCAGGTCGAGCTTGCCCTCCGGCGCCTTATCGTGCCAGGCGACCTCCTGCGGCTTCTCCTGCCCTTCCTCGCCCAGGTCCTTGCCGAGCACGCCGTTGCTCGTGCCCAGCAGGTGCTTGAGGAAGTACTCGTGCCCCTTGCCCGAAGAGCCCAGGAGATTCGAGCGCCAGACGAACATGTTGCGCGGCCAGTTCGCGGGATCATCCGGGTCCTGGCAGGACAGCTCCAGTTCCCCGGACTTCACGGCCTGCGCCACGTAGTCCTTCGGCTCCAGCCCCGCGGCGCGGGCGCGAGCGGTGATGGTGAGCGGGTTCTGCTTCAGCTGCGGGGCGGAGGGCAGCCAGCCCATGCGCTCGGCGCGCACGTTGTAGTCGATGAGCGAGCCGCTCCAATCGCCCTCGGGCGCCGTGGGGGAGAGGATCTCCGACACGCCCAGCGTCTCGTAGCGCCACTGGTCCGTATGCGCGTAGAAGAAGGAGGTGGAGTTCTGCTGGCGCGGCGGGCGGTTCCAGTCGAGCGCGAAGGCGATCGGCGCCCAGCCCGTCTGCGGCCGCAGCTTCTCCTGCCCGACATAGTGGGACCAGCCGCCGCCGGACTGCCCGATGCAGCCGCAGAAGACCAGGAGGTTGATGATCCCCCGGTAGGCCATGTCCATGTGGTACCAGTGGTTCAGCCCCGCGCCGAGGATGACCATGGAGCGGCCGTTGGTCTTCTCGGCGTTGGAGGCGAACTCGCGCGCCACGTGGATGATCTGGTGGCGCGGCACGCCGGTGATGCGCTCGGCCCAGGCGGGGGTGAAGGGCTCGTCGGTGTCGTAGGAACGGGCAACATGCCCGCCGCCGAAGCCGCGATCGAGGCCGTAATTGCCGCAGAGCAGGTCGAAGACGGTCGCGACCAGCGCCTCGCCGTCCTTCAGCTGCAGCTTGCGCACGGGGATGTTGCGCACGAGCACGTCGGGATGCTCGGTCGAGGCGAAGCCGTTCGTCGCGTTGCCGCCGAAATAGGGGAAGGCGACCCGCGCCGTGGGGCTGTCACCGGCGAGGGTGAGCGCGAGCGAGACATCGGCCCCGCCGCTCTCCTTCTCCTCCAGGTTCCACTTGCCCTGTTCGCCCCAGCGGAAGCCGATGGAGCCGCGCGGCACGACGGGCTGGCCGGAGGCGTCCAGCGCCACGGTCTTCCAGGCCGGGTTGTTCGCCTCGCCCAGCCCCTCGACGAAGTCGTCAGCGCGCAGCAGCCGCTCGGCCACGTAGCGGTCGCCCTGGCGCACCAGCCGGACCAGCATCGGCATGTCGGTGTAGCGCCGCGCATAGTCCTCGAAATAGGGCACGGTGCGGTCGAGGTAGAACTCGCGCAGCATCACATGGCCCATGGCGAGCGCCAGCGCCGCGTCGGTTCCCTGCTTCGGGTGCAGCCAGAGATCGGCGAACTTCGTGGCCTCGGCGTAGTCGGGCGAGACGACGACACTCTTCGTGCCCTTGTAGCGGACCTCAGTGTAGAAGTGGGCGTCCGGCGTGCGCGTCTGCGGCACGTTCGAGCCCCAGAGCATGAGGTAGCCGGCGTTGTACCAGTCCGCGCTCTCCGGCACGTCGGTCTGCTCGCCCCAGGTCATCGGGCTGGCGGGCGGAAGGTCGCAGTACCAGTCGTAGAAGCTCATGCAGACGCCGCCGAGCAGCGACAGGTAGCGCGAGCCCGCGGCGTAGGAGACCATGGACATCGCCGGAATGGGCGAGAAGCCGATCACGCGGTCCGGGCCGAAGGTCTTGGCGGTGTAGGCGTTGGCGGCCGCGATGATCTCGTTCACCTCGCCCCAGCTCGCGCGGACGAAGCCGCCCAGGCCGCGCTTGCCGGTGTAGCTCGCGCGCTTCGCCGGATCCTCGACAATGGAGGCCCAGGCGGCGACGGGCGTGCGGATCGCGCGCGCCTCGCGCCACAGCTTCATCAGCCGGCCGCGCACCATCGGGTGCTTCACGCGATTCGCCGAGTAGAGGTACCAGGAATAGCTGGCACCGCGCGCACAGCCCCGGGGCTCGTGGTTCGGCAGGTCCGGCCGCGTGCGGGGATAGTCGGTCTGCTGCGTCTCCCAGGTGACGATCCCGCCCTTGACGTAGATCTTCCACGAGCAGGAGCCCGTGCAGTTCACGCCATGGGTGGAGCGCACGATCTTGTCGTGCTGCCAGCGCTTCCGGTAGCCGTCCTCCCAGGCGCGCGGCTCGTTCGTCACGACACCATGCCCGTCGGCAAAGGTATCGACCTGCTTCTTGAAGAAGGTCAGCCGGTCGAGAAAGTGGCTCATCCCTGGAAATCCTGCGGTTGGCGGCGCCCCGGTAAGGGAAGATCCGCGAAGCATGACGCCATGTTTGGTGAGTCCGGTCGTCCGGCGCTTTGATCTGCGTCAATGCCTCCATGTGACGAAATGGCGCGAATGACCGTGCTGGAATCACGCCAGGGCATCCTGCCCCCGGGACTCCCGCGGCACGGCAGAGGTGCACGGCGTTGGATACCCACATGTCATTGGCGTCCGGAGACCATGAGGCGCACGGCGTGCCGGAGGACCGCCCGGCCACCCCGCGCGACGCCCTGGCCGCGACGCCCTGGCTCCGCTCCGTTTCCCAGAATGTCCTGGACGATCTCGCCGGCCACGCCGTGCTGCACCGCCTGCCCGGCGGGAGCATCGTCTTCGAGCAATCCGAGACGCCGGCCTTCGCGCAGTTCCTGATCGGCGGCAGCGTGGAGCTGCTCGGCGTGCGCGGGCGCGACGAATCCTTCGTCGAACTCATTCGCCCGGTGGATTTGCTGCTGCCCGCGGCGGTGCTGAACTGCCAGCCCTATCTCCTGCGCGCCCGCGTGCTGGGCGAGGCGAGCCTTCTCATGGTGCAGGCGGAGAGCTTCCGCCAAGCCGTGACGTCCGACCACGCCTTCTGCCTTGCCGTCCTCGGCTGCCAGGCCGCGCAGTTCCGCCGGCGGGTGAAGCAGGTGAAGAATCTCGGCCTGCGATCGGCCGAGGAGCGCGTCGGCTGCTACCTCGTCCGGCTCACGGGTTCCGTGCCGCCCGGCACGCCCGTGCATCTTCCGATGGAGAAGCGGCTGATCGCCTCCGAGCTCGGCATGACGCGCGAAACCTTCTCGCGCTCGCTGGGCGCGATGGCCCGCCACGGCATCCGGGTCGAGGGCGATCTCGTCACCCTCGATGACGCCGCTTCCGCCCGCACCCGCTTCGCCCTCGATCCGCTGATCGACGGCGCGGAAGACTTTCACCCTCTCCAAGCAAAGGGAGCCTGACGATGACGACCGCTCCGGTCGCACCAGCCGACCAGGGCCGTGCCCTGTGGCTGTCCACCTTCGCCTTCACGATATGCTTCGCGGTCTGGACGATCTTCGCGATCATCGGCATCCAGATCCAGAAGAACCTCGGGCTGACCGACACGCAGTTCGGCCTGCTCGTCGGCACGCCGATCCTCGTCGGCTCGCTCATCCGCCTGATCCTCGGCGTCTGGGCGGACCAGTATGGCGGGCGCGTCGTCCTGGTCATCACCATGCTCGCGGCCGCCGCGATGACGGCGCTGCTGACCTTCGCCTATGACTATCCGACCTTCCTCCTCGCCGCCCTCGGCGTGGGTCTCTCGGGCGGCAGCTTCTCCGTCGGCGTGGCCTATGTGGCCAAGTGGTTCCCGAAGGAGAAGCAGGGCACGGCGCTCGGCATCTTCGGCGCGGGCAATGTCGGTGCCGCGGTGACGAAGTTCGCCGCGCCGACGATCATGGTCGCCTATGGCTGGCAGACCGTGGCGCTGATCTGGTCGGTCGCGCTCGCCGTCACGGCGGTGCTGTTCTTTCTCTTCACGAAGGACGATCCCGATCTCGCGCGGCGCCGCGCTTCCGGCATGAAGCCCGAATCGCTGCGCGCGATGATGGCGCCGCTCGCCAACGTGCAGGTCTGGCGCTTCTCGCTCTACTACTTCTTCGTCTTCGGCGGCTTCGTCGCCCTGGCCCTCTGGCTGCCGCGCTACCTCATCGGCGTCTACGGGCTGGACATTAAGACGGCCGGCATGATCGGCGCCTTCTACTCCATCCCCGCCTCGGTCTTCCGCGCCTATGGCGGGCACCTGTCGGACCGCTACGGCGCGCGGCGGGTGATGTACTGGTCGCTCCTCGTCGGCGTGGCCTGCACCTTCATCCTCTCCTACCCGCCCACCCACTACGTGATGGAGGGCATCCGCGGTCCGGTGGAGTTCTCCACCAAGCTCAGCATCCTCGGCTTCATGGCGGTCGCCTTCGTGCTCGGCTTCTTCATGAGCCTCGGCAAGGCCGCGGTGTACAAGCACATCCCCATCTACTACCCCGACCGCGTCGGCGCGGTGGGCGGCATGGTGGGCCTCGTCGGCGGCCTGGGCGGCTTCCTGCTGCCGATCGCCTTCGGCGCGCTGAACGACCTCACCGGCGTGTGGCAGAGCTGCTTCTGGCTGCTCTTCCTCGTGGTCACCTCCGCCGTCCTGTGGATGCACTTCGCCATCCGCGGCATGGAGCGCGCGGCCGCCGAGGCCGGGGTTCCCGTGCGCTCCCTGCCCGAGCTGCCGGAGATGCAGCCCATCCATGGCCCCGCCCAGCAGGAGGCGATGGCGGCCAGGGGCGCCATCCAGGACTGGCGCCCGGAGGACGGGGGCTTCTGGGCCGGCACGGGCCGCCGGATCGCCCGGCGCAACCTGTGGATCTCGGTGCCCTGCCTGCTGCTCTCCTTCGCGGTGTGGATGGTGTGGTCGGTCGTGGTGGCCAAGCTTCCGGCCGCGGGCTTCCGCTTCACCAACGAGCAGCTCTTCTGGCTCGCCGCCCTGCCCGGCCTCTCCGGCGCCACGCTCCGCGTCTTCTACTCCTTCATGCCCGCGATGTTCGGCGGGCGGCTCTGGACGACCCTGACCACCTGGTCGCTGCTCCTGCCCGCGCTCGGCATCGGCTTCGCGGTGCAGGATGCCGGCACGCCCTACTGGATCTTCCTCGCGCTCGCGCTGCTCTGCGGCCTCGGCGGCGGCAACTTCGCCTCCTCCATGGCCAACATCTCCTTCTTCTTCCCGAAGTCGGAGAAGGGCAGCGCGCTGGCCATCAATGCGGGCCTCGGCAATCTCGGTGTCAGCGTCGTGCAGTTCGTGGTGCCGCTGGCGATCACCGCCGGGGCCTTCGGCGCGCTCGGCGGCACGCCGCAGGGCGCGGCCACCGCTCCGCTCTGGCTGCAGAATGCGGGCTTCGTCTTCGTGCCCTTCATCGTCGCCAGCGCCTTCGCGGCCTGGTTCGGCATGGATGACATCGCGACGATGAAGGCCTCCTTCGCCGACCAGTCCGTCATCTTCCGCCGGTCGCACAACTGGATCATGTGCTGGCTCTACACCGGCACCTTCGGCTCCTTCATCGGCTTCTCCGCGGCCTTCCCGCTGCTGACGAAGGTTCTCTTCCCCGAGGTGAACGCGCTGTCCTACGCCTTCCTCGGCCCGCTCGTCGGCGCCCTGGCGCGGGCGGCGGCCGGCAAGCCCACCGACCGGCTGGGCGGCGGCCGGCTCACCTTCTGGGTCTTCGTCGCGATGAGCCTGGGCACGCTCGGCATCCTCTATGCCATCGGCATGAAGGGCAGCCCGACGGCCTTCCCGGTCTTCTTCGCGAGCTTCCTCTTCCTCTTCGCGGCCAGCGGCGTCGGCAATGCCTCCACCTTCCAGATGATCCCCGCGATCATGCGAAAGGAGGTCGCACGCCTCGAACCGGGCCTGACGGCGAGCGAGCTGGTGAAGCAGTCGGACAAGGAATCGGCCGCGATCATCGGCTTCACCTCCGCGGTGGCGGCCTACGGGGCCTTCTTCATCCCGAAGTCCTTCGGCAGCTCCATCGCGGCGACCGGCGGGGCCGAGGTCGCGCTCTACGGCTTCCTCGTCTTCTACGTCAGCTGCATCGCCATCACCTGGTGGGTCTACACCCGGCGCGGCGGCCTGCTGCACGACGTGGAGCGCAGGAAGGCCGAGGCGACCTCGCCCTCCGCCGTGCCTGCGGAGTAGCCGCACCATCCCCCGGCGGCCCGGCGAAGCCCGGGCCGCCGACACTTCGGCGCCGCTGACTTGCTTGCATCGACCGGCCCCTGGGCCCGGGGAGGAGAACCTTCCGGGGCGCAGGGGCCGATGCCGTGGAAGGGGTGCCGGGAACGTGGCGGCCGCCGCGGCCGCTTCCTACATGCCCCTGATGCAGGACAGCACGCGGCTTCAGGAATTCATCGGGCGCCACCGGCGGCTCTTCGTGCTGACGGGCGCCGGCTGCAGCACGGGTTCCGGCATCCCCGACTACCGGGACGCCGATGGCCAGTGGAAGCGCGCCCAGCCCATGACGTTCCAGGCCTTCATGGGCAGCGAGGCCGCGCGCCAGCGCTACTGGGCCCGCAGCCTGATCGGCTGGCGCCGCTTCGGCCAGGTCAGGCCCAACCGGGCGCATGAGGCACTCGCCCGGCTGGAGGGCCTGGGCCGGAGCGAACTCCTCCTCACCCAGAACGTGGACCGCCTCCACCAGGCCGCCGGGAGCGAGGAGGTGGTGGACCTCCACGGCCGGCTGGACAGGGTGCGCTGCACCGGCTGCGGGCACGTCATGCCGCGCGAGGCGATGCAGGAGAGGTTGTCCCTCCTCAACCCCGCCTGGGCCGGGCTGGAGGCCGCGGAGGCGCCCGACGGCGATGCGGACCTGGAGGGGCAGGACTTCCACCTCTTCCGCGTGCCGCCCTGCCCGGCCTGCGGCGGCGTGCTCAAGCCCGACGTCGTCTTCTTCGGCGAGAGCGTGCCGCGCGAGCGGGTGGAGGCGGCCTTCCGCGCGCTCGACCGGGCCGATGCGATGCTGATCGTCGGCTCCTCGCTGATGGTCTTCTCGGGCTTCCGCTTCGCCCAGGCGGCGGCCAGCGCGGGCAAGCCCCTGGCCGCCATCAATCTCGGCCGCACGCGCGCCGACCCGATGCTGGCGCTCAAGGTGGAGCAGCCCTGCGCGGAGGCCCTCGGCTTCCTTCTCTAGCGCCGACGCGTTCCGCCGGCCTCAGCGGGGACAGGTCAGGGAACACCGCCCCGGCCGAGGAGCGGACGGGCCGGTTCATCCTCGGGGCCCCTCACCGCTGCGGTGCGCCGCTCGGCACGCACGGGCGCAATGGCTCCCCGCCGCGATCGGAACATGTACGGCCAGGCGGCAGCTTCAGCGCAAGGCGCTCCCCGCGCCGTACCGCGTCACGCGCCCGGTGCGCGAGGCCTGCCCAAGTCCCCGTGCTCGCGAGGGTGGCTCGCAGCCCCGCCCTTCATCCCTGCCCGCCCCGGGCCGTCATTCCACCTTGCCGATCCGCTGCACGGCGCGGACGAGCCGTGCCGTGTCGTCCCGGAAGAAGCGCTCGAACGCCTCGCCGTCCTGGTAGGCGATCGGGCTTCCGGCGGCGTCCAGCGCGCGCCGCAGCCCCTCGTCCCGCTCGCAGGCCTGGCGCAGCGCCGCGCGCCAGCGCTCCTGCACCGGCGCGGGGGTGGCGAGCGGCAGGAACACGCCGGTCCAGATGTAGAACTCTACCTCGGGGTGGCCGAGCTCGATGAAGGTCGGCACCTCCTCGAAGCCGGGGATGCGCTCGCGCCCCCAGCTCGCCAGCGCGCGCAGCCGCCCCTCCCGCACATGGGCCAGCGCGGGGCCGGGGCCGGAGGCGAGGGCGTCCAGCGTGCCCGAGAGCAGCGCGGTCAGCGCGGGGCCGCCGCCCTGGAAGGGCACGTGCAGCAGGTCGATCCCGGCCGATCCCGTGAACATCGCCATCGCGACGTGCAGGGTGGAGTAGTTGCCGGCCGAGCCGAAGCTGATCGCGCCCGGGCGTCGCTTCGCGTCCGCGACGAACTCTTCGACACTCCGCCAAGGCGAGGACGCGGGCACGAGCAGCACGGTGGGATCGGCGGTGATGCGCGCGATGGGGGCGAGCTGGTCCACCGTGTAGGCGGGCACGCGCCCCATGATCCGCTCGCTCTCCGGCAGCACGCCGAGGGAGGAGAGGGCCATCAGCGCGGTGTAGCCGTCGGGCGCGGCGCGGGCGACGCTCGCGCTGCCCACGATGCCGCCGGCGCCGGGCCGGTTCACCACGGGCACGGGCTGGCCGAAGACCCGCTCCAGCGCCGCGGCCGCCGGGCGCGCGGTGACGTCGGCCTGCCCGCCCGGCGGGAAGGCGACGACCATCTGGACCGCCCGCGCCGGCCAGGCGCCCTGCGCGCGCGCGGCCAGCGGGACCAGTCCCGCCGCCGCCAGCGCTGCGGCCATCTCGCGACGATGCAGCACGCCATTCCTCCCGCGGGCATTCACGCCGCCCGTCCTTCCCCGACCCCTCGCGCCCGGGGGCGATCTTCCGCCGCCCCTCGAACGCCCTTGCTCAACGCGGCGGGCGCGACACCCGCCCCGGTCTTATGCGGCGCCGCGCAGCGCGGCGGCCTCCACCTTGCGGACCGTGTTGCGGATGCGCCCGATGCCCTCGATCGCGCATTCCACCACGTCGCCGTCGCGCAGGAAGCGCGGCGGCTTGAAGCCGATTCCCACCCCCTCGGGCGTGCCCGTCGCGATCACGTCGCCGGGCAGCAGCGCCATGGAGAGGGAGATCGTCTCGATCAGCGTCGGGATGTCGAAGATGAGGTCGGCGGTCACGGCATCCTGCCGCGCCTCGCCGTTCACCGTGCAGCTCACCCGCATGGCGGCGGCGTCCAGCTCGTCCGCCGTCACGATCCAGGGGCCCATGGGGCAGAAGCCGTCGATCCCCTTGCCCAGCAGCCACTGCTTGTGCACGCCCTGCAGGTCGCGGGCCGTCACGTCGTTCACCACGGTGTAGCCGAAGACGTGAGACATGGCCCGCGACCTCGGGATGGCCCGCCCGCCGCGCCCGATCACGACGGCCAGCTCCGCCTCGTAGTCCACCTCCGCGTCCAGCCCCGGCACGAGCGGGATGTCGTCCCAGGGGCCGGAGATGGTGGTGAAGGGCTTGGTGAAGATGATCGGCGCCTTCGGGATCGCGTCCGCCGCGCCGGTGGAGGAGGAATCATAGCCGCTGCCCGCGAACTCCTTCGCGTGGGCGTGGTAGTTCTTGCCGACGCAGAAGAGGTTGCGCGGCGGGTTGGGCAGGGGGGCGAGCAGCATCGCCTCCTCCAGCACCTCTCCCTCCCCGGACGGCTCGGGCAGCGTCGCACCACCGGACAGCGCCGCGATCAGCCCCGCCATGTCCTGCGGCAAGCCCTCGATCGGCCAGAAGCGGCGCCCCGCGGCGTCCACCCGCACGGGGCGCGGCACGCCGCCCATTCTCACCATGGCGAGCCTCATGCCGGGAACTCCTATACCAATCAGCGCTTGATCTGAACCAATATGGCGTTATGGTTCACGCCTTGGTCCAACCCGTCAAGCGCTTTGGATGCCCCCCTCCCCCAAGGATGAACCGCCCGGCCGCCGCGGCGCGGCCGCGCTGCAGGCCTCGCTGGAGCGGGACCTGCGCGCCGACCGCTGGACGGCCGGGGAGCGGCTGCCGACGGAGCGCGAGCTGGGCCTGCTCTACGGCGTGGCCCGCAACACGGTGCGCCGCGCGCTGGACGCCGTGGAAGCACAGGGGCTGATCCACCGCCATGTCGGCCGCGGCACCTTCCGCAGCGCGCCGCCCGCCGCGCCGCCGCAGGAGGGCGAATCCCTCAGCCCCTCCGACGTGCTGGAGTGCCGGCTCATCCTGGAGCCCGAGACGATCTCCCTCGCCGTCGCCCGCGCCACCCCCGCCGACATCGCCCGCATGGCCGAGTGCCTGCGCGGCACGGACGAGGCCGCGGACCTCGCGGGCTTCGAGCACTGGGATGCCGAGCTTCACGACTCCTTCGCGCTGGGCACGCATAACGGCGCGGTCATCGCCATGTCCCGCTCCCTCGCCCGCGTGCGGGAGCGGACCGACTGGGGGCAGCTCAAGGCGCGCGGCAACACGGCCGGGCACCGCGCCATCCTGCAAGGGCACCACCACGCCATGGTGGAGGCGGTGCGCCAGCGCGACCGCGCCGAGGCGCGGCGCGTGATGCGGGACCACATCCTCTTCGTGCAGGGCTACATGTTCGGCGACTAGCGGCGCCTCACGGCAGAGCTTCGGTGCGGAACAGGGAGACGCGCAGCCCGCCATGCGGGACGGGCGGGCCGGGCGGCAGGAAGGGCAGCCCGGTGGCATGGGCCAGCCGCGGCTCGCTCGCGACGAGGCCGACGCGCCAGCCCGCGAAGCGGCCTCTCAGCACCTGCCCGAGCGCGCGGTAGAGGGGGGAGAGCGTCGTCCTGTCGCCGATGCGGGTGCCGTAGGGCGGGTTGAGGATGACGAGCCCCGGCGGGCCATCGGGCGGGACGACCTCGCTGATCGCCGCCTGCCGGAACCCGGCGATGTCGGAGACGCCCGCCCGCTCGGCATTCGCGATACTCATGGCGACCGCGCCCGCATCCCGGTCGCTGCCAAAGACGCGGGCGGCCGGCACGCGTCGGCTCTTCACCTCGCGCATGCGCTGCCAGGCCTCTGCGTCGAAGGTCGCGAGCTTCTCGAAGGCGAAGTGGCGGGCGCGGCCGGGATTGAGCCGCGCCGTGATCTCCGCCGCCTCGATGACGAAGGTGCCCGACCCGCACATCGGATCGAGCAGGGGCTCGGTGCCGTCGTATCCGCATTCCTGCAGGAAGAGCGACGCCATCGTCTCCCGCATCGGCGCCGCGTTGACGGCCTCCTTGTAGCCGCGCTTGTGCAGCGGCTCGCCCGAGCTATCGACGCTGATGGTGCAGACGTCGTTCTCGATGCGCGCCCTCACCACGATCTCGGCATCGGGCGAGTGGGGCGCGCCGAGCGTTTCCCGGATGGCCCGCTCGATCCGCTCCGCCGCGGCGCCGCTGTGGTAGATGCGCGACGACGCGCAGGACGCCTCGACCCGGAACGGCAGGTCGGGACGCAGGACGCCCGCCCAGGCGACGCGGCGCGCGCGGCTGTCGAGCTGGGCGAGGTGGACGGCGCGGAAGGAATCGATGCGCGCCAGGACGCGCCCGGCCCCGCGGACCCACAGATTCGCGCGCCAGACTTCCGGCCAGCCACCCCGGAGAGTGACGCCGCCGGGAACGGCCCTCGGCTGCTTGAAGCCCTTGCCGCGCACCTCGGCGAGGAGCGCGGGCTCCAGCCCCGGCGCGGCCGCGAGGAAGATCTCGAAGTCCTTGTCCTGCGTCATCTCGCCTGCATAGCCGGGGGTAAGCGCGTCGCGGGCCCCTGTATCACCCCCGCGGGGGAACAGATACCAGGGCCATGGGACGCGCGCCCATCTCGGCGACGACGCCGACGCGGCGATGCACCGGTCATGCGGGGCGGGCGCAGCGCCGCCATCGCCAGGATCAATGGCGATGCGGCCACCATCCCAGTCGCGCCGGATCACCGATCCGGCGCCAGCAGCAGTCCCAGGATTACCGCCCGCGCGCGGGCTACGGCGCTGCCGGGCTTCCCGAGCCGCCGTCCATGGGGGCGGCCATCCGGGCGGCCTGCCACTGCCGCTGCACCTCCTCGTTCACCTCCTCCGCCGTCTTGCCCGGGCGGACGATCACCTCGGCGCCGTTCAGGCGGAACCGGTAGGGCGTGCCGTAGCGGTTCGCCTTCTCCACGCAGCGCGCGATGACGTGCGGCAGGTAGTCGGTCTCGGTCGTGGGGTAGTCCTGGACGGGCTGTGCCATACTCGCCTCCCTCTTCTTTGCATGAGAGCTTAGGCGGGTTGATCCGTGTGGTCATTCCCCGCCTTGTCTCGTCTTCGTGATCCCTAGCCGAAGGTTTGCAGCAGGTCCTCGATCTGGGCGGGGGAGAGCTGGCGGGCCGGCTGGCCGCGGAGCATGAGCGCGAGCCGCGCGGCCTCCTCCAGCTCCTCGGCCGCGTAGACCGCGTCGTCGAGGGACTTCCCGCTCACCACCGGGCCGTGATTCGCGAGCAGCACGGCGCGGCAGTCGCGCGCCGCCTCCGCGATGGCCGCCTCCATCCCCGCATCGCCCGGCCGGTAGTAGGGCAGGACCGGGAGCGCGCGCCCGATCCGCATGACGAAGTACGGCGTCAGCGGCGGCACGGGCGCCGTCTCGCCCGGCGCGGCGAGGCAGCTGATCGCCGTGGCGTGGGTGGAGTGCAGGTGCACCACGGCCCCCGTCTCCGGCCGGGCCGTCAGGAACGCCCGGTGCATGAACACCTCCTTCGACGGCTTGTCCCCCGAGACGTGGCGGAAGTCGGGATCGAGCTTGCTGATCCGGCCCGGCTCCAGCCGGCCGAGGCAGGAGTTGGTCGGCGTGATGAGGTACCCGTCCGGCAGGCGCACGGAAATGTTGCCGGCCGAGCCCACGGAGAAACCCCGCCCGAAGAGCAGCCGCCCATGCGCGCAGATCGCCTCGCGCAGCTCATCCTCGTTCATGCCTCGTCGGTCTCCAGCATCGGGCGCGGGCGGAGGGAATGGCGGGCTCCGCGCCGCGCAAGGGCCATCCCGCGCGGTCAGCCCGCCAGCAGGCCGCGCCGGGCGAGATTGCGCATGAGATGGCCCGTCCCGAAAGCCCAGGGCGGGCAGTCCTGCGTGTGGCGGACACGGTTGGCCAGGCTGCCCAGCGACGGGCAGGAGATGACCACTTCGTCCCCGATGTCGTGCGTGAAGCCCTGCCCGGGCTGGTGGCGGTCCTTCACCGGCGCGAACATCGTGCCGAGGAAGAGCACGAGCCCGTCGGGATAGGCGTGGTGCTCGTTGATCGCCTGGGAGACGAGGTCGGCCGGATCGCGGCTGATCTCGGCGAGCGAGGACTCGCCATCCAGCCGGAAGCCGTCCCTTCCCTCGACGCGGAGGGAGATCACGGCGCGCCGGACATCGTCCATGCCGAAGCCGTCGTCGAAGAGCCGCAGGAAAGGTCCGATGGCGCAGCTCGCATTGTTGTCCTTCGCCTTGGACAGGAGCAGCGCGGAGCGGCCCTCGAAGTCGCGCAGGTTGACATCGTTGCCGAGGGTGGCGCCGACGACCCGCCCGCGGGAGGAGCAGGCCAGCACGATCTCGGGCTCGGGATTGTTCCAGCCCGAATCCGGGCGGACGCCGATGTCCGCCCCCGTCCCCACCGCCGACATGGGCTGCGCCTTGGTGAAGATCTCCGCGTCCGGCCCGATGCCGACCTCGAGATACTGACTCCATGCCCCGCGCGAGAGCAGCACGGACTTCACGCGCGCCGCCTCCTCGGAACCGGGGCGCACGCCGCGCAGGTCGCCGCCGATGAGGGTGGCGATCTCCTCCCGGATGGCCAGCGCCGCGTCCGGGTCCCCCTTCGCGCGCTCCTCGATCACGCGCTCCAGCATGGAGGCGACGAAGGTCACGCCCGCGGCCTTGATCGCCTGCAGGTCGATGGGCGCGAGCAGCCAGGGGCGCGAGGGATCGCGGGCCTCGGGAACGCTGTTCGCCAGCACCTCCTCCAGAGGCCCGACCGGCTCGCCCCCGGCACCCCGCAGCGCCGCCGGGGGGTCCTCGGCCTCGCAGAGGTCGCGAACCGTGGGGAAGCTCGCGGTGATGTCGAAGAGCTGCCCGTCCCGCAGCGCCACCACCGAGGGACCGCCGAGCTCGGGCCGCCAGACCCGGCCGAGGAGAAGCGCCCGCGCCGCGTCCCGGGGCAGGGTCGATTCGACGGACAGCACGGAGCTCACTCCTTCACCGCGCCGGTGAGCGACGAGACGTAGTAGTCCACGAAGAAGGAGTAGAAGATGGCCACGGGAAGCGAGCCGAGCAACGAGCCGGCCATCAGCGATCCCCACTGGTACACGTCTCCCTGCACCAGCTCCGTGAGGATCGCGACGGGAACCGTCTTCTTCTCCGAGGAGGAGATGAAGGCGAGGGCGTAGATGAACTCGTTCCAGGAGAGGGTGAAGGAGAAGATGCCCGCGCTGATCAGGCCGGGCACGGCGAGGGGCAGCGTGATCCGGCGCAGGATCTGCAGCCGGGACGCGCCGTCCATCAGCGCGCACTCCTCCAGTTCATAGGGGATCGACTTGAAGTACCCGATCAGGAGCCAGGTGCAGAACGGGATGAGGAAGGTGGGGTAGGTGAGGATGAGCGCCAGCGGGCTGTCGAAGAGGCCGAGTTGGAAGACCATGGTGGCGAGCGGGATGAAGAGGATCGAGGGCGGCACGAGATAGGCGAGGTAGATCGCGAGACCCACCGCGTTCGCCCCCCGGAAGCGCAGGCGCTGGATGGCATAGGCGGCCAGGACGGAGGCGAAGATGGACAGCACCGTCGAGCAGACCGCGACCAGCATCGTCGTCATCAGCCAGCGCGGATAGGAGGTCTCGAAGAGCAGCCGCTTGATGTTGGCCAGCGTCGGCTCCACGACCCAGAACGGGTTGAAGTTCTTGTAGTCGTAGAGCTCCGCATTCGGTTTGAAGGTCGTGATGGTCATCCAGTAGAAGGGGAAGAGCAGCACGAAGATGAAGCAGGCCAGCGGCAGGTAGACCGTCAGGATCCGCCTTGGCCGGGACTGCCAGGAGAGATAGTCGTCATCCGCCCCCGCTTTGCTTGCGGTCGCCTCACTCATCGCTGCCTCCCTGCTGCCACTTGCGGCGGGCAAGGGCGAAATAGCTGAACAGCGTGGCGAAGAGCAGGAAGGGGATCATGGAGACGGCGATGGCCGCCCCCTCCCCCAGCTGCCCGCCGGGGATGCCGCGCTGGAAGGCGAGGGTCGCCATCAGATGGGTGGAGTTGATGGGGCCGCCGCGGGTGATGGCGTAGACGAGCTGGAAGTCCGTGAAGGTGAAGAGCACGGAGAAGGTGAGCACCACCGCGAGGATCGGCAGCAGCAGCGGGAAGGTGATCTTCGTGAAGCGCTGCCATGGGGAGGCCCCGTCGAGCAGCGCCGCCTCGTAGAGAGAGGGCGAGATGGTCTGCAGCCCCGCCAGCAGGGAGATCGCCACGAAGGGAATGCCCCGCCAGACATTCGCCGCGATCAGCGACCAGCGCGCGTGCCAGGGCGTGCCGAGGAAGTCGATGTAGCTGTCCTTCCAGCCCAGCACGTCGACCAGCACGTAGGAGATGATCGAGAACTGCGCGTCGTAGATCCACCAGAAGGTGATGGCGGAGAGCACGGTCGGCACGATCCAGGGCATCAGGATGATGGCCCGGATGAGCGACTTGAACGGCACCTTCTCGTTCAGCAGCAGGGCCAGCCAGAGGCCGAGCCCGAACTTCAGCACCGTCGCCACGGCCGTGTAGAACACGGTGTAGAAGACGGCACTCCAGAAGACGCGGTCGTACCAGAGGGATTCGAAGTTCTCGAACCCCACGAAGACGCCGCCGCGGCCGATATGCGTGTCCGTGAAGGCGAGCCAGATGCCCAGGCCCAGCGGGTAGGTCAGGAAGGTCAGCAGCAGCCCGACCGCGGGAAAGAGGCAGATCGCGATCAGGAACGGCTTGCTGTCGAGCAGCCTGGCCAGCCAGCCGCGCTCGGCCCGCCGGGGATTCCAGGGCAATTCGGCGGATGTGACGCCGGACATCGGCTCCCCTCCTGCGGGCTGCGGGGCGCCGCGCCTCTCGGGCGGCGCCCCGGCGGGACCTAGCGGTAGTAGCGGCGGCAGCGGCGCTCAGCCTCGCGAACCGCCTCCTCGGGCGTGGACTGGCCCGAGGAGGCGGCGGCGAACATCTGCACGACCACGTAGTCCGCCGCGACCGAGCCCGACGCGGCGCTGATCGGCCCCTTGTAGCCCGACCAGTACTCGACCGTGTTGGTGTCGCGGTACACGGCGAGTTTGGGATCGCTCCTCCACACCTCGCTCTCGCCATAGGCGTTGAGCGGATGCGCCCAGTAGCCGCCGCAGCCGACCAGCCAGGGGTCGTACTGCTCCGCCTCCATCATGAAGCGGAGATACTCCTTCGCGGCGTTGGGGTAGCGACTGTGCTTGAACACCATGGCGTTCAGCAGCAGCACGTTCTCCGCCAGCTTGCCCGCGGGGCCGGTGGGCAGGTGCTCCATGGCCGTGTCCGCGGCGATGGCGGCCGTGCGCGGGTCGTTCTTGAGGGAGAAATACATGGAGACGCCGTTCTGCGTCAGCCCGATCTCGCCCGCCGCATAGGCGCGGTTGTTGTTCACGTCGCCCCAGGAGACGGTGCCGGGGATGAAGGTCTGGTACAGCTCGCGGGCGTAGCGCAGCGCCTGTAGCGTCTGCGGGCTGTTGATGGCGACCTTGCCGGCCTCGTCCACCACCATGCCGCCGTGCGACCAGAGCAGCCAGTTGCAATAGGCGTTGCCGTCGCCCACCGCGTTGCCCAGCGCGAAGCCGGCGGGATGCCCGTTGCGCTTCAGCCCCTGGCAGAGCTTCAGGAACCCGTCATGGTCCGTCGGCAGCTTGTCGAACCCGGCCTCCTTCGCCCAGGAGATGCGGTAGACGCAGGGCGAGCCCGTGCCGCCCATCGGGATCGAGACCCACTGGTCCGTTCCCCACTTCTTGCCGAAGCGCTGCGGTAGGGCCATCCAGCCCCCGTATTTCTGGCCGAGGTAGTTGGCCAGCTCGGTCATGTCGAGCAGCTTGTCCGAGTAGATGTGCGGGTCGTCGGCCCAGCCCACCACCACGTCCGGCCCCGCGCCGGTGTTCGCGGCCACCGCGGTCTGCGGGCGGAGGTCCTCCCAGCCCGCGAAGTCCACGCGCACCTGCACGCCGGTCTGGGCCGCGAACTTCGCGCTGTTCTCGCGGAACACCGTCTCGTCGGCATCGACGAACTTGGTCGGGCGCAGCACGCGCAGCGTGGCGCCGCTCTCGATGCGGGCCTGGGGCGGCGTGGCGTTCCCCATGGGGATGGCGGCGCGCGCATCCCGGCCGATCGTGCCTGCAGCGAGAGCGCCGGCGCCGAGCGCCAGGGTTCCGCGCCGGGTGAAGCTGTTCATTGTCTCATTTCCTCCTCGACCGCCGTTTCCGCCGCCCCAGCCCTCAGGTCATGAGGCGCATCCCGGTTTCCCGGTTGAACAGATGAGCCACCGACGGCTCCGGCTGGAGGTGCAGCGTGTCGCCCACCCGCGCCGAGACCCGCTCGCGGAAGGCGCCGACCAGGGTGCTGTCGCCCATGCGCGCCGTCACCATCGTCTCCGCGCCCGTGGGCTCGACGAGCTGGACGGTCACGGGGATGCCCGTGTCGGAGAGCCGGAGATGCTCGGGCCGGATGCCGTAGATCACCGGCTGCCCCTCCGCCGCCCGCCCCACTGGCGCCGACCCGGGAAGCGGCAACGCGATCGGCCCGGCGCCGTCCAGCCCTTCCGGGCGGAAGGCACCGTCGCTGACCTGGCCGCGCAGGAGGTTCATCGCCGGGCTGCCGATGAAGCCCGCGACGAAGAGGTTGGCCGGACGGTCATAGAGCTCCAGCGGCGTGCCGATCTGCTCCACCCGCCCGCCCTGCATCACCACGATCTTGTCGGCCATGGTCATGGCCTCGATCTGGTCGTGGGTGACGTAGACGGTGGTGGTCCGCAACCGCTGGTGCAGGTCCTTGATCTCGCCGCGCATCTGCACGCGCAGCTTTGCATCGAGATTCGAGAGCGGCTCGTCGAAGAGGAAGACCTGCGGGTGCCGCACGATGGCGCGCCCCATCGCCACGCGCTGCCGCTGCCCGCCCGAGAGCTGCCGGGGGTAGCGGTCCATCAGCGCGTCCAGCCCGAGGATGCGGCTCGCCCGGCCCGTCTCGGCCTCGATCACCGCCGCGGGCGCCTTCGCCAGGCGCAGCGAGAAGGCCATGTTCTCCCGCACCGTCATGTGCGGGTAGAGCGCGTAGTTCTGGAACACCATGGCGATGTCCCGGTCCTTCGGCGGCACGGTGTTCACCACCCGCCCGCCGATGGAGATCTCCCCGCCCGTGATGTTCTCCAGCCCCGCGAGCATGCGGAGCAGCGTGGACTTCCCGCAGCCGGAGGGGCCGACGAGCACGCAGAACTCGCCATCGGCGATGTCCAGGTCGATGCCGTGCAGGATGGGGGTTCCGCCGAAGCTCTTGCGGACGCCGCGAATCTCGACAGAGGCCATGAGGCGCCGCTAGCTCCGCACGGCAGCGTGCAACCGCATCCGCGGCATGTGACGGCCTCCCTCTTCGTTGCCGCAAGCCTACGCACCACCGCTGCATCCTTGCAACAGGCTTTGCGGGCCGGGCGGCACGGCCGGGGCGCCCTTGCCCGTTTCCCCGAAACGGGCTGCACTCCGGCGCACCCCGCCAGCGCCGACGGGGCGTGCGGCGAGAAGCCGACCGGACGTGTCGGCAAGAAGCGGGACAATGTCGGGAGGCGCCGGGGATGGACAGCAACCGGTATCGCGTCTGCGTGGTCGGCCTGGGCTCCATGGGCATGGGCGCCGCGCGCTCCTGCATCGCGGCCGGGCTCGCCACCTATGGCATCGACCTCAACCCCGCCGCCTGCCAGGCGCTGCGGGAGGCGGGCGCCGAGGATGGCGGCGCCGACGGCCTCGCCTTCGCCGGGGATCTCGACGCGGTGCTGCTGCTGGTGGTCAACGCGGCCCAGTGCCGGGACGCGCTCTTCGGCCCCAGGGGAATCGCGCCGAAGCTGCGGCCGGGGGCCGGGGTGATGGTGTCCTCCACCATCTCGGCCGCCGATTCGCGCGCCCTCGCCGCCGAGCTGCAGGCAATGGGCCTGCTCATGCTGGACGCACCCGTCTCGGGCGGGGCGGCCAAGGCGGGCGCGGGGGAGATGACCGTGATGGCCGCCGGCCCGCGCGCCGCCTTCGACCGGCTCCGCCCGGTGCTCGATGCGGTGGCCGGCAAGGTCTACGAAGTCGGCGAGGAGATCGGGCTGGGCGCGACGGTGAAGATCGTCCACCAGCTCCTGGCCGGCGTGCACATCGCGGCGGGGGCGGAGGCCATGGCGCTGGCCGCCCGCGCCGGCATCCCGCTCGACACGATGTACGAGGTGGTCACCCATGCCGCCGGCAACAGCTGGATGTTCGAGAACCGGATGAAGCACGTCGTCGATGGCGACTACACGCCGCACTCCGCCGTGGACATCTTCGTCAAGGACCTCCGCCTGGTCACGGAGACCGCGCTGTCGCTGAACTTCCCCCTGCCGCTCGCCAGCACGGCCTATGCGATGTTCGCCAATGCCAGCAATGCCGGCTTCGGGCGCGAGGACGACGCCGCCGTGATCAAGACCTTCGCCGGCATCGACCTGCCGGGCGTGCGGAGGGGCTGAGCATGCGCCTGGGCGTCATCGCCGACGACTTCACCGGCGCGACCGACATCGCGGGCTTCCTCGTCGCGAACGGGCTGCGCACCGTCCAGCTCAACGGCGTCCCGCCCGACGATCTCCCGGTGGAGGCGGATGCGGTGGTCATCAGCCTGAAGTCCCGTTCCTGCCCCGTGGAGAGGGCGGTCGCGGAGAGCCTGGCATCGCTGGAATGGCTGCGCGGGCGGGGCTGCCCACAGTTCTTCTTCAAGTACTGCTCCACCTTCGACAGCACGCCGCGGGGCAATATCGGGCCGGTGACCGACGCGCTGCTCGACGCGCTGGGCGAGGACTTCACCGTCGTCTGCCCGGCCCTGCCGGTGAACGGGCGCACGATCTACAACGGCTATCTCTTCGTGAACGGCGTGCCGCTGCACGAATCCGGCATGCGGCACCACCCCGTCACGCCGATGACCGACAGCAATCTCTTGCGCCTGATGGACGCCCAGTCCCGCGGCCGCAGCGGCAACGTGCCGCACGGCGTGATCGACAGGGGCGCGGCCGCGCTGCACAGCGCGCTCGCGGAGATGAGGGCGAGCGGCTTCCGCTACGCCGTGCTCGACGCGCTGGACGACGCGCACCTGGCGGTGATCGGCCAGGCCGTGTCGGACATGCGGCTCGTCACGGGCGGCTCCGGCCTGGCGGACGGCATGGCCCGTGGCTGGGGCGGCGGTCAGCGCGGCGTGGCCGATGCCGCGGCCGAGGGCCGCCCTTCCGGCGGGCGCGCGGTGATCCTCTCCGGCTCCTGCTCGGGGATGACCAACGCGCAGGTCGCCGCCTACCGCGCCGCCGCGCCCGCCCTTCCCGTCTCGGTCGAGCGCTGCCTCCTGGATGCCGGCTATACCGCGGAGCTGGCCGGCTGGGCCGCGGCGCAGCCGCGCGACGGCCTCGCGCCCCTGATTTACGCGACGATGCCGCCCGAGGGCGTGAAGGCGGTGCAGGACCGCTTCGGCGCGGCGGAGGCCAGCGCGGCGGTGGAGCGCGTCTTCGGCGCCCTGGCGCGGCGCCTGATGGAGGAGGGCTTCGAGCGCTTCATCGTCGCCGGCGGCGAGACCTCCGGCGTCGTCACCCAGTCGCTCGGCATCGGCGGGTTCCATATCGGCCCGCAGATCGCGCCGGGCGTGCCCTGGGTGCGGGCGGTGGGCAGGCCGCTCTCCCTTGCGCTGAAATCCGGCAATTTCGGCGGGGAGCGCTTCTTCTTCGAGGCGCAAGCGGCAGCATGAGAGGGGAAGCATGAGGATCGTCATCACCGGCGGGGCCGGCTTCCTGGGCAGCCGGCTCACCCGCGCGCTGCTGGCCCTGCGCGGCGCGGAGGGCGGGCTGCCGGCCTTCGACGGCATCCTCTCCGTCGATCTCGCGCCGAGCCCGGTGGACGACCCGCGCGTCGCCTCCGTGGTGGGCGACATCGCCGATCCCGCCTTCGCGCGGGAGGTGATCGGAGCGGAGACGGCCGGCGTCTATCACCTCGCCGCCGTGCTGAGCGGCGGGTCGGAGGAGGACTTCGACCTCGGCATGCGCGTGAACCTCGACGGCACCCGCGCGCTGCTGGAGGCCGCGCGGGCCACGGGCAGGGCGCCGCGCTTCGTCTTCGCCAGCTCCGTCGCCGTCTTCGGCGGGGCCCTGCCGGAGGTGGTGCCGGAGGCGACGGCGGTCATGCCTGCCTCCTCCTACGGCGCGCAGAAGGCGATGGGCGAGCTGCTGGTGAACGACTACTCCCGCAAGGGCTTCGTGGACGGCCGCGCCTGCCGCCTGCCCACCATCGTGGTCCGCCCGGGGAAGCCGAACTCCGCCACCTCCTCCTTCGCCAGCGGGATCATCCGCGAGCCGCTGGCGGGCCAGCCCTCGAACCTGCCGGTGCCGATGGGCACGCGGCTGTGGCTCTCCTCGCCGGACACGGTGGTCGCGAATCTCGTGCACGCGATGGCGCTGGATGGCGGGCGCATCGGCGCCTGGCGCGTGCTGAACCTGCCCGGCATCTGCGTGACGCCGGCGGAGATGCTCGCCAGCCTCGAGCGCGTGGGCGGCCCCGCCGCGCGCGCCCTCGTCACCGAGCGGCGAGACGAACGAATCGCCGGGATCGTCCTCTCCTGGCCCGGCGATTTCGAGGTGGACCGGCTCCTCGGCCTCGGCTTCCGCCGGGACGCGGATTTCGACGGGGTGGTCCGCCAGTACAGGGACGAGTTCGTGTCCTGACGCGCCCGGCCCTCCCGCGCCCCCGCCGGGGTGCTGCGCGGGTCCGCCGCGCGCGAGTCCCGGCCTAGCCCGGCGAAGGCTCCTGCCGGTCGAGGTGGCGGCGCAGGAGCTCCATGTTGCGGAGGTTGGCGCGGAAGAAGACGTCGCCGACGGAGCCCGCGACGGGCACCGCGCTGATCAGCGCGTCGAGGCCGACATTGGCGGCCATGCGCAGAAGCGTCCCGACAGGCACGCCGAGCCGGCGGGCCTCCCAGATGAGATAAGCCGACACCGCCGTCGGGACGATCGGCCCGACGCCCGGGATCAGGCTCAGCAAGGCGTCCGCGCCGAACCGGATGCCGGTGCCGGGGATGCGCCACCGGCTGTCGAACGCCCGCGCGATCCTCTCCAGGCGGGCATGGCCCGGCCGCGCGGGGCTGGCGGGCTTTCGCAAGGGGACGGTCGGGCTACGCATGCGGCTCCTCCACGCGGACCGCCCGGGCGGTCCCTGGAGGGGCTAACGCCCTTTCCCCACCCCTGGATTGAGGCTGTCGAGCGAGTGCCCCTGATATGGGGCCACGGCGCGGGAGCGGCCGGCGAGCAGGGGCTCGCGCCGGGGCCGAACCCCGCTCGCCCAGGTTGAGGAGGCGGCATCTGTCCCAGGCCTCCCGCTGGGACAGTGCCCGCCGGATTGCCCCGAACTGTCCCTTTCCCTCGGCCCGGCCGCGGCACACCCTTCCGGCAACGAACGAGACCAACGGGAAACGTCCAGCCATGAACCGTCGCCTCCTCCTCGGCTCCGCCCTCGCCCTGCCGGCGCTCGCCGCGCGCGCCCAGCAGCCGGGCTGGCCGGACCGCCCTGTGACCATCGTCGAGGGCTACCCGCCCGGCGGCGTCACCGACCTGGCGTCGCGCGCCGTCGCCGAGCCGATGTCGCGCCAGCTCGGCCAGCCCGTGGTGGTCGAGAACAGGCCGGGTGCGGCCACCTCCGTCGCCGCCACCTATGGCGCGCGGGCACGGCCGGACGGCTACACCCTCGTCATGGGCACGACCACCCTCGCCATCAACCAGACGCTCCAGCCCAACCTCACGCCGAAGGATCCCGGCAAGGAGCTCGATCCCGTCGGCATGGTCTTCCGCACGCCCTTCATCCTGCACGTCAATCCCGCCCTTCCCGTGCGGAACACGGCGGAGCTGATCGCCTACTGCAAGGCCAATCCGGGGAAGGTGCTCTTCGGCTCGCCCGGCACCGGCTCGGTCAGCCACCTGGCGCTGGAGATGTTCCGCGCCAGGGCGGGCGTCGACATCGTCCACGTCCCCTATCGCGGCGGCGCGCCGGCGGCGCTGGACCTGCGCCAGGGCCGGGTGCACGCGGTGTTCCAGGCGATCCAGGAGGCGAAGACCACGCTGTCCGACGGTGGCACGCGCGGGCTCGCCGTGACCGCGAGCGCGCCCATCCCCGGCTTCCCGGAGCTGCCGCCCATCGCAGAGATCCTGCCGGGCTTCGAGGTCTTCTTCTGGCAGGGCCTCTTCGCCCCGGCCGGCACGCCCGCCCCGGTGGTTGCCCGCGCCGCGGCCGCCCTGAGGGCCGCCACCTCCGACCCGGCGCTCCGCGCGCGCATGGCCGAGCAGGGCGTCGAGCTCGTCAGCGGCGACGCTGCGATGCTGCGCGCGGCGCTGGCCGACGACACGCGCCGCTGGGGCGACGTGATCCGCGAGGGGAACATCAGGCTCGAATAGGCGGCCCCTCCCCTCCCTCACATCACGCCGACCACCGCACCGGAACCGCCCCATGTCGATCAGTAATCTCACCTCCCGCATCCCCGGCTTCCACCGCATGAGCACGGCCGAGCGGCTGGAGGCCGTGGCCGCCTTCTCCGGGCTGGACGAGGCCACCGCCGCCCAGCTCGCCGCGCCGGGGAACATCGACCCGCACCTGGCCGACCACATGATCGAGAACGTGGTCGCGACCCTCTCCATCCCGATCGGCGTCGCCACCAACATGCGCGTGGACGGGCGCGACGTGCTCGTGCCGATGGCGACGGAGGAGTCCTCCGTCGTTGCCGCCGTCTGCAACTCCGCGCGCCAGTGCTACGATTCCGGCGGCTTCGTCACCTCCCTCTCGGGCAACCTGATGATCGCGCAGGTGCAGCTCACCGGCGTGACGGACCCGGAGAACGCGCGGCTGCGCATCCTCGAGCGGCGCGAGGAGATCGCCGCCATCTGCAACGGCTGCGACCCGATGCTCGTGAAGCTCGGCGGCGGCTTCCGCGACCTGGAGGTGCGCGTCATCGACTCCCGCGGCGGGCCGATGGTGGTGACGCACCTGATCGTCGACACGCGCGACGCCATGGGCGCCAACACCGTGAACACCATGGCCGAGAAGCTCGCGCCGGAGATCGAGTCCTGGACGGGCGGCAAGGTCTTCCTCCGCATCCTCTCCAACCTCGCCGACCGCCGCCTCGCCCGCGCCCGCGCCACCTGGACGGCCGAGGCGATCGGCGGGGAGGCGGTGCGCGACGGCATGATCTCCGCCTACCACTTCGCCGAGGCCGATCCGTACCGCGCCGCCACCCACAACAAGGGGGTCATGAACGGCGTCTCCGCCGTGGTGCTGGCCACCGGCAACGACACGCGCGCGGTGGAGGCGGGCGCCCACGCCTATGCCGCCCGCCGGGGCCGCTACTCCAGCCTCACGAGCTGGGAGGTGACGGCCGATGGCGGCCTCGCCGGCTCGATCGAGCTGCCCATGCCCGTCGGCCTCGTGGGCGGAGCCACGAAGATCCACCCCACCGCCCGTGCCTGCCTGAAGATCCTCGGCGTGACGACGGCGGCGGAGCTGGCGCGGATCATCGCCGCCGTCGGCCTCGCCCAGAACTTCGGCGCCATGAAGGCCCTGGCCACCACGGGCATCCAGAAGGGGCACATGGCCCTGCACGCCAACAACGTCGCCATCGCCGCCGGCGCAACCGGCGAGGAGGTGGCGCGGCTCGCCGCGATCCTCGTGGAGCGGCGGGAGGTCCGCCAGGACGTGGCCGTGGCGGAGCTGGAGAGGATGCGCGGCGGCTGAGCGTCAGGCCGCGCGGCGGAGGCGCTCCCGCAGGAAGTCCAGGAAGCGCGGGTCCGCCGTATGCGCCACGTTGAGGCGCAGCATGGCGGGGCCCGGCCCGCGCTCCGGGCTGAACACCGCGCCGGGCGCGAGGAAGATGCCGCGCGCCGCGGCCTCCCGAACGATCGCCGCCTCCTCGATCCCCGGGGGAAGCGGCGCCCAGAGATAGAACCCGCCGCCGGGCGGGCGCGAGGCGCGCAGGCCGGCCGCCGCGAGATGGACGAGGGCCGCGTCCGTCGCGCGCTCCACCCGCGCGCGCAGGCGGCGGAGATGGCGGAGATACTGGCCGCCCGCGATCAGCCCCGCCACCATCCGCTCCGCGTACTGCGACGTCGCCACCACCGTCAGCAGCTTCATGTGGGCGAGCGCCTGGATGGTGGCAGGCATCCCCGCGACGAAGCCGACGCGCAGGGAGGCGGAGAGCGTCTTCGAGAAGGTGCCGACATACATCACGCGCCGCAGCCCATCGAGCGCGGCGAGGCGCGTGGCGCTGGAGGGCAGGAGGTCCGCGAAGGGGTCGTCCTCCACGATCCCGAAGCCGTGCCGCTCCGCCGCCTGCAGCACGCCGTGGGCGACGACCGGGGAGAGCGTGCCGCCGGTGGGATTATGCGCGAGGGACTGCGTGAAGAAGAGCTTCGGGCGGACGAGCGCCAGCTTGGCCGCGAGGTCCTCCAGATCCGGCCCGTCCGCCCTCCGCCGCACGCCGATGATCCGCGCCCGCGCGAGGCGCAGCTTGCCGAAGAGCGGGTAGTAGCCGGGATCGTCCACCAGCACCGCGTCATCAGGCTCGATCATGTGCCGGACGATCAGGTCCAGGGCGTGGTTGGCGCCCTGGGTGAGCAGAACCTGCTCGGGCGCGCAGGGAATTGATCGCTCCTGGAGGGAGAGGGCGATGCGCTCGCGCAGCGGCGCGTATCCCCAGGTGCTGCCGTAGTCATGGGCCGGGCCGCTGCCGCCCAGCCGCGCGGCGCGCGCGAAATGCACCCCGAGCTCCGATTCCTCCATCCAGGCGGGCGGCGGCCGCCCCTCTCCCGGCCTGACGGTGTAGCGCGCCTCCGTCTGCTCCCGCAGGAGCGAGACGAGGTCCAGCGCCTCCTCCACCCCGGGCCCCGGGCTTCGGATGCTGGGCCGCGGTCCCGCGGCGACGAAGTAGCCGGCGCCCCGCCTGGCTTCCAGATGCCCGGAGGCGACGAGCTGGTCATAGGCGCCCGACAGCGTGTTCTTGGAGACGCCCTGCGTCCGGGCGCCCTCCCGCACGGAGGGCAGGCGCTCGCCCGGCCGCATGAGCCCGGCCTCGATGGCGGAGATCAGCCGGTCCACGATCGCGCGCGCTTTGAGGGGGGACGCCATGGAGGCCGATGCTGACCGAGGGAGGCCGCCCGCACTACCCCCTGCCTTCCCGCTGTTCACCACGCCGCAACGGCTGGCGGCGGGCGCCGGGCAGCGCTCGTTCCACCCTCGGCCCCGGCCTCACCACTGGAGCATCCGGGGCGCGGGCGCCTCAGCGGCTCGCGGGGTTCTCCGCCCCGCCCGGCGCGGGCTGCGCCCCGTCGCCTGCGCCCTCCGCGCGCGTCCGCTGCACCGCCTGCCGCTCGCGCGCGAGTTGCGCGCCGAGCTCGGTGAGTTCCTGGCGCTGCTGGTTGAGCCGGGACTGCGCCTCGGCGATCTGCGTCCCGAGCCCGGCGCGGCGCTGCTCGAGGGAGGACACCTCGTTCCGAAGGCTCTGCGCCTGCTCGCGCAGCCGCGCCTGTTCCTGCCGCTCGGCCTCGTTCGCCCCGGAGACCTGCTGGGCCTGCGCCTGGAGAGCGCGCACCCGCTCGCCCGCTTCCTCCGCGCTGCGCGTCGTGCCCGCCAGCCGGCCCTCCGCCTCGGTGAGCGCGGTGCGCCGCGCGGCCAGCGTCGCCTCGGTCGCCTGCACCTCTGCCCGCGCGGCCTGGAGGCGCCGCTCCTCGGTGGTGGCGCCGTCCCGCAGCTCGGCGAGGCGCCGCTCGGCCGCGCCGATCGTGCCGCGCAGCTCCGTGATCCTCGTCTCCAGGCCGCGCAGGGTGCCCGCGGCCTCCTCGCGCGCCGCCGTCAGGCGCGACAGCTCCGACTGCGCCTGCGCGATCCCGCTCTGGCGGTCCCGCAGCGTCGCTTCGGCGCCGGCGAGGGTGCCGCGCAGCTCGCCCAGGCGCTGCTGGGTCGCGTTGATCTGGCCGTTCAACTCGGCCGCGCGCGCTTCCTGCCCGCGGACGCGCCCGGCCGCCTCGTCGGCGGCGCGGCTCGCCTGGGCGAGGCGCCGCTCCTCGGCGGCGGCCCGCTCGCCCAGCGCCGAGAGCTGAGTGCTCTGGGTGGCCGACTGGTCGCGGAGCGTCGCGAGTCTCTGATCCGCTGCCGCCGCCTGCTCGCGGAGCGTGCCGAGATTGCGCTCCCTCTCGGCGATCGTATCCCGGTGCTGGCCCGAGGCCTGCTGAAGCTGTTCAATCTCCGCTTGCAGACCCGCGAGACGCCGCTCCTCATTGGCGATGCTGGCCCGCAGGCTGCTCGCATTCCGGTCGGCAGCCACGCGTGACGCCTGCGAGGCGGCGAGCAGGCTGCGGGCGCGGCCCAGGCGCCCCTCGATCGCCGCCAGGTCACCCGCGGCGCGGCGCTCTGCTTCCAGCGTGGCTTCGAGTTCGTTCACACGCTGCTGGAGAAGGCCGGTCTGCGCGCGGGACTCCGCGAGGCTCTGCTCGGTCGCGGCGATGCGGCTGCTCTGCTCGATGGTCAGCCCACAACCGGGCAAGGACATCGCCACAACCGGGCACAGGGCCAGCATCGGATGTCGTGCCCAGCTCGGCAGCTTGACCATGAGACCGCCCCCCAATCCGCGCGGCCCTCACTGGCCACGGCGGCAACATACCGCCCATGCTTTCCGGCGAGGTCAAGATGGCAGGGCGGCCGCCGCGGACAGGGCTCGGATGGTCGTGCGCGGCGAGGACCGCCGGCGCGAAGGCCCCCGCGGCGCGTTGTTCCGGTTCCCGAAACCAGGCGAGCGGGCGCTCGCGCGTGGGTGCCGCTGGAACCGCCGGCAACCTGGCGGGGCTTACGACGGAGAGGCGGCGCGCTCGCCTCCGGCGGTACCCGTCCGCGCCTCCGACTCCGCCGCGCGGGCGAGCTCCTCGTTGAAGCCCATGAGCCGGAAGTCCGTCATCCGCATGGGATAGAGAATGCCGTCCAGGTGGTCGTTCTCGTGCTGGACAACCCCGGCATGGAAGCCGCCCACCTCGGCGGTGACGGTCCGGCCGTCGCAGTCCACGCCGGTGTAGCGCACGCGCCTGAAGCGCGGGACAGCGGCCCGCAGCCCGGGGATCGACAGGCATCCCTCCCAGCGCAGGTGCTTCTCCTCATCGAGCGGCTCGACAACCGGATTGATCACGACCGTGTTGCCGACCACCGTGTCGTCGGGCGCTCCGCTGGAACGGGTGGGCAGGACCCGGAAGACGAACAGGCGCAGCGGCACATGGACCTGCGGTGCGGCGAGGCCGGCGCCCGGCGCGTCCTCCATCGTCTCGAACATGTCCTGCACGAGGCGGCGGATCTCGGGCGCCGCCGGATCGTCGACGGGCCGGCACCTCTCCAGAAGAACCGGATGACCCATGCGGGCGATCTTCAGAATAGCCATGTGCCGCTCCTGTTCGTCACAGTACCGGGGTGCAGTTGTGGCCCGCATCGGCACGTCGCAGAAGACGTCCCGTGCGCCTTGGCCGCGCACCTTGCCGGACCGTCCCCAGCTTGGCCGCGATCCGGATCAGCAGTCCCCCGTCCCGCGGTCGCTCTGGGTCGCGCTGCTCACGCCGCCCCCTTGCCGCCACTGCGGACGGCGCCTGCCAGGGCGTCCTTCGGCTTCGCCTTGCCCGTGGCGCTCCTGCCGCCCTGGGGAGCACGGCCGGCGGGAGGACGAGGAGGGAGATGGGCCATGGGATGCCTCTGCCTGCGTGGTGGGACCTGGCAGCCGGGGCAACACCGCTTCCGGCTTCCGCCCGAAGAGGGGCGGGCCTGAGCGCAGAGAGGCCTGGAGCGCCGGTCGAAGGCAAACGGCACCACCAACTCCGGGCCGGGCTCGTCAGCAAGGACGACACGGCACCCTCGGGCAGGTTCCATGCGGGACAGGCGTGGGAATACGGCACGCCTCCTGTTCCGCGCAGGCCTGACCTCTCCCACCTTGTCATCGAACGGGCCTGCAATGGTCTGGGAACTGGGGTCAGGTCGATCTCGTGACCGATACGGCACTCGTCAGCTTCTCGCACGCCGTTGCCAGAGCATGCGCCGCAAATCGCTGACCCTCATGACGGCCGGCGGCTGCCTCTTGATCGGCTCGCAGACGTGATCGTGCATCTTCGTGCAAGCGGATGGTTTCAGCCCGGCTGGGTCCGCAGCCCGTGGTTGCTTCCAGCATGCACGCCGGGTCAAGCGCTTCGGCGAGAAGAGGCGCTATATCGTCGAGGAACCGCCCGGTTTCCTCGGTGTAGGCGGTACGAAGCGCCGCTTCAGGGTCAGCTCCCTCCATCGCCAACCGCACATATCGTCCAGTGACATGATGAGCTTCGCGGAACGGTAGGCCGTAGGTGGAGCTCAGAAGGTCGGCAACGGCAGTGGCCGTGGCGAAATTTTCGCTGACCAGTCCTCTCATCCTGTCCCTCCTGGGGGTGGCGCACTCCACCACGATAGAGGCCGCCGGCAGCATGGCCCTGAGTTCCTCAAGCGCTTCCCAGAGCCAGCGACCCGCCTCGAGACTTACCTCCTGGCTGTGACCGAAGGGGACTGCGCGCAGGGCGGTGATGCCGGTCACCATGGCCCCGAGAAGCGCCGCCGGGCGTGCCTTGAGATTCTCAAGAACCGTCAGGTTTTTCTTCTGCGGCATGATGGATGAGGTGCTGGCCACCCGGTCCGGGAATTCCAGCATGCCGAACTCGTAGGTCGACCAGAGATAGAAGTCCTGGCCTAGCCGGCCGATCGTCATGGACAGCTGTGTCCCGACACTTGCCAACTCGATCACGGCGTCAGGATTGGCGACGGAGTCCAGAGGGTGCGGTTGCGCCCGCGAGAAGCCCAGTAGCTTGGCGGTTCATTCGCGGCAGATCGGATGCCGTGTCCCGGCGAATGCTCCTGCACCGAGGGGGCACTCATCCTGAACCGCCCCGGGTTCCCCGGAGGCTCCAACTCTTGAGAGGATGGAGCCATGACGAAGAAGACCTCGAACCGATATTCGCCTGAAGTTCGAGAACGGGCGGTACGGATGGTGGTGGACCACGGGGGTGACCACGCCTCGCAGTGGGCCGCCATCGGCTCGATCGCGGCCAAGATCGGGTGCACGAGCGAGACACTCCGCGGCTGGGTGAGGCAGGCCGAGCGCGACCAGGGCCTGCGGCCGGGCCCGACGGGCGCGGAGGGGGAGCGGATCAAGGCTTTGGAACGCGAGGTCCGCGAGCTTCGCCAAGCGAACGAGATCCTGCGCAAGGCGTCCGCGTATTTTGCCCAGGCGGAGCTCGACCGCCGGTTCAGGCCATGATCGCCTTCATCAACGATCACCGCGAGGTCTACGGTGTCGAGCCGATCTGCAAGATGCTGCCGATTGCCCCACTGGCCTATCACGCTCATGCCGCCCGGCGTGGTCCGTGGCAGTGCCCCGGACCCGGCCAAGGCCTCGCCGCGTACCCGGCGGGACCTGGTGATGGTGGAGCAGATCCGACGGGTGCATGCCGCCAATTCTGGGGTCTACGGCGCCCGCAAGGTCTGGCGGCAGCTCGGCCGGGAGGGCATCGCGGTGGCCCGCTGCACGGTGGAACGACTGATGCGGAGCATGGGCCTGCGCGGCGTCGTCCGCGGCAAGGAGGTCAAGACCACGATCGCCGACAAGGCTTTGCCCTGCCCGGCGGACAAGGTGAACCGCCAGTTCCGGGCGGCGCGGCCGGACATGCTGTGGGTCTCAGATTTCACCCCCGTGGCCACTTAGCAGGGCTTTGTGTATGCCGCCTTCGTTATTGACGTCTTCGCCCGCCGCATTGTCGGCTGGCGGGTCTCGCGGACGGCTCATGCGGGCTTTGTCCTCGACGCCCTGGAGCAAGCCCTGCATGACCGCCGCCCGGCGAAAGGCGGCCTGACCCACCATAGCGACAGGGGCGGACAATACGTCAGCATCCGGTACACGGAACGGCTCCTGGAGGCCGGGATCGAGCCCTCGGTCGGGAGCGTCGGCGACAGCTACGACAACGCCCTCGCCGAGACCGTCATCGGCCTGTTCAAGACCGAGGTCATCCGCCGCCGTGGCCCGTGGCGATCCCTGGAGACGGTCGAGTACGCCACCCTCGAATGGGTGGACTGGTTCAACCACCGCCTCCTCCTCGAGCCGATCGGTAACATGCCACCGGCCGAAGCGGAGGCGCGCTACTACGGCAGGCTTGAGAAGCCCGCCCTGGCCGCGTAACCCAAACCAATCAGCCTCCGGCAAACCCGGGGCGGTTCACGCCACCAAATCCGCATGGATCCGCCGCACCGTCCGCCGCCCCTTGCGGCCCTTATCCGCCTCCACCCTCAGCCACTCCGACAGCTTGTCGGCAAACGGGTCCAGGCGGCTCGGGCGCTCAGGGACCTTGAACCTCACCTCCACGGCGCCCGACCGCAGGTACTTGCGGATCGTGTTCCGTGACAGACCCGTCCGTCGCTCGATCTCGCGGATCGGGATGCGATCCCGGTGATGCCACCGGCGGATCACGCTCGACAACTCCATGTCGATCACTCCGATAACCCCGGCCGTCCGGCCAGGGAGGTGAACAGACACAGGTCATTTCTCGGCGAAAACTTCGGCCCTCTCCGGGGCAGCTCTCACTGCAAATCAACACTCGGCGGTTCACCAGCCCGGCAAGCCCCTCGGCGTTGTAGCGATGCACCCAGTCTCGCAGCGTCTGACGGTCCATGCCGCAGCCCTCGGCCGCCTCCTCACGCGAGGCCCCCTCCAGCACCCAAACCAGCCGTCGGGAGAAGCGAATCACAACCGCCGCACGGGCGGGATCACATCCGAGTCAGTGGCCAAGGCGGTTGGTATCAGGCGTCCGTCTGGTCCTTTACTTCCGCGACGCTGCCACCTCGAGCTCCGGCCAAATCCAGATGAAGTCGTGATCGCCGATGGGATCGCCGGCGGTACGCTGGGACGAAGGTTATGAGCGTTTCGAGCCAGCCCACCATCCCCTCTCGTCCCTTTGCCGTGCGGGCTTCCTTGGGCGGCGAGATGTTGCCCTGCGCCAAGATTGGCTGGTCGAGAGCTGGGCGGTGGTGCTCCTGCTGACGCCGCACGAGCAGTCGTTCCCTGACTTCAAGCGGCGTGGGGCTTGTAGCCCTTCGCCTCTGCTTCCGAGCGCTCCTTCTAGAAGGTCATGTCCGCCTCCTTGCCGAACATCACCCGAACGCCGATGGCGCCCTTGCTCACCCGGGGATTCCCGCCGTTCTGGGCTCGGTGCTCGGCCACCCAGCGCTTGAACATCGGGTCTTCCTGGGAGCATCCCGCGAACTCGAGCACCCCAGCGAACTCTTCCTCCTTGCAACGCTTGACCATCCGTCAGACCTCTACCGATGGATGCAAAAGAGCGCTGGCGCAGTTTCGTTCAGCGGTCCCCCGTCTTGCGGTTGCTCTGGGTGGCGCTGCTCACGCCGCCCCCCTTGCCGCCGCTGTTGCCGGCGCCGGCACGGGCGTCCTTGGGGTTCGCCTTGCCCCCGGTCGCATTCTTGCCGCCCTGGGGAGCGCGGCCTGCGGGAGGAAGAGGAGGAAGGTTAGCCATGGTGTTTGCCTCGTGGTTCTGGAGAGGATGAACGGTGCAGCGGGAGAAGACGCAGTTCGGCGCAAGGCTGATCGATCGATAGCGCCCGAAGCTCGGGCCTCACTGCGCGGGTTTGGTGAAAGAGGCCCACCGCCCGAGGGATGGGAACACCAACTTCGGGCTGAAACGTCCAGCGAGGATGGTGTGGTTACAATGCCCTAAAGCTTGTAGACTGAACCGCCCAAGTCCCAAGCTTCGGAGACAACGGCCTCTCCGGAGAGCGAAACCGGCACTCGTTCCGCACTCGAAGTATCAAGGCGCACGCCGGGAATGTCGCGGAGACGCACGGAAAAGCGCGATCCCAACCTCACCAGAGAAGAGTTGTTCTGAGAGAGATTGGAGCGGGCGAAGGGATTCGAACCCTCGACCCCGACCTTGGCAAGGTCGTGCTCTACCCCTGAGCTACGCCCGCGCTCCGTGTGGCGGCCGTATGTCACGGCTCGGCGGGGCTTGCAACCCCCCTTCCGCCGCAAGATGGATCGCCCATGCCAGAAACCCCGGAATCCCTCCTATCCCGTCTCAAAGCGGCGGGCATCCCCGCCGTCACCCACCGCCACCCGCCGCTCCACACGGTCGCCGAGAGCCAGGCGCTGCGGGGGGACCTGCCGGGGCTGCACGTGAAGAACCTCTTCCTCCGGGCGAAGCCGCCCCAGCCCTTCCTCCTCGTCGTGGCGGAGGAGAACGCGCCGCTCTCCATCAACGCCCTCGCCCGCCGGCTCGGCACGGGCCGCCTCTCCATGGCGAGCGCGGAGGAGCTGTGGGAGCGGCTGGGGGTGCGGCCGGGCTCGGTCACGCCGCTCGCCCTCGTCAACGCCGCGCCGGGCAGCGTGCGGACCGTGATCGACAGGCGGTTGCTGGAGGGGGCCGGGCCGGTCAATGTCCATCCCCTGACGAACGAGGCCACCACCGCCCTCGCCCCGGCCGATCTCCGCCGCTTCATCGAGGGGCTCGGCCACGCGCTGGAGCCGCTGGACCTGGCGGAACCGCTTGCCTGAGAGCCCGCGCGGCGCATCTATGGGGGAAAGGGGCCGCCCGCCCCCGCCAGATCCCCGGAAGACGAGAGAATGAGCACCACACTCGACCAGACCCCGCCGCCCGCCGCCGACATCATCAAGGACGGCGACCAGAAGAGCTTCATGCAGGACGTCGTCGCTGCCTCGCGCGAGGTGCCGGTGCTCGTGGACTTCTGGGCCACCTGGTGTGGCCCCTGCAAGCAGCTCACCCCCGCGCTGGAGAAGGTGGTGCGCGCCGCCGGCGGCCGCGTGCGGCTGGTGAAGATCGACATCGACAAGAACCGGGCCCTCGTCCAGCAGCTCGCCCAGCTCGGCCTGCCCCTGCAGTCCGTGCCCACCGTCGCCGCCTTCTGGCAGGGCCAGATCGCCGACCTCTTCCAGGGCGCCCTCCCCGAGGGCGAGCTGAAGAAGTTCATCGAGAACCTCCTCAAGCTCGCCGGCGGCCAGATGCCCTCCGCCGACCTGCTGGCCGAGGCGAAGGCCGCCGCCGAGGAGGGGGACCACCAGACGGCCCTCGAGCTCTACGGGGCGCTGGCCCAGCAGGAGCCGGAGAACGCCGCCGCCATGGCCGGCGTCGCCCGCTCGCTGATGGAGCTGGGCGAGGAGGAGCAGGCCGCCGGGGTGATCGAGAGCCTGCCCCAGAAGATGCAGGACCATGCCGAGGTCACGGCCGTCCGCAGCGCGCTGGAGCTGGCCCGCGCGGGCCGGGAGGCGCGCGGCAAGCTGGCCGAGTTCGAGTCCCGGCTCGCGGCCGACCCGGACGACCATGCCGCCCGCATCGACCTCGCCGTCGCCCTCAACGCGGCGAATGACCGCGCGGGCGCGGCGGACGCCCTGCTGGAAGCCTTCCGCCGGGACCGCGAGTGGAACGACCAGGCCGCCCGCAAGCAGCTCCTGAAGTTCTTCGAGGCCTGGGGATTCGAGGACCCGGCGACCAAGGCCGGGCGCCGCAAGCTCTCCTCCCTCCTGTTCAGCTAGGGGAAAGGGACCACTTCCGGTTCTCCGGGGGGCGCGCCGGCCGCGGCGCGCCCCTCCCCACCTCCAGCGAGCGGGAACCGTCGGTCATGGCATTCCACCCCAAGGGCCTCGGCGACCTGCCCACCGAGATCGCCGTCTTCCCCCTCCCCGGCGCGCTCCTCCTGCCCGGCGGCCGCCTGCCGCTGAACATCTTCGAGCCCCGCTACCTCGCCCTGGTGGAGGACAGCCTCGGCGCCGGGCGCTGCTTCGGCATGATCCAGCCCGACCCCTGTGCCCAGCCCGAAGTCTCCGCCAGAGTCTCCACCGAGGCCTCCCCTGGCACCTTGCCCGGCGCCGCCCAGGGTGCCTCCCGGGGCGCTCCCGGCCCCGGCCTCTACCGCACGGGCTGCCTCGGCCGCCTCTCCTCCTTCGCCGAGACGGAGGACGGGCGCTTCCTCATCAGCCTCACCGGCCTCATCCGCTTCACCGTGGAGGAGGAGCTGCCGGGCCGCGCCGGCTACCGCCGTGTCCGCCCGCGCTACGATGCCTTCGCCGGCGATCTCGACCGCAGCCCCCTCCCCTCCGCGCTGGACCGCCCGGCGCTGCTCGGCGCGCTGCGGGCCTATTTCCGGACCCACGGCATCGAGGCGAACTGGGAATCGATCGAGCGGCTGGAGGACGCAGCCCTCGTGACCAACCTCGCCATGGTCTGCCCCTTCGAGCCCGCGGAGAAGCAGGCCCTGCTGGAGGCGCCCGACCCCGCGGCCCGCGCCGCGACCCTGACCGCGATGCTGCGGATGGACAGCCTGGCCAGACCGGGCCAAGACATCCGCCCGAGCTGAGGACCACCGGATGAGCCAGACCACGACCCCGACCGGCACGCCAACGGGCAGCCCCATGGGCGACGCCAACCCCGGGGTCGATCCCCGCCTGCTGGAGATCCTCGTCTGCCCCGTCACCAAGGGCCCGCTCCGCTACGACCGCGCGGCGGGCGAGCTGGTGAGCGAGAGCGCGGGCCTCGCCTATCCCATCCGGGACGGCATCCCCATCATGCTGCCCGACGAGGCCCGCCGCATCGGGGACTGAGGTGCCCACCCCCACCGAGATCCGCCTCGACCGCGCCGAGCGCCGGCTGGAGGTGGCCTTCGACGACGGCAGCGCCTTCAGCCTGCCGGCCGAGTACCTGCGGGTGGAGAGCCCCTCGGCCGAGGTCCAGGGCCACGGCCCCGGGCAGAAGACCCTTGTCTCGGGCAAGCGGGCCGTGGCGATCGTGGCAGTGGAGCCGGTGGGGAACTACGCCGTCCGCCTCGTCTTCGACGACCGCCACGACACCGGCCTTTACACCTGGGAGACGCTCCACCAGCTCGGGCGCGAGTACGAGGCGCGCTGGGCGGAGTACCTCGCCGCGATCGAGGCGCAGGGCCTCTCGCGGGACCTGCGCGGGCGGGCGGCGGGGCGCGCGGGCTGAGGCGCCGCGCCCCATCTCGGCCCCTTACCCCTCCCCGCAGTTCAGCAGGTCGTTCACCAGCACCGCGTCCGGGTTCTGCCGCGCCTGCACGCGGATGAGGGCGCAGCGCCGGTTGCGCGCGTTGCGGGGATCGAAGGCGGTGGAGGTCGCCTGCCAGTTCGAGCCGAGCTGGGGATCGAACAGGCTCGCGGGATCGAGGTTCATGAACTCGTAGAACTCGCTCAGCACCGCCGTGCCGATATGCATCTCGGTCAGCGCGGGCACCACGGCGCTCACCTCCTGCAGGTCCCGCACCGTCCAGTCCTCCTGCCGCTTCCCGGCGATGCCGAGGAGGAAGGCGCGCGTCGCTGGCTCGATCCGGGGATCGTTGAGGAAGCGCCGGATGCTCGGCGGGATGAAGCGCTGCGCGGGCACGTCCCCGTCCGGGCCGCGCGGGGTGGCGGCGCCGTTCAGCAGCGGCGGGGGCGCCGGGCGCGCGCGCCGCAGGGCGGGCACCACGCGCCGCTCGTTCCAGGGGCCGCTCGGCTCCGGCGGCTGCGCCATCCCCGCCGCGGGGGCCAGGAGGAGGGCGAGCGCGAGGAGCGCCCTAGCGGACGGTCGCAGTGCCCTGGCCCTGCTGGAAGATCGTTGCACCGCCCGCTCCCGGTCCTGTCTGCTGCACGCGGATGTTGCCCGCGGCCCCGCTCTGGTCAATCCGCACGCCCGCGCCGCCGGTCTGCAGGCTCTCGGCCGAGAAATTACTACCGCTCTGCGTGATGATAGACGAGTTGCCCGAGCCTTGCTGGAGGACGCGGGCGGTGTTGTTAGAGCCGGTCTGGTTCGTCTCGGCCAAGTTTCCGCTACCGGATTGGACTACGTCGGAGACCTGCCCGCTGCCGCTGCGGGAGAGGATACGTTGGGTTGCCTGATCGGTCATGGTGAGCGTGTCCGCCGCCATGGCCGATCCTGCCGCGCCCGCTGCCAGCATGAAGAGGAGCTTCTTCATGACCCTTCCTCAAAAGGTGGCGGGGAGGCCTCCCCCCCGCCGGGTTGCCAGCGATCAGCGCTGGATCTGGCGTGAGACGTTGTTCGTGCCGGTCTGATACGCGTTGGCCGTCAGGTTCCGCCCCGACTGGTCAGTGCGGGCGTCGTTGGTGTCACCCGACTGGTGCACGGTGGCGAACATGAACGAGCCGCCGATCTGCTTGCTTTCCGCGTAGTTCCCACGGCCTGCAAACTGGCTCTGAGTGATGCTGCTGTCGGTGGCGGATCCCTGCTCCGCAATGGCGCGGCTAGCCGTGCCATACTGGGACTGGGTCACGCTGCTGCGGTCAGACCCCGTTTGGTCGGAGCGCGCGTTGTTCTCGTTGCCAGATTGAAACTGCGTGACCGTCTGGTTGTTGCCGGTCTGGTAGGCGCGGGCCTGATTGGCGTTACCGAGCTGGCTCTGGGTGCCCGTGTTGTTGTCGCCGTTCTGGCGGATGAACACGCCCCAGCCGAAGCCGGTCCCGGCGCCCGTGTTGTCGCGGCCGGACTGAAGCTGCGTCGCCCGGTTGTTGTTGCCGACCTGCTCGACGCGGCCACGGTTGTTGCTGGCACTGCTAGTCTGGGTCTGGCTGCTGGCGTTGCCGTTCCGGTCCTGTGTGGCCTCGAACCGGCCGCTGGAGCCTCGCTGCTCCTGATGGTTGTTGTTGTTGTCACCGACCTGATCAATCTGCGCAAAGTTGTCGGCCGCCATGGCGCCGAAGGAGAGGCCGAGCACGGCCACGCCCGCAAGAAGAAGCTTCTTCATGGTGTCGTCTTTCATTTTGGACATTGTTTTTCCCTCCTATGCACCACCACGGCCGCTCTGTCCGTCGGGAGGGTTTCCGGCGGTGGCCTGTGGTGGAATCCTGCCGTCGCGGGTGGTCAGGTACTCGCGGATCAGCGCGCGCCCGCGCTCGGCATCCGCAAAGCCCCAGTAGTCCTTGCTCGCTCCCTCGACGACGAGGGCGTGGACCGCCTTCTCGATCGCCTGGCGGACGGCGAGCTGCCGCGGCTCGTTCGTCGTGTAACCGGCCTCGATCTGCAGCAGCTTGTTGAAGCCGACATAGCGGTTCGCCCCGCCCTGGAGGCCGATGCTGTAGATCGTCTTGTCCGTGGTCACGCTGGCCAGCACCTCGCCGGTCAGCACGCTGACCGCGCGGAGGAAGACCGAGACGTTGTCCCGCCGGTACTCCGTGTTGCCGCCGATGCCAAGGAAGTTCGCCCCCAGCCCGCCCGTCAGCACGTTGCTGTCATAGGCGATGATGCCGCCCGTGATCAGCAGCCCCGCGTTGCGCAGCGGCCCGATGGGCGGCAGCGGGCGCCCGTCCGGCCCGACATGCTCGGAGCGGTTGGCGCGGATGATCTGCCGCTCCTGGAACAGGTCGGCCACCCGGTTGCGCTCCACCACCCGGAACCAGGGCGTGTTGCTCCGCCCCGCTTCCATCAGCGCGTTGATGAGGATGGAGGCGCCGCCCTGGGTCACGGCGAAGCTGTACTCGGCAAAGTTGTTGTTCGGCCGGTGCTGGCCCGTCTGGTCGAGGAAGCTGAACACCGCCACGTCCAGCCGCTGGCGCGGCGCGGGAAGCTCCCGCAGCTCGTCCACCGTCTCGGTGCGCGCGCCGAGCGTCGCGCTCTCGGCGAGGATCGTGGCAGGCGTGGTGCCGCACGCGGCCAGGGCGAGCAGCGAGGCTGCCGCCGCAAGGTTCCGGAATGTCTGCATGGCTCTCTTAGAAGTTCGGCACGGGGAGGGTGACGCGGGTCTGCCCGCCGGTTGCCCCTTCGTTGATGTCGATCACGATCTGCCCGCCCATCCGCTGGAAGGCGACGGAGGTTCCGCCCACGCTGAAGGTGCCGCTGTCCCGCGCGTTCTCGCCCAGGATCTGCTGGCCGATCGTGCTGGCGATCTGGCTGAGCAGGCTGGAGGTGATCTGGCGCTGGAACTGCGCCGCCGGATCGTTCGAGAGGCCGAGCGCGTTCTGCTGCTGCCGGTCCCGCTTCGACTGGGGGCTTTCGAGGTAACGGAAGTTATTCGCGGAGGCCTGGCCAAGTATATAAGGGCCGTTAAGCGGGCTTCCGCCAAATGACGGGTTGACGGGCTGGTAGACCAGATCCCTCGCCACCGAGACTGAGGTCATGGATAACTGGCCCATGACAAGGGCGACAGCGGCCAGTGCCGATCTGTACATTATTTCCTCCCGCAGTACGCGCCGTTTCATTTTCGCTCTGGCGCACACCGTATCGTTTCGGCGGAAGGCGGCTATAGGCAGTTTTGGCGATTCCTGGGCGGGGCCTTTTTCAAAAATTAAAAATTGAGCAAATAATGCGATAAGCTTCGCGATCATATTAACGCTGCATAATATCGTAACTATCGGCGGTTGCGCTGGGGCCTCTTCACCGATCGTTCTCTGCAATCGTTGCGGGAGCAATACGCACCAATTTCTTCTTTCGACCAAGAAATAACATATTAGTGAACTCAACGCCCGGGGAAGTCGGGCGTTGCGTACCTCAGCCCTCCAGCCCCATCCCCGCCAGCACCCCCTCAGCCCGCCGCGCGGCAGGGTCCTCGGGCCCGAGGCCGAGGCTGCCGAGGGTGGAAAAGAGGTGCCGCCGCGCCTCGCGCCGCGGACGGTCCGCCACCACGCGCTCCATGAGCGGCACCAGGGCCGCGGCATAGGCGGTGGGCGCGTGGCGCTCCAGTGCAACCTCCCGCGCCCGCGCGCCGAGGGCGGCGGCCTCCGCGGGATTCGCCAGCACCCATTCGAGGTGCCGCATCGCGTCCAGCGCCTCCTCCTCCGGCCGGCAGGAGAGGACGGTGCCGGCGGGGATCTCGGCGTAGCAGCCGTGATCCGTCACCAGGGTCGGGCGGCCCGAGGCCATGGCGGTGATGACCGAGGCCGAGGCGCCCTCCAGCACGGGATTGCGGAGGCAGGCGATGACGTCCACGTCGCGCAGCCGCCAGCGGAGGTCCTCGTCGTCAACCCAGCCCGTGAACTCGGGCGGCTCCGCGCCGAGCAGCTCCGCCAGCCCCGTCAGCCGCGCGCGCTCGGCGGGGGCGGCCTCGCCGATCACCCTGAGCCGGCAGCGCCGCCGCAGCAGCCCCGACGAGCCAATCGCCAGCACGATCTGGTCGAGGCGCTTGTTCGGGTTCGCATGGCCGATGGCCGCAACCGTGATCCGGTCCCAGGGCGAGGGGAACGGGGGCATGCCGGACGCCGTGAATGCGAGGGGAATGACCTCCACCGGCCCGGGGCAGACGCGGCGCAGATGCCCGGCGTAATGGCCGGAATGCGCCACGGCGCCGGCGCAGTGGGAAGCCAGCCAGTCCAGCATCGGCCGGCGGCGGACCATGTCCGCCAGATCGGCCCAGAAGGCCTCGCCGTCGCGCATCCCCTCCGGCCCGTACAGGTCCCGCGCGGTACGCCAGGCACCGTGCGGATCGCCCACATGCTCGAAGTGCCCTGCGGCAAGATGCCCGAGGAAGAAGTCGTGGAAGATGCCGATCATGGACACCCCGCGCAGCCGCGGGACCAGGGCGCCGTGATAGGGATGGTGATTGCCGATATGCGCCACCACGACGTCGAACCGGCGCCGCAGCGCGTCGTCGTCCAGCGCGTCGATATGCTCCACGGGAAAGATGCCGGTGTGGGGCGGCATGGCAGCCGCCTCTCCCACTTCGGTGCGCAGCACCGTCAGCCGATGCCCTTGCGCCGCGAGCGAGCGGCCCACCTCGGCGGCCGCATCGGCGATGGCCGACCGCCCGTTCCACGGCGTCGCCCAGCCGATCCGAAGCCCACTCACGACACCAGCCTCTCGACCGTGGTCGGCCAGTCCAGCCCTTCCGCCTCCATGGCAGCGCGCCCGGCAAGGCCCATGCTGCGCGCGCGGGCAGCGTTGGATGCAAGGGCCACCATGGCCTCGCCCAGCGCCTCGGCCGTTGGAGGGACGACGCGGCCGTTCTCCGCGTCCCGCACGATGTCGAGCACCCCGCCCGCATCGGTCGCGGTGATCACCGGCTTGGCGGCCTGGAAGGCCTCCATGGTGCAATAGCCCAAGCTGTCCTCGTCGAAGGGTAGATAGGCCACGGCCAGCGCCCCGTTGACCATGCGCGCGAGATCCGCGCGCGGCACGAAGCGGAGGTCGAGCGTCACTCGATCCTCCACGCCTTCGGCCGCGGCGAGGCGGCGCAGGGCCTCGGCATCGGCCTGGCTGTCGGGCGGCCCCGCGATCACCAGTCTCACGCCCGGAGCATGGCGCAGCGCGCGCACGAGAAGGCCCTGCCGCTTCGCGTCGTTGACCCGGCCGGTGGCGAGCACGTAGCCCTCGGCCTCGCCGCCGGGAAACAACTCGGGATCGTTCAGCGGCGGCCGGAGCACCTCGCTGTCGAAGCCGTTGTAGTGCTTGAGGCGCCGGCCGGTGATGGGGGCGTTGGTGTGGATGCGCTTCGCCTCGGAGAAGGCCAGCGCGTCTCCCGCGCGGATCGCGGCGAGGATCCGCTCCCCCTCCGGGCCCGGAGGGATGTTGCTCTGCCCGGCATCCAGCAGGTCGTAGGCCTGACGGTACTGGTGCAGGAGCCAGAGCACCTTGTCGTGCCACGGGATCATGTAGGCCGGGAACTTCAGCCCGATCACCCGGTCCACATGGCTTAGCCGGAGACGGCGGGCGATGAGCATCTCGTCCAGGAGGCCCTCGGCCGGATTCCAGGAGAAGGGGATGCGCATCCCCTCCGCCTCGATGCCCTGGCGACGAAGGTTGAGGACGAGATGGTCGTACAGCTCCTCCGCCCCGCCATGTACGAAGGGCACGATGGTGCTCAGGACGAGAACCTTCATGCGAGTAGCTGCTCCAGTACCGCGTCCCAGTCGATCCCCAATTCCGCCACGCGGGCCGTGGCGGCCTGGCCCAGTTGCGAGGCCAGGGCGCGGTCGTCGTAGAGGCGGTCGAAGGCGGCGCCGAGGGCGGCGGGGTCGGGCGGGGTCATCAGCCCCTCCACCCCGTCCCGCACGAACTCCGTTACCCCACCCGAATCCGTCGTCGTCACCGTCGCGCGCCCGGCATGGGCGGCTTCGATGGTGGGATAGCCGTAGCTGTCCTCGTCGAAGGGCAGGTAGGCGGAGGCGAGCGCCGTCTCCAGCAGATCCGCCTTCTCCTCCTCGGTGATCCAGCGGTCCTCGATCGCCACGCGGTCGGCCACGCCCAGGCGCCGCGCCGTCTCCCGCAGCTCCTCGACATAGGCGGGGTTCATCGAGCTGCCGCAGAGCCGCAGCCGCACGGGACTCCGCGTGTGCCCCATCGCCTCCACCATCAGGTGCTGGCGCTTGTGCGGCTCCATGCGGCAGATCGAGACGATCTCGTCGCCGTAAGGCCCCGAGCGGAACCGCTCGGGTTGCTGCACCGGGGGATAGAGCACCTCGCTCTCCACTCCGTTGAAGCGCCGCAGCCTGTCCCCCACCACGCGGGAATTGGTGAAGACCCGGTGCGCCTCGGCCAGCGCCGCATTGTCCGCCCGCATGATCGCCGCCCGCAGCGCCCGCCCGGCCGCGTCGTCCGCCACGGGGCGGTGCTCCGTGTCCCAGAGGTCGTAGAAGACGCGGATGTGGTGGATGAACCAGACCACCTTGCAGCGGTGCCGCACGGCATGCGCGGGCGGGCGGAAGGTGATGACCCGGTCGAAGTAGTCGTCCAGCCGGACCATCCGGAACGCCGCCATCTGGGGCAGCACGTCCTCGGGCTCATCGACGAAGGGAAGATAGAGCACCTCCACCTCGTGCCCGCGCTCGACGAGCCTCTCCTTCAACCAGTCCACGATGAAGCGGTAGCCGCCGCCGACGAGCGGCACCGCCGAAGAGATCAGGCCGATCCTCATGGCGTGGCGGGGAGGAGCGCGATCATGCGAGACGCAGTTCCGGATAGGCGGAAACGGGCCGCTGCAGCATCAGCAGATTGACCGAGTGCAGGGCGGAAAGGTCCTGGACCGGCCGGGCGGGACGAACGACGCCAAGCGTCTCGTCCACCTCGTAGGGGGTGAAGCCCACGCCGGTGAACAGCGCCATCCAGTCCGCCGGCGTGATCCCCGCGCGCTTCAGATGCTCGGGCCCGAACTCCACCAGCACCGCCATCTCAGGGTTCTCGGCGAGGATGCGGCGCATGCCGCGCCATGCCTGTGGCTCGTAGCCCTCGACATCGATCTTCGCGAGGCGGATCCGCGTGCCCGGCTCCACCAGCTCGTCGAGGGGCTTCACCTCCACCTCCTCCACCCCTTCCGATCCGGGGAGGCCGAGCAGGGAGGAATGGCCGGAGGTCATGCCGATGTTCAGCACCGCGCGGCCCGGCGCCTCCCCGGCCGCGGCATGATGGAGCGACACCCGCTCCGCCACCCCGTTCAGCGCGAGGCTCCGCCCGAGCAGCCCCGCCACGCGCGAGCCCGCCTCCACCGCGATCACCCGGCCGGAGGTGCCGACACGGCGGGCCGCCGGCAGCACCGTCAGGCCGATATTGGCGCCGACGTCCAGCACGACGTCGCCCTCCCGCAGGATGGCCTGGATCACCGCCACCGTTCCCGGCTCCAGCCTGCCGCCGCTCTCGAACATGGCGATGAGCAACGGCACGTCCTCGGTGGGGATCAGTAGATATCCCTCGGGCGTCCGCGCGAGCACCTCCTGGCCGAGTGGGATCGCCACGCGCTGCACAAGGGTGTCGGAGCGCTGCAGGAGAGTGTCGGAGCGCTGCACGAGCGCGTCGGAGCTTTGAACAAGAACATCAGAGCGCTGCAGGAGAGTGTCGGAACGCTGCATGACGGCGTCGGTGCGCTGTCCGATGAGGACGGGAATACCTTCCAAGAGCGCGCGCGAGTCCCGACCCAAAGCCCCCAAGGCCGCCTGCTCCAGCCTCAGAGAGTCGAGCGCGACCTGCAGGCTGCGCAACTGGGTGCGGACGGCGTTGACGGCGCCCGGCAATCCCCCGCCCGCCTGCCTGTCGGGAGAGGAGCCCGCCGCCTCTGGAGTGGGGTGCAGGATCGTGATCTCCTCGCGCAGGCGCTCTTCGACCTTGTCCAGCCGCCCGCCAACTTCCTCGCGCAGCTGGCCCTCGATCCCATCAAGCCGCCGGCTGATCTCCGCGCTCCTGTCGATCAGGGCGCCGAGTGTCGCGACGGTCCTACGCAGATGCTCCTCGACGCGCTCGAGCCGCTCCGCGACGTCGCGCATCGCAGGGCCGAGCGCCGCGTCCTCCACCGCCTGCCGCATGCGGAGCTGGACGCGGTTGAGGAACGGGGCCGCGAAGGGGCGCAGGCCGCTCAGCATGAGCCGGCCGGCCTTTCGGTGAACTGGCCTCGGATCCTGGGACGGAGCCATGTCTGATCCTTCCGTCAATGCCATCCCTCGGCGGGACGCGATGCGGTTCGTGGAAGCGCCCGCCGGGCCGGACGAGCCCCGGTGGTGAGCCCTGACCTCACCCCTTCCCCTGTGCCTGGAGGGCGGCCCGGAGTGCGTGCTGGACGCGGTCGAGTTCGTCGTCGGTGAGGGCGGGGAAGCTGGGC
>NZ_JACIJD010000015.1 GCF_014199205.1 Muricoccus pecuniae | reverse complement strand
GTCGGATACGCGCCCTCCACGATCCATCGGATCTGGCGAGCCTTTGGACTACAGCCGCACCGGAGCGAGACCTTCAAGCTTTCGACCGACCCGCTCTTCGTCGAGAAGGTGCGCGACATCGTCGGGCTGTACATGGCTCCGCCCGAACGCGCCCTGGTGCTGTGCGTAGACGAGAAGTCCCAGATCCAGGCGCTTGACCGCACCCAGCCTCTGCTGCCCATGCGCCCCGGCCAGGCTGAGCGCCGGACGCACGATTACACCCGCCATGGCACGACCTCGTTGTTTGCCGCGCTCGACATCGCAACAGGCGCGGTGATCGGCCGCTGCTACCCAAAGCACCGCTCCAGCGAGTTCCGGAGGTTCCTCGATCAGGTCGAAGCCGCCGTGCCCGCTGACCTCGACATCCACCTCGTGATGGACAATTACGCCACCCACAAGACCAAGCCGGTGCGTGACTGGCTTGCCAAGCGTCCGCGCTGGCACGTCCACTTTACGCCCACCGGTGCGTCCTGGATCAACCAGGTCGAGCGCTTCTTCGCCCTGCTCACCGAGCGCCAACTCCGGCGTGGTATCTACCGCTCCACAGCCCAGCTCGAGGCCAACATCCGGGCCTTCATCGACGCCCACAACGCCGACCCCAAACCCTTCCGCTGGACCAAGTCCGCCGACAATATCCTCGCCGCCATCCAGCGCTTCTGCCTCCAAACTCAGCAGATCGGAGGAACTACGGAATCAGGACAATAGAGCGTTTTCCGTTCGCCCTGGCTCACGGCAACCGCTCCAGCCTATTGCTTTGTCGCATTTTCCGAGCCGCCGGGTGATTCCACCCGGCTTGAAAATGCTCTAGCGTCCCGGCACGTCCCTGACCAGCCGCACGAAGCTCCCGATGAGCCTCGGCATCTCCACGGCCCTGGCCGGCATCCGGTCCGCCGGAAGGGCAAGGCTGTCGAGGAACCGGCCCCTCTCAGTGTAGAGTGACAGTTCCAGCCCCTCGCCGATGATCTCGACGCGGCAGACGACCTCCTCGTCCCCGGCCGCGCGCCTGGCCGCGGCAACGCGCTCGACGATCTCCTCGATGCCACGGCTCTGTGCCCCGGCCTCGTCCAGGAAGTCCGCGATCTCCGCTTCCACCTCGGAGGGCGAGACCAGCGCCAGCGGCACGCAGCCCCCGCTCACCTCGAAGGCCGCCCCGCGCCAGCTGTCGAACAGGGCAGCGGCGCGGGCCTCCTCCGGCGTGCCGCCGGGCTCGTCCTCGAGGAGCGGAAGGCCGCCCTGCGCGGCGATCCTCTCCCAGACCGGTATGTCCCAATCGATCTGCAGGCCGATCAGCACGCCGAAGCCGCCCCGCAGCAGCTCCTCCGCATCGCCGGGCGGCAGGTCACGTGGCTCCTCGCCGGCGAGCATGTCCAGGAGCACGCGGCGGAGGGCGCCGGGAGGGAGATTCGCGAGCGCCTGCGGGGAGCGCCAGCCCCGCAGGAAGCGGATCTCGGCCGTATTCTCCAGCGCACCGGAGGCCAACAGCCCGTCCCCGATGGCGGCCGCGTCCGGCAGCTGTGCCGAAGGGAGGGCCGTGGGAAGGGCGACCAGCTCCGCCCATCCCGAGGGCCCGGCCGCATCGGCCGCCGCCACGGAACGAAGAGCCTCGGCGAGCTCGTCCGCATTCTGGTCCCCGTGGCGCTCGGCCGCCTTGCGGATGGCAAGGTCGAGGACGTCGTCCCGTCCCGCCGAGAGAAGATCCTCGGCGAGGGCCTCGATCTCGCCTTCCTCCCCGTCCACGAAGGCGGCCAGCAGCCGGTCGGCGATGGGGCCGGGCTGCTTGTCGAAGCGGGGCTTCGACGCGGGCGAACGGGCGGGCTCGAGGCCCAGCAGCGCGAGGGCTGCATCGCCCCTGAGCAGGCGGCCACGGTCGATCCAGGACAGGCGGTTCTCCGGTGTGTCCTCCCGCTCCTGCATCCATCGCCGGAAGGCCGCCCTGTCCGCGCGCTGCACGAAAATCTCGACGCCAGCATCGATCATCTCGGCCGCGACGGCCCTGTTCACCGCGCGGGTCGTCCCGACATCGGTCTCGCCGGGCCGCAGCGTGTCGAGCGCCTCGAGGTCGGGATAGTGCGTGAGGAGCACGGCATCGAGGTCCCCGGCGACATCACGGGCCAGTTCCGCCGCTGCCCGGACGACCTCATCTCTGGCATCTGTCTCGCGCGGCATGGGGGTATCCTGATCCGGGCGGAACATGCCCCGGCCTGCCTACCCCCAATCGCGAGGGATGTCAGGGCACCCACGGCCGGTCATGCCTCGCGTCGCCCAGCTCTCACTCCCGCCACCGGCACCCGATCCGGAAGCCGGGCTTCCGGATCAGGGATGTCTCCTAGCCCTGCGGCACCGGGACGAGGCCGTATCGGAGCATGATCTCCCGCGCCCTGGCCGGGTCCGGGTTGCCGGAGCGCAGGAGGGCCGCGAGCTCCCGGAAATACTCGGGCCCGAGGACACCCGGCGTCAGGATGCAGAGGCAGCTCGCGACCGCACCGCTCCGGTTGCTGAAACCGTGGACCTTGCCGCGGGGGATGAACAGGCTCTCCCCCGGCCCGACATCGTGGGCCTCTCCCTTAACCGTGTAGCTCACCGTGCCGGCCAGGCCGTAGACCGTCTCCTCCCAGGCCTCGTGGTAGTGCGGCACGGGCATGCGCCCCTCGGGCTGGAGGACCAGCTCGAACATGTCCAGGCTTCCGGCGGTGCCGTGCCTGTCGCGCAGGAAGCGGAGCTGGAACGAGCCGAACTCGATGATCTCGGTCATGGGGGCGCCCCGTCAGGAGAGGGGAGCGTAGCGGCAAGGGCGCGACATGGACACTCATCCGCCCCGTGGCCCGTGGAGGCGGAGCATGGGCCTCCCGCACCGTCCGCCGAGCGGGGAGGATCGGGCCCGCCAGTCCCGCCAGATCGAGGGCTAAGCACGCCTGCCGGCCGGCCTTCCCCGTGCTGCCGCCTAGCCCGGCGCCCTCACCCAGGCCAGGATGTGCGTGCCGACGAGGCAGGTCTCTCCCTCGCCATTCACCACCTCCACCGCGGCGCGGGTCCGGCCGCGCGCATCGTCCACCTCCTGCACCACGTAGCGGGCCGAGAGCGTCTCGCCGGCGAAGACCGGGCGGGTGAAGCGGATGCGGTCATAGCCGGCGGAGACCGGCGTGCCAGGGCTGCCGCGCTCGACCGAGCGACGGGACATCATCGACGCGGCCGTGGAGAGCAGGCCCATTACCAGCGCGCCATGCGCGATGACGCGCCCGAAGGCGGTGCGCGCGGCGAACTCCGCATCGACATGCACGGGGTCGTGGTCGCCGCTCAGCTCGGCGAAGGCCGCGATGTCGGCGGCCGAGATCGTCCTGCTGAACTCCGCCGCCTCCCCTACCGAGAGGCATGTCGCGCAGCCCGTCACTCCGCGGCCTGCGCCATCGCGAAGCGGTCCAGCGCCGGGCGCGGCGGCCGGGCCGGAAGGCGGGAGGCCAATCCCATCGGCCCCTCGGCGAACAGCCCGGCCTCCATGCGCCGCAGCGCGGGCGACACGCGCGGGCGGAAGCCCATCTGGGCGATCACATCCGCCTCGATGTCGGTGTCCGGCGCGATCTCGATCAGCTCCGGCCCGCCCTCCGCGAGCCGGAACACCGCGCGCTCGGTGACGTAGAGGACGCGCTGCCCGCGGCGCCGGGCATAGGGGCCGGAGAAGGTCACCTGCTCCACCCTCTCCACGGCCTTGGGCGCGGCGCCGGCCGTGAGCGTGCCCCCGAAGACCACCGAGCCCGCACCCTGGCTGATGTTGATGAAGCCCCCCGGCCCGACGATGCGCCCGCCGAAGCGGGAGACGTTCACATTCCCCTCCGCGTCGAACTCCGCGAAGGAGAGGAAGGCGAGGTCGAGGCCGCCGCCATCGTAGAAGTCGAACTGGTAGGGCTGGTCCACCTGCGCGTCCGGGCTCATCGCGGCGCCCGCCTCGTTGCCGCTGGCGGGCGCGCCGCCGATGTTCCCCTGCTCGTTCGTCAGGCAGATCCGGCGCAGGATTCCCTCCTCCGCCGCGACATTGGCGATGCCGGTCGAGATGCCGGAGCCGAGATTGCAGATCGCGCCCTCGAACAGCTCCATCGCCCCGCGCCGGGCCACGATGCGGCGCGGGCCGGGCTCCAGCCGGGGGATGTCCTCCAGCGCCACGCGCAGATGGCCGGAATAGGCGGCACTGTCCTGCGTCGCATAGGTCTGCCACTGGTCGGGCTCGACCACCACCGCATCCACCAGGATGCCGGGAATCTTCACCATCTTCGGATGGATGGAGCCGGCGGGCACGACGCGCCTGACCTGCACGACCACGATCCCGCCCATGCGGCGGGTGGCCTGCGCCATGCTCAGCATCTCGAGCGTGACGGCCTCGTGCTCCATCGAGACGTTGCCGTCCTCGTCAGCCGCCGAGCCGCGCAGGAAGGCGACGTTCACGTGGTAGGGCTTGTAGAAGAGATACTCCTCGCCCCGGAACTGCACGAGCTCGACCAGGTCCTCGGCCGCGCGGGCGCTCTGCCGTCCCCCGCCGAGGCGCGGGTCCACGAAGGTGTGCAGCCCGATCCTCGTCAGCAGCCCCGCGCGCCCGGCCGCCATCTCCCGCATGAGTTGCGACATGGCCCCTTGCGGCAGGGTGTAGGCCTCGATCTCCTCGTCGAGGGCCAGGCGCGCGATGCCGGGCGAGTTGACGAAGGTTCCCGAGGCCACGCGCTTCAGCAGGCCCTTCTGGGCGAGGTGGCCGGCCCCGCGCGTCCTGCCGTCCCCCAGCCCGACCGGATGCACGGCCGTGATGGCGCGCGGCCTGCCCGTGTCGCGGAAGCGCTTCCCCACGGCGGCCATCAACGCATCCGGCACGGCATGCCCGCCGCCCGAACCGCCGATCAGCAGCGTGTCCTCGTCCTGCAGCAGGGCCGCGGCCTGGGAAGCGGTGATCTGTCTCATTCGGGGGCACCCTCACATCGGGAAAAGGCGGGGGTCCCGAGAGCGCTCAATTCCGCATCTCCCGCAGGGGCGCGAATTCTCCCGGGAAATGGCAGGCCACGCGGCGGCCGGCCTCGACCTCCGCCAGCGGCGGCCTCTCCTCGCAGACGGGCCGGGCGATCGGGCAGCGGCCACGGAAGACGCAGCCGGTGGGCAGCTTCAGGGTGGAGGGCGGCTCGCCGCCCAGGATCACCCGCTCCCGCCCCGGCTCCGGCACCGCGCTGGTCAGGGCGACGGTGTAGGGATGCAGCGGCCGCGCGAAGAGGGCGACGGCCGGCCCTTCCTCCATGATGCGGCCGAGATACATCACCGCCACCCGGTCGCAGAAGGCGCGCACCACGGCGAGGTCATGCGCGATGAACAGGTAGGAGAGGCCGAGCCGCTGGCGCAGGTCCAGCATGAGGTTCAGCACCTGCGCCTGCACGTTCACGTCCAGCGCCGAGACGGGCTCGTCCGCGACCACCAGGGCCGGATCGAGCGCCAGCGCCCGCGCGATGGAGATCCGCTGCCGCTGCCCGCCCGAGAACTCATGCGGGAAGCGGGCCGCCCATTCGGGCTTCAGCCCCACCGTGCCCATCAGCTCCAGCACGCGGCGATCCGCCTCCGCGCGGTTGGCGGCGCGCCCATGCGCCATCAGCGGTTCCGCCAGGATGTCGCGCACGCGCATCCGCGGGTTGAGCGACGCGTAGGGGTCCTGGAACACCATCTGCAGCCTTGGCCGCAACGGGCGCATCTCGGCCGGGGAGGCATGGGTGATGTCCCGCCCCTCGAAGCGCAGGCTGCCGGCCGTCGGCTCGTGCAGGCGCGTGACCAGCCGCGCGAGGGTGGACTTGCCGCAGCCGCTCTCGCCCACCACCCCGAGGCTCTCGCCCCTGATCAGGCGGAGGTCCACGCCGTTCACCGCGTGCACCACGGCGCGCGGGCCGAAGAAGGAACTGCGCGCGCCGGGGAAGTGCTTCACCAGCCCGGTCGCCTCCAGCAGCGGGGGCGCATCCGGCTCCGGCTCCCGCGCGGCGGCCTCGGCCGCCACGGGCGGGGGCGGAAGCGGGCGGCCATCCGCCGTCACCCAGCAGCGCGCGCGGCGGCCGGGGGCCACCTCCATCAGCGGCGGGTGCTCCTGCCCGCAGCGGGAGATGGCGAAGGGGCAGCGCGCGACGAAGCGGCAGGCGGGCGGCGGGTTCAGCGCGTCGGGCGGCGCGCCCTCGATGCTGGTGAGCCGCGCGCCCGCCGGGCTGTCCAGCCGCGGCACGGCATTCACCAGCGCCCAGGAATAGGGATGGCGCGGATCGGTGAGGACGGCCCCCGTCTCCGCCTCCTCCACCACCTCCCCCGCATACATCACGGCCACGCGGCGACAGACGGTGCCGATCACGCCGAGGTCGTGGCTGATCAGGATGATCGCGGTGCCGAACTCGGCATTCAGGTTCCGCAGAAGGTCCAGGATCTGCGCCTGCACGGTCACGTCCAGCGCCGTGGTCGGCTCGTCCGCGATCAGCAGGACGGGATCGTTGGCGACGCCGATCGCCAGCATCACGCGCTGCCGCATCCCGCCGGAGAACTGGTGCGGGAAGGAGGCCGCCGCGCGCTCGGGCGCCGCGACGCCCATGCGGCGCAGCAGCTCCACCGCCCGCACCCGCGCCTTCGCCGGCGTCTGCCGGCCGTGGGAGACCATGTGCTCCGTCACCTGGCGCAGGATGCGGACCACGGGGTTCAGCCCGGTCATGGGGTCCTGGAACACCATGGCGGCCCGGTCGCCGCGCCAGTCCCGAAGCTCGGCGCCGCTCATCGCCAGGACGTCGCGCCCCTGGAAGCGGACGGTGCCGCCGATGATGCGCGCGGGCTCCTCCAGCAGCCGCATGAGCGACAGGGCCGTCACGCTCTTGCCCGATCCGCTCTCGCCCACGATGCCCAGCGTCTCGCCGGGGCCCACTGAGAAGGAGACGCCGTCCACGGCGCGCACCGGGCCGGCATCGGTGAGGAAGACGGTGTGGAGGTCCTCCACCTCCAGGACCGGTTCGGCGATGCCGGCCGCGTCCTCCCGCTTGGGCAGGGTGCCATCCATCAGCGCGACCTCGCCCTCGGATCAAGCCAGTCCCGCAGCCCGTCGCCGCAGAAGTTGAAGCCCACCACGACCGTCAGGATGGCGAGGCCGGGGAAGGCGGCGATCCACCACTGCTCCACCAGCTCACGCCCCTCCGCGACCATGGAGCCCCATTCCGGCGTGGGCGGGACGACGCCGAGGCCGAGGAAGGAGAGGCCCGCGAAGGTGAGGATGGCGTTGCCGAGATCGAGCGTCACCAGCACGGCCAGCGGCCCCAGCGTGTTCGGCAGGACGTGGCGGCCGAGGATGCGGCTCGGCTTCAGCCCCAGCACCGTCGCCGCCTCCACGTATTCCTGCCCTCGCTGCACCAGGGCGAGGGCCCGGCCCAGCCGCGCGAATTTCGGCCACCACACCACCAACATCGCGAGGATGGTGTTCTGCGTACCGATGCCGAGCCCGGCCGCGATCGCCAGCGCGAGGATGATCGGCGGGAAGCAGAGCACGAGGTCGGTCAGGCGCATCAGCGCCTCGTCCCAGAAGCCGCGCGCCCAGGCCGCGACGATGCCGACAGTGGTTCCGATGGCGGCCCCGAGCAGCACCACGGTGAAGCCCGCCAGCAGCGAGAGCCGCGCACCGTGCAGCAGCCGCGAGAACACGTCCCGTCCCAGCACATCCGTGCCGAGCCAGTGGGTCGCGCCCGGCGGCTGCAGCCGGTTCACCACGTCCTGCGCATCCGGCGGAAAGGGGGAGATCCAGGGCGCCAGGATCGCGATGAGGATCCAGAGCAGGACGACGCCCCCGCCCAGCCAGGCCGGCCCGTAGCGGCGCAGCCGCCGGCGCCAGCGCGGCCGCTGCACCGGCATGGCGGGCGGGATGGCGAGAGGGGGGACGGTGCTCGCGCTCACCGCCGCACCCTCGGGTCCAGCGCCGCGTAGGAGAGGTCCACCAGCAGGTTCACCAGGAGGTAGGTCGCGGAGACGACGAGGGTGATCCCCATGATCGCCGGGAAATCCAGCGCCGCCGCGGAGCGGAAGGTGTAGCGGCCGAGGCCCGGCCAGGCGAAGACCGTCTCGGTCATCACCGCGCCGGCCAGCAGGTTGGCGAAGGCGAGGCCGCCCAGCGTCACCACGGGCACCAGCGCGTTGGGCAGGGCGTGGCGCAGCACGATCGCCCGCTCCCTCAGCCCCTTGGCGCGGGAGACCCGCACATAGTCCTGCCCCAGGCTGTCCAGCATCGCCGCGCGGGTCGTCCGGGTGATCAGCCCGATGGTCGCGGCCGCCAGGACGATGGAGGGCAGGACGAGATGGGCCGCGCTGTCCCAGAAGCCCTCCCAGTCCCGGGCGAGCAGCGTGTCCACCAGGAACAGGCCCGTGGGACCCTCGGGCGGGAAGGCGATCGGGTCCATCCGGCCCGGCCCGGGCGCCCATTCCAGCCCGCCGTAGAAGATGGCCAGCATGATGAAGGCGAGCCAGAAGGTCGGGGCCGAGACGCCGAGCAGCGAGATCGCGCGGGCGAGCGAATCGACCCAGCTGTCCCGCCACACCGCCGCCGCGATGCCCAGCGGGATGCCGACGAGCAGCGTGAGCAGGAAGGAAACCGTCGCCAGTTCCAGCGTGGCCGGGGCGTACTGGGCGATATCGTCCAGCACCGGCCGCCGCGTGGCGATGGAAATGCCGAGATCCCCGTGGGCCAGCCCGTTCAGGAAGATGCCGTAGCGCTCCCACAAGGGGAGATCGAGGCCCCATTTGGCCCGCCATTCCGCAACGGTCGCAGGATTGCTCGCCGCGATGTCGCCCAGCTGCGCCAGCACCGGATCGCCGGGAACCAGCGCGGAGATGAGGAACACGACCAGGCTTGCCAGCAGCGCCATGACGGCGGCCGCAAGCAGTCGCGTCGCGATGTAACGCGGCACGCGGACATTCCCTCTTGTTGCGCTCACTCTGCGCCTGCTGGACAGATGCGATCAAGACGGGAGGATCCGCCATGGATGGCGACGTGCGGCTGACGATCGAGGATGGGGTGGCCGAGCTGGTGCTGGACCGCCCCGCCAAGCACAACGCGGTGACCCCCGCGATGGCGGGGCGCCTGCTGGACCACGCCCGCGCCCTGGACGCGGAGGACGCCGTCCGCGCCGTCCTGCTCCGTGGCGAGGGGGAGCGGGCCTTCTGCGCCGGCAGCGACCTGAACGCGCTGGCCGCCTATCCCTCGGCCTGGCATTTCCGCAACCGCGTGGAATACGCCACGGTCATCCGCAACATCCGCAAGCCCGTGGTGGCCGCTCTGCAGGGCTGGACCCTCGGCGGCGGCGCCGAGGCCGCCCTCTCGGCCGATCTGCGCGTGGCCGCGGAGACGATGCGCCTCGGCTTCCCCGAGGTGCAGCGGGGCTGGGTGGGCGGGGGCGGCGCCTCGCAGCTCCTGCCCCGCCTCATCGGCCAGGGCCGGGCGGCGCGCCTCCTGATGCTGGGCGAGCCGATCGACGCCGCCGAGGCGCTGCGGCTGGGCATCGTGGAGGAGGTGGTGCCGCAAGCGGCGCTGCTGGACCGGGCACGGGAGATCGCCCGCCGGCTCGCCGCCCTGTCGCCCGTGGCGGTGCAGTCGGTGAAGGCGGCGATGCGGATGGCGCTGGAAGCCCCGCTCTCCGCCGGCCTCGCCTATGAGAACGAGATGAACGTGCTCTGCTTCTCGGCCGGGGACCACCTGGAGGGGATCCGGGCCTTCAACGAGAAGCGCCCCGCGGAGTTCGCCCGATGAAGGTCTTCCTCTCCCACTCCACCGAGACCTTCCCCGGCTATTTCGGGGAACGCGCCCTCGCCGCACTGCGCGAGCACGCCGAGGTGGTCCGCAATACCACGGACCGCGAGTTGCGGGACGCCGAGCTGGCGCAGGCCGCCGCCGGTTGCCAGGCCATCATCGCCTACCGCGGGAGCCCGGGCACGGCGGCCACCTTCGCCGCCTCGCCTGATCTCGTCGCCTTCCTGCGCTGCGCGGTGGACATCAGCACGATCGACGTGCCCGCGGCCTCGGCCCATGGCATCCTCGTCACCCGCGCGACGCCGGGCTTCACCGATTCCGTGGCGGAGCTGGGCATCGGGATGCTCGTGGATCTCGCGCGCGGCGTCACCCGCGTCGCCAGCGCCTATCACCGCGGCGAGATCCCGGCGCCAACCACCGGCGTGCAGCTCTCCGCCTCCACGCTGGGGCTGGTCGGCTACGGCCGCATCGCCCGCCGCATGGCGGTCACGGCGCGCGCCCTGGGCATGCGCGTCCTCGCCTACGACCCCTACGCCTCTCCGGAGGATGCTGGCGTGCAGGCCGCGGGCTTCGCGGAGGTGCTGTCCGCCGACTTCGTCGTCTGCCTCGCGATCGCCTCGCCGGAAACGGCTGACATCATGGATGCAAAGGCCTTCGCGGCCATGCGCCGCGGCGCCTTCTTCATCAACCTCTCCCGCGGGGAGCTGGTGGACGAGGCGGCGCTGGAGGCGGCGCTGGACTCCGGGCATCTCGCCGGCGCGGCCATGGATGTCGGCCGCGCCCCGGACCAGATGCCCTCCCCCCGCCTCGCCCGCCGCCCGGATGTGATCGCCACGCCCCATCTGGCGGGGCTGACGCCCGAGGCGGCCGAGCACCAGGCCATGGACACGGTGCGGCAGGTGGCAGCGCTTGCCGCGGGGAGGGTGCCTGAAGGCGCCGTGAACATCGAGGCCGCGCACCGCCTCGCGCGCCTGCAACGCTAGGGAGGCGCGGGGAGGCGCTCCCTCCCCGCCCCCGCTTCAGGCCAGCGTCACCTTCCCCGTATCAAGCTGCCAGCCCGCGGCGGTCAGTGGGAAGTCCTTCACCGTGTTCCGCACAGCGATCTGGTAGATCGGCTGGAACAGGACGAAGTGGTTCGCCTGGTCCACCACCCGGCGCTGCCACTCGACCCAGAGATCGGCGGCCTTCGCCAGGTCCTCCTCCTCGGCGGCGCGCCTGGTCAGCTCCGTCATCTCGGCCGGCACCTCCCAGCCGACGCGCCTTGCCACGCGCTCCACCACCGCGCTCGCCCAGAGGTCGTTGGACACGGCGGGCGGGTTCCAGAAGGTGAGCAACCCGCCGGCCATGCGGCCCTGGGTGTAGACCGTGCGCAGGTTGACCTGGTCCATCGGGTTCAGCCGCACACGGATGCCGACGCGCGCCAGGTCGGATTGCAGCTTCTGCCCGAGCACCTGGTAGGAGATGCCGGCGACGGCGGCCTGGCCGTAGGCGATCTCCATCTCGAAGCCATCCGCCAGCCCGGCGGCCTGGAGAAGCTGCCTCGCCTTGTCCAGGTCCTGGCGGAAGCCGACCTGGCGCGCCACCGCCTCCGTGCTGCCGTTCACGCCGATCGGGAGGAAGTGCGCCGCGCGCAGCGCCGCCCCGCCGAGCAGGTTGTTCAGGATGCCGTCGTAGTCGATGGCATGGCCGATGGCGTGCCGCACCTCCTTCTTCGCCAGCGCCGGATTCGCGGCCGGATTCTGCGTCAGCGCCATGTAGACGTGATCGAGGCTCGGCAGGCGCTCCACCCGGACATTCGCGTCGCCGCGCAGGGTCGCGATCTGCTCGGGGATCAGGTTGAAGGCGGCGTGCACGTCCCCCCGCCGCACCGCCAGGAGCTGCGCCGCGCTGTCGGAGAGATGCCGGATCACCACGCGCTCGAAGGCGGGTGCGCCGCGCCAGTGGTTCGGGTTGCGCTGCAGGAGGATCTGGCCGTTCCGTTCCCAGCGCACGAGGCGGTACGGGCCGGTGCCGGCGGAGTTGCCGTTCAGCCAGTCCGTCGCCTTGTCCCCGTCCTTCGCCTCAACGCCCTGCACGCCGCCGTGCTGCAGCAGCACCGCCTTCTCCAGGATCGCGCAGCCCGGGTTGCACAGGATGGAAAGGATGGGCGCGTTCGGCGAGTTCAGGATGAAGTCGACAGTGTTGGCGTCCACGACCTCCACCCGCTCCACCGCCTTGATGTACTGCTGCGTCTGCTCCTTCATGTTGATCAGCCGGTCGAAGGTGAACTTCACGTCCTCCGCCGTCATGGTCGCGCCGGAGACGAACTTCACGCCCTGCCGCAGCGTGAAGCGCCACCCATCCCCGCCCGGCCGCCGCTCCCACTTCGTGGCCAGCGACGGCTTCGGGTTCACGAGGTCGTCCGCGTCCAGCGTCATGAGGCTGTCGTAGCAGGCGGCCAGGGTCAGGGGCGGCGTGTACTGGGCCTGGCGGACGGGATCGAAGGTGATGGTGTCGCTGATGTCGATGCCAAGCACCAGCGTGTCGCGCCGCGACTGCGCCAGCGCCCGCCCGCCCGGCAGGAGCGGAAGCACCGCCGCCGAGGCACCGAGCAGCCGCGCGAGATCGCGGCGGGAGAGAGACATCACGGTCATGGACAATTCCTCAGGGTCGTCCGACAGTTCCGCCGGATCGTTTTGGGCGCGGGAATCTCCCGTGCACCGGCACGATAGGTCGCAGCCGTTGCGCCTGTGAAGCGGGAAGCTGCGCGGGGAGGGGGGCGGGGAAGATGCCCATCGGGGTGGGCCTCGTCGGCCTCGGCATGGCCATCGCGCCGCACATGCTGAGCCTTCGGGAGCTGGAGAGGGCCGGTCGGGTCCGGATCATCGGGGGCCACGCCCCCTCCCCGGCCCGGCGGGAGGCCTTCACGGCGCGCTGGGGGGCGCCGGCCTTCGCGGAGCTCGCGGCCCTGCTGGAAGCGCCCGGCCTGGACCTCGTCTTCGTGCTCAGCCCGCCCGGCACCCATCTCCCGCTCGCGCAGGAGGCCATCGCGCGCGGCAAGCACCTCCTCGTGGAGAAGCCGCTTGAACTTACGGCCGAGCGGGGCGAGGCCCTCGCGGCGGCGGCCGAGGCCGCGGGCCTGCGCTGCGGCGTCTGCCTCCAGCACCGCTTCCGCCCGGCGGCGCTGCGTCTCAAGGCCGCCCTCGATTCCGGCCGGCTCGGCACGCCCCTCTCCGCCTCCGCCTCCATCCGCTGGTGGCGCGACGACGCCTATTTCGCCCAGCCCGGGCGCGGTAGCATGGCGCGCGACGGCGGCGGCGTGCTGCTCACCCAGGCCATCCACACGATCGACCTGCTGCTTCACCTCATGGGGCCCGTGCGGGACGTGGCCGGCTTCGCCGCCACCTCGCCCTTGCGCAAGATCGACACGGAGGACATCGCCGCGGCCGCGCTCCGCTTCGAGAACGGCGCGATCGGCGTGCTGGACGCCACGACCGTCGCCCGCCCCGGCTTTCCCGAGCGGATCGAGATCGCGGGCAGCCGTGGCTCCGCCGTGCTGGTGGCGCACCGGCTGGAACTGCACGGCGCGGATGGTGCACCGCCGGAGGTCTTCGGCGAGGAAGGCTCGGGCGGCGGCGGCGCCGATCCTATGGCCTTCGACCACGGCCCGCACCGCGCCCTGATCACCGAAGTGCTGGACGCCATCGAGGAGGGCCGCGAGCCCGCCAACAGCGCCCGCTCCGCCCTGGCTGTCCAGCGGCTGATCGAGGCGGTGCTGGCCGATTCGAGCCGCCGCGCATGACGATCACCGGCCGCACGCGCCTGATGGCCATCCTCGGGGACCCGGTGGCGCCGCTCCGCTCCCCGGCCCTGTTCAACCAGGCCTTCGCGCGGCTCGGCATGGACGCGGCCTTCCTCGCCTTCGAGGTTCCGGCGGGCGAGCTCCCCGCCGCCTGGGCCGGGCTGACCCGCCTGCGCAACCTGGACGGGCTGGTGGTGACCATGCCGCACAAGGAGGCGGTCGTCCCCCTGCTGGACGCGCTCGGCCCCACGGCCCGGCTCACCGGCACCGTCAACACCGTCCGCCGGCGCCCGGAGGGCGGCTGGGAAGGCGAGATGTTCGACGGCGAGGGCTTCCGTGACGGCCTGGAGCGCGCCGGCCATCCCGTGCGCGGCTCCGCCATCCTGCAGGTGGGCTGCGGCGCCGCCGGCCGCGCCATCGCCCATGCCCTGGCCCGCGCCGGAGCGGCGCGGCTCCTGCTGCACGACGCCTCCCCCGGCCGCGCCGCGTCTCTCGCCGGGCTGCTCTCCGGGACCTATCCCGGCCTTTCCGTCGCCGAAGGGCGGCCGGAGACCATGGGGCAGGACATCGTCGTGAACGCCACCCCCCTCGGGCTGCGGGAGGGCGATCCCCTTCCGCTCGAGGTCTCCCGCCTGCGCCCGCCGCAGGTGGTGGCCGATGTGATCCCCAACCCCGAGGAGACGCCCCTGATCGCCGCTGCCCGCGCTGCCGGCTGCGCGGTCGTCACGGGCCGTTCCATGCATGAGGGCCAGGCCCGGCTCGCCGCCGCCTATCTCGGCATCGCTGGCTGGGAGGGCTGAGGCGCGCTCAACCCGCGCGGCGATGCACCATCATGTCGTTCTGGCCCCGCTGGACGGTCTCGCCGCGCTGGTTGCGCAGGTCGAAGTCCAGCGTGACGATCCCGCGCTCCGGCCGCTTCGTCTCCCGCCGCCCCGCGACGCGGATCGTGGCGCTGATCCGGTCCCCCGGAAGGATGGGCGCGGCGAAGCTCCATCGCCACCCGAGCGAGACGATCGCGGCCAGCCGCACGGAGGAGCGGTTCTTCAGCCCGTCCGCCAGGGAGAGACCGAGAAGCCCGTGCGCGACCTTCGTGGGATAGCCGAGCGCGCGGGCATAGTCGTCATCGACGTGCAGGTCGTAGAAGTCGCCCGTCAGCCCGGCGAAGGCGAGGATGTGCGCCTCCGTCACCGTGATGCCCGGCGTCTCCCAGCTCAGCCCGACAGCGATCTCCTCGTAATGCAGGCGGTCGTCCGGCATCACAGGCGCCCCAGATGCAGGCCGCCATCCACATGGAACGCATCGCCCGTGGTAAAGGGCAGGTCCCCCGCGGCCAGCAGGGCGATGGTGCGGCCCACATCCTCGGCCTCGCCCCAGCGCCGGATCGGGGAGAGGCCGGCCGCGATCCGCGCGTCATAGGCGGCCGCGACCGGCGCGGTCATATCGGTCCGGATGACGCCGGGCCGGATCTCATGGACCGCGATCCCCTCCTCCGCGAGCCGCAGCGCGAAGACGCGCGCCACCATGGAAACCGCCGCCTTGGAGGCCGCGTACTCGCCCCGCTCCGGCGAGGCGAGGGTCGCGTTGGCCGAGGAGACGAAGACGATGCTGCGCCGCGCCCGCTCCGGTGCGCCCGCCGCCAGCATCCGCCGCGCCACGCCCTGGGCGAGGAAGAACCCGGCCCGCACGTTCACATCGAAGGCACGGTCCCAGGATTCCCGCGTCACCTCCAGCAGGTCGCCCCGCCGCATGGCGCCCACCCCGGCATTGTTCACCAGGCATTCCAGCCCGCCAAACGCATCCCAGGCGGCGTCCAGCAGCGCCGCGTGATCCTCCAGCGCCGCGACGTCGGCCTGCCGGAAGGCGAAGCGCCCACCGGCCGCCTCCACCGCCTCGGCGGTTTCCGCCACGCCCTCCTCCGACAGATCGGCGCCGACCACGTCGAAGCCGCGCGCGGCCAGCGCCGCGCAGGTGGCCCGCCCGATGCCGCGACGGGCGCCCGTGACGAGGGCCGCGGGACGCGCGCTCATGCGAGCAGCGCCCGCGCCATGACCATGCGCTGCACCTGGTTCGTTCCCTCATAGATCTGCGTGATCTTGGCGTCGCGGAACAGCCGCTCCACCCGCACGCCGCGGATGTACCCGCTGCCGCCATGGATCTGCACCGCATCGGCCGTGCGCGCCACGGCGGCATCGGAGGCGAAGCACTTCGCCATGCTTGCCTCCAGCGTCGCGCGGCCACCGGAATCCAGCACGCGGGCGGCATGATGCACCATCAGCCGGGCGGCATGCGCATCCTTGGCCATGTCGGCGATCATCCACTGCACGGCCTGGAAGTCCGCGATGGCCTGGCCGAACTGCCGCCGCTCCTTCGCGTAGGCGATGCTGTCCTCCAGCGCCGCCGCCAGGATCCCGACGGCCAGGGCAGCGATGCCGATGCGCCCTTTGTCCAGCACCGACATCATCGTGTGGAAGCCGCGCCCTTCCGGCCCCAGCATCGCATCGCCCGCCAGCCGCACGCCGTCGAAGCGCAGCCCGCCGACGGGCGAGGCGCGCTGGCCCATCTTGTGTTCCTTGCGGTCCCGCGTAACGCCGGGGCGATCGAGGTCCACCAGGAAGATGGACATGCCGCGGTGCCCGGCGCCCGGATCCGTGCGCGCGAGCACGGCGGCGAAATCCGCCACCGGCGCGTTGTGGATCCAGAGCTTGGCGCCATCCAGCACCCACCCGTCCCCGTCCCGCCGCGCCGTGCTCTTCAGCCCTCCGAGGTCCGAACCGGCCTCGGCTTCCGTCAACGCATAGGCGCAGCGGCGCTCCGCCCGCAGCAGCGGCCGGAGATAGAGGTCCTGCTGCGCGGGCGTGCCGTGCTGCGTGAGCAGCGTGCCCAGCAGCTCCACCAGCCCGACCTGATCGGCGACGGAGGCGTAGCCGCGCGACATCTCCTCCATGACCAGCGCGTAGGACAGCGTATCCGCGCCGACACCGCCCAACTCCTCAGGCACCGTGATGCCGAAGAGCCCGAGCGAGGCGAGTTCGGCGTAGAGCTCCGAGGGGTAACGCTCCTCTTCATCGAGCGCGGAGGCCAGGGGGGCGATCCTGGACTCGGCGAAGCGGCGTGCCGCGTCGCGGAGTGCCAGATGCGTGTCCGACAGCTCGACGTCCGTCATCATGCCTCCCCAGATCGCCGGATCGCACCGGCGCTCGGGGCCCACATGGCGTGCGCCATCCTGGGCCGCGCTTCCTCCAGCGCGGCCCAGGTTGAGCGCCCGGTTCCGGCCGGTCAACTCAGCGGGGAACAGGCCCTCGAAGGGAGCGGCGCAGGGGAGAGCGCCTCACATCCGGGGATGTCTGGCAGGCCAGGAAACCTGTGCGCGCGGGTGGGAGCACCCGCATGGCCCGGCGGCCGGCCATCCTTCGCGCAACCCGCCGAAAGCCTTCCCGAATTCATCGCGAGCGCCGTCCCGACGAGGGGGACGCCTCGCGCAGCTGGCGGGCTTGCCCGGGAGGCCGTGCCTCCCGGAGAAAGCACGGCCCGGCCTACTCCGCCTTCAGGTCCAGCTCCCGCACCTTCCTGCCCCAGAACTCGTACTCCTCGCGGATGGCGCGGGCGAAGTCGGCGCGCGGCTGCTCGGCCGCGACCTCCAGCCCGTCCCGCTCGAGGCTGCGGGCGAAGCGGGGGTCGCGGATGGCCTTGTTGGCGGCCGCCTCCAGCCGGCTCATCTCGGCCTCCGGCGTGCCGGCGGGGGCGAAGATGCCATGCCAGCCGAGGATGACGATGCCGGGCAGCCCGGCCTCCGACAGCGTCGGCACCTCCGGCAGGGAGGGCAGGCGGTGGTCGCCCGTCACGGCCAGCGCGCGCAGCCGGCCGTCCCGCACCAGCGGCACGGCAGGGGGCGGGGAGGAGAAGTTCATCGTCACGCGCCCGGCCACCACGTCCTGCAGCGCGGGCGCCGTGCCGCGATAGGAGATGTGCTCCATCTCCACCCCCGCGGCCTCGGCGAAGAGGATGCCGGCGAGGTGGTTGTTCGAGCCGACGCCGCCGGAGGAGAAGGTGAAGCCAGCCCTCGGCTTCTTCCCCGCCGCGATCAGCTCCTGCAGGTCCTTCGCCGGCACCTTCGGGTCGATGGCGAGCACGTACTGGTAGGCGCTGGCCTTCGTCACCGGGCTGAGCGCGGTGGAGAGGTTCACCCGGTCGTTCCGCTGGAGGTGCGGGTTGACGACGATGTTGGTCGAGACCGCGAAGAGCAGCGTCGTGCCATCGGGCCGCGCGCGGGCGACGGAGGTGGCGCCCACATGCCCCGCCGCGCCGCCGCGGTTCTCGACGATGACGTTCTGCCCGAGCATCTCCATCAGGATCGGCGCCAGCTCGCGCGCCACGATGTCCGTCCCGCCCCCGGCGGCATAGGGCACGATGAGGGTGATCGGCCGGCCCTGGCTGCTCCCCTGGGCCCGGGCACGGGTGATGAGGGCGGGCGCCGCGAGGAGCGGCAGGAGGTGGCGGCGTTGCATGGCGTTCGGTCCCGTGGCCTGGGCGGGCAAGAGCACGGGCGGGCGCCCCGGCGCAAGCGGCAAGCCTTCACCCCCGCGTGGTGGGCCACCGCGCGGCCGTGGTGGCTTCACCGCGCCTTGCGGTGGCTTCACCGCAACGCCCGGGATGGCATGATGCGCGGCCCGGCACGGAGTGGCGCTTGACGAACGGACCCCTCGGCCTGCGCGGCCCGGCCTATGGCTTCCGCCACGACCCCTTCGCGGGCGAGGCGGACACGGCCCTCGCCTTCTGGCCGGACGCGCTGGTGGTGATGCGGGACGGCATCGTCACCGCCTTCGGCGACCACGCGGCCGAGCGCCCGCGCCAGCCGGACGACCTGCCCGTCCACCGCTACCCCGACGGCATCATCGGCCCCGGCTTCGTGGACGCCCATGTCCACTACCCCCAGATGGAGATGACGGGCGCCTTCGGGGAAACCCTGCTCGACTGGCTCCGGCGCTACACCTTCCCCGCCGAGGCGCGCTTCGCCGATCCCGCCCATGCCGCCCGCATCGCGCGGATCTTCCTGCGGGAGCTGCTGCGCGCGGGGACGACGACGGCCGCCGTCTACTGCACCGTGCACGAGCACTCGGCCGACGCCCTCTTCGCCGAGGCGGCGCGGCTCGGCATGCGCCTGGCCGCCGGCAAGGTGCTGATGGACCGCCACGCGCCGGAGGGGCTGCTGGACGGCGCGGATCACGGCATCCCCGCCACGCAGCGCCTGATCGACCGCTGGCACGGGCGCGGGCGGCTGCTCTACGCCATCACCCCGCGCTTCGCCCCCGCCTGCACGGACGAGGCCCTGCGCGCCGCCGGGCGGCTGTGGTGCGACAATCCCGGCACGCTGGTGCAGACCCATCTCTGCGAGACCGAGGCCGAGATCGCCTGGGTGCGGGAGCTGTTCCCCGGCGCCCCCTCCTATCTCGACGTCTATGCCCGGGCGGGGCTGGCGGGCCCCGGCGCGGTGATGGGCCATGCCGTGCACGTGACGGAGGCCGACATCGCCGCCCTGCGGCGGAGCGGCTGCGGCGTGGCGCACTGCCCCAGCTCCAACCTCTTCCTCGGCAGCGGGCTGTTCCGCCTGCACGACATGGCGGGCGAGGGCGTGCGCGTGGGCCTCGGGAGCGACGTGGGCGCGGGCACCGGCCTCTCCCCGCTCCGCACCCTCGGCGACGCCTACAAGGTGGCGCGGCTGGGCGGCGCGCGGCTGCACCCGGCCCAGGCCTTCTGGCTCGCCACGCGCGGCGGGGCGGAGGCGATGCGGCTGGAGGACCGGATCGGCACGCTCGTGCCGGGAATGGAGGCGGATCTGGTGGTGCTGGACCCCGCCGCCACGCCGGCTCTCGCGCTGCGGACCGGCGCGGCGGCGGATCCGGCGGACCGGCTCTTCGCACTCGCGGCGCTCGGGGACGAGAGGGCGGTCAGGGCGACCTATGTCGCCGGGCGCCTCGTTCATGACCGCGACGCGGCCGGGGAGACCGGCCGCTAGGCGGGGCGGCGGAAACGGGGCCGCCCGACAGCATCAACCCGGAGTGATTACCCAGGGGCTTCACCCAGGAACCGGCCCGCCGCGTGGGCGGGCCGGGTGCCGGGGCTCAGCGGGCGCGGCGCGCGGCCGGGGCGGAGGAGCGGGCCGGGGCCGAGGGACGCGCCGGGGTGGCGGGCGCGGGCTCGGCGGCCGGGGCGGTGACGCTGGCCGGGGTCACGCCGCGCGACTTGTCCAGCTCCTCGTACATGCACTTCATCATGCCGAAGTCGGTCGCGTTCGGCAGGCGCTCGCGGCAGACGGGGCGGAAGGCCTCTTCCGGCGGCGGGGCAACGGTGGGCTGCGGGGGCGCGGCGGTGCAGGCCGCCATGAGCGCCAGCGACGGGAGCAGCGCGGCCTTGAGGATCGTCTTGGTCACTGGTTCGTCCTTGGGAAAAGCACCCCGCTCCGCGGGGAGGGGGAAAAGCACCCCGCTCCGCGGGGGAAGCTGCCCCGCCGGGCGGGGCGGCCGACCTTCTAGGGCCGTGCGAGGCGCCCGTCACCGGGCTTTTCCGGAAGCGCGACGAGTTCCCGGCACAGTTCCCGCCACTGCGGCACGGAAGCCGCGCCGGGCACGGCCCCGGGCGGCGGGCCGGCCCGCCGCCCGGGGCCGCGAGGCGGCAACGCGGCGTCAAGCCGCGAGGCGGCAGTGCGGCTTCAAGCGGCGAGGTAGCAGTGCGGCTTCAGGCGGCGAGGCGCCGCTGGGCTCCGTCCTGGGCGAGGCTGGCCGCGGCCTCGGCGAGGTAGCCGGCCGCCTCCTCCGCCCCGATCTCCAGGCAGCAGCGCTCCAGATGCGCCATCAGCCGCATGAGCGCGGCCATGTCGCGCCCGGCATGGTCGGGCCAGAGCACGGCGGCGATGGGGGTGTCCATGGCGGCGCATTCCTTGAGCGGGGTCGGATCGGGGCGGGCGGCGTCCTACACCGGCCCGTGAGCGAAAGCCAGACTTCGTTGCACCAGCCCGCCATTTCGGGGCCGCCCCGCCGCGTTTCCGGGGCGTGGGGCGGAAAATTGCGCCCAACCGTCGTTGTGCGGTGCGATCTTGCGCGCCTTTCCCTTGATGGCACGGGGGCACCGCGTCAGCTTTGGGGGCGGGAGACCAACGTCAGGAAAGGGTCCAACCTCATGGCACGAATCGCACTCGTCACCGGAGGCCAGCGCGGCATCGGCGCCGCCATCAGCGAGCATCTGCAGAAGGCCGGGCGCACCGTCGTTGCCTCCTATGCCGGGAACGAGGAGGCCGCGCGCGCCTTCACCGAGCGCACGGGGATCAAGACCTACAAGTTCGACGTCTCGGATTACGAGCAGTGCGCGGAATCCATCAAGCGCATCGAGTCCGAGGTCGGGCCGATCGACATCCTGGTGAACAACGCCGGCATCACGCGCGACAACACGATGAAGCGCATGGACCGCAAGATGTGGGACGACGTGATCGACACGAATCTCGGCTCCTGCTTCAACCTCTGCAAGCTGGTGTGGGACGGGATGGTGTCCCGCAAGTTCGGGCGCATCGTGAATATCGGCTCGATCAACGGCCAGGCCGGGCAGTACGGGCAGGTGAACTACGCCGCCGCCAAGTCCGGCATCCACGGCTTCACCAAGGCCCTCGCCCAGGAGGGCGCGAAGACGGGCGTGACGGTGAACGCCGTCGCCCCGGGCTACGTGGACACGGAGATGGTGCGCGCCGTGCCGCCCGAGGTGCTGGAGAAGATCATCGCCCGCATCCCCCGCGGCCGTCTCGGCACGGCGGACGACATCGCGCGCGGCGTCGCCTTCCTCACGGCCGACGATGCGGACTTCATCACCGGCTCCACCCTCTCGATCAACGGCGGCCAGCACATGTACTGATCGCCGCCCCCTTATCGTCGTCGGGGAAGCCTTCGGGGCGGCCGGCCGTTACCTCTCCTTCGATACAAGGGAGGCAGGCATGACCGCTTCGAAGCACCCCAAGGGCGGCATGGGCGCCAAGGAGCGCGGCGAGGAAGGGCTGGGCGACGGCATCCCCCGCCCGCCCTCGGACGACGAGCGAAACCCCGGCATCGGCTCCTCCAAGGGCGTGTTCGGCCAGGGCACGGACCCCGAGGTTCTGCAGGCCGACAGCACGGACGAGGGCGACGTCGCGAACGAGACGAAGCGCGACGGCGGCGTGAACCCGAACCACATGGGTCGCACGAACAAGTAGCGCCACCTTGCGCCCCTCCCCTCCGCGGGCGAGCCTGCGGGCGGGGAGGGCGTGGCGATGACGGCTTGCAGACTTGTCCTGGCGCGGGCGGCACCGGATGCCGGCGCGCGGATCGGGGCGGTGCGGGAGGCGCATCTCGCGCTTCTCCGCCCCATGGCGGAGGCGGGGGAGCTGTTCCTCGGCGTGCCGCTGCTCGATGCGGCCGGCGCCTACCAGGGCTCCCTCATGATCGTGGCGGAAGGGGCGCTGGAGCGCTACCTCGACGCGGAGCCCTTCCTGCAGGAGGGGATCTGGGCGGGCCACGAGAGCCATCCCTTCCGCATCGCGCCCCTGCCCTACCGGCCACTGCCGAGCGGGCCGGTGCCCGCCGCCCCCACCCACAGCATCGCCGTCGCGCGGGACGGCACGGATCCCGGCGGCCCTGCCCGGCGCCTGGCCGTGCGGGAGGCGCATCTCGCCCGCGTGGCCCCGGCCGCGCGCGAAGGGTTGCTCACGGTCGGTGGCGCCATCCTCGATGCGGAGGGCGGGATGATCGGCTCCGTCGCCGTCACCGCCCATCCGACGGTCGCCGCCGCGCAGGAATGGTGGTCGACCGATCCCTATGTGATCGGCGGGGTGTGGCGCGACGTGGAATGGCACGCCACCCGCTTCGCGCCACTCCCCCTCCGCTCCCTGCCGGGGGCGGAAGGGGCCTAGCTCACGCCGCGACTATTACGCCGCCACGCGGTCGCCGATCACCTTGTTGGCGGCCCAGGACACGAGCCAGATGATGATCGCGGCCAGGAAGGCGGTGCCGATGCTCGTGATCCGCATCCCCGGCATCAGCAGCGCCGTCAGTCCCAGCATCACCGCGTTGATGACGAGGGTGAAAAGACCGAGCGTCAGCACCGTGATCGGAAGGGACAGGGTGGAGAGGATCGGCCGGATGACCGCGTTCACCACCCCGAAGATGATCGCCGCGATGATCAGGGTCGTCAGGCTGGAGAACCATAGGCCTGTGACGAGGTTCGCGGCGATGTAGAAAGCGACGGCCGTGATGGCCGTGCGAATAAGGAAGCCCACCTTGCTCAACTCCTATGCCCGTTCGGCGCCGGACAGAACCGGCGGGACGCGGGGGCAACGCATCCTTCTTTCGCGGGTTGCGCGGGCTGCCTCATGAGCCGCGCAACCCTCCTCGGCATCGGGGCGCTCCTGCTCTGGGCCTTCCTCGCCGTGCTCGCCCGCGGGGCGGCGGGACTGCCGCCGCTGCAGGTGACGGCCATGGCCTTCGCCACCGGCGGCGCCCTCGCCACCGCCGGGCTCGCCCTACGCGGGCAGCTCGCCGCCCTGCGCCAGCCGCCCATCGCCTGGGCGCACGGGGTGGGCGGTCTGTTCGGCTACCACGCCCTCTACTTCGCGGCCCTCGCCTGGGCGCCGCCGGTGGAGGCGAGCCTCCTCAACTATCTCTGGCCGCTGCTGATCGTGCTCCTCTCCGCCCCCATCCTCGGCATGCGGCTCGGGGCGCGGCGGCTGGCGGGGGTGGGGCTGGGCTTCCTCGGCTGCGCGCTGGTGGTGGGCCCCGGGGCGGCCTTCCCGCCGGGGGCGCTGCCGGGCTTTCTCTGCGCGGCGGCGGCGGCGCTGACCTGGGCGGTCTATTCCGTCACCGCCCGCCGCCTCTCCGCCGTGCCGACGGAGGCGGTGGCCGGCTTCTGCCTCGCCTCCGCCGCCCTGGCCGCCATCGCGCACCTCCTCTTCGAGGTCACGGTCATCCCCGATGCACGGCAGCTCCTCTCCGTGCTGCTGCTCGGCCTCGGCCCGGTGGGGGCGGCCTTCTTTCTCTGGGATGTCGGGATGAAGCGGGGCGACCCGCGGCTGCTCGGCACCCTCGCCTATGCCGTGCCGGTCGCCTCCACCCTTCTCCTGCTGCTGGCGGGGGAAGGGGTGCTCGGCCCGCGCCTCGCCCTGGCGGCGGCGCTGGTGGTGGGGGGTGGCTGGGTGGCGGCCTCGGCCAAGGGCTAAGGGCTAAGGGCCTCAGCCCCGGCGCAGCAGGGCCCGCACTACCTCGGCATGGCCCTGGTGCTTCGGGCCCTCGTCCAGCAGCACCGTGCCCTCCATCAGTTCGAGCACCTCCAGTCCCGGAAAGCTCTCCCGCACCAGCGCGGCGGACCAGAGCAGGGCGGGGTCGCGCGGGCCGCCGGCGCGGCGCCCCTCGGGGGCGGGGGTGAAGCCCTCCAGCACGAGCAGCCCGCCCGGCGCCAGCGACTCGGCGGCGCGGGCAGCGACGAGGGCGCGGTCCGCCGGGGGAAGGTGGACGAAGATCCAGGCCAGGAGGTCGAACCCCTCCACCGGCCACCGCCATTCCACGAGGTCGGCCACCACCGTCCTCAGGGCCACGCCGCGCGAGGCCGCGAGCGCCCCCGCCTTGGCCAGCCCCGCCGCGGACCAGTCCACGGCGGTCACCTTCAGCCCCTGCCCGGCGAGCCAGGCGCCGTTGCGCCCCTCCCCGTCCCCCAGGGCCAGCGCCCGCATCCCCGGCCGCAGCCGCGCGGCCTGGGATTCGAGGTAGCGGTTGGGCTCCTCGCCGAAGAGGGTGCCGGGCGGGGCGTAGCGCGCGTCCCAGGCCGCCGCGTCGCTCACGGGGCGCCGCTATCCCTGCCCAAGGGCCTGCCCAGAGGCCAGCCCAGCGGCCTGTGCCGGATAGGGCCGCGCGCCGAAGATCGCGCTTCCCACCCGCACCTGCGTCGTCCCGCAGGCGATGGCCGATTCGAAATCCCCGCTCATGCCCATGGAGAGGGTGCCCAGCCCCTCCTTCGCCGCGAATTCGGCCAGCCAGCGGAAATGCGGCACGGGGTCCTCCCCCTCGGGCGGGATGCACATGAGGCCGGAGACGGCCAGCCCGTGCTCCTCCCGGCAGGCGCGGAGGAAATCCCGGGCCTCGTCCCGCGCGATGCCGGATTTCTGCGGCTCGGCCCCGGTGTTCACCTGCACCAGCAGCTCGGGCGAGCGGCCCTCGCGGCGGATGGCCTCGGCGATGGCGGCGGCGAGCTTCGGGCGGTCGAGGCTCTCGATCACGTCGGCCACCCGCACGGCGTCCCGCGCCTTGTTCGTCTGCAGCCCGCCGATGATGTGCAGCCGCAGGCCGGGATGGTCCGGCCGCAGCGCGGGGAACTTGCCCGCCGCCTCCTGCACCCGGTTCTCCCCGAACACGGCCTGGCCCGCGGCCAGCGCCGCCCGCACCGCCTCCGCCGGATGGGTCTTGGAGACGGCGACGAGCGTCACCCCCGCCGGGTCCCGCCCCGCCCGGGCGCAGGCCTCGGCGATGCGCGCCTTGATCCGGGCGAGGTTCGCGGCGATGGCATCGGCGGCGGGGGGCAGGGGGTCGGTCATGCAGCGCGGAAGGCTAGGGCAGAACGGGGTGGGTGTGAACGCGCCGGCCCGGGCCGTACCGCCGCTCTGGCTGCTGAGCGACGCCCGGCGCCTGCCCGATCCGCGCGCCGCTGCCCGCCGGCTGCCCCCGGGCAGCGCGGTGCTGGCGCGCGATCCTGCCCCCGGCCTCCTTGCCCCGCTCGCCCGCCTCGCCCGGCAGCGTCGGCTGCTCCTTCTTCTCTCCGGGGACGGGCGGGGGGCGCTGGCGCTCCGGGCCGGGCTGCACCTGCCGGACCGCCGCCCGGCGCGGGGGCTGCTCCCCTTCCTCATCGCCCGGCGCGGGGGGAGAGGGCCGCTCCTCTCCGTGGCGGCGCATGGGCGGGCCGGATTCGCGCGGGCCCGGCGGCTGGGGGCCGACCTCGTCCTCCTCTCCCCCGTCTTCCCCACGGCGAGCCACCCCGGCGCCCCCGCCCTCGGCCCGCTGCGCTGGGCCGCCCTCGCGCGGCGGGCGGGCCGGCCGGTGGTGGCGCTGGGCGGGTTGGATGCCCTGAAATCGCGGCGCCTTCCGCCCATGGCCGCGGGCTGGGCGGCGATCGGCGGGCTGGCCGGGCAGCTCCGCTAGAGGATGTGTCCGGTCAGACACAGTGTCTCACGGATGTCGCGATCAGGCGCTTTGCCCGATGGACGCCTGCAAAGTGCCTGAACCATAGTCCCCGCGGGCTCGGCCAAGAGGGCGCATCCGTCGGATGCACGCCTTCCCGGCAAACCCGCCGAGGGGGGCGGGCGGGTCGCAGGAAGCGCCGGGACGTTCCGGCACGTAGGAGGATTTGGGATGCGGAAGCTTCTACTCGGCAGCACGGCGGTCGCCGCCGCTGCCCTCTTCGCGCCGGGCGCGATGGCCCAGTCGCTGAGCGGCGACGCCCTCTCCGCGAGCAGCGCGGCCGGGACCTCGCTGCGCGGCCTCGAGGTGCGCATCGGCGGTTTCTACAAGGCAATGTACAACTACACCCGCCAGGACAACCTGAATGTGGCCGACGCCCGCGTCGGCAATGCGGACTTCTCCAACGAGGTCGAGATCCACGTCCTCGCCTCCGGCAAGGCCGCGAACGGCCTGCGCTACGGCGTCGCGCTCGAGATCCAGAACGACTCGGTCCGCCAGGGCAGCAACTTCATCACCAACACCGGGAACACGGGTGGCCAGGGGACGGTGTTCACCGCGGCGACGCCGGTGAGCAAGAGCTCGCTCGACTTCGACGAGGCCTGGGCCTACCTCGCCGGCCCCTGGGGCCAGATCCGCTTCGGTGAAGAGGACGGCGCCATCGCCCAGCTGCAGTCCGGCCACATCACCGGCTTCGGCCTCGGCGGCACCGACTCCGGCGACAACAACCAGCAGGTCATCGGCGGCAACTATCGCCCCGCCTTCACGAACCCGAACGACCTCGGCGACAACACGAAGCTCATCTACCTGACGCCGCAGTTCTTCGGCTTCGACGCCGGCGCGAGCTTCGCCTTCAACACCCAGGAAGGCCCGCTCTCGGGCTGTGACGCCGTCAACATCACGACGGTCGCCGTCTGCGACAAGCTCTCCGGCCTCGCCGGCGTGAGCAACCGCCGCCGCAACGAGATCCAGGCCGCCCTGCGCTGGCGCGGGTCCTTCGGCCCCGTCGGCTTCGCCGCCACGGTCGGCTATATCGGCGCCGACGCGGTGAAGAACACCGGTGGCCCCTCGCCCCAGCGCGTGGACATGGTCTGGGCCGGCGCGGTGGGTACCGCCTACGGCTTCACGGTCGGCGGCTGGTACACCGGCGGCAACAGCAACACCAACTGGAACACCACCTCGCGCATCGCCGGCACGACGGTGGATGACCGCCGCGCGGACGCCTTCCTCGCCGGCGCCACCTACACGATCGACGCCATCACGGTCGGCGGTCACTACACCACCATCTGGAGCGCGGGCAGCCAGACCGTCCCGGCCGGCCGCCGCGACATCGGCTGGGCCGTCGGCGGCAACTACCGCGTCGCCCCGGGCCTCGACTTCTTCGCTGAGTACGTGAACTACGAGCGCAAGGAGCAGGGCTTCAACTTCAACAACCGCGCGGGCAGCCCCAACACCACGACCGTCGACATCGTGCTGGCGGGCTTCCGGGTCGCGTTCTGATCCGGCCAGGGCCGAATGAGAGGGGGCGGCGGGGAAACCCGCCGCCCCTTTTCTTTTGGCACCTCCCCCGCGCGGAACGGATCGGTGATTTCCCCCTTGCGCGCCGCCTCCGGCGAGCCTTAGTTGCGCCGGCCATGCGCCATATCCGCCTCGCAGCCCTCGCGCTGCCCGTTCTCCTCATCGCCTGCGGGCAGACCCGCGAGGTCGGGAATGACGAATACTACGACGACAGCCAGCGCGCCCGGGTCAGGGGGCGGCTGTCGGGCAACCAGGACGGCCTGCTGATCCTCGGCACCGACCGCAGCCGCAACCGTGAGGGCGCGGGGGACGCAGCCGGGACGCTGGGGGTGAACGCCTATCTCTGGCGCGCCAGCCTCGACACCCTGTCCTTCATGCCGCTCTCCTCGGCCGATCCCTTCGGCGGCGTGATCATCACCGACTGGTACTCGCCCCCCGCCGCCCCGGGCGAGCGCTTCCGGGCCACGGCCTATATCCTCGGCCGCCAGCTCCGCTCCGACGGCGTGCGCGTCTCGGTCTTCCGCCAGGAACTGCGCAACGGTGCCTGGGTGGACGTGCCCGTCGCGGCGGCGACCGGCACGGAGCTGGAGGACAAGGTCCTCGCCCGCGCCCGGGAGCTGCGGAGCCAGTCCGCCTCCCTCTAGCGGAAGGGACCGGGGGAGGGCGGCCGGGCCACCTCCCCCTGCCGCCTCAGTAATTCACGCCCGGCAGCGAGCGGATCTCGTTCGAGGCCATGTTGATCGTCACCCGGCGCTCGCCCGGCGCGACGCGCAGCCGGTCCATCGGCACGGAGACGTGCTTCTGCGTCAGGCCGAGCCGGTTCTCCACCTCGATGATCACCATCGCGATCCGGCCCGCGGCGGGATCGATGATCAGGTCCTCCACCTCGCCGATCTCAACCCCATCGGTGCTGTAGACGTCGCGGTCCATCAGCTCGTCCGCGCGGACATGGCCGGCGGGAATGCTCGTGGAGGCCTGGGCCGGCTGGGAGGGCGCAGGCTGGGCGGAGGCGGGCGCGGGCAGGGCGGCGAGGGCGGCCAGCACCGCCGCGATCGGGATGAAACGCATGTCATGCTCCTGTAATCCTGGCGACAGGAAAGAACCGCCGCGCCCGGCGATGGTTGCCCCGGCGCCGCAGCCCCTTCCCACCCCGCGCCGGCGGGGATAACAGGACACACCCTTCACATAAGGCCCATACTGGCCCCCGATGACCGACGGCCCGCCCGACAGCCCGACCTCCACCCTCGGCCGCTACGATTTCGCCGCCGCCGAGCCCCGCTGGCAGGGGGCGTGGAGCGACGCCGCGCTCTTCGCCGCCCCCGACGTGCCGGACGGCACGCGACCGAAATACTACGTGCTGGAGATGTTCCCCTACCCCTCGGGCAAGATCCACATGGGGCATGTGCGGAACTACACGCTGGGCGACGTGGTGGCGCGCTACAAGCGCGCCCGCGGGCACCAGGTGATGCACCCCATGGGCTGGGACGCCTTCGGCCTGCCCGCCGAGAACGCGGCGCGCGAGCGCGGCACCCATCCGGCGGCCTGGACCTACGCCAACATCGCGAACATGCGGTCCGAGCTGAAGAGCATGGGCCTCAGCCTCGACTGGGCGCGCGAATTCGCCACCTGCGACCCCGAATATTACGGCCAGCAGCAGTCGCTCTTCCTCGACTTCCTCGCGGCCGGGCTGGTGGAGCGCCGCAAGTCCTGGGTGAACTGGGACCCCGTGGACGGCACCGTGCTGGCCAATGAGCAGGTCATCGACGGCCGCGGCTGGCGCTCCGGCGCCCCGGTGGAGAAGCGCGAGCTCTCCCAGTGGTTCCTCGCCATCACGAAGTTCGCCCCCCAGCTGCTGGAGGCGCTCGACACGCTCGACCGCTGGCCCGAGCGGGTGCGGACGATGCAGGCGAACTGGATCGGCCGCAGCGAGGGCGCGCGCGTGCGCTTCCCCCTCGCCGAGCCGGTCGAGGGCACGACCGAGATCGAGGTCTTCACCACCCGCCCGGACACGCTCTACGGCATGTCCTTCCTGGCGGTGGCCGCCGAGCACCCGCTGGCCGCCGCGGCCGCGGCGCGCAACCCCGCCGCCGCCGCCTTCATCGCCGAGGTGCGCAGTCAGGGCACGAGCGAGGCCGCCATCGAGCAGGCGGAGAAGCGCGGCTTCGACACCGGCTTCCGGGTGCGTCACCCCTTCATCGAGGGCGCGACCTTTCCCGTCTGGATCGCGAACTTCGTGCTGATGGAGTACGGCACGGGCGCCCTCTTCGGCTGCCCCGCCCATGACCAGCGCGACCTCGACTTCGCGCGCAAGTACGACCTGCCCGTGCCGCCCGTGGTGCTGCCCCCCGGGGAGGACCCCGCGACCTTCACCGTGGGCAAGAACGCCTGGACGGGCGACGGCACGCTCTTCAACTCGGACTTCCTGGACGGGCTGGGCAGCGAGGCCGGCAAGCGCGCCGCGATCGACGCGCTGGAGGCCCGCGGCCTCGGCCAGGGCGTGGTGAACTGGCGGCTCCGCGACTGGGGCGTCTCCCGCCAGCGCTACTGGGGCTGCCCCATCCCCGTCATCCACTGCGACGACTGCGGCATCGTGCCCGTGCCGAAGGACGCGCTGCCGGTGCGGCTGCCGGAGGACGTGGACTTCTCCCGCCCGGGCAACCCGCTGGACCACCACCCGACCTGGAAGCACGTCCCCTGCCCCAGCTGCGGCAAGCCGGGCCGGCGGGAGACGGACACCTTCGACACCTTCGTCGACAGCTCCTGGTACTTCGCCCGCTTCACCGCCCCGCGCGCCGACACGCCGCTGGTGGCCGAGGCCGCGAATGGCTGGCTGCCGGTGGACCAGTATATCGGCGGGATCGAGCACGCGATCCTGCACCTCCTCTACTCCCGCTTCTTCACCCGCGCCCTCTCCACCATGGGCAGGATCGACACGCCCGAGCCCTTCGCCGGGCTCTTCACCCAGGGCATGGTCCAGCACGCCTCCTACAAGGCCCCGGACGGCCGCTGGCTGGCCCCGGACGAGGTGGACGTCGCCGCCGACGGCAGCGCGACGGAGAAGGGCACGGGCACGCCGCTGATCGTCTCGCGCAACGACAAGATGTCGAAGTCCAAGCGCAACACGATCGACCCCGGCGCCATCATCTCCCGCTACGGCGCCGACACCGCGCGCTGGTTCATCCTGGCCGACAACCCGCCCGACCGGGACATGGAGTGGAGCGAGGCCGGCGTCTCCGGCGCGCACCGCTTCGTCCAGCGCCTCTGGCGCCTCGCGGCCACGCTCGACGGGCGCGGCGGCGACGGCGAGTCCCGGCCCCTGATGCAGGCGGCCCATCGGGGCATCGCGGCCGTGACCGCGGCGCTGGAGGGCTTCGCCTTCAACGTGGCCGTCGCGCGGCTGCACGAATTCGCCAACGCCATCGAGTCCTCCCCCGCCCCGGCCGAGGCGCGGCGCGAGGCGCTGGGCATCATGGCCCGGCTCGTGGCGCCGATGATGCCGCACCTGGCCGAGGAGCTGTGGTCCATCCTCCACCCCGGCAGCGGGGAGCTGGTGGCCGCCATGCCCTGGCCCGAGGCCGACCCCGCCCTGCTGGTGGCGGAGAGCGTGACCATCGCCGTTCAGGTGCTGGGCAAGCTGCGCGCCACCCTCTCCGTGCCGGTCGGCATCAAGGAGGCGGAGTTGCTCGCCCTGGCGGAAGCGGAGGAGAATGTGCAGCGTGCCATCGGCGGCAAGCCCATCCGGAAGCGCATCCATGTCCCAGGCCGCGTCGTCAACTTCGTCGTCTGAGCGCCCCGTGGTCGCGCGGCGCCTGCTGCTGGCCGGGCTGGCGGGATCCCTGGCCGGCTGCGGCTTCCGGCCGCTCAACGGCCCGCCGGCCGCGGGCGAGGCGGATATCGCGCCCGAGCTGGCCGCGGTGCGGATCGGCCGCACCTTCGGCCGCACCGGCCAGCTCCTGCACCAGGCGCTGGACCGGCGGCTGACGGCGCGGAACCGGACCGCCCCGGCCGCGCGCTACGAGCTGACCGTCAGCCCCCTCCCGGCCTACGAGGCACTGGGCTACCGGCGGGACGGCGCGCCCACCCGCGTCCGCATGGTGATAACGGCGCCCTGGACGCTCCAGACCCTTTCCGTCCCTGCCCGCCCCGTGGCGGCCGGCTCCGCCCGGGCGGTGGACGCCTACAACGTCGTGGACAACGAGTACTTCGCCTCCGTCGTCAGCAGCGAGGCGGCGGAGCGGCGGCTGGTGGAGCAGATCGCCGAGGAGATCGTGCTCCGCCTCGCCCTCTCCCTCCGCGAGGGAGGGGCGGCCTGACCACCCCCCGCGCATGAAGCTCGACGCGCGCCGCATCCCGGCCTTCCTGAAGGACCCCGGCGCCGCCCGCGCCGCCCTCCTCTACGGCGAGGATGCCGGCCTCGCCCGGGAGAGGGCCGACGCGCTGCAGGAGGCCGTGGCCCCCGGCAACGACCCCTTCCGCGTGGCCGACCTCCCGCGCGAGGCCGCCTCCCGCCCCGGCGCCCTGGCCGGGGAGGCCGCCGCCCTGGCGCTCACCGGCGGGCGGCGCGTGATCCGCGTGCGGGACGCGACCGACGCCCTCGCCCCCGCCCTGCGCGAGGTGCTGGAGGCGCCCGGGGACACGCTGGTCATCGTCGAGGCCGGGGAGCTGGCCGCCCGCTCCAAGCTGCGCGGGCTGGCCGAGTCCCATCCCCGCGCCGCCGCCATCGCCTGCTACCGCGAGCGCGGGGCCGAGCTGTCGGCCACTATCGCCGCCCTGCTGAAGGAGGAGGGCGTCACCGCCGAGCCCGCCGCCATCGCCTGGCTCGCCGGCCGCCTGGGCGACGACCGGGGGACGCTGCGGCGGGAGCTGGAGAAGCTCGCCCTCTATGCCGGCCGGGGCGGGCGGCTGGCGGAGGAGGACGTGCTCGCCTGCATGGGCGACGGCTCCGCCCTGGAGCTGGACGAGGCGCTGGTGGCCGCGACGGCCGGGGACCTGCCCACCGCCGACCGCGCCCTCGAATCCGCCATGGCCGAGGGGGCCAACCCCGTGCAGGTGCTCCGCGCGCTGATGCGCCACGTGCAGCGCCTCCACCTGGCCTCGGTGGCCGGGATTGGCGCCCTCCAGCCCCCGGTCTTCTTCCGCAGCCGCCCGGGCTTCGAGAAGGCGCTGCGGATCTGGCGGACGGAGGCGCTGGAGACGGTGCTGGCCGGGCTGCTGGAGGCCGAGCGCGGGAGCAAGTCGGGAGGCACCGGGCGGCCCGTGCCGGACGCGGCCATCGCCCGCTCGGCGCTGCTCACCCTCGCCCGGCAGTCGGCGATCCTCGCCCGGCGGGGATAGGCCCCCTCACACGGGTTACGCCCCAGGGTTACACACGGGGTTACGCACGGAAGCTTGACCTGCGCGGACCGCGTGGGCTCCAACCCCCTCCCATGCGCGCCCTCCTGCTCCTCCTCGCCCTGCTGGCATCCCTGCCCGCGGCGCCCGCCCTCGCCCAGGCGCCCGCCCAAGCGCCCGCCCAGGCGGCGCAGCCCTCCCTCCCCGCGACGGGCGAGGCGGACCGGCTGCTCGGCCTTCTGCGGGACGATGCCCGGCGGGCCGAGCTGATCCGCAACCTCGAAGCCCTCTCCGCGGCCTCGCGCGCCACGGCTCCCGGTGCGGCTCCCGGTGCGACCCCAGGGGCCCCGGCCAGCCCGGGAGCGACGGCTGGCACCGCTCCCGCAGCCACCCCGGGAGCCATCGCTCCCGCCGCGCCGGCCACGGGCGCGGCACCCGCGGCCCCTGCGGCCGAGGAGGGGCTCCTCGCCCCCAACACCCTCGGCGCCCAGCTCCTCACCGGCGCCTCCCAACGCCTCGCCGCCCTGTCGGACCAGATCGTGACGGGGCTGAACGCCGTCACGGACCTGCCCAACATCCTCTCCTGGGCCTCGGGCGTCGCGCGGGACCCCGTGACCCAGGTGCGGGTGCTCGACGCCTCCTGGAAGCTCGCCCTCCTCTTCGGCTTCGGGCTGCTGGCCGAATGGGCCGTCTGGCGCCTGCTCGCCCGCTGGCGGGACAAGCTGGACGCCCATGCGCCGGAGCGCGCCAATCTCTGGACCTGGTTCCGCCGCATCCCCTTCGTCCTCGCGCGGCTGGGGCTGGACCTGCTGCCGGTCGGGGCCTTCGCCGTCATCTCCTACGGCCTCATCCGCGCCGTGCAGCCCCTGCCGACGACGGAGCTGGTGCTGCTGCTGGCCAACAACGCCTACATCGCCATCCGCGCGGTGATGGTGACCAGCCGCATGCTCTTCTCCCCCAACTCCGCCCATCTCCGCCTCGTGCCCATCCAGGACGAGACGGCGGCCTACATCACGGTCTGGCTGCGCCGGATTGTGGCCGTGCTGGTGGTGGGCTGGGCGGTGGCGGAGGCGGGGCTGCTCTTCGGCGTGCCCTGGGCGGTCTATGACGCCATCTCGCGCCTCTCTCTGCTGATCGTCTCGCTCTTCCTCATCATCGTGGTGATGCAGAACCGCCACGCCGTGGCGGAGGTGCTGCGCGCGCCGGAGCTGAAGCCGGGGGACCACCCGGACCGCACGCGCCGCACCTTCCGCGCGCTGCGGGACCGGCTGGCCGAGATCTGGCACGTGCTGGCCATCCTCTACCTCCTCGCCCTCTGGGGGGTCTGGGCGCTGCAGGTGCGGGACGGGTTCGAGCGGCTGCTGCGCGCCAGCGCCCTCACCCTCGCCGTGCTCGGCGTGGCGAAGCTGGTGGACTACGCCCTGCGCCGCCTGCTCGAGCGCGGCTTCCGCATCACCCCCGACCTCGCCCGCCGCTATCCCGGGCTGGAGGGGCGGGCGAACCGCTACCTTCCCGTGCTGAAGGGGATCATCTCCGGCATCGTCACGGTCGTCGCCTTCCTGTTCCTGCTGGAGACCTGGGGCATCAAGGCCTTCGCCTGGTTCAGCCGCGGCCAGCTCGGCGCGCGGCTGGTGGGCAGCACCGTCTCCGTCGGGCTCACGGTGCTCGCGGCGGTGACGGTGTGGGAGGTGGCGAACGCCGCCATCCAGCGCCGCCTGACGAAGCTCTCGCGCGATACCCAGGCCGCGCGCTCGGCCCGCATCCGCACGCTGCTGCCGATGCTGCGGACCGCGCTGCTGATCGTCATCCTCATCTTCGTGGCGCTGAACGTGCTGAGCGAGATCGGGGTGAACGTCGCGCCGCTGATCGCGGGTGCCGGTGTCGTCGGCGTGGCGATCGGCTTCGGCTCCCAGACGCTGGTCAAGGACGTGATCACCGGCATGTTCCTCCTGCTGGAGGACGCGGTGGCGGTGGGGGACACGGTGACCATCGCGAGCATGACGGGGGTGGTGGAGCAGCTCTCCATCCGCTCCATCCGGCTGCGCGCGCTGGACGGCTCCGTCCACATCATCCCCTTCAGCACCGTCACCTCCGTGACGAACATGACGCGCGACTTCGCCTTCGCCGTGGTGGACATCTCCCTCCCCTATGGCGAGGACACGGACCGCGTGGCGCGCGTGCTGAAGGAGATCTCCTCCGAGATGCGGGCCGAGCCCCGCTGGGCCTCCGCCACCCGCGACGAGATCGACGTGATGGGCGTGGACAAGCTGCTGGAGACGGGCGTGGTCGTGCGGGCGCGGATGAAGACCGACCCCTCCCAGCGCCACCCCGTCGCGCGGGAGCTGAACCGCCGCATCCAGGCGCGCTTCGAGGCCGAGGGGATCAGGATCAACTCCCCCTGGCGCAAGACCTCGGAAGAGGAAGAAGCCGAAGCGGCCGCGCGCGCCGCCGAGGCCGAGGCGGCCTGATCCCGCCGCCCTCCTCTGCGCCGCCCTCCCCTGCACTGGGCGCATGGCTGCCGCCGCAAGAGGGGCTTGCGCGCGGTGGCGGCGGCCCTAGTCTGATCGTCATGACTCTCTTCCAAGCCACGCGCGGGCGCCGAATGCGCCGAATTACTCGCCCGGTCGCCTGACCGGCGCGCGGGTCCCCGGGACGCTTCCGGGACCTGCGTCGCGCGGGCGGGCGGCCGGGCACGCCGCCCCGCCCACCCTTGGAAGAGAAATCACCCGATGTTCGATGCCGTTCCCGGCGCCCCCCTGGCCGCGCCTGCTCCTGTCCTCGCGCTGGAGGAAGACGAGCGCCTCCTCTGCGTGCGCTACCTCCTGCGCGCCGAGCCCTCGCCCGGGCTGCTGCCGCGCCTTCTCCAGCCGCTCGCCAAGCGTGACCTCGTGCCCGACCGCTTCCGCGCGGGGCTCGAGGGGGAGGCGATGCGGGTAGAGATCGCGGTGACGCTGCCCGAGGGCATGGTGCATCTCGTCGCCGGCAATCTCCGCTCCGTCGTCGGCGTCGGGCGGCTTGAGGTGGAGCACGGGCGGGTGGCGGGCTGAGGCCCCTCAGCGGTTATCCATACAATTCCGGCGGATTGACCGCATACAATCCGCTTGAGAACCGAGGTGTCGGGCCGCCATATCCGGGGCCGGGGCGAGATGCCCCAGAGGACCGGATGGCGTTGATGAACCAGGACATGCCGCGGCTCGCCGAGGGCCGCTCCTCCTTCTCGCTCGGTATGCGCGGGCTCTGCCCCCATTGCGGGCAAGGCCACCTCTTCGCCGGCTTCCTCCAGCTGCGGACGCGCTGCGAGGCCTGCGGGCTGGACTTCGGCTACGCCGATCCGGCGGACGGGCCGGCCTTCTTCGTGATGTCCACGGTGGCGGTGCCGGTGACGATCTTCGCGGGCTGGCTGGAGCTTCGTTACGAGCCGGCCTTCTGGGTGCACCTGCTGACCACCCTACCGCTGCTCATCCTGGGCTCGCTGGCACTGCTGCGGCCTTTCAAGGGCTGGCTCGTCTGCTCGCAGTTCATCCACAAGGCGGAGGAGGGGCGGCCCGTGCTGCGGGCCCGGCCTTGACCCGGACAATTCCCGGCTAATGTATGGACGGCTGCCGGAGCACCCGTCCATGCCGCCCGATGCCGTTGCCCTGACGATCCGCCGCCACATGGAGGGACATCGTGGCCCGCTCTATCTCGGCATCCTCGCCGCGATCCGGGCGGCGATCGAGAGCGGCGATCTCCAGGACGGGGATCGCCTTCCCCCGCAGCGTCACCTGGCGGCGGTGCTGAAGCTCGATCTCACCACCGTCACCCGCGCCTTCAACGAGGCGCGGCACCAGGGGCTGATCGAGGCCGTGGTCGGGCGCGGCAGCTTCGTGCGGGGCGGGGCCTCGGCCCGGCTCTGGCGCGAGGGCGGCCGGGCCCTGATCGACATGACGATGAACCTGCCGCCGCTGTTGGAGAACCCGTCCCTGAAGGGGCTGATGCAGGAGGGGATGGCCTCCCTGCTGCGGCGGCAGGAGGTCCATGGGCTGATGTCCTACCGCAGCACTGCCGGCACGCCGGAGGAGCGGGCGGCGGGGCTGGCATGGCTCCGGCCGCTGCTGGGACGGCGAGGGCCAGGGGAGGTGCTGGTGGCGCCGGGGGCGCAGGCGGCGCTGCTCGCCGTGCTGTCCAGCCTGGCACGGCCGGGAGATGTGATCCTGGCGGAGCGCTGCACCTATCCCGGACTGCGGGCGCTGGCCACGCAGCTCGGGCTCGTGCTGGCGGGCGTGGACATGGATGGTGAGGGGATGCTGCCGGAGGCGCTGGACCGTGCCTGCCGCGAGCACGCGCCGCGGCTGATCTGCTGCACGCCCACGATCCAGAACCCGACCACGGCCACGATGCCCCTCGCGCGGCGGGAGGCCTTGCTGGCGATGGCTCGCCGGCACGAGGTGATGGTGGTGGAGGATGATCCTTACGGGCTGCTGCCCGATCAGCCGCTGCCCGCTCTGGCCCGGCTGGATCCGCGGCGGGTGTTCCACATCGCGACGGTCTCGAAGGTGCTCTCGCCGGGGCTGCGCACGGCCTTCCTGATCGCGCCGGACGAGGCGCAGGCGGAGGGGATGACCGCCGCGCTGCGGGCGACGGCGATGATGGCGCCGGGGCTGCTGACAGGGCTGGTGCATCACTGGATCGCGGGCGGGCAGGCGCAGGACCTGCTGCGCGGCGTCCGGCGGGAGATGACGGGGCGGCAGGCGATCGCGCGCACCGTGCTGGGCGAGATGGCGGAGGCGCACCCGCAAGGGCTTCATCTCTGGCTCCGCCTGCCCGCACACTGGCCGAGCACCGCTTTCGTCGCGCACATGCGGGAACAAGGGCTGGCGATCGTGCCGAGCGAGGCCTTTACCGTAGAGGGGGAGGCGCCCTTGCGCGCCCGGCTCGCGCTCGGGCCCGCGACGGATCGCGGGATGCTCAGGAGTTCGCTGGAGATGGTGGCGGGCGCTCTTCGGCAGGATGCGAGAGCTTATGCGACGGTCGTCTGACACCCTCCGCAGCGGGAGAGAGCCAGCCCCCAAAAATGCTCGGCAGCGCCTACGATGTCGCGCCGCAGCATTGGAGAAGGCGGTTCGACAACACATCTGTCCCTGCGGGACGCCTGGGGAGGTCCCTGATTGATGATCGAAGCCCTGTTGCCCAGCGCGCTCGACCTCGCGCGCTTCCAGTTCGCCTTCGTGGTGGTCTGGCACTTCCTGTTTCCCGCCTTCACCATCGGCCTGGCCAGCTACCTCGCGGTGCTGGAGGGGCTGTGGCTGTGGACGGGGAAGGCCGTCTACATCGACACCTTCCGCTACTGGCTGAAGGTCTTCGCTGTCGCCTTCGCCATGGGCGTCGTCTCCGGCCTCGTCATGTCCTACCAGTTCGGCACGAACTGGTCCGTGCTGTCGGACAAGGCCGGGCCGGTGATCGGGCCACTGATGGGCTACGAGGTGCTGACCGCCTTCTTCCTGGAGGCGGGCTTCCTCGGCGTCATGCTCTTCGGGCTGGACCGGGTGGGCAAGGGGCTGCACATGCTGGCCACCTCGCTCGTCGCGGCCGGCACCTTCTTCTCGGCCTTCTGGATCCTCTCGGTCAATTCGTGGATGCACACGCCGCAGGGCCACGTCGTGACGCCCGACGGGCGCTTCCTGCCGGATGACTGGTGGGCGATCATCTTCAACCCCTCCTTCCCCTACCGCCTCGCCCACACCGTGACGGGAGCCTATCTCACCACCGCGCTGATCGTCGGCGCCGTCGGTGCCTGGCACCTCCTACGCGAGCGCCGCGGCGCGCCCGCGGTGCGCGACGCGGGGATGGACACGGGAACCGGCGGGGCCGCCGCCGCCCAGCCCTTCGCGCCGGGCTCGCTGGTGGATGGCGGCGCGACGCCGGACCATCCGGCCCCCGGCAGCGCGGGCGCCGATCGCGGCGAGGAGGCGAGCGAGCGCGGCCCCAATCCGCGCGCGAAGCTCATGTTCTCCATGGCGATGTGGATGCTGCTCTTCGTCGCGCCGCTCCAGGCGGTGCTGGGCGACCTGCACGGCACCAACACCTACGAGCACCAGCCCGCCAAGGTCGCGGCCATGGAGGGGCATTTCGAGACGGAGCGCGGCGCGCCCTCCATCATCTTCGGCATCCCCGATCCTGAGCAGGAGCGCACGCGGATGGCGCTGGAGATTCCCAACCTCGCCAGCCTCTATCTGACCCACGACTGGAACGGTGAGGTGCGCGGGCTGAAGGACATCCCGCGGGAGTACTGGCCGACCAACATCCCCCTCGTCTTCTTCGCCTTCCGCGTGATGGTGGGGCTGGGACTGCTGATGATCGGCCTCGGCCTGGCGGGCGGCATCATGCGCCTGCGCGGGCGGCTCTACAGCGCGCCCTGGCTGCTGCGCGCGGCCGTGGCCATGGGGCCGGCCGGGCTGGTCGCGGTGACGGCGGGCTGGATCGTGACGGAGGCCGGGCGCCAGCCCTTCACCGTCTACGGGGTGCTGCGCACGGCGGACAGCGTCTCGCCCATCGCGCTGCCCGCGGTGGCGACCTCGCTGGCGGCCTTCGTGGTGGTCTACTTCCTCGTCTTCGGGGCGGGCATCTGGTTCCTGTTCAAGCTCTTCTCCCAGACGCCGCGCCCGCATGAGGGCGCGCCGCCGCAGGGCCAGCCGATCCGCAGCGCGGGCATCACACCGGCGCCCTCCATCTCGGCGGGTGCCGCGAGGCCCGGGCCGGGCACCTCCGGCGCCGCGCCGCAGCCGGCGGAGTAGGGGCGATGGAGACCGCGATGGACCTCACGGGCTGGGCCTTCTGGCTGCCGCTGATCTGGGCCGTGCTGATCGCGCTGGCCGTGTTCTTCTACGTCTGCATGGACGGGTTCGACCTCGGCATCGGCATCCTCTTCCCCTTCATGCGCGAGAAGGCGGAGCGGGACGTGGCGGTGAACTCCGTCGCCCCCGTCTGGGACGGCAACGAGACCTGGCTGGTGCTCGGCGGCGGCGGGCTGCTGGCGGTGTTCCCGCTGGCCTATGCCGTCGTGCTGCCCGCCCTCTATATGCCGCTCATCATCATGCTGCTCGGCCTCATCTTCCGCGGCGTTGCCTTCGAGATGCGCTTCCGGGCGGAGAACGAGACGCAGCAGCTCTGGTGGGACCGCGCCTTCTCCTGGGGCTCGATGGTCGCGGCCTTCACCCAGGGCATCGCGCTCGGCGCCTTTGTGCAGGGCATCGAGGTCCGGGGCCGCGCCTATGCTGGGGGGTGGTGGGACTGGCTGACGCCCTTCTCCGTGCTGACGGGCGTGGCGCTGGTGGTCGGCTACGGGATGCTCGGCGCCTGCTGGCTGCTGTGGAAGACCGAAGGGCCGCTGCACCGCCGCGCCGTGCGCCTCGCCTGGCCCTTCGCGCTCGGCACGGTGGCGGCGATCGCGCTCGTCTCGGCCATCATGCCCTTCCTCCAGCCGTCCTTCGCCGAGCGCTGGCTCACCTTCCCCCACCTGCTCTACGCCCTGCCCGTGCCGGTGCTGGTGGCCTTCCTCGTCTGGCGCTTCTTCCACGCGCTGTCGCGCGACACCGGGCAGGGCGGGATGGCGGATGCCTGGCCCTTCATCATCGCGCTCGGCCTCTTCGCGCTCTCCTATGCCGGGCTCGGCGTCTCCATGTGGCCGATGATCGTGCCGAGCGCCTTCACCATCTGGCAGGCCGCCGCGCCGCCCTCCTCCCAGGCCTTCCTGCTGGTGGGCGCGGCCGTCCTCATCCCGATCATCCTCGCCTATACCGGCTACGTGTACTGGCTGTTCCGCGGCAAGGTGACGAGCGAGAGCGGTTACCACTGATGTGGGGCCGCCGCCTGCTCTGGTTCGTCGGGCTCTGGGCGGCGAGCATCCTCGTGCTCGGCACCATCGCCATGATCCTGCGCTCGGTGCTGAAGGCGGTCTAGCCCGGACCGCCTCGGCGTCGTGACCGTTCCGGGGGAGGCGCGGCACGCCCGGTTCTACGGCCCGGCTGGCCCCGTGCTGCGGTCTCCGCCCCCCTCCCCATGGACGCCCGCCCGCCGCGGGCCACATCATCCCCCGCGATGCCCCCCTCCCGCCGCGCCCTGCTGGCCCTGCCCCTCGCGGCCTGCACCCCCCAGGTCATCCCCGCCGGACCGCGCCTGGGCGAGCCCGCCCTGGCCGATGACGCGCTGACCATGGAGGACGGCGCGAGGCTTCCCCTCAGGCGCTGGCTGCCGCCCGGGGCGCCGAGGGCGGTTCTCCTCTGCCTCCACGGCTTCAACGACAGCCGCAACTTCATGGTCGAGCCCGCCGAGGCGCTGAACGCCGCGGGGGTGGCCGTCTACGCCTATGACCAGCGCGGCTTCGGCGGTGCCCCGAACCGGGGCGTCTGGCCCGGCGCGGCGACGCTCGCCGCCGATGCCGGGGCCGCCGCCCGGCTGGTCGGGGCGCGGCATCCCGGCGTGCCGCTCTTCGCCCTCGGCGAGAGCATGGGGAGCGCCGTGCTCCTCCTCGCGGCCACGGGGCCGGAGCCGCCGCCCGTGGCCGGGCTCGTCCTCCTCGCCCCCGCGGTCTGGGGGCGGGTGACGATGCCGCGCCTCGTCTCCGGCCTGCTGGACACGCTCGCCCAGATCGTCCCGCGCGTGGCCGTGGCCTCGGGCGTGCCGGGCATCACCCCGACCGACAACCTCCGCGCCCTCACCCGCATGGCGCGCGACCCCCTGACCATCCGCGAGACGCGGGTGGACACGACCAAGGGCTTGGTGGACCTGATGGACGAGGCGCTGCTCGCCGCGCCGCGCCTGGGGCCGGGCGACCCGCCCGTGCTGCTCGTCTACGGCGCGCGGGACCAGCTCGTCCCGCCCGTGGCCACCCGCGCGCTGCTCGACCGCATCCCGCCCGAGGCGCCGGCGCGCGTGGCCTATTACAGCGGCATCCACCACATGCCGCTGCGCGACCTCCAGGCCCCGACGGTGATCGCGGACCTGCTCGCCTGGATGGAGCGGCCAGAGGCGCCCCTGCCTTCCGGGGCCGACGCGACGGGCCTCGCCTGGAGGGCGGCGCCGCTACCGGTGTGGTGAGGCCTCAGCGGATGGCGGCTGCGAAGTCCGGCCGGTCGAGCATCCCGTCGATCGCCTCGGACATGGCGCGCAGCGCCGTCCGCCGCAGCTCTTCCACATCGCCGAAGATGCCCGTGGCCAGGGTCAGCCCGCCCTCGACAACGTGCGAGCGCCCCTGGCTGGTCCAGACCACCCGGCCGGAGGGCTGTTGCACGAGGCTGGCCCGGAACTCCGCCGTGGCCTCCCGGCGCATGTACTGGGTCGCGTCGAACTCCGCGATGGTGACGCGAAGCTCATAGCCGCCCCCCGAGGCCGCGAGCAGGCCCCGGGCGCCGAGCGCGTCCCGGAAAGCCTGCGCCACCACGTCGCGCACCGGCGTGGGAGCCTCCAGTCGCTTGATCGGGTTGCCGTAGCCGCCGCGGATGGTCCCGATCCAGTTCGCGTCCTCGCGCCCGCCGCGCCGGTCGTCCACCACCGCGCCGACCGCCACCACCGGCCGGGCATTGGCGACGGGACGAGGCGGGTTGGCCGGGCTGTAGGGCATGGCGAGCTGCGAGCTGCCGCAGGCCGCGAGCAGCATCGGAAGCAGAAAGGCGGCGGCGAGCCGCAGGCCGCGGAAGCGCATGTTCGGAATCCCCCTCATCACCGCGCATTGAGGAATGGATCGGAAACCGGATCAAGTCTTCCCGGCCGGCCTTTCCGCGAGGTGCCGCACGAAGCCCGCCCCGATCGAGACCAGCCGCTCCACCAGCTCCCGCCCCGTCTCTGCGCTGCACAGGCGGGGATCGCCGGACTGCAATCCCTCGGGCGAGGGGCCGTCATACTCGGCGGGGACGTTGATCTCCGCCCCGTCGAAGGAGACGGCGCCCCAGCCGATGAAGGGCAGGCCGAGGCAGGTGCCCGGCGGCGCGCGCTCCGCGGGAACGAGGTCCATCCGCATCCGCTCGGGCGTGAGGTGCAGGGCGATGCTGCCCAGCGGGTCCGCCCCGTGCCCGGCCGAGCGACGCGCCCGCTCCGCCCCCACCACGTCCGGCAGCAGCGCCCCCGCCACCTTCCAGAGATAGAAGCAGGGGATCACCCCGCGCCCGGCCCGCATGAACCCCTGCGTCACGTCGTGAATGACGGGGGCGTTCCCGCCATGGCCGTTCAGCACCACGATCCGGTCGAGCCCGTGGCGCAGCAGGGCCTCAATCATCTCCTCCAGCACGAGGGCGAAGGTGCGGGCGGAAAGCGCGATGCCGCCCGGCATCGGCCCGAAAAAATCCGCCTTGCCGAAGGGGAGCACCGGCGCCACCACCGTCTCCACCCCCGCCTCCGTCGCCGCGCGGGCGATGCGCTCGGCCACCAGCTCCGCCAGGAGGTAGTCGCCCATCGGGGCGTGCGGCCCCTGGTCCTCGTGGCTGCCCAGCGGCAGCAGCACCACGGGCCGGCGGGCATAGAGCGCCCGCGCCTCGCCGCCCGTGATCTCGCCCATCCGAAGCTTCATCGCGCCCCTCCCTGCCGACCTCTCTCTCGCCCCCGGGGCAACCCCGCTCAACCCCGAACGTTTAGGGAACACACTCACAGGGGACGTCATCATGGCCAAGCAGCCCGAGCACCACGACCACCACAACCCGAAGTCCGACCCGGACCCGGATTCCAACGCCGTCAAGGACCCCGATGACTGGACCACGGGCGGCGAGCCCATGACCGGTGCCCAGGCCTCCTACCTCAAGACCCTCTCCGAGCAGGCGCATGAAGAGTTCGACGAGACGCTGAACAAGGCCGACGCCTCCAAGCGCATCGACGAGCTGCAGGAGAAGACCGGCCGCGGGAAGTAGCCCTTTCCGAGGAACGCTCGGGGTCAGTCCTAAAGCACTGCGCCCCGATTCCTGCCCTTGCCTGGATCGGTAGGCACGCCGGACCAGGTCATCGTCGTCCAAACGGAGGAGGACGCGGCCGCTGGCCAAGCCACGGCCTTTATCCGTCGAAGGTCAGGTGCGGGACGCGGCAATGCAGGCTTCCTGCAGGCCCGTAATGCCACTTGCGGCGCATCTCACCGCCAACAACTGCGCCTCCAGCTTGCGGCCCATGTGGTTCAGCACGCGGATGCGCTGGACCATCAACTCAGGCTCATCGAAGCGTTCCTGCGCCACTTCGAGGAGCCGCAGCGCCTCGGCCGGCCGGTTATCCTGCCCCGTCCGGATGATCGCCACCTTGTACATCGGCAGGGTAGCTCGCGGATGCTCGAGTGGCGCGGGGGCGTTCTGCAGCATCATGCGCGCCAGCATCGTGATGGCGCTGCCGTTCACCGGGCCGCGCGGGTCAACCTGCGTGAGGCTGCGCAAGGCGTCGCGCGGCCGATCCCCGGACAGCTCGGCCAGCGCTCGGTTGGCGGCTGCAGAGTCGGACATAACTCCGCGGACCGCTCGATCACCCGCAATCCGACGAAAGCCTTCTCTGTTGAAGCCGACAGCCTCGTCTCCCCATTCGCGCTCGATATACGCATTGGCCTGGGCCTTGCGGTCAGCAGCGCCCGGATGGGTTTCGCGAAGCTGGTTCAGACCCCGCACCAGCAGTTCGCCAGGCTGAATCCGCACACTGTTCGCTGTTGTTACAACGAGTTTCGGCTCGGGGCCGGCACGGCGTGCCTGCTCCGCCTCCAGCGCCTCCATCACGGAGATGACCTGCGGGACCGCCTGGAGCGAGTAGCCGGCACGCGCCATCAGGTCGCAGCCCAGCGCATCGGCCTGCAACTCCTGCGCCCGGTTCCAGCCGGGAAAGAGCGTAGCGTCCAGCGTCTCCAGGCCGAGCTGGTTGCCGATGAGCACCTTCTGCGCGATCTTGGCTACATCCGCTCCGCCGCCAGTCGCGCGCCCGGCAACATTCGCCGCGACGAAGAGCAGGCCGGAGAGCTGGTGCATTGCCTGCTGGGTGCTGGCCCTCTCCCGGGCGTGGCCGAGTAGCAGATGCGCGACCTCGTGCGCGATGACGAAGGCCAGCGCGTCCTCGGTTTGCAGATCCGGCTGCTGCATGAGGTAATCGAAGGTGCCCGTGGTGATCATGATCGCGCCATCGCGCGAGGCCTCCGCCGTGAAGGTGGCCTTCGGCACGATCCAGACCGAAACCTCCGGCCGCGCGCTGGGCCAGGCTGCGAGAAGCCGGTCGAGGATGCGCCGGCAATGCGCGGCCAGCGCGTTGTCCTCCAGCACGCCGTGCTCGAACCGCAGGAAGTCGCGTATCGACAGGTCAGCCGGCGCGGGCGCGGGGGCCGCGGAACCTGACGCAGCCACGTCGACCATCCGACCTTTCGATGGCACCCCCATTCCCACCAGCCCGCTGGAGCAGCCCCCGAGCAGAAGGCCCAGCCCAAGCCCCGCGACGCCGCGCCGGCCGATCATCGGCCCGGTCACCGGCAGTTGCCGAAGCCGTTGGTGGTGCCGCGGCCGTCCCGCCCCTGCGTGCCCATCGCGAGGCATCCACCCGGCGGCGGCGGCAGCGCGCCCTGGATAGCAACGGCAGAGCGGCGCAGATAGGTCACGCCGGAAGCCGTCTCCACGCCGATATGGCCGTACTCGTTGTCGGGCGAGACCACGCGATGGCCAATGACATCGGCGGCCGGGCGGCTTCCTGCGGGCTTGCCGTTCCCGTCGAAGACGCGAATCTCGGCCGCGTTGTTCGTCGTGCCTGTGACGGTCTGCGCCGCCGAACCGGCGGGCAGGCCGGCGAGCAGGACAGCGAAGGCGAATGTCGCCGCAAGTAGATCCCTCATATGCGCGACTCCTGAGTCGGGGTGGAGGAAGGGGCTGCGTGGCCCGGACTGCCTGCTTCCTCATGCGAGGCGTGGGAAGCGTGATTCACCTCCGCCATCAATGAGAAGTACAGGATCACGAAGGCCGCCCAGTCCGTGCCAGCGAGATGGAGGGCCAACTCGTTCAGCACGAGCAGCAACCCGCCGAGGGCAGGGATGGCGGTGACCTGGCGTAGCCATCCCTCGCCCCGCGGCAGCGCGAAAGCCTGATCCGGCCCTTCCGGCGCTTGCCAAGTCCAGAGGAACAGCCTCAGAAAAATTGCGAGCAGCGCATAGCCTGTGAGAAGGACGGGCCATCCCGTCGTCTGTCCCCGCTGGAAGAAGTCGATGGCCATCAGCGCGCCCACGCCGCCCAGCACGAGCATGGTCAGGCGGGAGGAGGTGGCGCAGCCCGGCAGCCTCAGTTCCTGCACCGACCGGCCGCGTCGCCAGAGGAACCACCAGGCGGCAAGGACGGTCGCGGTCCAGACGAGCCCTTCGGTCATCTCGGCCGCGTGCACACCGATCCCTGGCGCGAGGTGCCGCTCGGGCGCGAGGCTCGTGTACGAGCGGCCGGCGGCCAGCAGGTTCTCGAACACCTGCGCGTGCATCTGCACACCCGGCACACTGCCGAGCAACGCCGCGTCGACACGGTCATTGCTGTCCAGCGTGCCGAAGCCGAAGAACACCACGCGGTCGCGCAGCAACGACCACTGCGGCAAGCCCGTCCCGTCCTCTCGCGCCCTATTCCACTGATTCACATCAAGGGTCAGGTTGGGACGGCAACGGGACTCGATATCATTGCGCGTGAGGCTCACCATGGAGCGCAACAGCGACTTGGCGGCAAGCGTCATACGCTCGAACCATTCGGGGTTGTCGCGCGTGCGGCAGCCGCTATTCAGCGCGCTCTGCCACGGGTCGGGATAGGCGTTCCAACGGATTTCGAGTGGGTTGGCGAAATCGGCATCGCGCGGTGCGCTCGCGCAATGCTCGGGCAGTCGCCCCTCGGCACAGAGACGGGCATAGAGGTCATAAGCTCCGACACGCTGCCGCGCCGTCCCATCATGATGCGGCCCGGCGTGGTGAGGCGCCGTGGCTTCCGCCGGGTGCAGGATTGCATCGCCACCCGCATCATGCGCAGCGTCATGCCCGGCGCCGTGCTCTTCCAGGATTAGCGGGTAGGCGCGCTCTCGCTGGCGGGGCCAGGCAGTGAGGGTGCCGAACGGACGCAGTTCCTCGGGCAGCGGAGCCCAGCCCGGGCCTCCGGCGGAGAAAAGAATCGGAATGCCACGGATTCGCGCCTCATCCAGCACCTCGCGCAGCGCCGGAACGCCCTCGCCAGCATGGCGCTGCTGGTAGCGCACGTCCACGAAAAGGGCGCGCGGCCCTTCCTCCAGGATCTTCATCAGCCACTGCGCGTGCGTCTCGAGCGGAATCGGCCAGACCGCGGCACGGCCCTCGGTGCTCGCCCCTCCGTCACCGATCTCGACCACCGCGATGCGGTCCCCGGCCCGCGGACTGGACATGCCGTGCACGGGCCCGGCAAGAGCGTTGAACAGGGCGGCCGAGGCGCGTCTTGCCGCAACGCCGAGGCCGAGGGGATCGAGGAATTCGAGCGCGACCCAGAGGACGATCAGCATGATTGCCCTCCCTCCCGGCCGATGAAGGAAGGAGGGCCGCGCCCGGGCCACGAGATTGTTTTGAAATGCGGACATTCTGCTCCGGCGCTAGAGCTTCGGCATCGAGCGGTCAATGTGACGCGAAGCGCTGAAAGAGCCCTTAAGATGTTTCGTTGCGTTATCTTACCTAACTCTCGGCCGCTCCCGTCCGCCTTGCCCAGGATGCGCGGGCCGGCGCGGGGCCGGGCGGTCCCACGGCGCGGCAATCTGCTCTAGGCTCCAGCCATGCCTCTCCTCCAGCGCCGCTTCCTCGTCCTCCTCGCCCTCGGCTTCTCCGCCGGGGTGCCGCTGCCGCTGGTGGCGGGCCAGGTGCTACGGCAGTGGTTCACGGAATCCGGGCTGTCGCTGACCGATATCGGCCTCACCGCCCTCATCGGCCTCGCCTACTCGCTGAAGTTCCTCTGGTCCCCGGCGCTGGACACGGTGGCGCCGCCCTTCCTCTCCCGCCTCGGGCAGCGGCGCGGCTGGCTGCTGCTGATCCAGCCCTTCCTCGCCCTGGCCATCCTCGCCACCGGCTTCAGCGACCCCTCCACCGGGCCGCTCGGCACGGCGGCGCTGGCGGCCCTCGTCGCCTTCCTGTCGGCCAGCCAGGACATCGTGGTGGACGCCCACCGCATCGAGATCCTGCACGAGCGGGAGCAGGGCTACGGCCTCGCCTGCTATGTCTGGGGCTACCGGCTGGCGCTGCTGGCCAGCGGGGCCGGGACGCTCCTGCTGGTGGGGCCGCTCGGCTGGGGCGGGGCCTATGCCTGCGCGGCGGCGCTGATGCTGGTGGGCGTCGCGGCCACGATCGCCTCGCGCGAGGCGCCCCGCCCGGCCGTGCCGCCCGCGCCCTGGGGCGCCCGGCTGCACGCCTCGGTCGTGCAGCCCTTCGCCGATTTCATGCGGCGCCCGCTCTGGCTGGCGATCCTCGTCTTCGTCGCCCTCTTCAAGCTGGGCGAGGCGCTGGCGGGGGTGATGACCACGCCCTTCTACCGCTCCCTCGGCTTCACGCGGGAGGATGTGGCGGCGGTGGGCACGGTATTCGGCCTCTTCGCTACCCTCGGCGGCGCGCTGGCGGGGGGCTATGTGGTGGCCCGGCTCGGCACGGCGCGGGCGCTGATCGTCACGGGGCTCGGGCAGATGCTGTCGAACCTGATGTACGTCGCCCTCGCCCATGCGGGGCAGGACTACCCGATGCTCTGGCTCCAGGTGGGGATCGAGAACTTCACCGACGGATTGGCCGACGCCGCCTTCGTCACCTACCTCTCCGGCCTCACCAGCCGCGCCTTCACGGCCACGCAGTACGCGCTGCTCTCCTCGCTCGCCGCCGTGCCGCTGCGCACCCTCGGCGCCTCCTCCGGCGCGATGGCGGAGGCGCTGGGCTGGCCGGGCTTCTTCCTGATGACCACGGCGGCGGCGCTGCCGGCCATGGCGGTGATGCTCTTCCTCCTCTGGCGCCTGCCGCCCGCAGAACCGGCCGCCGCGGCGGAGCCCGCCGCGTGAGGGGGGAGCACCGCGCCCCGGCGCCGCTGCGCGCCCTCGCCCGCCTCGCCGCCCGGCGGCCGCACTGGCTCGGCCCGCGCGACCTCGCCCGGATCGCGGCCTTCCTCCTGCCCGTCGCGGCCGTGCTCGCCTTCGCCGGGCTGGCGGGGGAGGTGCTGGAGGGGGAGACGCTCGGCTTCGACCGCGCGATCCTCCTCGCCCTGCGGAACCCCGCGGACCCTGCCGACCCCATCGGTCCCCGCTGGCTGGAGGAGGTGGCGCGGGACATCACGGGGCTCGGCAGCCACGTCATCCTCGGCGGGCTCACCCTGGGGGTGGCGGGGTACCTCGCCCTCGTCCGCAAGCGGGCGGCGGCGCTGCTGGTGCTCGGCTCCATCGGCGGGGGGATGGCGATCAGCGCCCTGGTGAAGACGGTGATCGGGCGCCCGCGCCCCGACCTCGTCCCCCACGCGGTCGAGGTCTACACGGCGAGCTTCCCGAGCGGCCACGCGATGCTCTCGGCCGTGACCTACCTCACCCTCGGCGCCATCATCGCCCAGGTGGAGGCGGGGTGGCGGACGCGGAGCTACGTCCTTTTCCTGGCGGTGGCGATCACCCTGCTGGTCGGGGCCAGCCGCGTCTATCTCGGCGTCCACTGGCCGACGGACGTGCTGGCGGGCTGGTGCCTCGGCGCGGCCTGGGCGCTGCTCTGCTGGCTGCTGGCCCTCACCCTCCAGCACCGCGGGAAAGTCGAAACGCCCGACACCTCCGGGGACGAGACGGAGCGGGGCTGAGGCCCGGCCGCCGGAAGGGGGCGGCCGGGCGCCTGCCGCGGGCTCAACCGCTCTGGCTCGAAAGAAGGAAGTTCCCCCGGGCGACCGGGTCGGCCCCGGCCGTTGCCAGCGACGTTCCCCTCCAGGCCGGGAAGGCGGTGGCGGTGCTCACATACTGGTCGTCGCCGCCGAGGAGGCGGTGATGGGGCCGGGCGCCCTCCGCGCGGGCGGGGCGGGGCGGGAAGGGCTCCACCCAGGCCGGCCAGGCGGTGGCGGTGGCGATGTAGTCTCCCTCGGCCAGCGCCGGCGCGGCGGTGCCGAGAAGGGCCGCGAGGGCGGCCGCGGGGATGAGCTTGCGCATGGGACCTCCTCTCCGCGATCCCCGCCTGGGGCGGGGACCACGTTGTTGTTTCGCAACGATAAGGGCTGTGCCGGGCCGGGCGATGGGGCCCGGCCTGCCGGTCGCACCCCCTCCGGCGCCCCTCTCCCGGCCGGCACGCGGCACGCGGATCGGGGCGCCGGAGGCGGGCGGGAGAGGGCTCCCGCCCGGTGGCGCCGGCGAGGGCATCGCCGGGCCACGACCGATTCCTAGGCTCTGGCGGAAGGAGCGGCTGTGCGCTGGGTCACCACGCGCAACGGCGGGCGAAAGATCGTGGCGGCGGGACCAGGCCACGCCCCACGCGGGAGCGCGGCGGCGAGCGGGGTCAGAGGCGGGCCAGCAATTCCGCCTTCTTCGCGGTGAATTCCTCCTCCGTCAGGATGCCGCGGGCCCGCAGATCGGCCAGCCGCTCGATCGTGCCGAGGGGATCCCCGCCCGCCCCGGCGAGGGGCGCGGGCGTGACGGATACCGGGGGGGGTGCGGGGACGGCGGGCCCCTGCCCGGCCACGGGATGCGGGGGCACGGAGGCCCGAGGCGCGACCGACTGCCCGGCCGCCGGCGGCCCGGCGGGAGGGGCCTGCGGCTCGGCGCCACCCGGCGCGTCCACCGCCCGCAGGTCATCCAGGGTGATGCTGCCGGATTCCGTGGAGAAGCTCAGCCCCGCCACGGCCCCCTGCTGCTGGGAGACGCCGCCGATGCTGTGGCCCCCGGTATCGTAGAGCCGGACCCGCCCTTCCCGCTCCACCGCCAGCCGGCGGGAGGCGGGGAACCAGGCGTAGCGCAGCCCATTCTGCGCGCCGCTCGCGGCCGGGCTGCCCAGCTCCGACGGCCACCAGGAACCGGCGGCATGGCCCCAGGCTCCGCCCGGCGTCCCCTGGTACTGCGATTGGAAAGCGCCGCCGGCCGGGGCGGGCGCCAGCTCCCCCACCAGCCCGGACAGCTCGGTGCAGAGGGCGTCCACCCGCGCCTTGAGCCCCTGGTTGAACATGTCCCCCACCATCACCATCCCGCCGCGCGACCACTGGCCCATGCCGCCCAGCTCGGGATGGCTGAACTGCGCCATGCCCCCGCCCCCGGCGGCGAGGGCACGCAGCAGCGTCATGGCGGCCTCGGCGCTCACGCCGTGGCGGCGCGCGATCCTCTCCAGCTTCTCGCGCGTCTCAGGGCTCGGCTCCCGCATGGCGGCTCCTCCGCAACGGCGCCGACCGGCCGGCGCCCAGGGAGAGGAACACGTCGCTCCCCGTCCGGTTCCGGCGGGGCGGCCATGCGCGGCGGGAACGTGCCAAAGACCTGACCGCTGAAACCGACCGTCAGAAAGACGAGGTCGGCGCACTGTTTCGCTGCAGCCAATACTCAAGCAGGGACTGACACAACTCCTCAGTCTGCATCTCCGTCATCTGCGCCGTGCCACCACTGTCCGGGCTCGTGGCCGGGAAGAATTCCAATTTCTTATATTGGCGACCGAACCGACCAAGATAGGTTGCGGCAGGAGGGCGTGTCACGCCGCAAGGAAACAGTGGGTAGGGCCGGATAACGCCGGAGTCCAAATCTGCCTCGTAAGAGTTCAGCCGCAGGACGAAGAGCAGGTTGCGCGGCTTGATCTGGTAAACCTCAATGCTGCGATTGTCGGCACTCGTATCGGCAATCCACGAACTTCCGATTCGCCGGTTGTTGCGCTGTAGGACAATGCGGCGCTCATATGTGCCGAGTCCGAAGAGACCGCTGGGCAGAGTCTCGACTGTAACCGACACACCATCGAACAGGACGGGGGAGGATGCAGTCTCCTCCCTGATCATGTCTGTGGCCATGATGCTGCAGCCCGAGTGCAGGCCGACCAGAACCAGCAGCGAGTAGAACGACTTGCGCACTCGCCCCTCCCGGCGCTCACTACCTCCGCGGCGCTCTGGAGAGGAAGGGACCGTGCAGGTCGCCTCCCACCCTCCCCTGCGGTGCGCCTCCGGCGTCACCACCGCAGGTCAGGTCCGTCCTACGCTCACCCCCGCGCCAGCCGGCGGTCGAGGAAGTCGAGCCGGTCCTGGCCCCAGAAGATCTCCTCCCCCACCACGTAGCTCGGCGCGCCGAAGACGCCCCGCTTCAGCGCGGCCCGCGTGTCCTCCTCCCGCCTCTCCGCCCAGCGGGGCTCGGCGCCCAGCGCGGGCAGGTCGGCGGGGAGGCCCAGCTCCGCCACCAGCGCGGCCAGGGTGGCGGGGTCGCCCGTGTCGCGCTCCTCCTCCCACAGCGCCTTCAGCACGCGATGCGCGAGGGCGAGGGCCGGCGCCTCGCCCAGCGTCTCGCGCGCGGCGATCACGGTGTGGGCGGCAGGCTTCTCATTGGCCGGAAAGAAGCGGGGGCGGAGATGGATGGGTATGCCCAGATGCTCCCGCCACCGCTCCAGCTCCTGCATGCGGTAGGCCTGCCGCTGCGGCGAGCGCTTGGGCAGGGGCAGCCCGCCCGAGGCGGCGAAGACCGTGCCGAAATCGACGGGATGGACGCGCAGCGTCGCCCCGTGCCGCGCCGCCATCGCCTCCAGCCGCGCGGCGCCGAGATGCGTCCAGGGCGAGTTCAGCGAGACGTAGTAGTCGATACCAAGGCCCATGATATTCCTCCCCGCGCGTGATTCTCTCCGGGAGCCGCGCCGGGCGCGCTCCCGTCCGGCGCCGATCGCCGGCGCCCCCGGCACCCCGGCGGGTGCGGGCTAGTCCTCCTCCGGTCCGTCAGGCCCGTCCGGCCCGCGCTCCAGCCGGCTGCGCACCGCGGTCAGCTCCTCCAGCCAGCGGTCGAGCATCGCGCGCAGCCCCTCGGGGGTCACCCCCTCCACGCTGTCCAGCCGGGAGACGACCACCCGCTTCTCCTCGGGCAGCTCCACCCGCGCCCAGCGCGTCAGCCCGTGCAGGGCCAGGGCGAGCGCCAGCGCGTCCCCCTCCTCCACGTTGATGGCGAGGGAGAAGACGAGGGTGCCGTAGTGCCAGGCCAGCGCCGGCGGCTCCTCCTCCTCCACGGGGTCCATCAGCTCCACCTGGAAGGGGAGCGGGGCGCCGTGCTGGACGAGGAAGGCGGGGGCCTCGTCGTCCTCCTCCGGCTCGCCCTCGACGATCTCCAGCCCGGCCTCGCGCAGCAGCCCCTCCACATGGATGGGGCGCAGCCCCTCCAGGAAGGCCTCTGCCTCGCCCAGCGCCGTCTCGTGCACCACCGAGGCCTGGAGGGGGATGGAGGGGTCCCAGCCGAAGGCGCCCGTCAGCGCCTCCATCACCGTCCGCGCGAGGGAGGCGCAGCCCGCCTCGTCCAGCGGCGGCAGGTCGCGCGACCAGTCCTCCCGCCCGTGCGGGGCGAGGGTCAGCCCCAGCATCTTCAGCACCGAGGCCCGCTTGCGCGCGTTGACCGGGAGCTTGGCGAAGGCGCCGCGCGGCGCGAAGCGGCCGGAGGCGACCTCCACCGCGCTGCTCGCATTGGGGGCGGAGAAGACCTGGGCATAGGCGGCCTCCCCGACATCCGGCAGCATCGCCGAGACGGTGAGGAAGCGCATGTCCCCCAGCGCCCAGGTGGTGCCGTCCTCCTGCGGGTCCCACAGGCAGGTGGACATGATCGCCCGGGTCAGCTTGCGCAGCACCTCGGCCTGCGAGCCCCGGCCGCCCCCGCGATGCAGGGTCCAGCCCCGGCTGCGTCGTTCCATCGTCATGGGCCCATTCTTCGCCGCGGCGCGGGGATCGCCAAGGCCCCCGGGGCGCGGGACGCGGAAATGCCCGGGAAAGAGGCCGCGGAATGCCGGCGGGAACGCCCCGGGGAGGGCCCGCCGGGGCCGCGGCTTGCATCTTTCCCCCGGGGCCGATACGCAACCCCCGCCGGGGATGCTGGCGGGCGGCGACAGCGCCGCAGGCCATGAGGGCCCCCACGAGGGCCGGCGCCTGTCCCCCGGACTCCCGGCCATCCCGGGGCGGGCGGTCCCGTCCGGGATGTCCCGAGGGCCCGGGGCCAGCGGCCGGGGCCGGAACCCTGCGGCTTACAAGTGAGGCGGATGTCGGAGCGAGGCGCGTGCCGGAGAACGTAGAGCGATACGTGCTGCGCGCCCCCCTCGGGCGGCGCGGCGGCGCGGTCTTCGCGGCGGAGGACCGCCAGCTCGACCGGATGGTGGCCGTGAAGCTCCTCGCCCTGCCCCTGCTGGGCGAGGAGGGCGGCGCGGAGCGGCTGGCCCGCATCCGCCGCGGCGCGCGCGAGGCGGCCGGGCTGTCCCACCCCTACATCGTCCCCGTGCTCGACTATGCCGAGGCCGGGGACCGCGCCTGGATTGTGATGGAGCTGGCGGGCGGCCTGCCGCTGCGCGACGTGCTCGACCGCGGCGAGCGCTTCACCCCCTCCGTCATCCTGCGGCTGATGGAGCAGATCCTCTCGGCCCTGGAGCACGCGCACGGGCGCGGCGTCGCGCATGGCAAGCTGACGCCCGACAACATCATGATCGTGCCCGACCCCAGCCCGCGGCAGCCCACCGCCCGGCTGACGGATTTCGGCATCCCCGCCTTCCGGGACCGGCCCCCGCCCGCCACCAAGCCCCCCGCCGAGCCCTCGGCCGAGGCGGACCTGCTGGCCGCCGCCGCCATCCTGCACGAGCTGGTCACGGGGGAGAGGCTGGCCGCTAACCCCTCCGGCCGCCTCTCCGGCCGCCGCGTGCCCGTCCCCCCGCCCTTCGACGCCGTGCTGGCGCGGGCGACGGCCGACGACCCCGCCCTGCGCTACGCGAGCGCGGCGGATTTCGCCGCCGCCCTGCGCGCGCTCCGCCCCTCCGCCGGCCCCCTCCCCGCCGCGGCCGCCGGGGAGGCCGGCCCGGGCCCCGCCCCCTCCGCCCCGCCCCGGGCGCCCGTGGCCGAGCCCCGCCGCGCCCGCCCGGTCGTGGAGGATTACGAGCGGCGGCGGCGCCTTCCCGCGCGCTGGCCCCTGGCGCTCGGCGGCGCCCTCGGCCTCGCCGCCCTGGCCGGGCTCGGCCTGTTCCTCCGCGAGGGCGGCGACGACGCCCCGGCGGAGCCCGCCCCCATCGCAGCAGCAGCCCCGGCGCCGGTCGCCGGCTCCTTCCGCGGCGCCGCGGAGGCCGCGCTGCGCACGGGGTGCAGCCTGCTGGAGGCGGAGGCGGACGAGCGGCACCTCGTGCTGCGCGGGCTCGTCCGGCGCGACGGGGCGGAGGCGCTGCGCCGCCGCATCGAGGGCTTCCGCCTGCCGCCGGGAAGCGTGCGGCTCGAGCTGCGGGAGTTCGAGGCCGATTTCTGCGGGCTGATCGACACCGTGCGCCCGGCGGCGGTGCGGGGCGAGGCGGCGCCGCAGCTCGTGCTGGAGAGCCCGGACCCGATCCCCGCCGGGCAGGCGCTCCGCTTCCGCGTGCGCATGCCGGCCCGCGAGGCCTATCTGCACGTCTACTTCTTCAGCTCGGACGGAAAGGTGGGCAACATGGCGCAGTCGGTCGAGCCGCTCCCCCCCGGCGTCACCCGCGCCTTCGGCGAGCCCTACTGGACCTCGGCCGAGCCCTACGGCACCGGGCTGCTCGTCGCCGTCGCCTCCGACACGCCGCTCTATCCCGGCCGGCGCGGCATCATCGAGCAGAGCTTCGACGCCGTCTCCGCCCTCGGCTACGCCATCGAGATGGCGAAGCAGCGGGGCGAGCGCGTCGAGATGCGGGTCGTCCCCGTCACCTCCGTCCCCCCGCGCTAGGAGTTCCCAGGATGCGCGTCCCCGCCGGAGCCCTCCTCCTCCTCGCCCTGCTCTCCGCGGGGCCGGGCCTCGCCCAGATCAATCTCAGCCCCGCGGAGCCGGAGGCCGCCCCCGCCGCCCCGCCCCCGGTGCGCGCCCCGCGCCCGGCGCCCGCATCCGGCTCCCGGCCCGACCCCGAGGCCCGGGAGCGGCAGGAGGAGGCACGCCGCCGCCAGGCGGAGGAGCGCGAGCGCCGGCGGGCCGAGGCGCGCGAGCGCCAGGAGGAGGCGCGCCGCCGCCGCGCGGAGGATCGCGAGCGCGTCGCCCAGGAGGCCCGGCAGCGCCGCGAGGACGCCCGCGAGCGCCGCGAGGAGGCCGAGCGGGATGCCGCCGCGCGCCGCGCCGCCGCGGCCCGGGGCCCGCAGAACCTCGCCCTTCCGCAGACGACGGCCCCTCAGGCAGCCCCCCAGGCAGCCTCGCAGGCGGCCCCGCAAACGCTTCCCCAGCCCACACCGCAGCAGCAACCGCCGCTGGCGCCCCCGCTGCCCCAGGGAACGGCGCGGGCGCTGCCGCCCGGCCTGCTGGCCGACCCCGCCAACGGCTGCGCCGTGCTGGTTCCGGGCGCGCCGCGCGGCGCCGTGCTGCGCTGGTCCGGCCCCTGCCGGGACGGGCTGGCCGAGGGGGCGGGCGAGTACCTCCTCCTCCTCAACGGGCAGACGCTGGCGAGCACCTGGGGCGGCTTCAGCGCGGGCCGGCTGAACGGGCCGGGGATGCGCGTGCTCGGCAACGGCGACCTCTACGAGGGCGAGTTCCGCGACGGCCGCGCGGCCGGCACCGGCCGGCTCCAGTACCGCGGGGGCGACGGCAGCACCTATGAGGGCGAGTTCCGGGACGACCTGCCGAACGGGCGCGGCACCCGCGTCTGGCGCAACGGCGCGCGCTACGAGGGAAGCTGGGTGGCCGGGCAGCGCCAGGGCATCGGGCGGATGGATTACGGCAACAACGCCGTCTACGAGGGCGGCTGGTTCGCCGACCGGCGCAACGGCACCGGCACCTATCGCTGGGTCGGGCCGAACGGCGTCCCCGGCCTCTACAGCGGCGAGTGGCGGAACGACATGCGCAACGGCCTGGGCACCGAGGTCTTCGAGACGCAGAACGCCCGCATCGACGGCAACTTCGTGAACGACCGGCCGCAGGGGCCGGTCGCCTACACCACCAACGGCACGCGGCTGGAGGGCGAGATCCTCGACGGCTGCCTGCGCACCGGCGGCCGCGCGGTGCGGATCATCATCGGCAGCACGGGGGAGTGCCGCTAGGCACCCCCCATCCTCCCTAGCCGTTGACGAAGGAGAGGAGGTCGGCGTTCAGCCGGTCCTTCTCGGTGAAGAACAGCCCGTGCGGCGCGCCGCCATACTCGATCAGCCTCGCGCCCCCGATCATCCGCGCCGCGGCGCGCCCGCTGACATCGATCGGCACGGTGGTGTCAGAGTCCCCGTGGATCACCAGCGTCGGCACGGTGAAGGCGCGCATGTCGTCCCGGAAGTCGGTCTCGGAGAAGGCGCGCAGGCAGTCCAGCGTCGCCTTGGGCGAGGCCTGGAGGGCGAGGTTCTGCGCCCATTGCAGGATCTCGTTCGTCACCGTGAAATTCAGCAGCCCCGCGCCGAAGAACTTCTTGCCGAAGGTGGCGAGGAAGTTCGGCCGGTCGGCCAGAAGCCCCTGCACCATCTCGTCGAAGGTCTCGCGCGGCACGCCGTCCTCGTGGTCCGGCGTCTTGACCATGAAGGGGGTCACCGCGCTCACCAGCACCGCCTTCGCCACGCGCGAGGCGCCGTGCCGCGCGAGGTAGCGCGCGACCTCGCCGCCTCCCATGGAGAAGCCCACCAGCGTCGCGCCCTGGAGGTCCAGCCCCTCCATCAGCGCGGCGAGGTCGTCGGCCAGGGTGTCGTAGTCGTAGCCGGTATAGGGCTTGCCGCTCTCGCCGAAGCCGCGGCGGTCATAGGCGATGACCCGCAGGCCCTTCGAGGCGAGGAAGAGCGACTGGTACTCCCACATCGCGCCGCTCAGCGGCCAGCCGTGGATGAGCACCACGGGCTTGCCCGTGCCCCAGTCGTTGTAGTGGATGGCCACGTCGTCGCGCGTCTTGATGAAGGGCATCGTCGGTTCCCGCTCCGGAGTCCGGCACAGAACGGTCGTTCCGCGCCCCTGGTTGCCGCGAGCGTTGCGCCCATCGAAAGCCTCGCACCGGCCGAGGGGCCGTGCCGGCGCCGGGATTCACGCCGGGCATGGCAGCCATGCGCCACGGCCCCGCGCATCCCCGGCGCGGCGCGCCAAGTTACCTCGCGACCGCCGGGCCCCGCGCCCGGCCCCAGCGCCAGAGGACCAACGCCTTGCCCAGCCCTGCCGAGAGCCCGCTCTTCCAGCCCACGAAGATCGGTGCCATCGATCTCGCCAACCGCGTCGCCATGGCCCCGCTCACCCGCAGCCGCGCCCTCAAGGGCGACGTGCCCCGCCCTTCGGCCGCCACCTACTACGCCCAGCGCGCCTCCGCCGGCCTCCTCATCACCGAGGCCACGCAGGTTTCCGACACCGCCAAGGGCTACGCCTTCACCCCCGGCGTCTACACCGACGCCCAGGCCGAGGCGTGGCGGGGGGTGACGGACGCGGTGCACGAGAAGGGCGGCAGGATCGTCGTCCAGCTCTGGCATGTCGGCCGCATCTCCCACCCCTCGCTGCAGCCGGGCAACGGCCAGCCCGTGGCTCCCTCGGCCATCACGCCCAAGGGCCAGGCCTTCACCGAGACGGGCTTCCAGCCCCATCCCCAGCCCCGCGCGCTGGAGAGCGAGGAGATCGCGGGCGTCGTCGCCGACTTCGCCCATGCCGCCGCCACCGCGCGCCGCGCGGGCTTCGACGGCGTCGAGATCCACGGCGCGAACGGCTACCTCATCGACCAGTTCCTGCGGAACGGCAGCAACCAGCGCACGGACGAGTACGGCGGCTCCATCGAGAACCGCACCCGCTTCCTCTTCGAGGTGGTGGAGGCCGTCACGCAGGCGATCGGCGCGGACCGCACGGGGCTGCGCCTCTCCCCCGTGACGCCCGCCAACGACGCGAGCGACAGCGACCCCGCCCCGCTCTTCCGCCACGCGGTGGAGGGGCTGAACCGCTACGGCCTCGCCTATCTCCACATGATCGAGGGCGCGACGGGCGGCCCGCGCGACATCGTGCCCGACTTCGACTTCACCGAGCTGCGCCGCCTCTTCCGCGGCCCCTACATGGCGAATAACGGCTACGACTTCGCCATGGCCGACGCCGCCATCCGCGAGGGCCGCGCCGACCTCGTCGCCTTCGGCCGCCCCTACATCGCCAATCCCGACCTGGTGGAGCGCATGAAGGCCGGCGCCCCGCTCAACGAGCCCGACCGCACCACCTTCTACGGCGGCGACGAGCACGGCTACACGGATTACCCCGCGCTCGCCGCATGAGCGGCGATGCGCCGCTTGCGGCGTAAGCCGCAAGTCGCTCCCGCGCTCGCCGCATGAGCGGCGATGCGCCGCTCGCCGCGCGAGTTCCGGCGCGGCGCGCGGGCAGCAGGCGTGGCCAGGGAAGTTCCCTGAGCCACGCCCCTACTGCGCGAGGCCCCTACTGCGCGGGGATGGTGACGACCGGCGTCGGCTGCCCCTGGCCGCTCTCGGCCAGGATCTGCAGCACATAGGCGAAGGCGAAGGCCGACTTCGAGGCGTAGTCGCCCGCGTCGATCCAGTACCAGCGATTGCGGTAGTTCACGGCGGCGAAGGCGTCCCGCGGCTCGTCGGCGCCCTGGTGCACGGCGATCAGCCCTCCCGGCGCGGCGGGCACGGTGTCCCCGCGCCGGATGCTCGCGCGCGGCACATCGATCCCCGCGCCCAGCTCGTAGAAGATCTGCAGCACCGAGCGCGTCAGCACCGCGATCTGCCCGGGGCGGCCGGACTGGCGCCCGTACACCACCTCGAACTCGCGCGCCGAGGCATCCGCGCGCAGGATGCGCCTGATATCGCGCAGCGCCGCCCGCGCGCGCGGCTCCTCCCCGTCGAGCATGAGATAGACGCGGTTGCCCGACGGCATGCGCTCGAAGCGCAGGCTGACGGTGCCGGCGGCCTGCACCTCGCGCAGCGCGGCCATCAGCGCCTCGAAGCCGCCCGAGGCGGCCCGCATCTCGCCGCCGCTGGCCGCGCCGTTCACCAGCCCGTTCACCGACTGCACGCCGAGCCGGAACAGCAGGTCGATCGGCGCGCCGCTCTGCGCGAGGGAGAGCAGCTCCGCCGCGGCGAGCGGGCGCAGGTAGGACTGCGCGAAGCGCTCCCCCGTGACCGGCGTGAAGGTGAAGGTGGGGCGGCTGGTGTATTCCACCGTGCCCGAGAGGGTCGCGTAGTTGCCGGGATTGGCGTTCGGATAGGCGTTGAGCCCGACCTGCCCCGTGCTCTGCAGCGTGTAGCCCGAGATGATCTGGCTGGTGGTGAGGAAGGTCGGCACGTCGGCGTAGCGGAGCCGCACCATGTTGAGCAGCATCTGCTGCTTCTGCCCGTCGCCGAGGGCTGCGGCGTAGCCCATCTGGTCCGTGTTCAGCCGCTGCGGCCCGACCCCGGCGCAGCCGGCGAGCAGCAGCAGGAGGGCGGCGGCGCGCGCGGCGTGGCCGGTGCCGCGGCGCGGTCGGCAAATCGGGTGTCGCGTCTTTTCCATGCCGCCCCGTCCTGTGGGAAGGAGCCGCCGGGGGCAACGCCGTCGGAGGGGCCCGCCGATGACAATGCGGTGCGAAGCCCGGGGGTGCGGCACTCCGCGCGGCGCGCGAGCCCTGCCGGAGGGTAGAGAAATCCAGAGGAAAGGCGCTGCCCGTCCCGCGGCCGCCTCACCCCGGCCGGTACCGCCACACGCTCGCGGGCGGCAGGTTCCAGGGCGTGAAGGCCTCCCGCCGCGCACCCAGCCCGAGCTTGCGGTAGGGCAGCGGCGAGGTGGCGCAGTAGGTGTAGAGAAGGAAGCCCAGCCCCGGCGCCACCGCCTCCACCGCCTCCACGAAGGCGCGCTGCCGCTCCAGCGGCAGGAGCACGAGCGGGATGCCGCAGATCACCGTGCCCAGGCGGAGGCCCGCCGGCAGGATGGAGGGCAGGGCGAAGGCGTCGCCCGTCACCACCCGCGCGCCGGGCAGGGCCTCACGCAGATGCGCGGCCATCTCCGGCACGATCTCCACCACCACCAGCCGCTCGGGCGGCAGGCCGGCGGCGAGCAGCGCGCGGGAGACCGCGCCCGTTCCCGCCCCCAGCTCCAGCACCGAAGCGCCCCCATCCCACCTGGAGTGCCGCGCGATCGCCCGCCCCAGCGCCGGGGAGGAGGGGAGCACGCTGCCCATCTGCAGCGGGTTCCGCGCCCAGCGGCGCAGGAACAGCCCAACCCCAGCCCCGCGCCGCGCCGTCGGCGCCGCCCGCATCATGCCGTCCATCGCGCTTCCCCATCGTCGCTCTCCTCAAAACCCTGAAGCGGCACCAGCGCCTCCCGGAACCGCGCCGCGCAGGCGGCCCAGGAGAAGCCCTCGGCATGGGCGCGGCAGGCCGCCCCGCCGGCCTCCAGCGCGCGCAGGCAGGCGGCGCGGAGATCCGTGTCCAGCGCCCCCACGGGCGCCTCCCCCACCACGTCCAGCGGCCCGCTGACGGGAAAGGCGGCCACCGGCGTGCCGCAGGCCATGGCCTCCAGCAGCACGAGGCCGAAGGTGTCGGTGCGGGAGGGGAAGACGAAGACGTCCGCCGAGGCGTAGGAGGCCGCCAGCAGCCCGTTCTCGCGGTATCCCGTGAAGACCGCATCGGGGAAGCGCCGTTCGAGGGCCGCGCGCTGCGGCCCCTCCCCCACCACCACCTTCGTCCCGGGCAGGTCGAGGGAGAGGAAGGCGTCGATCCCCTTCTCCACCGCCACCCGGCCGGCGCAGAGGAAGACGGGGCGCGGCAGCCCCTCGAAGACGTCGGGCAGGCCGGGCCGGAAGCGATCGAGATCGACGCCGCGGGACCAGCGGCGCACGCGCCGGAAGCCGCGCCCCTCCAGCTCCCGCTGCAGCGATCCCGTCGCGGCCAGCACGGCGGCGGAGGGGGCGTGGAAGCGCCGCATCACCGCCCAGCTCCAGGATTCCGGCACGCCGGTCCGCGCGTGGAGGTAGTCGGGGAAGCGCGTGTGGAAGGAGGTGGTGAAGGGCCATCCCCAGCGGAGGCAGAGGCCCCGCATCGCCCAGCCCAGCGGCCCCTCGGTGGCGATGTGCACGGCCTCCGGCGCGAAGCCCTCCACGAGCGCCCGCAGCCGCCGCCCGGGGGCGATGGCGAGGCGGATCTCGGGATAGCCGGGCATAGGGGCGGAGCGGAAGTCGGCGGGCCCGATCACGCGGACCTCGTCCCCGCCCGCGCGCAGATGGCTCGTCACCTGCTCCATCGTGCGGACGACGCCGTTCACCTGCGGGTGCCAGGCGTCGGAGACGACGAGGATGCGCACCTAGCCCGCGGCCGCGCCGGCCGCCGCGGCTGGTGCCGTGGCGCTGTCCGACGCGGCGCCGGCCGGTGCAGCGTCAGGCGCCGGGGCGGGTGCGGCGGCCGCGCGGCGCGGCGTGGCGGCGCCACGCGGCGTGGCGGCGCCACGCGGGCGGAAGAAGGAGAGGCGGCGCTCCGCCGCCCAGTCCACCAGCTCGAAGCGCCCGTCCTCGTGCTCCACCAGCGCGGTGCAGCTCTCCACCCAGTCGCCGTCGTTCATGTAGAGCACGCCGCCGATGTCGCGCATCTCGGCGTGGTGGATGTGGCCGCAGACGATGCCGTCGAAGCCGCGGCGCCGCGCCTCCAGCGCGAGCGCGCCCTCAAAGCGGTCGATCGCCTTCACCGCGCCCTTCACCTGGCGCTTCAGCCATTGCGAGAGCGACCAGTAGGGCAGGCCGAGCCGGCGGCGGGCGAGGTTGAACAGCCGGTTCAGCTCCAGCGCCATGTCATAGGCCCAGTCGCCGAGGAGGGCGATGGTGCGGGCGTAGCGCACGACGCTGTCGAAGGCGTCGCCATGGATCACCAGCAGGCGCCGGCCGTCGGCGGCGATGTGCTCCGCCTCCTCCACCAGCCGCACCCCGGCCACTTCCAGCCCGAGCCAGTCGCGAAAGATCTCGTCGTGGTTGCCGGGGATGTAGACCACCTCCGTCCCGTGGCGGGCGAGGCGGAGGACGAGGCGGATCACCTCGTCGTGGTGGCTATCCCAGTACCAGGTTTTGCGGAGGCGCCAGCCGTCCACGATGTCGCCGACGAGGTAGAGGCGCTCGCACTCCATCCCGCGCAGGAAGTCCGCCAGGAAGTCGGCCCGGCATCCCCTCGTTCCCAGATGCACGTCGGAGAGGAACACGCTGCGATACCGTCGCGCCGTCTCGCCCTGGTGCATGGGAAGCCTGTCCAGCTGCATGGGCGCTGGTTAGCGCCGCCCCGGGACAGGGTCGTGACGCCGGGATGACCATCCCGCGACGGCGGGGTCATAACCCTCCCGCGACGGCGGGGTCATAACGCTTGCGCGACGGTGCAACCGCTGCCGGTTCGCCAACCCGTTCCCTCGCCGGGCGTTCCCCTGTCACAACCCTGCGGGAGAGCAGCCATGTCCGACATCGCCCCCACCGGCACCAGCAGCGCCGTCCACCAGGGCAGCCACCACCGCCTCATCGCCGCCGACAAGGTGGAGGGAACGGCGGTCTACAACACGGGCGGCGACCGGCTCGGCACGATCGAGGACCTGATGATCGACAAGATCTCGGGCCGCGTCGCCTTCGCCGTCATGTCCTTCGGCGGCTTCCTCGGCATCGGGGAGCAGCACCATCCCCTGCCCTGGTCCATCCTCACCTACGACACGACGAAGGGCGGCTACGTCGTGGACCTCACGCGCGAGCAGCTGGAGGGCGCGCCGAGCTACGCCGCCTCGGAGAACGTGGATCTCTCCGACACCCATGGCGTGCGAGTCTACGACTACTACAAGGCCCAGCCCTTCTGGCTCGACGTCGCCTGAGCCGGAACTGGGGCGGGGCGTTCGTTAACGATATCGTAACAGATCATTGAACGGTCGCGCGGTTGCCCCATCTGGGAGCGCGGTCCAGGTAGCTGGACCGCCTCCATCCACGGAAGATCCGCTTGAACGACCTTTTCCGGCAGCCGCAGGCCGCATTGGAGGCGGACCCCTGCGCGCCCGCCTGGGATGAAGGGGAGCGGCTCGCCGCCCTCCACCGCTACGGCATCCTCGACACCGCGCGCGAAGCCGCCTTCGACAACATCGTCGACCTGGCGGCCGACCTGCTGGAGGCGCCCATCGCCGTCGTGAACCTCATCGAGGACAGGCGGCAGTGGTTCAAGGCGGAGACGGGCATCGGCGTCCGCGAGATGCCGCTCGACCTCTCCATCTGCCGCCACGCCATCCTGCAGTCGGACATGCTCGTCGTCCCCGACCTGGCGCAGGATGCGCGCTTCGCCGCCAACCCCCTCGTCAGCGCCGAGAACGGGCTGCGCTTCTACGCCGGCGCCCTGCTGGTGACGCCGGAGGGGCTGCCGCTCGGCACGGTCTGCGTTCTCGACACCCGCCCGCGCCCGGAGGGCATCACCCCCCGCCAGCGCCGCGCCCTCGCCTCCCTCGCCGCCCAGGCCATGGCGCAGATCGAGCTGCGCCACTCCGAGGCCGTCGCGCGGCAGGAGCGGGCCCGAGCCGAGGAGAGCGCCAGCCGCCTCGCCGCCATCTTCGGCCAGGCGCCCGCCGGCCTCTGCGAGGTCGGGCTCGACGGCCGCTTCCTCCAGGTGAACGACGCGCTCTGCATCATCCTCGGCCGGGGGCGGGAGGAGCTGCTCGGCCTCACCGTGGCGGAGGTGACCGCGCCCGAGAGCATCGCCTCCTGCTGCGCCCTGATGGCCGGCGTGGCCGCGACGGGCGAGGCGGCGACGGTCGAGAAGCGCTATCTCCGCCCCGACGGGGGCTCGGTCTGGGCGAGCAGCAGCGTCAGCCGCGTCCCCGGGCCGGACGGCAAGCCCCTCTCCTTCCTCGCCGTCGTCCTCGACATCACCGGGCGCCGCCGCGCGGAGGAGCGCCAGACCCTTCTCTCGCGGGAGGTGGACCACCGGGCGAAGAACGCCCTCACCGTCGTCCTCGCCGCGCTGCGCCTCACCCGCGCGCCCGACCTGCCCTCCTATATCCGCGCCATCGAGGGCCGCGTCGCCGCCCTCGCCCGCGCCCAGACCCTGCTGGCCGAGGACAGCTGGCACGGCGCCGACCTGGAGACGCTGCTCCGCGGCGAGCTGACGGCCTTCCTCGCCGATGGCGGCGCGAACAGCCCCCAGGCGAGCCTCAGCGGCCCCGCCCTCACCCTGCCTCCCGGGGCCGCGCAGCCGCTCGCCATCGCGATGCACGAGCTGGCCACCAATGCGGTGAAGTACGGCGCCCTCTCCACCGCCGCCGGCCGCCTCCTCATCGAGTGGCGGGTCGAGGGCGGGGAGGACGGCACGCTCCACCTCCGCTGGGCGGAGACGGGCGGCCCGGCCGTCACCCGCCTGCCCACGCGGCGCGGCTTCGGCTCCCGCGTGCTGGAGGGCACGGTGCGGGAGCAGCTGGGCGGGCAGGTCCTCCTCTCCTGGCCCGGGACCGGCCTCGTCTGCGACATCACCGTCCCCCTCCGCCCGTCCCCGGCCGCCTGAGCCCTTTTCCGCGCCCTCTTTTCCCCGCCCCTTTTCCCCGCACGGGTTCCGGCCCAGAACGGGCGCGACAGGCGTGGGGAGAGCAGCGCATGACCCGGATCGGCATCCTCGGAATCTCCGGCCGCATGGGCCGCCTCCTGGCCGAGGAGGTGACGGCCGCCGGCGCCGCCCTCGCCGGCGGCACGGCGCATCGCGGGGGGCAGTGGCCGAGCGACCCGCAGGCGCTGGCCCGCGTCTCCGACGCGCTGATCGACTTCACCACCGCCGCCGCCGTCGAGCCCCACATCCGGGCCGCGCTGGAGGCCCGCAAGCCCCTCATCCTCGGCACCACCGGCCTCACCCCCGCGCAGGAGACGGCGCTCGCCGAGGCCGGGCGGGAGATCCCGGTGGTCTACGCCGCCAACTTCTCCCCCGGGGTGAACCTCATCCTCGCCGTCGCCGAGCGCCTCGCCGCCTCCCTCCCCGCTGAGAGCTACGACGCCGAGATCGTCGAGACCCATCACCGCCAGAAGATCGACGCCCCCTCCGGCACCGCCGTCGCCCTCGGCCGCGCGGTGGCCGCCGGCCGCGGCACCACGCTGGAAGAGGCCGGCATCGAGTCCGGGCGCGACGGCCATACCGGCCCCCGCAAGACCGGCGCCATCGGCTTCGCCGCCCTCCGCGCCGGGCAGGTGGTAGGGGAGCACACCCTCCTCTTCGCCTCAGGGTCCGAGCACATCGCCCTCACCCACCGCTCCTTCGACCGCCGGGTCTACGCGACCGGGGCGGTGCGCGCAGCGCTGTGGGCGGTGAACCAGCCGCCGGGCCTCTACGGGATGAAGCACGTCCTCGGCATGGCCTGAGCGGGGAGAGGCCGGGGATGACCGAGTTCGCCCGCCGCATCCCCCACCTCTTCCACGTCACCCAGCGCGGCGCGGTGGAGGCGATCCGCGCCGAAGGGCTCCGCCCCGCGGCCGAACTCGCGGCCGACCACCCCGAGGCCATCACCGAGAACCGAAGGGCCTGGACCCCCATCCCGCGCCCCGGCGGCCGCACCGCCTGGCTGCGCTGGCAGAACATGCCCGAGGGCCCCATCGCCACCCGCCTGGCCCCGGGCATCACCCCGGCCGCGTGGCGCGGCTTCATCAACACCCTCGTCTTCTTCTCCTCGTCGGAGGAGGACGCCCGCCGCCTCCAGTCCTCCCCCAAGGATGCCGGCCAGGACCAGACCGTCCTCCGCTTCGAGACCGACGCCCTGCTCGGGGCCGGCGTCCGGCTCCTCACCTGCCGCTGGAACAACGGCTATCTCGACCGCAGCGCACCCGAGCACCGCCGCCTCCGCACCTATCACGACTACCGCCCGGCCGAGCTCTGGCAGCGCGGCGAGAACCTCGGCGAGATCGCGGCCAGTGGCGGCACCCCGCCCGGCCTCCCCTTCGCCGACCTCGGCTGAACCGCCCCCGGCGCGGTGTGCGCCGGTCCCCTCGATACAGGGCGCGCGCCGGTTTCTGCGGGGAGGGGCGCAGCCCGCCCCACCCTCCCCGCGTTCCGCAGCCGAACCCGCGACCGCGCGCCCGTCGTCGGGGAAAGGAACGCCCCCATGCCCGCACCCACCCGCCGCGCCCTCGCCACCGGCCTGCTGCCGGCCGCCGCCGCCCTCCTCGCCGCGCCCGCCCTGCTGCGCCCCCGCCCCGCCCAGGCCGCCACCGCGGCCGAGATCAATGCCGAGGTGAACGCCGCCCTCGTCTCCCTCCGCCAGCGGGAGGAGACGCGGAACCTCTTCCGCCAGGCCCGCGCCACGCTGATCTTCCCCCGCATCGTCCAGGGCGGCTTCATCGTCGGCGGCCAGTACGGCGAGGGTGCGGCGCTGCGCGGCGACAGCATCCAGGGCTACTACAACATCGCCGGGGCCTCCTTCGGCCTCCTCATCGGCGCCCAGGCCGCGGGGCTGGCCATGTTCTTCATGACCGACGAGGCCCTGGCCGCCCTCATGCGCGCCGATGGCTGGGAGATCGGCACCGGCCCCTCCGTGGTGGTGCTGGACCGCGGGGACCAGGTGAACTTCACCGCCACCACCCTGCGCGAGGCCGTCTACGCCATCACCTTCAACCAGCAGGGGCTGATGGCCTCCATCTCCCTCAACGGCACGAAGATCACCCGCATCAACCCGGGCTGAGCCGCGCCGAAAGCCGGGGCAGGGGGGTGGACGGCCCCCCGCCCCGGGCCCTCAATACGGGGATGCAGAACGCCATCACCGTCCCCGCCGATCTCCTGCACCGCCAGCTCACCACGGTCTTCACTGCCTGGGGCATGGCCGAGGAGCACGCGGACACCGCCGCCACCATCATGGTCGAGACCGACCTCTCCGGCGTGGACTCCCACGGCATCGGCATGCTGCCGCACTACCAGAAGCTGCTGCGCGAGGGCCGGCTGGACCCCCGCGCCACCCCCATCATCCTGCGCGACAACGGGGTGGCCGTGCTGGTGGACGGGCAGAAGGCCATCGGCCACGTCCCCGCCCATTTCGCGACGGAACTGGCGATCGAGAAGGCGCGGGAGCACGGCATCGGCGTCGCGGCCGTGACCAACTCCAACCACTACGGCGCCGCCGGCTGGTACGCCCGCATGGCGGCGGAGGAGGGGATGATCTGCATCTCCCTCACCAACTCCTCCCACCTCCTCGTGCCCGTGAACGGCACGGAGCCGGCGCTGGGCACCAACCCCATCGCCTTCTCCGCCCCCACGCGGGACCCGGAGCGGCCCGTGCTGCTGGACATGGCCACCACCACCGTCGCCTACGGCAAGGTCTCCATCGCCCGCCGCGCCGGAAAGCCCCTGCCGCCGGGCTGGGCGATCAACGAGGAGGGCGGCCCCGAACTCGATTCCGCCCGCGCCTCCGACGCCCGGCGCCTCGCCCCCCTCGGCGGCACGCGGGAGCAGGGCGCCCACAAGGGCTACGGCCTGGCCCTGATGGTCGAGATCCTCTGCGCCACCCTCACCGGCGCGGGATCGGGCCAGCTTCGGACGGGGCATTTCTTCCTTGTGCTGAACCCGGCGGCGTTCCGGGACCGGGAGGGGTTCCAGGCGGATTTGGAGGACCTGCTTGCGCGGCTGCGGGGCAATGCCCCGGCCGATCCGGCCAGTCCTGTCATCATCCCCGGTGACCCCGAGCACGACACCACTGTCGAGCGGCAACGGGACGGAATTCCAATGGTGCAGACGCTAGTGGAGGAGGTGAGGGCGGTGTGCGAGGAGAGTGGGGCGGCGTTTATACTGCGTTCTTAGCAACCATGGAAACACTCATAGTTTTGCCCGAGCAGATACAATCTAAGCGTATATGCGCCAGAAATAAACCGGAGCGGGAGGTCTGTTAGCCTATGAGCAAGTTAGCAATTCTCATTGGAAGTGCAGAGTATCTTTATGAAGCACAACTCCCTTGCTGCACTAATGATCTCGCCGCCCTGACCGCCCTAATCCAAGCTACCAGCAAGTATGATGCTGTCAGAGCCATAAGCAATGCCACTGCAGATCAGATGAAAGCTGAAATAAGATCAGTTTTGGATGAAGTCAAAACAGTAGAGGAAATTTTTTTCTACTTTTCTGGTCATGGCTTTCAGATGGCTGGTGAGTTCTTCTTCTGTCCCAAAGATTTCGATGCAAAGCGCCCATATGAGACCAGCCTTTCGAATGAGGAGCTTCATACTTTATTCCGAGGCGTCAGTCCGCAATTGGTAGTTAAAGTCATCGACGCGTGTAACTCCGGCACCCCGCTCATAAAGTCTGCCGACGGCTTTCTGCCAAGTCCAAAAGGTGGATTGAACCACGTCATACAAATAGCCTCGTGTTTAGACTCCCAAGAGTCCCTAACTGGCGACCCTCTAAGCGAGTTTACGCAGAATTTCTGTTTGGCTGCACTTAGGAAATCAGAGGGACCTATCTATTATACTGACATATCGAATACCATCCGGGATAACTACATTTCCAACACGAACCAAATACCGCATTTCACGTCTCAGGGTACTGGACGTGAAACTTTCACCGAAGACGCTCGAAGTCTCCAAGCTTTTAGAAGCGAGTACGAGAAAACCTGGGCTCAAGGATCATCTAACGCCGCTTCACCTGAGGGTTCCGACGAGACGACAGAAGTTGCTACGTACGAGCCGACCCTGCTAGATTTGTTGAAGGCGATGGAAGATAAAGTCGCCAAACCAGAGCGGGTTGAACAGTTCATCAATCTTCTATTTGACGGCGTAATAGAAAAGCTGTCGGACAATGATTTCGCGGACTTTTTTGAAGCGCAAGTTGATGAGCACCCCGATTTTCGCGAGATTACAGCGCGCTCTTTCATTATCAGGATTCTGTCGAATGAGAGTCGTCCAGACAATTTTGTGAGTGCCACCATAAAAACCAAGACAAAGAAGAGAAACTGGTTCGAGACACCTTCGATTCTAGCTCTACAGACCGATGAAGCAGTTACAGAGACTTGGGATTTGGAACTAAATTGCTCGATGAAGCGAGCGCAGATGAAAGTAAGTCTGACACCCAAGTACACCAGACTGAAAAAACTCGTTCTGGTTTTGACATGCGCTCCCAGCCTTGATGAGTGTTACATTTTTGAAATCGTAACCCAGCATGCTCGCACTGACTGGGATAGCTTTGATTGGGAGGGTCAGGAGGTAGTGCGCCGTTGGTATAAGATGCAGTGGAACGACAATCCTTCTAGCTTGGTCAACAAAATATCAGATAAATTGAAGGAAGCTATAAATCTTCATCTTCAACAGATCAAAGAAAAATTAGCAAAAGAATAGTTAGTAAAGTACGGGATTCACATCCAGTCACCCCATTGCATGAGATTATGCCAATACCGGAAAATTATCCTTGACGATGAAGATTCTTTCCTATATGCCGCTGGGCACACTGGAGGAGGTCTTCAATGTCCCACTCGCGCCCCTCCCGCCCCTGGTCCCCCCTCACCGACGCCGAGTGGGCCGCCCTCGCCCCCCACCTCCCCCTCACCGGCCCCGGCCGCCCCCTCGAAAACCCCCGCGCCCGGCTGGACGGCATCTTCCAGCTCGTCACCACAACCCTCCCCTGGCACCACTTCCGCAGCCCGGCCGCCCGCACCGATACGCTGCACCGCCAGTTCCGCCGCTGGGCCCGCATGGGCGTCTGGTCCCGCCTCCTCGCGCTCGCCGCCCGCCGGCGCGCGCCCAAGCCCCTGAAGGCGGTGCTCGATTGGCTCTGCGCCGCCCATCGCCGCACCTATCGCCTGCTGGGCATGCCCGTCCTCGCCCTCGCCCGCCGCCTCGGGCTGCGGCGCGCCCTGCCCGGCCCCTCCTGGCTGCTCCCCGATCCGGATTTGTCCGAACTCGTCCATCGCGCGGTGAAGTCGGTGCTCAACGGCCCGCTCACCCGGCGGGAGATCCCCGTTCTCCGCAACCTGCGCGCCCTTCTCCGCACCGCGGGCGGGCGGCGGCGCATCCCGGCCTGCCTCGTTCCGTCATGACGCCGCGCCTTGACCCCCCCTCCCCTCCCTGCGAAACCGCCCCGCCGCCCGGATTCCCCGGCCCCGGCTTCCACACACGCGACAAGAGGCCGAATCACGCCATGCGCGACCAGGGCGAGTACCTTTTCACCTCGGAGTCCGTCTCCGAAGGCCACCCGGACAAGGTGGCCGACCGCATTTCCGACACGGTGCTCGACACCTTCCTGGAAGCCGATCCCTACGCGCGCGTCGCGTGCGAGACGCTGGTCACCACCAACCGCATCGTCATCGCCGGCGAGACGCGCGGCCCCGCCGACATCACGGCCGACCTGCTGATGCACGCCGCCCGCCTGGCCGTGCGCGACATCGGCTACGACCAGGAGGGCTTCTCCTGGCGCAACGCGCATGTGGAATGCCACCTGCACGCCCAGTCCGCCCACATCGCCCAGGGCGTGGACGCCGCCGGCAACAAGGATGAGGGCGCGGGCGACCAGGGCATCATGTTCGGCTATGCCTGCCGCGAGACGCCGGACCTCATGCCGGCCCCCCTCTACTACTCCCACCTGATCCTCCGCCGGATCAGCGAGGCTCGCCGCAACAGCGACATCACGGCCAAGGGCCTGCTGCCGGACGCCAAGTCCCAGGTCACGCTGCGCTACGTCGATGGCAAGCCGGTGGGCGCCACCTCCGTCGTCGTTTCCACCCAGCACGAGGAGGGGATGACCCAGGAGGACGTGCGCGCCCTCGTCCTTCCCTTCATCGAGACCTCGCTTCCCCCGGGCTGGATGCCGAAGGCCGAGGAGATCTACGTCAACCCGACCGGCACCTTCGTCATCGGCGGCCCCGATGGTGACTGCGGCCTGACCGGGCGCAAGATCATCGTGGACACCTATGGCGGCGCGGCCCCTCACGGCGGTGGCGCCTTCTCCGGCAAGGACCCGACGAAGGTGGACCGCTCGGCCGCCTATGCCGCGCGCTACGTCGCCAAGAACGTCGTCGCCGCCGGGCTGGCGGACCGCTGCACGATGCAGGTCTCCTACGCCATCGGCGTGGCCAAGCCGCTCTCGGTCTACTTCGACCTGCACGGCACCGGCCACGACGTGGACGAGGCGAAGCTGGTGAAGGTGATCGGGGACATGGTGAACCTCTCCCCCCGCGGCATCCGCGAGCACCTGCACCTCAACCGCCCGATCTACGTTCCCACCTCCGCCTACGGTCATTTCGGCCGCACGCCGGACGCGGAGAAGGGCACCTTCACCTGGGAGCGGACGGACCTCGCCGCCGAGCTGAAGCGCGCCTTCGGCCGCTGATGCTCCGGGGGGAACAGAGGAATCTGTTGACGTTTTGTTCTCATTAACCTAGGGTTCTTCCTGTCGGGCACCCCCACCCGGCCGGCCCTCCCCCAAGGGCCGAGCCTGCCCCCCTAGGCGCAAATGAAAGGGCCGTACCGCAACCCCCTTGCGGTGCGGCCCTTCCCCCATCCAGGCGCCCCGGATTCATGGCCTACGACATCTCCCGCCCCTCGCCCCCCGCTGAGGGCATCCCCGATCGCCTCTACGGCCGCCGGCGCGGCCACCCGCTGCGCCCGCGGCAGGGGCGCCTGCTCGACCTCACCCTGCCGCGCATCACCCTGGCCGACCCCGCCGATCCCCGCGCGGGTTTCGCCAACGCGCCCGGGGCCCTCTGGCTGGAGGTCGGCTTCGGCGGGGGCGAGCACGCGCTGGAGATCGCGCGGGCCAATCCTGAGGTCGCGCTCATCGCCTCCGAGGTGTTCGAGAACGGCCTCTGCTCCCTCCTCACCCAGCTCGTGCCCGAGGGGGAGGAGGAGACCGGCTCCTTGCCCGCCAACCTGCGCCTGTGGCCGCGGGACGCGCGCCATCTCCTCGCCGCCCTGCCGGACGGCGCGCTGGACCGGCTGTTCCTGATGTTCCCGGACCCCTGGCCGAAGGCCCGGCACAGCAAGCGCCGCTTCGTGCACCCGGCCCTGCTGCCCCTGCTGGCCGCGAAGCTGCGGCCCGGCGCCGAGTGGCGCATCGCGAGCGACGACCCGACCTACCAGGCCTGGGTGGACGAGGTGATGGGGGCGCAGGACCTCTTCGACCTCGCCGAGCACCACGACGCCCATCCCGAGGGCTGGCCCCGCACGCGCTACGAAGCCAAGGCGCTCCGTGAGGGCCGCGCCCCGCGCTGGTGGGTCTGGCGCCGGAAGTAGAAGGGGCCGGGAGGGTCGCTCCCCGGCCCCGGCGGGATCAGGCGAAGAGGATGTCGGTGCTGCCGAGCGCGTGGACGCCGCGCAGCTCGACCCCCGTCATCTCGCCGATCGCCTCGAAGCTCAGCACCAGGCCATCGGGAGTGTCGGTCGTCGTCACGGCCGCGGCCTTGATGCCGTAGGGCCGGAAGTCGATCTGGTCGATGCCGGAGTGGAAGTCGAGGATTACGTCCCGCCCGCCGCTGAGGTCGCCGCCGTAGTAGCTGTCGTACTCGAAGCGGAACACGTCCCGCCCCGCGCCGCCCGACAGGGTGTCGATGCCCGAGCCGCCGCGCAGCACGTCGTTGCCAGCCCCGCCGAAGAGGACGTCGTCTCCGCTGTCGCCGCGCAGCGTGTCATGGCCCGTGCCGCCGAGGAGCAGGTCGTTCCCGCCGCCGCCGCGGATATAGTCGTTGCCGCCGCCGCCCTCGAGCGTGTCGCCCAGGTCCCGCGCGGCATAGGCCGCCTCCGCACCGGGGGACGGGCCGTCCGCGCCGTAGCCGAAGATGCGGTCGTCGCCGTTGCCGCCCATGACCATGTCGGCGCCGTAGCCGGCATAGATCGTGTCGGCGCCGTGGCCGGCCATGATGAGGTTGTTGCCCGGCGGCAGGGACCAGTCCTGGGCCCCGTTGCCATAGATGGTCAACGGCTCCCGAGACGACCACTGGAGGATGTGGTCGCTGCCGCTGCCGCCACGAATCGTACGCATCTGCTTCCTTCCTGGAACCGGCGGTGGTGCGATCCGTCGGTTTCGCAAGATTAACGGTTGTGCACGATTCCAGGATCTAACGTTTCCGTGTGCGGCACGGACACGCCGGAAAACGCAATCCTTGCTCCCCTCTGCGCGCAACGCTATATGCGACGGACAAGACAATCCGCCGTTTCAGGGGGGTGGCCTTAGCGGGCCGCCTTTTTTCGTTTTTGAGCGACGACGCCAACAACCAGGAACTGCCCCAGCACGAGGGGCTCGAGGCCCGCATCGCAGCGGCCATCGCACCGGCCCTCGGCGGCATGGGCTATGAGCTCGTGCGCGTGCTGATCCAGGGCAAGGAACGCCCGACCGTGCAGGTCATGGCCGACCGCGCCGATGGCAGCCTCATCAACGTGAAGGACTGCGAGGCGATCTCCCACGCCGTCGGCGCCGTGCTCGACGTGGATGATCCCTTCCCCGGCGTGTGGAACCTCGAGGTCTCCTCCGCCGGCATCGACCGGCCGCTGACCCGGACGAAGGACTGGGTCCGCTTCACCAGCCAGGTCGCGACCGTGGAGCTGAACGTCCCGCAGGAGGGCCGCCGCCGCTTCCGCGGCCGCATCCTCTCGGCCGACGAGAACGAGGTGCGCCTGAAGCTCGACGAGGGCGCCGAGGTCACGCTTCCCCGCGGCAATATTCGCCGCGCCAAGCTGGTGCTGACGGACGAGCTGATCGCCGCCACCGCCCAGCCTGAACCCGAAGACGCCGATGGTGAGGTGGCCCCGAAGAAGGCCCCCAAGCGCTGGCGTCCCCCTTCCGAGAGGAACTGATAGAGATGGCCGTCGATGTCGCGATCGCCCGCCCCGAGCTTCTCCAGGTCGCCGATGCCGTCGCCCGGGAGAAGATGATCGAGCGCGAGGAAGTGCTCGAGGCGATGGAGCAGGCCATGTCCAAGGCCGGCCGCGCGAAGTACGGCCAGGAGAAGGACATCCGCGCCACCATCGACCGCCGGAACGGCGAGGTCCGCCTCTCCCGCTGGACCGAGGTGGTGGAGGCCGAGCCCGTCGAGAACGAGGCGACGCAGATCCCGCACCGCATCGCCGAGCGCATCAAGCCCGGCATCAAGGTGGGCGAGTTCATCGTCGATCCCCTGCCGCCCATCGACTTCGGCCGCATCGCCGCCCAGACCGCCAAGCAGGTGATCGTGCAGCGCGTGCGCGAGGTCGAGCGCAAGAAGCAGTTCGACGAGTACAAGGACCGCGTCGGCGAGATCATCAACGGCGTGGTCAAGCGCACGGAGTACGGCAACCTCATGGTCGATCTCGGCCGCGCCGAGGCCCTGCTCCGCCGCGACGAGACTATCCCGCGCGAGGCCTTCCGCAACGGCGACCGCGTGCGCGCCTACATCTACGACGTGCGCGAGGAGCAGCGCGGGCCGCAGATCTTCCTCTCCCGCACCCATCCCGGCTTCCTGGCGAAGCTCTTCGCCCAAGAGGTGCCCGAGATCTACGACGGCATCATCGAGATCAAGGCGGTGGCGCGCGACCCCGGCAGCCGCGCGAAGATGGCCGTGATCTCCCGCGACAGCTCGATCGACCCCGTCGGCGCCTGCGTCGGCATGCGTGGCTCGCGCGTGCAGGCCGTGGTGGCGGAGCTCCAGGGCGAGAAGATCGACATCATTCCCTGGTCGGGCGACATGCCGACCTTCATCGTGAACTCCCTCGCCCCCGCCGAGGTGACGAAGGTGGTGCTCGACGACGAGAGCCGCCGCGTCGAGGTGGTGGTGCCGGACGACCAGCTCTCGCTTGCCATCGGCCGCCGCGGCCAGAACGTGCGCCTGGCCTCCCAGCTCACCCGCTACGACGTGGATATCCTCACCGAGGCCGAGGAGAGCGAGCGCCGGCAGGAGGACTTCCGCAAGCGCTCCGGCCTCTTCGTCGAGGGGCTGGACGTGGACGACGTGATCGCCGGCCTGCTGGTCACGGAGGGCTTCACCTCGCTCGAGGAGATCATCGAGACCGAGGACGAGGAGCTCGCCTCTATCGAGGGCTTCGACGAGAACGTGGCCGCCGAGCTGAAGCGCCGCGCCCAGGCGAGCCTTGAGCGCCACGACCAGGAGATGGACGAGAAGCGCCGCGCCATGGGCGTGGACGACAAGGTCGGCGAGACCGGCGGCTTCACCCCCGCCATGATGGTCGCGCTGGGCGAGAAGGGCGTGAAGACGCTCGACGACCTCGGCGACCTCGCCGCCGACGAGCTGATCGAGATCCTCGGCACGGACAGCGTGGACGAGGAGACGGCGAACGCCATCATCATGGCCGCCCGCCAGCGTGCCGGCTGGTTCGGCGAGGAGGAAAAGGCCGCGGCCGAGGCCGCCGCCCAGGCCGGCTATGACGAGGCCGGGGAGGACGGTGCCGAAGGCATCGAGGATGAGGGCGAGCCCGGCGAGGACGCCGGGGCGGGAGATGCCGGGGCCGGGGATGCCGAGGACGGCTCCGAGGCCGCCGATGCCGAGGGCGAGCCCGTCGTCGGCGACGAGGGGGAGAACGGCGACGCCCGGGCCTGACCCCCAGACGCCTCCCGGGGAGGAAGCCGTCGGCCTTCCCCCCGAGGAGGAAGCCTCCGGAATCCCTCCCGGGAAGGAAGCCTCCGGCTTGCCTCCCGTGCAGGAAGCCCCCCCGGGGCTTCCCGATCCCGAGGAGAAGGGCCCTCTCCGCCGCTGCGTGGTGACGCGGGAGAGCCTGCCCAAGGAGGCGATGATCCGCTTCGTGCTCGGCCCGGACCGCGTCCTGGTGCCGGACCTCGCCGGGCGCATGCCCGGGCGGGGAATGTGGTTGAGCGCGCGCGGCGATGTGCTAGAACGCGCGCTGACCCGCGGCGCCTTCATGAAGGCGGCCCGCGGCCCGGTTCACCCCGTCCCCGACCTTCGCGAAGCGATCCTCGGCGGCCTCCGGCGGCGCATCCGGGACCAGGTAGGCCTCGCGCGCCGCGCGGGGCAGGCCGTGGTGGGCTTCCAGCAGGCGCGCGAATGGCTGCAAACCGGTCGCGCCGCCCTGCTGGTCGAGGCGTCGGATGGAAGCGCCCCGGAGCGCGCGAGGCTGGTCGGGAGCCATGGGGTTCCCGTCGTCTCCGTCCTCGGGGCGGCGGAGCTTGGTGCGGTGTTCGGTCGCGATCACGCGGTGCATGTGGCGGTGGCGTCGGGCCGGCTGGCCCAGGGAATCCTGGCCGAGGCCGGGCGCCTGGCCGGCATGCTGAGCACCGCGCCGGCCGATGGGAATGCGCGTGGTGGCGAGAGGGGCAAGGCGCGGGTCCGCAAGGGCCCTGGCACCGAGGCCTCCGCATCGCCACATAACGCGGACAGAGGTGGCCCCGACCGGGGCCGCCGGAAGATTGCACCCTCGCAGGGTGCGCAAGACCCCGCGCCCGGACAGGCGGCGGGGAGCCCGGCGTCCGGCAAGGGCGGCAGGCAGGAGACGCGCCCTCGGCGCGGAGGGGAGCCGGCCGTGCCAGTGACGCAAAAGCGATGAGCCGCTAGTCGGCCAGACGGCAACGGGGCGGGAGGGGCAACCCTCGCCGCCCTTTGGGCTCGCGCCTTGTCGCGGCCCAGGGATGCGCGCCCCCGGCGGCGCGAAATGGATGATGGGCCGCCCGATGGCGGCCGGCACCCCGGGGACCATCCCGGAAGGGTGCGTTGGAGATCAGTGTGGCGGATAGCAAGCTGGATACGGAAGGCTCGGGCAGCGCCCCGGGCGCGGGCGGACGGATGAGCGACGAGAACGGACAGGATCAGGGCAAGGGGCGGCTCTCGCTGCGCCCCGGCGGACGGATGGAGCTCGGCAAGACCGAGCAGGCTGGCAGCGTGCGCCAGTCCTTCAGCCATGGCCGCAGCAAGACGGTGCAGGTCGAGGTGGTGAAGAAGCGGGCCGGCGGCCCCGGCGGCGCGCCCGCGCCGACCGGCGCCGCGGCGCCCGCGCGCCCGGCCAGTCCGCAGGCTTCCGGCCCCCGCGCCGGCGGCCCGCCGCGCGCCGGTGGCCCCCGCGCCTCCGGCCCCGCCCCGGCCCCCGGCCGCCCCCTCACCCAGGGCGAGCAGGCCAACCGCCTGCGCGTGCTGGAGGAGATGCGCCGCCAGGAAGCCGAGCGGCAACGCGTGGAGCGCGAGCAGCAGGCCCTGATGGTGCGCTCCGCCGCCGAGGAGGCCGCGCGCCGCGCCGAGGACGAGCGTCGCGCCTCCGAGGAGGCCGCCGAGCGCGCCGCCCAGGCCCGCCGCGAGCAGGAGGAGGCCGCTCGCCGCGCCTCCGAGGAGGCGGCCCGTGCCGCCGCGCGCCCTGCCGAGCAGGCCCCAGAGACCGTGCAGCGCGAGGCGCCTGCCCCGGCGCCGCGCCCCCCCGCGCCGCCCGTCGCCGCGCGCCCGGCCCCGGCCGAGGAGGCGCCCCGCGCCGCCCCGCCGGCCCGTGCCCCTTATGGTGACCGCGGCGGTGATCGCGGCGGCTATGCCGGCCGTGACGACCGCGGCGGCCGCGATGGCGGCTACACGCCCCGTCCGGCCGCGCCGAGCGGCGACCGTGGCTATGTCATGCGCACGGGTGGCCCCGGTGGGGCGCCCGGCGGTGATCGCGGCGGCGACCGTGGTGGCTACGCTCCCCGTCCCGCGGGTGGTCCCGGCGGCGATCGCGGCTACGCGCCGCGTCCCGCGGGTCCTGGTGGCTTCGGCCCGCGTCCCTCCGGTCCCGGTGGCGATCGTGGCGGCGACCGCGGCTATGTGATGCGCACGGGTGGCCCCGGTGGGGCGCCCGGCGGTGATCGCGGCGGCGACCGCGGCGGCTACGCTCCCCGCCCCGCGGGTGGTCCCGGCGGCGATCGCGGCTACGCGCCGCGTCCGTCCGGCCCCGGCGGCTACGGCCCGCGTCCTGGCGGCGGTGGCTACGGTGGCGGCGGCGGTGCCGGCGCCCCGCTGGCGGCCCGCCGCCCCGGCCCCGTGCCGAGCAACGTCCCCGCCGGGGGCGGCGCCGGGAAGCTCTCCCTGCGCCCCCGCGCGCCCGGCGACGCGCCGGTTCCCGGGATGGAGGAGGAGGGGCGCCGCGCCCCGCCGCGCCGCCTGGGCACCGCCCCGGCCGCGGCGGCCCGCAAGCCCGTCCCTGCCCCCGCCAAGAAGGGCATGGGCGCCGGCGACCGGAAGCGCGAGGGCCGCATCGACGTCGCTGCGGCGATCGAGGGTGACGACGATCGCGGGCGTTCGCTCGCCTCCGTCCGCCGCGCCCGCGAGCGCGAGCGGCGCCAGGCCGAGCTCGCCCGCCTCCGCTCCGGCCAGGAGCGCGTGGTGCGCGACGTGGTCATCCCCGACATCATCACCGTGCAGGAGCTGGCGAACCGCATGGCCGCCCGTGCCGGCGAGGTGGTGAAGGCGCTGTTCCGCATGGGCGTGATGGCCACCATCACCCAGTCCATCGACGCCGACACGGCGGAGCTGGTGGCGACCGAGTTCGGCCACCGCATCCGCCGTGTTTCCGAGGCGGATGTGGAGCAGGGCCTGGAGGGCGAGGCCGACACCGAGGAGGCGCTGGAGCCGCGCCCGCCGGTCGTCACCATCATGGGCCATGTCGACCACGGCAAGACGAGCCTTCTGGACGCCCTCCGCAAGACGGATGTGGCGGGGCGCGAGGCGGGTGGCATCACCCAGCATATCGGCGCCTACATGATCCAGATCCCGACCGGCGATCGCGTGACCTTCATCGACACCCCGGGCCACGAGGCCTTCACGGCCATGCGCGCCCGCGGTGCCTCGGTGACGGACATGGTCGTGCTGGTTGTCGCGGCGGATGACGGCGTGATGCCGCAGACCGTCGAGGCCATCAAGCACGCCCAGGCGGCCCAGGTGCCGATGATCGTGGCCGTCAACAAGATCGACAAGCCGGGGGTGAACCTCGACCGCGTGCGGCAGGAGCTGCTGCAGCACGAGGTGGTGGTGGAGTCCCTGGGCGGCGACGTGCAGGAGATCCAGGTCTCCGCGCTGAAGGGCACGAACCTCGACAAGCTGCTGGAGGCCATCATCCTCCAGGCCGAGATCCTGGACCTGAAGGCCAACCCGAACCGGGCGGCCGAGGGCACGGTGATCGAGAGCAAGCTCGACAAGGGGCGCGGTCCGGTCGCAACCGTCCTCGTCCAGAAGGGCACGCTCAACCAGGGCGACATCGTGGTGGCCGGCGCCGAATGGGGCCGGGTGCGCGCGATCATCGACGACATGGGCATCCCGCTCACGGGTGCCGAGCCGTCGGAGCCGGTCGAGATCCTGGGCCTCACGGGCGTTCCCTCCGCGGGCGAGACCTTCGTCGCGGTGGAGGACGAGACCCGGGCGCGCGAGATCACCGAGTTCCGTCAGCGCAAGGCGCGCGAGAAGGTGGCGGCAGCCGCCGGCGCCGCGCGCGGCACGCTGAACGACATGCTGGCCCGCATCCAGGCGGGCGAGCAGAAGGAGGTGGCCGTCGTCGTCAAGGCGGACGTGCAGGGCTCCTCGGAGGCGCTCGGCGTCACCCTGGGCAAGCTCTCGCGCGAGGAGGTCAAGGTGCGGGTGCTGCACTCGGCGGTCGGCCAGATCACCGAGAGCGACATCCAGCTCGCCAAGGCTTCCAACGCCGTGGTCATCGCCTTCAACGTGCGCGCCACCACCCAGGCGCGCGAGATGGCGAACCGCGACGGCGTCGAGATCCGCTACTACTCGATCATCTACGAGGTGGCCGACGACATCGAGAAGCTGGTCCGCGGCAAGCTCGCCCCGATCCAGCGCGAGAAGTTCCTGGGCTACGCGCAGATCCTGCAGGTGTTCGAGGTCAAGCGCCTCGGCAACATCGCCGGTACCCGCGTGACCGAGGGTGTCGTGAAGCGCGGCGCCGGCGTGCGCCTGCTGCGCGACGGCGTCGTGATCCACCAGGGCACGCTCTCCACCCTGCGTCGCTTCAAGGATGACGTGAAGGAGGTCGCCAACGGCTACGAGTGCGGCATGTCCTTCCACAACTACAACGACATCCGCGTCGGCGACCAGATCGAGTGCTACGAGACGGAGACGGTGGCGGCGGTCTGATCCGCCACCCCTCCCACCGCGTTACAATCCGCCGCGTCCGGTTCACCACCGGGCGCGGCGGACGCTTTTCCGAGGCCTCCCCATGCCCAAGCACACCACGGCGACCAACGCCCCCTCCCAGCGGATGCTCCGCGTGGCCGAGGAGGTGCGGCACGCCCTCTCGGCCGTCCTCGCCCGCGGCGACGTGCGCGACCCCGACCTCGCGGACAGCCGGGTGACCGTCACCGAGGTCCGCGCCTCGCCGGACCTGAAGCACATGACGGTCTTCGTCTCCCGCCTGGGACAGACGGCGGACAAGGCGCTGCTCGACCTCCTCCGCCGCAACCAGCCGGACCTCCGACGGCAGGTGGCACGCGCCGTGCGTCTGAAGTTCGCCCCGGAGCTGCACTTCCAGGCCGACACCGCGCTCGACCATGCCATGCATATCGACGCGCTGATGCGCCGGCCGGAGGTGGCGCGCGACCTCGGGCCCCGCGAAGACGGGACGCGCGACGACGAGACGGACGACGACGAGACGTGACGAACCCCTCCCAGCCGCCCGGGGCGGCGCCCCAGCCGCCCGAGGCGGCCCCGGTGATCCGCACCATCGCCATGCCGGGCGACACCAACCCGGCGGGCGACATCTTCGGCGGCTGGCTGATGGCGCAGATGGACCTGGCGGCCGGCAACGCCGCCGCCCGCCGCGCCCGCGGCCGCTGCGCGACGGTGGCCGTGGAGGGGATGACCTTCCACCGCCCCGTGCAGGTGGGGGATGAGGTGAGCCTCTACGCCCGCATCCTCTCGGTCGGCCGCACCTCGCTCCGCATCCAGGTCGAGGCCTGGCGGCGGGAGCGGCACTCCGAGGCGCGGGAGCGGGTGACGGAGGCGGCCTTCACCTTCGTCGCCCTCGACGAGGCCGGGCGCCCCCGCCCCGTTCCGGCCGAGGGGAGCTGAGCCCTGGGGCTCGCGCTCTACGCGCTCATCCGGAGCGCGGTCTTCTGGCTGCCGAGTTTTCTGGCCCTCTACTGGCTCCTTCGCGGCGGTAGGCGGGCGCGGCGGCTGGCGCTGCTCCTCTGGCCCGCCGCGCTGCTGGCGATCTTCTTCGGGCCGCTGGCCGAGGGGCGGGATCCCGGGGACACGGCCGTCACCGTCCTGCTCGGTGCCGCCTTCGGCGCCGCGGCGGGGTTCTGGCAGCGCCGCCTGCAGGCGCGCTGAGGCGAAGCCCTGGGGCAAACCCTTGGGGCGAACCAAGCGAGGGATGGGCCGTTCTCCCGGCATGAACACGCCGCGCATCGCCTGGGTCTGCCAATGGCTCGACCCCTCCCTTCCCCAGAAGGAGCAGGCCGCCCTCAACCTGCGCGACACCACCGTCACCGCCCTCGGGAAGATGGAGGCGCGGGCGGCGATCGAGAAGCTGATCGGCCTCGTCCAGACGAATGGGGAGACGCTGCTGGCGCAGATCTCGCGCACCGCGCGCCTGCCCCCGGGGCAGCGGGCCATGCGGATGGCGAGCAACGTGCTGCCCTGCTACAGTCACCCTGCCGTCCGCCCCCTCTACGACGACCCCGCCCTGCGGCGGGTAACGGAGACGAGCCTCCGCCCGGCCGGCGAGATCGCGCGCCAGGGCGGGGTGCGGCTCTCCATGCATCCCGGCCAGTACACCGTGCTGGCGACGGAGCGGGACAGCACGCGGGCGGCGGCGGTGGCCGACATCGAGTACCACACGGAGGTGATGCGGCTGCTCGGCCTGACCGGCGGGTGGCATCCGCAGGGCGCCCACATCAACGTCCATGCCGGCGGGCGGGCCGCGGGGATTGAGGCCTTCCGCGCCGCCCTCCCCCTGCTGTCGGAGGACGCGCGCAACCTGTTGACGGTGGAGAACGAGGAGACGGCCTACGGGCTGGAGGACCTGCTCCCCCTGGCCGACGCCCTGCCGATCGTGCTCGACCTCCACCATCACTGGGTCGTCACGGGCGAGTACCTGGAGCCCGACGATCCCCGGATCGTCCCGGTGCGGGAATCCTGGCGCGGCACCCGGCCGGTCATTCATATCAGCGCCCCCAGGCCGGAGCTGGTGGCGGGGCAGGACCCGGATGTCCTGCCGGACCGCGCGGCGCTGATCGCCGGCGGCGCCACGGCGCGGGACCTGCGCGCCCATGCGGCGCGGCTGTGGAACCGCCCGCACGCGGCATGGGCGGCGCGGCACCTCTCCTGGGCGGATATCGAGGTGGAGGCGAAGGAGAAGAACCTCGCCAGCGCGGATTTCGCGCAGGTCTGCTTTCCCGTGGCCGTGGAGGCCTGAGGGCGCTCCCTCAGCCCAGCAGCCCCATCGCCCCCCGCCCCGGGGGCCGGTCCGTCACCCCCGCCGCGCGCGGGTTCCACCACCAGCCGCCGCCGGGCCCGACGACCACCCCCGCCTGGAAGCGCGGGGAGGGGGTGTAGCGCGCCTCCCCCGCCAGGATCGCCGCCCCGCGCGGCGTGGGGGTGTGGGGCGGGTCGCGCGTGACCAGCCGCCGCGTGCCGGTGGAGAGGCGTGCCAGCACGTCCCGCAGGATGAGGTCGGTGAGGGGGAAGACGGGGTCGGCGTCCCGCAAGTGCCGGAACAGCGCCTCCTCCGTGCCGTGGCCCTCCGAGACGGCCCGCAGCACCGCCCGCTCCGTCAGCCCCAGCCCGTCCGTCACCCAGGGCAGGTCCTGGAGGTGGCGGCGCATGGCGCGGGCGAGATGGGGCAAGGGAAGGGCGAGGCGGGTGAGGCGGTCCAGCCCGGTCGGGTCGGGGTCGGCGAAGGCGCGCCAGGTCTCGGCCCCGACCTCCACGGCGGTCCAGGACAGGGGCTCTGGCTCCAGGGCCTCCAGCTCCTCCTGCGGCATCAGGGCGAGGGGGCGGCGCCCGTCCCCGGCCACGAGGTACAGCCGCCCGGCGAGCGCCGGCCAGTCTGCGAGAAGGGAGAGGAGGCGGATCAGCGCCGCTTGGTCCCAGAGGTCGTGCTCGAACCAGAGGAGCACGCGGTCATGCGCCGTCAGCTCCCGCAGCGCCGCGTATTCCGCCGCCAGCCGCGCCCGCACCGCGCCGACATCGTGGGCGTAGTGGGCCGCGACGAAGGCCGCGCGGCGGGAGACGTACTCGGCCGGGAAGGCGCCGTGGACCGGGCCCTGGCAGACGGGATCGGCGATGGGGAAGTAGCGGCCGGGCACCCGCCCGCGCAGGTCGTCCCCGCAGCGGACGGAGGCGGTTCCCCCCGTCACAGCGCCCGATCTCTCATAGGCCCCGGTGCGCGATGTCGCGCCGGCAGAAGCCGCCGGGCCAGTCGAGCGCGTCCACGGCAGCATAGGCGGCGTCGCGCGCCGCGCGGAGGTCCGGCGCGCTGGCGCCGATGCCGAGCACCCGCCCGCCCGAGGCGACGATCCCGCCATCCGCCCCGCGCGCGGTGCCGGCGTGGAACACCCGTGCGCCGGGCACGACGGCGGCGCGGTCCAGCCCGCGGATCGGCTCGCCCTTCGTCACCGCGCCGGGATAGCCGCGCGCCGCCATCACCACGACGAGGGCGGGATCGGGCGACCAGCCGAGCGACACGCCGGAGAGGTCCCCGCGCGCGGCGGCGAGGAGGGCGGGGAGGATGTCGCCCCGCAGCCGCATCATCAGCACCTGGCATTCCGGGTCGCCGAAGCGGACGTTGAACTCGATCACCCGCGGCCCGGTGGCGGTGAGCATGAGGCCGACGAAGAGCACGCCGCGGAAGGGCGCGCCGCGCCGGCCCATCTCGGCCAGCACGGGGTTCACCACGCGCTCCATCACCTCGTCCCGCACGGCATCGGTGAAGGCGGGGGAGGGGGAGTAGGCGCCCATGCCGCCCGTATTGGGGCCGGTGTCGCCGTCGCCCACGCGCTTGTGGTCCTGGGCGGCGGCGAGCGGGATGGCGCGAGTGCCGTCGCAGAGGGCGAAGAAGGAGGCCTCCTCCCCCATCATGCATTCCTCGATCACCACCGTCGCGCCGGCGGCGCCGTGGACGCGGCTCTCCATGATGTCGGCAACGGCGGCCTCGGCCTCCTCCACCGTGGCGGCGACGACCACGCCCTTGCCGGCGGCGAGCCCGTCGGCCTTCACCACGATGGGGGCGCCCGCCGCGCGGATATGGGCGCGGGCGGCGGCGGGGTCGTCGAAGCGGGTCCAGGCGGCGGTGGGGGCGCGGGCGGCGTCCAGCACCTCCTTGGTGAAGGACTTCGATCCCTCCAGCCGCGCGGCGGCCGCGCCTGGGCCGAAGCAGGGGATGCCGATCGCCTCCAGGGCGTCGGCGAGCCCCAGGGTCAGCGGGGCCTCGGGGCCGGCCACGACGAGGTCCACGGCGTTGTCGCGCGCGAAGCTGACGAGGGCGGGGATGCTCTCCGCCCCGATGGGAACGAGTTCCGCGTGCTCGGCGATGCCCGGATTGCCCGGGGCGCACCAGAGCTTCGTCAGCAGCGGGCTCTCCGCGATGCGCCAGGCCAGGGCGTGCTCGCGGCCGCCGCCGCCGACGAGAAGGACCTTCATGCGCGCGGAAATCCCCTGAATCTGCCGGGGCGCGTTATGCCCCAATGCGCGGCGCTCGTCTGCGCCCTCGCCCGCGGCGGCTTCCGGCCCCATAATCCCGGGATGGACGGCAGCACCGAAGGCTCCCGGGGCAACATCCCGGAATACAGCGTCTCGGAGATCTCGGGCGCGGTGAAGCGCACGCTGGAGAGCGCCTTCGGCCGCATCCGCGTGCGCGGCGAGATCACCGAGTTCAAGACCTACCCCTCCGGCCACTCCTATCTCTCGATGAAGGACGAGACGGGGACGATCCGCGCCATCATCTGGCGCGGCTCCATGTCCCGCCTCACCGTCCGGCCGGAGAACGGGGTGGAGGTGATCGCGACCGGCAAGATCACCGCCTCCGACAAGCGCTCGGACTACGCGCTGCAGATCGAGAAGCTCGAATATGCCGGGGAGGGCGCGCTGCTCGCGCGCATCGAGAAGCTGCGCCTGCGCCTCGGCGCCGAGGGGCTGTTCGATGAGGCCCGCAAGCGCCCCCTGCCCTTCCTGCCGGAGGTGATCGGCGTCATCACCTCCGAGAAGGGCGCGGTGCTGCACGACATCCGCACCACCCTCGCCCGGCGCTTCCCCCGCCGCGTGCTGCTCATCCCCGTGGCGGTGCAGGGGCAGGGGGCGGCCGAGCAGGTGGCAGCGGCCATCGCGACCATGGGCGCCCTCTCCCCCCTCGGCCGCGTGCCGCGCCCGGACGTGATCATCGTCGCGCGCGGGGGCGGGAGCCTGGAGGATCTGATGGCCTTCAACGAGGAGGTCGTCGTCCGCGCCGCCGCGAACTGCCCGATCCCCCTCATCTCCGCCGTCGGGCACGAGACGGACACGACGCTGATCGACTTCGCCTCCGACCGCCGCGCCCCCACCCCCACCGCCGCCGCCGAACTCGCCGTGCCCGCGCGGGAGGAGCTGATGGCGGCGCTGCAGCAGCGCGGCACGCGCCTCGCCCGGGCCGGGCACTCGGTGCTGGACCGCGGGCGGCTCCGCCTCTCCCGCGCGGGCGCGGGGCTGCCGGACCTGCCCGCCCTCATCGCCGCCGGGCGGAACCGGCTGGAGGACCGGGGCCATCGCCTCGGCCTCGCTCCCCGCGCGCTGATCGCGGCCAAGCGCCGGGGGCTGGAGGGCACTGCCGCCCGCCTGCCCCGCCCGCAGGAGGCGATCGCGCGCCGCCGCGCGGGGCTGGAGCTGCTGGGCGTGCGGATCGGGGGCGCGACGCGGGCGGTGCTCGGCCGCCAGTCCCGCGCCCTCGCCCGGCTGCCCGACCCCGCGCCCTTCCTCCGCGCCCGGCTGCGCGAGGGCCGTGCCGGCTTCACGCGCATGGGGGAGCGGCTGGAGGCCGGCGCCGCGCGCCGCCTGGCGGAGCGGGGCGCCGCGCTGGACCGCATCCCCGACCCCACCCCCTTCGTCACCGCCCGGCTGCGCGAGGCGCGGGCGGCGCTGGGCGGCCTCTCGGCGCGGCTGGAGGGCGCCTCCTACGAGGCCCTGCTGGAGCGCGGCTTCGCCCTCGTGCGCGATGCCGAGGGCCAGCCCGTCACCGCCGCCGCCGCGGTGGAGCCGGGGGAGAGGCTATTGCTGCAATTCGCCGATGGCAGCCTCTCCGTCACCGACGACCGCGGGCGGAAGCGCGGCAAGGCCGAAACCCAGGGCTCGCTGCTCTAGAGCCCTTCCCACTTGTCAGTTCGCAGAGATCCCATGACCACTCCCCGCGGCAGCCTCGAAGAAAAAGATGAGGGGGTCCGGGGGAGAATTCCTTCTCCCCCGGCCTTCCCCCGCCGCGCCGCCCTGGCCCTCCCCGCCCTCCTCCTCGCCCGCCCCGCCGCCGCCGCGCTCACCCTCCCCGCGCGCATCACCCAGGGGGCGCTCGTCACCGGGCGCACCGATCCGGGCAGCCGGGTGAGCTTCGAGGGCAAGGCGGTCCGCGTGTCGCCGCAGGGGGTCTTTGCTTTCGGCCTCGGGCGGGATGCCGGGCCGCAGGGGGTGCTGACCGTCACCGCCCCCGGCGGCGCGCGGGGGGAGCACGCCTTCGCCGTGGAGCCGCGCGAGTGGGACATCCAGCGGCTGGAGGGTCTGCCCGGCCGGATGGTGACGCCGGATGCCGAGGCGCTGGCCCGCATCCGCGCGGAGCAGGAGCGGCTGAACGCCGCCCGCCGCACGGATTCACCCGTGCCGCACTTCGCCGATGGCTTCGACTGGCCCGCGCGCGGCCGGATCAGCGGCGTCTATGGCAGCCAGCGCATCCTGAACGGCCAGCCGCGCGCGCCGCATCTCGGGCTGGACGTCGCCGTGCCCGTGGGCACGCCGCTGATCACCGCCGCCCCGGGGCGGGTGACCCTGGCCGAGGATCTCTACTTCACGGGGAATACGATGCTCATCGAGCACGGGCACGGCGTGACGACGCTCTACGCCCATATGTCGCGGCTGGACCTGCGGGAGGGGGACACGGTCCTCCGCGGGCAGGTGATCGGCGCCTCGGGCGCCACGGGCCGCGTGACCGGCCCGCATCTTCATCTCGGCCTGTTCTGGCTCTCGACCTCGCTGGACCCGCGCCCCGTCCTGCCCTGAGGCGGCTCAGGCCGCGCTCGGGCGCATCTCCATCATCGGGCTCGGCGGGGCGGCGGGGAGGGTCGCCGGGGCGGGGAGCAGGGTGAGCGGATTGTGCACGCTCTCAGCGGGGCTGCGGTCCTCGCGCTCGGCACGGGGCATGCTGCGCAGCAGCACCCGAGGCGGAAAGTAGTCGCGACCGGGAAGCGGAACGCGCATGCAGGTGGACTCCGATCTGGACCGGCAAGAGCAGGCCGGCGCGCCCGAAAATGTTGGCCGCCCCGGCCCCCCGCAAGGCGGGGCACCGTGACAAGACAGTGAAGGACGAATGCCTGTCACCGGGCCTCCGAACGCCTCTACCTGTCTCGCGTTGCAAACTCTTTTCGCGTTTCTGATCTTTTCAGTACGCCAATGAGACGGCGAATCACGTTCTCGTTTACAACCCGTGCTGATCGGCCGCCGCCGCGCGCCCGCCGGTGGTTGCCGCGCTCTCCCCGGCATTCGCCACCACCCGCCCGTCTTCCATGGCGACGATCCGGTCCGCCACGTCCAGGATACGGGGGTCGTGGGTGACGAGCAGGATGGCCGCCCCACGGGAGCGCGCGAGGTCGCGCAGGAGATGCACCACCTCCTGGCCGCTGGCCCGGTCCAGCGCCGCCGTCGGCTCGTCCGCGAGGATCAGCCCCGGCCTACCCACCAGCGCCCGCGCCACTGCCACGCGCTGGCGCTGCCCGCCCGAGAGATGGGCCGGCAGCTTGTCCGCGTGCTCCTCCAGCCCCACGGCGGCGAGGATGCGGCCCGCGCGCTCCAGCCGCCCGGCCTCGGTCGTGTCCCCGTCCAGCTCCAGCGCCATGGCCACGTTCTGGCGGGCGGTGAGGAAGCCGAGGAGGTTGTGGTTCTGAAAGATGAAGCCGATGCGCCGGCGCAGCGCCACGCGCTCCCCCTCCCGCGCGCCGGCCAGCTCCCGCCCGAGCACGCGGCAGGAGCCGGACTGCACGGCCCGCAGCGCGCCGGCGAGGGTGAGCAGCGTCGTCTTCCCGCTGCCCGAGGGTCCCGTGAGGATCACGATCTCCCCCGGCGCCACGCGCAGCTCGACATCCCGCAGCACCTCGCGCCGCAGCGCGCCCTCGCCATAGGCGTAGGTGAGGCCTGCAATCTGGACGGGGTGCTCCATCAGAACATGTCCGCGGGATCGGCGTCCCGCAGCTTGCGGAGTGCCAGCAGCCCCGCCGCCGCGCACATGGCGAAGATCATGAGGAAGACCCAGCCCGCGCGCTCCACCCCCATGGCCAGGGGCAGGAAAGTCGCGTCCGCCACCACGCCGTAGAGGATGGAGGAGACGAGGGTGCCCGGCAGGAAGCCGAGCAGGGCGAGGATGGCCGCCGACCCCAGCACGGTGTGGGCGAGATGAGTGTTCGAGTAGCCCATCGCCTTCAGCGTCGCGTATTCCCGGAGATGCCCGGCGATGTCGCTGAACAGGATCTGGTAGACGATCACCATCCCCACGATCAGCCCCATCAGGCTGCCGAAGGAGAAGATGAAGCCGATTGGCGTCGCCTCCTCCCAGTAGCGGCGCTCATGGGCGCGCAGCTCCTCCCCCGTCAGCACGGCCACGTCGGGCGGCATCACGGCCCGCAGCGCGGCCTGGGCCTGAAGGGGATCGGCGCCGGGCCTCAGGCGGATGGCGGCGAGGTCCACCAGGGCGGCGGGGCGCTCGCGCACGGCACGGCGGAAGTTCACCTCCGAGAGCACGGCGTTGCCATCGGCCCCGAAGGAGCTGCCGAGCTCCACCAGCCCGACCACCCGCATCTCGCGGTTGCCGATCTGGGCGGGGAAGGGGCCGCGCTCGGCGAAGAGGCGCGGCACCGGGCCGAATTCGGGGCGGGAGCGGGAATCGAAGGCGAAGCTGTCGGGCTGCTTGAGCGCGTCGCGGATCGGGGCGAGGCCGGGCAGGTCCAGCACCCCCGCCTCCATGTCGAAGCCGATGAGCTGGATGGTGCGCCGCCGCCCGCTCTCGGGATTCCGGAAGGTCGCCTGGGCGAGATAGACGGGCACCGCCGCCGCCACCGCCTCCACCGCCAGCGCCTGGGAGACGCGGGCGCGCGGGATCGTCTCCGGCCGGAAGGAGGCGAGGGTCATCGGGCTCATCAGGAACAGGTCCGCCCGCATAGCGGAGATAAGCGTCGTCGCGCTCTCGAACAGCGCGGCGCGGAAGCCGAGCTGCATGAAGACGAGCACGCAGGCGAACATCACCCCCGCGATGGCCGAGGCCAGCCGCGCCTTCTCCGAGCGGAGCTGCCGCCAGGCCAGCCGCACCGCCAGCCAGAGCCCGGCGAGGAAGCCGGGCGGGCGCAGGGCGCCGCGCAGCGCGGGGCGGAGGTCGCCGATCGCGTTCACGGCCGGATCGCCACCTGCACCTGCATGCCGGAGCGGCGCAGCAGCACCTCCCGCGCCGCCTCGTCGAGGGTGAGGCGCACCTCCACCGTGCGCGCGTCCACCGCCGCCACGGGGTCGGTGCCGGCCTGGGTGGTGCGGCGGACGAGCCATCCGATCTCGCGCAGGGTCGCGCCCAGACGCCCGGGCTCGCCGGGCACCACCACCTCGGCCCGGGCGCCCTCGCGCAGCCGGGGGAGGTCGGTTTCGTAGACATCGGCCACCACGTCGAGGCGGGAGAGGTCGCCCATCTCCAGCACCCCCTCGCTCCCCACCGCCTCGCCCTCCCGCGCGGCGATGCGCAGGATCGTGCCGTCAATCGGGGCACGGAGGCGGGAGAGGGCGGCGTCCGCCCGGGCGCGGGCGAGGGCGGCCACGGCGGCGGCGAGATCGGCCTCGGCGCGCGCCACATCCTCCCGCCGGGGGTTGCGGAGCGTGTCCAGCTCGGCCACCGCCGTCGCGCGCTCGGCGGCGCGCTGGGCGGCGAGGAAGCGGTTGCGCTCGGCCTGGGCCGCCGCCCCCGCGCCGGAGGCGACGAGGGATTCCGAGCGGCCCGCATCGCGCCGCGCCGTCTCCTCCGCGGCGCGGAGGGCGGCCACGCGGGCCTCGGCGGCGGCCAGCTCGCTCTCGCTGCCGCCGCGGCGGGTGCGCTCCAGCGTCGCGGCGGCGAGGGCGAGGCGGGCCTCGGCCTCGGCCACGGCGGCGTCGCGCTGGGGGGCGTCGGCGAATTCGGCGAGGACCTGGCCCGCCCTCACCACCTCCCCCTCCCGCACGAGCAGCCGGTCCAGCCGCGCGCCCAGGCTGAGGCCGGGGGAGGCGAGGCGGCGGATGCGCCCGGCCGGCTCCACCCGCCCGAGCGCCCCCACCCCCGCGGGCGCCGAGGCGGCGGCGGGCGGGGCCACCGGCGCCGGGGCGAAGGGGCCGAGCCCGGCGAGCCAGGCGCCAGCACCGCCCGCGGCGAGGGCGGCGAGGAGAAAGGGCCAGCGCCTCACCGCACGCCCTCCAGCAGCCCGTGCAGCGTGGCGCGCAGCGCGGCCAACTCCTCCGGCCCCGGCTCGTAGAGGCGGAAGAGCCGCGCCATGAACAGCCCGTCCCCGGCCAGCATGATGGCGGCGGCAGGGCCGGGCGGCGCCCCTTCCGCTGCCACCCGGGCGCGGATGCGGGCGAAGAAGTCCCGGATGGGGTCGATCAGGGAGGGGTCGTGGTGGAAGGCGGCCAGCAGCACGGCGGCGGCGCGGGAATGGGCCTCCAGGATATCCGGCTGGTCGAAGGTGAAGGCGAGGCAGGCGCGGAGGGCGCGCGCTGGCCCTTCGGGCTGCGCCTCGGCGATGGCGTGAAAATCCGCCTCGATCCCCTCGGCCAGCCGCCGCATCAGCGCGACCAGCAGCGCCTCCTTCGAGGCGAAGTGGTGGAGCAGCCCGCCCTTGGAGACCCCGGCCTCCCGCGCCGCGCCGTCGAGGGTGAGGGCGGGCACGCCGCGCGCGCGGATGATCGCCTCCGCGGCGTCGAGGACGCGGGTGCGGGCATCGGGGCGGCCATCGGGGCGGCCATCGGGGCGATCGGGCGGGGCGGCGCGTGGCATGGCCCCTACTATACCGTCCGGACGGTCGGTTTCCAGCCCCCGGTGTTCAGCCTGAGAGGGCTTCCTCCAGCAGGAGAAGGGCGGCGGTGGCGAAGGCGTCCATGTTCGCCGCGCGGTCGGCGGAGCCGGTGGCGATCGTCCTCGCCCGCGCCACGGGGCCGCTGACCGCGAGGCAGGCATGGCCGGCGGGGTCGCCGTAGCGGTTGCCCGCAGGCCCGGCCGCCCCTGTCTCCGCCAGGCCCCAATCCGCCCCGAGCCGCTCCCGCGCGCGGGCGGCCAGCAGCCCGGCATAGGCCTCGGTGGAGGGGCGCATCCCCTCCATCTCGGCGGGCAGGATGCCGAGCAGCCCCTCCCGCGCCGCTGCCGTGTAGACCACGGCCCCACCGCGGAAGAAGGCCGAGGCCCCGGGCTGGGCGAGCAGCCGCGCCGCCACCAGCCCGCCGGCGGAGGACTCCGCCACCGCCACGCGCTGCCCCCGCGCGGCCAGCAGCGCCGCGACCCGCGCGGCGGCCTCGCCGCTGTTCATGCCGCCGTCAGCACATGGACGGCGCGGGCGGCGACCAGCTCGCGCGAGGCCTCGGCATAGGCGCGCATGTGCGGCGCGGCGCCGTGGGCCCGCAGCGTCTCGGGGCTCGACCACTTCTCGATCACCATGAAGCTGTCCGGCCCGATCGGCGTCTGCACCGGCCCGAAATCCGGCAGGTCGATCACCGGCCCGTACTCGATGCACCCCTCCTCGGCGAGCACGGCGGGGATGTTGGCGCGGAAGAGGGCGAGCAGCGCCTCCCGCTGTCCCGGCCTGGCGGTGATGACGGCGACGACATGGATCACGGGCGGTTCCTCTCCGTTATTCGCGGAGGGCAGGCTAGGCCGGCGGCGGCGTGGGCGGGAAGGGCGCCCCGTGCCGCCCGGGGGACGATTCGCCCATGCAAGACGCGCCATTCCGGCCGTGCCCCCTTTCCGCTAAGCCCCCGCCCATGCGCTACGTCTCCACCCGCGGCGAGGCCGCCCCCCGCGACTTCGAATCCGTCCTCCTGGCCGGGCTGGCCGAGGATGGCGGCCTGTTCCTGCCGGAGAGCTGGCCGACCCTGGCGGGCGAGGAGTGGGAGGCGCTGCGTGGCCTGCCCTATTCCGATCTCGCGGCCGAGATCATCTCCCGCTTCACCGGCGACACCTTCGCGGACGGGGTGCTGCGGGACATGTGCCGGGACGCCTATGCCGGCTTCGCCACCCCCGCCGTGGCGCCGCTCGTGCAGCTCGACGAGCGCCGCTTCGCGCTGGAGCTGTTCCACGGCCCCACCCTCGCCTTCAAGGACTTCGCCCTCCAGCTCCTCGGCCGCATGTTCGACCATGTGCTGGCCCGGCGGGGGGAGCGCATCACCATCGTCGGCGCCACCTCCGGCGACACGGGCTCGGCGGCGATCGAGGCCTGCCGGGACCGCGCCAACCTCGACATCGTCATCCTCCACCCGGAGGGCCGCACCAGCGCCGTGCAGCGCCGGCAGATGACGACCGTGCTCTCGCCCAACGTGCGCAACATCGCGATCAAGGGCGACTTCGACACCTGCCAGGACATGGTGAAGGCCATGTTCAACGACGCGCCCTTCCGCGCGGAGATGAACCTCTCGGCCGTCAACTCCATCAACTGGGCGCGGATCGCGGCGCAGATCCCCTACTACGTCTACGCCGCCCTCTCCCTCGGCGCGCCGGAGCGGGAGGTGGCCTTCGCCGTGCCCACCGGCAACTTCGGCAACGTCTTCGCCGCCTGGGCCGCGCGGCGCATGGGGCTGCCCGTCACCGCGCTGATCATCGGCGCCAACCGCAACGACATCCTCGCGCGCTGGATCACGGCGAACGACATGTCCGCCCGCCCGGTGACGCCGAGCCTGTCGCCGAGCATGGACATCCAGGTCTCCTCCAACTTCGAGCGGCTGCTCTTCGAGCTGCTGGACCGGGACGGCGCGCGGACGGCGGCGACGATGCGCGCCTTCCGCGAGACCGGCACCATGCCCGTGCCGGACGACGCCTGGCAGGGGGCGACCTCCCTCTTCCACGGCCTCGCCGTCTCCGACGAGGACACGATCTCCGAGATGCGCCGCCTGCACGCCCAGGGCTACCTCGCCGACCCGCACACGGCCGCCGGCACGGCCGCCAGCCACGCCTGCGCGCCGGAGAAGGTGGGCGTTCCCATCGTCATCGCCGCCACCGCCCATCCCGCGAAGTTCCCGGACGCGGTGGAGCAGGCCACCGGCACCCGCCCCGAGCTGCCGCCGCACCTGGCGGATCTCTACGCGCGCGAGGAGCGCTTCGACGTGCTGCCGAACGACCTTGCTGCGGTGCAGTCGGCGGTGCGGAGCCACGCGCGCCGGAACGGCTGAGAGGACCGCGCCGGGCGACATGGAAAAGGGCCGCGGGGTCTCCCCTGCGGCCCTTCGTCCATGCAGCCTCGCCTAGATGATCCAGCCGGACGCGGTCGGAGCCACCGTGTAGTCGAACCCCTTCAGGATGATCTCGTCACCCGCCGCCCAGCCCTGCGCGGTGATGCGGGTGGAGACCACGCCCTCGAAGCTCGTCTTCGTCAGGGTTACCAAGGCAGTGTCGAGGTCCAGCTTGTCAGTGCCGGCGACGCGGAAGTCCTCGATCACGTCGCGGCCGTCGCCCTTCGAGAAGACGAAGACGTCGTCGCCCTTGCCGCCGTTCAGCCGGTCGTCGCCCACCCCGCCGGCCAGCCTGTCCTCGTTGTTCCCGCCGCTGAGGAAGTCGGCGCCGGATCCGCCCCAGAGCGTGTCGTTGTTTTCGCCGCCGACCAGCGTGTCGTTGTCGGCCTCGCCGTACAGGGTGTCGTCGTTGTTGCCGCCATCGAGCGAGTCAGCACCGGTTCCGCCCCAGAGCGTGTCGTTGCCGGTGCCGCCGAGCAGCGTGTCGTTGTCCGCCTCGCCGTACAGGGTGTCATCGTGGGTGCCGCCATCGAGCGAGTCGTCGCCGGCCCCGCCCCGGAGCTTGTCGTTGTGGGTACCGCCGACGAGCCAGTCGCGCTGCGGGCTCCCGGTGCTGTCCACGACCGTGACCATATCATCGGCGTTCCCGGCATCGATCCAGGACGCGGCGTAGGAGCCGGACAGCTTGACGTCATCGGCCTCCACCGTGGTCGAGAGAACCTTGAGGTTAACCGTGCCCAGGGTCGTGCCGCCCTTCCCGTCGGACAGCTCGTAGCTGAAGGACTCCATGCCTGCCGCCTTGGCGGTCACATCGAAGGTGATCTTGCCATTGTCGATCTTCAGCCCGCCCAAGCCCGAGCTTGCGCCGAAAACGTTATTGATCGTCAGCGATTTCTCCTCGGCATCGCTGTCATTTGCCAGGAAAACCGAGAAGGGCAGCGCGACATTTTTCGTCTCCGTGGAGACGAGGATCGTGTCCGCTCCCGCCGACGGCGCATCGTTCGCGCCGTTGATGGTGACGGCGACGTCCTGGCGGGCGGTGCCGCCATGGCCGTCGTCGATGAGGATGGTGTAGCGCTCCGTCACCCTCGCCTCGGCACCGAGATACTGCGCCTTGGCGTTGTCGAGCTGGTAGCTCCAGCCCAGCGACCTGGCGGCCCCGTCCTGGCTCACGGCACCCAGCGAGAGGGTGCCGAGCGCGGTCTGGCCGCTGGCCGGCACGACCTTCACGGTGTGGCGGTCGGTCAGGTCGGCATCGGTGAAGAAAATGGTGCCGGTCGCGGGGAGCTTCGTATCCTCGGTGATCGTGCTCGCCGCGCCCGCGCCGGTGATGACCAGCGCGTCGTTCGCGCCTTCGATGGTGATGGCGACCGCCTTGCCGATGGTGCCGCCACGGCCGTCATCGAGCGTGACGGTCCAGTTCTCCGTCACCTTCTGCCCCAAGGCGAGGGACTGCGCCTTGGCGTTGTCGAGCGTGTAGCTCCACTTCACCTCGCCCGTACCGCCGCCCGTGCTGTCGGTGGCGAGGATGGCCTTCAGCGTGCCGTAGCCGTTCGCCGGGCCGGAGACGATCTGGCTGTGCACGTCCTTCCCGTCAGGGTCGGAGAAGGTGAAGGCGCCGCTCGCACCCGCCACGCGGTCCTCGGCGACCGTGCCGGCCTGCGTCGCCGCGGCGGCCACCGGGCCGTCATTCGTGCCGGTCACCGTCCAGGTCGCGCGGGCGGAGGTGGTCACGCTGCCGTCCGAGATGCCGTAGCTGACCGTGACCGTCGTCGTCTCGCCGCCGGCCAGCGACTGGAAGGCGGCATGGCGCGGATCGAGCTTGAGGCTGCCCGTGAGCGCGTCATAGGTCACGCCGGCGGGCAGGGTCGCGGAAAGCCCGGTCACCGTCAGCGGCTTGCCGCCGGGGGCATCGGCCAGCACCTTGAGGACGGAGACCGCCCCGTCCTCGGCGGCCGTGCCGGTGACGTCGCGATTAACCGCCGGGGGCGTCACCACTGGAGGTGTCACGACCGGGGGCGCCGCTACCGGCGCGGCGCTGGCGACCTCGAAGCGCAGGGCCTCGAACTGTGTGATCTTGACGCCGATCGAGGCGAACTCGAAGGGCGTCGCCTGGTTGTTCTGGCCCGTCGTCAGCGTCCCCGCCATCAGCTGCTTCAGCATGTCCGGCTTGATCTGGAGCGGGTTGTCGGCGGTGGGCCTGATGTTCTGGTCGTAGAAGTTCAGTTCCTTCGGCAGCGCCGCCGCATAGGCGTAGAGCTCGCCCCGGAGCTTCTCGAGCTGCTCCTGGGTCAGGCGGATGGTCAGCGTGTCCGTGCCGCCGCCGCCGTTGATCGTCTGCGTGATCGTGGAGCCCGGCGTGTAGGCGGTGGCGTCGTAAACAATCTTGTCCTGGCCGGTCCCCGCATCGAGGCTGTCCTGGCCGAAGGAGGTCGCGAAGCTATCGTCGTTCTGTGTGCCGAACCGCACGTTGCGTCTCCAGATCAGATCGGCGCGTTATAGATCCGGTAACTTTTTCGCGAACAGTCACGTTTATGGAAAAATCGTTAATGCAGCTCTGGGGTCGGCCAGCCCGCGGGCAGGCCGGTCCCAGCGCCTGACGGGGAGTTGGCGTGCGCGGCCTTCGGGCGGGGAGGGACGGCGCAGGTCATCGCGAGCTGGTGCCGCGAAGCAAAGAACTGATCCGGCAGAGCTTTTTCAGGACCCAGCTTAGACTCCGTCCTTGAAGTTCCCTCTCAAGAACGGCACCTAATAGCTCTGTTCGGCAGCAATCGCCCGAGTCGCAACCCCGGACAGGCCGTCCGGCGGCCCGCCGGTGACATCCAGCCGGCCGGAGAGGGCATGGGAACGGGGCTGCTCCTCGCCGCGCTCGCGCTCCTCGCCCTGGCGGCGCTGCTGGTCCTCGTCCACGGCCTGCCGCCCGAGCCCGCATCCGAAGCCGCTCGGGTGCGGCCGGAGGTCGCCAAGCCCACCCTCACCCCGCGCGAGTTCGAGCAGCACTGCGCCGACGTCCTGGCCGCGCGCGGCTGGTCCGTCACCGTCGGGCGCGGATCGGGCGACCAGGGGGTGGACGTGCTGGCCCGCAAGGCCGGGCGCAAGGTCGTGCTGCAGTGCAAGCTCTACGCGCGCCCAGTGGGCAACAAGGCGGTGCAGGAGGCGCTGGCGGGACGCGGCTATGCCGGGGCGGACGGGGCGGCGGTGGTCTCCAACGCGCCCTACACCGCCTCCGCCCACGCGCTGGCCGCGCGGGTCGGGGTGCTGCTGCTGCACGTCTCCGACCTGCCCCGGGCGGACACGCTGTTCCAGTTCCCCGAGGCCCCGGCACCCGCCACGGAGGAGGAACCCACCCGCGCCCGCCGCCGTCGCGCCCGCCGGCCCGCCCGCGCCAGGGGGCGCTGGCCTCGCCCGGCGCTCCGGCCGCTGGCCGCGGCCGCCTTCGCCGGCTTCATCCTGCTCTTCCCGCGGCTGCCGCCCGGAGGCGAGGAGCCGCCCCCGCGCGCGGCCCGGGCGGTGCTACCCCTCCCCCCGCCCGCGCCGCCCCTGCCCCTGCGCGCGGCGCGCTGAGGCACGCCCGCGCAACGAGGCCCGGGGAGGGTGGCTCGCAGGGCGGGGCCGGACACCCTACATTAGGGCGAGTTCTGCCCCCGTTTCCCGGAAGCCGCCCCCACAGCATGACCGAGCACACCCTGGCCACCGCCACCGATCCCGCCCTGAACGGTGGCGCCGTGCGCCTGACCCGGCTCCCCAACGGCCTCACCGTCGTCTCCGACACCATGGCCCGGGTGGAGACTGCCTCCATCGGCGCCTATGTCCACACGGGCACGCGGGACGAGGCGGCGGAGGAGAACGGCGTCTCCCACTTCCTCGAGCACATGGCCTTCAAGGGTACGGAGCGGCGGGACGCCCAGGCCATCGCGCGCGAGATCGAGGCCGTGGGCGGGCACCTGAACGCCTACACCGCGCGCGAGACCACCGCCTACTACGCGAAGGTGCTGAAGGAGGACCTGCCGCTCGCGGCCGACATCCTCGGCGACATCCTGACGCACTCCACCTTCATCCCGGAGGAGGTGGAGCGCGAGCGCGGCGTGATCCTGCAGGAGATCGGCCAGGCGAACGACACGCCCGACGACATCATCTTCGACCACTTCCAGGACACGGCCTATGCCGGCCAGCCCATGGGCCGCCCGACGCTCGGCCCGGCCAGCATCATCGAGACGCTGCCGCGCGAGGCGCTGACGGGCTACATGCGCCGCCATTACGGCCCCTCGCGCATGGTGGTGGCCGCCGCGGGCGCGGTGGACCACGACGCGCTGGTGGAGCTGACGAAGCGGCACTTCGCCGACCTGCCCACCATCGAGCAGCACCGCGCCGAGCCCGCCCGCTACACCGGCGGCGAGTTCCGCGAGGAGCGCGACCTCGACCAGGTCCACCTGCTGCTGGGCTTCCCCGGCCCCGCCTATGGCGACCCGATGCACTACCCGACGATGCTGCTCTCCACGATCCTCGGCGGCGGCATGTCCTCCCGCCTGTTCCAGGAGATCCGGGAGCGCCGCGGCCTCGTCTACTCCGTCTACTCCTTCCACTCGCCGTACCGGGACCACGGCCTGTTCACCATCTATGCCGGCACGGGCGAGGAGCAGGCGGCCGAACTCATGCCTGCGACGCTGGAGGAACTGCGCCGCGTGCAGCACGACGTGACAGAGGAGGAGCTGGCCCGCGCCAAGGCGCAGCTCCGGGCCTCCGTGCTCATGTCGCTGGAGTCCACGGGCTCGCGTTGCGAGCAGCTCGCCCGCCAGCTCCAGGTCCATGGCCGCATCATCCCGGTCGAGGAGACGAAGGCGAAGATCGCCGCCGTGACGGTGGAGCAGATCCAGGCCGCCGCCACCCGCGCCTTCCGCGCCGCGCCGACCCTCGCCGCCCTCGGCCCCGCGGGCCGCGTCCCGCACCTGCCGGAAGTGGCCGAGAGGCTGGCGGCGTGAGCGCGACGGCCGAGCGGCCCAAGGCCGATCCGCGCGAGGTCCTGTCCGACCTCGTCGCCGCCGCGCGCGCGGCGGGGGCCGATGCGGCGGACGCGATGATGGCCTCCGGCGCCTCGCTCTCCGTGGGGATGCGGCTGGGCGAGGTGGAGGCGGTCGAGCGGTCCGAGGGCTTCGACATCGGGCTGCGCGTCTTCCTCGGCCGTCGGCAGGCGGTGGTCTCCACCACCGATGCCGATCCCGGGGGCTTCGCGGCCCTCGCCGAGCGCGCCGTCGCCATGGCCCGCGCCGTGCCGGAGGATCCCTTCGGCTCCCTGCCGGAGAGCGTGCCGCCGCTGGGTGCCGCCGCGCTCGACATGGATGACGGCGTCGAGCCCGATGTCGCGGCGCTGACCGCCCGCGCCCGCCGCGCGGAGGAGGCCGCCCGCGCGGTTTCCGGCGTGACGAATTCCGAGGGGGCGGATGCCGGCTGGCACTGCACCGTCATCGCGCTCGCCGCCTCCAACGGCTTCGCCGGCACCTACAGCCGCAGCGGCCACAGCCTCTCCGTCACGGCGCTGGCCGGGGAGGGGACGGCGATGGAGCGGGACTACGACCTCTCCTCCGCCACCCATCTCTCGGACCTCGACGATCCCGAGACGCTCGGGCGCAATGCCGGGGAGCGCGCGGTGCGGCGGCTGAACCCGATCCGCCCCGCGACGGCCCGGCTGCCCGTGCTCCTCGATCCCCGCGTGGCCGGCTCGATCCTCGGCCATCTCGTCAGCGCGGCGAACGGCGCCGCCGTCGCGCGCGGGACGAGCTTCCTGCGGGAGAGGATGGGGCAGAAGGTCATGGCCTCGGGCCTGACACTGCGCGACGACCCCACCCGCCCGCGCGGCCCCCGCTCCCGCCCCTTCGACGCGGAGGGAATGCCCACCGCCCCCCTCTCCATCGTGGAGGACGGGGTGCTCCGCCACTGGCTGCTCGACTGGCGCTCCGCCCGGCAGCTCGGGATGCAGTCCAACGGCCGGGCCTCCCGCTCCGTGGGAGGCCCGCCCTCCCCCTCCACCACCAATCTCTGGCTGGAGCCGGGCGCGATGACGCCGGAAGCCCTGATGGCCGACATCAAGGAAGGGCTGCTGGTGACCGAGATGATCGGCAGCAGCATCAACGCCCTGACCGGCGACTACAGCCGCGGCGCCTCGGGCTTCATGATCCGGGACGGGAAGGTGGCCGAGCCCTTCTCCGGCGTGACCCTCGCCGGGAACCTGCTGGATATGTTCCTGAACATCACCCCGGCCAACGACCTCCGGTTCCGGCACGGGACGGACAGCCCGACGCTGCGGATCGAGGGGCTGACGATGGCGGGGGGCTGAGGGGGATAGTAAGGCTTAGTCCTCTTGGCATTGACTATATCGATCAGCCATAAGGTATTTTTTCACCGGTCATCTTTGAATATGCCTGTTGATGTTCGTTCTCAGAAATCGGTATGCTTCTCAGCTTGTTATATTTGAGCGCTTCTGGACGAAATAATATATTGATTTTATAAAGCAAGATGATAAACGCCGCGGAGGGCGAACGAAACTGCGGCATTGCCCGACACCACGATCGATATCGCTCTCTCCCCGGTGGGGTCTACCGCCAAGCACCTAAAATATTTCTATGCTCGATGTAGAAGGCTCTGAGTCGTTCGCACGCGTATAGGCCTGCCCTAATGCTGTCCTCCTGCCCGCTCGGCGGCGTGGTGAAGCTGATCTGTGGAACAGTGATCCGGATACTAGATGATTTTGATGCCGAAACTATCCTCATGTCATTGTGAGTGAGTTCGCGCGCACGTCTGGCGAGTTCCGCTGCCGAGGTTGCAGAGAACTGTAAATCCGCTTGGCCACGGTCCGCTTTCAAGACAATACAGATGCGGCCCCGGTCATTTTTATCAAATCCATAAGGCTCTCGGAAGTAGAACCAAGTAGATTTGCCGGGCTTCTCGCCAGGAGGAGGAAAATTGAGTTTCGGCGTGATATTGCAGGACTGCTGCCAGGACGCGTTCCATATGGCCGATGAGAGCTCATCTGGGACCATCACATAACCACGACGATAAGCCTCAATGCCCGCTTCTAGCACATCGGCCAGGAAGGCCGATCGGCCGTCGCTACACGAGCGAAGGACTGAACACAACTCTTCGTATGCAATACGAAGATCGAAGAGCTCGCAACCAGCATGCGACAGATAAGCTTGCGGAGCGATTATGACAGATTGAACCCGCTCGACGTTCGCCATCTTCCGCCACCGTTCCCGCCGCGCGGCGTAGCGGGTAACCTGATTCGGTTGGAACGCGGCATCAATTTTGTTCTCGATCAGACCGAGGGTGCAGTGACCGCCTGCGTCGAAGATGACCACCAGATCAGTTTCGCCGTCAACTTCGGCGTGAGATACAAGCGCTTTGGCAAATGACCCCGGGGTTGCACCAAGTTGCATCCCAAGCCAATCCGAAAGCGAGCCCCTCGCGTAGAGCTCTGAGCAGACAAGGAGATCGATGTCCCGCTCCCGCAACCAAGTAACTGGCCGTTTCGCCTCTAGGTTCGAGACTAAGAGCTGCATCGACGCTGGTTTCTCCTTAGTGTCCTGATTCCGTAGTTCCTCCGATCTGCTGAGTTTGGAGGCAGAAGCGCTGGATGGCGGCGAGGATATCGTCGGCGGACTTGGTCCAGCG
>NZ_JACIJD010000014.1 GCF_014199205.1 Muricoccus pecuniae | reverse complement strand
CTCCCCAGGCCAGCCAAGAGGCCAGCACGCAACAGCGGCCCCATACACCCGTTCACGAACACGGCACAGAGCCCTCGTCAGGCACCACGGCTCAAGGAACGCGCGGGCGCGCCCGCGACAACGGCGTCGGGTGGCACGTCCCGCACCACGGCCGAACCGGCGCCGATCACCGCGTCCGCGCCGATCGTGATGCCGGGGCGGACCGCCGACCCCACCCCGACCAGCGCGCGGTCACCCACCGTCACGTTGCCGGCCAGGGCACAACCGGGTGCGACATGGGCCGCCTGCCCGATCCGGTTGTCGTGCTCGACCACCGCGTTCGTGTTGACGATGGCCAGCCGCCCGATCCGGGCATCCGGGCCGAGGCAGGCGCGGGCCATGACCACGGCGCCCTCCTCCAGCTCGGCGCTCGGAGAGAGCTGGGCCGCGGGGTGAACGAGCGGAGGCAGGGAGAACCCCATGGCGACGAGCTTGTCGCCGACGCGCAGGCGCAGGGCGTTGTTGCCGAGCGCGACCACCGCGGCCCCGGCGCCGCTGGTCCGCAGCCCTTCCAGCATCTCGTCTCCGCCCAGCACCGCCACGCCGAGCACCGTCTCCCCGGCCGGGCGAGGGTCGATGAGGCCGAGAGGAGAGGGGAAGCCCGCGGCGCGCAGCGCCTCGATGATGACCTTGGCATGCCCTCCTGCTCCGATGATCACCACGCGCGGCGGCTGGGGGCGCGGGAGGTCAGGCAAGAGGCAACTCCGATTGCTGGAGGGGAGCGCGTCACGACAGGCGGGACGAGAGGCGGATGAATCGCACGATTTCGCCACCCTGTCGCCCCGGCTTGCTCCCCCGGCACGGCTGGCGTACCGCAGTTCCGTGATGGATTTCCGGTGCCGATGACCCTCTGGCTCGATGTGGAGGACCTGTTCCACTACGCCCTGAAGAACCCCCGCCCCAGCGGCATCCAGCGGCTGTCATTCGAGATGTATGTCGCCTTGCGGGAGCTGCTGGGCGAGGGCGTGCGCTTCTGCCGGCACGACCCCGTGGCGAACCTGCTCCGCACCGTTTCCTGGGAGGCGGTGGAGGCGCTCTTCATCGGCCTCATGGAACCGCCCACCCCGTCGCGGCCGGCACCGGACGCGTCACGGGCCGCGCCGCCCGGAGGGGGGCTGGCACGCGCCCTGGCCGGCCGCCTGCCCCTCGCGATGCGCGACCCGCTGATCCAGGCGGTCATCGCCCAGCGGCACGCCCTGGCCGCACAGAAGGCCGCGCTGGGCCACGGGGGCCGGGTGCTTCGCGCGGCCCCGACGCTTCTTCGCCCACCCGCCTCTGCCGGAGCGGAACAGCTCGCTTCGGCGGGCGAGGACATCCGGCAGCTCGCCCGGCCGGGCGACATACTCGGCGTCCTCGGCTCGCCATGGTTCCACCCGGACTACTCTGGCTTCCTGGCCCGCGCGACGGAGGGGGCGCCTCTGCGGACCGCGCTGCTGGTCTATGACCTCATCCCCATGCTCCGCCCGGAATGGTGCGACGCAGGGCTGGTGCGGGTGTTCAGCCGCTGGTTCAGGAATTTCGCGCCGATCGCGGACCGGCTCTTCTCCATCTCGGACGCGACCGCCCGGGATGTGGAGCGATGGGCGGTGCGCGAGGGCGTGTCCCTCCCCCACCCCGTCGAGACCCTGCCGATCGGCACCGGCTTCTCCGGCCCCTCCGTCACCGCCCCGCCGGTCCCGCCGGCGGGCCTCGCGCCGGGCAGCTACGCCCTCGTCGTCTCGACGATCGAGGCGCGGAAGAACCACCTCCTGGCCTTCCGTGCCTGGCGCCGGATGCTGGAGGGGATGCCGCCCGAGAGCGTCCCCACCCTCGTCTTCGCCGGGCGGATCGGCTGGCTCGTCCAGGACTTGATGCAGCAGATCGAGAACAGCGGCCATCTCGGCGGCAAGCTCGTGGTGGTGCCCGACCCCAGCGATGCGGAACTGGTCGCCCTCTACCGGGGCTGCCGGTTCACCCTCTTCCCCTCCCTCTACGAGGGCTGGGGACTGCCCGTGACGGAGAGCCTCTCCTTCGGGAAGCTCTGCATCAGCTCCGACCGCACCTCGCTGCCCGAGGCAGGCGGGCGCTTCTGCCTCTACATCGATCCCGAGAACATCACGGGCGCCACCGAGGTCATCCGGCAGGCCTGCACCGACGACGCGCTGATCGCCGGGCATGAGGCGGGGATCAGGGACGGGTTCCGGCCCGTACCGTGGCGGCGCACGGCCGAGGTTCTGGCCACCCGCCTCGGCTTGCAGGCGGCCTGAAGCGCCGGGCGGGGCCTATCCGCCGGCCGCCACCCGCGCGCGCCAGTCGGCGAGCACGGCGGCCAGCGTCTCCTCCCAGGGAACGACCGGCGCCCATCCGAGCGCGGCGCGGGCCCGGTCGGCATTGCCCAGCACGCGCTCGACATCGGTGGGGCGCATCCGGGCCGCTTCCGGCTCCACGCGCACCTCGAGGCCGGAGAGGCGCAGAAGGGAATCCAGGACATCTCCGATGCGGCGCGGCGTGCCGGAGCAGATGTTCAGCGCGGTGCCCGGCGCCAACTCGCCGGCCCGCGCGAGGGCGGCCGCGTAGGCGGCGCAGACATCCCGCACGTCCAGGAAGTCCCGCCAGCGGTCGAGCGCGCCGGTCCGCAGGACGGGAGATTGCAGCCCTGCCTCGATCCGCGCGATCTGCCGGGCGAAGGCCGAGACGACGAAGCCCTCCGTCTGCCCGGGCCCCGTATGGGTGAAGGGGCGCAGCCGCAGCGCGCGCAACCCGCGCAGCGCGATCTCGCCGAGGGCGAGGTCCGCGGCCGCCTTGCTTGCGGCATAGGGGTTGGCCGGGGCGGGGGCGGTGTCCTCCGCCACGGGCCGGCCGGCGCGGAAGGCGAGGCCGTAGATCTCACCGGATGAGGCAAGGACGAAGGGCGCCTGCGGGGCGACGCGCAGCACGGCTTCCGCCAGGCCCACGGTTCCCATCAGGTTCGTGCGCCAGGTCGCCAGGGGATCGCCGAAGGAGGCCCCCACATCCGCCCGGGCGGCGAGGTGCAGCACCGCGTCGGGCCGCGCGGCGGAGACGGTGTCGGGCAAGGTCTCCGCCCGGTCGAGGTCGAGCGGCAGCGCCTCGTCCACAGCCGCCGGGCGCCCCTCCCCGGTGCCCCGGCTCGTCCCGATCAGGACCGCTTCGGGAAAGGCGGCCCGGAGCGCCGGCAGGAGGTGGCGGCCGACGAAGCCGCCGGCTCCCGTGACCAGGATGCGAGCCGGCCGCACGCGGGATGCTTCAGCGCTGACGCGCGCGGTGACGGGCGAGGTCGGCCTCGACCATCTCCTTGATCATGTCCTCGAGGCTCGTCTCGGCGGTCCAGCCGAGCTTCGCGCGGGCCTTGGAGGGATCGCCGAGCAGGACGTCCACCTCGGCCGGGCGCATGAAGGCCTCGTCCACCTTCACGAACTCCTCGTAGTCGAGCCCGACATGGGAGAAGGCGATGCGGCACATGTCGCGCACGGTGACCGTGCGGCCGGTGGCCACGACGTAGTCGTCCGGCTCCTCCTGCTGCAGCATCAGCCACATGGCCTTCACGTAGTCCCGGGCATGACCCCAGTCGCGCTTGGCGTCGAGATTGCCCATGGGCAGTTCCGAAGCCAGGCCGAGCTTGATGCGAGCGGCGCCGTCCGTGACCTTGCGGGTGACGAACTCGATGCCGCGCAGCGGGCTCTCATGGTTGAACAGGATGCCGCTGCTCGCGTGCAGGCCGAAGGACTCCCGGTAGTTCACCGTCATCCAATGGGCGTAGAGCTTCGCCACCGCATAGGGGGAGCGGGGGTAGAAGGGCGTCTTCTCGCTCTGCACGGGCTCCTGGATCAGACCGTACATCTCGCTCGACGAGGCCTGGTAGAAGCGGGCCTTGGGCGCGGCGAGGCGCACCGCCTCCAGCATGTTGCCCGCGCCGAGCGCCGTGACCTGGCCGGTCAGCAGCGGCTGATTCCACGAGGTCTTCACGAAGGACTGGGCGCCGAGATTGTAGACCTCGTCCGGCTGGACCTCCTGCAGGAGGCGCAGGAGGGAGGAGAGGTCAATGAGGTTGCCGTCCATCATCCGGACGCGGCCGGCGATGCCCAGCCAGCGCAGGCGCTCATCGATCACGTCGCCCGAGGAGGAGCGGCGGAGCAGGCCGTAGACCTCGTAGCCCTTATCGAGGAGCAGTTGCGACAGGTAGGCCCCGTCCTGTCCGGTCACACCGGTGATGAGCGCGCGCGGCATGGATTCCAATTTTCGCAGGTGTTCAGGCCGGGTGCCTTTAGCGGCCTTGGGCGGGCCTTGCTAGTGCCGCCCGACCGGGCACGCCCGGGGTCGTTCCGAACACGCCCTCAACCCAGCCCCAGCGCGGTGCGGTAATCCGGCGCGGGAAAGCGGATGGGCGGCGGGCGGCGGAGGGATTTATCGGCGGCGATCCGGCGCAGCGCCGCGGCGGCTTCGTCCAGGTCCGGCTCCGCCCAGCGGGCCGCGGGCATGTCGTAGGTGCCCTGCGGATCCTGGGCCGGCACGAGCCTCCAGCCCACGGGATGGCAGCCGGGCCCCTGCATGAAATCGACATTGCCGGACCAGTTGGTGGCCACGACCGGCCGGCCGAGCTCCATCATCTCCGCGATCGCGAAGCCGAACCCCTCCGAGCGGTGAAGGGAGAGAAGCACGTCGCTCGCGGCCATGAGGGCCCAGAGATCGCCGCGCGGCAGGGAGCGGTCCAGCACGCGGACATTACCGTGGGCCGCGGCCGCCGCGGCCACCTCCGCCCAGCCCGGCCCGGCATGGCTCGTGCCATGCGTCTTCAGCAGGAGGAGGTGGCGGGGGTCGTCGCCGAAAGCCCGGACATGGGCCTCGATGGCGCCCAGCGGGTTCTTGCGCGCGAGGGAGGAGGTGGCGTCGAAGACGGCGAGGGTGACGAAGGCCTCCCCGGGCAGGCCGAAATCGGCGCGGCCCAGCGGCGAGGGCGCGGGCCGCGGCAGGGGATAGGGCACCACGCTCACGGGCGGGCCGCCGGGGCGGCGGCAGGCCCCGGCCACGAACTCCGTGCCGGCCCAGATCGCATGGCAGGCGGTGAAGCCGCGGTCCCAGTCGCGCGGCAGGACGGGCAACTCCCAGTTCCAGACCCCGATCACCCGCTTGCCCGCGACGGCGCCCCGCCCCAGGGCGAGCAGAGCCCAGGGCAGCATCGGGCCGTTCACATGCACGAGCAGCGTTCCCGCGCCCGGCGCCACCCGCGCGGGCGGCCCGGCCGGCCCCTGGCGCAGCGGCCCGGTGAGGTCGGCCTCCGCCACATCGAGCCCCTGGTCCCGCAGACCGCCCGCCAGGCGCCGCGTCGCCGCGCCCAGCCCGGTGGGGGCGTTGAAATAGCCCGCCACCGTCAGCGGCAGGGCGGGCGGCGGGGCCGGGCGTGCGATGCGGGGTGCGAGCGCCGCGGTGAGGGAGAACAGCGCCTCCCGGCGCGCCGAGCGCGGCAGGAGGGACCAGATCCGATGCAGCGCGCTCATGGCGAGGCCTCCCGCAGGTCTTGCAGCCAATCCACGAGCCGGGCGGCCTGGGCGTCCCAGTCGGCCAGCCGCTCGCCGGCGGCCCTCGCCCCGGCCGAGAGGGAAGCCCGGCGCGCGGGATCGAGCATCAGCGCCATGCTCTCCGCCAGGGCAGGGGCGGAGGGCTCCCGCGCCACGAGGCCGGAAACGCCGTGCTCCAGCTGGTCCGAGAGGCCGCCGACAGGCGTCGCGACGACCGGGACCCCGAGGGCGAGGGCGATGGGAAGCACGCCGGACTGACTCGCCTCGCGGTAGGGAAGCACCAGCGTCCGGGCCGTGGAGACGAGGGCCGGCATCTCGGCATCCGATACCCAGCGCGGCTCCAGGGTGACACCTGGCAAGGCCGCCAGGCCGGGCGCGCAGGCCTCCGGGTCCCCCTCCCCCACCACGCGCAGCGTCGCGCCGGGATGCCGCGCCCGCAGCGCGGCGAAGGCGTCCCGCAACAGGTCGAGGCCCTTATAGGCGCGCAGGCGGCCGAAGAAGAGGAAGTCGTACGTCCCGCCGCGAGGCGGTTGCCCGGGTGGATCGGGAATATGGGCGCCGAGGGGGAGGCGCAGGACGGGAAGCCCCGGCTGCCGGGCGAGGACTGCCCGCTCTACGTCACGGGAGAAGGCGATCGCCCCACACGCGGCCTCCAGCTCCTGCCGCAGGCGCCAGTTCCAGGCGAGGGCGGGGTCGCCCGGATGCGGCAGGGCGTCGTGGACGGTGCTGACGAATCGGATGCCCGCACGCGGCAGCGCGCCCGCCACAAGCGGCGTCCAGACATGGTTCATGGCGGAGACGACGACATCCGCCCCCATCGCCCGCGCCTGCCGCACGAGCCGGCGTCGCAGCGACGGCATCCGCGCGAGGCCGAGGGCCGCGCCCGCTGCCCCCTGGAAAGTCTCCACCACGTCGAGCGCGGCGGGGATGTCGCGCGCCTCGGGCAGGAGCTCGTTGCGGTCGGCCAGCGAGAGCCCGAGCCCCACCCCGGGTCGCCCGGCCAGCCCGCGCGCGAGACAGAGGGTGAACTGGGCCCCACCGCCGCGCCGCCCCCAGTACCAGAGCAGGATTCGCATTCGCCGGCGCGTAACACCGGCATCGCCCCGGGGAAAGCGGCCCTTGGCGATGTGGCAAGCGCTGGGGCATAGCGGGGGATGGCCTGGCGCCCTGCCCTCCTGTTGCTGATCCTGCTGTCCGCCGCCCTTCCGGTGGCTGCGGAGGAGGCGCCCTCCTGCCCGCCCGCCCCGATCCAGCCGCTCGTTCTCCCACGACTCGCCCAGATCCTGAGGGATGGCGGGGAGGCGGTGGTGCTCGCCTTCGGCAGCTCCTCCACCCAGGGGGCCTATGCCTCCTCGCCAGACCGCACCTACCCCGCCCGGTTGGAGGCCGCGCTCCGGCGGGAGGGGCTTCCCGTGCGCGTGCTGAACCGCGGCCGCAACGGGGAGGACGCGCTGGAGATGCGCGCGCGGCTGGAGGAGGACGTGATCACCGCCCGCCCGGCCCTGGTCATCTGGCAGCTCGGCGTGAACGGCGCCATCCGCGAGCAGAGCCTCACCCGGTTCCGCACCCTGCTCCGCCAGGGCGTGACCCGGATGCAGGAGGCGGGCGCGGATGTGGTGCTGATGGACAGCCAGCGCGGCCCCTGGGTCGCCGCCCATGCCGTGCTGCGGGACGCCTTCGATGCCGCCCTCGCCGATGTGGCCCAGGAGCGCGGGGTGCAGCTCTTCTCCCGCCGCCGGATGATGGATGCCTGGGCCGCGAACGGCACAGCGGATGCTGCCGTGATCGCGCCGGACGGGCTGCACCACAACGATCGCGGCTATGCCTGCCTCGCCGAGGCGCTCGCCTCCGCCATCCGCGCCGGCCTCTCGACGACGCGATAGAGCGCGATAATATACAATCCATGGTTGCAAAATGACCGACCACGATCTCGGCTGGGCACTCGCCACCTCCGACGAGGGCGCCCGCACCGTCCACCCCGTCACCCGGGAGGGGCTGCCCCTCCTGATGGAGCGCCTCGGTCCCGCGACATCGGCCTTCCTGGAGGGGAGCGGCTTCAGGGCGGAGGCGGGCAGGGTAGCCCTGCTGCCGGGCGAGAGCGGCCTCGCGGGCGCGGTGCTGGGCCTCGGACCCTCCGCAACCTCCCCCTGGTCCTACGGCGCCCTGCCCTTCGCCCTGCCGGAGAACACGTCCTGGCAGATGGGCGAGGGCGGGGATGCCGCCGCGGCGACCCTCGGCTGGATGCTCGGCGCCTACCGCTTCACCCGGCACAAGGCAGCGCCGCGCCTTCCCGCCCGCCTCGTCCTTCCCTCCGGCGACGCGCCCGGCCTGAGGGAGGCGCGCGTTCTGGCGGAGGCCGTGCTGCGCGCGCGCGACCTGATCAACCTGCCCGCCGCCGATCTCGGCCCGGCAGAGCTGTCCGACGCGGCGCGGAACCTTGCCGGGCGCTGCGGCGCAGAGTTCGAGGAGATCTCCGGCGACGCTCTCTCCCAGGGCTTCCCCGCCGTGGCCGCGGTCGGCGGCGGAAGCCACCGCGCGCCGCGCGTGGCGCTGATCCGTTGGGAGGGCGCGGCCGATGCGCCGCTGGTCGCGCTCTGCGGCAAGGGCGTGTGCTTCGACACCGGCGGGCTGGACCTGAAGACGCCCGAGGGAATGAAGCGCATGAAGAAGGACATGGGCGGCGCCGCGCTCATGCTCGGCCTTGCAGAAGCACTCATGCGCCTGCGCGCGCCGATCCGTCTGCTCGTCGCGATCGGCGCGGTGGAGAACGCCGTGTCGTCGCATGCCATTCGTCCGCTCGACGTGCTGCGCACGCGCGCGGGACTGACGGTGGAGGTGGGCAACACCGATGCGGAAGGGCGGCTCGTGCTCGCCGACCTTCTCTCCTTCGCAAGTGAGCAACAACCAGCGCTGATCCTGGATGCAGCAACGCTGACCGGTGCTGCGCGCGTGGCACTCGGGCCAGATCTGCCAGCGTTGTTCACGAATAACGAAACAGTCGCCTCCGCTCTTTCCGCGGCGGGCGAGGCATGCCACGACCCGCTCTGGCGACTGCCGCTTCACGAAGGTTACGCTTCGTGGCTCGACAGTTCAGCAGCCGACCTGAACAACGTCGGCAGCCGTCCGATGGCGGGGGCCATCGTCGCCGCGCTCTTTCTTCGCCGTTTCGTTCCGGACCGCATACCTTGGGCCCATCTCGACGTTTACGCCTGGAACGATACGGGAAGACCAGGGCGCCCGGAGGGGGGCGAGGCCATGGGCCTCAGAGCGCTTCACGCCGGACTGATGACCTTGTTGCCCGTATGGGCCAGCCATTGAGCGGGTTATCCGCGCGGCTGGCTCGGGCCGAACCGGGAAACCCACACCCGGTCAATGATGTTGCACGGCGCTCCCCCGACCCGGGGCGCCCCATGAGAAGGAATGCTCTCCGATGCCCGTGCAAGGCACACCGGACCAGTTCGTCGGTATCCTGCGTGACACGATCGTGGCCATGGTGCGCCGTGACGGTCCCGATCTCTCGGCCCGGCAGCTTGGCGTGTTCCTGACCGTCTATCTCGGCGAGGGCCCGCACACCGTCCGCGGCCTGGCCGCCTCGCTGAACGTGTCCAAGCCGGCGATCACCCGCGCGCTGGACCGCCTGGGCGAGCTGGACTTTGCCCGGCGCAAGACCGACCCCCAGGACCGGCGCTCGGTTCTCGTGCAGCGCACGGTGAAGGGCGCGGCTCTCTTGCGAGAGATGCGCAGTATCATGGGTGAAGCCGCCGCTGCCGCCGAGGACGAGGACGCGAAGGCCTCCGCCCAGCCGGCCAACTCACAGATGGCGGCCAAGCGCGCGGGCTGACGCTTCGTTCCTGCCGGGTCGTTCCTGCCGGGGCGCACGGGCCGGGAAGCCGGCCCACCCGCTCGGCTCAGGCGGAGGTCACTCCTCTGCCAGGGAGCGCACGAAGGCACGCCAGTCCTGCCGCTTGGCGGCGGCACGCTCCGTCCCGTCCGGCATCTTCGCATAGAGGCTGAGCACGCCGCGCGCCCAGAGCGCATCGAAGGCCGCCTCGCTCGACAGAGCGAAGGCAGCGCTTCGGTCGAAGACACCGTCGCGGATGCGCGGCAGCACCCTCAGGATCCACCACGCGGCGCCGCCGGCCAGGATAGCGAAGCCGATCCAGGTATGGACGTACATCGTGGCCAGGAGGCTGGTCACGAGCAGCAGCGACGGCACGGTGATGTTCTCCCAGGTGCGATAGACCGGGGAGCCCGGCGCGTTCATTTGCCGGATATTGACGCCGAGCTTCACCTGCCCCTGGTCGAGCAGCTCCTTCAGGCGTTCCAGCTCGTTCATGCGCGCCTCCCCCAGGGCACCGACGGGGCCGGCCTTCCCGCCGGCACCTCGGGCCAGAGGAGTTCCTGTTCGCCTTGAATCAACTCGACCGCTCCAGCCTGCTATTCGCGGAGCCGGTCCCGCCCCGGCGACCAGCCGGAACGGGATCGGCCCTAGCCCTCGCCCGGCGCGGCCTCAGCCTGCAGGTCGAAAGCCGCCTCCATCAGGGCGCGGGTGTAGGCCGCCCGCGGCGCGGCGACTACCTGCTCCGTCTCCCCCGCCTCCACCAGTTCGCCGTCCTTCATCACGACGATCCGGTGCGCGAGCGCCCGGACCACGCGGAGGTCGTGCGAGATGAAGAGGTAGGAGAGGCCGCGCCGCTCCTGCAGGTCCCGCAGGAGATCCACGACCTGGGACTGCACGGAGACATCCAGCGCGCTCGTCGGCTCGTCCAGCACCACGAGCTCCGGGCCGAGCACGAGCGCGCGGGCAATAGCGATGCGCTGCCGCTGGCCGCCCGAGAACTCGTGGGGGTAGCGAATGGCGGTGGCGGGATCGAGGCCGACCTCCTGCAGGGCGCCGGCCACGCGCTCCTCCCGCGCCACGCGCGACAGGCCGGGCTCATGGACTGCCAGCCCCTCCCCCACGATCTCGCCGACGCTCATCCGGGGGGACAGGCTGCCATAGGGGTCCTGGAAGACGACCTGCATGCGCCGGCGGAGCGGGCGCAGCGCGGCGCGCGAGAGGCCCTGGATGGGCTGCCCGTCGAGCAGGACCTCTCCCTCCGAGCGCTCGAGCTGGAGAAGCGCGAGGCCGAGGGTGGTCTTCCCGCTCCCGCTCTCCCCCACGATGCCGAGGGTCTCGCCCCGGCGCAGGGAGAGGTCCACGCCGTCCACCGCCTTCACATGTCCCGTCACGCGACGCAGCAGCCCCCGGCGGATGGGGAAGTGCACCCGCACCCCGCGCGCCCGCAGGATCTCCGGCGCGTCCGGCGGGAGAGGTGCGGCGCGGCCGCGCGGCTGAGTTTCGAGCAGCATCCGCGTGTAGGGGTGCTGCGGGCGCGCGAAGACCTCGCTGACGGGCCCCTGCTCCACGGCGGCCCCATCCCGCATCACCACCACGCGGTCCGCGTGCCGGCGCACGATGGCGAGGTCGTGGGTGATGAGGAGCATCGCCATGCGCAACTCCCGCTTCAGCCGGGCCAGCAGTTCCAGCACCTGAGCCTGGATCGTCACGTCCAGCGCCGTGGTCGGCTCGTCCGCGATCAGCAGGCGCGGATCGTTGGCGAGGGCGATGGCGATCATCACCCGCTGCCGCTGGCCGCCCGAGAGCTGGTGGGGATAGGCGTCCAGCCGCTCCGCCGCGGCACCGAGCCCGGCGCGCTGCAACAGCTCGATGACGCGGGACCGCAGGGCGGCGCCGCGCAGCGGGCGGTGCAGGGTCACGGCCTCCGAGACCTGCCGCCCGATCGTGTGCAGCGGGTTGAGGGAGGTCATCGGTTCCTGGAACACCATCCCCGCCACGCCGCCGCGCAGGCGCTGCAGCTCGTCCGGGGCGGCGCTCAGCACGTCCACGCCGTCCAGCAGGATGCGGCCGGAAGGGTTGGTGCCGCCGGGGCCGAGCAGACGGAGGCAGGAGAGCGCCGTGACGCTCTTGCCGCTGCCGCTCTCGCCGACGAGGGCCAGGGTCTCCCCGGCCTTCACCGCGAAGGACACGCCGCCCACGACCTGATGCCCGCGGAAGGCGACGGAAAGGTCACGGACGTCGAGGAGCGGCGCGCTCACCGGCCACCCCCGGGCTGCTTGCGGGGATCGAAGGCGTCGCGCACGGCTTCCCCGATGAAGGCGAGCAGGGTGAGCATGCCGCCGAGCACGACGAAGGCCGTGATGCCGAGCCAGGGCGCCTGGAGATTGTTCTTCGCCTGGCTGACGAGCTCTCCGAGGGAGGGCGAGCCCGGCGGCAGGCCGAAGCCGAGGAAGTCGAGGCTGGCCAGCACGGTGACGGAGCCCGCGAGGATGAAGGGCAGCATGGTCAGGGTGGCCACCATGGCGTTGGGCAGGATGTGGCGCGTCATCAGCCGGGCGTCCGACACGCCGAGCGCGCGCGCGGCGCGGACGTAGTCGAGGTTCCGGCCGCGCAGGAACTCCGCCCGCACCACCCCCGTCAGCGCCATCCAGGAGAACAGCAGGAGGAAGCCGAGAAGGGAGAGGAAGCTCGGCTCGATGACGCTGGCGAGAATGATGAGCAGCAGGAGCTGCGGCATCCCCGACCAGATCTCGATCACGCGCTGGAAGATCAGGTCCACCCAGCCGCCGTAATAGCCCTGCACCGCGCCCGCAGCGATGCCGACGACGGAGGAGAGAATGGTGAGGGTGAAGCCGAAGAGCACGGAGATGCGGAAGCCGTGGATCACCCGCGCCAGCACGTCCCTCGCCTGGTCATCCGTGCCGAGAGGGTTGCGGGCGGAAGGCGGTGACGGCGCGGGGCGGCCGAGGTCGCGCACCATGGTGCGGTGGCTGTAGCGGATCGGCGGCCAGATCGCCCAGCCGCGCTTCTCCACCTCCTCGGCCAGCACGGGGTCGTGCCAGTCGGCGGTGGTGGGAAAGCCGTCGCTCAGGATATCGCTCTCGGCGTACTCGACGGCCACGGGGAAGAACCATTGCCCCTCCACCCGCGCGACGATCGGGCGATCGTTCGCGATCACCTCCGCGAAGAGCGTGAGCAGGAAAAGAGCGGCGAAGATCCAGAGCGACCACCATCCCCGCCGGTTGGCGCGGAAGTTGGCGAGGCGGCGGCGCGTGAGGGGCGAGAGGGTCAACGGCGCGCGCTGAAATCGATGCGGGGGTCCACCAGCGTGTAGCTGATATCGCCCACGATCTGCATGACGAGGCCGAGGAGGGTGAAGATGTAGAGAGTGGCGAACATCACGGGGTAGTCGCGGCGGATGGCGGATTCGAAGCCGAGCAGGCCGAGGCCGTCGAGGCTGAACACGATCTCCACCAGCAGCGCGCCGGTGAAGAGGATGCCGATGAAGGCGGCGGGGAACCCCGCAATGATCAGCAGCATCGCATTGCGGAAGATGTGGCCGTAGAGCACCCGCCCCTCCCCCGCCCCCTTGGCGCGGGCGGTGAGGACGTACTGCTTGTTGATCTCGTCGAGGAAGGCGTTCTTCGTCAGCATCGTCAGCCCGGCGAAGCCGCCGACGACGAGGGCGATGGTGGGCAGCACCATGTGCCAGGCGTAGTCCGCCGCGCGCTGCCAGAAAGGCCAGGTCTCGCTGCCGCTGGTGGTCAGGCCGCGCAGGGGAAACCACTGCACGAAGGACCCGCCGGCGAAGAGCACCACGAGCAGGATGGCGAAAAGGAAGCCGGGGATGGCGTAGCCCAGCAGCACCACGCCCGATGTCCAGGCGTCGAAACGCGTGCCGTCGCGCACGGCCTTGCGGATGCCCAGGGGAATGGAGACGAGATAGATGATGAGGGTGGACCAGAGGCCGAGCGAGATGGAGACGGGCATCTTCTCCAGGATGAGGTCCACCACGGGGCGGTCCCGGAACAGCGACCGCCCGAAGTCGAAGCGCAGGTAGTTGCCGATCATCTCGATGAAGCGCTCGCTGGCCGGCTTGTCGAAGCCGAAGCTGCGTTCGATCTCGGCGACGACGGCGGGGTCCAGCCCGCGCGCGCCGCGATAGGTGGAGCGCGGCCCCTCCCCGCTCGTCTGATCCTGCGGACGCGGGGCTCGGGTCTCGCCGCCGCCCTCGCCCGTCAAGCGGCCGAGGGTGGTGTCGCCCTCGCCGCGCAGCTCGGCGATCATCTGCTCCACCGGCCCGCCCGGCGCGAATTGAGTGACGGCGAAGTTGATGAGGATGATGCCGAAGAGCGTCGGCACCAGCAGCGCCAGCCGGCGGAGGAGATAGGCGCCCAAGGCCTAGCCCGCGCTCCGGGCGGCAGCGAGGGCGCGCTCCTTCGCCGGGTCCACCCACCAGCTGTCCAGGCCGAGAGCGCGGCGCGGATTGCGCTCGGGGCGGCCGAACTTGTCCCACCAGGCCAGGCGGAAGCTGCGGCTGTGCCATTGCGGGATGGAGTGGAAGCCCCAGAGCAGCACGCGGTCGAGCGCGCGGCAGGCCGCGGTCAGTTCCTCGATCGTCTGGGCGTTGACGATCATCTCCACGATCGCGTCCACCACGGGGTCCTTGATCCCGACCGTGTTGCGGCTGCCGTTCTCCTCCGCCTTCGCGCTCGTCCAGTAGTCGCGCTGCTCGTTTCCGGGGGAGGAGGACTGGCCGAACACCTCCACCGTCATGTCGTAGTCGAAGCCGTCCATCCGCACCTGATACTGCGGCGGGTCCACCGTGCGGACGCGCGCCTCAATGCCCAGGCGCTGAAGGGACTGGATGTAGGGCAGGGCGACGCGCTCGAAGGTAGGGCCGTTCAGCAGGATCTCGAACTCGAAGCGCTGGCCCTGGGCATTCGTCAGGCGGCGGTCGCGCACGGTCCAGCCGGCCTCGCGCAGCAGCTCCAGCGCGCGGCGGGCACCCTCGCGGTTGTTGCCGCTGCCATCCGTGACGGGGACCTTGAACTCGCGCGTCAGCACCTCGGGCGGGAGGCGGTCGCGGAATCGCTCCAGGATCTCCCTCTCCCGGCCCTCGGGCAGCCCGCGCGAGGCGAAATCGGAGTTGGAGAAGTAGGAGCTCGTGCGCGTGTAGGAGCCGTAGAAGAGGTTGGCGTTCATCCACTCGAAATCGAAGACGAGGCCGAGCGCCTCGCGCACGCGCCGGTCCTGGAACAGGGGCCGGCGCTCGTTCATGATGAAGCCCTGCAGCCCGGTCGGCAGCTCGTGGCGGATCTCGTCGCGCTTCACCAGGCCGCGGCGCACGGCGGGAAAGTCGTAGCCCGTGGCCCAGTCCCGCGCGACGTTCTCCGTGCGGAAGTCGATGCTTCCCGCCTTGAACGCCTCCAGCGAGACCGTGGCGTCGCGGTAATACTCGTATCGCATGACGTCGAAGTTGTTCGTGCCCTTCATCGTGGGCAGGTCGCGGCCCCAGTAATCGGCCACGCGGCGATAGGCGACGGAACGCCCGGCCTCGAAGCGCTCGATCCGATAGGGGCCGGATCCGAGCGGCGCTTCCAGCAGCGGGCGGGTGAAGTCCCGCCCCTCCCACCAGTGCTTCGGCAGCACGGCGAGCTGGCCGAGGATGAGGGAGAGCTCGCGGTTCTGGTCGGTCGAGAAACGGAAGGCCACGCGGCGCGGCCCCTCGGCCACCACCTCGGACACGTCCGCCCAATAGGCGCGGTAGAAGGGGCGGCCGTGCTGGCGCAGCGTGTTGAAGGTCCAGACGACATCATCGGCGGTGATGGGGCGGCCGTCATGCCAGCGCGCGCCCTCCCGCAGCTCGAAGGTCACGCCGCGCCCGTCGGCGGGCAGTTCCACCACGCCGGCAAGGTGGCCGTACTCGGCGCTCGCCTCGTCGGAGCTCTGCTTCAGCAGGGTATCGTAGAGCACCCCGCTGCCGACGGCCGCCGTGCCGCGGAGGATATAGGGGTTGAAGCTGTCAAAGCTGCCGAGGGCGTAGAGGGTGATCTCCCCGCCCTTCGGCGCCTCCGGGTTCACCCAGGGGAAATGCGTGAACTCCGCCGGCAGGTTCGGCTCCCCCAGCAGGGAGAGCGCGTGCACGCGGCGAGGCGCGGCGGGCGCTCCCTGGGCGAGCACGGGGAGAGCGGGCAAGCCGGCGGCGAGACCGGTAGCGAGGAGGGTGCGGCGGCGCATGGGTGGGAGAGTGGGGGCTATTTCCCCGTCCCTCAACAGGCAGGTTTCAAACGGATAGCAACGCGGCGCAGGCAGGCAGCAGCGCGGGGTCGCCCACCGCCAGCACGTCCCCGCCCGATTCCAGCGTCAGCGGGCGGCCCGCATGGTCGGTCACGCGGCCTCCCGCGCCCTCGATCACCGGAACCAGGGCACCCCAGTCCCAGGGTTTCATGGCAGCCTCCACGACGATATCGATCAAGCCGAGCGCGACGAGGCCGTAGCTGTAGCAGTCCCCGCCCCAGGTCGTGCGCCGCGCGGCGCGGCGGAGGGCCCCGAATCCGGCGTCCCGGCCGGGCGGGAACATGTCGGGGCTGGTGCAGGAGAGTTCCGCCCCGCCAATCTCAGGGCAGGGCCGGCAGCCCACGCTGCCCCCGAACGGGCCGCGAAAGGTCGTGCGCCGCCCCTCGACCCCGATCCAGCGCTCGCCGGTCGCGGGCTGGTCGATGATCCCGAGCACGGGGCGGCCCCGGTGGAGCAGGCCGATCAGCGTGCCGAAGATCGGGCGGCCGGTGACGAAGGCGCGCGTGCCGTCGATGGGGTCCAGCACCCAGACCCATTCGGCTTCCGGGCGCTCCGGCCCGTATTCCTCCCCGATCACGCCGTGGTCGGGGTGGTGGCGCGCGATATGATCCCGGATGGCGCGCTCGGCGCCCCGGTCGGCCTCGGTGACGGGGCTTGCGTCGCCCTTCGCCTCGACCAGCAGGGCCGAACGGAAAAGGGGGCGGATGACCGCCCCCGCCAGATCCGCCGCGGCCTCTGCCGAGGCGACCAGCCCTTCCATTACTGCGGCAGCGGCGCCGGGTTGGCCGCGAGCGTGCGGAGATAGGCGATCACGTCCGCGCGCTGCTGTGGCTGGTTCAGCCCGGCAAAGGCCATGCGCGTGCCGGCAATGGCCTGCGCGGGGCGATAGAGGAAGGCGTTCAGGGCCTCGTAGTCCCAGTTTTTGTCGTGCAACGCCTTCATCGCGGGGGAGTAGTTGAAGTCGTCCCGATGCGCGTGCGGGCCACCGACCACGCCGTAGAGATTGGGGCCGACCGCGTTGCGCCCACCCTCGTTCCAGCTGTGGCAGGCCGCGCACTGGCGGCTCATGATCGTCTGGCCGTTCTGGGCGTTTGCGCTGGCGAGCAGCGGCCCGATCGGCTCCAGGGCCGCCGGCGCCGCCGGGGCGGCCGCGGCCACCACCTCGCCCGTCTCGATCGCCGGTTTCTCCAGCCGCTGGGGGTGCACGACCAGCCCGCCGACCAGGCCGGCGACCATGAAGCTGATGCCAGCGGTGAGGACCGCCGCAAACGCCTTGTTAGCTTCCAGGCTCATACGCCCTGCCCGAATCCCGTGTTGTGCCGCACTCTAACGCCTGACGGTCCGCGCGTTTGCGTGACTCCGCCGTCGCGGCTAGAAGCCCGCGGACCATAATGATCCCGGCCTCCCACGACAACCCGTGGCGGGCCGGGCCGCTTCCGCGAAGGCCCGCGCGTGAATTCGCCCCGTCCGAACCCGATCGTTCTCATCCCCGCCCGCATGGCCTCCACCCGGCTGCCGGGCAAGCCGATGGCGCATATCCACGGGCGCCCGATGATCGTGCACGTGCTGGAGGCAGCTCAGGCCGCCGGGATCGGGCCCGTGGCGGTCGCCTGCGACGCGCCGGAGATCGAGGCGGCCGTGAAGGCGGCAGGGGGAACGGCCGTGCTGGTGGCGGACGACCTCCCCTCCGGCACGGACCGGATCGAGCGCGCCCTGGCGATCCTGGATCCGGGCGGCGCGTATGACGTAGTGGTGAACCTGCAGGGCGACCTGCCCGCCATCCAGCCGGAGCTCCTGCGCAAGGTTCTCTCCCCGCTCTCCGATCCGGCGATCGACATTGCCAGCCTCGTCGCCCCCGTGGTGAGCGCCGAGGAGGCCGCGGCGCCCAGCGTGGTGAAATGCGCCTGCGCCTTCCCCCCGGGGGCCGAGATCGCGCCCGCACTCTACTTCTCCCGCCACCCCATCCCCTCGGGCGACGGGCCGCTCTGGCACCATATCGGCCTCTACGCCTACCGGCGCGCGGCGCTCGCACGCTTCGTGGCCCTGCCGGCCAGCCCGCTCGAACTCCGGGAGAAACTGGAGCAGCTCCGCGCCCTGGAGGCCGGGATGCGGATCGCCGTAGCCCGCGTGGACCACGCGCCCTTCGGCGTGGACACGCCGGCCGACCTCGCCCGGGCCCGTGCGGTGCTTCATCCCGGCCTCGCCGCCCACAGAGGCGCGGCCAGCGAGACGAGGGGGAACGCCCCATGACGGGGATCATTGCCTTCCAGGGCTTGGCCGGCGCCTATTCCGACCTTGCCTGCCGTGCCGCCTATCCCGGCTGGACCACCCTGCCCTGCCCCTCCTTCGAGGCCGCGATGGCCGCGGTACGGGAAGGCCGGGCGGAGCTGGCCATGCTCCCCTGCGAGAACTCGCTCGCCGGCCGGGTGCCGGATATCCACCGGCTCCTGCCCGAATCGGGGCTGCACGTGGTGGGCGAGCACTATGAGCGCGTGGAGCACTGCGTCCTGGCCCCGCCCGGGGCGACGCTGGAGACGATCCGCCGCGCCCATTCCCATCCCGTCGCGCTCGGGCAGGTGCTGAACCTGTTGCGCGACATGCGCTGGGGGGCGGTGATCGAGGCCGACACGGCCGGCGCGGCCGCCCTCATCGCCGAGCGCGGCGGGGTGGAGGACGCGGCGATCGCCTCCTCCCTGGCCGGCGAGATCTACGGGCTCCAGGTCCTTCGCCGAAACGTGGAGGACGAGGCGCACAACACCACACGTTTCTACATCATGTCGCGCGAGCCCTCGCTCCCGCCCGTCACGGCGCCGGACAGCGTGACGACCTTCGTCTTCCGCGTCCGCTCCGTCCCCGCCGCGCTCTACAAGGCGCTGGGCGGCTTCGCGACGAATGGCGTGAACCTGACGAAGCTCGAATCCTACATGCTGGATGGGCGCTTCACCGCCGTTCAGTTCCTCTGCGACGTGGACGGGCACCCGGACCAGCCGCCGCTGCGCCGGGCGCTGGAGGAGCTGCGCTTCTTCTCGCGCGAGGTGCACATCCTCGGCTGCTACCCCGCCCACCCCTATCGCGCGCTCCAGGCGGAGGCGGCGGAATAGGGCTCGACGCTTCCGCACCGGGCGCCGATGCCTTATCACGCCCGCAATACGTCTTCTCAGGGAAAGGAACGTCGCATCATGGTTTCCCGCGTGAATCGCCGCGCGCTGCTGACCGCTGCGCCGGCCGCGGCGGTGCCCGTGGCCCTCGCCGCGCCGGCCATCGCCCAGACCAACCCCGAAGTGCGCTGGCGGCTCACCTCCTCCTTCCCGCGCAACACGGACATCCTCTGGGGCACCGCCGAGGCCGTCGCCCGCCGCGTGGGCGAGCTGACCGAGGGCCGGTTCCGCATCCAGGCCTTCCCGGGCGGCGAGATCGCCCCCGCCCTCGCCGCGCTGGATGCCGTGCAGTCCGGCAGCATCGAGTGCGCCCACACGGCTTCCTATTATTATATCGGCAAGGACCCCGCGCTGGCCTTCTTCACGGCCGTGCCCTTCGGCCTGAACACCCGCCAGAACACGGCCTGGCTGCGCCACGGCGGCGGGCAGGACCTGATGAACGAGATGATGCGCGAGTACAACGCGGTCGCCTTCCCCTGTGGCGACACGGGCGCGCAGATGGGCGGCTGGTTCCGGCGCGAGATCCGCACCGTGGACGACGTGAAGGGCCTGAAGTTCCGCATCACCGGCCTCGCCGGCCAGGTCTTCCAGAGGATGGGCGCGACCGCCTCCGTCGTCCCGGCCTCCGACATCTACTCCTCGCTCGAGCGCGGCACGATCGATGCGGCCGAGTTCGTCGGCCCGCATGACGACGAGAAGCTCGGCTTTGCCCGGGTGGCGCCGAACTACTACGCCCCCGGCTTCTGGGAGCCGGGCGCGCGCCTCCACTTCATCGCCAACCAGCGCGCCTATGACGCCCTGCCGGCCCCGTACAAGGCCGCGATCGCCGTCGCGACCGCCGAGGCGGATGCGGAAATGGTGGCGAAGTACGACGTGGCGAACCCGCAGGCGCTGCGCCGCCTCGTCGCGGGCGGCGCGCAGCTTCGCTTCTGGTCCCGCCCGATCCTCGAGGCCGCCTGGCGCGCGACCAACGAGGTGATGGATGAGCTCGCGGGCAAGAACGAGCGTTTCAAGCGGATCATGGAGAGCCATCGCCGCTTCCGCGATGATGTGTATACCTGGCATCGGGTGAGCGAGAATTCATTCGACAACTTCGCTTTCACCGCCGCGCAGACGGTGCGCTGACACCCGTCCGGGGCTAAGGGAAGGGGGCGGGAACGGGAGTTCCCGCCCCCTTCTCGATTCCTCACCCCACGGGATGCTTCTGATGGACGTCGCTGGTCTGCTCTCGGCGCTGCTGATGGGGGTTGTCGAGGGTCTGACGGAGTTCCTGCCGATCTCCTCCACGGGGCACCTGATCCTCCTGGGCGAGCTGATCGGCTTCCAGGGCCCGCCGGGCAAGGTGTTCGAGATCGCGATCCAGCTCGGCGCCGTCCTGGCCGTGGTGGTGGTGTACTGGCGCCGGCTGCTGGAGATCGCGGGCGGGCTGTGGCGGCCCGGGACGGCCGAGCGCTACACCCTGACCAACCTCCTGCTCGCCTTCCTGCCCGCGCTCGTGATCGGGGCGCTCCTGCACGGGCCTATCACGCGCCTGCTCTTCACCCCCGTGGTAGTCGCCCTCGCCCTCATCCTGGGCGGGGTGGCCATCATCCTCATCGAGCGCGCCCGGCCCACCCCCTCCATCGGCTCCATCCCCGAGATCGGGCCCGTCGGCGCCCTCCTCATCGGCTTCGGCCAGGTGCTCGCCATGATCCCCGGCACCAGCCGCTCGGGCGCGACCATCATCGCCGCCCTCCTGCTCGGCGTCGAACGCCGCGCGGCCGCCGAGTTCTCCTTCCTGCTGGCCATCCCCACCATGCTGGCCGCCACCACCTACAGCCTCATCAAGGCCCGCGCCGAACTCGACCTCTCCGGCCTCGGGCAGATCGCCATCGGCTTCGCCGCCGCCTTCGTCACCGCCCTCCTCGTCATCCGCGCCCTCCTCGCCTCCATCTCGCGCATCGGCTTCACCCCCTTCGGCCTCTACCGCATCGCTCTCGGCACCCTCATCCTCCTCTGGCTCGCCGTGAGGTAGGGGGAGGCAAGAGGAGGCTTTTCAGTCGGGGGCGGGGTGGCGTAACGGTGGGCTCGCGAAAAGGAGAGGTCTCATGTCGAAGCCGCGGATCCGTGCGGGACTGCTCGGGCTGGGCCTGATCGGCCTGACGGCCCTCCCTGCCGCCGCCCAGAGCTGGCCGAGTGATTCCGGGCCGATCGGCGACTATCTCGGCTCCAGCCTGCGACAGTTCGACCGCCTGAGCCCGCCCCCTATCGAGTCCCTCGGCCGGGGCGAGCGTCCCGTGCCCGACATGGCGGTGACCGATCTTCCGGGGAGCACAGCTTACGCCAGCCCGGTCCCCGCGAAGCCGCGCCGCGCCGCGCGGGCCGCCCCGCGGCGGGCTGCCAGCCCTGCAGCGCCGCGGCGCCCGCAGGCAGCTGTCGCTTCCCAGCCCCGCCAGGACCGCGAGGCGGAGCTGGCGCGCGAGCTCGCCGACCGGGACCGGCGTATTCGGGAGCTCGAATCGCAGATCGGGGCGGAGCGGGGGCGGTTCGCTGAGCCGGCCCGGGGCAACGGCCCCTACCGCGACTATAACCCCGCTGGGGCGCCGACGGTCACACCGCGCTGAGGCGGGGTGAGCGGGCCGCTCACCCCAGGGGCGTCGGGCAGGCTGACCAGAACCGCCCACCGCCCTCTCCGGTGCCGTTCAGGCCACCTGGAGGGAGACCTCGTACTCGGCCTCCGTCTTCGACCGCACCTCCTCCTCCGTCACCCCGGGGGCGAGTTCGATCAGGCGCATGCGGCCGGCGACCTTGTCGATCTCCATGACGCAGAGATCGGTCACCACGAGATCGACTACCCCCTGCCCCGTCAGCGGCAGGGCGCAGGACTTCAGCAGCTTCGGCTTGCCCCCCGCCGTGTGCTCCATCAGCACCACCACGCGCTTCACGCCGGCCACGAGGTCCATGGCGCCGCCCATGCCCTTCACCATCTTGCCCGGGATCATCCAGTTGGCGAGGTCGCCGTTCTGGGCCACCTGCAGGGCGCCGAGAATGGACAGGTCGATATGGCCGCCGCGGATCATGGCGAAGCTGTCGGCCGAGGAGAAATAGCTGGTCGTCGGCAGCTCGGAGACGGTCTGCTTGCCCGCGTTGATGAGGTCCGGGTCCTCCTCTCCGTCGTAGGGAAAGGGGCCGATCCCGAGCATCCCGTTCTCGCTCTGGAGCTGGACGGAGACGCCCTCGGGGATGTGGTTGGCGACCAGGGTCGGGATCCCGATCCCGAGATTCACGTAGAAGCCGTCCTCAAGCTCGCGCGCGGCGCGGGCGGCCATCTCGTCGCGGTTCCAGGCCATGGCGGCGCTCCTCAGCGAGTCGGAAGGGGATCGGTGCCGGCGGCGGCCCCGGCAGTTGCGGCATTGGCGGGCTCGGAGCGCTTGCGCGTGGTGCGCTGCTCGATCCGCTTCTGCGTGCCGGGCGGCACGAGGATCATGCGCTTCACATAGATGCCGGGAGTGTGGATGTGATCGGGGTCCAGCTCGCCCTGCCCGACCATTTCCTCGACCTCGACGACGGTCACGCGGGCGGCGGTCGCCATCATCGGATTGAAGTTCCGCGCGGTCTTCCGATAGACGAGGTTGCCTTCCGGATCAGCCTTCCAGGCGTGGATGATGGCGAGGTCCGCCATGATGCCCCGCTCCATCACATAGGTCACGCCGTCGAATTCCTGCGTCGGCTTGCCCTCGGCGACGGCGGTGCCCACGCCCGTGCGGGTGAAGAAGGCCGGAATGCCGGCGCCGCCCGCGCGGATGCGCTCGGCCAGCGTGCCCTGCGGGTTGAACTCGATCTCCAACTCTCCGGCGAGGTACTGGCGGGCGAACTCCGCGTTCTCGCCGACATAGGAGGCGATCATCTTCCGGATCTGCCGCGTCTGCAGCAGCAGCCCAAGCCCCGCATCGTCCACGCCCGCATTGTTGGAAACGCAGGTCAGTCCCTTCACGCCGCTGTCGCGAATCGCCTCGATCAGCAGGCCAGGAACACCGCACAGGCCGAAGCCGCCGGAATGGATGAGCATGCCGTCGCGCAGCAGCCCGTCCAGCGCTGCCTTCGCATCCGGGTAGAGTTTCCTGCTCATTCCGTGGCGTCCTCCAGTACTCTCGATGCGGGGAGGCTAGCCGCCCCTCGCCAGGGCATAAAGAGGCGAGAAACCTCGGAAAGGGGGATTGCCCTCCCTCATGGGCAGGGCTATATCGCGGCACCGCCTTGGGGGGCCATAGCTCAGTTGGGAGAGCGCTTGAATGGCATTCAAGAGGTCGTCGGTTCGATTCCGATTGGCTCCACCAGTTTAGCGGGATGATGCGGGGCGCTCGGCAACGGGCGCCCCGCTCTCTTTTGGGCCGCTGCCCTTATTAGCAGGGCCAGTCCCTCAACCGACGCCGACGATGCGCCAGGCGAACTCCTGCCCATCCGGCTCAGCGATCGTGACATTCTCGCCCGGGCGGCACGGTGCGCCGCTGCGGATCACGGCCTGGATCGGCGCGTCGATCGGGCTGTCGTCGCGGCGGAAGAAGCGCAGGGCCCAGCCCATGTCGGGGTCATAGACCACGTCGCCATCCATGAGCCCCTGCCCCGGCCAGAAGCGGCGCGCGACCCAGGTGGCCGGATCGTTCTGCCAAGCGGCCGGGTCCGGAAAGCCCTGGGAGGTCAGCGTCAGCTGCACCTCATAACGGTGCTGGGGGCTGCCCTCCGGCAGGCCGGTCCCGCCGCTCGGCGACAAGACGACGAGCGGCATGCACACCTCCTCAAATGGTTGCCGCAGCGGACCGCCTAGATGGCGACCCGCACCCCCAGCTCGACCACGCGGTCGCTGGGGATACGGAAAAACTCGGTCGCTGGAACCGAGTTGCGCGACATGATGCCGAAGAGCCACTGTTGCCAGCGCGCCATCTTCGGAATCGCCGAGGCCACCACGGTTTCCCGTCCGAGGAAGTAGGAGGCCTGCATCGGCTCGTAGTCGACACCGAGCTCCCGCAAGCCCTCGAGCTCGCGCGGAATGTTCGGGCTCTCCTGGAAGCCGTAGCAGAGGGACACCCGGTGGATGCCGGGCGCCAGCTCCTCGACGCGGCGCCTGTCCGTCACCTGCGGCACGTCCTCGTTGTTGACGGTAACGAAGAGCACGCGCTCATGCAGCACCTTGTTGTGCTTCAGGTTGTGCAGGAGCGCATTGGGGACGTAGTCGGCCTGGCTCGTCATGAACACCGCGATGCCGGGGACGCGCGTGGTGCGCGACTGCGGCAGACGGGCGAGGAAGGACTTCAGGGGCAAACTGTCCTGGCGGAAGCGGCTGAACAGCAGGTCCCGGCCGCGACGCCAGGTGAGCATCATGGCGAAGATCGCACCGCCCAGCAGCAGCGGCACCCACCCCCCATCCGGGATCTTCAGGACGTTGGAGAGAAAGAAGGCGAGGTCGAGCAGGAAGAGCGGCAGGAAGACCGCGATCACCAGGGGCAGCGACCAGCCGAAGCGCCGCCGGAAGACGAGGCCGGCGAGCATCGAGGTCGCGATGAAGGTGCCGGTCACGGCCAGGCCGTAGGCCGCCGCGAGGCTGTCGGAGTTCCGGAAGGACACGACGAGAATGATGACGCCCAGGAGGAGGGCGAAGTTCACCTGGGGCATGTAGATCTGCCCCTCCTCCGTCTCGCTCGTGTGGCGCACCACGAGGCGGGGCATGAAGCCGAGCTGCACGCACTGCCGCGCGATGGAATAGGCGCCCGAGATCATCGCCTGGCTGGCGATGATGGTCGCGGCCGTCGCCAGGATCACCAGCGGCAGCCGCAGCCACTCGGGCGCGAGAAGGTAGAAGGGGTTCTCCAGGGCCGCACGGTCGGAAAGCAGCAGCGCGCCCTGGCCGAGATAGTTGAGGGCGAGGGAGGGCAGCACGAAGCCGAGCCAGGCGAGCTGGATCGGCCGCCGGCCGAAATGGCCCATATCGGCGTAGAGCGCCTCGGCGCCCGTCACGGCCAGGACGACGGAGCCGAGGGCGATGAAGGCCGCCAAGTGGTAGGCCAGCACGAAACGGACGGCGTAGTGCGGGGAGATGGCTGCCAGCACCTCGGGCTCACGCACCACCTCGATCAGCCCCAGCAGCCCGATCACGCCGAACCACACCACGGTGATGGGGCCGAAGATCGCCCCCATGCTGCCCGTGCCGCGGTACTGGAAGAGGAACAGGGCGAGCAGCACCGCGACGGAGAGCGGGACGACAGCCCCCTCGAAGGCGGGCGAGATGACCTTCAGCCCCTCCATCGCCGAGAGAACGGAGATGGCCGGCGTGATGACCCCGTCCCCGAAGAACAGGGCGGCGCCCGCGATCCCGACCACGGCGATGGTCCACCGCCCCCGCTCCGTCACCGCCGCCCGCTGCGCCAGGGCCATGAGGGCGAGGATGCCGCCCTCCCCCTTGTTGTCGGCGCGCGTGACGAGCCAGACATACTTCACGGTCACGACGATGATGAGCGACCAGATGATGAGGCTGAGGATGCCCAGAATCTCCCAGCGCTCCAGCCCGTCGGAGGAGAAATGGAGCAGGGCTGCCCGCATTGAGTAGAGCGGGCTGGTACCGATATCCCCGTAGACGATGCCCAATACGGCCAGGAGGACGGCCGCATTGACCGGCTGCCGTTCGCCCTGAGAGGCCCCTGATGTCACGTCCGTCGTCCGCACTTGTTGGTCGGCGGCGGCATATGACCGTCACCCCAGGGGCTGCAACCCCCGCCCCCGGCTCCTGGTTTCAGCCCCGGCATGCGTTTGCTGGCGGAACGAGGCGGCGGACGGGCCCGATGCTCAGTGCCCCCGCAGGATCTGGGACAGGAAGGTCTTCAGGCGCTCGGTCGAAGGATTGCTGAACAGCTGCTCCGGGGCGCCCTGCTCCACCACCTCGCCCCGGTCCATGAAGACCACCCGGTCGGCTACCTGGCGAGCGAAGCCCATCTCATGGGTCACGCAGATCATGGTCATGCCGTCCTCGGCGAGCCCGACCATGGTGTCGAGCACCTCCTTGATCATCTCGGGGTCGAGCGCCGAGGTCGGCTCGTCGAAGAGCATGATCTTCGGCTTCATGCAGAGGGCGCGGGCGATGGCCACGCGCTGCTGCTGGCCGCCCGAGAGCTGCCCCGGGTATTTCAGCGCCTGGTCCGGGATCTTCACCCGCGTGAGATAGTGCATGGCCAGCTCCTCCGCCTCCCGCTTCGGCATGCGGCGGACCCAGATCGGGGCGAGGGTGCAGTTCTCCAGGATGGTGAGGTGCGGGAAGAGGTTGAAGGACTGGAACACCATCCCGACCTCGCGGCGGATGGCGTCGAGTGCGCGCACGTCGTCGGCCAGCTCGTGGCCGTCCACCACGATCCGCCCTTCCTGGTGCTGCTCGAGTCGGTTGATGCAGCGGATCATGGTCGACTTGCCCGAGCCCGACGGCCCGCAGACCACCACCCGCTCCCCCGTGGCGACCTGCAGCGAGACGTCCCGCAGCACGTGCATCGAGCCGTACCACTTGTTCACCCTGTCCAGCAGGATGGCCGGGGGCGCATCGGTCCGGATGGAAGAGGCGATATGGGTATCCGTGTCGAGGGCAGCGCTCATGGCGTGATCCTTTCCGGGCTCAGCGAACGCGGTGGCGGTTCAGCTCCGCCTCCAGGTTCTGGCTGTAGCGGGACATGGCGAAGCAGTAGACGAAGTAGATGACCGAGATCGCGATGTAGACCTCGACGCCGAAGCCCTGCCAGGCGGGCTCCACCACGGCGGTCTTGCCGGCGGTCAGGAGGTCGAAGATGCCAATGATGAGCACCAGCGACGTGTCCTTGAAGAAGCCGATGAAGGTGTTCACCAAGGGCGGGATCACCAGCCGCAGCGCCTGGGGCAGGATGATGAAGCCGGTCTTCTGCCAGTAGGAGAGGCCGAGCGCCTCCGCCGCCTCGTACTGGCCCTTCGGAAGGGCCTGCAATCCGCCGCGCACCACCTCCGCCAGATAGGCTCCGGCGAAGAGGATGACGGCGACCTGGGCGCGCAGCAGCTTGTCGATGTTGATCCCCTCCGGAAGGAAGAGGGGGAACATCACGCTCGCCATGAAGAGAAGCGAGATCAGCGGCACGCCGCGGATCAGCTCCACATAGGCGATGCAGAGCACACGGATCGCTGGCATGGACGAGCGCCGGCCGAGCGCCACCAGGATGGCCAGCGGGAAGGCGAAGGCGAGGCCGAAGGTGGCGAGGATGAGGGTGATCGGCAGCCCGCCCCAGCGCTCCTGTGGCACGTAAGAGAGGCCGAAGACGCCGCCCCACATCAGGATGCCGATCGCGACCAGCGTGACGGCCCAGACTACCGCCAGCTCCCACCGCCAGAACCGGCGCATGGCGGAGACGACGTAGAGCGCGGTGAACAGCACGCAGACGACTGCCGGCCGCCAGTGCTCCTCATAAGGATAGGTGCCGAAGAGGATGAAGCGGTGCTTCTCCGTGATCACCGCCCAGCAGGCCCCGGGATTGGGCGAGGTCTTCAGCGCGCGGCAGGCGGCCGTCTGGTTGTTCGGCACGGACCAGATCGCGTTGACAAAGGCCCAGTCCACGAAGCTGATGGCGTAGCGCACGATGAAATAGGCCAGCACGAGCGTCATCGCCGTGTTCAGCCAGGAGGAGAAGAGATTCGCCCGGAGCCAGGCGGCCGGCCCAGTGGTCAGCGCGGGCGGCTGCCGCGGCGCCGCTGCTTCCGGCACGCCGGCCACCGAGGTGTTGAGGGGAATGTCGCTCATGTCAGGGCCTCCCTCACCGCTCGACCAGCGCGATGCGCGAATTGTACCAGTTCATGAAAAGGCTGATGGAAAGGGAGATGGTCAGGTAGACCAGCATGATGATCGCGATGCCCTCGATCGCCTGACCAGTCTGGTTCAGTGTGGTGTTGGCAATGCTGACGATGTCCTGGTAGCCGATGGCGACGGCGAGGGAGGAGTTCTTCGTCAGGTTCAGGTACTGGCTCGTCATCGGCGGCACGATCACGCGCAGCGCCTGGGGCAGTACGACCTGCCGCAGCACCGTGCCGGGCCGCAGGCCCAGCGCCTGCGCCGCCTCCCACTGCCCCTGGGACACGGCCAGGATGCCGGCGCGCACGATCTCGGCGATGAAGCCGGCGGTGTAGGTCGTCAGCCCGATCAGCAGGGCGAAGTATTCCGGGCTGATCGTCATGCCGCCCTGGAAGTTGAAGCCGCGCAGCGCGGGCCACTCAACCCCGGTGGGCGCGCCGCCCAGCCACCACGCGACGACCGGCAGCCCGATAAGGAAGCCGAGCGCGGCCGGCCAGATCGGGCGCGGCTGGCCATCCTGCATCCGCCGGCGCCGCATTGTCCTCGCATAGAACCAGGTCGCGAAGCAGCCGGCGACGAAGGCCAGCAGCGCCCAGCTATGCCCGGCCTCCCAATCGAGGAAGGGAAGACGCAGCCCGCGATTGGAGAGGAACACGCCGGCGACGGGGTTGAGCGCCTGCCGCGGCGCGGGAAGGCCCTGAAGAATCGTGTACCAGAAGAGCAACTGCAGCAGCAGCGGGACGTCGCGGATCACCTCGACATAGACGGCCGAGACCTTGGCGAGCAGCCAGTTCTTCGACAGTCGGGCGATGCCGATTACCGTGCCGAGGACCGTGGCCAGCACGATCCCGATCACTGCGACCTTCAGCGTGTTCAGCACGCCGACCGTGAGGGCGCGCAGGTAGGTGCTGGCGGGGGTGTACTCGATCAGGTGCTCGCCGATCGGCAGGCCGGCTTCGCGCTGGAGGAAGCCGAAGCCTGTCGCGATCCGCCGGACCTCCAGGTTGTGCTGCGTGTTGCGGACCAGCCACCAGACGATGCCGACCACGGCGCCCACGATCAGGACCTGCCAGACGATCGCGCGGATGCGCTCATCCGCCCAGGACAGGCGAAGCTGGCGCTTGGGCGGTGTGCGAAGGTGCCTCGGGTCGGCGGCGGATTGCGACATCCGGTGGAGCCCTCGTGTGTTCTTGTTCTTCAACGAGTCCACGGGGGCCCGGGAAGGGCCCCCGCGGGGCAGGGTATCAACGGAACGGCATCGCGTATTGCTGGCCGCCCGGCGTGGTCCAGAGGGCGTTCGGCCCGCGCTGGATGCCGATCGGCTGCAGGTGGCGGGCGAAGATCTCGCCGTAGTTGCCGGTCGCCCGGAGGACGTTCACGACCCACTCGTTCGGCACGCCGAGCATCTGGCCGAGGCCGCCGTTCTTGCCCAGCATGCGCTGGACTTCCGGCCGGGCGTCGTTGGCGGCCATCTGCGCCACGTTAGCCTGGGTGATGCCCAGCTCCTCGGCCGCGACGAGCGCGAAATGCGTCCAGCGGAGAAGGTCGGCGAAGCGCTGGTCGCCGTGGCGGACCAGCGGGCCGAGCGGCTCCTTCGAGATCACGTCCGGAAGGATCGTGTGCTCGGCGGGGGTGGGCTGGCTGGAGCGGGTGGCGGCGAGGCCGGAAACGTCGGTCGTGTAGGCGTCGCAGCGGCCGGCGGCGTAGGCGCTGACCAGTTCCTCGAGACGCTCGATCACCACGGGGGTGAAGCGGACGTTGTTGGCGCGGGCCCAGTCCGTCAGGTTCTGCTCGGTCGTCGTGCCGGGCTGGACGCAGATGGTGGCGCCCTCCAGCTCCTTGGCGGTCTTCACGCCGGTCGAGGTCTTCACCATGAAGCCCTGGCCGTCATAGAAGTTCACGCCCGTGAAATCGAGGCCGAGCGAGGTGTCGCGCGAGAGCGTCCAGGTCGTGTTGCGGGCCAGGAGGTCGATCTCGCCGGACTGCAGCGCCGTGAAGCGGCTCTGCGCCGTCGTCGGCACGTAGCGCACCTTGTTGGCGTCGTTGAAGATCGCCGCCGCGATGGCGCGGCAGTACTCCACGTCGAATCCGCGCCACACGCCCTGGCTGTCGGGCTGGGCGAAGCCGGCGAGGCCGGTGTTCACGCCGCAGACGAGGGTGCCGCGAGCCTTGATCGCGTCCAGGATCGAGGCGCCGCCGGCGGCCGGAGCCTGGGCCGCCGCGGGCAGCACGCCGAGGGCCGTCATCGCGACGGCGCCGATCGTGCCGAGCATTGCAAGCCGCAAGGGCTGCTTCTTCATCAAGGTCTCCCTGAGTCTCATTGGGACGGCCCAGGCGTCATGCTGCGCCAGGGTTGTGCCTGGATCAACGCGGGATTGCGCGGACCGCAGGGCACGCCCTTAGCCTTCCTCCGCGGGAACGGCAAATCAGCCCTCGGAGGGTTTCCGCCGCCGGGGCTTGGCGGCACGATGAGGAGGCGATGCGTCACGCCGGCATACGCTGCAAGCCGCGTGCCGAACTGCGTGACCGGGAGGCTGAACTGCTCCATCTCGACCATTCCGCGGTAAGCTCATCCCTTACCTGGGCATCCCTGGTTGATGCGCTAGCAGCCATGTTCCGCGATGGTTGCGAAGCGCCGCTTCGCCACGCCCATGGCTGGGCAGAAGGAGAGGAGCGCAACACCCTTCTCCTCATGCCGGCCTGGCAGGCCGGCCGCTACACCGGCGTGAAGATCGTGCATGTCGCCCCCGGGCATGTCCCCGCCGTCCACGCCGCCTATCTGCTCTCCGACGCCGTCACCGGCGTTCCGCTCGCGCTTCTCGACGGAGGCGCGCTGACGGACCGGCGCACGGCAGCGGCCAGCCTTCTCGCGGCCCGCCACCTCGCGCGACCGGACAGCCGCCGGTTGATGCTGCTGGGCAGCGGCAAGGTGGCCCACGCCCTGGCCGAAGCTTATCGCGCTGCCTTCCCGATCGAGGAGATTGCTGTCTGGTCCCGGGATCCGCGCAATGTGGAACGTTTGGCCTCACGCCTCCGGGCGGAGGGGCATCCGGCCATGGCCGTCGATGATCCCGACCCCGGGGAGGCAGACATCGTCTCGGCAGCCACCCTCTCCCGCACGCCGCTGCTGCGCGCGGGATCGGTGCGGCCGGGAACCCATGTCGACCTTGTCGGGGCCTTCCGGCCCGACATGCGCGAATCCGCCGGCGACCTGCTCGCGGCCGCCACCTTGGTGGTGGACACGCGCGCGGGAGCGCTGGCCGAGGCCGGCGACATCGTCCAGGCGGTCGCGGAAGGTGCGATCGGGCCCGAGCACGTGGCGGCGGATCTCGCGGATCTCTGCCGCGGAACTCATCCCGGTCGCCGGAACGCCGCGGAGATCACGGTGTTCAAATCCGTGGGATGGGCCGGGGAGGACCTGGCCGCGGCCATCCTCGCCTATGAGGACGCGGTGTCCGGCGCGGCGCGGGAATGACCGGGCACGCCTAGGTCGGCAGGGTGATGGCTGTCCCTTCCCCTTCCGGCTCGACCACGGCGCCCAGCGACTCCAGGGCCTCCCGAGCGGTGGAAGGCACGGGCCAGGGCAGGTGGAGCCGCGCCCCGTCCAGCCGGAGCGGCGCGCGCGTTCCGCCCGCGATCTCGGCGCCGCCAGAGACGGCGAGGATGAGCGCCCCCTCCAGGGCCGGCGAGCGTCGCTCCACCACGGCGCTGCCCTGGACCTGCAGCTCGAGCGGCCCGCCCGCCGCGAGCGAGAGCAACGGCAGCAACTCCTGGAGAAGCTTGCCGGCGGGCGCGGGGCGGGAGCCCTCGTCCCGGCCGAGGGCAAGGAAGCCGCGGGCGAGATTGTCGTAGTCCTGCGCCGCCTCACGGGCGCGGGCCACCTGCCGGCGAACGATCTCTCCCTCCGGCAGGCGGGGCAGCGCGGAGTCGAGATTCGCGGTGAGGACCATCGAGAGATTGTTCACCGCGTGGCGCACCGGCCGCATCAGCAGCGCCATGGCCTGCTCCGCCGCGGCCTTCCCCGGATTCTGCTCGCCCGCCATCAGCGCGCCGCTCCGGCGTGGTGGGGTCGGCTCGGGATCATCGGGGCAGTCCTTCCAGTATCTCGTGGAATAGCCGGGCCGGCAGCGTGCCGCCACGAACGTCCTCCATGGGCGTCGCGTCGTCATTGCCGAGCCAGATGCCTATAACAGTTCCACCTGAAAAACCGATGAACCAGGCGTCGCGAAAATCCTGGGTCGTGCCGGTCTTGCCCGCTGCGGGACGCCCCGGCACGGCGGCGGCACGGCCCGAGCCGCGGGAGACGACGGCCTCCATCATCCGGCGGATCGCCTGGGCGTCGCCCGCCGCCAGGACCCGGCTCGGCGCCACATTGCCGGGCGGCAGCACCCGCCGGTCCGCCCGGGCGGCGGCGATTCCATGGGGCACGACCCGCATCCCGCCATTGGCGATGGCCGCGTAGGCGGCGGTCAGCTCCAACAGGCTCGCCTCGCCGGTGCCGAGGGCGATGGTCGCGTCGTTCGGGAAGGGCCCGGCCAGGCCAAGGCGGCGCGCGACGGCGGCGGCCTCCCGCGCCCCGCCGGCTCGGGCGAGCACGCGCACGGCGGCGGTATTCACGCTGTGGGCCAGCGCCTCCTCCAGGGGCAGATCGCCGCGGGGACGCCAGTTCCCGTTCCCGGGCGACCAGCGGCCCAGGGTGATCGGGGCGTCGGACACCGTCGATTCCGGGTGCAGGCCGTGCTCCAGCGCGGCGAGGTAGACGAAGGGCTTGAAGACCGAGCCGGGCTGGCGCCGGGCCGAGACGGCGCGGTTGAAGGAACTGCGCCGGTAGTCCCGCCCTCCCGCCATGGCCCGCACGGCGCCCGTGGCGGCGTCCATCACGATCACGGCCCCCTGCCCGACATCGGCCGCGGCGCCGGGACCGGCCAGCAGGGCCTCCAGCCTCGCCTCCACCATCGCCTGCACGCGCAGGTCCATGGTGGTGCGGAGGGTGAGGTCGGCGGAGCCGGGGAAGCGGGCGGCGAGGTCGTCGTTCACCCAATCCGCGAACCAGCCGGAGTCGCGCGAGGGGCGCGGGGGAAAGGCGATTCGCTCGGCCTCGGCCGCGGCCTGGGCCTCGGTGATGGCGCCGGTCGCGGCCATGGCGCGCAGCACCTCCGCCCCGCGCTGCGCCGCCGCCTGCGGGTTGGCGCGCGGGTTCAGGCGGGAGGGCGCCCGCGGCAGCCCCACCAGCACGGCCGACTGCCAGAGGGCCAGCCGCCGCGCCGGCACGCCGAAATAGAGCCGCGCCGCCGCGTCCACCCCGTAGGCGCCGCCCCCGAGATAGACGCGGTTGAGATAGATCTCGAGCAGCTGGTCCTTGGTGAAGCGGCTCTCCAGCCAGAGCGCCAGCATCGCCTCCTGCACCTTGCGACGCAGCGACCGCTCAGGCGTGAGGAACAGGTTCTTGGCGAGCTGCTGGGTCAGGGTGGAGCCGCCCTGGGCCACCCGGCCGCTGGTGAGGTTCACCCAGGCGGCGCGCATCAGCCCGATGGGGTCGAGGCCGAAATGCTGGCGAAAACGGCGGTCCTCGATGGCCAGCAAGGCGGTCGGCAGATGGACCGGCAGGTCGCGCAGGCGGAGCGTGTCGCCGTAGAGGTCGCCGCTCGTGGAGAGAAGGCGGCCGTCCGCGGCCTCAAGGGTAACGGAGGGGCGCCGCGTGGTCTCCAGCGCCTCTTCCGGCCGCGGCAGGTCCCAGGCGAAGACGAGGAGGAGCGCGCCCAGGGCCAGCCCGCCCCAGACCGTTCCCATGAGCGCCCAGGCAGCGATCCGCCGCACCAGCCGCCGCCGTGCCTGGACAACCGGGGAAGGCCCGCCCGAAGGGCGCTGGAAGCGGAACCGGAACCCGGCACCCGAGGGGCGCGGCGGCAGATCGGGTGCGGTCCTGGCGATCGGGGCCCTCGGCATGTCGGTGAAGGTGTAGCACGGCTCCGCGCATCCCGCATTCCTGCGGCACGGTGCCTTCCTGTCGACGTTTCGGCTCTCCACCCGCCGCGGCCGGCTGATGGGCAGGTGCCCGATCCGAACGTCCTGAACCCGGCCCGGGGCCTCTGAGCGGAAACCCGCCCGGGCGGCCCCGCGTTCGCCGGGCGGTGCAGCCCGTGGAGGCCATGATCCGCGCCTCCCTTCTCCTCCTTCCCGTCCTGTTCGCGGCCTGCGACGGCGAGCCGCCCGCGCATCTCCGCGTGGCCGGCGGGGATCCGGCGCGCGGCCGCGCGGTGGCGCTGGAATACGGCTGCGGCGCCTGCCACGTCATTCCCGGCGTGCGCGGCGCCGTCTCCTGGGCCGGGCCGCCGCTGACGGAATGGGCGCGGCGCGGCTACCTCGCCGGGCATCTGCCGAACTCCCCGGAGAACCTGATCGCCTGGCTGCGCGACCCCCAGGCGATCGCGCCCGGCAGCGCCATGCCGAATCTCGGGCTGAGCGAGGCGGAGGCGCGCGACACGGCCGCCTATCTCTTCACCCTCGGCGCGGGCCGCGTGCCGCAGGTGCCGGCCGGGCTTCCGCTGGGGCCGAAGGAGGCCGGCCCGCGCGAGGAGCCGCGCATCCGCCCGCGGGCCTGACCGGCCCTGGGCCCGGTGGCCTCGCCAGGAGTTCAGTAACAGGCCGGCAGCACCAGGGCCGGCGTCGCCTGGAACAGGATGGCGAAGCCCGCCACGACGCAGGCCGCCGCCCCGAACCACAGCGTGAAGCGCGGCTCCGCCTCCCCCCCGTCCGTCACCGCTCCCCCCGGCCGCGCGAGCAGGATGAGCACGGCCAGGACGACGAGGGCGAGAAGCGTCGCGCCGACCACGAGCGCAGGCACCCAGGGCAGGCCGAGAAGCTCCCTCCCCGCCATGTCCCGCTCGCAGGCATGGGCGTGGACGGCGTAGATGGCGCCGAAATGCGCGCCCCAGACAGCCAGCCCCGCCGCCGGCCAGATCACGGCGCGGGTGGCGGAGGCGCTCACAGCAGCCGGGGGAAGCCGTGCAGCAGCACGATCCCCGCCGCCCCCTGTCCGGCCGTGTAGAGCCAGAAGAGCATCGTGTTGTCGAAGGTCAGCCGCCGCGTGCCGTCGATCATCCCCGCCCAGGAGCGCGCCTGGGAGTAGAGCGCCATGATGGCGGAGACGGCGATGTTCACGCCCTGCCAAGCGACCAGCCCGTAGGTGATCGCGGCGTGCGCGTGCTGCGAGGGGCGCAGGCCCGATCCCCAGACGGCCGAGAGATCGGTGGCATAGCCGGCGAGCAGCAGCATCAGGGCCAGCGGCATCGCCCAGGCGGGCAGCGCATTGCGCCGGCGCAGGAGGGCGCCCGCCAGCAGCATCGTCGCGGCTGCGGCGGCGTAGAGAAGGAGGGCCAGGGCGCCTCGCTCCAGCAACGGGCTGCCCAACCCCGCTGGCGGCCACATGCCGTCCCCGTTCACCAGCCAGAGGAAGAGGTAGCTGCCGATCAGGCAGGCGTAGCAGGAGCCCATCACCAGCATAAGCGCGGTCATTGCCCACCACGAGGTGGCCATGGGCCCCGTGACATAGGTCGGCAGCACGATGCCGCCGCCGATGCTGCCCCTCCCCTCCCCGATCGGCCCGAGATCGGTGCCCGTCCAGAGCCAGCGGAGGAAGGCGGCCAGCGCAAGGGCGGCGAAGGCGGCGGCGGGCACCAGCCACTCCACCGTGAGCACGAGGAAGAAGCCAGCCGTGCCGACGGCGGCGACGAGATGCGCCCAGCTCGGCCCGGGCAGGACGGCGACGTATTGCGGGGTGCCCTCGGCGGGGCTGACCACGAGTCCCTCGCGCAACCCGGTGATCGTGCCGGGAAGGTAGTGGCCGCCCGCCTCCACCTCCTCGGCGAGCTTCGGGTGGCGCCAGAGGGGATAGCGGCCGTCCACGGCGGGGATGCTGCGCGGGCCGTAATTCATGTTCGGCAGCCATTCGAGCGTGCCGGCATCCCAGTGATTCCCGCCGCCGCCCTGTGGGCGGAAGCTCCGGCCGATGTCGAAGAGAAGCAGCACGCCCCCGGCCAGCGCGACGATCGCGCCCGCCGTGGAGAGCATGTTCGGGATCTCCAGCCCCATGCCGGCGGGATAGGTGTAGATGCGCCGTGGCATGCCGAGGAAGCCGGAGACGTGCATGGGGAAGAAGGTGAGGTTCACGCCGAGGAAGAGCAGCCAGAACACCCATTTCCCCAGCCGCTCCGAGAGCGGCGTGCCGATGGCGGGCGCCCAGTAGTAGAGCGCCGCGAGCACGGGAAAGACCATCCCGCCGATCAGCACGTAGTGCAGGTGGGCGACGATGAAGTAGGTGTCGTGCGCCTGCCAGTCGAAGGGCGTGACCGAAACCATCACGCCGGTCAGCCCGCCGAGGCTGAAGATGAAGAGGAAGCCGATGATGAAGAGGGTCGGCGTCGCGATCCGCACCTTCTTCCCGGAAGCGAAGGTCGCGATCCAGGCGAAGACCTGCAGCCCGGAGGGGATCGAGACGGCGAAGCCCGCCGAAGCGAAGAAGGCGAGGCTCAGCCCCGGAATGCCCGTGGCGTACATGTGGTGGACCCACAGGCCGAAGGAGAGAAAGGCCGTCCCCACCAGCGCGAGCACCACCAGCGAGTGCCCGATGAGCGGCGCCCTCGCCATGGCCGGCACGATCATCGAGACCATGCCGGCGGCCGGCAGGAAGATGATGTAGACCTCCGGATGCCCGAAGAACCAGAACAGGTGCTGCCAGAGCATCGGGTCGCCGCCGCGCTCGGGGATGAAGAAGGGCCAGTCGAAGGCGCGCTCCAGCTCCAGCAGCGTCGATGCGACGATCACGGCGGGGAAGGCGAAGATCACCATCCCGGCGAAGACGAGCATCGCCCAGGCAAAGACCGGCATCCGCCCGAGCGTCATCCCCGGCGCGCGGCAGCGCAGGATGCCCGTGATCAGCTCGATCGCGCCGGCGATGGCGGAGATCTCGATGAAGCCGATGCCCAGCAGGTACATGTCCGTGTTCACGCCGGGCGAGTGCGCCTTGCCCGTCAGCGGCGGGTACATGAACCAGCCCCCGTCGGGCGCCGCGCCGAAGAAGAGCGAGAGGAAGAAGGCGCTGCCGCCGATCAGGTAGATCCAGTAGGCATAGGCGCCGAGGCGCGGCGTCGGCATCTCCCGCGCGCCGAGCATGGCGGGCAGCAGCGCGATGCCCACCGCCTCCACCACCGGCACGGCGAAGAGGAACATCATGATCGTGCCGTGGGTGGTGAAGACCTGGTTGTAGGTGTTCGGCTCCAGGATGGTGAGGCCGGGCACGGCGAGCTGGAGGCGGATCAGCACGCCCAGCAGCCCGGCCAGCAGAAGGAACATCAGCGAGGTCGCGAGGAAGAGCGGGCCGATGAGGTTGTTGTTGATCTCCGTGATCACCGCGATGCCGCGCGGGAAGGCCCAGGCCTTCTCCAGCCGGCCGAGTTCCTCGGGCGGGCGCGGCAGGGGATTCGGCAGCTCGCTCAACGCAGCGATCCCAGCCAGGTGGCGAGGGCGAGAAGGTCGGAGCCCTCCAGGGAGCGGGCATAGGCGGGCATGGCGTTGCCGGGCTTGATGTCCTGCGGCGCCGCGATCCAGCCGGCGAGGTTGCCATGGGTGTTCGGAATGGCGCCCGCGGCGAGGGTGGCGCGCGAGCCCACCCGCGAGAGGTCCGGCGCGATGCGCGCCGACCAAGGCGTGCCGCGAACGGCGTGGCAGGCGCCGCAGCCGGCCTCCCCGAACACCTGCATGCCGCGGCGCTCCTCCGGGGTTCGCGGCTCGGGCACGGGCGCCCGCTGGCGAGCGATCCAGGCCTCGAACTCAGCGGGCTCCTGCACCACGACATCGAAGGCCATCAAGGCGTGCTGGGCGCCGCAGAACTCCGTGCACTGGCCGCGCAGGGTGCCAGTGCGGTCCGCGCGCAGGCGCTGCCGGTTCACCCGCCCGGGGATCATGTCCATCTTCCCGTGCAGGTTCGGCACCCAGACGCTGTGGATCACGTCGCCCGATGTCAGGTTCAGCTCCACTTCCCGCCCGGCGGGCAGGTGCAGCGCATTGGCCGTCACAGCGCCCTCGCCGAGATCGGGGTAGCGCATCTCCCACCAGTACTGCCGGCCGATGATCTCGATCCGGAGCGGCGCCTCGGAGAGCGGCCGCGTCAGTGCGCGGGAGACGCCGAGGGAGTAGACGAGCAGCGCCGTCAGCACCGTGACCGGAAAGGCGATGCCGGCGCCGATGAGGAAGCCGTGCGAGCCCATCGCCCGCCGCAGCCCCGCGGGCGCGAGGATGGCGAGCGCGAGGAAGCCCATGGTGACGAGGAACAACGCCCCTCCACCCCAGAACAGCACATGGGAGAGCGTCGCGATATGCCCGGCCTGGACGCCCCAGGGGTCCAGCGGCGTCTGCGCGCCCGAGCATCCGGCCAGGGCGAGGAGCGGGAGGAGCCGCCTCACGCCTTCAGCCGGTCCGGCGCGGCCCGCAGCGTGCGCGACAGCGCGAACAGCGCGAGGGCCGCGAAGGCGATTCCGCCGGGCACCCACATCAGCAGCCCGCCGAGCTGCTGGTCCTCCAGCGGCGTCAGCCCCCAGGGGAGCGTCGTCAGCGCGTGCGGGGCGAAGAGCGGCCGCGGCGCGAAGGTGAGGAAGGCGCCGAGCGCGCCCATCTGCGCGGCCGTCGCGAGGCCCGAGAGCAGGGCGGCGTCGGCCCTCGCCGCCCGCAACGCGCCCCACCAGAAAAGGAGGGAAGCCAGGAGAAGGGAGGCGTGCATCGCCCACCAGGCCGTGTCGGAGACGAAGGTCAGGGCATAGGGCGCCGGGAGATGCCAGAACCAGAGCACGGCGGCGAAGGCGACGGCCGAGAGCGCCAGCCCCTGCGGTCCGGCCGCGCGGGCGGGAAGCGCCGCGGCGATCAGCGGCGCCGCCACGAGCATCACCACCATGTGCTGCCCCACCCGCGCCGAGAAGAGCGCGACCGCGAGCCCGCAGAGCGGCGACACCAGCGCGAGGGCCAGCACCGCCCAGCCTGCGAGCAGGGCACGGCGATCCGTCGCCGCCCGCCAGCCACAGGCCAGTCCGGCGAGCAGGAGGGCGATCAGCAGGGGGTCTGCATTCCAGGCAAGCTCGCCCGGAAGCGGTGGCAGGCCGCAGAACGGGACGGCATCGCTCCGACTCATCTCGCCTCCTCCCGGATTCATGGACGTTTATACAGGACGCGCTTCCCTGCGCCCTGCCAACCGGCCGGCCAGAACGAGCACAAGAGCCATGGCCGCGATCACAATCGCGTCCAGAAGAGGGCTGGTCCCGCCCCGGGTGCCTCCCGGAGCCAGAGCAACGTCCGGTCGCACCGACCAGAGCACGATCGCGCCGTGCTGCACCACGAGCAGGGCGCAGGCGGCCCTCATCCGCCAGGGCCGCCACTGCGGCAGCACCGAGAGCGCGATCGCGCCGAGCAGCGCGGGAAGGGCCAGCCCGGTCTTCAGCCAGAACCACGCCCCCTCGCTCCGCCGGAGGTACCAGGCGGCCTCGGCCGGCAGGTCGGCCGCCCAGACCGTGAGGAAGGCGACGAAGAGAAACCACAGCACGGCGATGCCGAGGGTCAGCAAGGCGCGCTCCAGCCCGGTCCGGGCCTCGGCGTCCTGCGGCGGCCCGTGCGCGAGCACGGCGAGGGCGAGGGAGGCCGCCGCCCCGCCGGCCAGCATCCCGATGCCGTTCAGGCTGCCGGCCCAGCGCAGGTCGCGCGACAGGGCCCAGTCCTCGAATCCGATCGCGGCCGAGAGGGCGATCAGCAGCAGGGAGAGGCCCGCTCTCCAGCGCGTGCGGGACGGGCGCGGGAGAAGGCGGCCCAGCACCGCCCAGAGGGACAGGATCGCCGCCCCCGCCGCCAGCACCGCAAGACCCCGGGGCTGACCGGCCCAGGGATAGAGATCGCCGGCCATGAGGACGAGCGGCAGCGCGAGGGGGATCAGCACCGGCATCGCCCGCGCCGCGGCCGAGAGGGGGGACAGGAGCGGCTCCACCCACCGCTCGCGCAGGAGGATGCCGCTGGCTAGCACCGCGAGCGCTCCCGCCCCCAGGCTGGCGGCCAGGATGAAGGCGAGCAACCAGGCCTCGGCGAGGCCCGTCACGGCGTTCCGCGCATCAGCGCCTCCACGTGCCGCGCGACCGCCCAGCGCTGCCGGGGATCGAGCCGGTCCGAGAGCGGATGGGCCCCCAGGTGGTTCCCGGCGATCGCGGCCATGCTGCGCGCGGGGTCCGCGGGCAGGGGCGCGAGGGGGGGATGCCCGCGGGAGACCACGACCCCGTCCCCCAGGCCGCGCGGCCCGTGGCAGGGCGTGCAGAAGATGGCGTAGCGGTCCGCGCCCTCGGTCAGCAGGGCGGCACCGACCGGCGGGCCCGGCGCGGCCAGGGCCCGCGACCGCGCGGCGGCACCCCTCGGCACGGCCCCTTCCGGCGGCGGCGCGGGCGGGGGTGGCTTCGGGCTCTCCGGCCAGGCGTCGCAGGCGGCGAGGAGGAGCAGGAGGGGGAGCAGCCGCGTCATGCGCCCCGCACCTCCGAGACGCGAAGGGGGGAAAGCCCCGCCAGGAAACGCGCCGCGGCCTCGGCGTCGTAGAGCGGGTCCTCGGCGGAGAGGAAGAGGAAGAACCGGTCCCTCCCCGCGCGCTCGAAGCCGCGGGCGAAGAAGGCGGGGTGGTTCAGCCGGGGCAGGCCGTTGAGCGCCAGCATCCCGACCAGCGCCGCGGCGCAGGCCCAGAGGATGGCCACGAGATAGGTGGTGGGCATGAAGGCCGGCCAGGCGTTCAGCGGCCGGCCTCCCACATTCACGGGATAGAGGTGCACGGAGACGTACCACGCCGTCCCCGCCGCGAGCGCGGCACCGACCGCGCCCGCCGCCAGGGCGATGAGGCCGACCGGCGCGGCGCTGACGCCGAGCGCCTCGGCGGCCTCCGGCACGGGATAGGGGGAGTAGGCCTCCAGCCGCGTCCAGCCCGCGGCCCGCGCGCGGCGGACCGCCTTCGTCATGGGCTCGGCCTCGGTGAACTCGGCCATCAGGCCGAAGGGGGGCGGCTGGCTCACCTTTCCTCCTTCTCCGCCTCGGCCTCGCTCTCCTCGTGGCGCGTCTCGAACATGGACACGGCGGGAACGAGACGGCCGAAGACCAGGAGGGTCAGGGCGAAGAGCGAGACGGTGCCGCCCAGCAGCCCCCATTCGGCGGCGCTGGGCGAGTAGCCGCGGCTGAGATCGGGCAGGTGGTCCCGCAGCAGCCCGTCCACCACGATCGACCAGCGGTCCAGCCACACCCCCGCCGCCGCGAGCACGCCGACGGGCACGACGACGGCGGCCCGCCGGCGCAGCCCCTTGCTCCACAGGATCTGGGGCAGGACGGCGGAGAGCAGCACGGCGCCCCAGTAGGCGGATGCCCCCTCGCCCAGCACGCGGGCCGCGAGGGCGGCGCGGGTGGTCGGGTCCTCCTCCAGGAAGCCGACCAGCAGCTCGTGCGCGTAGGCCAGCCCCGCCGCCAGACCCGCGCAGGCGACCAGCTGTCCGAGGAGATCCATGTCGGCATCGTCCACGAAGCGCTCGAGCGAGAGCGCGACACGCAGCACCGCCGCGAGGGCGAGCACCACGCCGAGGCCCGAGGGGAGGCCGGTGACGACCACATGCAGCGGCAGCCTCGCCTGGTGCCAGGCGGGAACGACGGTGGTGGCGAATTCGAGCGCGACGACCGTCTGCGCCCAGAGCAGCAGCGGCAGCACCATGGCCGCGACGAGCCGGTAGGCCGCCTGGTGCCGATGCCAGTGCGCGACCGAGCCGCGCCAGCCGAGCGCGGCCAGCCCGTAGCCGCGCGCCAGCCCCGTCCGCCCAGCCGCAGCCGCGCGGTCCCGCATGGTCGCGAGATCCGGGATCAGCCCGATGTACCAGAAGAGGGAGGTGACGATGACATGCGACATGATCCCCCAGAAATCCCAGACCAGCGGGCTGCCGAATTGCGGCCAGAGGCCGGTGTAGGAGGGGTAGGGAAGCGTCCAGAGGAACAGCCAGGGGCGGCCAAGGTGCAGGATGGGATAGAGGGCGGCGGCGAGGATGGCGGCCAGCGCCGCGGCCTCGGCGAAGCGGTTCACCGCCGTGCGCAGCCCGTGCCGCCGCAGGACGAGGATGGCCGCGAAGAGGCTCGCCGCATTGGCGATGCCGATCCACCAGGCATAGGCGATGAGGTCGAAGCCCCAGACATGGGGAATGTTGTTGCCCCAGACCCCGACGCCGCGCACCAGCACCGCGGCGACCGAGACGGCCAGGGCGACGATCCCCGCGGCACAGAGCAGGACGGCGAGGCGGAAGGACCACCGGCCCGGCCGCAGCGCCGCCTCGGCGACGGGGGCGGTGACGTCGCTCATGCCTCGCCCTCCCCCGCGACGCGGGCGAGGTAGGTGGTGCGCGGCCGCGTGCCGAGATCGCCGAGAAGGGCGTAGTGCCGCCCATCCCCCCGCGCGCGGGAAACGGCGCTGGCGGGATCGTTGAGGTCGCCGAAGGTGATGGCGCGGGTGGGGCAGGCGCGCTGGCAGGCGGTCTCCACCTCGCCGTCTCGCAGGGCCCGCCCCTCGGCGGCGGCCCCCTCGCGGGCGGACTGGATGCGGTGGACGCAGTAGGTGCATTTCTCCATCACGCCGCGCGGTCGCAGCGCCACCTCCGGGTTGCGCGCGGGGGTGTCCAGGCTGCGGCGGTGGTCGGCCCAGTTGAAGCGCCGCACCTTGTAGGGGCAGTTGTTGGAGCAGGTCCGCGTGCCGATGCAGCGGGGATAGACCATGAGGTTCAGCCCCTCCTGGTCGTGCAGCGTGGCGTTGACGGGGCAGACGGGCTCGCAGGGCGCCTGCTCGCAATGCATGCAGGGAACGGGCTGGAAGCTGGCGGCCGGGTTCTCGTCGGGGCCGTGGAGGTATCGGTCCACGCGCAGCCAGTGCATCTCCCGCCCTTGACTGACGGCGAGCGGCCCGACCACGGGCACGTTGTTCTCCGCCTGACAGGCGACGGCGCAGGCGTTGCAGCCGATGCAGGCGTCGATGTCGATCGCCATGCCCCAGGCATGGCCCGGATAGGGCCAGTCCCGGTATAGCGAGGCGCCCCGCTCCGGCTGCGGCAGGGCACCGCCCGGCGCGACGCTGCGGATGGCCGCGCCGGGATCGAGGCGATGGTGGGAATCCGTGGTCACGGGCGGCCGGTTCCGCCCGGTCGGGCGCATCAGGAGACCCGGGGCAGCCCAGGCGCCGTCCGCCGGGCGCAGGGCGTAGGCGTCGAACCCCCTCCCCTCGCCCACCGGCCCGCCCGCCCGGCGCCCCCCGCCCAGGGGAAGGGTGACGCAGTCCGGCGCGTGCCCCGCGACGGGCCAGACGGGGGCGAGGAGGCGGCGCCCGCCGAGTTCCAGCTCCACCTCGTCGCCGGGCCGCAGGCCGTGCTGCTCCATGGTGGCGGGGGCGAGGAGCGCGGCGTTGCCCCAGGTGATCCGCGTCAGCGGGCGCGGCATTTCCTGCAGCCAGGCCTCATGCGCCTCCGCGCCGCCGCGCACCCCGGGATCGGGCGCGAAGACGGCGGCGAGGCCGGAGGGTACGGGGAGCGCCGGCCGGTCCCACCCATCCCGGAGCGGCAGGGAGAGAGCGGGAGGCGCCTCGCCGGCCACCCCCTCCTCCAGCGCGGCGGGCCAGCGCGCCTCGAAGGCCTCGTCGCCCCATGCCGCGCGCCACGTTGCCTCGACCGCCGAGCGGGCGGTGACGGGCCTGCCGAGCAGGGCCGAGAGAAGCTCGACCTCGCCTCTCGCCTCATCGGCCAGCAGCGCCGTGACGGGCTGACAAATGGCAGGGGTGCCGTCGAAGGCGCGGGAGTCGCCCCAGCTCTCCAGCGGGTGCGCCTGCGGCACGTGCCATCCGCAGAGCCGGGCGGTCTCATCCCCCCGGAAGCCGAGGTGGAGGGCGAAGGGGGTGCGGCGCAGGGCGGCCTCGAAGCCCAGGGCGGCAGGGGCGTCATAGGCGGGATTGGCGCCGAGGATCAGCAGATGGGTCACCGCGCCCGCCGCCATCTCCGACGAGAGGTCGGCGAGGGATGCCGCCGCGGGCTCGGGCCGGGCCAGCGGGTGCGGCAGCAGCCGCACGGCGCCGCCCAGGCGCGCGTTCATCGCGTGGGCCAGGGCGTGGACCGCAGGATCCTGCCCCCGTCCGGCGATCACCGCGGCCTCCGGCCCCGCGCCGGCGAGCAGCGCCGCGATCCCGGCGGCCTCGGGATGCGTCCCCGCGGCAGCGAGTCCCTCCACCCCCAGTGCCGCCGCGACCGCGCGGGCGAAGGGCTCGGCCTCGGCGGGGTGGAGGGGGACGCGATGGTCCGCCCGGGCACCCGCCAGGCTCGGCACCGTCTCCGCCACGATCAGCCGCGCGCCCTGGCCGGCCTGGCGGGCGGTGATCCAGTCCCTCGCGTGGCGGAGATGGCCGGGCGCCTGCCCCAGGAGGTCGGCCCCGAGGCAGAGCACCACCCGCGCCCGCGCGAGGTCGGGCACCGGCAGCACGGGCCGGCCATAGGCGCGGAGAGCGGCTTCCACGGCCGCATCATCCGCCAGGGGATCGTGCTGGTGCCAGCGCGCCCGGGGAAAGGCGGCCAGCAGCTCGTCCATTACCCGCGCCAGGGTCGGCGAGGAGACGGGGCCGGTCAGGACCCGCAGGCCGAGGCCGCCGCGCGGCAGGAGCTCCGCCCGCATGGTCGCGAGGGCCTCGTCGAGCATCGCGGGCGGCACGGGGCGCCCGTCCCGCCGGATGCGGCGGGACCGCGCGGGATCGTGGAGCGACAGCACCGCCGCCTCCGCGAAGATGTCCGTCGCGCCGAGGCTCGCGGGGTGGTTCGGGTTTCCTTCCACCTTCACCGCATGGCCGTTGCGGGTGCGGACGATCACGCCCCGCGAGAGGCCGTCCAGCTCCAGCACCGTGGCGTAGTCGGCCAGCGCGGCCTCGCCATGCGCCGCGCGGGCCGGCGCGTGCAGCGGGTGTCCGTGCTCCGGCGCCTCGTCGCATCCGGCCAGGGCGGCGAGGGCAATGGAGGCGCCCATCAGCTTCAGCGCCTCCCGCCGCTCGACGGCATCGTGCGGCGCGCCCGCCAGGGCCGCGGGCTGCGGCGGCTCGGGCGCGGGATCGGGGCCGCGCCGGGGTGGGACGGACGCGCTCATCGATGGCAGGTGGAGCAGCGGGTGAGCGGGGAGACCTCCACGCCGTAATGCTCGTAGCGCAGGGCCTGCAGGCCGTGCGGGCGGAGGGCGTGCGGCTCCCCGGTGGGGAGGTAGTCCCGCGCCATCACGGCCGAGGCCGGCCGCTGACGCGCGGATGGGTCGCGATGGCAGTCCAGGCAGAAGCCCATGGAGAGGTTCTCCGCCCGCACCGTGCGCGGCATCTCCTCCACGGCCCCGTGGCAGGTCGAGCAGGCCACGCCGGCCTGGGTGTGGGCGACATGGCTGAGCCGCGCGTGATCGGGCAGGCGGCTGACGGAGGACCACCCGACGGGAGCGCCGCGCGCGATGGCCGCCCTCAGCGGCGCGAACTGGGCCGTCACGTTCCAGACGCGCTCGTGGCAGCCGAGGCAGGTCTCGGCGCTCGGCATCCCCGCATCGGCCGTCCGCTCCACCCCCGCATGGCAGAAGCGGCAATCGAGCCCGAGGCCGCCCGCATGCACGGCGTGGCTGAAGGGAATCGGCTGGGCCGCGGGCTCGCCGACCGCCCAGGCCGCGCCGGCGCGCACCCAGGCGAAGCCGGAGGCGCCGACGAGCAGAACGAGCCCGGCCCCGGCGAGCAGGCCCAGGCGCAGCCGCCGGTCGGCCCGCGGTGAGAATAACTGCGCCATCCCGCTCCCTGCGCTGGTCCGACCGGCAACGCCGGGGAGGCAGGATGGTTGGATGCGGGGCCGGAGCCCCGCATCATCGGGCTCAGGCCAGGGTGGTCAGGTCCTGGAACCAGTGCTGAGCCTGGGTGTAGCCGCGCACGTTGCGGCCGAGCACGTGCGGGTTGGTGTCGTGCACCACGAAGACGAGCAGTGCCTGGTCCACCACGCGCTCATGCACCCGTGCCATCAGCCGGTCCTGCTCGGCCGGATCGAAGGACTGCATGGCGCCGTCGATCAGCCGGTCCGTCTCCGCGTCCTTGTAGTGGGACCAGTTCACGCCCGTGGGCGCCACCTGGCCTGAGTGGAAGAAGCGGACGAGGGCGTAGAGCGGGTCGGAGGTGACATAGGCCACGTTGTTGGCGGTGATGCCGCGCATGGATTCATGCGCCGCGCCGTTTCGCCAGGCGGTGTAGAGCACCTCCAGCTCCACCGGCTGGAACTCCACCTCGATCCCGACCTCCTTCCAGGCCTGCTGGATGTACTCGTTCATCGGCATGGACAGCATCTGGCCGGAGCCGCCGGTCGCGATGATGAACTTCGCCTTCACCGGGTTGCGCGGCGAGAAGCCGGCCGCCTGCACCAGCTTGCGCGCCTCGTCCGGCGCGTAGCGGAGCTTGAAGGAGGGATTGCCGAACCAGGGGGATGCGGGATCCACCACCCCCGCCGCCGGCTTCGCCAGCCCGCCCAGGAGCTGCACGATCTCGTCGCGATTGATGGCGAGGTTGGCGGCCTGCCGCAGCCGCAGGTCCCGCCAGGGCGAGCCCTCCAGCATGGAGAGGTGGTAGTTCCAGACATGGGGGGTGACGTTCTCCACCACCCGGTTCCCGCCCGCCTTGAGCTGCCCCACCATGTCCAGCGCCGGCGTCTCGATCAGGTCCACCTGCCCGCTCAGCAGCGCGTTGCTGCGCGTGACGGCATCGGGCGCGCAGACCAGCACCACGCGGTCCACCTTCGCCATCCGCGCCGGGTTCCAGTAGGCGGTGTTCCTCACCAGCTCCGCCCGCTCCCGCGGGACGAGGCGCGCGAGGCGGAAGGGGCCAGTGCCCGAGGGCTCGGCGGCGAAGCGGTCCCAGGAGCGGCCGAGCTTCTCGTACTGCGCCGGGGACGAGACGAGGAACCAGAGGAGCTGGTAGGGGAAGAGGCTGTCCACCGCCTTGGTGGTCAGCTCCACCGTCATCGCGTCGAGCTTCTTCCACGCGGCGAGAGAGGGCAGGCGCGGACGGACCTGGGCGGCCTGGCGCTGGTCGAAATGCGGCGCCTGCGCGTTCATCACCTTCTCGAAATTCCAGATGACGGCGTCGGCATCGAAGGCCGAGCCGTCGTGGAACTTCACGCCCTCGCGCAGCTTCAGCACCCAGCGCCTGCGGTCCGCCGGATCGGCTTCCCAGGAGGTGGCGAGGCCGGGGACGAGCTTCCCGGGCCGGTCCGCCACGTCCATCTCCCAGGCCACCAGCGGGTCGTAGATCGTGTAGCCGGTGAACTGGTAGGCGCCCGCGCCCCGGTCCGGCTGGCCGGCGGTGAGGGGAATGTCGGCCATGGAGATGCCGTAGCGCAGGACGCGCTCCCCCTGGGCGGCGGCGCCGGGGATCATGAGGCCGGACGGCAGGGTGGCGAGGCCGGTGGCGCCCAGCAGGGCGCGACGCGACAGGGTCATGAGGGACTCCGGGTTGGTCCCGAAGCCCCAAGCAACCGACGTGCCGGGACCTAGCCCCGCACGTCCATGGCCGAGCGCAGGCCGTCGCTCACCATGTTGAAGCACATGCTCGTCAGGAAAATGCAGACACCCGGCAGCATGGCGATCACGGGCTGGGTGTAGATCGCGGTGCGCAGCGTGTTCAGCATCAGCCCCCATTCCGGCTCCGGCGGCTTGGTGCCGAGGCCGAGGAAGGAAAGGCCCGAGGCGAGGATCATCGAGACGCTGATGAGGCTCGTCGAATAGACGAAGATCGGGCCGAGCACGTTGGGGAGAACATGCACCCGCACGATGGTCATCGCGCCCGCGCCACTGGCCCGCGCGGATTCCACGTAGTCGAGGTTGCGGACGGAGGTGGTGGTGCTCTCCGATACCCGGATGATCTGGGGGATGAAGACGAGGGTCAGCGACAGCATCGCGTTGGAGATTCCCGGCCCCAGCGCGCCGGAGATGGCGACCGCCAGCAGCACGGAGGGAAAGGCGTAGAACACGTCGGTCGTCCGCATGATCAGCATGTTCACCCAGCCGCCCGCGAAGCCCGCGATCACGCCGAGCGTGCCGCCGATGGCGAAGGCAATCAGCACCGGGGTGATACCGAGGAACCAGGAGAGGCGCCCGCCATAGAGGAGGCGGGTGAGCATGTCCCGCCCGAGCTCGTCGGTGCCGAGGGGATAGCGCCCGTCCTGGAACCAGACGGGCCGCAGGCGGCGGATCATGCTCGTCTGATAGGGATCGTGCGGCGCGATCAGCGGCGCGAAGATGATGGCCAGCGCCATCAGCAGCAGCACGAAGCCGAAGAAGAGCGTGACGGGATCGCGGGAGAGGCGCCGCGCCACCCCCTGCCAGTACCCGTTGCTGCGGGCCGGCGCCGGCTGGGGCACCGCGATGGCGGCCGTCGTGGCGGTAGTCGTGCTCATGCGCGGCGGATCCGTGGGTCGAGCGCGGTCTGGACGAGGTCCACCGCGAGGTTGAGCACGACGAAGAAGATGGCGAGCACGAGGATCGTGCCCTGCAATACAGGCAGGTCCCGCTGGAAGATGGCGCTGTTCAGCAGGAAGCCGGTACCCGGCCAGGAGAAGACCGTCTCCACCAGGATCGAGCCGCCCATGAGGTAGCCGAGCTGCAGCCCCATCACCGCCAGCACCGAGGGCGCCGCGTTCTTCACCACGTGCAGCGCGATGCCGCCCCGGCGCAGCCCCTTGCCGCGCAGGGTGGTCACGAAGTCCTGGTTCAGCAGCTCCATCACCACGCCGCGCACCGTGCGGGTGACGATGCCCATCGGGATGACCGACAGGGTCAGGGCAGGCAGGACGAGGAACCTCACATGCTCCCAGTCCCACCTCCAGTCGCCCGAGCCGCCGGGCCCCGCGCCCATGGCGGGCAGCCAGTTTAGCGTCACGCTGAACAGCACCACCAGCACCATGCCGAGCCAGTAGTGCGGGATGGAGACGCCCGCGGCCGCCAGCCCGACCGCCGCCTTGTCGATCACACTGCCGCGGAAGACGGCCGCGACCGTGCCGAGGATCGTGCCCATGACGAAGCCGATCGCCGCCGCGACGAGCGCGAGGGTGAGGGTATTGCCCACCGCCGAGACCAGATCGGCCGTCACCGGGCGCCCCGTGGCCAGCGACCGGCCGAGATCCCCCTGCACCACCCGGCTGATCCAGAGCCCGAACTGGATGGGCAACGGCTTGTCCAGCCCGTAGTCGCGGCGAACCTGCTCCACCACTTCCTGCGGGGCATCAGCGGGAACGATGGCGTTGATGGGGTCGCCCGGCGCGATCTGCACCAGCATGAAGCAGACGAGCCCGACGGCGAGGGCGATGGGAACGGCGTAGAGGATGCGCCGGACGAGGTAGAGGAGCATGGGATTCCTTCCTCAGGCCGCTTCGGCCGTGACGGCGGCCGGGGAAACACGCACGCAGCGCGCCATGTGGTCGGGGCTGGGGCCGCGGAAATCCGGCACCTTCGGCAAGCAGTCCTCCCCCACATGAGGACAGCGGGGGGCGAAGGCGCAGCCCTGCGGCACGCGCTCCAGGTTCGGCGGGGCGCCGGGGATGGTGGTCAGCCGCTCGCCGCGCAGGCCGGAATGCACGGTCGCGCCGAGCAGGCCCTGGGCGTAGGGGTGCAGCGGGCGGCGCATGAGGTCGCGCACCGGCCCCTGCTCGATGAACTTGCCCGCATACATCACGGCGACGCGGTCCGCGATCTCGCCGGCCACGCCGAGGTCATGGGTCACGAAGATCACGCCCATGCCCATCTCCTCCTGCAGCCGGCGGAGCAGCAGCAGGATCTGGATCTGCACGGTGGCGTCGAGCGCCGTGGTGGGCTCGTCCGCCAGCAGCAGCTTCGGGCGGCAGGAGAGCGCGATGGCGATCATCGCGCGCTGCCGCAGCCCGCCCGAGAGCTCGTGCGGGTAGGAGGCCAGGCGGCGCTTGGCGGAGGGGATCTGGACGAGTTCCAGCAGCTCCAGCGCGCGGGCATCGGCGGCGCTGCGGCTCAGCCCCTCGTGGCGCATCACCGTCTCGGCGATCTGGCGCCCGATGGTGAAGACGGGGTCCAGCGCCGTCATCGGCTCCTGGAAGATCATGGAGACCGTGCTGCCGCGGATATCCGCCATCTTCCGCTCGGAGGCGGCGATGATGTCGTGCCCGCCGACCCGCACCGTGCCGGAGAGCTTCGTGCGGCGCGGCGGGTTCAGCGCCATCAGCGCGCGCAGCGTGACCGACTTGCCCGAGCCGCTCTCCCCCAGGATGCAGAGGGACTCGCGCTCGGCGAGGTCGAAGGAGACGCCGTTGACAGCGTGCACCGTCGCGTCGCGCGAGACGAAGCGGACCTGCAGGTCCCGGACATGGACGAGAGGTTCGCTCATGCGGCCATCCTCGGGGCACGGCTGTGCCCGCTGTTCGGCACCACCATCAGGCAGGATGCCTCCTGCCCCGCGGGTGCGGGGTGGAGTGGCGGCACGGTGGTGGAGCAGACCGGCTCCGCATGGGCGCAGCGCGTGTGGAAGCGGCAGCCGGAGGGCGGGTTGATCGGATTGGGCGGATCGCCGCTCAGCGGCGGCTCGGTGCGGCGCAGGTCCGGATCCATGGAGGGGCGGCTGGCCAGCAGGGCGGCGGTGTAGGGATGGGCGGCGGCGGCGTAGATCGCCTCCACCGGCCCGACCTCGGCGACCTTGCCGAGATACATGACGAGCACGCGGTCCGACATGTACTGCACCACGTTCAGGTCGTGGCTGATGAAGATGTAGGTCAGCCCGAACTGCCCCTTGAGATCCTGCAGGAGGTTCAGGACCTGCGCCTCCACCGACTTGTCGAGGGCCGAGACCGGCTCGTCCAGGATCACCAGGCGCGGGCGGAGGGCGAGGGCGCGGGCGATGTTGATGCGCTGCCGCTGACCGCCCGACAGCTCATGCGGGTAGCGGCGGGCGAACTGGTCGGGGTTCAGCCCCACCGCGGCCAGCAGATCCCGGGCCCGGGCGCGGGAATCCTTGCGGGCCAGGCCGTGCACCTCGGGCGCGAAGCCGATGGACTCCTCGATGGTCAGGCGCGGGTTCAGGGAGGCGTAGCTGTCCTGGAACACCATCTGCACCTGGCGCCGGTACTCCTTCAGCGGCAGTTCGCGCCCGCCTACCACCTGGCCGTCGAACACCACCTCCCCTGCCGTCGGCGCCATCAGCGCCATGACGAGGCGGGAGGTGGTGGACTTGCCGCAGCCGGACTCCCCGACGATGCCGAGGGTTTCCCCCTTCAGCACCTCGAAGTTCAGGTCGTCCACCGCCTGTACCACCCCCGAGGCGCGGCCGAGGAAGCCGGACTTCAGCGGGAAATGCTTTGTCAGCCCGCGCACCGTCAGCAGCGGCTGGGCGGGGCCACCGATATCGGGCAGCTGTGCGAGATCGTGCCTCACTTCCGTCATGCCACCGTCACCGTACCGAAATCCTGGAACCAGTTCCGTGCCTGCACGAAGCCGCGCACCCTGGGCGACATGGCGCGCGCGTTCAGGTCGTGCGCCACGAAGAGGAACATCGCCTCGTCCACGATGCGCTGGTGCCCGCGGGCCATCAGCGCGTCCTGCGCCGCGGGATCGAAGGTCTCGCGCAACCCCTTGCAGACGGCGTCCAGCTCGGCATCCACCGTATGCCCCCAGTTCGTGCCGCGCGGCGCGACGAGGTTGGAATCGACATGGCGGATGAGGGCGGTGAACGGGTCCTGGCTGAAATAGGAGTAGTTCAGCGCGTGCACGCCCCGGGAGAGCGGGTCGCGGGAGCCGGCGCGCCAGGCATTCACCAGCGCGTTCCACTCCATCACCTCGTACTCGACCGCGATGCCGACCTCGCGCAGGTTCTCCTGGATCGCCTCATTCATCGGCAGCGGCTGCATCATTCCCGAGCCCTGCCCGGGGATCATCACCTTCGTCCTCGCCGGGTTGCGCGGGCCGAAGCCGGCCTCGGCCAGCAGCCTGCGCGCCTCGGCGGGATCGTGGCGGATCTTGAAGGAGGGCTTGCCGAACCAGGGCGAGCTCGGGGTCAGCAGCCCCACGCCCGGGAGCATCTGGCCGTCCATCATGCCCGCGATACCGTCCCGGTCCACGGCGAGGTTGGCGGCCCGGCGGACGCGGACATCGCGCCATATCGAGCTGGGCGAGGTGAAGTCGAGATGCCATACCCAGTTATGCGGGTACTCGTTGGTGACGACGTTGAAGCGCGCGCCGCGCAAACTGGCCGTGACATCCGGCGCGGGCGCCTCGATCCAGTCCACCTGCCCGGCGCGCAGTGCGGCGGCGCGGGTATTGGCCTCGGGCAGGGGAAGGAGCACGAGGCGCTCGACCTTCGGGCGGCGGGCCGGGTTCCAGTACTCCTTGTTCGCCACCATGACGCCGCGCTCGCGCTGGACGAACTCCGTCATCCGGAAGGGCCCGGTGCCGGAAGGGGCGTTCAGGAAGGCGTCCCAGGAGCGGCCGACCTTCTCCCACTGCGCCGGGGAGGACATGACGATCCAGGCAATGCCATAGGGCAGCAGCGCGTCCACCTCGCTCGTCCGGACTTCGAGCGTGCGCGCGTCCAGCGCCGTGGCCTTGACCACGCTCGGGATGCGGGAACGCCCCTGGGCCGCCTGTCGCGGGTCGAAATGCGGCGCGGAGGAATCGAGGAGTTTCTCGAAGTTCCACTGGGCAGCATGGGCGTCGAAGGGGCTGCCGTCGTGGAACTTCACCCCCTCCCGGATGGTGAAGAGCCAGCGCTTGCTGTCGGCTGGGTCGGCCTTCCACTCCGCCGCCAGGTTCGGCACGAGGCGGGAGGGAGCGTCGGCGCGGGACAGGTCCCAGAAGACAAGGCTGTCGAACACGGTATAGGCAACGAAGCGCTGCCCCTCGCCACCCTGGTCGGTCTGCCCGTTGGGCAGTGGCACGGCTGCGGCCGTCATCCCGATGCGCAGCGTGCCGCCGGCCGGCGCCTGGGCCAGTGCCATGTCCCAGGGCAGGGCCGCGCCCGCGAACCCGCCTGCGATAAGGGAACGCCGGGTCGTTCTCATCCTTTTTCCTCTCCTGCCCTGTTCCGGCCGCACGGGGGCACCCGCCCCCACGTCAGGGCGCTCGACATCAGGGCAGAGGGAGCAAGCCGCGTGCCATGAGGGCCGCCCGCTGGCATCGAACTTGCCTCCGGCCATGCCACACCGTCATTCACGGAGAGGACACGCATGAGGAAGATCACGCGCCGGGCCTGGCTCATGGCCGGCGCCCTGTTCGCGGGCATCGCGGCCGCCGCCCATCCCGCGAGCGCGCAGGAGAAGGTGCTTCGGATCGGCATGACCGCGGCCGACATCCCCCGCACCCTCGGCCAGCCCGACCAGGGCTTCGAGGGCAACCGCTTCACCGGCATCCCGATGTACGACGCGCTGGTGAATTGGGACCTGTCCTCGGCCGACAAGCCCTCCGTGATCATCCCCGGCCTCGCCACGGAGTGGCGCGTGGACGAGGCGGACAAGACGAAGTGGCGCTTCACCCTGCGCCAGGGCGTGAAGTTCCACGACGGCAGCCCCTTCAACGCCGCCGCCGTGGTGTGGAACGTCCAGAAGGTGCTGGACCAGGGCGCGCCGCACTACGACGCCTCCCAGGTGGGCGTGACGGTCAGCCGCATGCCCACCCTGCGCTCCGCCCGCGCCGTCTCGGACCATGAGGTGGAGCTGGTGACGAGCGAGCCGGACAGCTTCCTGCCGATCAACCTCACCAACCTCTTCATCGTCTCCCCCACCCACTGGGCCGCGAAGCTCGCCGCCGTGCCGGCGAGTGTGACGGACGCGCGCCAGCGGTCGAACCAGGCCTGGGCCGCCTTCGCCGCCGATCCCTCGGGCACCGGCCCTTTCCGCGGCACCCGCCTCGTCGCGCGGGAGCGCTTCGAGATGGTGGCCAACCGGGAATACTGGGATCCCGCGCGCCGCCCGAAGATCGACCGCGTGGTCCTGCTGCCGATCCCCGAGGCCAACACCCGCACCGCGGCCCTGCTCGGCAACCAGGTGGACTGGATCGAGGCGCCGGCGCCGGATGCCGTGCAGCAGATCACCTCGCGCGGGTTCAAGCTGCACCAGAACGAGCAGCCGCATGTCTGGCCCTGGCAGTTCTCCTTCACGGAGGGCTCGCCCTGGCTGGACCGTCGGGTGCGCCACGCGGCCAATCTCTGCGTGAACCGGGACGAGCTGAAGACCCTGCTGAACGGCCTCATGGCCCCGGCCACCGGCACGGTCGAGCCCGGCCATCCCTGGCACGGCAACCCCAGCTTCCGCATCCGCACGGACGTGGCCGAGGCGCAGCGCCTGATGCGCGAGGCGGGCTACAGCCCGCAGAAGCGGCTCTCCGTGAAGGTCCTCACCTCGGCCTCCGGCTCGGGCCAGATGCAGCCCCTGCCGATGAACGAGTTCCTGCAGGAAGCCCTCCGCGCCTGCTACTTCGACGTGCAGCTCGAGGTCGGCGAGTGGAACGCGGTCTTCACCAACTGGCGCGAGGGGGCAAAGCACGCCAATGCCCGCGGCGCCAATGCCACCAACGTCACCTTCGCCGCCATGGATCCCTTCTTCGCCATGGTCCGCTTCGTGGCCACTGCCGCGCAGCCGCCGGTCTCGAACAACTGGGGCTACTTCTCCAGCTCGGAATTCGACGAGATCATCGCCCGCGCCCGCACCACCTTCGACGCGGCCGGGCGCGACGCGGCGCTCGCGCAGCTCCACAGGCGCATCGTGGAGGAGGCGCCCTTCCTCTGGGTGGCGCATGACGTCGGCCCCCGCGCCATCTCGCCGCGCGTGACGGGCGTGGTGCAGCCGAGGAGCTGGTTCATCGACATCGCCACCATGGCGATGAACTGAGCCGGCGAAGCCGGGCGGGCCGTCCCCTCATGGGGGCGGCCCGCTCCGTTCCAGAGCACGGAGTCGCGTTTCCGTGTTCCCCGCCCCCCCGTTCCCGGCCCGGTGAAAGCTGCCATACTCGTTCCACCGAACGGGAGGCCCAGCGAAGAATGACCACACGGCCGGTGCATTCCGCGCCCCTGGCGCGCTCCGCCATGGCCTATGTGCTCGCCGGCGGACGGGGCTCGCGCCTCATGGAGCTGACCGACCGGCGCGCCAAGCCCGCCGTGTTCTTCGGCGCCAAGTCCCGCATCATCGACTTCGCCCTGTCCAACGCCATCAATTCCGGCATCCGGCGCATCGGGGTGGCGACGCAGTACAAGGCGCACAGCCTGATCCGCCACATGCAGCGCGGCTGGAACTTCCTGCGCCCCGAGCGGAACGAGAGCTTCGACATCCTGCCCGCGAGCCAGCGCGTCTCCGAGACGGAGTGGTATGCCGGCACGGCGGATGCCGTGTACCAGAACCTCGACATCATCGAGAGCTACGGCCCCCGCTACATGGTCATCCTGGCCGGGGACCACGTCTACAAGATGGACTACGAGGTGATGCTCCAGCGCCATTGCGAATCGGGCGCGGAGGTGACTGTCGCCTGCATCGAGGTGCCGCGCATGGAGGCCAGCGCCTTCGGCGTGATGCATGTGGACGGGTCCGACCGCGTCATCTCCTTCCTGGAGAAGCCGGCCGATCCGCCCGCCATGCCCGGCAAGCCGGACCGCGCCCTCGCCTCCATGGGCATCTACGTCTTCGAGACGCGCTTCCTGGCGGAGGAGCTGCGCCGGGACGCCGCGCGGCCGGAATCGAGCCGCGACTTCGGCAAGGACATCATCCCCGCCCTGGTCGCGCGCGGCACGGCCGTCGCGCACCGGTTCGAGGATTCCTGCGTCCGCTCCGGCGACGAGGCGGAGTCCTACTGGCGCGACGTCGGCACGGTGGACGCCTTCTGGCAGGCGAATATCGACCTCACCGACGTGGTCCCCTCCCTCGACCTCTACGACCGGGACTGGCCGATCTGGACGAACGGGGAGGTGACGCCTCCGGCCAAGTTCGTGCTGGACGATGACGGGCGGCGCGGGATGGCGGTGGACTCCCTCGTCTCCGGCGGCTGCATCGTCTCCGGCTCCCTCGTCCGGCGCTCCCTCCTTTTCTCCAATGTTCGGGTCCGCTCCTACGGCCAGGTGGAAGGGGCGGTGCTGCTGCCCGGCGTCGTCGTCGGGCGCCATGTGAGGCTGAACAAGGTGGTGGTGGACAGCGGGGTGGTGCTGCCCGAAGGCCTCGTCGTGGGCGAGGACCCCGAGGAGGACGCACGCCGCTTCCGGCGCTCCCCCGGGGGCGTCAGCCTCATCACCCAGCCCATGATCGACGCCCTCGGGAACTAGGGCGCCCCCTGCGGCCCCGCTTGGCTGCGGGCCGTCATTCCGATCGCCCGCGCCACGGCCGGCAGGCCGGGGCCGCGCGCGATCCAGCCCTTCGCCGGAACCCGCGCCATGCCCGAGGCCTCCCCGACCCCGCTCCGCCTCCTCTCCGTCGCCTCGGAGTGCTTCCCGCTGGTCAAGACGGGCGGGCTGGCCGATGTCGTCGGCGCCCTGCCCGCCGCGCTGGCCGCGGAATCCGTCGCGGTCCGCACCCTGCTGCCGGGCTATCCCGGCGTGATCGCCGCGGCCGGCCAGGGGCAGCAGGTGCACCAGTTCGACGACCTGTTCGGCGGCCCCGCGCGCCTCCTCGCCTGCCGCGCCGCGGGGATGGACCTGCTGGTGCTGGACGCGCCGCATCTCTATGCCCGCCCCGGCGGGCCCTATGTCGACCCGCAAGGCCGGGACTGGCCGGACAATCCGCGCCGCTTTGCCGCGCTCTGCTGGGCCGCGGCCGAGATCGGGCGGGGCGCCCTGCCGGGATGGTGCCCGCAGGTGGTGCACGCGCATGACTGGCAGGCCGGGCTCACCCCCGCCTATCTCCGCTACGGCGGGGATCCCCGGCCAGGAACGGTCTTCACCGTCCATAACCTGGCCTTCCAGGGCTGGGCGCCCGCCTCACTGCTTGCCGAGTTGCGCCTTCCGCCGCACGCCTTCGACATCGAGGGGGTGGAGTTCTTCGGGGGCATCGGGGCCTTGAAAGCGGGCCTGCGGCTCTCGGACCGGATCACCACCGTCTCCCCGACCTATGCCCGCGAGATCACCACCCCCGAGGAGGGCCAGGCGCTGGACGGGCTGCTTCGCAGCCGTGCCGACGCCCTGCACGGCATCCTGAACGGCATCGACGAGGAGGCCTGGAACCCTGCCGCCGACCCCCATCTGGCCTCGTCCTTCGATGCGGCCCGGCCGGAGGCGCGCGAGCCCAACCGCGCCGCGCTCCGTGCCCGGATGGGGCTGGCCGAGGACCCGGATGCGCTCCTGCTCGGCGTGGTCAGCCGGCTCACGGGGCAGAAGGGGATGGACCTGCTCCTGCGCTGCCTGCCCGCCCTGCTCGGCCACGGGATGCAGCTCGCGGTGTTGGGCACGGGCGAGGCGGCGCTGGAGGAAGGCTTCCGCGCCGCCGCTGCCGCCCATCCCGGCCGGATCGCGGCCCGCCTCGGCTATGACGAGGGGCTGGCCCACCTCATCCAGGGCGGGTGCGACGCCCTCCTCGTGCCCTCCCGGTTCGAGCCCTGCGGCCTGACCCAGCTCTGCGCGCTGCGCTACGGCGCGCTTCCCGTGGTGGCGCGGGTCGGCGGGCTGGCAGACACGGTGATCGACGCGAATGAGGCGGCGCTGGCCACCCGGGTCGCCACAGGCCTGCAGTTCTCCCCCACCACGGCCCCGGCCCTGGAGGCCGCCCTCGCCCGGCTGGCCGCCCTCTGGCAGGACCGGGAGAGCTGGCGGGCCACCCAGGCGAACGCCATGCGAGCCCCGGTGGGATGGGCGCGCTCGGCCGGGCGCTACGCCGCGATTTACCGGGAAATCGCCCTTTCGGCCCGATGACTCGCGCGTGACGCGAATTTTTCCCCTATCGCTCGCGTTTTTGTTATCGTTCTATTGATCGCAATCTGCTTGCCCCGCCTCCCATCCGGACAAAACGGCCGATGAACGACCAGCTTCCCATCATCTCCCCGAACCTCGATGCGCCCGATGAGGGCGCCGTCCAGCTGTTCCGGGAGAGCATCCTCGCCAAGCTCGTCTACCAGGTCGGGGCGCGGCGGGAGCGCGCGAACGCGCATGACTGGTTCGTCGCGACCGCCCTCGCCGCCCGGGACCGGGTGGTCGATCGCTGGCGCCGCTCCAACGACGATACCTGGGCCGAGGACCGGAAGGCCGTCTGCTATCTCTCGATGGAGTTCCTCATCGGCCGGCTCATGTCGGACGCCCTGGGCAATCTGGGCCTGATCGAGACGGCCCGGCAGGCGCTCGAAGGGCTGGGCGTCGATTTCGATACGGTCGTGGGCCAGGAAGCGGATGCGGCGCTGGGCAATGGCGGCCTGGGCCGCCTGGCCGCCTGCTTCATGGAGAGCATGGCGAGCGTCGACGTGCCCGCCTATGGATACGGCATCCGCTACGAGCACGGCCTGTTCCGGCAGGTGATCGCTGGCGGGATCCAGCACGAGGTGCCGGAAGACTGGCTGGCCCTCGGCAATCCCTGGGAGTTCGAGCGCTCGGGCCTCGTCTACGAGGTCGGCTTCGGCGGCCATGTCCGCCCCGAGGTCCTGCCGGACGGCTCCACCCGGATGGTCTGGCACGCGGGGGAGGTCGTGAACGCCCTGGCCTATGACACGCCCGTCGTCGGCTGGCGCGGGCACCGGATCAACACGCTGCGCCTGTGGTCGGCGCGGGCCACCGACCCGCTGCACCTGAACGACTTCAACCGCGGCGACCATATCGGCGCCCAGGCAGCCCGGATGCGCGCGGAGGCCATCTCCCGCGTGCTCTATCCCGGCGACGAGTCCGAGGCGGGGCAGGAGCTGCGTCTCCGCCAGGAGTACTTCTTCGCCTCCGCCTCGCTGCAGGACATCATCCGCCGCCACCTTTCGCGCCACGCGGACCTGACGGACCTCGCCCGGCAGGTGGCCGTGCAGCTCAACGACACGCATCCGGCAATCGGCGTCGCGGAGCTGATGCGGCTGCTGATGGACGTGCACGGCATGGAGTGGGACGCCGCCTGGACCATCACCCAGGCCACCTTCTCCTACACCAACCACACCCTGATGCCCGAGGCGCTGGAGACCTGGGCGGTCCCGATGATGGAGCGCCTGCTGCCTCGGCACATGCAGATCATCTATCTCATCAACGCTGCTCATCTCGACCGCGCGCGGGCGGGCGGTGCGGACGACATGCTTCTCTCCAACGTCTCCCTCATCGACGAGCGGCACGGCCGCCGCGTCAGGATGGGGCATCTCGCCTTCGTCGGCTCGCACCGCATCAATGGCGTCTCGGCGCTCCACTCCCAGCTCATGCGGGACACGGTCTTCGCCGAGTTGAACGGCGTCTGCGGCGACCGCATCACGAACAAGACCAACGGCATCACCTTCCGCCGCTGGCTGCACCGCGCCAATCCGGAGCTGACGAAGCTGCTGGCGGAGGCGATCGGCCCCTCCGTGCTGGACGATCCGAACCGGCTGGAGCGGCTCGTCCCGCTCGCGGATGACGCGTCGTTCCGCAACCTCTTTGCCGGTCAGCGGCGATCGGCGAAGGAGCGCCTCGCCACGCTGGTCAGCAGCCGCATCGGCCTGAAGATCGATCCGGACGCGCTGTTCGACGTGCAGATCAAGCGCATCCACGAGTACAAGCGCCAGCTCCTGAACATCATCCAGACCGTCGCGCTCTACAACGCGATGCGCGCGCGCCCCACCGAGAGCTGGGTGCCGCGGGTGAAGATCTTCGCCGGGAAGGCGGCCCCGAGCTATCATCAGGCTAAGCTCATCATCCGGCTCGCCAATGATGTGGCCGCAACGATTAACGACGACCCCGTCCTGCACGGGCTGCTCAAGGTCGCCTTCATCCCGAACTACAATGTCAGCCTCGCCGAGACGATCATCCCGGCGGCCGACCTGTCCGAGCAGATCTCGACGGCAGGTCTTGAGGCATCGGGGACGGGCAACATGAAGCTCGCCCTCAACGGCGCGCTCACCATCGGCACGCTGGACGGCGCGAATGTGGAGATCGACGAGCGCGTCGGGCGCGACAACATCTTCATCTTCGGCCTCACGGCCGAGGAGGTCGCGCAGCGCAAGCGGGCCGGTTACGACGCCCATGCGGCGGCGGAGGCCTCGCCGGAGTTGCGGGGCGCCCTGGACGCGATCGCTTCGGGGGTCTTCTCTCCCGGCGAGCCTGACCGCTATCGCGGGTTGGTGGAGGGGCTGCTGAACGACGACCGCTATCTCGTCACCGCCGACTTCGATGCCTACCACTCGCGGCAGCGGGACGCCGAAGCCCTTTGGGCCCAGCCGGACTCCTGGTGGCGGGCCGCCGTTCTGAACACCGCCCATGTCGGCTGGTTCTCGTCGGATCGCACAATCCGTGAGTACGCGGCGGAGATCTGGGACGTGGCCACCCGCTGAAGGAGCGCATCGGGCGTTTGCAGGGGGCCGCGGGTCATTTCATGGGCCGCGGCCTCCGCCGCACCGACAAGCATCGCGCGGCTCACAGCTCGTGGCGACTGACACTCGGGGATTGCCGGATCTGAGAGACTGCTGAGGGCGGTTTCGTAGCTTGATGCCTTGGGTGACGTGCGTCACCCCTCCCGCACCGCAGCACCGCCCGTATCTCCCGGACTGCCACGCGCGCGGGCGAGGCTATCAGCATCCCCCGTTGCAGTGATCTCGTCCCAACGGCGCGGCTCCGGCACCGGCGAGCCCCGGGCCGTGGAGGGCACACCAGCCGCAGTTGCCCTACGGCGACGTGATGACAGCCAGTTCCTGACGCGTTCGGGGAGCCGGTCATTCTTTAACCGAATCGGCAATAAGCCTGATGCGAGCAGGCCTCGAAGAAAGAGACCCAATGTTAAAGTTCTCGCGTTATAGTAGCAATTGACCAACCTCTTTCCCGCGTAAGGAGAGAGGGTATGGTCCAGGATCAACCCGCAGATCGTAGGAAAAACATGCGCGCGGATGAGCCGATCGACCGTCTCCTACGTGCCTGCGGGCTGCGCAGCTTTCCCTACATCCGCTACCCCGCGGTGAGAATTGATTCATCCTCCCTGCCCGCGGAGCCGGACGCTCTTCCGAACGAAGTTCTCGAGCCCGCAGCTCCATCCCTCTCGACGGACGCAGCGGCAGCATTGCCTCGGGCAACTCCCGTTCCCTCAGCGACGTCCCCGCATCATTCCATTCCGGATGAGCCCTCCCCGCCCCGGCCCATTGGCGCACCCTGCCCCCGAACTCTGTCCATCTCCGCTGATCCGGCCGGTCGAGCAGCAGTGCGCCTCATCAGTAAGCCAACGGAGGAGGCAAGGCCGCGCCTCCCGCCAGCCCCAACCGGCATCGATCAGGCGGAATCGCGAGTTCACCAAGTCCCGGAGCCGCGGTCGGCGCTCGCCGCTTTTCCCCGCACGGCGCCCCGGCGCTTCGCCCTGCTGGATGAACTCGCCGAGCAGATCACCCCGCCAACTGCGTCCAAGGCCTGGCAAGCACCCTCCCTGATCGGCGAGCAGGCTCCGAAGCAGGCCATCTCCCCTGATCGGAAGTCGCAACCACGGCGAACGATTCGCTTGGGGAAGAGGGGATAATGCCGCTCATCGGCTTCACATCTCCCAAGGGAGGCGTCGGGAAGACTACGCTGGCCGCGAACGTCGCCGCCCTCCTGGCCGCGCGCGGGCACGAGGTCCTCGCGCTGGATCTCGACCCGCAGAATGCGCTGCAGATCCACCTCGGCCGCCCTCTGCGTGACGAGGACGGCTTCATGGCCGGCCTTGGTAGCGGTGCTGGCTGGCGGGAGTCGCTACGCAGAACGCCCTACGGCGTCTCCCTTCTGCCCCACGGCGCCGAGGAACCCCGGCGAGTTCTCGGGATCTCGCACCTTCTCATGGAACGGCCCGAAACGCTGGTCGATCCAGTACGCGAGATGCTCGCCGATCCCGACCGTATCATCATCCTCGACAGCGCGCCCGGCCCGTCCCCCGCCATGTCCGCCCTTCTTCCAATGCTGGATCTCTGCGTCATGGTGCTGCTGGCCGATGGCGGCAGCGCGTCGCTCATCTCACAGGTCTCCAGTGGGCATTTCCTCGGCCGCGGCACGCTCGCCGCGCGCGCGTTGGAGCGCAGCCTGCTCGTGCTGAACCAGGTCGATCTCGGCTCGCCCCTCTCCGAAGCGGTCCTGGGCTGCGCGCAAGCCGCCCTTGGCGGGCGGCTCGCTGGCGTGGTGGCGCATGACAACGCGGTATCGGAGGCCCTGGCCGACCGCAGACTACCCGTGGAAGTGCCAGGCAGCCGCGCCGCCGACGACCTCGCTCTCCTGGCGGAGACGCTGCTCGCCCGGCTTGGCTGGCCAGCCCCCAAGGCCGCCACAAGCCAATCCGTTCTGACTGACTAAGGACTGCACCGATGACGGCAATGCGGATGACCGCCACGATGGAGCGCCTGCCTGCACTCGGACGGGCTGTCAGGGCCGCGAGCATCGCGCTCGGCGTTCTGGCCACCCTGTTCGTTATCACCGTTCCACTGAATGGAGAGCAGCAGGCGGTACTCACCGTCCTCGGCATCGTCGCCTTCCTGCTCATCGGCCGCTCCGCCTCGCGCCGCGCAACGGTCTTCCTGGTCCTGCTCTCCGTCTCCATCACCTCGCGCTATCTCTGGTGGCGAGTAAGCGAGACAATCGAGTTCGACAACGCGTTCCAGGCGTTTCTCTCGCTCGGCCTCTTCATGGCGGAATGCTATGCCGGGGCGCTGCTCTTCCTGTCCTACGTCCAGCTCACCTATCCCCTCAACCGAAAGCCGACAGCGCTGCCGCCAAACCCCGCGAACTGGCCAAGCGTAGATGTCTACGTCCCCTCCTACAATGAGAGCCTGGATATCGTGCGGCCGACGATCCTGGCCTGCATGAACATCGACTGGCCGCGCGACAAGCTGAACGTCTACGTCCTGGACGATGGCCGCCGCCCCGAATTCCGCGACTTCTGCGAGGAGGTGGGCTGCGGCTACATTATCCGCCCGGACAACAAGGGCGCCAAGGCGGGCAACATCAACCACGCCCTGCGCCACACAGATGGCGACTACATCGCGATCTTCGACTGCGACCATGCCCCGACGCGGGCCTTCCTGCAAATGACGGCAGGTTGGCTCGTGCGCGATCAGCGCCTCTCGATGGTGCAAACCCCCCACTACTTCTACTCGCCCGATCCGTTCGAGCGGAACCTTGCCCGCAACCGCCCCGTGCCGAACGAAGGTCTTCTCTTCTATGGCGCGATCCAGCCCGGCAACGATCTGTGGAACGCGGCCTTCTTCTGCGGATCCTGCGCTCTCATCCGCCGCACCGCGCTGATGGAGGTCGGCGGCGTGCCGCACGAGACGGTGACGGAGGATTGCCACTGCTCGCTCCGCATGCAGCAGAAGGGATGGCACACGGCCTATATCCGCTTGCCGCTCGCGGCCGGGCTGGCGACGGAGCGCCTGGCCATTCACATCGGGCAGCGTATGCGCTGGGCGCGCGGCATGATCCAGATCATGCGGCAGGAGAACACGCCCTTTGCTCCGGGCCTCACCTGGGCGCAGAGGCTCTGCTACTTCACCGCAGGTTTCTCCTTTCTCTTCGCGCTGCCGCGCATCGTGTTCCTTACCTCGCCGCTCGCCTTCCTCTTTCTCGGGCAGAACATCATCGCGGCCAGCCCGATCGCGATCCTGGCCTATGCCGGCAGCCACATGTTCCACGCCTTCGGCACGGCATCCCGCCTGAACGGGCGCAACCGCCACTCCTTCTGGTCCGAGATCTACGAGGCCTGCATGGCCGCGCCGCTGGTGCTCGTCACGCTCGCAACCCTGTGGGACCCGCGGAAGGGAAAGTTCAACGTCACTGACAAGGGCGGACGCCTGGAGGAAGGATATCTCGATGTCCGGGCCGTGTTGCCCAACCTCATTCTCCTCAGCGCTCTCATCGTCGGGGTTTGCATCGGTGCCTACGGGCTGCTGACGGCGGAGACGGGCTCGCTCGAGTTCCAGGCCTACTTGCTGAACACGCTGTGGTGCACCCTCTGTCTCGTTCCGGTTTCGGCTGCTGTCGCCGTTGGATTGGAGCGGGAGCAGATGCGTGACCGTGCGCGCGTCGAGGTAAACCTGCCAGCGGAGCTGATACTTTCTGACGGCCGGCGCGTCGCGGCGCGATCCTCCGATATCTCCATGTCGGGCGCACGCCTCCTGCTGGAACGGCCCCTGGGCATCGCCGACGGGGATCGCTGCGTCACCTCCTTCGACCTCGGTGGAGAGACCGTGGAGGTGAACGCCACGCTCCTTCACTGGGAGGAGGGCGAGGCTTTCCTTCGCTTTCACACGGAGAACCTTGCCGACGAGGCTGCGATGGTCCGCGTCTTCTTTGGCCGCCCGGATGCCTGGATCCACTGGGACAACTGGCCCAAGGACCAGCCGCTGCGCGCGTTGAAGGACGTCGTAATGGCGACCAAGGACGCCGTCTTCCGCAAGTACCGCTTCAAGATGACAAAGGCGCCGAGCCGCGTGAGCAAGCCACTTCCCCTGGAGCAGATCCGCAAGTCCGACGTCCTGCGCCCGAAGCCGCAGACCGCGGCACCCGCCCGGTCCGGTGCGAACCGGGTGATGGAGAATACCACCGCCGCGCTGCTTCTCGCTGCGCTGATGCTTCCTGGGCTGGCCTCTGCCCAGTCCCGCCCGGCAGTACCCACCCCGGTCGCGGCCCCCTCGGTGGAGCCCCCATCCTTCCGCCCTGTGGCGGCGCCGCCGCCTGCCGCGGCCCCGGCACGGTCTGCGGGGACAAGGGAGGCGCGGCTGACCCTGCGCGAGCTGGGCCTGGCCGGCCCGATGCAGTTCCGCGGCACCTCCGACCTGCAGGGAGTGCTGTTCGGCCTATCGCGGGACGAGGTCGTGACCTCCGCTCGCCTGACGGTGCAGGGCGGCTCCTCCGCCGCCCTCATCCCCTCGCTCAGCCAGATCGCGGTGACGCTGAACGAGCAGTTCGTCGGCAACATCCCGCTCGATCCCGTGCGCCAGGCGTTCGGCCCGCTCTCCTTCGAGATCGATCCGCTGAACTTCACCGAGGTGAACCGTCTGAACTTCCGCTTCTCCGGCCGCTACGCGACGGAGTGCAACGACCCTCTCTCCGGCCTGCTCTACGCCAATCTATCCGACCTTTCGACCCTCGCCCTGACGATCGAGCGCCTGCCGCCGCAGCGGGATCTGGCACGGCTTCCCGAGCCGCTTTTCGACCGGCGCGTGCTGCGCGGGGCGCTGACCCTTCCGGTGGTGATCCCGCCAGAGACCGGGCCGCAGGGCCTGCGGGCGGCAGCCGTCGCGGCCTCCTGGTTCGCGGTGCAGGCGGATTACCGCGGGGCCAGCTTTCCCGTGGATCGCGCCGCACCGGCCCAGGGCAACGCGCTCGTCCTGGCCGCGGGGCCGGACGCCGTTCCCGGCCTGACGCTGCCGCGCTTCGAGGGGCCGACTCTCGCGATGATCGCGAACCCAAACGATCCCTACGGAACGCTGCTGGTTCTCGGCGGGCGGTCGGAGAGCGAGGTGGCGCAGGCCGCGCTCGCACTCGCCGCGGGACGGGGCGGCATTGGCGGGGAGATGGCCCGCGTCTCCCCGCCGAACCTCCCGGCTCGCACTCCCTATGACGCGCCGCGCTGGCTTCCCCCGGACCGGCCGGTGCAGATCGGAAGCCTTGTCGATCGCTCCGAGCTGCAGGCCCATGGCTACACGCCCGGCACCATCCGGGTGCCGCTGCGCACCGCGCCCGACCTGATCACTTGGTCCGATCGCGGCATCCCCGCCGATCTCCGCTTCCGCGGGCCCAATGGACAAGCCGTGGATGTCGGCGCTTCGCGGCTTGACGTGCTGGTTTCCGAGAACTTCCTGAAATCCTTCCCCCTCGGTTCGGGGGAGCGGATGTGGCCGATGAACCAGCTCGCCGGCTGGCTCATGCCGGACTCCGCCGTGCGCAGCGGCCGGGCGTTGGTGCCGACCTACCTGCTCTTCGGGCGTGAGGAGTTGCAGATGCGCTTCGACATGCGCCCGCTGAACCGGGGCGAGTGCACCGCCGTGCCGGGCGATATCCGCGCCGCCGTCGATCCGGACAGCACGATCGATCTCTCGCGGGCCTGGCGCTACGCACGGCTGCCGAGCCTCGGGTTCTTCGCTTCGGCCGGTTTCCCTTTCACGCGGATGGCTGACCTCTCCGGCACGGCCGTGGTGCTTCCGGAGCGTCCGAACACGCTGGAGGCGGGCGCCTTCCTCGACCTGATCGGCGGCCTCGCCGCTCATGTCGGACATCCCGCCACAGGCCTCTCGGTCGTCTTCCCCGCCTTTCTGCAGACCGTGGCCGGGCACGATCTGCTGCTGTTGGGCACGCTCGGCCGGCAGCCCGCGGCCGCGACCCTGCTCCGCAATAGCCCGGTGCAGGTGCAGGGCGACCGGATCACCCTCGCGGCGCCCGACGCGCTGGCGGACATCCGCGCGCTCTTCCTCGACCATCCCGGCTCCGACGAGTTGACCCGCGCCTCAACGGCCCTGGCCGATCTGGGCGAGGGCGTTGCGGTGATGTTGGGAACGGAGAGTCCGCTCACCGCCGGCAAGTCGGTGGTCGCGGTACTGGGCGCGACACCGGCCGCGCTCTCCAACGCCGTCGGGGCGCTGCGCAATGTCGAGACCTCCGCGCGCGTGCAGGGCGACCTCGTCGTCATCAACGGCGGCCAGGTTTCCGGCTACCGCACGGGGGCCAGCTATGCCGTGGGCAACCCGCCCTGGTGGGTGCTGCCCTATCTCTGGCTCGGCACCAGCCCCTGGCGCGTCGCGGGGCTGATGCTCGCGGCGGCGCTGATGCTCGGCCTGCCCTTCCACTGGCTCCTGCGGCGCCGAGCCGCGATGCGGCTCCGCGCCCGCACACCGAAGGGACACTAGGACCATGGGAGAGCACCGCCGAGGACGGGCGCGCGGCGCGCTGGGCGTCGCGCTGGCCCTCGCCGCCTGGCACGGGCAGGCCTCTGCCCAGGCCCCGACCAACTCCCCGGCCGCGCTGGATGTCCTGGTCCGACAAGCCGAGCGCTGGCTGTCCCAGGACCGCACCGAGCTCGCGGCGCCGGCCGTCGAACGCGCCCTCGCCGTCGCGCCGGACGATCCCGCCGTTCTCTCGGTCGCCGCACGGCTGGAGGTGGCGCGCGGGAACCGTGAAGCGGCGAACGCCTTCCTCGCGCGCCTTCGCACGGTGGGCGGCAGTTCGGAGCAGCAATCACAGGCCGAGGGCGCCGTGCGTGGCGCCTCGCTCGATCGCGCCGCGATCGACGAAGCGCGCCGGCTCGCGCGGGAGGGCCGGACGGAGGCTGCCGCGCAGCGCTACCGCCAGATCTTCGGCGCCCAAGGGCCGACCGAGCCCTACGCGCTGGAGTACTATCAGACGCTCAGCGGCACCGATGCGGGCGCCGCGGAGGGGCAGCGCGGCCTCGCTGCCCTGGCCGCCCGTCCCGGCGCCACGGACCGCATGCGCCTCGCCCATGCCCAGGCTCTCACCTACTCGGCCGCCACGCGGGCCGAGGGCATCCGCCGCCTGGGCGAGTTGGCCGGCCGCCCGGAGATCGGGGCCGAGGCGCGGCAATCCTGGCAGGCTGCCCTCGGCTTCGCCGGGAACGACCCTGCCGCCGCGCCAGCGGTCGAGGCCTATCTTCAACGCTTCCCCGACGATGCGGAGATGCGTCGCCGCCTGGAGGCGTTGAGGGCCGCACCGCAGGCCACGCCCACGGACCCGAACGCCGTCGTGCGCCAGTCGGCCTTTGCCCGCCTCGATGCGGGTGGCGTGGGTGAGGCCGCGCGGGGGTTCGAGGCGGCCCTCGCTGCCGATCCGAACGATGCCGACGCGCTCGGTGGCCTCGGCGTGGTCCGCCTTCGCCAGGGCAACAACCCCGAGGCCCGCCGCCTGCTGGAACGAGCCGTCGCGGCCGATCCGTCCCGCGCGCAGCAATGGCAGCGCGCGCTCGACGCCGCTTCCTATTCAGGGGACCTCGCGGAGGCCCAGGCGAAGCTCCGCCGCAACGACCTCGACGGCGCGGACGTGGCTGCACGCCGCGCCGCGATGCGCGAGGTGAACGACCGGTCCGATGCCGAGCTGGTGCTCGGCGAGCTGGCCCTGCGACGCAACGATCCGCAGGGCGCCGAGGCGCGCTTCCGCACGGCGCTCAGCCGGCGCCCCGGCTTCGGCGCGGCGCAGCAAGGGCTGAACGCCGCGCTGCGCGCCCAGGGCCGCCCCGCGGCCTTCGCCCTTCCCCAACCCGCTTCGTCCGCCCCGACCAGCCCTGGGAATGCCCAGGCGAACGCCTATCGCGCCGAGGCTGGGCGCACCGCGGACGCTGCCGCGGCCGCAGCCCTGCTCCGCAACGCCGTTGCCGCCGCGCCGGAGGATCCCTGGACGAGGCTCGACCTCGCCCGCGCCCTGCGCCGGCAGGGCCGCGGGGCCGAGGCCCGCGCCGTGGTGGATGAACTGGCCGCGCGCGACAGCGGGGCGGATGCCACCTTCGCCGCCGCCCTGCTCGCGGAGGAGGACAACCGCCTTGCCGATGCGGACCTCCTGCTCTCCCGCATCCCGCCGCAGCGGCGCAGCCCGGACATGTCCCGCCTCGCCGCGCGCATCCGCGGCCAGCGCGAGGTGGCCTCCGCGGCCGCCCTGCTGCCCATGAGCCCCATCGAGGGGCGGTCGCGCCTTCTCACCCTCGCGGCCCGTCCGGATCCCACGGGCAGCACGGCGGTCGCGGTGATCAAGGCACTGGGCGAGGCGAATGACCGCGCGGGGGCGGCCGAGGCCGCCCGCGTCGCTCTGGCCAACCGCGCCGGCACCGCCATGGCCGCCCGCATCGCGATCGCGGGGGCGCTGCTCGGGGTGGGACTGGAGGCCGAAGCGACGGCCCTGGCGGGCGAGGCCGAGCTCTCCGGGGCCACGGCCGAGCAGCGCCGCGACCTCGCCGCCATTCGCTCCGGCGCCGCGATCCGCGCGTCGGACCGGCTGAACGAGGCGGGCGACCAGGCCAATGCCTTTGAGCGGCTGCGCCCCGTCCTGGCCGATGATCCCGCGAACAGCGATGCCGGCCTCGCCCTCTCCCGCCTCTATCTCGGCGCCCGCCGCCCGGAGGATGCGCTGCGGGTGGCCGAGGCGGTGCTGGTCCGCGATCCCCGCAACCTGGAGGCACGCCGCGCGGCGGTGGAGGCGGCACTGGCCATCGGCGACCGGACGCGGGCCGAAGGGCTGCTGGCGGGGGCGCAGGCGAACAGCCCCCGGGATTCCCGCGTCGCGCTGCTGGAGGCGCGGGTGGCCCGTGCCTCCGGCGATGAGGCGCGCGCCCGCCGCGCCCTCGAGATGGCCGAGACCCAGCGGGCGGCGGAACTCGGCGGCTCCGCCCGCGCTGCCTCGGCGGCCCCGGCGGCGGTGCCGGTGGCCGGTCTCGCGAACCCCTTCGCCCGGACCAGCCTGGGGGCAACGACCGCCCCGGCCGCGATCGCCCAGCCCTCCGACCCCATCATGCGCCAGATCGCGGCGGAGGCCGGGGCGCTTCGCGCGGAGACCGGCACCCTGCTCACCGGGGCGATCACGGGCCGGGTCCGGTCCGGCGATGCGGGGCTGGACCGGTTGCGGGAACTCGGCGCCACCTTCCAGGGGGAGATCTCGCCCGGCTCCCTCGGGGGGCGCCTGACGGCCTCGGTGCAACCGGTGACCATCGAATCCGGCTCGCCGAGCACGAGCGTGCAGGCGCTGCGGCGCTACGGCAGCAATGCGGTGGACACCTCCCTCGCGGACCGCGCGAGCACCCTCGCCTCGGCGCGCGGCACCAGCGCCTCGGGCGTGGCGCTCGCGCTCAACTACGTCCGGAACGACTGGCTGAAGGTCGATGTCGGCACGACGCCCCTAGGCTTTCGCAACAGCAACATCGTCGGCGGCATTGAACTGGCCCCGGCGCTGTCCGACCGCCTGCGGCTGCGCTTCGCCGGAGAGCGGCGCGCCGTGACGGACAGCCTTCTCTCCTGGGCCGGCGCGGTGGACGACCGCACCGGCGCCCGCTGGGGCTCCGTCATGCGTACGGTGGGACGCGGCCAAGTGGAGGTGCCGATCGGCGCGGGCTTCGCCTATGCGGGCGGCGGCTATGCGAGCTTCGATGGCGAGGGGGTGGCGAACAACACCCGGGTCGAGGCCGGGGCCGGCCTCTCCATGCCCCTCGTCAAGACGGCATCCGGCGAGCTGACGGGCGGCGTGGACCTCGTCTATTTCGGCTACGACCGGAACCTGCGCTACTTCACCCTCGGCCATGGCGGGTATTTCAGCCCACAGCAGTACACGGCGCTGAACATCCCCGTGGACTATCGCGGCCGCGCGGGGGACGTCACCTACAGGGTCGGCGCCACGGCCGGCTACGCCGCCTATCGCGAGGACCGCGCGCCCCTCTTCCCGAACAACCCGGCGCTGCAATCCCAGGCGGAGGCCCTGGCCACCTCCTCGGCCGGCAGCGGGGCGCCCTTCAACGCCTTCTATGCCGGGCAGTCGCAGAGCGGCTTCGTCGGCGGCGTGCGGGCCGAGCTGGACTGGGCGATCAGCCCCGGCCTCACCCTCGGGGGTGCCGTTCGCTACGACAAGGCGGCGAATTTCGATGAGACCCGCGTGCTGCTGCGCCTGCAGAACCGGTTCTAGCCACTCCCCCCTCCGGGGTTTTGAAGCCGGAGGGGGGCGCCCATATGGCGTGGATGATCCCGCTCTCCGTCCTCGACCTCTCCCCCGTGCCCGAGGGGAGCGACGCCGGCCAGGCGTTGCGCAACTCGGCCGATCTGGCGCGACACACCGAAGCCCTCGGCTATCGTCGCTACTGGATGGCCGAGCACCACAACATGCCCGGCATCGCGAGTGCCGCGACTGCCGTGGCGCTCGCGCATGTGGCCTCCGGCACCAGCCGGATCCGCATCGGCGCCGGCGGTGTGATGCTACCCAATCACGCGCCCCTCGCGATCGCCGAGCAGTTCGGGACGCTCGCCGCCCTGCATCCCGGCCGCGTGGACCTCGGCCTCGGCCGGGCCCCGGGCTCCGACCAGGTCACCGCCCACGCGCTGCGCCGCACGCTGCAGGGGGATGTCGATTCCTTCCCGCAGGACGTGATGGAGCTGATGGCCCTCTTCCGCCCGGCCCAGCCCGGCCAGCGCGTGCAGGCCGTGCCCGGCGCGGGGCTGGAGGTGCCGCTCTGGATCCTCGGCTCCTCCACCTATGGCGCACAGCTCGCGGCCGCGCTCGGCCTACCCTATGCCTTCGCCTCCCATTTCGCCCCGGCGGCGCTGGAGCAGGCGGTGGCGATCTACCGGGAGCGCTTCCGCCCCTCCGGCCATATCGAGAAGCCCTATGTCATGCTGGGCGTGAACGTGCATGCGGCGGAGACGGACGAGGCGGCGCGGCTTCTCTTCTCCTCGCACCAGCAGTCCTTCGTGAACCTGCGCAGCGGCCGGCCGGGCAAGCTGCCCGCGCCGAAGGAGGGCTTCTACGAGGGCCTCGATCCCTATGCGAAGGCGATGCTGGACAACTCCCTCTCCTTCTCCATCGTCGGCGGGCCGGAGACGGTGCGGCAGGGGCTGAGCGACCTCGTCGCCCGCACCGGGGCGGACGAGTTGATGGTGACGGGCCAGATCCACGACCACGCCGCCCGCAAGCGCTCCTTCTCCATCCTGGCGGAAGTGGCGGGCGAGAGGCGTGCCGCGGCCTGAGCGCCCGGCCTCGTCATTTGGCCGGCCTTGCCGGTCCGGCTAGAACGCCGCCCTCACCAGGGAAGTAGAGACATGATCGACGAACAGAAGCCCGGCACGGGCGACGAGGCCGTGGCCGGCAAGGAGGTCACGGTCCACTACACCGGCTGGCTCTTCGATGCCGGCAAGCCCGAGAACAAGGGCCGCAAGTTCGACAGCTCCCGCGACCGCGGCGAGCCCTTCTCCTTCCCCCTCGGCATGGGCCATGTGATCCGCGGCTGGGACGAGGGCGTGCAGGGCATGAAGGTCGGCGGGCAGCGCCGGCTGACGATCCCGCCGGAGAAGGGCTACGGCGCGCGCGGCGCCGGCGGCGTGATCCCGCCCAACGCCACGCTCGTCTTCGACGTGGAGCTTCTCGGCGTCGGCTGACTCCTGGGATGGGGGCGGCTCCTTCCGCACCCCATCCTATCCCTCGCCATCCCCGCCGTGGCGCCAGTAGGCCACGGCGCGGTAGCGAGCGCGGTCGAGGCCGCGCTCCCCTCCCCAGTGCTCGCGGAGGGCACGGGCAGTGCCGTTCTCGCAGCCACCCCAGCAGGTGACCTCCTCCTGCACGGGCAGGGTGGCGGCCCGGGCAGCTTCCAGTAGCCGGGCACCGTGGGGTGCAACGCCCCGGTGAACCCATCTCAGCGCGACGCTGGCGGGATGCCGGAGCGGCTGCTCCTCCCCCGCGTCTGCCACCTCGATCAGCGCGAGGCCGCGCGCGCCCGCATGCATTCCTTCCAGGGCACGGGCGATGGCGGGCAGCGCGGTCTCGTCCCCCGCGAGCATGGTCCAGCGCCCGAGCGTCACGGTGCCGCCGCCCGGGCCCAGGATCCCCAGCGGATCCCCGGGCCGCGCCCGCAGCGCGAAGGCGGAGCCGGGCCCCTCCTCCCCGTGCAGGAGGAAGTCGATGTCCAGCGTGCCCGCGGCGAGGTCCAGGCGGCGGATCGTATAGGAGCGGCGGATCAGGCCGCAGCCGTCGAGAACGGGCTGGCCGCCCGGGCCCACCCGGGGCCAGACCGGATCCACCCCCGGCGCGGGGATGAGGATCTTCGCGTGCATCCCCCCGGCCCTGAACCGCTCCAGCCGCTCTCCGGCCAGGGTGACGCGGCGCATCCGGGGCGCGATATCCGTCACGCTCACCACGCGCAGGGCACGGAAGTTGTGCGGCCTTCCGTCCCCCCCGGCCGCACTGCCGCCGCGCCAGAGAATGCCGAGGGCCTCGGCGGGGGCGAAGGCATCCAGATGGCCGGCGAGGACGGCCTGGGCATCGGCGAGGCGATCGGGGCAGGCCGCTTCCACCCGCAGCCCCACCGCGCCTTCCCGCAGCAGGAGAAGGGCGGTGGCACCGGGGAGGAGGATGCGCGTCTCGGCACCGCTTCCCGCCACCCCTATCCCGTGATCGGCCATGCGGTCGCGCAGGCGGGCCACGAGCGCGCCCGGGGAGCGGGTGCGGGCGGTCGCCTCGGAGATCAGCAGCGTCATCCCAGAAGCCTCTCCGGAGCGGCCGGACGGGTCCTCTAGATCGCGATTTCCAGAACCATTCCAACCCCGGCCCTTCGGCCGGGCGCCGCTTTCGCGATAGGCTCGCCGGCAGGTGAGGGTTCGGCATGCGGGAACTGGGGCGGCTCGCGATGGGGGAATCCGGTCTGGGCGTCTCGCTCGCCTTCGTCGCGGGGGCGGTTAACGCCGGCGGCTTCCTGCTGGCGGGGCAGTACACCTCCCACATGTCGGGCATCCTCTCCGGCGTCGCGGACGCGGTGGCGCTCCACGCCTTCGGCTTGGCGGTCGCCGGGGCCACGGCCGTTTCCTGCTTTCTCCTGGGCGCCGGCCTCTCCGCGGTGCTGATCAACTGGGGGCGCCGGAACGGGCGGTATCACCCCTATGCCCTGCCCCTCCTGCTGGAGGCCGGCCTCCTCCTTCTCCTCGGCATACTGGGCGAGTTCTTCCAGGCGGTGCCGGTCGCGGGGCTGGCGGTTCCGCTGCTCTGCTCTCTCATGGGGCTTCAGAACGCGACGGTCACGAAGATCTCGGGCTCGCGCATCCGCACCACCCACATGACCGGGGTGGTGACGGATCTCGGGATCGAGCTGGGCAAGCTGCTGTACTGGAACCGCGTGCCCGGCGGCGCGGCGGTGCGGGCCGACCGGGCGAAGCTGCGGCTCCTGCTCGCCATTCTCGGCGGCTTCATGCTCGGCGGGGTGGCGGGGGCGGTCGCCTTCTCCCGCCTCGGCTTCGTCTCCACGGTGCCCATCGCCCTCCTGCTGGTGGCGCTGGCCGGAGCGATGATCCGGACCGAGGGGAGCGCCTCCCCCTCCGGCCCCGTCCGGAGCGGGTGAGCCTCGCGCTGCCGGCATTTGTACGGCTGGATGCGAATGATTATTGTCTGCGCCATCCCCCGCCAGGAGCCGCCATGATCCGTCGCAGCCTGCTGCGCCTTGCCGCGCTGCTTCCCCCCCTGCTCGCCGCCGCGCCCTCCATGGGGCAGGGCGCGCCGCAGCCGATCACCCTGCGCGACGTGGCCGGGCGCGAGGTGGTGCTGCCCGCCCCCGCGAAACGCCTGCTGCTCGGCGAGGGCCGGCTCATCTCCGTTCTTGCGCTGCTGGAGCGGGAAGACCCCACCCGCGTCGTCGCCGGCTGGATGGGCGAGTTCCACCGGCTGGACCCGCAGGGCTTCGCCCAGCTCGCCGCCCGCTTCCCGGCCGCGGAGCGCATCCCCGTCGTCGGCGCCTCCTCCGCCGAGACCTTCTCGATCGAGAGCGCCCTGACCGCCCGCCCCGACCTCGTGGTGCTCGGCCTGGACGGCCATGGCCCGGGCAAGGGCAGTGAGGCGGAGGCGCAGTTCGCCCGGGCCGGCGTGCCCGTGGTCTTCGTCGATTTCCGTCAGGACCCGCTGAACAACACGCTTCCCAGCATCGCGCTCCTCGGCAAGGCGCTCGGGCGGGACCGCGAGGCCGCGGAGTATGTCGGCTTCGCGCGCGAGCACGCCGAGCGTATCCGGGCGCGGCTGGCCGAGGCCAGGCCGACACGCCCCGCCGTGCTGATGGAGCTGCGCGCCGGCGGAACCCGGGAGTGCTGCGGCTCCCCCGGCCGGGGCAACCTCGGCGGGCTCATCGAGCTGGCGGGCGGGGACAATATCGGCGCGGGGGTCGTCCCGGGCGCGCTCGGGACGCTGAACCTCGAATACGTCGTCACCCGCGACCCCGCCGTCTACGTCGCGACCGGCGGCGCGAATGGCGAGGGCACCCAGCCCCGCCTGGGCCCGGGCGTGACGCCCGAGGAGGCCCGCGCCGCCCTTGTGCGCGCCGTCTCCCGCCCCGGCGTCTCCGGCCTCTCCGGCGTGAAGGCCGGGCGGGCGCACGCGCTGTGGCACAGCTTCTACGACAGCCCCTACAACCTCCTTGCCCTGGAAGCCCTGGCGCGCTGGCTTCATCCTGACCTGTTCGCGGATATCGACCCCGCCGCCACCCTGGCCGAGATGAACCGCCGCTTCCTGCCGAGCCTGCCGCTGGAGGGCACCTACTGGGTGTCGCTCCGGTGAGCGCCGCGGTGATGGAGGTGGCGGAGGGCGCTGCGGGCTACCGCCGGCTGCTGCTGCGCCGCGGGGCGCTGCTCCTGGCGCTCAGCCTCGGCCTTCTCGCGGCCTTCCTGCTGGACGTGGCAACCGGCCCCGCGCGCCTGCCGCTCTCGACGGTGCTCGACACCCTCCTCGCCGGGCGCGGCGCCGGCGGCCCGCTCTCCGTCATCGTCTGGGACGTGCGCCTGCCCTACGCCACCATGGCCGTGCTCGTCGGCGCCGCGCTGGCCCTCGCGGGCGCCGAGATGCAGACGGTGCTGGACAACCCCCTGGCCAGCCCCTTCACCCTCGGCGTCTCCTCCGCCGCCTCCCTCGGGGCGGCGCTGGCCATCGTGCTCGGGCGCGGCATTCCCTTCGTGCCGGCGGACTGGCTGGTGCCGGCCAATGCCTTCGCCTTCGCCCTCGCGGCGATGCTGCTGCTGCAGTTCCTCTCGCGCCTGCGCGGGGCGGGGGTGCAGGCGCTCGTTCTCTTCGGCATCGCCCTTGTCTTCGCCTTCAACGCGCTGGTGGCGCTGATCCAGTTCCTGGCGACGGAGCAGGCTCTCCAGCAACTCGTCTTCTGGTCCATGGGCAGCCTCGCCCGCGCGACCTGGGACAAGATCGGCATCCTGGCGGCCGCGCTGGCGCTGGCGGTCCCCTTCTCCGCGCGCGCGGCCTGGCGGCTGACGGCGCTGCGCCTGGGCGAGGACCGGGCCCGCTCCTTCGGGGTGGACACGAACGCCACCCGTCGCGGGGCGCTGCTGCGCGTCAGCCTGCTGGCGGGCGTCTCGGTCGCTTTCGTGGGCACGATCGGCTTCGTCGGCCTCGTCGGGCCGCATGCCGCGCGGCTGCTGGTGGGGGAGGACCACCGCTTCTTCCTGCCGGCTTCGGCGCTCTGCGGCGCGCTGCTGCTCTCGCTCTCCTCCGTGGCCGGCAAGCTCGTCGTGCCCGGGCTGCTCGTGCCGATCGGCATCGTCACCGCGCTGATCGGGGTGCCCGTCTTCCTGGCGCTCGTGCTCGGGCGGGGGCGCGTGGCATGAGCGGCGCCTCTCTCTCCGTCACGGGGCTGCGGGTCGCCTATGGCCGGCGCGCGGTGGTGGAGGGGCTGGACCTCGCGCCGCTGCGGCCGGGCACGCTCACCGCGCTCGTCGGGCCGAATGCGGCGGGCAAGTCCACGCTGCTGCGCGGCATCGCGGGGCTCGTGCCCGGCACGCGCGGCGCGGTGCGGCTCGGGGAGCGCGACCTCCTCGCCATGTCCATCCCCGAGCGCGCGCGGCACCTCGCCTACATGCCCCAGGGGCTGCCGGGCGGCGTGGCGCTCACGGTGATGGAGACGCTGGTGGGGGCGCTGCGTGCCACGCCGACGGCCCTCGCGCCCAATGGCGCCGCGGCGGCGGCCCATGCGGTGGCGGTGCTGCGGCGCCTCGGCATCGAGCACCTGGCCATGCGCACGCTCGACCGCCTTTCCGGCGGCCAGCGCCAGCTCGTCGGCCTCGCCCAGGCGCTCGCGCGCGAGCCCGCGGTGCTCATGCTGGACGAGCCGACCAGCGCCCTCGACCTGCGACATCAGATGTCCGTCATGGCGCTGGTGCGGGAGACCGTGGTGAGCCGCGGGCTGGTGGGCGTGGTGGTGCTGCACGACCTCGGCCTCGCCGCGCGCTTCGCGGACCGCCTCGTGGCGCTGAGCGAGGGAGCCATCCAGGCGGACGGCACACCGGCGGAGACGCTGACGCCCGACCTCCTCGCCCGGGTCTACGAGGTGGAAGCGCGGGTGGAGCGCTGCTCCCAGGGCCATCTTCTCGTGCTGGCGGACGCGCCGATCAGGGGCGCGGCTTAGGAGGAACACGAGGCCGGGCATCCCTCGTCCGGGGTGGATGCCTCCGGTGGCCGAAACCGTGCGCCATCCCGGGGCGCGCTTTCCCGTTCGCCCGGCCGGGCAACGAGCGTGGACTCCGCGCTTTCGAGCCGCAGGTGAGAACCGCCCGTCCCTGCCAGGGAGCCGCCGCCGTGAGGGAATGCGCGCTCCCGTCATCTCCATCCCGCACGCGCAGCGAACGGTGATCCGGAACGCGCCGATCCTTACCTTCCCTGACGTGGCAGCCGCGCGCCCTTCCATTGCGCCAGGCTCGCAGAATTCCTGCTCCGCCCTCTGCCAGGATCGTGCATAGGCGCGGTCATTTCACCCACAAAAATTCGTTTTGTTACCACAACTGTAGGGAGCGGCTCCACTTCGGGAGGATTGCTGACTCAGCTTCCCGTGACGCAGAGGGCTAAGCAGGACGGCATGGCACTCCGGATCGACTACTCCGTCGCGAACAGCTGGAACAGCGGTCTCCAGGCCAGCCTCGTGCTGCGTCCGGACCAGTCCCTGAACGGTTGGACACTCGAGTTCGACGCGGACTACGACATCACGCAGATCTGGAACGCCCAGATCGTCTCGCATGTCGGCAACCACTACATCGTCCGGAACCTGGACTGGAACGGCTCGGTCGCCGCCAGGGCGGAGGTTTCCTTCGGCTTCATCGCCTCTCCCGGTTCGTCACCGACGGGCTACAGCCTCAACGGCCAGCCGGTCGGCACGGCTCCCGCCCCGGTCGTTGAGTTGCCCATACTGAGCGTGGCCGACATGTCGGTTTCCGAAGGCCAGTCGGGCACCACGGACCTGCTGTTCAGGCTCACGCTCTCCAAACCCTCGGCAACCCCGGTCACCCTGGCCTACGCGACCAGGGACGGGACGGCTCTTGCCGGCGCCGACTACGCGGCGGTTTCCGGAACGGTCACCTTCGCGCCCGGCGAGACCTCCAGGACCATCATCGTTCCCGTCCTCGGCGACACGGTGGTGGAGGCGGATGAGAGCTTCGGCCTCCTGCTCTCCGCCGTGAACGGGGCGGTGCTGGCCCGGGCGACCGGCGTGGCGACCATCGTCAACGACGACACCGCGCCCGTCACCTCCCCTTCGGCGGCGGTGAGTGACATCTCCCTCGCGGAGGGAGACAGCGGCCAGAAGCTCGCCACCTTCACCGTGACCCTGTCCAAACCTGCGACTGGCCCAGTGTCGCTGAGCTACGCGACCGGGGACGGCACAGCGAAGGCCGGGACGGATTACGCGGCGGCGTCCGGCACGCTCGCCTTCGCGGCGGGCGAAACCAGCAGGACCGTCACGGTCGCGGTGCTCGGCGACACCGCCGTGGAGGCCAATGAGACCTTTTCCCTGCTCCTCTCGAACCCGGCCGGCGTCATCGTGTCGCGAGGAACCGCCACGGCCACCATCACGAATGACGACGCCGCCCCTCCCCCGGTCACGGGAGCGGCGCCATCGGTGAGCTACGCGGTGGCCAATGACTGGGGCAGCGGCTTCATCGCCGATGTCAGGGTGACCGCGAGCACGACGGGCCTGAACGGCTGGACCGTGGCGTTCGACGCGGGCTTCGACATCAGCAATATCTGGAACGCCGAGATCGTCTCGCATGCCGGCACGCACTACGTGCTCCGCAACCTCTCCTACAATGGCAGCCTTTCCTCCTCCGCTTCGGTGAGCTTCGGGTTCCAGGCGGCGACACCGGGCGGCCACGATGTCGAGCGGCTGTCGGTGAACGATGTTCCCGCAGGGCCCCAGCAGCCAGCCCTCCCCTCTCTCTCCATCGCGGACGCGACCGTGACCGAGGGGAATACCGGCAGCGTCGACGAGGTCTTCATCGTCACGTTGTCGCAGCCCTCCTCCTCCGCGGTCACCGTGCACTACGCCACGCAGGGCGGGACCGCGGCCGCGGGAATGGACTTCACGGCAACCTCGGGCACTCTCACCTTCGCCGCCGGGGAGACGAGCAAGGCGGTCACCATCGCCGTTCTCGGGGACGCGTTCCACGAAGCCGCCGAGACCCTCTCGGTGAGCCTCTCCCTCGCCTCCGGGGCGACCATCGGACGGGGCACGGCGAGCGGCACCATCCTGGACAACGATCCCGCGGCGCCGACGGGCCCCGTGACGAGCCATCCCGGCTTCTTCCACACCGACGGCAACCAAATCGTCGACGACGCCGGCCAGGCCGTGAAGATCGCGGGCGTGAACTGGTTCGGCCTGGAGACCGGGACTTTCGCGCCGCACGGGCTCCACACCCGAAGCTACACCTCCATGATGGACCAGATGAAGGAGCTCGGCTTCAACACCATCCGCCTGCCCTTCTCGGACCAGCTGCTCGACACCGGCCGCAACTCGCCGGGCGGCATCGACTACAACCTGAACCCGGAACTGCGCGGCCTGAGCGGCCTCGCCCTGCTGGACAAGATCGTCGACTATGCCGGCACCATCGGCATGAGGATCATCCTCGACCACCACCGCAGCTCCGCCGGCGACGGCCCCAACGGAAGCGGCCTCTGGTACGACGGGACCTATGGCGAGGCCCGGTGGATCGAGAACTGGAAGATGCTCGGCCAGCACTATGCCGGGAACCCGACCGTCATCGGCGCCGACCTCGCCAACGAGCCCCATGGCGCGGCGACCTGGGGCGGCGGCGGCGCCAATGACTGGGCGGCGGCGGCCACCCGCGCGGGCAACGCCATCCAGTCGGTCAATCCCGACTGGCTCATCATCGTCGAGGGAACGGGGGGGAACTACTGGTGGGGCGGGGACCTGTCAGGGGTGGCGTCCAACCCGGTCACGCTCGGCATCGCGAACCACGTGGTCTACTCGCCGCACGATTACCCGAATTCCGTCTACGGCCAGCCCTGGTTCAACGCGGCGGACTTCCCGAACAACCTGGAGAAGGTCTTTACCGACCACTGGGGCTACATCTACCAGCAGAACCTCGCCCCCGTGCTGCTCGGCGAGTTCGGCAGCAACCTGACCGATCCTAAGGACACCGCCTGGCTCAGCAGGCTCGTCCCCTATCTCGGCGGCGACTTCGACGCGGACGGCAGGACGGACATCGCCGCGGGAGACGAGGGCATGAGCTGGACCTGGTGGTCCTGGAACCCGAATTCGGGCGATACGGGCGGCATCCTCGCCGCCGACTGGCGGACGCCGAACCTGACCAAGCTCGACGCCCTCCGCCCGATCATGGCCGACCTCATCCCGGTGACCGGCGGCGCCTAGCCCCGGGCGGCGGTCAGCCCGGCGCGAGCATCCAGTCGCCCAGCGTCGCGAAGGTCGCCTTCGCGCCGCGCAGGACGGAGGCCGCGTCGGGCTCCGCCTCCAGCCGCTCCAGGAAGCCCCGCCACATGGCGCCCGTCGCCTCGCCATGGCCGGCGAAGTAGGAACGGGCGTCCTCCGGCACCGCCCTGCGGTCCAGCCCCTTCAGGATCACCCGCCCGCCCAGGGTGGATCCCTCCATGACGTAGAGCGAGCCCATCGCCTCGCCCCGGCCGTGCAGCGGGGGCGGAGGGCAGACAGGCAGGCCCTCGGGCGCGATGCCGAGCGCGCGGAGATCGTCGCGCAGCAGGTGCAGCCGGCGGCGGGGCGCCAGGAAGGCGTCGTCGCCCAACTCCGCCGCCACTCTCGGCTCCCACCCCGCCCAGAAGCCGTGGAAGCGCGCCAGCACTTCGCGGTAGCGGCCGGCGGTGAGGCCGGGACCGGCGAGGCGCAGCCCGTTCTCCAGCCAGTCGTGCTCTGCCCGCGTGCCGGCGCGGAGGGTGTCGCGAAGGGAGGCTTCGGCGGTCATCATCCCTCGGTCATGGACCGGACCTTAGTCGCCAGCACGTCCATGGCGAAGGGCTTGGTGATCACCTGCATCCCCGGCGCCAGCAGGCCGTTGCCGATGGCGGCGTTCTCGGCATAGCCCGTGATGAACAGCACCTTCAGCGCGGGGCGCCGCTCGCGCACGGCATCGGCGAGCTGGCGGCCGTTCATGCCGCCGGGCAGGCCCACATCCGTCACCATCAGGTCGATCTTCGGCATGGCCTCCAGGGCCTTGAGTGCCTGCGGCCCGTCGCTCGCCTCCACCACGCCGTAGCCGAGATCGCGCAGGACTTCCGTGACCAGCATCCGCACCACGGGCTCATCGTCCACCACCAGCACCGTCCCGCCCTCGGGCGCGGCCTGGTCGAGGGTGGGGCGGGCAGCGTCCGCATCGGCCCCCTCCGCCTCCACCGAGCGCGGGAGGTAGAGCCGCACCGTCGTCCCCTGCCCCGCCTCGGAATAGATGCGGACATAGCCGTTCGACTGCTTGGCGAAGCCGTAGACCATCGAGAGGCCGAGCCCGGTGCCCTGGCCGAGCGGCTTGGTGGTGAAGAAGGGGTCGAAGGCGCGGGCCACCACCTCGGGCGGCATGCCCGTGCCCGTATCCGTGACGGAGACGGCGACGTACTGCCCCGCCGTCACCTCGTGGTGGCGCCTGGCATAGGCGTCGTCCAGCCGGGCGTTCACCGCCTCGATCGTCAGCCGCCCGCCGTCTGGCATCGCGTCGCGCGCGTTGATGGCGAGGTTGAGCAGCGCGTTCTCGAGCTGGTTCGCGTCGCAGAGCGTCGTCCAGAGCCCGCCCGACATCACGGTTTCCACATGAATGGCCGGCCCCACCGTGCGGCGGATCAGCTCCTCCATGGAGGTGACGAGGCGGTTCACGTCGGTCGGCTTCGGGTCCAGCGTCTGCCGGCGCGAGAAGGCGAGCAGCCGGTGCGTGAGCGCCGCCGCACGGTTCGCCGAGGTCATGGCGGCGCCGAGATAGCGGTCCAGCTCCCCCACCCGGCCCTGCGCCACGCGGTTGCGCATCATCTCCAGGCTGCCGACGATCCCGGCGAGCAGGTTGTTGAAGTCGTGCGCGATGCCGCCGGTGAGCTGGCCGACCGCCTCCATCTTCTGGCTCTGCCGCAGCCGCTCGTTCAGCTCCGCGATGCGGCCGAGGCTGCGGATGATTACCTCGGTGATGGCGTGGCGGAGCGTCGCCGCGATCTCCAGCTCCCACCCCGCCCAGGGGCGGGAATGGCCGTGCCGCTCCTCCACCCAGCGCTCGAAGGACTGGCGCGGCAGGACGGAGCCGCCCTGCGGGTCCATCGCCTTGTGCGGGTTGCCGCCCCAGCTCACGAGATACGGCTCCTCCGGCCGGAACCAGAGGATCATGTCCGTGCGGTCGACGGTCAGGAACACGGCCAGCACGCCGCTGGCGAGGGTGGCGTGCTGCGCCCAGTCCGGAAAGTCGGCGCTCATTCGGTCGGAGTGGAAGATGTCCTCCCCGCCCCGGTCGCGCAGCCAGTTGGCCAGGCGCAGCAGGTCCGGTGCCGGCGGCGCCTCGCCCAGGCGCTCGACCGTCGCGCCCCGCAGCAGCGCGGCGCCGCGGCATCCGAAGAAGGAGGCGATCGTGACCGCCCCGGCCGTGAGGGCGGAGGTGACGTCATCCGCCTCCGCCATATGGGCCGTCAGCTCCGCCAGGCGGTTCATGTCCGCCCGCCGGGCCTCCTCCACCCCGTGCTGCTCCGCGCCGCCCACGCGCAGGGCGAAGGCGTCCGTCAGCGCGGTCGCCGCGGCGCGCTGCCCCGGGGAGGGGCGGTGCGGGCGGCGGTGGTGGCAGACCATCAGTCCCCAGAGCTGCCCCTCGTGCAGGATCGAGAGGGACATGGACCCGTCCACGCCCATGTTGCGGTGGTACTGGAGGTGGACGGGCGAGAGGCTGCGGAGGCGGGTGAAGGAGAGGTCGATGGGCCTCTCCGGCATCTCCGGCACCTCCCAGGAAGGGTCCTTGTGCAGCGGCACGGGGGCGGCGTCCCGCGACGGGACCCAGCGGATGAGGCTGCGCCTGTAGAGCTCGCGCGCCTGGGCGGGGATGTCGGAGGCGGGGAAATGGAGCCCGTCGAGCGACTGCTCCCAATCGGCCACCTTGTCCTCGGCCAGGGTCTGGCCGTGCCAGTCCTGGTCGAAGCGGTAGATCAGCACGCGCTCATAGCCCGTGAGATGGCGGATGCCCTCCACCGTCACGCGGGCGAGTTCTTCCAGCCGCCCTCCGGCAGCGCGCAGCCGCGCGATCGCCCGTTGCAGGGCGCGCGCCGCGCCCAGCGCCTCCTCCTCGTCCCTCGGGGCGACGGGCTCCAGCTCGATGAGCACCATGCCGTCCTGGGTGTGGGAGGTCACCTCGAAGGGGCCGCCGGGCAGGTCCAGCCCGGTTTCCCAGGGCGTCTCTCCCCGCAGCTCCCCCGCCGCGGCGAGCTCGCCCAAGGCCTTCGCGAACTCCTCGCCGAGCACGTCCGCCACGGGAAGGCCGAGCAGGGTGTTGGAGGGAAGCCCCTCGGCGAGCAGGCCCGCATTCTCGCTGGCCGCGCGGATCACGAGGTTGCGCGAGGGGTCCGCCACCAGCAGCACCCCGTGCGGCTGGATGGCGCCGGGGATGTGGATCGGCTCCTGCGCGCAGAGCGTATCGGCCCGGTCGGGCTCCGGCGGCACCATGGGCTGGGCCGCCAGGCCGCGCAGGCGGGCGGGACGGAGGGAGACGCTCATTCGGGACGGCGCACCCCGCTGCCCCCAACGGACGAATCCTCGGCCACCACGGCCAGGAATAGCAACGACTGCACCGTCCGCCCCGGGATGGACCTACGGGGACAACGGGCTTGCGGGCGGGCATGGTGGATCACGCAGAGAGAAGGGCTACGGGGAGCGCGGGTTTCCGCGCTTCGCCCCGCAACGACGGACGCTGCCGGGCGGAGTGCCTCCTCCTCGCCCGAATGGATGGGGCCGCCCCGGCCGTGCCGTTGCCCCCATGCCTGCCGCCACACGTCGAACCCTGGAATCACATGCGATAAATTGCAGGTCGGCGACGCTCTTCCAACCCGTGCGTGCCGGCCTTTCCGCACACATGCGCGTGGCTGGCCGGCCCCGGCGAAGCCTGCCCGCGCCTATCGCGCCCCGCGGTTCCGGGCCACGAGCCGGGCCAGCTCATCCACCCCGAGAAAGCGCGGCGCGTTGCCGGCGGCCAGCGCGTCGAGGCTCGGCGATGGCAGGCCGAGGCGGCTGGCATAGATCCAGGAATAGGCGAGCACGCGCTGCACATAGGCGCGGGTCTCGTTGAAGGGGATGCTCTCGATGAAGAGGAAGGGGTCCTCCCGGTGCCCGTTCGCTGGCATCCAGCGGGACAGGTTGCCCGGGCCGGCATTGTAGGCCGCCAGCAGGCGGATGAGGTCGCCCTTCACGTTCTCCTGGCCGGAGAGGTGAAGCAGGTAGCGCTGGCCCAGCTCCAGGCTGAAGCCGGGGTCGTGCAGCCGGCGCTGGCCGCCCTCGCGCAGGTTCGCGTCGCCGGTGATGAAGGCCGCGGTGGAGGGCATGACCTGCATCAGCCCTCGCGCCCCGGCGGGGGAGAGCGCATCGGGGTCGAAGTTCGATTCCTGGCGGGCCAGCCCGTAGACGAGGGCCGGGTCCGCGCGCCAGCCGCCCTGCGGCTCCAGCCGGGGCACGGGGAAGCGGGCGTAGTCGCGCGGGCGGCCATCGGCGGCCTGGGCCTGGGAGGCCAGCATGGTCGCCAGCTCCGTCATCCCGGCCGAGGTGGCGGCGGCGAGCATGGCGCGGGCAAGGCTCGGATTGCCGCCGGCCACCGACCAGAGGCGACGCAGCTCCGCCTCGGCCCGCGCCTTCTGGCCGATCTGGATGAGGGCGAGGGCGCGCCAACCCCCGGCCGTCTCGGACAGGGCGGCGCGCTCGGCCTCGCCCGCCACCTCGCCCTCCCAGGCGAAGCCGGGCGGCAGGCCCAGGGCACGCCGGGCGACGAGGCCGTAGAAGGTGCGCGGCTCCTGCGCCGCCTGGAGCATCCAGGGAACATAGCCCTGCGGACGGCGGGCGCGGACGGCCGCGCGAGCAGTCCAGAACGCCGCCGCCGCGCGGGTCACGGCCGGGGCCGCCTCGCTGCGCGCCGCCGACTCGAAGAAGGGCAGCGCCGTCTCGTACTGGCCGAGGCCCCAGGCCGACAGCCCGGCGAGGAAGGCCGCCTGGGCCGGGGCGGCGGGGCTGCGCGCCGCCCGGGAGGCCACGCGGAAGGCGTCCTCGTCGCGGCCGGAGGTGAAGAGGGCGAGCGCGACCTCGGTCTGCAGGGCGGCGGCGTAGGGCGGCGTCATGCCGCGCGTGGAGGCGATGTAGCGCAGCGCGTCGTTCACGTCGCCGCGGGCGGCCATGTCGCGCACCGTGCGGTCGAGCGCGGGATTGCGGACCAGGGGGCGGGCCGCGGCGGCGGGCTCGCGCTCCTCGGGCGGGATCTCCTGGCCGGGCTGGGGAACCTCCTCCGCCGCGGGATCGGTGGGCAGCGGGGGCGGAGTGACGCCCCGCGGCAGCCGCCGGGCCAGCATCGCGTGCAGCCGGGGTGCGTCGGGATGGTCGGCGTGGTCCGACAGCCAGGCCTGGAGCTCGGCAGTGCTCGGCTCCACCCCGCCCGTGCGCCAGCGGTCGGCGAGGACGTGGCCGATCAGCCGGCGGTCGTCCAGCCGCTCGGCCTCCCGCATGGCCTGGGACATCTCGCCCCGCGCCTGCAGCTCGAAGATGCGGCGGAGACGGGCGGCCTCGGACGGGGCGAGGGGCTGGGGCAGGCCCTGCGCGGCGGGCGCGGCGATGCCGGCCAGGGGCGTGCGCGCGAAGGAGAGGGCGATCTCCTGCGGCGTCTGCATCTCCTCCAGGCGGTTCGACGGCCGGCGCAGCAGCGAGACCGGCTCGGGCGCGTGGGGCTCGATCCGCGCCGGAGGGGTCTTGCGCGCCTGGCGCGCGACCCGCACCGGCGCGGCCCGGCCCGAAGCACGGCGGGGTGCCTCCCGCAGGATCGCGCGCTTGGGCTCGCGCGCGGGCGCGCGCGAGGAGGCGCGCGGCGTCTCCGCACGGGTGACGACGGCACGGGACGAGCGGCCTGCGTCGCGCTGCGGGCCATGGTCGCGGCGGAATGTGCTCTCCGACGCTCGGTGCGGAGCAGCCTGCGCGGTTGCCCCGCAGAGGGCGAGGGCCAGCGCCAGGGCTATCCGAACCGTGCGCGCTCGCCGGGGGGGACGGCGATCGAGCCCGGGGGGGGAAGCTCGCATGGGCGGGGACGGTTAGGGAAGCTGCCGGGGGAGAGCAAGCAACCCTCGCGCGAGGCAGGCGCGCCGGGAGAGAAAAACAATAACTTAGCCTTCACAGGGCCTTCACGTTCCGGTCAGGGGGCCTCGGCCGGGCCGTCCAGCGCGCGCCGGAGCAGCCGCAGATCGGTCCAGGCGTCGCGCTTTCCCGCGGGCTGGCGCAGCAGATAGGCCGGGTGGAGCGTGGCCAGGGCCGGGACGGTCCCGAGGCCGGGCACCTCCAGGGAGTGCCAGCGCCCGCGAAGCCGCGTGATGCCCTCGTTCCGGCGCAGCAGCGCCTTGGCCGCCGTGCCGCCGAGCAGCACGACGTGGCGCGGGCGCAGGAGGGCGAGGTGGCGCAGCACGAAGGGGGTGAAGAGCGACATCTCCGCATCCGTCGGCGTGCGGTTCCCCGGCGGCCGCCAGGGCAGGATATTGGTGAGATAGGCGTTGCGGGCGCGCTCGACCCCGATGCTGGCGAGCATCCGGTCCAGCAGCCGGCCGGAGACGCCGACGAAGGGCTTGCCCTGCCGGTCCTCGTCGGCCCCCGGCGCCTCCCCGATCAGGACGAGGCCGGATTCGGGAACGCCGTCGGACAGGACGAGATTGCCCGCCGTCTCCCGCAGGGGATGGTCGAGCGCGGCCAGGGCCGCGCTCAGGGCCTCGATGCTGTCGGCGCCCGCGGCCAGCTCCCCCGCCCGGGCAGTCACCGGGGCGAAGGCGGCGGCGGGGGTGAGCGCCGGGGCGGAGGGGCGCGGGGCCGGCTGGCGCGCGGCCGGAGCGACAGGCCGGGCGGCCGGCAATGCCTCGGGGGACGGGCGGGTACGGTCGAGCGGCGCCTCGTCCAGCGCCTCGTCGGCGCCCCAGGCGATCTGCAGTTCCAGCGCGGCGAGAAGGGCCGCCGTCTCGGCCTCGTCGGGCTCCATCCCCGGGGTATCGCGCCCAGAGAGGGGATCGCGCAATGGCCCGCGCGGATCGAGGGTTACGCAAGGGGTAAGGCGGGGCTACATGCGTGACCAGATCAGGAGGAGAGCCCGTGTCCGAACGCGAGAGCATGGAGTTCGACGTGCTGGTGGTGGGCGGCGGCCCCGCCGGCCTGGCGGCCGCGATCCGGCTGAAACAGGTTTCACCCGATGCCACCGTCTGCCTCGTCGAGAAGGGTTCGGAGATCGGCGCCCATACCCTCTCCGGCGCGGTGCTCGAGCCGCGCGCGCTCGACGAGCTGTTCCCGGACTGGCGCGATGACCCGCCGGCGCTGATGACGCCCTGCGGCGACGACCGCTTCGTGATCCTCACGGAGAAGCGAGCGATCAAGCTGCCGACGCCGCCGAGCATGGACAACCACGGTAACTACGTCGTCTCGCTCGGGAATGTCTGCCGCTGGCTCGGCGCCCGCGCCGAGGCGATGGGCATCGAGATCTATCCCGGCTTCGCCGCCTCCGACCTCGTGATCGAGGACGGGGTGGTGAAGGGCGTCGTCGCCGGGGTGATGGGCATCACCCGGGAGGGCGAGGAGGGGCCGGACTTCCAGCCCGGCATGGAGCTCCGCGCGACCTACACGGTCTTCGCCGAGGGCTGCCGGGGATCGCTGACCAAGCGCCTCTTCGAGATGTACGACCTCCGCCGCGACTGCCAGCCGCAGACCTTCGGCCTCGGCATGAAGGAGCTGTGGGAGATCCCGAAGGAGAAGCACACGCCCGGCTTCGTGTGGCACTCCACGGGCTGGCCGCTGCCCTCCGACGTGTATGGCGGCTCCTGGCTCTACATGCTCGGCGAGAACCTCGTCTCCATCGGCTTCGTGGTCGGGCTGGACTACAGGAATCCCTGGCTCTCGCCCTTCGACGAGTTCCAGCGCTTCAAGACGCATCCGGAGGTCCGCAAGATCCTGGAGGGCGGCAAGCGCATCGCCTACGGCGCGCGCGCGCTGAACGAGGGCGGCGCGCAGTCGGTGCCGCGCCTGGTCTTCCCCGGCGGCATGCTGGTGGGCGACACGGCGGGCTTCCTCAACGTGCCGAAGATCAAGGGCACCCATACCGCGATGAAGAGCGGCATGGTGGCGGCCGAGGCTATCGGCGCCGCGCTGGCGCAGGACACGCGGCCAGAGGTGCTGGAGACCTACCCCGAGGCCATCCGCAAGTCCTGGGTCTGGGACGAGCTTCACAGCGTGCGCAACATCCGCCCGGGCTTCTCGAAGTACGGCTTCTGGGGCGGCATGGCGGCGGCAGCGCTCGACACCTATGTCTTCCGCGGCAAGGCGCCCTGGACCTGGGTGCACCATGCCGACCACGAGACGCTGAAGCCGGCCGCGGGGAGCAAGCGCATCAGCTACCCCAAGCCCGACGGCGTGCTCACCTTCGACCGGCTCTCCTCCGTGTTCCTCTCGAACACGAATCACGAGGAGAACCAGCCCGCGCATCTCGTGCTGAGGGATCCCGGCCGCTGGAAGGGCGTGAACTGGGACCAGTTCCGCAGCCCCGAGAGCCGCTACTGCCCCGCCGCCGTCTACGAGGCCGTCGGGCCGGAAGCGGAGCGCGAGCTACGCGGCACGCCGGACCCCGAGGCCACCGGTGAGGGCGCATCGGTGGAAGCGGGCGATGCGGCGGTGAAGCTCGTGATCAACGCGCAGAACTGCGTGCACTGCAAGACCTGCGACATCAAGGACCCTACCCAGAACATCGACTGGCGCACGCCCGAGGGCGGTGGCGGGCCGAACTACATCGGCGGAATGTGAGCAGCGGGGCCGGCGGGATCCTCCCCGCCGGCCCCTTCCGCATCAGTCCACCGATGCGCCGGAGGCCTGGATGATCGGCGTCCAGGCGGCCAGCTCCTCGCGCACGTAGCGCTGCGCGTCGTCGAGGAAGAGGCGCCCCGGCGCGGTGGCCGTGTCCTTGTAGCGGCGGAGCAGGTCGGGCGAGGCGAGCGAGTCCCGCGCCGCCTCGGCCAGCTTCTCCACGATCGGGCGCGGCGTGCGCGCGGGCGCCGCGAGGCCGGACCAGCCATCCACGACGAGGTCGGGATAGCCCAACTCCCGGAAGGTCGGGATATCGGGGAAGTCCGGGATGCGCTCGGGCCAGGAATGCGCGAGGGGGCGCAGCGCACCGGAGCGGATGTTGCTGCTGGCGGCGGTGAGGCTGTCCACCATCAGCGGCAGCGTGCCCGACATCACGTCCGTCGCCACCTGCGCCGCGCCGCGATAGGGCGCGTGCTGCATCGAGATGCCGGCGGCGCGGCAGAAGCGCACGGCGGTGAGATGCGGCATGGAGCCGATACCGGAGGTGCCGTAGGTCAGCCCGTCCGGCCGCCGCTTCGCCTCTGTGACCAGATCCGCCACGCTGCGGATCGGCAGGTCGGGCCGGACGAGCCAGAGATAGGGCGTGCTCATCAGCATCGCGATATGCGCGAAGTCCGCGTCGGGGTCCCAGGTGACGCGCGGGCCGTAGAGCACCTTGCCCACCACCATGGCGCTGATGACGGAAAGGACGAGGGTGTAGCCGTCCGGCGCCGCGCGCGCGACCTGCCCCGTGCCGAGGGTGGCGCCCGCGCCCGGCCGGTTCTCCACCACCATGCTCTGCCCGAGGCGGCGCGACATCTCGGCCGCCACGATGCGCGCGATGATGTCCGTCGTGCCGCCCGAGCCGAAGGGCACGATGAAGCGGATCGGCCCCGCCTGCGGCCAGGGCGGCGTCTGCGCGATGGCGGGCGTGGCGAGCGCGCCGGCGAGCAGCGTGCCGGCGCCGCGGCGGGTGATCCCTGGGCTCATGGGGCGGTTTCCGTCGGGTTCCGGGTGATGTGCAGGAAGGCCGGCAGGGCGAGCGCGGCGAAGGTGAGGAGGAGCGGCGTCTGCGCCTCGTGGTAGCGGCCCGCCGCGTCCAGCAGGTTCAGCCCGCCCAGCGTCTCGCCGTTCCAACGCACGGGCACGTTCACCGCGCCCTCGCAGCCGAGGGAGAGGATCAGCTCGTGGTCGGGGAAGGCGCGGATGATATCCGCACGGTCGCGCAGGAAGCGTGGGCGGCCGGCGAGCACGACGGTCTCGTGGTACTCGCCCACCGGCTCGATCGGCTTGTGGCCGCCGGCCGGGTAAGCCTGCGGCATGTTGGTGTAGTAGCGCTGCTTCTGCCCGGCCGCGTGGTTCAGCACGAGCACGGTGAAGAGCCTGTGCCCGACCGTCGCGGCCAGGGCGTTGTCCAGCGCCCGCAACCCGGCCTCGGGCTGCCCCGGCGCCGCCATGGCGGCCGCGACATGGGCCAGGTGCGGGGCCGGATCGGTCATGGCGAGGTGTGGCATCGGGCTGAGCGCGTTCCCGGCTTGGCGGATTGTCACGGACCCGCATGAGGGAGCCGGATGAACCGGCGACACGGGAAGCTAGACCAGGGAATCGGGCCCGATCCACAGTGGCCCTCGCATGGCGCGGAACGCGGCGGGAAGACCCGGCTCGGACACCGCTAGAGCGAGCTGCCTCCGCAGATCGTGATCCCCTGCCCCGTGATGGCGCCCGCCTCCTCCGACAGCAGGAAAGCCGTGAGCGCCGCGACCTCCTCCGGCCGGATGAAGCGGCCGATCGGCGGCACGCGCGGCGGCACGCCGGCGCGCGCGGGATCGCGCAGCATCGGCGTCTCCGTGGCCGCCGGGGCCACCACGTTCACGGTGATGCCGCGCGGCGCCAGTTCCGCCGCCCAGGAACGCGCGAGAGCGAGCATCGCGGCCTTGGTCGCGGCATACTGCCCACGCCCCGCCGCGCCGGTGGCCGTGCGGCTGCCGATCAGCACGATGCGGGCACCGTCCGGCATGGCGGGCAGGAGGAGGTTCGCCAGCCGCTCCGCCGCGGAGACGTGCAGGCGCCACATCGCCTCCCCGTCGGCGGGATTCAACTCGCCCAGGCGGCCGGTGCGGAGCAGGCCGGCCGCATGCACGAGCGCGTCCGGGCGCAGGTCCTGCACGGCCGCATCCAGGCTCGCGGGATCGGAAAGGTCCGCGGCCCGGTGCGCGAAGCCCGGCTCCGCCCTGTCGGGGGCGGAGCGGCTGATGCCGGTGACGCGCCAGCCATCCCGCAGGAGCCTGTCGGCAATGGCGGCGCCGATGCCGGAGCTGACGCCGGTGACGACGGCGTGGCGGACGGGAATCTCCGTCATTCCGGCTGGTAGTTCACGAGCTTCAGCAACTCGCCGGCGCGGGTGATCTCGCTGGCGATGAAGCGCTTCGAATCCTCGATGCTCTCCGTCACCGGCTCCAGCACCTGGCTCGACATGCGCTGCACCATGGCGGGCTCGCGCATCGTCTCCTGCATCAGCGCATTGATGCGGCCGCAGATCTCGGCGGAGGTGCCCCGGGGCGCCCAGACGCCGTACCAGGACCCGAACTCGTAGCCGGGCAGGCCGGACTCCGCCATGGTCGGCACGTCGCTGGCGAGGTTCGAGCGCTCGGGCGCCGCGATGCCGAGGACGTTGATCTTCCCGTCGCCGCGCGCGGGCAGGATGGCGAAGCAGGGATCGATCAGCAGCTGCACGTTGCCGCCCATCATATCCGTCAGCGCGGGCTGCGTGCCGCGATAGGTCACCATATCCAGGTCCAGCCCCGTGCGGCGCAGGAACTCGATGGTGGCGAGATGGCCGGCGGAGCCGAGGGAGGAGATGGCGAAATTCCACTCGCGCGGCTTCGCCTTGGCCGCCGCCATCACCTCGGCGAAGGTCTTCTCCCGCTTCGTGCCGGAGGAGGCGAGAACGAGCGGCGCGCGCGCCGTGCGGGCGCAGACCTCCAGGTCCTTCTGCGGGTCGAAGTTGGCACCCTTCAGCACCAGCGGCATCACCGCCGTGTTGAAGGCGGAGGCGAGCAGCGTGTAGCCGTCCGGCGCGGCCTGCAGCACGGCATTGGTGCCGACGAGGCCCGCGCCGCCCGTGCGGTTCTCGGCCACGGCCGTCGCGCCCAGCTTCTCCGATAGGCGCTGGGCCAGCAGGCGGCCCAGCGTGTCGTTCGCGGCGCCCGGCGGCCAGGGGATGATGACGCGGATCGGCTTGCCATGCGGCCAGGCCCCCTGCGCGTGGATGGCGGGTGACGCCAGCACGCCGGCACCGGCCGCCGAGGCGGCGAGAAGAAGGTTGCGCCTGTTCATTGTCGTCCTCTCCCAAGGGGAAGGCCGGCCCTTTCCGGGCCGGCCGTTATCGTTCAGGCCGCGAGCAGCTGCGCGGACTCCTCCGCCGTCAGCGGCAGCAGGGGCGGGCGGAGCCGCGTCCAGCCCTGGTGCCCCGTCTCCTTCGCGAGCAGGGCCTTGAGCGAGGCCATCTGCGCGAACTTCGAGGCGAGGCCTCGCTTGGCCACCACGCGGGCCTGCGCCGCATCCACCTCGGCCGCCATCGCCGGATCATTGGCGTGGCGGTAGATGAAGGCGAGGTCTGCGGCCACGAGGTTCGAAGTGGCGGTGATGCAGCCCGCACCGCCCGCCCGCATCAGCGGCAGCAGCAGCGGGTCGGCGCCGGCGAGCACGGCGAAGCCGGGGAAGGTCTTCACCAGCATCTCCATGTTGGCGAAGTCGCCCGCGCTGTCCTTGATGCCGGTGAAGGTGCCGGGATAGCGCTTCAGCAGCGCCTCGATGATCGGCGCCGTGATCGGCACGGCCGACATCTGCGGGATGTGGTAGAGCACCACGCGCAGGTCGCTGCTCCCGATCCGCTCGACGATCTCGGAATAGGCGGCGATCACGCCCTCCTCGCTCGGCGCCTTGTAGTAGAAGGGCGGCAGCATCACGATGGTGTTCACACCGATCGACAGGGCGTGCTTCGTGAGCGCGACCGTCTCGGGGATGGCCACCACGCCCGTGCCGGGGAGCAGGCGGCGCGCCTCGATCCCGCTCTCCACGGCCGCTTCGAGGATCGCCTTGCGCTCATCCGCCGAGAAGGAATTCGCTTCGCCCGTGGTGCCGAGCAGCGCGACGCCGTCGCAGCCCTGGGCGATCAGGCGCTTCGCGTGCTCGACGAAGACGGGCAGGTCGGGGTTCAGCTTCTCGTCCAGCGGGGTGAGGGCGGCGGAGTAGACGCCGGTGGGATGAAGGCTGCTCATGCGGGGGCTCCGGTCCAGCTCTCGGCCACGCGGACGTATTTGATGGCCTGGCGGTAATAGGTGTAGGCGATGTGCAGCGCCCCGTCGGGGGACTGCATGATGGTGGGATAGGAGAACTCGCGGTTCACCTTGTCCCGCGAGTTGTTCGTCATGCAGTAGCCGTCGCCCGTCTCCAGGTTGCGGCGCCAGGGCCAGGTCCGGCCGCCATCGGTGGAGATGGCCAGCGTCATCGGCGCGCGGGGCACGCCCCAGAAGGTGCTGCGCTCGCCGGCCACCGGCACCGGCTCCGCGCGGTCGTCGCCCTCGTCGCCCTCGATGTCGTCATAGAGGGAGAGACGGCGCTCGGTGGCGTCCGCCGCGCTACTCTCGTTGAAGACCATGCCGATATGGCCGTTGGCCAGCCGCACGGCTTGGATGGAGGAGTTGTTGTTCGGCAACTCCGTCCTCTCGGGCGCCGTCCATGTGCGGCCGAGATCGGTGGAACGGGAGACGTAGATGTTGTCCGCCCAGCGGCTGCGATAGAAGGCGACGAGGCTCCCGTCCTTCATGTCCAGCACGGACATGTGCACGCAGCCCTCGCTGTCGGGCACCGCGTGCTCCGTCCAGGTCTTGCCCTGATCGGAGGAGATCTTCACCGCGCTGTAGTCCTTGTCCCCCACCCACTTCTTCCCAGGGGTGGTGAGGCAGACCCAGATGGGCAGCAGCCAGTCGCCGTTCTCCAGCACCACCATCGGCTGACGCATGAAGGTGCCGCCATCCTCGCGCGGGCCGAACAGCGTCTCGATCGCGCCCCATGCGCGGCCGTGGTCGGCGGACTTGCGGCAGCGGACGATGGCCGTGTCCTGGTTGCCGCTGATCTGCGCGGTCCAGATGAGCCAGAGCGTGCCGTCCGGCGCGGGGAAGAGCAGCGGGTTCTGCTCGGAGCGCGTCGGATCGTCGGAGAGCTGCTCCGGCGCCGTCCACCGGTCGCTTCCCCTGGCGAGCCGGGAGAACTGCACGGAGATGTCCGGCACGCCCTCCTGCGTTCCCCCGAACCAGACGCAGGCGATGTCGCCGTTCGGCAGATAGGTGAGGTTCGCCGCGTGGCTCTGCACGGTGCCGTGCGGGATGAAGGTCTCGATCCGCGCGGCATCGCCGGGATGCGCGACGAGCACGCCGTTGCCGCTGAAATCGGGCGGGGGGCTGACGGCGGTGGACATCAGAAGGCCGCCTCATACATGGCCAGGATCTCGTCCCGGCTGAGGTCGCGGGGGTTGTTGTCCAGCAGGCGGCGGATGGCATGCGCCTCCGTCGCCATGGTGCCGAGGTTGTCGCGCGGCACGTTGAGACGAGAGAGGCGCATTTCCACGCCTAGCCGCTCGCAGAAGGCATGGGCGCCTTCCAGCACGGTCTTCGGATCCTGGGAGGCGGGCAGGCCCAGCGCTTCCAGCACCAGCGCCGTCTTCTCCGGCACCGCGGGCGCGTTGTGGGCGAGGGTGTGCGGGAAGATGAGCGCGCAGGCCAGGCCGTGCGGGATGTGGTGCCGCGTGCCGAGCGGATAGGCCACCGCATGGCCCGCCGTGGTGTTCACCGGCCCCAGGCAGAAGCCGCCATACATGGAGGCGAGCGCGAGCCCCGCCCGCGCCTCCTTGTCCGAGCCGTCCTTCACGGCGCGCGGCAAGAAGCGGCCGACGAGGCGGATGCCCTCCAGGGCGTAGAGGTCGATGATCGGGTGCGACTTCCTGCTGGTGAAGGCTTCCGCGCAATGCGCCATGGCGTCCACGCCCGTCGCGGCGGTCACGGCCGGCGGCACGGTCATGGTCAGGTCGGGATCGACCACGGCGAGGTCCGCGAGCATGTGGCGGCTCTGCACGGCGAGCTTGTTCTGGGTGGCGGGATCGGTGACGAGGGAGCGCGTCCCGCCCTCGCTGCCCGTGCCGGCCGTGGTGGGAACCTGGATCAGCGCGGCGCCGCGGCCGCGCACCTTCTCCGGCCCGACGACGTCATGCAGCGTCTGCCCGCTGCCCGGCAGCACGGCGACGAGCTTGGCGAGGTCCATGGCGCTGCCACCGCCATAGCCGATGACGAGGTCCGGCCTCATCGCCTCGGCGACGGCCAGCACCTTCTCCAGGTTCGGCAGGTCGGGCTCGGGCTTCACCTCGCCGAAGACCGTGACCTCGCCGGGCAGGCCGAGCAGGTCCACGCGCGCCGCGTTGAAGGCATCGGCCACGACGAGGATGCGCCTGAGGCCGCGCTCCTCCACCCAGGGGCGGATGGCGGAGAGGGTGCCGGAGCCGAACTCGATGCGCGGCGGGCGAAGAAGCTCGATGGGGCTGTGGATGTCGGGCACTGCGTCGGTTCCTTATCCGGCCCGCCGCACGCCGATGGCGCCGAGGGAGAGGCGCACGCCCTCCGTCAGCTCATCGGTGAGGCGGCGAAGATGGGGGAGGGCGGTTTCCACGAAGGCGTCGATCGGCTGCCGCCCCGCCGAGATGGTGAGACTGACACCGGCCAGGGGCAGCCCGTCGGCGCCCATCACGGGCGCGGCCACGGTGCGGAGGCCGTAGGCGTTCTCGCCGTCCGAGACGGCGTAGCCCCGGGCGCGCACCGCATCCAGCCGGCCGAGCAGGGCGTCGAGATCCGTCACGGTGCGCTCGGAGAGCATGATGCGCTCCACGCTCTCCAGATGCTCCACCTGCCGCTCGCGCGGGAGGAAGGCGAGGATGGCGTGGCCCAGGGCGGTGGCGTAGGCGCCCACCCGCGTGCCGGGCCGGCGCACCACGCCGCTGCGGTCCAGCCCGTGTTGCACGCGCTGGAGATAAATAACCTCCCCGCCTTCCACCACGCCGAGGGAGCCGGCATCGGCCACGCCGGGCACGAGTTCCCGCAGCAGCGGCCCGGCATGGCCCGGCAGGTCATTGGCCGAGAGCGCCGCGAAGCCGATCTCCAGGCAGCGCAGGGTCAGGCGGAAGCGGCGCGTGCCGGGCACGGCGCGGAGATAGCCGAGGGAGACGAGGGTATGGATCAGCCGGAAGGCGGTGCCGCGGTCCAGCCCGGCGCGGGCGGCGACCTCGGAGACGGTCAGTTCCGGCAATTCCGGGCCGAAGGCGCGAAGCACGGCGAAGACCTTCGCCGCGGAATGGACGAGGTTCTTCGGATTGGCCGAGTGAGACGCCGAAGCCTCCGCACCCTCCCCGTCCCCGCGCACCGCTTCCTCCACCCCGCATCCGTTGATCGGTATGCGAACATATGTTGTGACAGGGACAAGGTATCAGCAGTCCCCCCTCCCCGGTCAAGGCACAACATGCCGGGCAGCCCCTTCCTGAGGCCGCGCGGCGCCGGGAGGGGACTTCCTGATGAGCGGCGGGCTGGTGCGGAACTAGGGCCCGGGCGGCGGGGCCGGCGCGGCGAGGGCCGCGGGATCGGTATCGTCCTTCAGCCCCGTGCCGGTCAGCTTGCGCGTGAGCGCCTCCCGCATGAGCCAGGCGAGCTTGGCCGCGGCCGGCTCGGGGCTCAGCCCGCCGACCGCGTGGATGTTGGAGATGCAGTTGCGCTCGGAATCCCGCCGCCCCGGGCGCGGGTCGAAGGTGAGATAGATGCCGAGGCTGTCCGGCACGCTCAGCCCCGGCCGCTCCCCGATCAGCACGGCCACGAGCCGGGCGCCGAGCCGCGCCCCGATCTCGTCGCCCAACGCCACCCGCCCCTCGGTCGCAATCACGGCCGGGGCGACGCGCCATCCCGGCAGGCGCGCGAGGCAGGCATGGAGGACTGGCGCCGCGTGTCGCTGAACGGCCGTGGCGGAGAGGCCGTCCGCCAGCACGAAGGCGACGTCGAAGGGGCCGGCCGGCGGCTCCTCCATCTCCTGCAGCCGGCGGCCGAGATCGGGGCGGCGGAGATAGGTTCCGCGATCGGGCGCCATGCTGCGTGCGCGCAGCACGGGATGCGGGTGCAGCGCCGCTTCCAGCGCCGCCACGTCGAGCGGCGCGTGCACGGCGTCGCGGGCCAGGGCATGGGCCATCTGGAAGCCCAACACCTCCCGCAGCGGCAGCGCATCGCCCGCGCCGCCAAGGCCGATCCGGGCGCGGGTCGCGGCGCGCAGCCGCGCCCAGGGGTCCAGCGTGGGCGCCTCAGCCACCGCCGGCCTCCCGGGCAAGGGAGAGCAGGCGGGAGGCGGCCAGCTCCGGCGGGCGGATGGCCCCGTCGGGCCGTGCAATGCCCATGCGCTCCAGCCACGCCTCGAATTCCGGCGCGGGGCGCAGGCCGAGCACCGTGCGCAGGGCGAGCACGTCGTGGAAGGAAAGGCTCTGGTAGTTCAGCATGATGTCGTCCGCGCCGGGCACGCAGATGAGGAAGTGCACGCCCGCGACGGCGAGAAGGGTCATCAGCCCGTCCATGTCGTCGCCATCGGCCTCGGCATGGTTGGTGTAGCAGACATCCACCCCCATCGGCAGGCCGAGCAGCTTGCCGCAGAAATGGTCCTCCAGCCCCGCGCGGATGATCTGCTTGCCGTCGTACAGGTATTCGGGGCCGATGAAGCCGACCACCGTGTTCACCAGCAGCGGGCGGAAGGCGCGGCAGACGGCGTAGGCGCGCGCCTCCAGCGTCTGCTGGTCCACGCCGTGATGCGCCTCGGCCGAGAGGGCGCTGCCCTGTCCCGTCTCGAAATACATCACCTCGCCCGAGGGTCCGCCGCGCCCGAGGGAGAGCGCCGCGTCATGCGCCTCGCGCAGGATGGAGAGGTCCACGCCGAAGCCGCGATTGGCGCCCTCCGTGCCGGCGACGGACTGGAAGACGAGATCGACGGGCGCGCCGCGCCGCATGATCTCGATCGCGTTCGTCACATGCGTCAGCACGCAGGTCTGGGTGGGGATGGCGTAGCGCTCGCGCAGCCCGTCCAGCATCTCCAGCAGGGCCATTGCGTTGGGCACGCTGTCGCTCGCCGGGTTCACGCCGATCACCGCGTCGCCCGAGCCGTTCAGCAGCCCGTCCAGCGTGGAGGCCGCGATGCCTCGAGGATCGTCGGTCGGATGGTTCGGCTGCAGCCGCGTGGCCAGCCGCCCCTCCAGCCCGAGCGTGGAGCGGAAGGAGGTGACGACGCGGCGCTTGCGCGCGACCGCGATGAGGTCCTGGTTCCGCATGAGCTTGGAGACGGCGGCCACCATCTCCGGCGTGAGGCCGGGGGAGAGCGCGGCCAGGGCCGCGGCATCGGCCTCGTGGGAGAGCAGCCAGTCGCGCAGCCCACCGACCGTCAGATGCGCGACGGGCGCGAAGGCGGCAGCGTCATGCGTGTCGAGGATGAGGCGCGTGACCTCGTCCGCCTCGTAGGGGATGACGGTTTCCGACAGGAAGGCGCGGAGCGGCAGGTCCGCGAGGGCAAAGCGGGCCGCCACGCGCTCCGCATCACTCCCCGCCGCGATCCCGGCCAGTTCGTCGCCGGACCGGCGCGGCGAGGCGGCGGCGAGGAGATGGGGCAGGCCATCGAAAACATGGCGCTGCCCGCCGGCGTCAGCGCTCCAGCTTCCCATCGGGGCTCCGCCTCGTGGTGGAAGGGGGTGCCAGCCTTCCAGCCCCGGCGCGGCAGGGCAAGCCGCCCGTTCAGGTGCCGCAGAAGGTCATGTAGGGGCTCTCCGGCGGTGCGGGCGGCTCGTCCGCGCCGGGCTGGTTCTCATAGGGGCGCGAGAGGCTGTCGAGCAGCGCCTCGAAGGGGCCGAGATCGTCCCCCCGCGCGGCGGCCAGCGCCGCCTCGACGAGGTGGTTGCGCGGGATCACGGCGGGGTTCACGGCGCGCATGGCCGCGGCGCGGGCGGCGGGGTCACCGCCCTCCTCGGCCAGCCGCGCGCGCCAGCCCGTGGCCCAGGCGTCATAACCCGCGGGATCGGCGAAGAGGGCCCGCACGGCGGCATCGCCCTCCGGGTCCTCGGCGGCGCGGCAGAGGCGGCGGAAGGTGAGGGTGAAATCGGCCCCGTTCTCCGCCATGACCTTCAGCAGCTCCCCGGCGAGGGCCGCGTCGCCCGCGCGCTCGCCCGGCAGGCCGATCTTCGCGCGCAGCCCGCCGAGATAGGCGGCCTCGAAGGCGGGGGCGAAGCCGGCTAGCGCCTCGTTGGCGGAGGCGAGGGCCGCCTCCTCCGTCTCCGCGAGCAGGGGCAGCACGGCCTCGGCCAGCCGGGCGAGGTTCCACTGCATGATCCGGGGCTGGTTGCCATAGGCGTAGCGGCCGAACTGGTCGATGGAGCTGAACACCGTCGCGGGGTCGTAGGCGTCCATGAAGGCGCAGGGGCCGTAATCGATCGTCTCGCCGGAGATCGAGGTGTTGTCGGTGTTCATCACGCCGTGGATGAAGCCGATGCCCATCCAGCGCGCGACGAGCGCGGCCTGTCGCGCCACCACCCCGTCCAGCAGCGCACGATAGGGGTTCGGCGCCCCGGCCGCCTCGGGATAGTGCCGGGCGATGGTATGGTCGGCGAGGATCCGCAGCCCCTCCCCGTCCTCCCGTGCGGCGAAATAGGCAAAGGTGCCGACGCGGATATGGCTGGAGGCCACGCGGGTGAGCACCGCGCCGGCCAGGGGCGTCTCGCGCAGCACCGTCTCGCCCGTGGCAACCGCGGCGAGCGCGCGGGTGGTCGGCACGCCGAGGGCCGCCATGGCCTCGCTGACCAGGTACTCGCGCAGCACCGGCCCCAGCGCCGCGCGCCCGTCGCCCCCGCGGGAGAAGGGGGTGCGGCCGGAACCCTTGAGCTGCACGTCGAAGCGCTTGCCATCCGGGGCCACGACCTCGCCCAGCAGGATGGCGCGGCCGTCGCCGAGGCGGGGCACGAAATTGCCGAACTGGTGGCCGGCATAGACGGTGGCGACGGGCTCCGACCCCTCGGCCACGCGGTTGCCGGCGAGGATCTCCACCCCCTCCGGCGAGGCGAGCGCGGCGGGGTCGAGGCCCAGCCGCTCCGCCAGGGCCGTGTTCAGCTTCAGCAGGCGCGGCGCCGCCACGGGCGTCGGGTCCAGCCGGGCGCGGAACCGGTCTGGCAGGCGGGCATAGCTGTTGTCGAAGGGGAAGCGGATCGCTCCTCCCTCGCGGGCTGCCTCGACCGTGTCGTCGTGCGAAATGCTCATGATCCCCGGCAGATCGCGCCCCGGGGGGGCCGAAACAAGGCCCGTCCCGGATCGCATCGGCGCGAGGGCTCAGCCGCCGCGCCGGGCCAGCGCCGCCAGGCGCTCCGCCGCCCCGGCATTCGCCTCGGCCTCGATCCCGCGATAGGTCCGCACCACCGCCTCGCCGAGCGCCGTCAACCGCGCCCCGCCGCCGCCCGCGCCGCCGGCGGCCGTCTCGGCCACGGGGGCGCCGAGGCCGGTGTTCAGGGCCTCCACCAGCTCCCAGGCGCGGCGGTAGGACATGCCCAGCGCCCGCCCGGCGGCGGAGATCGAGCCGGCGCGGCCGATCTCCTCCAGCAGCCGCACCTTGCCCGGGCCGATCCGCAGGCCTTCCCCGAGATCGAGGCGGATGCTCAGCCGGGGGCCGCCCTCGCCGGGCATGCGGGAGGCGCGCTTCGCGGGGGCCATGGCGGGAAGGGGAACATGGGCCGGCCCCGGCGGCAACCGGGACCGGCCGCGGGGCTCAGCTCCCCGTCGCGGAGGAAGCCTAGTCCGCCGAGGCGCCGGACCTCTCGATCGTCTCGCGCCACATCGGCCGCTCCCTCGCGGCGCGGGCGGCGGCGTCGGCCGCCGTGGTCCAGATCGGCTTGGCGCCGACGCGGGCGAAGCGCTCGCGCTGGGAGGCGTCATCCACCGTCGCCTTCAGCGCGGCGTTCAGCTTCTCCACCACGGAGTCGGGCGTGCTGGCCGGGGCCACGAAGCCGCCCCAGACGGTGACGACGAAGTCGTTGATCCCGCCCTCGGCCATGGTCGGCACCCCCGGCAGGGTCGGCCAGCGCTCGGCGCTCGTCACGGCCAGCGCGCGGATCTGCCCGGCCTCGACCAGCGCCTGGTAGGAGGCGACACCGTCGATCGCGAAGTCGATGTCGCCGCTCAGCAGCGCCGGCTGGATCTGCGCCGCGCCGCGATAGGGCACGTGCACCGCCTCGATGCCCAGGCGGCTGAACAGCATGGCGGAGGAGAGATGCGTCGTCGTGCCCACGCCGGTGGAGCCGTAGGTGATGCCGCCGCGCTTGCCCTTTGCCCAGGCGATGAACTCAGGCAGCGTCTTCGCCTGCACCTTGCCCGGCGCGACGACGGCGATGTTGGGGAACTCCCAGGCCAGCGCGATCGGGCGGAGGTCCTTCTCGATGTCGTAGGGAACGGACTTGTAGAGGTACTGGTTGATCGAGAAGTTGCTGACCGTGCCGGCGCCGATGACGTAGCCGTCCCCCGCCGCCTTCGCCACGGCGTCGATGCCGATGTTGCCGCTCGCGCCCGGGCGGTTCTCGATCACCACCGGCTGGCCCAGGGTCTGGCTCATGTGGTCGGCATAGACGCGCGCGATCACGTCCGTCGCGCCGCCCGGCGGATAGGGCACGATCAGGCGCACGGGGCGCGTCGGCCAGGCGCCCTGCGCCCGTGCCGAGGAGGGGGCGATGGTGGGCAGGGCGAGCGCCGAGCCGAGCGCGGTCCCGAGAAGCGTGCGGCGGTTCATCAGGCGGTTCTCTCTCAGAAGAAAGGGCGGGCCGTTCAGGCCTCGGGGGGAAGGACCTTGCCGGGATTCATCAGCCCGGCGGGATCGAGCAGCGCCTTGATGCGCCGCATCAGCGCGATCTCGGCGGGGTTCGTCACGCGGCCGAGCCGCGCGCGGTTGCTGAGGCCGATGCCGTGCTCGGCGCTGATCACCCCGCCCAGCGCGGCGGTCTCGTCGTCCACCACCGAGTTGATGCGCAGCGCGACGGGGGCCGCCATGGCCGCGTCGGGGAAGCATGCGGCGTCGAGGATGGCGAGGACGTGGATGTTGCCGTCGCCGATATGCCCGTGCATCACCACGCGCGCGTCGGGCACCTCCTCCAGGATGCGGCGCTCGACGTTGCGGGCGAAGAGCGCCTGGTTCTCCAGCGGCACGACGCTGTCGTGGCTGACCACGTAGCCCGCGCGCTTGCTGCCCTCGGAGACGGAGTGGCGGATCTTCCACAGCGCCTCGGCCTGGGCCCCGCTCTCGGCGATCACCGCGTCCACCACTAGTCCTTCCTCGAAGGCGGCGCCCAGCACCTCCTCCAGCGGCGCGCGGAGATCGGTGCCGGCGAGCGTGTCGGTCAGCTCGATCAGCAGGTACCAGGGCGCGTCCAGCGCGAAGGGGATGGAGACGTCCGGCACGTGCTCGGCGATCACCTCGATCTGCCCGCGCGACATCGCCTCCAGGCTCGCGAGGCGGTCGCCCACCGTGCCGCGCAGGCGCCCCATCAGCTCCAGCGCCGCCTCGATCTCGGGCAGCGCCACCATGGCCAGGGCCGAGGCGCGGGGCCGGGGGAAGAGCTTGAGGGAGGCGGCGGTGACGATGCCGAGCGTGCCCTCGGCCCCGATGAAGAGCTGCTTCAGGTCGTAGCCCGATGAGTTCTTGCGCAGCGCGTGGAGGCGGTCCAGCACCGTGCCGTCGGGCAGCACCACCTCCAGCCCGAGCACCAGCTCGCGCGTGTTGCCGTAGCGCAGCACGGCGGTGCCGCCGGCATTGGTGGCGATGTTGCCGCCGATCTGGCAGCTCCCCTCCGCGCCGAGGGAGAGGGGGAAGAGCCGGTCCACCCCGGCCGCGGCCTCCTGGATCGTCTGGAGGATGCAGCCGGCCTCCACCGTGATGGAGTTGGCCAGCGCCGAGACGGAGCGGATGCGGTTCAGCCGATCCAGCCGCAGCACGACGCTGCGCCCGTCGGCGCCGGGGGTCGCCGCGCCGCACATGCCGGTGTTGCCGCCCTGCGGCACGATCGCCACGCCATGGCGGGCGCAGAGCCGCACGACCTCGGCGACCTCGGCGGTGCTGGCCGGCTTCACCACGGCCGCGGCCCTGCCGCGGTAGCGGCCGCGCCAGTCCACCACATAGGGCTCGTGGTCGTCATCGGCGGGGATCACGTGCTGGCGGCCGGTAATGGCGGCCAGCTCGTCCACCAGGGAGGCGTCCTCGGCGAGGGAGAGGCTCATGACGTGGTTCATCCCCGTCCTGCGGGCAGGAAGGGCCGGGCTGCGGTTTCCAGGCCTTCCTCCCCTGTTCGGCAGCGCGCGAGCCGCCCGGGCAGTCATATACATGACCAGATTGCTCCGGGCTATTGCGCGAAGCGCGCAGAAATGTCGAGGGGCAAGGCTCAACGCCGCCCACACGAGGTCGCGACGGGGGTTAAAATACTTCCCCTCCTCGCCAAGCTGCCCGAAGCCACCGAATAATGCGCGTTTCGCGCAAAATTTCGTTGACTTCATGCCCGCCGGCGCAGAAGCAGCGCGGGCATTCCACAGCCCCGCCGGGCGATCAGCCCGGTCCCCCTGGGGAGGAGACCCTGATGCAGATCCCGATCAAGCGCGCCATCGAGAGAGTGCCCGGCGGCATGATGGTCGTCCCCCTCGCCCTTGGCGCCATCATCGCCACCCTCTTCCCGACCACGCCGAAGTTCTTCGGCTCCTTCACCGGCGCGCTCTTCACCGGCGCCCTTCCCATCCTCGCCGTGTTCTACGTCTGCATGGGCGCGAGTATCGACTTCAAGGCGACCCCCTACATCCTGAAGAAGGGCGGCACGCTGCTCGCCACGAAGGTCGGCATCGCCGCCCTGCTCGGCATCGTCGTCGGCCAGTTCCTGGGAGAGGCCCCGGTGGCCGCCGGCATCTTCGCCGGCCTCTCCACCCTCGCCATCGTCGCCGCCATGAACGACACCAACGGCGGCCTCTACATGGCGCTGATGGGCCAGTACGGCGAGCCGCGCGACGTCGGCGCCTACACGGTGATGACGCTCGAGTCCGGCCCCTTCCTCACCATGGTCACCCTCGGCGTGGCCGGGCTCTCCGCCTTCGACTGGCCGGTCCTGGTCGGCGCCATCCTGCCGCTCCTCGTCGGCATGATCATCGGCAACCTGGACCGCGAGATGCGCGACTTCCTCAGCCGCGCCATCCCGGTGATGATCCCCTTCTTCGCCTTCGCCCTCGGCGCGGGGCTGGACCTGACGAAGGTGTGGCAGGCGGGGCTGCTCGGGCTCGGCCTCGGCGTCGCGGTGGTCGTGATCACCGGCCTCGCCCTCTTCCTGGCGGACCGCGCGATCGGCGGCTCGGGTGTCGCGGGCGTCGCGGCGGCTTCCACCGCCGGCAATGCGGCGGCGGTGCCCGCCATCGTCGCGGCCAACAACCCCGCCTATGCGGAGGCCGCCCCGGCCGCCACCATCCTCGTCTCGGCCTGCGTCATCGTCACCGCCATTCTCGTCCCGCCCGTGACGGCCTGGGTCGCGCGCCGCGTCGGCCCCGCGCGCCTGAACACCACGGCCTGAGGGCGGGGACGGCATGACGCGCAACTGGCTCATCCTCGCCGACGACCTGACCGGTGCCGCCGATTGCGGCATCGCCTTCGCCCGCCGCGGGCTGGAGGCCTCGGTCGGCTGGCACGGGGCGGAGGCGGCCTCCGCCACCGAGGTGCTGGCCATCGACGCCGACAGCCGCCGCCTCTCCCCGGAGGGGGCCGGTGCCCGCCATGCCGCCCTGCTGCGTGCCCGGCACGCGCCGGGGATGGGGTTGATCAAGAAGATCGACTCCACCCTGCGCGGCCAGCCCGCCGCCGAGCTGGCCGCCACCCTCGGCGCGCTCCGCGAATCCGGCCGCCCGGCGCTGGCCATCCTCGCCCCGGCCTTTCCCGCCACCGGCCGCACCACCGAGGGCGGCCGGGTGCACATGAACGGCGCCCCGCTCGAGACCACCCCCCTCTGGGCGCGCGACCACACCTATGAGAGCGCGCTGCTGACCGAGGTGCTGGCCTCGGTCGGCCTCTCCGCCCGCCTCATCCCGCTCGAGCTGGTGCGCGGGGGCGAAATCCCGCTCGCCCACGCCCTGCGCTCGGCGCTGGATGAGGGGCTGGACGCCGTGGTCTGCGACGCCGCCGCCCCGGGCGATCTCGAAGCCCTCGCCCGCGCCAGCCTGCCCCTCTCCGAGAGCGTCCTCTGGGTCGGCTCCGGCGGGATCGCCGCCGCCCTCGCCGCCGCCCTGCCGGAGAGCGGCGCGGTCGCCGCGCCCGCGCCCACCGCCCTCCGCGGCGGCGTGCTGATCGTGGTCGGCAGCATCGCCGAGGCTTCCCGCGCCGCCGCCGCTCATCTGGCGGCCGAGGATGCCGCCGAACTCATCGAGGTGCCGGTGGACCTGCTCCGCGCCGGCCCGGCGGACCCGCGCTGGGCCCCGCTCGCGAACCGCATCGCGGGGAGCCTCGCCTCGGGCCGCGACACGCTGGTGCCGGTGACCGACGCCTCGGTGGCCGACCTCTCCGGGGGCGCCGCCCTGGCCGTGGCGCTGGCGGAACTGCTCGCCCCCGCAGGCGCCCGCATGGGCGGCCTCTTTGCCACGGGCGGCGAGACGGCCTGCGCCCTGCTCAGCCATCTCGGCGTGCACGGGATCCGCCTGCTGGAGGAGGTCGAGCCCGGCGTGCCGCTCGGCATCACCCAGGGGGCGATCGAGGTGCCGGTGATGACCAAGGCCGGCGCCTTCGGCAACGAAGAGACCATCCTCCGCAGCCTCGAGCGGCTGCACCACCTGACACAGGACCTCACAGGGGAAAGCGCGAGATGAGCCAGAACGCTACTGCGTCCCACGGGCGCCCCATCGTCGCCATCACCATGGGCGACGCCTCCGGCATCGGGCCGGAAATCATCATGAAGGCCCTGGCGCGCGAGGACGTCTACGCGATGTGCCGCCCCTTCGTGGTCGGCGACGCCACCCGCCTGCGCGAGGCCGACGCCATCGTGAAGACCGGCCTCCGGGTCAACGCCATCCAGGCCCCCGCCGAGGCCCGCTACGAGCGCGGCACGGTGGACTGCATCGACCTCGGCATCATCCCCGCCGGCCATCCCTTCGGCCAGCTCTCCCCGCTCTCGGGCGAGGGCGCCTTCCGCTACATCGAGCGCGCGACGCGGCTGGTGGAGGCCGGCGAGGCGGATGCCATCTGCACCGCCCCGCTGAGCAAGGAGGCGCTGCACGCCGCCGGCCACAAGTATCCCGGCCACACCGAGATGCTGGCCTACCTCACCGGCACGCCGGAGGTGTCCATGATGCTGGTGGCGCCGAAGCTGCGCGTCATCCACGTCACCACCCATATCGGCCTGATGGACGCCATCCGGAAGATCGAGCCGGGCCTCGTCTTCCGCGTGATCGAGCGCGGCCGCGCGACGCTGGTGAAGGCCGGCATCGCCGAGCCCCGCATCGGCGTCTGCGCCATCAACCCGCATGCTGGCGAGAACGGCCTCTTCGGCCAGGGCGAGGAGGAGGAGAAGATCATCCCCGCCATCGAGAAGTGTCAGGCCAATGGCTGGGCCGTGCAGGGCCCGCTGCCCGCCGACACCCTCTTCTTCCGCGCCGGCCGCGGCGATTTCGACCTCGTGGTGGCCATGTATCACGACCAGGGCCACGGCCCGGTGAAGGTGATGGGCCTCGAGGCCGGGGTGAACATCACCATCGGCCTGCCCGTGGTCCGCACCTCGGTCGACCACGGCACCGCCTTCGACATCGCGGGCAAGGGCATCGCCGACGAGGGCTCGCTCGTCGAGGCACTGAAGCAGGCGGTGGACCTCGCGCCCAAGCGCAGCCTGGCCGCGGCCTGACGGAACCGGGCGGCGCATCCACCGGACGTGCCGCCCCTCCCCCTTCCGGGCTCCCCGATGAAACGACGCCGCAGCCGCCACGACGAGATGCTCGCCGCGATCGCGGGCGGCGAGGCGGATGTGGACGCGCTGGCCGCGCGCTTCGGCGTCTCCGCCTCCACCATCCGCCGCGACCTCAACGCGCTCTCCGCCCGGCGGGCCATCGCGCGCACCTATGGCGGCGCCATCCTCGCCCCGGCGCATGAGACGAGCCTGCACGCGCGCACGGCCCAGCACCGCGCCGCCAAGGCCGCGATCGCCCATGCCGCCCTCGGCCTGGTCGGCGAGGGAGAGACGGTGATCCTCGACGGCGGCTCGACAGTGGAGGCCTTCGGGCGGCTCCTCGCCGGGCGGTCGCTGCGCGTGGTGACGACGAACCTTCCCCTCATCCCCGTCCTCGCCGGCGCGCCGGGGATGGAGCTGGTGGTGCTCGGCGGGACGGTGCGGCCGATCAGCGTGAGCACGGTCGGGCCCATGGCGGAGGCGGCGCTGCGCGGGGTGACCGCCGCGCGCGTCTTCATGGGGGCGGACGGCGTGGTGCCCGGCCGCGGCGTCTGCGAGGCGACGATGGAGCAGGTGGCGCTGAAGTCGCTGATGATGCGCCAGGCGCGGGAGGTGGTGGTGCTGGCCGATGCCTCGAAGCTCGGGCGGGAGGAGCAGCCTTTCTGGGCCGACCTGCCCCCCGGCTGGACCCTCGTGACCGACGCGCCCGAGGCCGCCTGCGCCCCCTTCGCGGCCGAGGGCGCGCGGGTGATCCGGGCGGGCTGAGCGCACCTACCCCTCCCCTCCGAGCAGCCGCTCCACCGGGTTTCCGAGGCGGATCACCCCGCCCGACAGCACCCGCGCCGTGATCCCGCCATGGCCGCGCACGGCGTTGTAGCCGCCGGGCCCGAGTTCCTCGTCCATGCGGGAGCAGGGCGCGCACTCGCCCGACCATTCGAGCAGCGCCCCACCCAGGCGGAAGCGCCGTCCGTGCAAGGCGGCGAGGTTGATCCCGGTGGTGACAATGTTCCGCCGCAGCCGCTCCGGCAGGATCTCCTCCCGCGAGAGGTAGCCCGCGATGGCATGGAGCGCCTCGCGCGAGATCAGCGTGACCTGCCGCGCCCCGTTGCGCGTGCTGGAGAACCGGTCCCCCTGCAAGCCCTGGCCGGGCTCGGCCAGCGCCTCCTCCACCGCCCGCATCGGCGCGCGGCGGGCGGGGCGCAGCCCGATCCAGGCCACGTGGCCGGGCGCGATCGGACCGTCGATGAGCCTCGCCAGCATGGAGCCCGGTGCCGGGGCGCGGGGCCGGCGCTCATCCACGGGCATGGCGCGCCCTCATCCCCCCAGGGCCCGCGCCCAGTAGCGGAGGCTGTCCGCGTTCACCGGCCCGCCCGCCTCCCGGTTGCGCGCGGCCACCGCCGCGTGGAACGCCTCCGCCTCCTCCCTCCCCAGCAGGTCCCGCAGGGCGGCGATGATCCGGGTGATGCGGAGGTGGTTGTGGTCGAAGGGAACGAGCCAGCCATCCGTCTCCACATAGAAGCGCGCCATGCGGGCCGCCGCGGCGCGCAGGCCCTCCAGCGCCCGCGGGTCGGCGCGGATGGCGGCGGCCTCCTCCTCGCCTAGCACGGGGGAGCCGGGGACGGCGCGGCTCCCCTCCCGCGACGGGAAGAGCCACTGGATGAAGTCGTGCACGCCCTCGATCCCGTCGTCATCGAAGGCCAGCACGTCGGAGAGGCGGCGGCCGCGCCCGTCCCGGCCCTCGCCGCGGAGGAAGTCGTGGAGGCGGTGGTCCATGGGGCGGGGTCTCCGGCTGGTTCCGGGAAACGCCTCAGCCCGCCCCGCGATGCCCCGCCCGGAAGGCGAGGAGAAGGTTGTTGGCCGGCATCTCCGTCACTTCGGGCGGGCCGAAGCCCTCCCTTCCCGCGGCCTCCGCCACGGCTTCCAGCGCCCGCACGCCCCAGGCGGGGTTGCGGCGGCGGAGGTCGTCGTCGAAGGCGGCGTTGCTCGGCGCGGTGTGCCGCCCCCCGCGCCGGTAGGGACCGTAGAGGACGAGCGGCCCGCCCGGCGGCAGCAGCGCGGCCGTCCCGCGGAACAGGCCCAGCGCCGCTTCCCAGGGGGCGATGTGGATCATGTTGATGCAGAGCACGGCATCCGCCGCCCCGACCGGCCAGCCCCCGGCCGAGGCATCGAGGGCGATGGCGGGCCGGACGTTCGGCATGCCCGCCGCCCAGGCGTCGATGCTCGCGCGCAGATCCGGGTCCGGGTCGCTCGGCTGGAAGACGAGTTCCGGCAGGGCGGCGGCGAAATGGGCGGCGTGCTCGCCCGTGCCGCTGGCGATCTCCAGCACCAGCCCCCGGCGCGGCAGGATCTCCCGCAACGCCGCGAGGATGGGCTCGCGGTTGCGGGCGGCGGCGGGCGCCTGGCGCCTGGGGTCCTCGCTCATCCTCCCGGGATTAGCGCGGCCCGGCCCCTCCCGGCGAGGCCTTCCGCAGTTCCCGGATGTGGTCCCGGTGCCAGCGCACATAGCCCGGCCCGACCTGCCCCAGCCGGTCCCGCAGCAGGGCATGGGCATCGCGCAGCCGATGGAAGGGGATGAAGGGGTAGAGGTGATGCTCCGCATGGAAGGGCATCTCCCACATCAGCAGCCGCACGGGCGCGACGGTGAGCATGGTTCGGGTGTTCGTCAGCCCGTTCGCGTCCTCCGTGCAGCCCGTGTGCTCGGTGAGGAGATAGAGGCGCAGCAAGGGCTGCCCGAGAAGCTGCGGCCCCGCCCAGAAGAGGAGCACCGCCCCCCAGCCGAGGCCCAGCCCCGCCGCCAGGACGAGCAGCACCGTCAGCGCGGAGCCCGCCCGGATGCTGCGGATCACGCGCGGCGCCGCCGCGGGATGGATGAAGGAATAGGCGGAGAGGTCGCCCCGCCAGCCCCGCGCCCAGACGTTGAGCTGCGCGCGCCAGTAGGTCACCCCCGCCACCCGGGCGAGAAGGGCGGGCAGGTCGCCCGGCGGCGGCGGGGAGAGCTCGGGGTCGTGCTCGGGGTCCTGGGTGTGGCGGTGATGGGCAAGGTGGAAGGCCTGGTAGAAGTGCCAGTTCCGCAGCGCCGTCAGCGCCACGAGCCAGCCGATCACGGCATTCGCCCGGCGCGAGCGGAAGGCGGTGTAGTGGCAGGTCTCGTGCAGCGGGGCGAAGAGCGCCGCCTGCACCGCCCCCGCCAGCACCATCGCGGGGAGCACCAGCACCCCCGGCGCGACAGCGGTGAGCCAGCCCGTGCCGAGAAGCAGGGCGAGGTGGATCGCCGCCCGCGCCGCGCCGCGCGCATCGGACCGGGTGCCGAGATGCATCATCTCCCGCGGCCGCGGGGCCGCCAGCGTCGTGCTCATCCCCTTCTCCTTCTGGCATTGCCGCCGGACGGGGCAAGCAAGCGCCGCGCCGCGGGCGGCATGGGCAAGCCCGGGAGCCTGTGCGAAGGGAGAGGATCCGCCGGGAGATCCCCTCGATGCCCCCGACCGCCCTCGCAGCCAGCACGCCAGAGACGGCCGCCCCGCCCCTGGTGGGCCTGCGCGGCGTCTCCAAGCGCTACGCGAACGGCACGCTCGCCGTGCAGGGGCTGGATCTGGAGATCGGCGCCGGGAGCTTCGTCAGCCTTCTCGGCCCCTCCGGCTGCGGCAAGAGCACGGTGCTGCGCATGATCGCGGGCCTCACCCCTCCCTCCGCCGGGCGGATCGACTGGCCTCGCGGCACGCCGCGCCTGGGCTTCGTCTTCCAGGAGCCGACGCTGATGCCCTGGCAGCGGGCGCTGGACAACGTCGCCCTGCCGTTGAAGCTGGCCCGCATGGCGAGGGCGGAGCGCCACGCCCGCGCGCGGCGGATGCTGGAGCTGGTGGGGCTGGCCGATTTCGCGGGCAGCTACCCCCGCGAGCTGTCGGGCGGCATGCGGATGCGCGTCTCCATCGCCCGCGCCCTGGTGACGGAGCCGGAGCTGCTGCTGCTGGACGAGCCCTTCGCCGCGCTGGACGAGATCACGCGCTTCCGCCTGAACAACGACCTCCTGCGCCTCTGGGGGGAGCGGCGCTTCACCGCCGTCTTCGTCACGCATTCCGTCTTCGAATCCGTCTATCTCTCGCAGCGCGTGGCGGTGATGGCCGCCCATCCCGGCCGGCTGCACGCGGAGCTTCCGGTCGAGGCGCCGGGCGCGCGGGACGAGGCCTTCCGCACCTCGCCCGACTACGCCGCGCTCTGCCGCACCGTCTCGACCGCGCTGGAGGGGGCGATGGCGGCATGAGGGAGGGGGCGCGCATCCTCGGCCTGCCGCTCGCCGCTTGGCCGCGCATCCTGGCGCCGCTGCTGATGGCCACCCTCCTCCTCGGCGGGTGGGAGATCGCCGTGCGGCATCTTGGCCTGCCGCCCTATGTCCTGCCGGGGCCGGTCGCGATCGGCGGTGCGCTGGCGGCGGACCTGCCCACCCTCGCCTCCGCCCTCGCCGTCACGCTGCGGGTCACGGCGCTAGCGCTGGTCGCGGCGGTGACCACGGGGGTCGGGCTCTCCCTCCTGTTCAGCGGGTCGCGGCTGATGGAGATGACCTTCCTGCCGCTGGCCGTGATGCTGCAGGTGACGCCGATCGTGGCCATCGCGCCGCTCATCATCATCTGGGTGGACAATGTCCAGGCGGCGCTGCTGATCTGCGCCTGGATCGTCGCCTTCTTCCCCATCCTGTCCAACACCACCGCGGGGCTGAACGGCACGGACCGCAACCTGGCGGACCTGTTCCGCCTCTACGGCGCGAGCCGCTGGCAGACGCTGTGGCAGCTCCGCCTGCCCTGGGCCATGCCCTTCTTCCTCGCGGGGCTCAGGATCTCGGGCGGGCTGTCGCTCATCGGGGCCGTCGTGGCGGAGTTCGTGGCGGGGGCGGGCGGCACGGGCTCCGGCCTCGCCTACCGCATCCTGGAGGCGGGATACCAGTTGCAGATCCCGCGCATGTTCGCGGCGCTCGCCCTCATCTCCCTCGCGGGGGTGGTGATCTTTCTCGCCCTCTCGCTCGTTTCCCACCTCGCCCTGCGCCGCTGGCACGAGAGCGCGGTGGGGAAGGAGCACTGAGATGGCCGGTTTCCCGCCGATCCCCGCGGGGGGCACGATACTCCTCCACCGCGCCTCCGTCCCCGCCGCGCTGCTGGAGGGCGACCACGGCCCGGCGGATGCGGACGGGCTGGCCCTGATGGAGATCGGCATCGCCGGGGGCCGCATCGCCCATCTCCGCCCCGCCGCCGCCATGCCGCCGGACGGCGCGGTGGACCTGGACGGCGGGCAGGTCTGGCCCCTTCCGGTCGAGCCCCACGCGCATCTGGACAAGGGCCACATCCTGCCCCGCGCGCCGAACCCCGACGGGAGCTTCGGCTCCGCCATCGCCGCCGTCGCGGAGGACCGGAGGGCCAACTGGACCGCAGAGGACATCCGCCGCCGCTTCAGCTTCGCCCTGCGCTGCGCCGAGGCATACGGCACCGCCGGCATCCGCACCCATCTGGACAGCGACGGCGCCCAGGCCGCCGTCACCTGGCCCGTCTTCGCGGAGTTGCGCGAGGCTTGGCGCGGGCGCGTCGCGCTCCAGGGCGTCGCCCTGATCAGCATCGACGGCTACGCCACGCCGGAGGGCGAGGCGCTGGCCGCGCGCGTGGCCGAGGCGGGCGGGCTGCTCGGCGGCATCAGCAACTTCCCCGGCGCCACGCCCGAGGCGCTGGAAGCGGCGCTCGACGCGCTGTTCCGCCTCGCCGACCGCCACGGCCTCGATATCGACCTCCATGTGGACGAGAGCGTGGACCCCTCCGCCGCGACCCTCGGCCCGGTGGCGCGGGCCGCCATCCGGCACCGTTTCCACGGCCGCGTCACCTGCGGCCATTGCTGCAGCCTCTCCGTGCAGGAGCCGGGGACCGTGGACCGCGTGATGGACCTCGTAGCCGAGGCGGGGATCACCGTCGTCTCCCTCCCCGTGGTGAACGGCTACCTGCAGGACCGCGCGCCCGGCCGCACGCCCCGCCTGCGCGGCGTCACGCCTCTGCACGAGCTGCGCGCGCGCGGCATCCCCGTGCTGCTCGGCGGCGACAACTGCCGCGATCCCTTCCACGCCTATGGCGACCACGACATGATCGAGGTCTTCACCGATGCCGTGCGGATCGGCCATCTCGACAAGCCCTTCGGGGACTGGCCCGCCGCCGTCACCGCCGGTCCCGCGGCGCTGTTGGGGATGGCGGATCACGGCCGCATCCGCCCCGGCGCACCGGCGGACCTTCTGCTGTTCCGAGCGCGGCGGATGGACGAGCTGCTCGCGCGCCGCCGCGGGGAGCGGATCGTGCTGCGCGGCGGAGAGCCGGCCCCGACGGAACTGCCAGATCACCGGGAGCTGGACGACCTCTTCCCGCGCGGGGGCTGAGGGCCGGTTGCGCATCGCCGGGTGGCGACAAACATACCGGGCGACATGACGATCCTGAAGACCGGGCTCCTCCTCTTCGCCCTGTTCTACCTCCTCCCCCTCGGCATCTCCGCCGCCATCTACCAGACCCGCCTCTCCGGCACGGACTGGTGGAGCGCCGACCGGTCCAGCGCCGGGCTGCTCCCGCCCGCCCGCAGCCCCGGCGCGGTGGTGCGCGTCTTCGCCGCCCCCACCGTGCGATGGCGCGGCATCTTCGCCGTCCATTGCTGGATCGTCTTCAAGCCGGAGGGCGAGGCGCGCTACACGCGCTACGACTACACCGCCTGGGGCGATCCCATCCGCATGAACGGCTTCGAGCCGGATGGCCGCTGGTTCGGCAGCACGCCGGAAGTGGTCTTCGCGGCCGATGGCGCCGAGGCGGAGGCGCTGATCCCGCGGATGCGCGCGGCCATCGCGGGCTATGCGTGGCGCAACCAGGGCGACTACCGCGCCTGGCCCGGGCCGAATTCCAACACCTTCGTCGCCGCCGTGCTGGATTCCATCCCCGGCATCGGCGTCACCCTGCCGCCCAACGCGATTGGCAAGGATTATCCCTATGACGGCCGCTGGCTCCGCCCCACCGCCTCCGGCACGGGGCTGCGCCTCTCCCTCGGCGGCCTTGCCGGCCTCTCCCTCGGCTGGGTGGAGGGGCTGGAGGTGAACATCCTCGGCGCCGTCGCGGGGATCGACATCCGCCGCCCCGCGATCAAGCTGCCCGGCCTCGGGCGGATCGGGATGCGCGGGCCGGACGGCTCGGGCGTGCCCACGCCCGTCGCCACCACCGCCGGGACGGATTAGGGCTCACTCGGCCGGGTCGTCCTCCCCCGCCAGGAAGTCGAAGTCACAGCCGCGATCGGCCTGCAGCACGGTGTCGTGGAACAGCTTCGCGTAGCCGCGCTTCGGGGCGGGGCGGGGCGGGGCGAAGTCCGCGGCGCGGCGCTCCAACTCGGCCTCGTCCACCAGCAGGTCGATGCGGCGGTTCGCCGTGTCGAGCCGGATGCGGTCCCCCGTCCGCACCAGCCCGAGCGGGCCGCCCACCGCGGCCTCGGGCGTGATGTGCAGCACGATGGTGCCGAAGGCGGTGCCGGACATGCGGGCGTCGGAGATGCGGACCATGTCCTTCACCCCGGCCTGGGCGAGCTTCCTCGGGATGGGCAGGTAGCCCGCCTCCGGCATGCCGGGCGCGCCCTTGGGGCCGGCATTCTGCAGGACCAGCACGTCATCGGCGGCCACGTCGAGCGACGGGTCGTCGATGCGGTTGGTCATGTCCTCGACGCTGGTGAAGACGACGGCGCGGCCCTCGTGCTGGAGAAGGGCGGGCGTCGCGGCCGCGTGCTTGATGACAGCGCCGCCGGGGCAGAGATTGCCGCGGAGCACGGCCATGCCGCCCGTGGACTTCAGCGGGTTGCTGCGCGGGCGGATGACGGTCTGGCCCGGCACCTCCTCGGCGAGGTTCATGTAGTCGCGCAGCGTGCCGCCCATCACCGTCGGTGCCTCCAAGTCGAGGAAGGGCTCCAGCTCCTGCAGCAGCCGCGGCACGGCGCCGGCATGGTGCAGGTGCTCCATGTAGTGGTCGCCCGAGGGCTTGAGGTCCACCAGCACCGGCACCTCGCGGCCGACCCTGTCGAACTCCTCCAGGTCCACGCGCAGGCCGACGCGCCCGGCGATGGCGGCGAGGTGGACCAGCCCGTTGGTCGAGCCGCCGATGGCCTGCAGCACCACCATCGCGTTCCGCAGTGAGCCCGGCGTCAGCAGGGCCTTCGGCGCCGGCCCGCCGCGCCGCGCCATCTCCACCGCGACCCGCCCCGTCGCCTCGCCGCAGCGCAAGCGCTCGGCATGGGGCGCGGGGATGGCGGCGCTGTGCGGGAGCGAGAGGCCGAGCCCCTCGATCATGCAGGCCATGGTGCTGGCCGTGCCCATCACCATGCAGGTGCCGACGGAGGGCGCGAGCCGCCCGCTGATCACCTCGATCTCCGCCTCGTCGATCTTGCCGGCCCGGTGCTGCCCCCAGAGGCGGCGGCAATCCGTGCAGGCGCCCAGCACCTCGCCGCGGTGATGCCCGACCACCATGGGCCCGACGGGCAGCACGATGGCGGGAATGCCGGCGGAGGCGGCGCCCATGATCTGGGCCGGCAGCGTCTTGTCGCAGCCGCCGATGAGCACCACCGCGTCCATCGGCTGGGCGCGGACCATCTCCTCCGTGTCCATGGCCATGAGGTTGCGGAGATACATGGAGGTCGGGTGGGAGAAGCTCTCGTGGATCGAGATCGTCGGGAAGGCCATGGGCAGCCCGCCCGAGAGCATCACGCCGCGCCGCACGGCCTCGATCAGCTGCGGCGCGTTGCCGTGGCAGGGATTGTAGTCGCTGGCCGTGTCGGTGATGCCGATGATCGGCCGGTCCAGCGCGTCATCGGAGTAGCCGGCGGCCTTGATGAAGGCCTTGCGGAGGAAGAGCGAGAACCCCGCATCGCCGTAGCTCGTCAGACCCTTGCGCAGCCCAGTGGACATCTGCCGCCTCCTCCCGTTTGCCGGGGGAAACTAGAGCGGATCGGGCGCGGTTGAAATCCGCCGGGGCGACGGGACGGGCCCGCGTCAGTGGCAGGCCTGGTCCCGGCAGGCCTGGGCGGTGTCGTAGAACTCGCGGAAGTCGGCCAGGCGCCCGTCCACCATCCGGATGAAGTCGGCCTTGGCGTAGCGGCACTCGCGCCCGTTGCCGCGGTAGCGCACGGTGACGGTGGCGAGGACGGCGATCCATTCCCCCTGGGCGATCACCCTCTCCACCTCGTAGCCGAGTTGGCTGACCTCGGCGTCGAGCGCGGCGAAATAGGCCTCGACGCCGGCGCGGCCCCGGCGCTCCCCGGCCCAGGAGAGCGCTTCCCCGCCGATCGAGCTCCATCGCACGTCCGGCGCGAGGGCGCCGAGCACCGCGCCCCGGTCGCCCCTGGCATAGCGCCCGTAGATGTCCCCGACCTGCGCCACGTTGCGCGCGGTGAGATCGCTCTCGCTCATCGCTGCCTCCCCGTCCGGCCCGGAGATTGGGCCGGTTGCGGGGAGGGTTTCAACAACGCAATGGAGTGGCGCGGATCTCAGGCCGCCTCGAGCTTCTCGCTCAGTTCCAGCCACTCCTCTTCCAGCTTGGACATGATGTCCGCGATGGCGGCGCGGCGGGTGTTCGCCCAGGCGATGTCGGCCGGCTTGAAGCGGGCATAGGTCTCGGTATTGCCGAGCTTCTTCTCCAGCAGCCGGTCCTCCAGCCGCAGCTTCTCCATCCGCGCCTCAATCTCCTTCACCCGCTCGCGGATGGGGGCAAGGGCGGCGCGAGCGGCGGCGCGGCTGGCGGCGGTGGGCTTTGCGGGGGCGTCGGCATCGGCCTTGGCGGCGCGGGCCTCGCTCCGCGCGTCCCGGGCGCGGCCGGCAAGCCAGGCGCGGTAGTCCGCGAGATCGCCGTCGAAGGGCTTCACCGCCCCGTCGGCCACGAGCCAAAGGCTGTCGGCGGCGAGCTCCACCATGTGCGGGTCGTGGGTGATGAGGACCACGGCGCCCTTGTAGTCGGCCAGGGCCCGGACCATCGCCTCGCGCGCGTCGATGTCGAGGTGGTTGGTCGGCTCGTCCAGGATCAGGAGCTGGGGCGCGTCGCGCGTCGTCAGCGCCAGCAGCAGCCGCGCCTTCTCGCCGCCCGAGCAGTCGCGGATGAGCGTCGTCGCCCGGTCCTCGTCCAGCCCAAAGCGGGCGAGCTGGGCGCGGGCCTGGGTGATCGTCGCCTTGGGCATGGCGGCCTGCATATGGGTCAGCGGCGTGCCGTTCGGATCCAGCGCCTCGGCCTGGTGCTGGTCGAAATAGCCGATCTTCAGCCGCGGCGCCCGGCGCACCTCGCCGGCCTTCGGCTCCAGCTTGCCGGCGATGAGCTTCGCCAGGGTGGACTTGCCGTTGCCATTGGCGCCGAGCAGCGCCACCCGGTCCTCCTGGTCTAGCCGCAGCTCCAGCCCGCGCAGGATGGTTCGGTCGCCATAGCCGACCGAGGCCCCGTACATCGTCAGCACGGGGGGCGGCACCTCCGGCGGGTCGGGGAACTCGAAGCGGGTCGCCACGTCCTCCACGATGGCCGAGACGGCGGGCAGCTTCTCCAGCGCCTTGATGCGGGACTGGGCCTGGCGGGCCTTGCTCGCCTTGGCCCGGAAGCGGTCCACGAAGGCCTGCATATGGGCGCGCTCGGCGACGATCTTCGCGTTCTGCGCGGCCTGCTGGGCCATGCGCTCCGTGCGGATCCGCACGAATTCGGAGTAGCCGCCGGGATAGGTCGTGATCTTGCCGCGATCGAGATGGGCGATGCTGTCCACGCACTCGTCCAGCACCTCCCGGTCGTGGGAGATGATGATGGCGGCGCCGGGAAAGCGCTTGAGCCAGCCCTCCAGCCAGAGGGTCGCCTCGAGGTCGAGGTGGTTGGTCGGCTCGTCCAGCAGCAGCAGGTCCGGCTCCAGCGAGAGCGCGCAGGCCAGGGCCACGCGCATCCGCCAGCCACCGGAGAACTCCCGCACCGGGCGGAGCTGCGCCGCGCCGTCGAAGCCAAGGCCCGCCAGCACGGCCCCGGCCCGGGCGGGGGCGGCGTCGGCGCCGATGGCGATCAGCCGCTCCTGCACCTCCGCCGCGCGGGAGGGGTCGCCGTGCTCGCGCTCGGCGAGCAGGGCGGCGCGCTCCGTATCGGCGGCCAGCACGGTGTCGATCAGGGACACGTCCGTGCCCGGCTGCTCCTGCGCCACATGGGCCATGCGGGCGCGGGCGGCGATGCGGACCTCGCCGCCATCGGGTTGCAGGGCGCCGGTCAGGGCGCGGAACAGCGTGGACTTGCCGGCGCCGTTCCGCCCGACGAGCCCGAGCTTGCGGCCGGGATCGAGTTGCAGGTTGGCGCCGTCCAGCAGGGTGCGCCCGGCCATTCGGATGGTCAGGTCGCGGAGGGCAAGGACCGTCATGCCCGGCTTCTACCCCGCCCGGAGCCGCGGCGAAACGCCAATGATGCAGCGCACCAATACGGGAGCAGCTCTCGATTTCCTCCTGTTACAGCTCGGAACCCATGCTAGGGCCGCCATCCCTTGAATCAGGAATCGAGATGACCAAGGCCCCGCATGCCCGCCCGAGCGCCCTGCGCCGCTTCCTGGAGGGGCAGTCCTCCGCCGGGCTGGTGCTGATGGGGGCGGCGGCCCTGGCGCTGGTCATCGCCAACTCGCCCCTGGCCGGCGCCTATGAGGCGGTGCTGCACGCCTATCTCGGCCCGCTCTCGGTGAGCCACTGGATCAATGACGGCCTGATGGCCGTGTTCTTCCTGCTGGTCGGCCTGGAGATCAAGCGGGAGGTGCTGGACGGACAGCTCTCCACCTGGCCCCGGCGCGCGCTGCCCGGGATCGCCGCGGCGGGGGGCATGGCGGTGCCGGCCCTCGTCTACCTCCTGCTGAACGGGCCCGAGACCGCGCATGGCTGGGCCATCCCGGCGGCGACCGACATCGCCTTCGCCCTGGGCGTCATCTCCCTCCTCGGCAACCGGGTGCCCGCCTCGCTCAGGGTGTTCCTCGCAGCGCTCGCCATCATCGACGACCTCGGCGCCGTCATCATCATCGCGCTTTTCTACACCTCCGGCCTCTCCCTGCCGGACCTCGCTGGCGCCGCGCTGGTGCTGGCGGTGCTGTTCGGGCTGAACCGGGCGGGGGTGACGCGGCTGCTGCCCTACATGCTGCTGGGCCTCGTGCTCTGGGTCCTCGTGCTGCGCTCGGGCGTCCACGCGACGCTGGCGGGGGTGTTCCTGGCCCTGGCCATCCCGCTCCACACCACGCGGGGCACCCCGGATTCGGACGCGCCCAGCCCCCTGCACCGGCTGGAGCACGCGCTGCACCTCCCCGTCGGCTTCCTCATCGTGCCGGTCTTCGGGCTGGCGAATGCGGGGGTGACGGTGATAGGCCTGCCCGGCTCCGCCCTCGCGGCCCCGGTCACGCTCGGCGTGGGCCTGGGGCTGCTGATCGGCAAGGCAGTGGGGGTGTTCGGGGCCTCGATGCTCTCCATCCGGCTGGGGCTGGCCGACATGCCGGCCTATGCCAGCCGCACGCAGCTCTTCGGCACCGCCCTGCTCTGCGGCATCGGCTTCACCATGAGCCTGTTCATCACCCTCCTCGCCTTCCCCGGCGAGGCGCTGCTCCAGGCCGAGGCGAAGATCGGCATCCTCGCCGGCTCCTTCGTCTCCGGTCTCCTCGGCTATGCCCTGCTGCGCGTGGCCCGGAGCGACTGGCCCGGCACCCCTTCCCGCTGAGGGGATACGAAGAAGAATCGATGGCAAGGCGGGCCGGCTTCCTCCCGCCCCCCTTGCCGAATGCCGCCCGCGCCGCTACCCGGCCCCGGACTCAATCAGGGAAACCGCCATCATGGCCATCGAGCGCACCTTCAGCATCCTCAAGCCCGACGCGACCCGCCGGAACCTCACCGGCAAGATCAACGCCGTCTTCGAGGAGAAGGGCCTGCGGATCGTCGCCCAGAAGCGCATCCAGATGACCCAGGCGATGGCCGAGACCTTCTACGGCGTCCACAAGGAGCGCCCCTTCTTCAAGGACCTCGTCTCCTTCATGACCTCCGGCCCCGTCGTCGTGCAGGTGCTCGAGGGCGAGAACGCGGTGGCCGCGAACCGCGAGATCATGGGCGCCACCAACCCGGCCAACGCCGCCGAGGGCACCATCCGCAAGCTCTTCGCCGAGAGCATCGAGGCGAACTCCGTGCACGGCTCCGACAGCCCGGAGAACGCGGCGACCGAGATCGCCTACTTCTTCGCCGGCCACGAGATCGTCGGCTGAGGCGGGCGGAGGCCGGCGCCGCCCGGCCTCCGCCCCGTTGAAGGGGCGCTCCGGCCGGGCCGGGGCGCCCTTTTCTGCTCCCGGGCGTCAGCCAAAGCTGATGCCGGTGTCCCGCATCAGCCCCTGCACCAGGGCCCGCTCGCTCACCAGCCGCGCGCCCAGCTTGTCGGCCTCGGCGGGCACGGCCACGGCGCCCATCGTGGCCAGGCGCCGGCGCACCTCATCGTCCGAGGTCGCGAAGTTCACGGCCTCCTCCAGCCGCCGCCGGACCGGCTCGGGGGTGCCCGCGCGGCAGAACATCGCGTTCCAGCTCGTCAGGTCGAAGCCGGGGAAGCCGGATTCGGCGATGGTCGGCACGCCCTCGATCCCCCCGCGCCGCTCCCCGGAGGTGAGGGCGATGGGGCGGGCCTTGCCGGCCTCGATCACGGGATGCAGCGAGTTGGCCGAGAGATAGCCGGAGGGCAGCGTGCCCGCGGCGAGGTCCCGCGCCACCTCCGCCCCGCCGCGATAGGGGATGTGCTCCATCCGCACCCCGGAGCGATGCGCCAGCAGGGCCCCCGCGAGATGCCCGGTATTGCCCACCCCCGGCGTGCCGAAGGGCATGCCGCCCTGCGTGATCCGGGCCTGGGCGATGTAGCCCTTGAGATCGGTGATGCCCGTGCCGTTCGAGACGGCGAGGATGTAGGGCACCTCCGCCACCATCCCGACGGGAAGGAAGTCGCGCTCGTAGTCGAAGGGCAGGTTGCGCTGGATGAACTGCGCGATGATGAAGGACGCGGCGTCGAAGAGAAGGGTATGCCCGTCGGCCGGCGCGGCCGCGATCTGCCCCGCGGCCAGCGCGCCCCCCGCCCCCGTGCGGTTCTCCACCACCACCGACTGGCCCAGGAACTCCGCCATCCGGGGCTGGATGAGCCGCGCCATCGTGTCCGAGTTCCCGCCCGGGGCGAAGGCGATGACCACGCGGACGGGCCGGTTGGGAAAGCCGGTCCCGGTTCCCTGGGCCAGCAGCGCGGGGGCCGGCAGCAGGGCGGCGCCCGCCAGGGCGGCCAGGTGACGGCGGCGGAGAGGGGCGCGCGGCTGCGGCATGGATGTTCCTCCGTCTCTTGCCCGGCCCTGCGCGGGGCCGGATCCTGGCCCGATGTTGCGCCGCCCCGCACCGCCGGTCGAGGCCAGGAGATCGTGATGACGCCCAGCCTACGCCCCCTTCGCCCGGAAGAGATGCCGGCGCTGGCGGCGCTGCACGCCGCCTCCTTCGCCGCGCTGGCCACGGCCTACCCGCCGGACCTCGTGCCGCCCTACCTCGCCATGCTGCGGGCGCCGGACTACGCGCCGGAGGTGCTGGCGAGCGATCCCTGGGTGGCGGAGCGGGACGGCGCGCTCCTGGGCAGCGCGGGATGGGCGGGGCAGGCGAATGGCGAAGCCCGTATCCGCAAGGTCTTCGTGCACCCCTCCGCGGCGCGGCAGGGGCTGGCGACGCGGCTCGTCCGCGCGGCGGAGGAGCGGGCACGGGCGGCGGGCCACCGGCGCTTCGTCCTGCGGGCCTATCTCAACGCCGTGCCCTTCTACGAGAGCCTGGGCTACCGGGCGGACCGGCCGGGCGAGCGGCCCCTTCCGGGCGGCCTCTCCATGCCCGTGATGTTCATGCGGAAGGGCTAGCCCCGGCCGGCCCGGCTGCGACGGACAGGCCGGCGAAGTCGCGCAGGCGCCGCTCCACGCTGGCGAAGGCGGCGCGCGTGGCCTCCGGCACGGGAGCGTCGGGCGTGCGGGTGCGGTGCTCCAGCCAGCGCGCGACGGCCCCGGCGCCCCGGCGATGGGCGGCGGCGACCAGCCCGGCCTCGGTGATGGGCAGGGGCTGCCCGTCCGTCGCGGTCACGACCGTTCCCGCCGCGCCGAGGGCGCCATTCGCCGCGAGCTGCTTTTCCGTGCGCTGGAGGAACTGCCCCATCGCGGCCTCCTGCGCCGCGGGGCTGGAGAGGAAGTCCGCCTCGCTCCGGATGCCGAGCGCGGCGGCTCGGCCCGTCCAGGCGCCGCTCGCGTCCTGCCAGCCGATATCCTTCAGGGCCACGGGCAGCATCTGGTACCGGCCGAGCGCGCCCGAGGCGGGGTTGCGCGCGGACCAGCCGGCCCCCGCGCTCTCCTGCGCCGCGATGCGGCCGCGGAAGCTGGCCAGGCCCGGCACGGCGGCGAGGCTTCCGCTGCCAACCGGCCGTGCCGCCAGGGCGGCCGGCTGCGTCCGGGAAGGAGGGGGCGCGAAGGGCGCCTGGGCCCGGGCAAGCGCGCCCTTGAAGTCCGCCGTCTTCGCAACCGCCTTGCCGGCGCGGGGCTGCTCCCCGGCCGCTGTCCCTGCCGCTCGCACGTTCATGGCGCGGAGGCTGCCCCACATAGGTTAATCAGTCACTTATATGGGCGCGCGGGGGAAACGCCCGCGCGGGCACCCCGTTCTGGCGGCATCCACTTCCCCCCGAGGAACACCGCCCCATGTCCGAACAGCAACCCCCGCAGCACCAGGACAAGCAGCCCGGCATCGAGGCCGAGATGACGCCCCGCCCGCAGTCATCCATGGAGAACTGGAAGGCCTCGGGCAAGCTGGAGGGCAAGACCGCGGTGGTGACGGGCGGCGATTCCGGGATCGGTCGCGCGGTCGCCGTCGGCTTCGCCAAGGAGGGTGCGGATGTCGCCATCCTCTACAAGGACGAGCACGTGGACGCGCAGGAGACGAAGCGCCTCATCGAGGCCGCCGGCCGGCGCTGCGAGGTGATCGCCGGCGACGTGGGCGACCCCGCCTTCGTCAGGGATGCCGTGGCGCGCGCGGCGTCCTTCCTCGGCGGGCGCATCGACGTGCTGGTGAACAACGCCGCCGAGCAGCACGAGAGCAAGTATCTCGGCGACATCGACGAGGCGCAGGTGGAGCGCACCTTCCGCACCAACATCTTCGGCTACTTCTGGATGGCCAAGAACGCGCTGACCTACATGCCGGACGGCGGCGCGATCATCAACACGACCTCCGTCACCGCCTACAAGGGCAGCCCGCAGCTCGTGGACTATGCCAGCACCAAGGGAGCGATCGTCGCCTTCACCCGCAGCATCTCCCAGCAGCTCTACGAGGCGCGCAAGATCCGGGTGAACGCCGTCGCCCCCGGCCCGATCTGGACGCCGCTGATCCCCGCCTCCTTCGACGCGGAGAAGACCGCCCAGCACGGCTCCTCGGCGAAGATGGGCCGCGCCGGCCAGCCGGACGAGGTCGCGCCGAGCTACATCTTCCTCGCCTCGGAGGCGGACAGCTCCTACATCAACGGCCAGGTCCTGCATCCCAATGGCGGGGATGTGGTGAACGGCTGAGGCGGCGCGGCGCGGGGGCGATGCAGCGGATCGCCCCCGCCCGCGTTGTGGCTCTCCGGAACGGCCAGGTCGCGCCCCGCGCCCGGCGATACCCCGGAGAACCCCCCGATGAAGGCGATCACCTGGCACGGCAAGGGCGACATGCGCTGCGACACCGTGCCCGACCCGAAGATCGAGGACGGCCGCGACGCCATCATTAAGGTGTCCTCCTGCGCCATCTGCGGATCCGACCTGCACCTCATGGACGGCATGATCCCCACCATGGAGCGGGGCGACATCGTCGGCCATGAATGCATGGGCGAGGTCGTCGAGGTCGGCAAAGACAACAAGAAGCTGAAGGTCGGCGACCGCGTCGTCGTGCCCTTCACCATCTCCTGCGGCGAGTGCTTCTTCTGCAAGAACGGCTGGTTCTCCGGCTGCGAGCGGTCCAACCGCAACGCGAAGATGGCCGAGAAGATGTGGGGCCACTCCCCCGCCGGCCTCTTCGGCTACTCCCACCTCCTCGGCGGCTATGCCGGCGGGCAGGCGGAATACGTGCGCGTGCCCTATGCCGATGTCGGCCCGATCAAGGTGCCGGCGGGGCTGACGGACGAGCAGGTGCTGTTCCTGTCGGACATCTTCCCCACGGGCTACATGGGCGCCGATTTCTGCAACCTCAAAGGCGGGGAGACCGTCGCGATCTGGGGCTGCGGCCCCGTCGGCCAGATGGCGATCCGCAGCGCCTTCCTGCTCGGCGCCGAGCGCGTGATCGCGATCGACACCGTGCCCGAGCGCCTGGCCATGGCGCGCGCGGCCGGCGCCCACACGCTCGATTTCCACGAGGTCGATGTCTACGACGCCATCCAGGAGCTGACGAAGGGCCGCGGCGCCGATGCCTGCATCGACGCGGTGGGCACCGAGGCCGACGGGACTGCGAGCTTCGACTCCGTGATCGACCGCATCAAGGTCGCGACCTTCATGGGCACGGACCGGCCGCATGTCCTGCGGCAGGCCATCCATTGCTGCCGCAACTTCGGCACGGTCTCGATCATCGGCGTCTATGGCGGCTTCCTCGACAAGATCCCCTTCGGCTCGGCCATCAACCGCGGCCTGACCTTCCGCATGGCCCAGACTCCGGTGCAGCACTACATGCCGATCCTGCTGGAGCGCATCGAGAAGGGCGAGATCGACCCCTCCTTCGTCATCACCCACACGGCGAAGCTCGAGGACGGGCCCGAACTCTACAAGACATTCCGGGACAAGAAGGACGGCTGCATCAAGGTCGTCCTGAAGCCCTGACCCGCAGGAAAGAACGGAGCGCTTCCATGTCCGACACAACCAAGCCCATCGCCATCGTCACCGGCGCCTCCACCGGCATCGGCCGCGAGCTCGCCAAGGAGGCCGCGCGCCACGGCTACGACCTGCTGATCGCGGCTGACGAGCCCGAGATCGAGGAGGCCGCGACGGAGCTGCGCGGCCTCGGCGTGAAGGTCGAGGCCGTGCAGGCCGATCTCTCCACCACGGATGGCGTGGACAAGCTCCTCGCCGCCGCGGGGGGACGCACGGTCGAAGCCCTGATGGCCAATGCCGGGCGCGGCCTCGGCAAGGGCTTCCTCGACCAGGACTGGAACGAGGTCCGCGGCGTGGTGGACACCAACATCACCGGCACGATCTACCTCATCCACAAGGTCGGCCAGGCGATGCGCGCGCGCAACGCCGGGAAGATCCTCATCACCGGCTCCATCGCCGGCTTCATGCCCGGCAGCTTCCAGGCCGTGTACAACGGCACGAAGTCCTTCCTGAACTCCTTCTCCTGGGCCATCCACAACGAACTGAAGGACACGGGCGTCACCGTCACCTGCCTCATGCCCGGCCCGACGGAGACGGAGTTCTTCGAGCGCGGGCACCTGATGGACACCGAGGTCGGCCAGGCCAAGAAGGACGATCCCGCCATGGTCGCCAAGACCGGCTTCGAGGCGATGCTGCGCGGCGACGGCGACGTGGTCGCGGGCTGGAAGAACAAGCTGCAATCCGCGGTGGCCAACGTCCTCCCGGCCGCGGTCACGGCCGAGATGCATCGCGGCATGGCCGAGCCGGGCAGCGGCAAGCAGTAGGAAAGGGCCGGGGGCTCCGGCCCTCGGCTATCCCAGCAGCTCGCGGACGCGGGGCATCACCTCGCGCCCGTAGAGCTCGATGCTCCGCATCATCCGCTCGTGCGGCAGGGTTCCCGCGCTGTACTTCATCTCGAAGCGCGAGAGCCCGAGGGCCTGCACCGTCGCCGCGATCTTGCGGGCCACAGTCTCGGGCGCGCCGAGATAGAGCGAGCCGCCCTCGATCTCGCGCTCGAAATCCGCGCGCCTCGCGGGCGGCCAGCCGCGCTCCGCGCCGATCTCGTCGCGCGAGCGCTTCCAGTGCGGCCACAACTCCTCCCGCGCCGCCTCGTCCGTCTCCGCGACATAGCCGTGGGAATGCACGCCCACGGGCTGCGCGGGCTGGCCGAGCTGCTCCAGCGCCTGATGGAACAAGTCCACATAGGGGCGGAAGCGGCGGGGATCGCCGCCGATGATGGCGAGCATCAGCGGCATGCCGTAGCGCGCGGCGCGGATCACGGATTGCGGGCTGCCGCCCACGCCGATCCAGGCCTTCAGCATCCCGTTCTCGACAGGCGGGTAGACGCGCTGGTTCCGCAACGGCGGGCGCGTGCTTCCCTCCCATGTCACGGGCTCGCCCGTGCGCAGCGCGGCGAAGAGGTCCAGCTTCTCCTCGAACAGCCGCTCGTAGTCGGCCATGTCGAAGCCGAAGAGCGGGAAGGATTCGGTGAAGGAGCCGCGCCCGAGGATCACCTCGGCTCGCCCGTTCGAGACGGCGTCGAGGGTGGAGAAGCGCTGGAAGACGCGGATCGGGTCGTCCGAGCTCAGCACCGTCACCGCCGTGCCGAGCCGGATGCGCGTCGTGCGCGCGGCGATGGCGCCGAGCAGCACCTCCGGTGAGGAAACCGCGAAGTCCTGGCGGTGGTGCTCGCCCACGCCGAAGAAGTCGATGCCCAGCTCGTCGGCCAGCACGGCCTCGTCGACGAGGTTCCGCAGCACCTGCGCGTGGGAGAGAGGATTGCCGTCCGGGCCGGCGGTCACATCCCCGAAGGTATCGAGGGCGAATTCAAGAGAGGGGGCCACGCGGTGTCCTTCGTTCGGGTCTGGCGTCACACGCCGGCTCACCTATGCAGCGGCGCGGCCCCGGTCGAGGGGCGGTCCCGTGACGCCCCTCAATCACGCTCATTCATGCGCGTGATCCCGCGTCAGGCGGCCAGAACGCCCGCGGAAAGGCTCGCCGCCAGGGCCTCTGCCGCGCGGATGCCGTCCACCCCGGCGGAGAGGATGCCGCCCGCATAGCCCGCGCCCTCTCCCGCCGGGAAGAGGCCGGGGGTGTTCAGGCTCTGCCCGGTCTCGTCGCGCCGAATGCGGAGCGGCGAGGAGGTGCGCGTCTCCACCCCCGTCATCACCGCGTCCTCCATGGCGAAGCCGCGGATCTGCCGGTCGAAGGCGGGCAGCGCCTCGCGGATCGCGGCGGTGGCGAAATCGGGCAGGCAGAGCGAGAGATCCGTCGGCGTCACGCCCGGCCTGTAGGAGGGGATCACCTCCCCCAGTGCGGTGGAGGGGCGCCCGGCGAGGAAGTCGCCCACGCACTGCGCCGGGGCGCGGTAGTCGCCCCCGCCCACGGCGAAGGCCCGCTCCTCCCAGCGCCGCTGGAACTCGATGCCGGCCAGGGGCGATCCGGGGTAGTCGCGCTCGGGCGTGATGCTGACGACGATGCCGGCATTCGCGTTGCGCTCGTTGCGGGAGTACTGGCTCATCCCGTTGGTCACGAGGCGGCCTGGCTCGGACGCCGCGGCAACCACCGTGCCGCCGGGGCACATGCAGAAAGAATAGACGGCGCGGCCCTCCGCCGCCGGTGTCTTGCAGTGGTGCACGAGCTTGTAGTCGGCCGCGCCGAGAACCGGGTGCCCGGCCTGCGGCCCGAAGCGGCAGCGGTCGATCAGCCCCTGCGGGTGCTCGATCCGCACGCCGATGGAGAAGGGCTTGGCCTCCATGTAGACGCCGCGCCCGTGCAGCATGGCGAAGGTGTCGCGCGCCGAGTGCCCGACGGCGAGCACCACGCGGTCCGCCTCCAGGAAGGAGCCGTCGGAGAGGTGCAGGCCGCGCACCGCGCGGTCGGGGCCGAGTTCCACATCCTCCACCCGCGTCCCGAAACGGTACTCGCCGCCCAGGGATTCGATATGGGCGCGCATGTGCTCGACCATGGTGACCAGGCGGAAGGTGCCGATATGCGGCTTGGAGACGTAGAGGATCTCCTCCGGCGCGCCCGCGCTCACGAACTCCTCCAGCACCTTGCGGATGCGGTTCGCGTTGTCGCCGATGCCGCTCCACAGCTTGCCGTCGGAGAAGGTGCCGGCGCCGCCTTCCCCGAACTGCACGTTGGATTCCGGCGTCAGCACGGATCGCCGCCACAGGCCCCATGTGTCCTGCGTGCGCTCCCGCACGACCTTGCCGCGCTCGAGCAGGATCGGGCGCAGGCCCATCTGCGCGAGGATCAGCATGGCGAAGAGCCCGCAGGGGCCGGCCCCCACCACCACCGGCCGCAGGCGCGGCGCGGGGGGCGTGGGCGGCAGGCGATAGGAGGTCTCGGGCGTCGGGCCGACATGCTTGTCCGTGCCGCCCAGCCGCGCCAGCACCGCGGCCTCGTCCCGCACCGCCACGTCCAGCGTGTAGATCAGCGCGATGGCGCCCCGGCGGCGGGCGTCGTAGCCCCGGCGGAAGACGCTGATGTCCAGCACCTCCCCCGGCGGCACGCGCAGCCGCGCCACCACGGCGTCCCGCAGCGCGTCGTCGGGGTGGTCCAGGGGGAGCTTGATCTCGGTGAGGCGCAGCATGGCCGGGCGGATATAGGGGGCCGGGGCGGAAAATGGTACGCGCCCGTGGCAGGGCTAGACGGACATCCCCGCGCACCAGCCCGAGGACCAGGCCCACTGGAAGTTGTAGCCGCCCAGCCAGCCCGTCACGTCCACCGCCTCGCCGATCACGTGCAGCCCCGGCACCTCCTTCGCGGCGAGGGTCTGGGAGGACAGGGCGGCGGTGTCCACGCCGCCGGCCATCACCTCGGCCTTGGCATAGCCCTCGGTTCCCGTGGGGGTCAGCGCCATTCCCTTCAGCAGCGCCGCCACCTCCTTCAGCGCCTTGTTGCCCAGCTCGCCCATAGGCCGGGCATGAGCGGCCAGCCGCACCGTGCCGAGGGCGGAGGCGAGGCGCTGGGGCATCCGCTCGGCCAGCACGGTGTGCAGCGATGCGCGCGGGCGCTCCTCCTTCCGGGCCAGCAGCCAGGCGGTCGCGTCGGCATCGGGCATGAGGTCGAGCGTCACCGCATCGCCCGGGCGCCAGGGCGTCGAGACCTGGAGGATGGCGGGGCCGGAGAGGCCGCGATGGGTGAAGAGCATCGCCTCCCGGAACCGCGCCTTCCCCACCCGCGCCTCCACGGGAAGCGAGACGCCGGAGATCGGGCGCATCAGCGCGAGATCCGCCTCCCCGAAGGTGAGCGGCACGAGGGCCGGGCGCGTCTCCACCACCGGCAGGCCGAAGCGGCGCGCGATCTCCAGCGAGAGGCCCGTCGCCCCCATCTTCGGGATGGAGAGGCCGCCCGTGGCGAGCACCAGCGCGGGGGCGGTGAAGGTGCCGCGATCCGTCTCCACCCGGAAGGCGTCGGCGCGGGAGACGTCCACGATCCGGTGGCGCAGGCGCATGTCCACCCCGCCCGCCTCGCACTCGCGCAGCAGGAGGTCGAGGATCGCCCGCGCCGAGCCGTCGCAGAAGAGCTGGCCGAGCGTCTTCTCGTGATAGGGGATTCGGTGCTTCTCGACGAGCGCGATGAAGTCGTGCTGCGTGTAGCGCGAGAGGGCCGAGCGCGCGAGATGCGGGTTTGCCGAGAAGAAGCGCGAGGGCTCCGTGCCCGTGTTGGTGAAGTTGCAGCGTCCGCCGCCGGAGATGAGGATCTTCGCCCCCGGCGCGTCGGCATGGTCGAGCAGCAGCACGCGCCTGCCGCGCTGCCCCGCGACGAAGGCGCACATCAGCCCGGCCGCGCCGGCGCCGAGCACGATGGCATCGAAATCCGTCATCCCATCAGCCGCCTGATGATCGAGAGCGGCGCGCGGGGCGGCGGGTAGCGCATGGAGGGGTCGATCCCCGCGGGCTGGCGGAAGATCGCGCGCGCGTTGGAGAAGGCCTCGAACCCCGCGCGCCCGTGATAGCGCCCCTGCCCGCTCGGCCCGACGCCGCCGAAGGGAAGGTCGGGCACGGTGCAGTGGACGATGTGCTCGTTCACGCAGAAGCCGCCCGAGGGCAGGGCCCGCGCCACCTCCTCGGCGAAGCCGCTGTCCCGCGTGTGGACATAGAGGGCCAGCGGCTCCGGCAGGGAGGAGAGGCCGGCCAGCAGCTCCGCCCGGTCCCGCCAGATGACAACGGGCAGGATGGGGCCGAAGATCTCCTCCCGCAGTAGGGCGGGGTCGGGGTCCAGCAGCACCGTCGGCTGCATGTGCAGCGCGTTCTCGCGCACCCCTCCGCCATGGGCCACGCGGCCGCGGGCGAGAAGCCCCTTCAGCCGGTCGAGATGGCGCGCGTTCACCACGCGCTGCATCCCCTGCCCCTCCGGCCCGTAGAAGCGCGCGATCGTCTCGCCCAGCGCGCCCACCAGCGCCTCCGCCCGGCTCTCATGGACGAGGACGTGGTTGGGGGCGAGGCAGGTCTGGCCGGCATTGAGGAACTTCGCCCAGGCGATGCGCCGCGCCGTCACCACGGGGTCCGCATCCCGGTCCACGACGCAGGGATTGGCCCCGCCCAGCTCCAGCGTGGTGGTGGCGAGGTTGCGCGCGGCGGCCTCGGCCACCTTGCGGCCGGTCTCGGTACTGCCGGTGAAGAAGATGTGGGCGAAGGGCTGGGCCGTCAGCGCCGCCGCCAGCTCCGGCCCGCCCCCGGCCACGGCCACATGGCCCGGCGCGAAGGCGCTGATGGCCAGGCGCTCCAGCGCCGCCGCCGTGGCGGGCGCGACCTCGGAGGGCTTGAGCACCACCGCATTCCCCGCTGCGACCGCGCTGACCAGCGGCACGAGGCAGAGCTGCACGGGGTAGTTCCAGGGGCCGAGGATCAGCACGGCACCCCGCGGCTCCATCCGCAGCGCGGCGCGGCCGGGGAGGTGGAACCAGCGCCCGCCGACCCGGCGCTCGCCGGACCAGCGCGAGAGGTTCTTCAGCGTGAGCGCGATCTCCTGCCGCACGAGCAGGATCTCGGAGGTCCAGGAATCGAAGGCGCCCTTGCCGAGATCGCTCTCAAGCGCGGCGAGAAGCTCGGGCTCCATCGCCTCCAGCGCGTCCCGCAGGGCGAGCAGCGCAGCGCGCCGGGCCTCCAGCGGGCGGGTGGCGCCGGTGGCGAAATGGGCGCGGGCGGCGGCCAGGAGGGCGGGGGCGTCGGCCATGCCCCGCTCTAGCGCGGCGGGCCGGGAAAGGCGATCCGCCCCTAGTGTCCTGATCGCGAAATTCCTACGATTATTTAGGTGATCGGTAGGGGTACGGCGATGGGCAAGCCTGCGGTGTCGATCGTGCTGAGCGCGGCCGAGCG
>NZ_JACIJD010000013.1 GCF_014199205.1 Muricoccus pecuniae | reverse complement strand
TCTCCAGCAACAAACATCCCCCCGGAAGGGGAGTGGCACGACACCCCCCGACAGAGAGGCCGAACCCGACACGCCGGACGTAACGGACCCACCCGTAAAAAGAAAGCCGCCCCAAGGGGCGGCTTTCCGTTCATCCGGGCAGGGATGGTGTGCCTGACCCCTGGCGGGTCAGCTCAGCACGCCGAAGAGCCAGAGCAGGATGATGATCGGGATGGGAATGCCGATCAGCCACAGGAGAATGCCTCGCACAGGGTTTACCTCCGAATTTCGTCCGTGATTCCCCAACGTGAGGGGCTTGCGGCGGGTTGCGCCTCCGCGCAGCCTCCGCCGCATGGAAGCGACCTTCGACAACGAGACCCCCTGGACTCCCTCCCCCCGCACGCCCGATCCGCGGCTGCGGGACCTCGATCCCTCCTTCGCGCGCTACCGCGTGATGAACGGCCCCGTGCAGAAGCTGGCCGGCGGCACGCGCTGGGGCGAGGGGCCCGTCTGGTTCGGCGACCACCGCTGCCTCATCTGGTCCGACGTGCCGACCGACCGCATGCTGCGCTGGGACGAGGCGACGGGCGCCACCACCGTCTTCCGCGCGCCGTCCAACCACGCCAACGGCAATGCGCGGGACCGCGAGGGCCGGTTGGTCACCTGCGAGCACCTGACGCGCCGCGTGACGCGCACCGAGCATGACGGCCGCATCACCGTGATCGCCGACCGCTTCGAGGGCAAGCGGCTCAACTCGCCCAACGACGTGGTGGTGAAGTCCGACGGCACGATCTGGTTCACCGACCCGCCCTTCGGCATTCTCAGCGACAACGAGGGAGAGCGCGCCGAGAGCGAGCTGCCGCAGAACGTCTACCGCGTCGATCCCGCGCGCGGGACGATCGAGGTGGCGGCGGACGGCATCGAGGGGCCGAACGGCCTCGCCTTCAGCCCGGACGAGTCGATCCTCTACGTCGTCGAGAGCCGCACCAACCCGCGAAAAATCCTCTCCTATTCTGTGGACGGGAACGGTCGCCTCTCAAACCGCCGTGACTTCATCACCGCCGAGCCCGGCGGCACGCCGGACGGCTTCCGCCTGGACGAGGACGGGAACCTCTGGTGCGGCTGGGGCATGGGCACGCCGGAGCAGGACGGGGTCCGGGTCTTCAACAGCGCCGGCGCCCCGATCGGCCATATCGACCTGCCCGAGCGCGCGGCGAATCTCTGCTTCGGCGGGCTGCGGCGGAACCGGCTCTTCATCGCGGCGGCGCGCTCGCTCTACGCCGTGGTGGTGAACACGCGCGGGGCGGTGGGGTAGTTGACACCCGAACCCTCCCCCGGTGCAGGCTGGGCGGGGGAGGGTTCATCCATGCTTCGCGCGCTGCTCAGCCTCGTCCTGCTCGCCCCGGCGGCTGCCTTCGCGCAATCCGCGCCGCCGCCGATGCCCACGCGCGACGTGGCCGTGACCTACCGCACCTCCGAAGGGGGCGAGATGCGCTTCTTCTGGCGTGCCGCCGACTCCACCATGCGCGCCGAGGGGATGGGCGATGCGGGGGGCGCGATGATCTACGACATGCGCGGCCGCAACATAATCATGCTGATGGACGCGCAGCGCGCCTATGTCCGCCTGCCCGGCGACGATGACGACCGCAAGCGCGAAGTCGGCAGCCTCGCCCTCGGCGACGTGAAGCCGGGCGACAAGGTCTCGCGCGAGGGCGCGGCCGAGATCGCGGGCCAGCGCTGCACGGTCTGGCGCGTGGAGAGGGCGAAGGAGAGCCCGGAGGACGAGGCCGAGGTGGAGCGGAGCTGCGTCACCGCCGACGGCGTGCTTCTCCGCCGCGTGGAGGGCGAGGGAGACGAGGCGGAGACGAGCTACCTCGCCACCCGCGTCGCCTACGGCCCGCAGGACCCCGCCCTCTTCCGCGCGCCGGCGGGCTGGCGGCAGATGTCGCTGGACGAACTGGCCAAGCAGATCGGGGAAGGGCTCCGCCAGCGCTGAGCGGGCTCAGCGCCCGAGCACCTGCCCCACGGCCCGCTTCCACGCCGCGTGGCGCCGCGCGGCCCCCTCGGCCGGCATATCAGGCTCGAAGCGCACGCGGCGGCGCCAATGCGTGGCGTTGTCCCCGGGCGGCGGGCAGAGGCCGGCTTCCACCCCCGCCAGATAGGCCGCGCCCAGCGCCGTGGTCTCCGCAACCGCCGGCACGTCCACCGGGCAGCCCAGCGCGTCCGCCAGGAAGCGCATGGTCCAGTCGCTCGCCGTCATGCCGCCATCCACGCGCAGCACGGTGTCGCCCATCGTCTTTCCGTCCTGGGTGGGCCAGTCCGCGCGCATGGCGTCGAGCAGGTCCCGCGTCTGCCAGGCCACGCTCTCCAGCGCCGCGCGCGCGATCTCGGCCGCGCCGGAGCCTCGGGTGAGGCCGAGGATGGCGCCGCGCGCGCCCGCATCCCAGTGCGGCGCGCCGAGGCCGGTGAAGGCGGGCACCATCACCACGCCGGAATCCGGATCGGCCCGCGCCGCCAGCTCCCCCGCCTCCGCCGCGCTGTGGATGATGCCCAGCCCGTCGCGCAGCCACTGCACCGCGGCGCCCGCGACGAAGATCGCGCCCTCCAGCGCGTAGGTCCTGACGCCACCGATCTGCCAGGCGATGGTGGTGAGCAGGCGGTGGGTGGAGCGCACGGGCGTCTCCCCCGTGTTGAGCAGCATGAAGCAGCCCGTGCCGTAGGTGGATTTCGCCATGCCCGGCCGGAAGCAGGCCTGGCCCAGCGTCGCCGCCTGCTGGTCCCCCGCCACGCCGCGGATGGGTATGGCGGCGCCGAGCAGGGCGGGGTCGGTGGTGCCGAAGGCCCCCGCGCAGTCCCGGACCTCGGGCAGCAGGGCGCGCGGGATGTCCAGGGCGCGCAGGATCTCCTCGTCCCACTCCCCCGTGCGGATGTTCAGCAGCATGGTGCGGGCCGCGTTGGTGGCGTCCGTCGCGTGGACGCGGCCGCCGGTGAGGTGCCAGAGCAGGAAGCTGTCCACCGTGCCGAAGGCGAGCTCGCCCCGCTCGGCCCGGGCGCGCAGGCCGGGCAGGTTCTCCAGGAGCCAGACGAGCTTCGTGGCGGAGAAGTACGGGTCCGCCAGCAGACCCGTGCGCTCCGTCAGCAGATCCTCCAGCCCCCCGGCGCGCAGGCGGTCGCAGATGGCGGCGCTGCGCCGGTCCTGCCAGACGATCGCGCGGTGGACGGCACGGCCCGTGGCGCGGTCCCAGAGCAGCGTCGTCTCGCGCTGGTTGGTGATGCCGATGCCCGCGACATCCGCCGCCCCGGCGCCGCCCCGCTCCATCGCGCCGCGCAGGCAGGCGATGGAGTGCGCCACAAGGTCCTCCGGCGCGTGCTCCACCCGCCCCGGCGCGGGGAAGTGCTGTGGCAGTTCCACCTGATGCGTCGCGCGCGGGTTCAGCGCGGCGTCGAACAGGATCGCGCGCGTCGAGGTCGTGCCCTGGTCGAGCGCCAGCAACGCATCCATCCCCACGCGCTTCCCCCCGTTCGATTCCCGGCGCAGCATAGGCGGCATGGATGTGATCCTCCACGATCTCTGCGGCGCCGATCCCGACCGGCGCTTCTCTCCCTATTGCTGGCGCGTGCGCATGGCGCTCGCCCATAAGGGCATCCCGCACGAGGCCCGGCCCTGGCGCTTCACCGACCGGGCCGCCATCGCCGATGCCGGGGCGGACAAGGTGCCCGTGCTGCGCCACGGCAGCCGCTGCGTCTCCGAGAGCTGGCACATCCTCGAATACATCGAGGACCACTGGCCCGGCGCCCCCAGCCTCTTCGGCGGGGAGGGCGGGCGGGCCCTGTCGCGCTTCGTCAACGCCTGGTCGGATTCGGTGATGGTGCCGGCCATCGCGCGCCTCGTCGTTTCCGACATCCCCGCCCATCTCGCTCCGGAGGATGCGGAATACTTCACCCGCACGCGGGAGGCGCGCTTCGGCAAGCCGCTGGCCGAGGTGACGGCCGGCCGGGAGCGCGGGGTGAAGGCCTTCCGCAAGGAACTGCACCCCTTGCGGATGGTGCTGCGCGAGCGCCCCTGGCTCTCCGGCCCCACGGCGGGGGCGGCGGACTACATCGTCTTCGGGCCGCTGCAATGGGCGCGCTGCGTCTCCGCCTTCCCGCTCCTCGCGCCCGACGATCCCCTCCACGCCTGGCGCGGACGGCTGCTGGACGCTTTCGGCGGCCTCGCCCGCGCCGCGCCCGCCGAGGATCCGGGCTGAGCGCCCGCCCGCCCCTCTGACGCGGGCTAGGCGGCCCGGCGCGGGGCGCTTCCGCGCGCGATCCGATTGGCGCGGCGGCCGGGCTGCCCCATGATCCCGCACCGGATTCGAAGGAAAACCTCCCGATGCTGACGCGCCGCGGCCTGGCGCGCGGGGCCCTGGGCCTCGGCGCCGCCTCCCTCGCCCCCCTGGCGGCGGGAGCGCAGGGCGCCTGGCCCGACCGCCCACTGCGGATGATCGTCGGCTACCCGCCCGGCGGCCCTTCCGACCTGTTCGCGCGCCTCATCGCGGCGCAGATGGGCCCGCGCCTCGGCCACAACGTGGTGGTGGAGAACCGCGTCGGCGGCGGCGCCGTCGTGGCGAGCGAGGCCGCGGCCCGCAGCCCGGCGGACGGCTACACCCTGCTGCACGTCGACAACGGCATCCTCGTCTACAACCCCGCCCTCTACGCCCGCCTGCCCTACGACCCCGACCGGGACCTCGCGGGGGTGGGCTTCATCGGGCGCTTCCCCCTCTTCCTCGTGGTCCGCGCGGACAGCCCGGTGCGGGACCTCGCCGGCTATGTCGCGGCCTCGAAGGCGCGGGCGCCGACCTATGGCAGCCCCGCCGTCGCCTCGCCCCACCACCTCGCCATGGAGATGCTCCGACGCCGCGCCGGCTTCGAGGCAACCCATGTCCCCTATCGCGGCGGCCCGGCGGCCATGCAGGACCTCCTGGCCGGGACGGTGGACAGCGTGATGATCGACTGCGCGACGGGCACCGCCTTCATCCGCGACGGCAAGGTGCGGGCGCTCTGCGTGCTGAGCGAGGCGCGCTCCCCCACCAGCCCGGAGGTGCCGACGGCGCGCGAGCTGGGCGTTCCCAACGCGGTCGCCCATGGATGGCAGGGCGTGTCGGTGCCCGCGGGCACCCCGGCGCCCGTGATCTCCCGCCTCTCGGCGGAGCTCACCCGCGCCGTCGCCTCGGAGGAGATGGCGGCCCGCTTCACCACCCTCGGCATCGAGCGCGCCGACCTCTCCCCCGCCGATTTCGCCGCCTTCGTGGGGCGGGAGAACGCCGAGTGGCGGCCGCTGATCCGCGAGCTGGGGATTCGGCTGGACAGCTAGGGCGGCCTCTGCTCCCCGCTTTCCATCCCGGTGATCCCGCCGGAAGGGGGCCGGCAATGGCGGGGGCGTTTCACAGGGTGGTCACATCGGAACCGGATCGGTAGTTAGGAACCCTCACGGCCCGCCACCCCGGCGCGGCCGACCTGTCTTTCTGGACCAGACGCCCTTGCTCCGTCGCATCCGCTCCCTGGCCCGCGGCCTGCGCCGCATCGAGCCGGGCCAGCTCCTCGGCAAGCTCCAGTCGCTGGAGAGGGCCTCCGGCGTCGCGGCCCGCAACGCGGAGCTGGCGGCCTGGAACACGAAGGTGCTCGGCTCGGCCATCGCCAGCGGGTTCTACGAGGCCGGGCTCGCGGGCCGGCTCGCGCCCCTGCCCCCCGACCCCGTGGAGACCGGCTTCGGCGGGCGCCTGTGCCGGCAGGAGGACATCGAGAGCCACTGGCTCCGCCACTGGTGCGGCCAGATCGGCTTCGTGCCGATGTACCACCGCAAGGTCTGGGAGGACTGCTACGCCCTCCAGGCCCTGTACGAGCGCGGCATGATGGCGCCGGGCCGCCGGGGCCTCGGCTTCGCGGTGGGCGCGGAATGGCTGCCGAGCTTCCTCGCCGCGCGCGGCGCGGAGATCCTGGCGACCGACCTCGACGCCACCGACCTGCGCGCCCGCAACTGGATCGAGACGGACCAGCATGGCGGGCGGGTGGAGACGATCTTCAAGCCCGGCCTGATCGACCTGGAAACCTTCAACGACCGCGTCGCCATGCGCGCGCTCGACATGAACGGAATCCCCGCCGACCTGCACGGCGGCTTCGACTTCCTCTGGTCCATCTGCTCGCTGGAGCATTGCGGCTCCATCCGGCAGGGACTCGACTTCGTGGTGGAGGCGATGAAGTGCCTCCGCCCGGGCGGGGTGGCCGTGCACACCACCGAGTTCAACATGGACCCCGACGGCCGGACGGTGGAGGAGGGCACCACCGTCCTCTTCCAGCGCCGCCACATCGAGGAGCTGGAGGCGCGCCTGTCCCTCGCCGGCCACCGCATGCTGCCGGTGGATTTCGGCACGGGCACGGGCATCCTCGACCAGTTCGTGGACCTGCCGCCCTATCCCGGCAGCGAATCCCCCCTGCCCATCCCGGAGCCGCCGCACCTGCGGCTCTCGATCCAGGGACTGGTCTCCACCTCGATCGGCTTCATCGTGGAGAAGGGCGGCCGCTGAGCCGCCCTTCCCGATGACCCCGCCTACTTCGCCAGCGATTCGTGCGCGGCGAGGCAGGCCATGTCGAGGATGTTGTTCACGCCCGAGGCGATCGAGAGGATCTGCGCCGGCTTGGACAGCCCCATGAGCAGCGGCCCGATGGAGGTCGCGCCGGTCAGCTTCGGCACGGCCTTGGACAGGATGTGCGCGGCGTGCAGCCCGGGCATGACCAGCACGTTCGCCGCGCCGCTCAGCCGGCAGAAGGGATAGAGCGCGCGCAGCGAGGGATCGAGCGCGACATCCGCCGCCATCTCCCCATCGTACTCGAAGCCGACATCGCCCCGCTCGTCCAGCAGGCGCACGGCGCTCCGCACGGTCTCCGGGATCACGCTGTAGCGCGGGTCGCCGAAGGTCGAGAAGGAGAGGAAGGCCACGCGCGGCTCCAGCCCGATCCGGCGGGCCTGGGCGGCGGACTGCACCGCGATCTCGGCGAGCGTCGCGGCATCCGGGCGCTCGTGGATGGCGGTGTCGGCCAGCAGCACGGTGCCCGCGCGGCGCGTGAGCAGGAGGGAGAGGCCGAAGAGCACGCCCGGCCCGCCATCGGAGGCCGGCGCCGGATCGATGGCGAGGGCGATCTGCTTCAGGCTGGCCGAGTAGGACCGCGTGGTGCCGGTGACCAGCGCATCCGCATCGCCGAGCGCGACCATGCAGGCGGCGAAGATGTTGCGGTCGAGATTCACCGCGCGCTGGGCGTCGCGGAAGAGGAAGCCCTCGCGCTGCTTGCGGGCGTAGAGGTATTCCGCGTAGCGCCGGTTGCTGTCCGAGCGCGCGGCGTTGTGGATCTCGACCCCCTCCGGCAGCGGCACGCCGAGCGCGGCGACGCAGGCATGGATGCGGTCCTCGCGCCCCACCAGCACGGGGGTGCCGTAGCCCGCGTTGCGGAAGGCGATCGCGGCGCGGATCGTCTTCTCCTCCTCGCCCTCGGCGAAGACGACGCGGCGCGGGTTCTGCCGCACGCGCTCGGTGATCGCCTCCAGCGCGCCGCCCGCCGCGTCCAGCTTCTGCGCGAGCGAACGGGCATAGTGCGGCATGTCGATGATGGGCTTGCGGGCGACGCCGCTCTCCATCGCCGCCTTGGCCACTGCCGGGGAGACGCGCGAGATCAGCCGGGGGTCGAAGGCGTGGGGGATGATGTATTCCGGCCCGAAGCGCAGCCCCGCGCCGCCGCCCGCGCCCGCCACCTCCTCCGGCACGTCCTCGCGCGCGAGCATCGCCAGGGCCTCGGCGGCCGCGATCTTCATGGACTCGTTGATCGTCGTCGCGCGCACGTCCAGCGCGCCCCGGAAGATGAAGGGGAAGCCGAGGACGTTGTTCACCTGGTTCGGATAGTCCGAGCGCCCGGTGGCGACGATGGCGTCGGGGCGCGCGGCCTTGGCCTCGTCCGGGGTGATCTCCGGGTCGGGGTTGGCCATGGCGAAGATGATCGGCTTCTCGGCCATGGCGCGCACCATGTCCGGCGTCACCGCGCCCTTCTTGGAGAGGCCGAAGAAGGCGTCCGCCCCGCGCATCGCCTCGGCCAGCGTCCGCGCCTCCGTGTCGTTGGCATGGGCGGACTTCCACTGGTTCATGCCCTCCACCCGGCCGCGGTAGAGCACGCCCTTGGTGTCGCACATGACGATGTTCTGCGGGCGCATGCCCATGGCGCGCAGGAGTTCCGCGCAGGCGATGGCGGCCGAGCCCGCGCCGTTGATCACCAGCGTCGTCGTCCTGAGGTCGCGGCCCGTCAGGTGGCAGGCATTGATGAGGCCGGCGGCGGCGACGATGGCGGTGCCGTGCTGGTCGTCATGGAAAACGGGAATGTCCATGATCTCGCGCAGGCGCTGCTCGATCACGAAGCACTCGGGGGCCTTGATGTCCTCGAGGTTGATGCCGCCGAAGGAGGGGCCGAGGAAGCGGACGCAGTTGACGAACTCGTCCACGTCATAGGCGTCCACGCAGAGGTCGATGGAGTCCACGTCGGCGAAGCGCTTGAACAGCGCCGCCTTGCCCTCCATCACCGGCTTGCCCGCAACGGCGCCGAGATCGCCCAGGCCCAGCACCGCCGTGCCGTTGGAGATGACGGCGACCATGTTGCCCTTGGCCGTGTAGTCATAGGCGAGGCTGGGATCGCGGTGGATCTCCAGGCAGGGCTCGGCCACGCCTGGGGAATAGGCGAGGGAGAGGTCGCGCGCAGTGGCCAGCGGCTTGGTCAGCCGGATCTCCAGCTTGCCGGGCTTGCCCTCCGCGTGGAGCGCCAGCGCTTCCTCGCGCGTGATGCGGGCGGTGCGGGAATCCCCGTTGCCCCGTCGCACGTCGTCCATCGGCATCCTCCCGCTCTTCACCCCATTATGGGGCGCCAGGACCGCCGCGTGTAGCGCGTGAATGCGCGCGCGGGAACCTCAATGGAGGGACCTATGAACGCTGCACTGCGGCATAAGCGCCGCGGCGCCGGTCATGCCCTCCGGATGTTCCAGGGATAGGGCGTGCTGCCCTCCAGCATCCCCGTCAGGTTCCGCCGGAAGGCCGTGCGGATGGTGAACTGGCCCAGGGGAATGGTGGCCACCTCCTCCAGCGCCAGCCGCCCGATCTCCCCCGCGAGCCGCTGGCGCGTTGCCTCGTCGGGCGCGTCGACCCACTCGGCCGTCAGCGCCTCGGCCCGGTCGCTCTTCCACCAGCCGAACCACCCCGCCTCGCCCTGGCCGCGGATGAGCGGAGACATGGCCGGGCTGGAATAGGTGTTCGCGCTGCCCGTGGTGTGGAAGATGCTCCAACCTCCCCGCTCCACCGGCTCGCGCGAGTTGCGCCGCTGGATCACGGTGCCCCAGTCGCTCTCCGCCAGCTCGATGTTCATCCCCACGCGCCGCAGCGCATCCGCCGTCACCTGGCCCAGCGGCCCGATATCCGGGAAATCCGTGGGGTTGATGATGACGACCTTGCCGTTGGAATAGCCGGCCTCGCGCAGCGCCGCCCGGGTCGCGTCCAGGCTGCCGGGCATCAGGTCCGGATGGTCCCGGTAATAGGGCGTGCGCCGGGGAAAGAGGCTGCGGCAATCGCTCCAGAGCGAGGCATCGTCGCCCTGCGCCGCGCGCATGTAGTTCTCCTGCATCACGGAGAGCCGCACGGCGCGCCGCATGCGCAGGTCGTCGAAGGGCGGCTGCAGGCAGTTCAGCCGCATCAGCGCCATCCGCCCCTCCACGTCCAGCACCTCCTGCCGGATCTCGCGGCTGCGGGAGAGCACCGGCCGCAGGTCGGAGAGCGGGCGCTCCCACCAGTCGATCTCGCCATTGGTCAGCGCGGCCGCGGCGGTGGAAGCATCGGGGATGACGTGCCACTCGATGCGCTGGAGATGCGCCACCTTGCCGCCCGAGGCCCGGTTCGGCGCCTCCTGGCGGGGCAGGTAGCCGTCGAACTTCTCGTACACCACGCGCGAGCCGGAATTGTACTCGCCGGGAAGGAAGCGATAGGGGCCGGAGCCCACCATCTCCGTGATGGCTCGCGTCGCCTCGGTGAGGGCGAGCCGCTCGGGCATGATGAAGCACACGCTCGCATCCGGCTTGGAGAGCGCGTCCAGCATCAGCGGGAAGGGCCGGCTCAGCCGCGCCTCGAAGGTCCGGTCGTCCACCGCCCGCCATTCCGCCACGGCGCGGGCGAGGAGTTGGCCGAAGGGATCGCGCACGCACCAGCGCCTGATGCTCGCGATGCAATCCGCGGCGCGCACGGGCGCGCCGTCATGGAAGCGCAGCCCCTCGCGCAGCCGGAAGCTCCAGCGGCGGCCATCCTCCAGCACCTCGTGCCCCTCGGCCATCTGCGGCCGGGGCTGGTTGCGCCCGTCCACGGCATAGAGCGTGTCGAAGAGGTAGTAGCCGTGATTGGTGGTCACGGTGGCCGTGGTCCAGATCGGGTCCAGGCTCGTCAGATTGGCCTGGGGCACGAAGCGCATGGTCCGCGCGCGGGAATCCTGCCCCAGCGCCGGGGCGGAGAGCCCGCCGATGAGGGCCGCGCCGGCGCCGGCGCGCAACAGGGTCCGCCGTTCCATCCTGGTCATCCTCCGCTTGTCCCGGGCGCTTGTCCCGGGGCGGGAGCCTGCCTCTCCCTCCCGGCGCGAGGCAAGCGCTGGACCGATCCCCCGCCGCACCATAAGCACCTCTCCATGGACGCCGCCCCGCCCAGCCCCAGCACCCTCATCCCCGACGCAGCCGGCGCCACCCCGGCCATGGCGCAGTGGTTCGCGGCGAAAGCGGCGCATCCGGACGCGCTCGTCTTCTTCCGCATGGGCGACTTCTTCGAGATGTTCTTCGCGGATGCGACGACGGCGGGGGAGGTGCTGGGCCTCGCCGTCTCGCATCGCGGCGAGCATGGCGGCCGCCCCGTGCCCATGGCGGGCGTGCCCGTGCACGCGATGGAGGCCTATCTCGCCCGCCTCATCCGCCGCGGCTACCGCGTGGCGATCTGCGAGCAGATGGAGACGCCCGAGGCCGCCAAGGCGCGCAAGGCCCCGGCGGTGCGCCGGGAGGTCGTGCGGATCGTCACCCCCGCGACGGTGACGGAGGAGGCGCTGCTCGAGGGCGCGCGCCCCTCCTGGTTGCTCGCCCTCGCGCCGGAAGGACTAGGGGGAGGCGGCGAGCGCGTCGGCGCCGCCTGGCTCGACGTCTCGACCGGCCATGTCTGCACGGAGAGCCTGCCCGCCGCCGAGCTGGGCGCCCTCCTCGCCCGGCTGGACCCGGCGGAGGTGGTGGCGCCCGAATCCCTCGCCGCCGGCGACGCCCTCACCCCGCTCGGCGGCGCGGTGCGGGAAGCCGTCCCGCCGCGGGACGGCGCGCGGCTGGCCGCCGAGGCCTGGGGGGTGGCCAGCCTCGCCGCCTTCGGCAGCTTCACCGAGGGCGAGACGGCGGCGCTGGCCCTGGCGCTGGACTACGTGCGCGGCGCCTCGGGCGGCACCCTCCCCCGCCTCGCCCCGCCCGAGCCGCGCGGGGGCGAGGGCACGCTGCGGATGGACGCGGCCACGCGGCGCAGCCTGGAGATCCTCAAGGCCGAGCGCGGGGGCAAGGACTGCCTGCTCGGCGCGGTGGACCGGACGCTGACCGCCGCCGGCGCGCGGGAGCTCGCCGCCCGCCTCGCCGCCCCGCTGGCCGAGGCCGCCCCAATCGCCGCCCGCCACGACGCCGTGGCCTTCCTCCTCGCCGCCACCGCCGTGCGAGCCGGGCTGCGGGAGGCGCTGAGGGGCGCGCCGGACACCGCCCGCGCCCTCGGCCGCCTCTCGGTGGAGCGCTTCTTCCCCCGCGACCTCGCCGCGCTGCGCGACGGGCTCCTCCGCGCCGAGGCGATGCGGGAGGCCCTGGACGGCGCGGCGGGCGTGCCGCCGGTCCCGCCCCTGCTGCGGGAGGCCGCCGGGGCGCTGGTGCCCGAGGCCTCCCCCCGCGCCGAGCTCTCCCGCGCCCTCGCCGCCGAATTGCCCGCCCGGCTGGAGGACGGCGGCGTCGTCGGCCCCGGCTATGACGGCGAGCTGGACGCGCTGCGCCGCCTGAGGGACGACGCGCGCGGCGCGATCCTGGCGCTGCAGATGGACCTCGCCCAGGCCTGGGGGGTGGCGAGCCTCAAGATCCGCCACCACCAGCAGCTCGGCTTCCTCGCCGAGGTCCCGGCGGCGGCGGGGGAGGCGCTGCTGCGGCAGAAGCCCGCCCCCGGCCCCATGGCGCCCGTGCACCGGCAGTCCATGGCCAATGCCCATCGCTTCACCTGCGGGGCGCTCACCGATCTCGACCGCAAGCTCTCCCAGGCCCGGGACGAGGCGGCGCGGCGGGAGGCGGCGGTGGTGCGCCACCTGCGGAAGCTGTGCCTCGACGCCGCACCGGGCATCGCGGCGGCGGCGCGGGCGGTGGCCGAGCTCGATGTCCACGCCGCCTCGGCCGAGCTGGCCGCGGGCGGCGGCTGGTGCCGGCCTGACATGCCGGAGCGCCCGGATTTCTGCGTGACGCAGGGCCGCCACCCCGTGGTGGAGGCCGCGCTCCGCCGGAACCGCGGCCCCGCCTTCGTGCCGAACGACGCCGACCTCTCCCCCGGGCGGCGCCTCTGCCTGCTGACCGGGCCGAACATGGCGGGCAAGTCCACCTATCTCCGCCAGAACGCCCTCATGGTCGTCCTCGCCCAGGCCGGGCTCTACGTCCCCGCCGAATCGGCCCGGATCGGACTGGTGGACCGGCTCTTCTCCCGCGTGGGCACGGCGGACGACATCGCCGGGGGCCGCTCCACCTTCATGGTGGAGATGACCGAGACGGCCGCCGTGCTGAACGCGGCCGGCCCCCGCTCCTTCGTGGTGCTGGACGAGGTCGGGCGCGGCACCGCCACCTGGGACGGGCTGGCCATCGCCTGGGCGGTGCTGGAGGCGCTGCACGACCGGCTCCGCTCCCGCACCCTCTTCGCCACGCATTTCCACGAGCTGACGGCGCTGGCCGGGAAGCTGCCGGAACTGGCGCCGGCCGCGATGAAGGTGCGCGAGCACCGGGGGCAGGTGGTGTTCCAGCACCTCGTCGGTCCCGGCGCCTCGGAGCGCTCCTGGGGCCTGCACGTCGCCCGCCTGGCCGGCGTCCCGCGGGAGGTGGTGGCGCGAGCGGAGACGGTGCTTGCCTCGCTGGAGGAGCGGGCGCGGGGGCTGGACCCGCTCTCGGGCGAGCTGCCCCTCTTCGCCGCCCCCGGGCGGGAGGAACGGGCCCGGGCCGCCCCGGCCCGGGGGGAGGGGGCACAACCGGCGGTGGCGCCAGACCCTCTCCGCGCCGCCCTGGAAGCGCTGGACCCTGATGCCATGGCGCCACGCGAGGCGCTGGAAGCCCTCTACCGGCTGAAATCGATCCTGGGGGGCCAGGAGACGGCTGTTGCGGCACCGCAGGAATCCTTATCTTCCCTCGGATGAACACCGCTGGCCTCGGCGCCGCCGAAGCACCTGTCGCGTCGCAGCCGGGGCTGGACGGACTGGAAGCCCTCCCATATCCGTCCCGCGACGTGGCGCTGGCGCTGCTGCGCCGCCATCTCAGCCGCATCCAGACCGGCATGCAGGAACGGTTCGAGCGGGAGAGCCTCGCCGGGCTGGTCGCCGCCCGGGCGCTCGCCGCGGAGATGGACGGGCTGATCGCCGCCATCCTGCGCTACAGCCTCGCCGCGACCGCTGGGGCCGAGGCGCGGCCTCTCTTCGCCCTGGCCGCGACCGGCGGCTACGGGCGCGGCACCCTCGCCCCCTATTCCGACATCGACCTCCTCTTCGTCTCCGACGCGCCGCTGGACGCGGCCGGGCGGCGGGCGGTGGAGTTCATGCTCTATCTTCTCTGGGACCTCGGGGTGAAGGTCGGGCACGCCACCCGCTCCGTCGCCGAGTGCGTGGAGGACGCCAAGACCGACACCACCGTCCAGACCGCGCTGCTCGACGCCCGCTTCCTCGAGGGGGACGAGGCCGTCTACGCCCGCTTCCGCCGGGCCTTCGACGCCGCGCGCAAGGAGTGGGGCTTCGGCCAGTTCCTGCACGCCAAGCAGATCGAGCGGGGACAGCGCCACGCCCGCTACGGCGACAGCCCCTATCTCGTGGAGCCCCACATCAAGGAGGGGCGCGGGGGCTTGCGGGACCTCCAGACGATGTACTGGCTGGCCCGCTACGCCTTCGACGTGGAGAAGATGTGGCAGCTCGTCGGGCCCGAGAGCCCGGGGGGCGGGCTGCTCACCGCGCAGGAGGCGCGCGCCTTCCGCCGCGCCTGGTCCTTCCTCTGGACCGTCCGCTTCCACCTGCACTACGTGACCGGCCGCGCCGAGGAGCGCCTCACCTTCGACCTTCAGCCCGTGGTCGGCGCCCGCATGGGCTACACCCGCCACGGCAAGCAGGACGGGGTGGAGCGCTTCATGAAGCACCTCTTCCTCACCGCGCGGGAGGTGGTGCGCCTCAAGCGCCTGCTGGAGCCCGCGGTCGAGCGCGCGGCGCTCGGCATGCCCGCCCTCCAGCCCTTCCCCGACGAGGCGATGAAGCGGGCGGGGCTGACGCTGGCCGACGGCAAGATCCTCTTCGCGCCGGAGCACGACATCGCGGCCGACCCGGCGGTGATGCTGCGCCTCGTGCGCTTCGCGCGGGACCGGGCGCTGGAGATCCACCCCCTCGCCCTCCGCGCCCTCATCCGCAACGCCCGCTACGCCACGCGCCTGCGCGGGCAGGAGGCGGCGAACGCCCTCTTCCTCGACATCCTCTCGGGCAAGCAGAGCGCCCGCTGGCTGCGCGCCCTGAACGAGGCGGGCGTGCTCTCGCGCCTCGTGCCGGAATGGGCGCGGATCGTCGGGCTGATGCAGTTCGACACCTACCACGTCTTCACCGTGGAGGAGCACACGATCGAGGCGATCGGGGTGATGAACGCGCTGGAGCGGGGGGAGCTGGACACGGTCGCCCCCGTCGCCTCCGAGCTGGTGGGGCAGATCCAGTCCCGCCGCGCCCTCTACGCCGCGATCCTGCTGCACGACATCGCCAAGGGCCGCGGCGGCGACCATTCGGAGCTGGGCGCCGGCATCGCGCAGGAGCTGTGCCCCCGCCTCGGCCTCTCGCCGGAGGAGACGGAGACGGTCTCCTGGCTCGTGCTGAACCACCTCCTCGTCAGCCAGACCGCCTTCAAGCGCGACATCGACGACCCCAAGACGATCCTCGACCTCGCCGAGGTCGTGCAGTCCCCCGAGCGGCTCCGCCTGCTCCTGGTGCTGACGGTATGCGACATGCGCGCCGTCGGGCCGAAGGTGTGGAACGGCTGGAAGGCCACCCTGCTGCGCGAGATCTACTGGCGCGTGGCGGAGGTGCTGGCCGGCGGCCTCTCCGTGCCCGAGCGGGACGTGCGCGTGGCCCGCGCGAAGGAGGCAGCGGCGGGGGCGCTGGGAAGCCGCCCGGCGGCGGAGGTGGAGCACTTCCTGGCGCTGGGCTATCCCGGCTACTGGCTCTCCTTCGACCCCGACACCCATGCCCGCCACGCCGCCATGATCCGCGAGGCCGAGGCGACGGGCGCGCCGCTGACCGTCCGCACCGAGGTGCTGGAGGACCGGGCCGTGACGGAGGTGACGGTCTACGCCGCCGACCATCCCGGGCTGTTCAGCCAGATCGCGGGGGCGCTCGCGGTGGCAGGCGCCAGCATCGTGGACGCCCGCATCCACACCATGACCAACGGCATGGCGCTCGACACCTTCTGGGTGCAGGACGCGGCCGGCGGCGCGCTGGACGCGCCCCACCGCCTCGCCCGGCTCTCGGTCATGATCGAGCAGGCGCTCTCGGGGCGCATGCGGATCACGGACGAGATCAACAAGGTCAAGCGCGAGCCCGCGCGGCTGCGCGCCGTGACGGTGCCGCCGCGCGTGGTGATCGACAACCACGCCAGCAACACCCACACCGTGATCGAGGTGAACGGGCGGGACCGCCCCGGGCTCCTGCACGATGTGACGGCCGCCATCTCCGCCCAGGGCGTGCAGATCGCCTCCGCCCATGTCACCACCTATGGCGTGCGGGCGGTGGACGTCTTCTACGTGAAGGACCTCTTCGGCCTGAAGGTGGAGAACGAGCGCAAGCTGGATGTCCTGCGCCGCGCGGTGCTGGCGGCCATGGGGCCGGAGCCGGCCCAGGCGGCTTGAGATGGGGCGGCCTGAGGCGCGCGGCCTGGCCGGTCGCGCCGCAGGGCCTCAGCCCAGCATCCGCCCGATCACCTGCGCGGTGTAGTCCACCACCGGGATCACCCGGCCGTAGTTGATCCGCGTCGGCCCGATCACGCCGATGGCGCCGACGATCCGCTCCTGCCCGTTGCGGAAGGGCGCCACCACCATCGACAGCCCGGCGGTATCGAAGACCCCGCTCTCGGCGCCGATGAAGATCTGCACGCCCTGGCCGCGCTGGGCGAGTTCCAGCAGGCGCAGCATTGTCTCCTGCGCCTCCAGCCGGTCGAAGAGGGACTGGATCTCGGCCACCCGCGCCGCCTGGTCCAGGTTCTGCAGCAGGCGGGACTGGCCGCGCAGGATGAGCGAGCCCCCTCCCCCGCCCGCCCAGGTGGCGAGGCCGGACTGGACCACTTGGTTCGTCAGCGCGTCCAGCGCCGTGCGGTTGGCGGCGATCTCGGATTCGACGAGGTGGCGCGTGTCCTCCAACGTGCGCCCGTTCAGCCGGGCGTTGAGGTAGTTGCCGGCCTGGGCGAGCGAGCCGGCCGGCAGGCCCGCCGGCACCTCGATGATGCGGTTCTCCACCTGCCCGCGCTCGCCCACCAGCACCACCAGGGCGCGGCCGGGGCCGAGGGCGACGAACTCGATGTGGCGGAGGTTCGATTCGGCATTCGGCGCCACCACCAGCCCCGCGGCGCCGGCGAGGCCGGAGAGCATCTGCCCGGCCTCAGCCAGCGTGTCCTGCATGGAGCGGCCGGAGGCGGCGCAGCGCAGGGCGATGGACTCCCGCTCCTCATCCGTGAGGTCGCCGAATTCCAGCAGCCCGTCGACAAAGAGGCGCAGCCCCCGCTCCGTCGGCAGCCGCCCGGCGGAGGTATGGGGGGCGTAGAGCAGCCCCGCCTCCTCCAGATCGGCCATGGCGTTGCGGATCGTCGCGGGGGAGAGGGAGAGCGGCAGGCGGCGCGAGAGGGTGCGGCTACCCACCGGCTCCCCGGTTTCCACATAGAGTTCAACCACCTGCCGCAGGATCGACGCGCTGCGGTTATCCAGCCCGGGCAGGATGGTGCCCTGCGCCCCGGATCGGGGAGAGGATGCCCGGGGCGGGACGATGCCGGGGGGTTGCTTGGGCTGGGCGCCCATTCCTGAAGGGGTCTCCGTGTTTCCCTGAGAACCCTGAAAGCTAGGAAGGGGGCGGGCCACCGTCAACGAGTCCTCGCCGGGAGAGGCGATTCGCCTCACGGCCGTGGCCGGCGGGACCTTCCGGGAAGTCGGTTGCGCTGGCCCGGCGATACGTCCCGCCCGCCCGGGGTGAAGCATGGAGGACACATCCCAGGGTTGTGTTTACCAAGCCGCAACTTTCCGCTGCCACAATCGGTCACGCCCGAGACATTCTTCTGTCTCACGGCGCACCCCCCAATGAGGGCTGCCAACGGGATCTGGCTGGCGGAGGGCGCCATGGGCGATGCGCGGGACGGATCGGTGAGCGGAAGGGGACTTCCCTCGGTGGGGGCCTGGGCGACCATGCTGACCCTCTGGCTGTCCCCGACGGATCTCGCCGCCGCGGAGACAGCGTTGACAGGCCCCGGGCCGGGCGTGTTCCTCCCGCCTCCCCTCCAGGAGAGGCCCGACCGATGCCCCCCCTCACCGCCGGCGCCGTCCCTGGCGCTCGCCCCTCCGGCCGCACACCCGACCAGCTCCGAAGCCTGAGGCTGGAGCCGGGCGCCGCCCGCCATGCCGAGGGCTCCTGCCTCATCCGCATGGGGGTCACCGAGGTCCTCTGCACCGCCAGCGTCGAGGGCCGGGTGCCGCCCTTCCTGCGCGGCAAGGGCGAGGGCTGGGTCACGGCGGAGTACGGCATGCTCCCCCGCGCCACCCACAAGCGCGGGGACCGGGAGGCGGCGCGCGGCAAGCAGTCCGGCCGCACCCAGGAGATCCAGCGCCTGATCGGCCGCAGCCTGCGCGCCGTGACGGACCTGAAGGCCATGGGCGAGATGACGGTCACGCTCGACTGCGACGTGCTGACCGCGGATGGCGGCACGCGCTGCGCCGCCATCACCGGCGCCTGGGTGGCGCTGCACCTCGCCTTCCAGCACCTCATGCGGAACAACATCATGTCCCGAAACCCGCTGTCGGACCACGTGGCCGCGGTCTCCTGCGGCATCCATGGCGGCGTGCCCGTGCTCGACCTCGACTATGCCGAGGACAGCGCGGCCGAGACGGACGGCAACTTCGTGATGACGGCCTCCGGCGGGATCGTGGAGATCCAGGCCACGGCCGAGGGCGCCCCCTTCTCCGAATCGGAGCTGACGGATCTCGTCGCCCTCGCCCGCAAGGGCACGGCGGAGCTCTTCGCCGCCCAGCGCGCGGCGGTCGGGCTGTGAGCCGCCGGCTGTCGGAGGGGCGGCTCCTCCTCGCCACCCACAATGCCGGCAAGGCGCGGGAGGTGGCGGCGCTGCTGGCCGGGCACGGGATCGAGGTGGTGACGGCCGGCGAGCTGGGCCTGCCCGTGCCGGAGGAGACGGAGACGAGCTTCATCGGCAATGCGACGCTGAAGGCGCGGGCGGCCGCGAAGGCGAGCGGCATGGTCTCGCTGGCCGACGACTCCGGCTTCTCCGTCGCCGCGCTGGACGGTGCGCCGGGGGTCTACACCGCCGACTGGGCCGAGAAGCCCGACGGCACGCGCGACTACGCCGCCGCCATGGCGAAGGTGGAGCGCCTGGCCCGCCACGCGCGGGACCGCCGGGCCTGGTTCTCCTGCGCCCTCGTCCTCGCCTGGCCGGACGGCCATGTGGAGTCCTTCCTCGGCGAGGCGCATGGCGAATGGGTCTGGCCCCCGCGCGGGGCGGCGGGCTTCGGCTACGACCCGATGTTCGTGCCATCGGGCGAGTCGCAGACCTTCGCCGAGATGGACCCCGCCCGGAAGCACGCGATCAGCCACCGCGCCGCCGCCTTCCGCCTGCTCTCCGCCGCCTGCCTGCCCGATTAATCCGGGCGATCAACCCGGCCTTAACGCGGGGGCTGCACCCTGCATCCGATCAGCGGGTGCGGGGCCGTGGCAAAAGGCAAGGGCGAAGGCGTCACCATCGTCATCAAGAAGGAGGAGGGCGGGGAGGGCGGCCACCATGGCGGCGCCTGGAAGGTCGCCTATGCCGACTTCGTCACGGCGATGATGGCGTTCTTCCTCCTGATGTGGCTGCTCAATGCCACGACGGAGGAGCAGCGGCGCGGCCTCGCCGACTACTTCAACCCGACCAACGTCATGGGGCAGCGCCCCAGCGGCTCCGGCCAGCCCTTCGGGGGCCGCACGCCGAACTCCGAGGGCCAGGTCTCCTCGGACGCCTCCTCCGCGCGGCTGGAGACCGGGCCGCGCCCCGTGGTCTTCGACCTCGAGGAGGACGACAGCGACACGCCGGCCTCCGCCACCGAGAAGCGCGAGGGCCCCAAGGGCGACGACGAGACCGCCACCCCCACCCGCCTGATGGCCAGCCGCGCCGAGGGCGCGGGCGGCGCCGCGGAGGGCAGGGCCGAGGGGAAGGCCGAGGGCAAGGACGGCGTGGACCTGGCGAAGGCCACCGCCGAGGCGCTGCGCGAGGAGCACGAGAAGCGCGAGCGCGCGGCGCTGGAGGCGATGGCGGAGAACATCCGCGCCGCCGTGCGCGACGACCCCGCCCTGGCCGAGCTCGCCAAGCAGCTTCAGGTGGAGCAGGTGCCGGAGGGGCTGCGGATCCAGCTCATGGATGCCGAGCGCCAGCCCATGTTCGCCCTCGGCGGCAGCGCGCCCGGGGAGAAGGCCCGCGCGCTGCTGGCGAAGGTCGCCGGGGTGATCAACCGCGTGCCCAACGCGGTTTCCATCAGCGGCCACACCGATGCCACGCCGTTCCGCCCGGGGGCCCGCTCCAACTGGGATCTCTCGACCGAGCGGGCGAACGTCACCCGGCGCCTGCTGGTGGAGGGCGGCGTGGCCGAATTCCGGGTCCGCAGCGTGGCCGGCCTCGCCGAGCGCGAGCCTCTCCTGGCCAATGATCCGCAGAACCCCGCCAACCGGCGGGTCTCCATTCTTCTCCTGCGGGAGAACACGAGGAATGCCGCACCGTGACGACCATCATCGGCTTCGTCTTCCTGCTCGTCACCGTTTTCGGCGGCTACACCATCGCGGGCGGCAAGTTCGGGATCATCCTCAAGTCGCTGCCTTATGAGGCGCTGATGATCGGCGGCGCGGCGATCGGCGCCTTCATCATGTCCAACTCGATGCACGACGTGAAGCACACGCTCGGCGGCTTCGGGAAGATCTTCAAGGGCGCGCGCTTCCACAAGCAGGACTACGTGGAGATGCTGTCGCTTCTCTACTGGTTCGTCCGCCTCGTGCAGACGAAGGGCGCGATGGCGCTGGAGGCGCATATCGAGAAGCCGGACGAGAGCCCGGCCTTCAACAAGTTCCCCAAGATCAAAGGGAACCACGAGGCCGTCGCCATGATCTGCGACTACCTTCGCATGGTCGGCATGAACGCCGACGACCCGCACCAGATCGAGGACGTGATGGCGCGGGAGCTGAAGAAGATGAAGGAGGAGGAGATGCACCCCTCCCACGCCATCCAGAATATCGCGGACGCACTGCCGGCGCTGGGCATCGTCGCCGCGGTGCTCGGCGTCATCAAGACCATGGCTTCGATCGACCAGCCGCCCGCCGTGCTCGGCGGCATGATCGGCGGCGCGCTGGTGGGCACCTTCCTCGGCGTGCTTCTCGCCTACGGGCTGATGGGGCCGATGGCGGCGCGGCTGAAGGGCATCGTCGACGAGGAGTGCAAGTATTTCGAGGTGATCCGCGCCGTGCTCGTCGCCCATCTCCACGGCAACGCGCCGCAGGTTTCGGTGGAGACGGGGCGCAAGATGGCTCCCTCGGCCTACATGCCCACCTTCCAGGAGCTGGAGGCGGTGCTGCAGGATTTGCAGATCGCCTGATCCGCGGCAGGCTGGGGCATGGATGACAGCGCCCCCTTTCACGACCTGATCGGCATCACCGTGGACGAGTGGCGGGACGGCTTCGCCCGCCTCGCCCTCTTGGTGGAGAAGCGGCACCACAACCGCAGCGGCGTGCTGCACGGGGGCGTGCTGCTCTCCCTCATCGACCAGGCCGGGGGCTATGCCGGGCTGTTCTGCACGGTGCCCGGCCATGTCCGCCGCGCCGTCACGCTGGACCTCGACACGCGCTTCACCGGCCAGGTGACGGAGGGGCGGATCGTGGCGGAGGGCCGCGTCGTCACCGCCGGGCGCAACATCTTCTTCACCCGCACCGAGGTCCTCGGGCCTGATGGCACGGTGATCGCCTTCGGCTCCGGTACCCATCGCTGGCGCAGCGGCAGCAACCGGCCGGAGGGCGTGCCGGCCGATTCCCCCCTCGGCTAGGCGCCGCCCCAGTTCATCGTCAGCCCGCCATCCATCACGATCGTCTGGCCCGTGATGTATTCGGCGTCCGAGCCCGCGAGGAAGAGGGCGAGCTTGGCGATCTCCTCCGGCTGGCCGGCGCGGTGCCAGGGAATTTCCTTGAAGGAGGCCTCGCGCTTGGCCGGGTCCTCCAGCCGCTCCTCGGTCATCGGCGTCTGGATCAGCCCGGGGGCGATGCCGACCACGTTGATCTTCCGCGGCGCCAGCTCCACCGAGAGGCTGCGGATGAGCGATCCGACCCCCGCCTTGGACATACCGTAGGGTGCGCTGCCGTCCGTGGGCAGGTGCTGGGCGACGGAGGAGACGGTGATGATCTTGCTCCCCTCCGCCGGATCGCCCCGGAGGAAGGCGCGGCAGCACCAGAGGGGGCCGAGGAGGTTCGTGCGGATCACCACCTCCGCGTCCTCGTCCGACAGCTCGGCCACGGGCTTTTTCCCGCCCATGCCCTTGCCGGCGTTGTTCACCAGGATGTCCAGCCCGCCCAGCGCGCCGCGCGCGGCCTCGAAGGCGGCGTTCACCGCCCCTGAATCCATCACGTCCAACTGCGTCACGAAGGCCCGGCGCCCGGCGGATTCGATGCGCCGCGCCGTCTCGCCCGCCCCGGCCTCGTCCGTGTGGAAGGTGACGGCGACATCGGCCCCCGCCCGCGCGAAGGCGACGGCGATGGCCTGGCCGATGCCCGAATCAGCCCCCGTGACGAAGGCCCGCTTGCCCTGAAGCACCATCCCGCCGCTCCCTTCCCGAAGCCGGATCAAGCGCCGGGAGGGGAAGCGGGTTGCGCCTCAGCCCTTGCGGCGGAGCGCGCGCAGGTTGGCCGAGACGCGGCGCTGGGCCGGGCGGGCGGCGGCGGCCATCACCGCGGCCGGGTCCGCCCCCTGCATCGCGGCGCGGCCGGCGGCGAACCAGCCGTCGGAGAAGGCCTTCTGCTTCTCCAGGGCCAGCCGGGTCAGCTCCGCCCCGGCCCCGTCAGGCTTGGCCATCATGTTGAGGCTGTGGAGGGTGAAGACCCAGCCCGCCTGCCAGGCGAACAGGCCCCATTGCGCCGGGTTCGTCACAGCTTTGCCAGCACCGTTTCGGCGCTGCTCACATCGAAGGCGCCGGGCTGCTCGACCCCGACATAGGTCACCTTGCCGTCCTTGAGGATCATGGCGAAGCGCTGCGCCCGGACGCCCAGGCCGCGGGCGGTCAGGTCCTGCTCCAGGCCGAGGGCCTTGATGAAGTTGGCCGAGCCGTCGGCCAGCATCAGCACCTGGTCCTCCACGCCCTGGTCCTTGCCCCAGGCCTGCATCACAAAGGCGTCGTTCACCGCCACGCAGGCCACCGTGCCCACTCCCTTGGCCTTCAGCGCGGCCGCCTGCTGCACGAAACCGGGCAGGTGCTTGGCCGAGCAGGTGGGGGTGAAGGCGCCGGGCACGCCGAACAGCACCGCGGTGCCGGAGCCGAGAACCTCGGCACTATCCACCTCCTGAGGCCCCTCGGCACCGGCCTGCATGAGCTTGACGGAGGGGATGGTGTCGCCGGTCTGGATCGTCATGGGGGTCCTCGGGGGATGGGGCGGCAGTTTCGGCGCCCGTTTCGCCCGGCTGTCAACGGGCCTCTCCGCCCTCCGTTTCGCCGCGGCAGGCGGCGGGGCGCCGCGACCGGCGCCGCGCGTCGCGACCGGGTTGCAGCGCACAGGCGCGCACTCCATCTTCGCCGGATGACCAGGCGCCCGAAGGACAAGGCCCCTCTCCCGCCCTCTTTTGAGGAAGAGGATGAGTTCGAGCAGGAGGAGATGGAGGAGGGAGCATCCCCCATCCAGCTCTCCCGCATGGCCCGCCCCGGCCCGGCGGAGGAGGGCTGGCTCGGCGGCCAGATCCTCATCGCCATGCCGAGCATGGAGGACCCGCGCTTCGCCCGGAGCGTGATCTGCCTCTGCGCCCATTCCTCCGAGGGCGCGATGGGCATCGTGATCAACCGCGCCATCGAGAACCTCACCTTCGACGAGCTGCTGAAGCAGCTCGAAGTCACCCCTGTCCCGCCCCAGCGGCGCATCCGTCTCCATGCCGGCGGGCCGGTGGAGGGGGGGCGCGGCTTCGTGCTGCACACCGGGGACTGGTCGAGCGAGGGCAGCCTGACGGTGGAGGGCGGCTTCGCCCTCACGGCCAGCGTGGACATCCTCAAGGCCATCGCGGGCGGTGGCGGGCCGCGCCAGGGGCTGCTGGCCCTCGGCTATGCCGGCTGGGGCCCGGGCCAGCTGGAGAGCGAGATCGCCCACAACGCCTGGCTCTCCGTCTCCCCCGACGAGGCCATCCTCTTCACCGAGGAGGACCAGGACGCGAAGTGGCACCGGGCCCTGGCGAAGCTGAAGGTGGACCCGCTGCTGCTGGTGGACACGGCCGGGCGGGCCTGACGGGCGGGCCGGGAGGGTTGACAGCGGGGGGCCGCCTGCCCCTCTTGCCGCCCCGAACGAGTTCCAGCCCAGGTTCCCCGCCCCATGCACGCCTATCGCACCCATAACTGCGGCGCGCTCCGCGCCGCCGATGCCGGCAAGACCGTCCGGCTCTCCGGCTGGGTGCACCGCAAGCGCGACCATGGCGGGCTGCTCTTCATCGACCTGCGCGACCATTACGGCCTGACCCAGTGCGTGGTCCCCGCCGGATCGCCCGTCTTCGAGGCGGCGGACAACCTGCGCCCGGAGAGCGTGATCACCGTCACCGGGCAGGTGGTGGCGCGCGAGGCCGCGACGGTGAACCCGAAGCTGCCGACGGGCGAGGTGGAGCTGCGCGTGGCCGAGCTCCTCGTCCAGTCCGCGGCCGAGGTTCTGCCGATCCAGGTGGCGGGCGACCAGGAGTTCCCGGAGGAGCTGCGGCTGCGCTACCGCTTCCTCGACCTCCGGCGGGAGAAGCAGCACCGCAACCTCATGCTGCGCTCGGGCGTGATCGCCTCCATCCGCCGCCGCATGATCGATCAGGGCTTCACCGAGTTCCAGACGCCGCTGCTGACGGCATCCTCCCCCGAGGGCGCGCGGGACTTCCTCGTCCCCTCCCGCCTGCATCCGGGCAAGTTCTACGCGCTTCCCCAGGCGCCGCAGATGTTCAAGCAGCTCGCCATGGTCGCGGGCTTTGACCGCTACTTCCAGATCGCCCCCTGCTTCCGCGACGAGGCCGCGCGGGCCGACCGCTCGCCCGGCGAGTTCTACCAGCTCGACTTCGAGATGAGCTTCGTGACGCAGGAGGACGTCTTCGCCGCGATCGAGCCGGTGATGCACGGTGTGTTCGAGGAGTTCGGCGGCGGCCGCACCGTGACCCCCGCGCCCTTCCCGCGCATCGCCTATGACACGGCCATGCTCGAATACGGCTCGGACAAGCCGGACCTGCGCAACCCCATCAAGATCACGGATGTCACGCAGCACTTCGCGAACAGCGGCTTCGGCCTCTTCGCGAAGATTGCGGCCTCAGGCGGCATCGTGCGCGCCATCCCGGCCCCGGGCGCGGCCGACAAGCCCCGCGGCTTCTTCGACAAGCTGAACGAGTGGGCGCGCGAGCAGGGCGCGGGCGGCCTCGGCTACATCCAGTTCGCCGCCGACGGCGCCAAGGGCCCGATCGCCAAGAACCTGGAGGCCGACCGCGTAGAGGCCATCCGCGCCGCCTGCGGCTTGCAGACCGGGGACGCGGTGTTCTTTGCCGCCGGCAAGAAGGAGGACGCCCAGAAGTTCGCCGGCGCCGTGCGCACGCGCCTCGGCAACGAGCTGGACCTCATCGAGAAGGGCGCCTTCCGCTTCTGCTGGATCGTCGACTTCCCGATGTACGAGGAGAGCGAGGAGAAGCCGGGCGGCATCGACTTCAGCCACAACCCCTTCTCCATGCCGCAGGGCGGGCTGGAGGCACTGAACTCCATGAACCCGCTCGACATCAAGGCGTACCAGTACGACATCGTCTGCAACGGCATCGAGCTGTCCTCGGGCGCCATCCGCAACCACCGGCCGGACATCATGATCCGCGCCTTCGAGATCGCGGGCTACTCGGCGGATGAGGTGGAGGCGCGCTTCGGCGGCATGCTGAACGCCTTCCGCTACGGCGCCCCGCCCCATGGCGGCTCGGCGCCGGGCATCGACCGCATGGTGATGCTGCTGGCCGACGAGCCGAACATCCGCGAGGTCACGCTCTTCCCGCTGAACCAGGGGGCCGAGGACCTGATGATGGGCGCCCCCGCCCCCATCGAGCCCTCCCGCTGGAAGGAGCTGTTCCTGAAGCCGGACGTTCCGCCCGCGAAGGATGCGGCCGCCAAGGATGCGGCCAAGGGTGCAACGGCGGGCAAGAGCGCCTAAGTCAGGGGCGAACCGGAAAGGCTCCTCGATGCGCCTGCGCTCCTTCCTCGCCGCCACCGTCTCCCTGGGCACGGCCCTGGCCCTCGCCGGCCCGGCGCCCGCCCAGACTGCCGCCCCCACCGCCGCGCCCGCCGCCGCTGCCACCCAGGCCCCGGCCGCCCTGCCGGGCTCGGAGGCCATGGCGGCCCACCGGGCGGCGTATCGCCTGTCCTTCGACAAGGCGCGGGACAATTCGGACGTGGCGCGGGCCGAGGGGGTGATGCTCTTCGAGGTGCTGGACGCCTGCGACGGCTGGGCCAGCCGCCAGCGCCTGACCATGCGCCTGCAGGACCGGGACGGTCAGACGCTCGAGACCGCCTCGGACTACGCGACCTGGGAGAGCAAGGACGGCAAGCGCCTGCGCTTCTCCCTCACGCAGATGACGGCGGGGGCGGTGAGCAACCGCATCACCGGCGAGGCCACCCTCCAGCCCGACGGCACGGGGGTCGCGAATTACGAGCAGCCCCGCGCGGCGCAGGAGGCCCTGCCCGCCGGCACGCTGCTGCCCATGGCCCACACCATCCGCGCCATCGAGGCCGCCCGCGGCTCCCAGCGCCTGCTCAACGTGCCCCTGATGGACGGCACGAGCGAGGACGGCGCGCAGGAGAGCACCACCGTCCTCTCCCCCTGGCGGGCCGAGGCGGAGGCGCAGCCGCGTTTCCCCCTGCTGGCGAACCAGGGCAGCGGCCGGATGCGCATCGCCTTCTTCGGCAAGGACAGCAAGGGCGGCGGCGCCTCCTCCCCGGACTACGAGGTGGGGCTGCGCTACTACGCCAACGGCGTGGCGGACGAGCTGAACATGGATTTCGGCGAGTTCGCCGTGAACGGGAAGCTGGAGACGCTGGAGGCGGTCCCGGGCGGCTGCTAGCCGCCCTCGGGCGGCCGCCAGCCGCCCTGGCCAGCGCCTAGAGGTTGAAGGCGGCGCGGAAGCCGACGGCCTGGAAGTCCCGGTCGGGGCCGGACAGCCCCGTGGTGCCGTTCTCGTACTGCACACCCAGGCGCAGCCGCTCCGTCGGGAACCAGGTCAGGCCGACGCTCCAGATCGATTGCCGGGCGCCCCGCGCACCGTCCCGCAGGTCCACGGTGCTGTAGCGCGTGGCGAGCTCCAGCGCGCCCCGGTCGTCGGCGGCGCTCGGCCGCCTCCAGATCGCCTGGCGGTCGGACCGCTCGCGCGGCTTCCCGAACAGAGGCAGGGCGGCCTGGGCGTACCATCCCTCGAAGCGCCGGTTCCCGCCCTCGGCGGCGTCCACGCTCACCCGCTGCCACACCGCCTCGGCATAGAGCGGCCCGATGCGGCCGGCGATCTCGGGCCCGGCGGCCCAGGCGCCCTCCGCCTCGATCGCCCCGCTGTCGAGGAAGCGGCGGGTGTCCACGCGTAGCTCGGGATAGTCGCGCAGGCGCACGCTCTCCGGGCCGGGGCTCGTCCCCGGGCGGAACTGCGCCGACACATCGGCGCCGATCTGGAGCTGCAGCTCCGGGCGGCCCAGGGCCAGCACCACGGCCCGGGCCGCGAGCCCGCGCTGGCGCCCGTCATCGGGGCTGGAGGTGGTGCCCCCCGTGGCATAGGCGCTCGCATTCCACCGCGCCCCCTCCCCGCCGAGCGCCCCGTTCGCCTCCGCCCCCACAGCCAGCCGCGCGCTGCCCGAGGCGAGGCTGGCCACGACGTTGCTGATTGCCGCGCGCTCCATGAAGAGCACGTCGAAGGAGGAGGCGGCGTATTCCGGCAGGTGCTGCAGCTTGAAGGAGCCGGCGCGGAGGGCGAGGCCGGGGATGCCGACATAGGCGAGCTGCGCCTCGTAGAGGTAGCCGTAGTCCCGGGGATTGGAGCCGCCGAAATCGTAGGTGACGTCGAGGGTAATGTCGCGCAGCACCGTCCCCGTCACGCCGACGCGGCCGCGGCGCAGGTTCACCCCGCTGCGGTAGCCGCCGGGCTCGTCCTGCCCGAAGAAGGAGCCGCCATCGGCGTCCAGGCGCAGGGTGGGGGAGAGGGTGAAGTCGCCGCCGCCCAGCCGGAGCTCGGGGACCGGTCCCTTCCATCCCAGCCCGTCCGGCCGCGCGCCCTCCTCCGCGGCGGCCGGCAGGGCGGCCAGGAGCAGGAGGGCGATGATGGGTCGGCGCGGCATGGGCGTTCTCCTGCTCCGGGCCGGGCAGCACTGCCCCAGCCGCACCGCGCCGTCCATTGACGTAAGCGCCAGGAGAGGCGGGACCGCGCGGCCCCGCCCCCTGCCTTCTCAGCGCGCCGGCAGGGTGCCGACCTTGTCCAGGAGAAGGATCGCCGCCTCCACGCAGGCGCGGCTGGGCTCGCCCTCGGCGCAGCGGATGTCGATCGTCGCGTCGCCGCGCTCGAGATGGAAGCGCGCGGCGCGCGAGGGCGGGGGGCCGTGCCGGCCGCCATGCATCTCGCCGTGCATGTGGCCGTGGCCCTCCATGCCGGGCCCATGCCCCTCCATGCCGCGGCCGCCGCCCATCATGCCCGGCCCGTGCGGGCCGGCGCCCATCATCCCCGGTCCCTGCGGGCCGCCGGGCGGCATGGGCGGGCGGGGGCCGGGGCCGGGGGGCGGCGCCGGTATCCCGGCCTGCGGCCCCGCACCGGGCGGGGGCGGCGCGGGCACCCCGGCCTGGGGTGCGGGAGGCGCGGGCTGGGCCGCGGGGGGCGGCGGCGCGGCGGGGCCGGGCGCGGGCTGGGCCATGGACGGCCCCGTCAGGGCTGCCAGGGCCAGGGCCGCCGTCAGGATCGCGTGTCTGTGCATGTGTTCGCCTCCATCGCGGGCCGCGCCGCGGCGCGCCCGTGCGGAAGCACTCTGCCCCGCGCCCGGTTTCGCGTCCGGCACCGCCCGCAACAAGGCGTAACGCCCGTCAGTCCGGCCCTCAATCTGGCACGACGGCGCAGGTGAGGCGGGAGACGCAGGCGAGCCGACCGTCGGCCCGCCGGATCTCGGTCTGCCATACCTGGGTGGAGCGGCCGGTGTGGAAGGCCCGGCACTCGGCGGTGATGCTCCCGCCCTCGGGCACGGCGGCGAGGTGGTTCGCGTTGATCTCCATGCCGACGCAGTGGAAGCCCTCCGGCGCCGCCAGCGTGGCCGCGACGCTCCCCAGCGTCTCCGACACCACGACGGAGATGCCGCCATGCAGCACGCGCCAGGGCTGCACGTGGCGGTGGTCCACGGGCATGGCCGCGCGCAGGTAGTCCGGCCCGACCTCCGTGATCTCGATGCCCAGATGGGAGACGGCGCTGTTCGCCAGCCGCGCCATCAGCATCGCGGGGGTGGCGTTCTTCTTCCAGATCGGGGCGCTGCTCATCCCGGGATGGGGGCAGCGGCCGGGGCGCCCGTCAACCCGTCCTGCCCGGGAGAGCGCCCGGGTAGCCGCCCGGAGAGGCGCGACCAGCGCCAGGTCATCGCCCCCGCCACCCCGGCCAGCCCGACCACCAGCCCGGCCCAGATCCCGGGGGGGCCGAGCCCGGCGGGAAAGGCCAGGCCGAGGGCGGCGGTGAGGCCGAGCGCCCAGTAGCCGGCCGCGGCGATCAGCATGGGAACGCGCGTGTCCTGCAGCCCGCGCAGCGCCCCGGCGCCGACCACCTGCATCCCGTCGCTGAGCTGGAACAGCCCGGCGAAGAGGAGGAGGGTGGCGGCCAGCGCCGCCGTCTCCGCCGCGCCGGGGGCGGCGGGATCGAGGAAGATCGAGGCCAGCGCCCCCGGCGCCAGCAGCATCAGCGCGGCCATCGGCCCCATGAAGACGGCCGAGAGAGCGATGGCGGTCCAGCCCGCGCGCCGGGCCTCCCGCGCCCGCCCCGCCCCGATTGCCAGTCCCACCCGCGCCGTCGCCGCCTGTGCCAGGCCGAGGGGCACGGCGAAGGTGGTGCTCGCGATCTGGAGGGCGATGGCGTGGGCCGCGACCGCATGCGCGCCGAAAGCCCCCATGAAGAGCCCGACGGCGCTGAACAGCCCGATCTCCAGCAGCATCTGCGCCGCGATCGGCAGGCCGAGCGCCACCACCCGCCCCAGCCGGGAAGGGTCCAGCCGCCAGATCCGGCCGAAGAGCCGGTAGCGCCGCAGCCGGCGGTCCCGCATCACGAAGACGGCGAGGGCGAGGAACATGAAGGCGTCCGCTACCGCCCCCGCGATGCCCGCGCCCCGCACGCCCATGGCCGGCGCCCCGAGATTGCCGAAGACGAGCACCCAGCCGATCAGCGCGTTCAGCGGCACGGCCAGCAGCCCGATCACCAGCGGCGGCCCCGGCCGCTCCATGGCCGCCATGAAGCCGCGGAGGTTGAGGTAGAGGCCGAAGAAGGGGATGCCCCAGAGCACGCAGCGCATGAAGTCCTGCGCCGCATCCGCCAGGGCGGGGTCCTGCCCCAGCGCCCGCAGCACCGTGCCGCCGTTCCACATCACCACCATGCCCGGCACCGCCGCCAGCACCGCGCCCCAGACCCCCGCCCGGTGGGTGCGCCGCATGCCGCGCACATGGCCGATCCGCCCCCCCCGCTCCTGCGCGAGCAGCGCGGCAGTGGCGAGGGAGAGGCCGAAGCCGGGCGCCAGCATCGTCCAGAACACGGTGCTGGAGAGGGTGACGGCGGCCAGCGCCTCGGTGGAGACATGGCCGAGATAGGCGGAATCCGTCGCCAGCAGCGCCATCTGGGAGAGGTTGGTGAGCGCCATGGGCCAGGCGAGCAGGAGCATCGCCCGCGCCTCCGCCCACCACGCGCCGCGCGGCGCCGATGCCTTGATCATCGGCCGCATGTAGTGCCGGGAGAGCGCCGTTGGCAGGCGGCGGCGCGGGTGGCACGCTCGCCCCCAATGCAAGGCTCCCGGCCCACGGGACGCCGCCATGCCCGAGAGGACCGCCCATGCAGCGCCGCACCGTCCTGGCCGCCCCGCTCGCCGGGGGCGCCGCCCTCGCCCTCCCCGCCGCCGCCCAGCCCGCGGGGGTGGCGATGGACGAGGCGCTGATCCCCGGCGCCGAGCCCGGCACCCAGCTCTACCTCCGGAACAAGCGGCCCGAGGCGGGCGGCCCCGCGCGGGCGGACCGCACGGTCCTCTGCGTCCACGGCGCCACCTATCCCGCCAGCACGGGCTTCGACCTGCCGCTCTCGGGCGTGTCCTGGATGGACTACATGGCCGGGCGCGGCTTCGATGTCTGGAGCCTCGACCTCACGGGCTATGGCCGCTCCACCCGCCCGCCCGCTGATGCCGCCACGCCCCCGACGACCGGCGAGAAGGCGGTGGCCGATATCGGCGCGGCCCTGAAGCATATCCGCGAGACGCGCGGCGTGGCGAAGACGGGGCTGATCGGCTGGTCCTGGGGCACCACCCTCGTCTCGCGCTTCGCCACCGAGAATCCGGGGCTGGTGGAGCGGCTGGTGCTCTACGCCCCCCTCTGGCTGCGGGACGCGAGCAGCCGCGGCGCGGTGCCCGTGCCCGAGGGGCCGCTGCCCGCCTATCGCACGGTCACGCGCGCCCTGGCGCGGGAGCGCTGGCTGGCCGGGGCGCCGGAAAACAAGCGGGCGGGCCTCATCCCCCCCGGCTGGTACGAGTACTGGGCGGACGCCACCTTCGCGACGGACCCGGAGGGATCGCGCCAGGTGCCCTCCGTCCTGCGGGCGCCCAACGGCGTGCTGCAGGACCTCCGGGACTACTGGGACGCCGGCAAGCCTTTCTACGATCCCGCGAAGGTGACCGTGCCCGCCCTGCTCGTCCTGGGCGAGTGGGACCGGGACACGCCGCCCTCCATGGCCACCACCCTGTTCCCCCTGCTGGTGAATTCCCCGGGCAAGCGGCTTGTCATGCTCGCCGAGGGGACGCATGCCATCATGCTGGAGCGAAACCGCGGCGCCCTGTTCCAGGCCGTGCAGGTCTTCCTGGAGGAGGGCTCGGCCTGATCCCGGGCCGCGGCGGGCAACAAGGAAACGGAACCCCTCATCGATGAAGCTGCTGCGATATGGCCCGCCCGGCGCGGAGAAGCCCGGCCTGCTCGACGCCTCGGGCACGATCCGCGACCTCTCGGGCATCCTCCCCGACATCGCGGGGGAAGCGCTCTCGCCCGGCGGGCTGGAACGGCTGGCCGCGCTCGACGCGTCGGGCCTGCCCGAGGTGCCGGAGGGCACGCGGCTGGGCACGCCGGTCGGGGGCACGCGCAACTTCGTCGCCATCGGGCTGAACTACGCCGACCACGCGGCCGAGAGCGGCGCCCCCGTGCCGAAGGAGCCGATCGTCTTCCTCAAGTCGCTCAACACCCTGGCCGGGCCGGATGACAACGTCGCCATCCCGCCCGACAGCCACAAGAGCGACTGGGAGGTGGAGCTGGCGATCATCATCGGCACCCTCGCCCGCCGCGTCTCGCCCGAGGAGGCACTCGGCCATGTGGCCGGCTACGCCGTCTGCAACGATGTGTCCGAGCGCGAGTGGCAGCTCGAGCGCGGCGGCACCTGGGACAAGGGCAAGAGCGCGGACGGCTACGGCCCCGTCGGCCCCTGGCTCGTCACCACCGACGAGGTGCCGGACCCGCAGAACCTCTCCATGTGGCTGGAGTTGGACGGGAAGCGGATGCAGGACGGCACCACCCGCACGATGATCTTCGACGTGCGGACGATCGTCTCCTATGTCAGCCGCTTCATCACGCTCCATCCCGGCGACATCATCACCACCGGCACGCCGCCCGGCGTGGGGCTGGGGATGAAGCCGCCCGTCTATCTCCGGCCGGGCCAGGTGATGCGGCTGGGGATCGAGGGGCTGGGGGTGCAGACGCAGCGGACCGTGGCGGCCTGACCCTTTGCGCAGCGGTGCGGGAGGGGGCCTACCCCTCCGGCACCACGCTCACATGGGCGGCGACCACGCGCCATCCCTCGGGGAAGCGCACCCAGCTCTGGCTCTGCCGCCCGACCTTTCCCGGCGCACCCTCCCGATGGAACATCGTGTTCGCCACGGCGAAGTCGCGGCCATAGGTTGTTATGACAGTGCGCGACAGGCTGCGCGCCAGCCCCGCCGGGGGGCGGGCGCGGCGGAAGGCGCGGATCTCCTCCATGCCGTAGAGGTTCTCGGCAGCGCCGTAGCGGATCGTTTCCGGCGCGTCCCGGAACAGCTCCTCCAGCACGGGCACGTCGTTGGTAACGAGGGCCCGCTCGTAGCGGGCGAAGGCGGCCTCGACCTCGGCGCGCACCTCGGGAATGTCGATCCTCAACGCGGGTTCCTCCTGGGATAGCGGCGCGGATGCCTGCAAGGGCCAGGCCGGGTGGACAGCGGCTAGCTCGCCGAGCGCTTTGGCAGCTGCCAAGCGCCTATTTTGGTATGGCCCCGCCGGGGCCGCCCCTTCGAAGCCGATCCACCCCGGACCCGGCAGGCCAGCGGCCATGCCGCCCCAACCGGCCATCATACTCGGGGAGCGCCGAGGCGGGCACCGAGACCAGCCCTGCTCGCAGATGTCGGCCGTCAGGGCTCGGCGCGGTCATCCATAAGCATGCCTAATAGGCCTTTTCCTGCTTTGCGGCCTAATCGCAGCGGTCGGTGCCCCTTACCTCCAGGACAGAAGCGCGGCCTGGCTGAGAAGCCCGGCACGGACCGGATCTGTAGCGAGGTGGGGGCCCATGAGGATCAAGCGCGCGGGCTCGCAGCCCACCGGTGAGACGCCGACCGGGTGCTTTGCCGGCACCGTGCGGGCCGGTCCCGGGGCCGCAGGCACTCCGGTCACCTTCGAGCCGGGCGCCCTACCGCTCGGCCAGACGCTGGCCGCCGGACCCGCGCGCGGCGCTTCCGCCTGATCGGCGGGCTCCATCCCATCAACCGGCCGTCGGCAAAGCCGACAGCCCGACAGGAGACGAAGATGAAGCTTCTCCCCGCAGCCGCCGTGGCCCTGGCCCTTTGCAGCGCCTCATCCGCCCGGGCACAGGATGCGGGCTTCCCCCCGCCTTCCGACGATCTGCGAAGGGTCGCGCCTGCCCTCGGCCGCTACGAGCAGGATACGGTCTTCGGCAAGCTCTGGCAGCGCCCTGACCTCTCCCGGCGGGATCGCAGCATCGTCACGCTCTCGGCGCTGATCACTCGCAATCAGGCGGCCGAACTTCCGCGCTATCTCGGGCTAGCGCTCGATAGCGGCGTGAGGCCGGGCGAGATCTCCGGCCTCATCACCCACCTCGCCTTCTACTCCGGCTGGGCCAGCGCCATGGCGGCGGTCTCGGCGGCGAGGCCGGTCTTCGCGGCGCGCGGCATAGGCGCGGACCAGCTCCCTGCGGCCCAGCCCGGCCTCCTGCCGCTGGACGAGACCGCCGAGGCGCAGCGCGCCGCCCGTGTCGCGCAGGATGTCCGCCCCGTGGCGCCCGGCCTCGATCAGTTCACGACGGACACGCTGTTCCGCGACCTGTGGCTGCGCCCTGATCTGGCACCGCGCGACCGCAGCCTCGTCACCGTCAGCGCCCTCATCACGGCGGGCCAGGTCGCGCAGGTTCCCTACCATCTCGCCCGGGCCATGGATAACGGCCTGACGCGGGCGGAGGCGTCGGAGGTCGTCGCGCACCTCGCCTTCTACGCAGGCTGGCCGAACGCCTTCTCGGCCGTCCCCGCCGTGAAGGGCGTCCTCGACAGCCGCCCCAACTGACCCACCCCACCCGGAGGCCCACCGAGATGAGGCAGCTTGCCATCCTCGCCGTGACGACATCCCTGCTCGCATCGGCGAGCACCGCCGTCCTTGCCCAGGCGGCCACCCCCGTGGCTTCCGGCACATCCCAGGGCCAGGCGGAACTCAGGATCGCGCGTGCCGGTTCGCAGCCCTCGGCGAGAGGACCTGCCGAGCACTTCACCGGCTCCGTGCGCGTCGATCCGCTGTTCCCGGCCACCGCGCCGTCGCGGATGTCCGGCGGCAGCGTCACCTTCGAGCCCGGCGCCCGCTCGGCCTGGCACACCCACCCGGTGGGGCAGGTGCTCGTGGTGACCGCGGGGGTCGGCTGGGTCCAGCGCGAGGGCGGCCCCGTCGAGGAGATGCGCCCCGGCGACGTGGTCTGGATCCCGCCCGGGCTGAGGCACTGGCACGGCGCCGCCGCGACGACCGGCGTGACCCACATTGCCCTCCAGGAGCAGGTGGACGGACAGGCCGTGACCTGGATGGAGAAGGTCTCGGACGCGCAGTACCGGCGGTGACGGCGATGGGGCCCTGAGAGGCGCTGCATCCTATCGCCGCGGCAGGGCCGGTTCGGGTCGCGAGCCGCCCCTTCCGGCCCCTTTCCCCCTCTACCGCCGGCGGAGGATCAGGAACCCGATGATCCCCGCCATGGCCAGCCAGGCCTTGGGCGGCACCTTGATCCCCGCCCCCGTGCTGAACCCGCCATAGACGCCGTGATCCGCCGGCGCCTGGAAGAGGTTGCCGTCAGAGATCCCCGCGGGCGGGGCGCTGCCGATCCCCTTCTTCAGCATCACCCCCGCCGCCCAGCGCATCGGCGCCGGGGCGAGGGTCGCGAGCACCCGCAGGCCCGCCGCCATCAGCCCCACCGGCACCGCGTTGCGCGGGTGGCGGATGACGGAGGCGATCGCCTCGGCCACCTCGAAGGGCGAGGTCATGGGGCCGCCCACATTGATGCGGTGCCCCGTGTGGTTCGCGCCGTGGCGCAGGCCCGGCGTGTCCACCACGCTGGGGAAGATGTCGCAGACCTGGATGTCGGGCCAGTCGTGCAGCTCGCCGCGCAGGGATTCCGTGAAGCCGCGCAGCCCCCGCTTCGAGGCGGCGTAGGAGGAGGCGAAGGGGGTGGGCACCCAGGAGCCGATGGAGAGGGTGTTCACCAGCACCCCCTGCCGCTGCCCCTTGAAGATCGGGAGGACGGCGTGCGCCCCGTTGATCTGGCCGAGCAGGTTGGTGCGGATCGTCCGCTCATGCGCCTCGGCCGGCACCTCCTCGAAGGGCCCGATCACGCCGACGCCGGCATTGTTGATCCAGACATCGATGCGGCCGAAGCGGGCGCGGGCGGCCTCGGCCAGGCGCTTCACCGCCTCGGCGTCCCCCACATCGGTCGGCACGGCGATGGCCTCCGCCCCCAGCCGCTCGCACTCGGCGCGCACCGTCCCCAGCGTGTCCTCCCGGCGGGAGGCGAGGACGAGATGGGCGCCCTCCCGCGCCAGGAGCTGGGCCGTGGCGCGGCCGATGCCGCTGGACGCGCCGGCGATCACCACGACGGAACCCTGGATCCGGGGCATGGGCCCACTCCTTCCTCTTCCCGCCCGGTCGGCCGGGCGGCGTGCCGGCATTAACCGGGGAGGCCACCCCCGGTTCCCCGATGTCGCGCGAAGAGGCGCCGGAGCCCGGTGACCTGACGCCATGTTGCGCGTTCACACATCGCATCGGCGGCGGATCGACCTCGCCGGGCAGGGAGTCGGCGCGTTGCTGAACCAGCCGTTCGGGCAGGCCCTCGCTGATGAGAGCGGGCGGTTCACGCAGGTGGACCGGACCCTGTGCGAGATGCTCGGCTTCGAGATGCGGGCCCTCCTCCAGCGCAGCATCCACGACATCACCCATCCCGACGACTGGCCGAGCAACCAGCCCCTGCTCGAGCGCCTGCTGGCGCATGACGAGCCCTTCACCATCGTGAAGCGCTACCTCCGCGCCGACGGCACGGCCGTCTGGGTGCAGAACTACGTCTCCGTCCTGCGCGACGCGGAGGGGAGGCGGGCGATCTCCGCCCTGATAAGGCCCGTCCTGCCCCCGGCCGGGGCGCGCGTTCCCCATCGCAAGGGTGGCGCGGCCGAGCTGCCGGCACCGGCGGGACAGGCGAGCAAGCCTCGTCACTCCGGCCGCTTCCTGCACTGAGGGCCGCCTCGCCCCCAACGACGACACCGGGGCTGGCGGCCGCATCCACCCCGGGGCGGCCCCGCATCTGAACGGGCGCTGACGCCCGCATCCACCCCGGGCCTACCCCGAGGGCTGGCGCCCTCATCCACCGGGGGCTGGCGCCCTCATCCACCGGGGGCTGGCGCCCGCATATCCCCGGGGGCTGGCGCCCCACGCCCCTCTCCCCCATGGTCCGCCGCGATCGGAACAGGGGACGCAACGGCCTTGGCATCAGCGGCGAGCGACGCGGTGGCGTTGGGCATCATCGGCTTCGGCATCATGGGGGAGCGGCTGCTGCGCGCGGCGCTGGGCCACCCCGCACCGCCCGTGCGGCTCAGCGGGATCTGGGACCCCTCCCCCGCCGCCGCGGAGCGCCTGAAGGAGGTCTCGCCCGACCTGTCGATGGCGGGGAGCGCCGAGGCGGTGATCGCGGGCTGCGACCTTCTCTACATCGCCGCCCCGCCCGCGGCGCATCTCCCTCTGGCCGAGGCCGCGCTGGGTGCCGGGCGGGCCGTGTTCCTGGAGAAGCCGCTCTCCCACGACACCGTCGCCGCGCGCCGCTTCGTGGAGCGGGCGGAGGCCTCGGGCGCGCGGGCCGGGGTGAACTTCCCCATGGCCTCCTCCCCGGCCGTGGCGGGGCTGCGGGACTGGATCGGGGAGGGCGCGGTGGGCATGCCCGCCTCACTGGAGATCGAGGTCGCCTTCGCCACCTGGCCCCGATCCTGGCAGCGCGACGCCGCCGCCTGGCTGTCCGGCCGCGCCGAGGGAGGCTTCACGCGAGAGGTGGTGTCCCATTTCCTCTTCCTCACCCGCCGCCTGCTCGGCCCCCTCTCTCTGGAGAGCGCCCGGGCGCGCTTCCCCGGAGATGAGGGCGCGGAGACGGCGATCGAGGCGCGGCTGAGCGCGGGCGGCACCCCCGTCCTCCTGCGCGGCGGCGTCGGCACGACGGAGCGGGACGACACGAATTCCTGGACCCTGCGCGGCCCGGCCGGCGCGGTGCGCCTGCGGGACTGGTCGGTCGCGGAGCGGGAGGGGCCCGGCGGCTGGGCCGCCGCCCCCGACGCCCTGCCGAACGAGCGCATGCGCCCCCTCGTCCTCCAGGGGCAGCTCGACAAGGCGGCGGCGATGACGCGCGGCGAGCCCCACTCCCTCGCCACGCTGCGCGAGGCGCTGGAGGTTCAGGAGGTGGTGGAGGCGATCCTGGCGGCGGGCTGAGCCGCCCGGTCCCTCCGGCGGACCGGGCCGCCCGCGTCATACGGCGGGCCAGGGCCCCGTCTTCCGGCGGGCCTGGCCGTCCCACCCACCAGCAGGCCTGGCCGTCCCATCTTCCAGTGGGTCTGGCCGCCCCATCCTCAGGCAGGCCGGGCCGCCCGCATCACCCGCCGGGCCGCACCCGGCCCGCGGGCAGCCCGGCCACCTCCGTTCGCACGGCGAAGAGCCCGCCCGCCGGCCCCTCGTCCTCCCGCCCCTCGCCGCCGGCGGTGGTGATGAACAGGGTGCGGAAGTCGGCGCCGCCGAAGGCGAGGCTCGTCACCTTCGGCACGGGCAGGGCGATGCTCCCGCGATGCGCGCCGTCCGGGCCGAAGCGGGAGACCCGGCCGCCATCCCAGTGGGCGACCCAGAGGCAGCCCTCGGCATCCACCGTCATGCCGTCGGGGAAGCCGTCGTCCCCGGCGAAGCGGATGAACTCGCGCCGTTCCCCCAGTCGGCCATCCCTCATCGCGTAGGCGAAGACCGTGTGCGCGGGGCTGTCGCCGAGATAGAGGGTGCGCCCGTCCGGGGAGAAGGCGGGGCCGTTCGCGACGGTGAAGGGCCCCGCCACGCGCGGCGCCCTCCCCGGCCCGAGCAGCAGGTGGAGCGCCCCCTCGGGCGCCTCCTCCCCCTCCTCCATGGTGGAGAACCAGAGGCGGCCGGCGGCGTCCGCCTTGCCGTCGTTCAGCCGGTGCCGGGAGGGGTCGTGCCCTTCCGGCGCGGCCAGCCGCTCCAGCCGGCCCGTCGCGGGCTCGAAGAGGCCCGGGCCGGAGCGAAGGCCGAGGATCAGCCGCGCGGGATCGTCGGTGAGGGCGGCGTGGCCCGGCTCCTCCGCTAGGTCCCAGGAGGCGCGGCTGCCCCCCGCCTCGTCGGCCCGGTGCAGGCGGCGCCCGCGGATGTCCACCCACCAGAGCCGGGCGATGCGGTCGTCCCACAGCGCGCCCTCGCCCAGCTCGGCGCCGGCGGGCCAGATGAGCCGGGGCGGACCGGCGGGCTCCGGGCCGCTCATGCGGGGCCTCGGCATCGTCGTTCGGTGCGCATGGTCGGCCTCCCCTGCTTTCCCCGCAGCAACCCGCCCGGTCGCCCCGGGGTTGCGGGCCGCCGCGCAACCGCCCGCGCCGGAGGGCGCTCCTCTTCTCTCATCGATGCAGGAGCGGAGGCGGCCATGACCGAGCAGAACCCGGACGATCCCGGGCACGACCCCGGCGACTCCGTGCCCCCCGGCGTGGCGCCGCTGGAGCCGGCGCCGCTGACCGCGGAGGACAAGAAGGTGAAGCGGAAGCTGGAGGAGCTCGGGAAGGATTCCGGCGAGCCGCCGACGGAACCCGGCACCCCGCAGGGCCAGGCGGAGACCACGGGGCCCGAGAACGAGGGGCGCTGAGGCCGCGCGGCTTGCCGCCCCGGGCTCCCTTCGCGGGGCCCCAGGCGGGCGGCGCAACCGGAGTGCCACTTTACAGGCGGCGGCGGTCCGTCCCATGAGGGCTGCGACGCGCCCGAACCCGGCCGGAAACGGCCGGGCCCCGCGGGCCGCACCCGTTCTGAGGAGGCCTCCATGACCATTGCCGGCGAGATGCTGATCGGCGCGACCGCGCTACGTGGCACCGACAAGCCCATCCGCGCGATCGAGGCCGCGACCGGCCAGCCCATGGAGCCCGCCTTCGGCGGCGGCACGCCGGCCGATGTGGACCGCGCCTGCGCCCTCGCCTGGGCCGCCTTCGACACCTATCGCGAGACGACCCCCGAGGCCCGCGCCGCCTTCCTGGAGGCTTGCGCCCAGGCCATCCTCGACATCGGCGACGAGCTGATCACCCGCGCCATGGCCGAGAGCGGCCTGCCCCGCCCCCGGCTGGAGGGCGAGCGCGGCCGCACCGTCGGCCAGCTCCGCCTCTTCGCGCAGGAGGTGCGGGACGGCACCTGGATCTCCGCGCGCATCGACCCCGCCCTGCCGCAGCGCGCCCCCCTGCCCCGGCCGGACCTGCGGATGCGGCTGATCCCGCTCGGCCCCGTGGCGGTGTTCGGCGCCTCGAACTTCCCCCTCGCCTTCTCGGTCGGCGGCGGCGACACGGCCTCGGCACTCGCCGCCGGCTGCCCCGTGGTGGTGAAGGCCCACTCCGCCCATCCCGGCACCTCCGAGCTCGTGGGCCGCGCCATCCAGTCCGCGGTGAAGTCCTGCGGCCTGCCCGAGGGCGTGTTCTCCATGCTCTTCGGCTCCGGCCAGGTGGTCGGGCAGGGGCTGGTGGCGGATCCCCGCATCAAGGCCGTGGGCTTCACCGGCTCGCGCGCCGGCGGCACGGCGCTGATGAAGACCGCCGCTGCCCGCCCCGAGCCCATCCCCGTCTATGCCGAGATGAGCAGCATCAACCCCGTCTTCCTGATGCCCAAGGCAATGGCCAGCCGCGCCGCCGCGATCGGCAAGGGCTTCGTGGGCTCGCTGACCCTCGGCGCCGGGCAGTTCTGCACCAATCCCGGCCTCGTCCTGGCGGTGGAGGGCCCCGAGCTCGACACCTTCCTCGCCTCCGCCACCGAGGCGCTGGGCGGGGCCCCGGCCCAGACGATGCTGACGCCGGGCATCCTGAGCGCCTACCAGACCGGCGTCTCGCACCTCGCGGGCAACAACCGCGTCCGCAAGGTCGCCTCCGGCCAGATCGCCACCGCCTCCACCCAGGGCGAGGCGGCGCTGTTCGAGACGACGGCAGCCCATTTCATGGACGACCCGGCGCTCGCCGAGGAGGTCTTCGGCGCCGCCTCCCTCGTCATTCGCTGCCCCGACGTGGAGACGATGCTGCGCGTGGCCGAGGGGCTGGAGGGCCAGCTCACGGCCACCATCCAGATGGAGGAGGGCGACCTGGAGATGGCCCGCCTGCTCCTCCCCGTGCTGGAGCGCCGCGTCGGCCGCATCCTGGTGAACGGCTATCCCACGGGCGTGGAGGTGAGCCACGCCATGGTGCATGGCGGCCCCTTCCCCTCCACCGCCGATGGCCGCTCCACCTCGGTCGGCAGCCTCGCCATCGCGCGCTTCCTGCGCCCCGTCTGCTACCAGGACATGCCGGAGGCGCTGCTCCCGGCGGCGCTGCGCGACGGCAACCCCATGGGCCTGTGGCGCCGCATCGACGGGGTGCTCGGCAAGGAGTGAGCCGCGCCCTATCGGGTTGAGGGGAGGGCCGGGGGCGGGAACGTCCCCGGCCCTTCTCGTTTCCGCCCCCCCCCGGTCAGGGGGCCCGCATCCCGGACGTGACCGCCCCCTGCCGCAACCCCGGCCCCGTGGCGCGGTTCAACCGCGCGGGGAAGGTTCTCGCCCGCGCGAGGACGCACCCCTTTCGTGACAGGTCCGCCACCACCCATGCCCGACAGCACGCCGACGACCGGCCGCGCCAGCCCCGCCACCGCCCAGGCCACCAACGGCAATGGCCGCCAGCAACGCATCAGCGAGGGGCGCCCCTTCCCGCTCGGCGCCACCTGGGACGGGCTGGGGGTGAACTTCGCCCTCTTCTCCGCGCATGCGACGAAGGTGGAGCTGTGCCTGTTCGACGCCACGGGCGAGAACGAGATCGAGCGCATCACCCTGCCGGAATACACGGACGAGGTGTTCCACGTTTACCTGCCGGATGCGCGCCCCGGCACGGTCTATGGCTACCGCGTCCACGGGCCCTACGACCCCGCCAACGGCCACCGCTTCAACGCGAACAAGCTGCTGCTCGACCCCTATGCCAAGGGTACGGTGGGACAGCTCAACTGGCATCCCTCCCATTTCGGCTACGTGATGGAGAGCGGGGACGACACCACCTTCGACGAGCGCGACAGTGCGCCCTACACGCCGAAGTGCCGCGTGGTGGACCCCGCCTTCACCTGGGGCAACGACCGCCCACCGAACGTGCCCTGGGGCGAGACGATCTTCTACGAGACGCATGTGAAGGGCTTCACCAGGCTGCATCCGGGCGTGCCGGAGGAGCTGCGCGGCACCTATGCCGGTCTCGGGCAGAAGGAGGTGGTGGACTACATCAAGGCGCTCGGCGTCACCTCGGTGGAGCTGCTCCCCGTCCACGGCTTCGTGCAGGACCAGCACCTCACGGACAAGGGGCTGGCCAACTACTGGGGCTACAACTCGATCTCCTTCTTCGCGCCCGAACTGCGCTACTCCGCCACGGGCTCGCTCAGCGAGTTCAAGGAGATGGTCGCACGCCTGCACGCGGCGGGGCTCGAGGTGATCCTCGACGTCGTCTACAACCACACCGCCGAGGGCAATGAGCGCGGGCCGACGCTCTCCTTCAAGGGCATCGACAACGCCAGCTACTACCGGCTCATGCCGGACGAGAAGCGCTACTACATCAACGAGACGGGCACCGGGAACACGGTGAACCTCTCCCATCCCCGCGTGCTGCAGATGGTGACGGACAGCCTGCGCTACTGGGTGCAGGAGATGCACGTGGATGGCTTCCGCTTCGACCTCGCCACCATCCTGGGCCGCGAGCCCTACGGCTTCGACGAGGGCGGCGGATTCCTCGATTCCTGCCGCCAGGATCCGATCCTCTCCTCGGTGAAGCTCATCGCCGAGCCCTGGGACATCGGCCCCGGCGGCTATCAGGTCGGCGGCTTCCCGCCCGGCTGGGCGGAGTGGAACGACAAGTTCCGCGACACCGTGCGGGAATACTGGAAGGGCGACGAGGGCAAGCTGCCCGGCCTCGCCACGCGCCTCACCGCATCCGGCGACGCCTTCAACAAGCGCGGCCGGCGGCCCTGGTCATCGGTGAACTTCGTCACCGCCCATGACGGCTTCTGCCTGCACGATCTCGTCTCCTACAACGACAAGCACAACGACGCGAATGGCGAGGACAACCGCGACGGCCATTCCAACAACCACTCCTGGAACTGCGGCGCCGAGGGCCCGACCGAGGACCCCGAGATCAACGCGCTGCGCGAGCGGCAGAAGCGGAATTTCATCGCCACGATGATGTTCTCGCAGGGAACGCCGCTGCTGCTGGCGGGCGACGAGCTGTCGCGCTCGCAGATGGGCAACAACAACACCTACTGCCAGGACAACGAGCTGAACTGGATCGACTGGGCGAACATCCCGGAGGGCGGCCAGCAGCTCATCGAGTTCACGCGCAAGGTGATCGCGCTGCGCAAGGCGCTGCCCATCCTCCGCCGCGGGCGCTTCCTCACGGGGCGGCACAATGCGGAGCTGGACGTCCTCGACGTGGACTGGATCTCGCCCGACGGCCAGCCCATGCGGCCGGAGCAGTGGGACGATCCGAGCGCCAAGTGCGTCGGCATGCTGCTGGATGGCCGGGCGCGCGCTACCGGCATCCACCGCCCCGCCATGGACGCGACGGCGCTGCTCGTGATGAACGCGCATCACGACGTCGTCTCCTTCACCCTGCCCGAGGTGGTGGGCGGCGCCGCCTGGCACTGCCTGATGGACACGAACCTGCCGAACGGGCTCGATGTCGAGATGTTCGGCATGGGCGACACCTATCTCGTCACCGGCCGCTCCGCCCTGCTCTTCACCATGGAGCTGGACAAGGGCCAGTCCATCGCGCTGAAGCAGGCCACCCAGGCCCTGCAGGAACTCTCCGAGACGCCCTTCGCCCCGCCTTCCGAGGGCTGATGCGGCTTGCCGCGCCGCGCCGCCGCCCGGATAAACCGGGCGGACCGGCGGGGCGGGGCGCATGACGAGAACCTATCTGCTGATCGCCCTCGGCGGCGCGCTGGGCAGCGTGGCGCGCGCCTGGGGGTCGGCGCTGGCGCTGCGGCTGGCGGGGGCGGGCTTTCCCCTGGGCACGATCGCGATCAACGTCCTCGGCTCCTTCGTCATCGGGCTCTTCGCCGCGCGCGCGGGGACGAGCGACGATCTCCGCGCCTTCGTCATGGTCGGCATCTGCGGCGGCTTCACCACCTTCTCCTCCTTCAGCCTCCAGACGCTTGAGCTGCTTCAGGCCGGGCGGGTGCTGGCGGCGATGGGGAACGTGGCGCTCTCGGTCGCGCTCTGCCTTCTCGCCGTCGCGGCGGGGCATGCGGCGGGCGGCGGAGGCGGCTGAGGTGGGGCCTCAGCCCGTCAGGACCTCGTCCAGCGCACCGAGGAAGATGTCCGCCTGATCGCGCGTGAGGCAGAGGGGCGGGCGGATCTTAAGGATGTTCGCGCCGGGGCCGGAGGCGCTGATTAGCACGCGCCGCTCGCGCAGCGCGTTGACGATGCGCGCGGTCTCCGCGGTGGCGGGCTCGCGCGTGCCGCGGTCCCCCACCAGCTCGCAGCCGATGGAGAGCCCGGCGCCGCGGACGTCGCCGATGATCGCGTGGCGCGAGGCGAGCGCCCTCAGCCCCTCCATCAGATGCGCGCCCACCGCCGCGGCATTGGCGGGCAGCCCCTCGTCCCGCAGCACCTCCAGCACGGCGAGGCCGGCGGCGGCGGAGACGGGGTTGCCGCCGAAGGTGTTGAAGTACCGCACCGTCCGCCCGAAGCGCTCCAGCAGCTCCGGCCGGATGGCCAGCCCCGCCACGGGATGCCCGTTGCCCATGGGCTTGCCCATGGTGACGATGTCCGGCTCCACCCCGTGCCGTGCGAAGCCCCACATCGTCCCGGTGCGGCCGAAGCCGGGCTGCACCTCATCGGCGATGAACAGCGCGCCCGCCTCCCTCGCGGCCGCCGCCGCAACGGCGAGGAGGCCGGCGGGGTCGGGGAAGACGCCGTCGGAGGTGAACATCGTGTCCACCAGCAGCGCGCAGGGGCGGATGCCGTGGCGGCGCAGCCCGGCGAAGGCGGCGGCGATGTCGGCTGCGAAGCGCGCGGGCATGTCCGGGCCGCCGCGATAGGCATCGGGCGGCGCCACCGTCGCGACGTGGCGCCCGAGCGGCACGCCCTCGCCGAGGGAGGGCGAGAGTTCCGCCAGGGAGGCCGTCACCCCGTGATAGGCGAGGGAGGTGACGACGATTCCCTCGCCCCCCGTATGGGCGCGTGCGATCCGCAGCGCGAGGTCGTTCGCCTCCGACCCCGTGCAGGTGAACATCACATGCCCCAGCGAGGCGGGCATCGTGGCCAGCAGCGCCTCGGCGAGGTCCAGCACGGTGTCGTGCAGGTAGCGCGTGTGCGTGTTCAGCAGCGCCGCCTGCCGCGCGATCGCCTCCACCACGCGGGGATGCGCGTGGCCGAGGGAGGCGACGTTGTTGTAGCAGTCGAGGTAGCGGTTACCCTCCGCGTCGAAGAGCCAGGCGCCCTCCCCGCGCACGAAGTGGACGGGGCGCTCGTAGAACAGCCGGTAGGCCGGGCCGAGCAGGCGCCCGCGCCGCTCCACCATCGCCCGCTCGCGCTCCCCCAGCCCCGCCGCGCGGCTGGGGTCGAAGGCGTTGATCATCGCCATTCCCTTGGGCGCGTCATCCGGCACTGGGCTCATCCTTCGAGGCTGGCGGGAGCGAGGCGCGCGAGAGTTTCCAGCCCCGCCCGCGCGCGGGGCATGTTGCGCAGGATGTAGGGCGCGTTCCCCGGCTGGCGCCGCGCGCGCCAGTGGGTGATCAGCACCGTCATCGCCATGCGCGCGGCGATGAGGGCGGGCAGCAGCGCCGCCTCCTCCGCCGGGAGGGGCAGCACCGAGCGGTAGCCCGCCAGGAACGCCGCCGGGCCGGAGAGCGGCCCCTCCCCGGCGCCGAGGAGATAGGCGCAGGCCGTCGCCACCTCCTGCAGGCGTGAGGCGCGGACCATGTCGCCGAAGTCGATAAGGCCCGAGAGCGCCCCGTCCTCCCCCACCAGCACGTTGTGCGGGTTGAGGTCGTTGTGGATCACCTGCATCGGCAGGGCAGCGAGCGCGCCCGCCGCCTCCGCCTCGAAGCGGTCGAGCGCGGCGGCGGCCAGCGCCCGCAGCCCGGCATCCTCCACCTCGCCGAGGAAGGCCCGCAGCCCCGGCGCCTCGCGGATGTCCCAGAGGAGGCGGCGCGCGTCGGCGGGATGGGCGAAGCCCTCCAGCGCGCGGTCCAGCCGGGCAGTCAGGGCGCCGAGATCGCGGGCGATGGCCGCCGGCTCCGCCGCCGGGCGGCCAGGGAGATAGGTGAGCACGCGCAGCAAGCAGGGCCGCCCGTCCAGGGCGGGGTGGGGCACGGCGGTGCGCCCGTCCCTGGACGGGATGATCCGGGGCAGCGGCAGGCCGGGGCCCGTGGCCCGGAGGTGCAGCAGCGCGGCGGTCTGGAAATCCGTGATCGCCGGGTTCTCGTCGGGATGGGCAAGCTTCACCAGCAGCGGCGCCGCGCCCGCGCCATCCAGCCGGAAGTTGCGGTCCCGCTCCCCGCCCAAGGGGTGCAGCGCGCCCTCCAGCCCCCATTCCGCCGCCAGCGCCCGGGCGAGCGCGGCGGGCTCGATCTCCGGGGGCGGCGCCAGGATCAGCGGGTCGCTCAGGGGGTCGGCGCGCAGGGGCACGGTTCGGGGGGATCTCCCGGGGTAGAGGACGGCCCTGCCGGTCTAGCCCATGCCGGCAGGGGCGGCCACCGGCGCCCGGGTGCCCGGGCAGCGCGGAGCGACTCGCGGAGCTGTCATTCCCGAGGCGCGACCCGGGGGCGCAAACTTCTGGTCGGAATCCGCCTCGCGCATCCCTATAATCACGTTTCAGACATCGCTACGTCTTAGCGAGGGAGGCCGTCATCAGCACCGTCTGTACCGACTGCGTGGTCCGGGACAAGTCGCTCTGCGGCAGCCTGAACGACGAGGAGCTGATCACGCTCAACCGGATCGGCCGCCCGCGGCGGCTGGACCGGGGCGAGACCCTCGTCTGGGCGGGGGACGAGGCGCTGCACTGCGCCAACCTCCTCTCCGGCGTGCTGAAGCTCAGCGCGAGCACGGCGGACGGGCGGGAGCAGATCGTCGGCCTGCTCTACCCCTCCGACTTCGTCGGCCGCCCCTTCGCCGAGGAGGCGGAGCACAGCGTCACCGCCCTCACCGAGGTCGAGCTCTGCGTCTTCCCCCGCAAGCCCTTCGAGGCGGCGCTGGAGAACCACGTGCGGATGGAGCGCCTGCTGCTCCGCCGGACCCTGGCCGCGCTGGACGAGGCGCGGGCGCGGATGCTCATGCTCGGCCGCAAGAGCGCCGAGGAGAAGGTGGCGAGCTTCCTGCTCGACATGGCCGTCCATCTCGGCTGCGGGAAGGCGGCGGAGACGGAGGCGAGCTTCGACCTCCCCCTCACCCGCTCCCAGATCGCGGACGTGCTCGGCCTGACGATCGAGACGGTCAGCCGCCAGATGACGAAGCTCAAGCGGGACGGGCTGATCGGCCTGCCCTCCGGCCGGCAGGTGACGATCCGCAACCGCCGTGCGCTGAGGGAGCGCGCGGAGGCGGCCGCCTGAGGCGGGCCGCCCCTCAGGCAATTTCCTGCCCGGCGCAGAGGCAGGCCGTCAGCAGCGCGTCCGTCCGCGGCGAGAAGCGGCGCCGGGCGAGGTTGAGGATGGTCAGCTCCTCGAAGGCGAGCGCGCGGCGGCATCCGTCGAAGAAGCAGCGCAGCATGTAGCCCAGCGCCTGCCCGTCCCCCTCCCCCGACGCCGTCTCCAGCACGGCGGCGAGGTCCTGGGCATGGACGGCGTCCGCCACGTGCTGGCCGCGGATGCGCTCCAGCAGGGCGCGCTCCATCGGGGCGGCCCCGTCCTCGGGCAGCAGGTCCTCCAGCAGGAGGGCCTCGCGCTTGTGATGGGGGGTCAGGAGGGTGGTGAGCTGGCGGGCCAGGGCGTGCCGCTCCTCCTCCGGGGGCAGGCCGGGCAGCCCGTCGGCCATGGCCTCCAGCCTGTCGCAGAGGGCGCGCAACACCACGTGCTCGGCCACCACCGCCCCGATCCGTGCCTCCGCCCGTTGCCGCCAACTCTCGCAGAAGCGCGCCCCGACCGGCTCCCCCTCTCCGTATCCGTTCACAATCCGGCCTCCTCGACGGGACTGGTTTGGACCGGATCGGGCGGTTGTGCCTTGACCTCGATCAAGGAGCCGTGCCTGCCGGGCGGTTGCAGATTTATTGCAGCGCGCGCGGACGGGATGCCGGGCCGCGCGTTGACGACGGGGCTGGCGGCGACCCTCGCCGCGCCCGGAGAGGGGCCCGAGCCGTCGCGGCGCCCCTCTCCGCCACACCGGAGCCGCGCGATGATCCTGAAGCTCTTCCGCCTTCTCATGCCGCGGGACGACATCTTCGTCGCCGCCTTCGCCGCCCAGGCCGCCAAGACGGTCGAGGCCGCGCAGGCCTTCCGCGCCATGCTGGCCGATCCCGCCAACGCGCCCGCCCACCACGCCGCGCTCAGCCGGATCGAGAAGGAGGCGGACGAGGTAAACCGGGCGACGGTGCGCTCCATCCACCGCGTCTTCATCACGCCCTTCGACCGCTCGGACATCCTCGCCCTCACGGACGGGCTGGACGACGTGATCGACCGCATGAAGGACGGCGGGCGGCGGATGCTCCTCTACAAGGTCGAGGTCACGCCCGAGATGCTCTCCATGGCCGACTGCATCCTGCGCGCCTGCGAGCGGCTGCGGGACGGCATGCCGCTGCTGTCCGACATCTCGCGCAACGCGCGCGCGCTGGCGACGATGTGCGAGGAGGTGGACGCGATCGAGAGCGAGGCGGACCGGGCGCTCCAGGCGGGGATGGACGCGCTGTTCAACGGCGGCGCGGACGGCCTCTCCCCCGGCCACAAGCTGATGGTGCAGATGGTCTATGACGGCATCGAGGCGGTGGCCGACCGCTGCGAGGACGTGACCGACCTCATCCAGGGCGTGATGATCGAGCAGGTCTAGGGACCGGGAGCCGCGCCATGTCCGCCATGACCATCGGGATGCCGCTGCTCGTCGGCCTCATCCTCGTCGCCCTCTTCTTCGATTTCCTCAACGGGCTGCACGATGCGGCGAACTCCATCGCCACCGTCGTCTCCACCCGCGTGCTCGCGCCGCGCGTGGCCGTTGTCTGGGCGGCCTTCTTCAACTTCATCGCCTTCCTCTTCTTCGGGCTGCACGTGGCGAACACGATCGGCAAGGGGATCGTGGCGGCGGATGCGGTGGACCCGCTCGTCGTCGGCGGGGCGCTGCTCGGCGCGATCTTCTGGAACGTCGTCACCTGGATCTGGGGCATCCCCTCCTCTTCCAGCCACGCCCTCGTCGGCGGGCTGATCGGGGCGGCGATGGCCAAGGCGGGGGCCTCGGCGGTGCTCTGGGGCGGGGTGGGCACCATCGCCTCCTTCATCGTGATCTCGCCGCTGGTGGGTTTCCTCCTCGCCCTCCTCCTCGTGCTGGCGACGAGCTGGGCCTCGCGACGCTCCACGCCCTATGCGGTGGACCGGCGATTCCGCGTGCTCCAGCTCCTCTCCTCCTGCCTGTTCAGCCTCGGCCACGGCGGCAACGATGCGCAGAAGACGATGGGGATCATCGCCATCCTCCTCTACTCCCAGGGGATGCTGGGGCCGGAGTTCCACGTGCCCTTCTGGATCGTCATCTCCTGCCACGCGGCCATGGGGCTCGGCACGCTGATGGGCGGCTGGCGGATCGTGCGGACCATGGGCTCGCGCATCACCGACCTCCGCCCGGTGCAGGGCTTCTGCGCCGAGACGGGCGGGGCGCTGTCGCTCTTCGGCGCCACCTGGCTCGGCATCCCCGTCTCCACCACCCACACCGTCACGGGGGCGATCGTGGGCGTCGGCGCCTCGCGCCGGGCCTCGGCGGTGCGCTGGGGGGTGGCGCGGAACATCGTCTGGGCCTGGGTCGTCACCCTGCCGGCGGCGGCGGCGGTGGGGGCGGGCTGCTACTGGCTGGGGGCGGCGCTCCTGGGCTGACCCCCCTTCCCCCGGGCCCCTGGGCGGCCGAAGCTCCGAGGCCATGACCGACCCTTCCATCCTCACTGCCACCGAGGCCGCGCGCCGCCTCCGCGACGGCAACCTCACCGCCACGGCCCTGATGGAGGCGCTGCTCGACCGCGCCCGCGCGCGGGAACCCGTGCTGCGCGCCTTCGTCCATCTCGACCCCGATGCCGCCCTGGCCGGGGCGCGGGCGGCCGATGCGCGCGCCGCCTCGGGCGCGCCCCTCGGCCCGCTGCACGGGCTGCCGCTCGGGGTGAAGGACGTGCTGGACGCTGCCGGGATGCCCGCCGCCTACGGCTCCCCGATCTGGGCGGGGCATGTGCCGCGCGCCGATTCCGCCGCCGTCGCCCTCGCCCGCGCGGCCGGGGCGGTGGTGATGGGCAAGACGGTGACGACGGAATTCGCCACGCGCCAGCCCGGCCCCACCACCCATCCGGCGAACCCCGCCCACACGCCGGGCGGCTCCTCCTCCGGCTCGGCGGCGGGGGTGGCGGCGGGGCTCTTCCCCCTCGCCTTCGGCACGCAGACGGCGGGCAGCATCATCCGCCCCGCCGCCTTCTGCGGCATTGCCGGCTACATGCCGACGCACGGCTCGATCCACCGGGCCGGGATGAAGGTGATGAGCGAGTCCCTCGACACCATCGGGGCGCTCGCCCGCACGGTGGCGGATTGCGCCCTGCTGGTGGGGGCGCTCACCGGGCGGGAACTCGGCGATCCCGGGGCGTGGCCGGACCGCCCGCCCCGCCTCCTCCTCTGCCTCGGCCCTCACGCCTCCCTCGCCGCGCCCGAGACGCTGGCGCTGATGGAGCGCGCCGAGCGGGCCGCGCGCGGGGCCGGGGCGGTGGTCACGCGCGGCGAGATGCCCCCGGCCATCGCCGCCGCGGCGGAGGCGCATCCGGTGGTGATGAACGGGGAGATCGCCCAGGCCCTCGCCTGGGAGCTGGAGAACCACCGGGACCGCCTCTCCCCCGTGCTGCTGGAGAAGACCGACGCCGCCCGCGCCCTGCCCGCCCGCGCGCTGGACGAGGCGCGCGAGGTCCTCGCCGCCGCCCGCGCCGCCTTCCCCGGTGCGATCGCGGATTGCGACGCCGTGCTGACGCCGAGCGCGCCGGGCGAGGCGCCGGAGGGGCTGGGCTGGACGGGCGACCCCGGCTTCAACCTGCTCTGGACCGCGCTCCACGCCCCCGCCGTCACCGTGCCGGCCGGCACCGGGCCGCGCGGCCTTCCGCTGGGCGTGCAGCTCGTCGCCGCCCCCGGTCGGGACCGGGAGGCGCTGCGCTGGGCCGAGTGGGTGCGGCAGGCGATGGGGTGAGCGGCCCGTTCAGCCCGACAGCGCCTCCCGCCCGTGCGGGGCGGAGAGATCCTGGATCGGGCCGAGCGGCACGATGCCCGTCGGGTTGATGGTCGCGTGGCTGCCGTAATAGTGGCGCTTGATGTGGCCGAAGTCGCAGGTCTCGCCGAAGCCGGGCGACTGGAAGAGGTCGCGCAGATAGGGGAAGAGCGCGGGGAAGTCGGCGATCCGGCGCAGGTTGCACTTGAAGTGGCCGTGATACACGGCGTCGAAGCGCACCAGCGTGGTGAAGAGACGGATATCGGCCTCGGTCAGCCTCTCGCCCATGAGATAGCGCCGGGATGAGAGGCGCGCGTCCAGCCCGTCCAGCGTGTCGAAGAGCGGGCGCACCGCCTCCTCATAGGCCTCCTGCGTCGAGGCGAATCCGGCCTTGTACACGCCGTTGTTCACGCGGCCGTAGACTTCCGCGTTCAGCGCGTCGATCTCCGCGCGCAGATCCCCGGGCAGGTGATCCCCGCCCCGCGCCCCGACGCCGTCGAAGGCGTGGTCCAGCATGCGGATGATCTCGGCGGACTCGTTGCTGACGATGGTGCCCCGCGCCTTGTCCCACAGCACGGGCACGGTGGCGCGGCCTGAAACCTGCGGGTCGGCGGCGGTGTAGACCTGGTGGAGGAAGCGGGCGCCGTTGACCGTGTCCGGGATCACGCCCGGCCCGTCCTCGAAGGTCCAGCCGTTCTCGCCCATGTGCGGGTGGGTGACCGAGAGGGAGATCGCCTCCTCAAGCCCCTTGCGCGCGCGCATGATGAGGGCGCGATGCGCCCAGGGGCAGGCGAGGGAGACGTAGAGGTGGTAGCGCCCGGCCTCGGCCGGGAAGCCGCCCTCGCCCGTGGGGCCGGGGGCGCCGTCCGGCGTGACCCAGTTGCGGAAGGCGCTCTCCACCCGCTGGAAGCGGCCGCCGGTGGCTTTCGTGTCGAGGCCCTTGTCGTGCCACTGGCCGTCCACGAGCAGTCCCATCGCAATGCCTCCGTTCCCGCCCCTCAACGCCGGGGGGCGGCGCGCGTTCGGCGGTGCTAGCCTCCCCCGTCCGAGGGAGGTGGGGAATGGTGACGCCGGACTGGGTGACGCTCCGCATCCTGCTCGCCGCGGCGGAGCTCGGCAGCATCACCCGCGCCGCGGCGCGCTGCGGCATCGCCACCTCGGCGGCGGCCAAGCGCATCCAGGCGCTGGAGGCGGAATGCGGCCTGCCCCTGCTGGAGCGGGGCGCGCGCGGCGTGCGGCTGACGGCGGCCGGGGAGGCGCTGGCCCGGCACGGCCGGGCGGCCTTCGGCACCCTCGCGCGGCTGGAGGACGAGCTGCGGGCGCTGGCGGCGGGCGGGCTGGGCAGCGCGCGGCTGCACGCCACCGCCTCCTCCCTCTCCGGCCATCCCCTGCCCGAGGCGCTGGCGGAATTCGCCCGGCTGCGGCCCGGCATCCGGGTGGAGGTGCGGGAGGCCGTGAGCCTCCGCATCCTGCAGGACCTGCTGGAGGGGCGCGCCGATCTCGGCATCGTCACCAGCGCGGGCGAGCTTCCGGCGGGGCTGGAGGGGAAGGACTGGCGACAGGACCGCCTCCTCGTCGTCATGCCCCGGGGGCACAGGCTGGCAGAGGCGGGGCCGCTGCCCTTCGACACCGTGCTGGACGAGGAGCTGATCGGCGCGGTGGAGAGCGCGGCCCTCTCCCTGCTGCTGGAGGAGCAGGCGCAGCGGCGCGGCCGGTCCCTCCGCTTCCGCCTCCATGTCGCGAGCGTGGATGCCAACCGCCGCCTCGTCGCGGCGGGGCTGGGCATCGCGGTGATGCCGGAGGGGGTGGCGCTTCCCTACGAGGCGGCGCTGGGCCTGCGCTGCCTGCCCCTGGCCGAGCCGTGGGCGCTGCGGAACCTCCGTCTCGTCTCCCGCCCCGCCGCGCTGCTGACCCCGCCGGCGCGGCTCCTGGCCGGGCACTTGCTGGCCGGCCATCTGCCGAAGGAGCTTCCGCCGATGGAGAACGCTCCCCGCGTGGAATAGCGATTCCCCCGCGGTCCCCGCGAACGCAGGATGCGGGCGAGGAAACGCGGGAGGGACCCATGCTCACGGTGCGAGAGGTCGGCCCGCGCGACGGGCTGCAGATGGTGAAGGCCGTCATGCCGACGGCGGCGAAGCTCCGCTGGATCGCCGCCATGGTCGCCGCCGGCATCAGGGAGATGGAGGTGGCGAGCTTCGTGCCGCCCGCCGCCATGCCGGGGATGGCCGATGCGGCGGAGGTGGTGCGCGCCGTCCGCGCCGCCCATCCGGCGCTCCGTGTCGTGGCTCTGGCCCCCAACCTGCGCGGGGCGCAGAACGCCGCCGCCGCAGGGGCGCAATCGGTCATCATCCCGGTCTCGGCGAGCGAGGCGCACAGCCGCGCCAATGTCCGGCGCAGCCGCGCCGAGCAGGTGGCGGAGGTGGCGCGGGTGGCCGAATGGGCCCGCGGCCTCGGCGAGGCGGCGCCGCGGATCGAGGCCGGGATCTCCACCGCCTTCGGCTGCTCCCTCCAGGGGTGGGTGGATGAGGGGGAGGTGGTGGCCCTCGCCGCCGACCTTCTCCGCGCGGGGGCGGACAGCGTCGCCCTCGCCGACACGCTCGGCTACGCCACCCCCTCCCATGTCCGCCGCCTCGTCCGCGCGGTGCGCGCGGAGGTGGGAGAGGCGCGCTTCGGCAACCTGCACCTGCACGACACCCTCGGCACCGCCCTCGCGAACGCGCTGGCCGCGCTGGAGGAAGGCGTGCGCGGCTTCGACGCGGCGCTAGGCGGGCTGGGCGGCTGCCCCTACGCCCCGGGCTCGGTGGGCAATGCCTGCACCGAGGACCTCGTCAACATGCTGGAATCCGAGGGCTTCGCCACCGGCATCGACCTTCCCGCCCTCATCGCCGCGCGCGGGCCGCTGCGCGAGGGACTGCCGGACGAGCCCCTGCACGGCCGCCTGGCCGCCGCCGGCGTGCCGCGCACCTACCGCCCCGCCGCCCGTCCCGCGGCGCCGGAACCCCTGCCCGCCCTCCCCCGGCGCCCGTCCCTGGGGCGCCTGCCCCTGGAGGGGGTGCGGGTGATCGAGTTCTCCCACATGGTCATGGGGCCGAGCTGCGGGATGGTGCTGGCCGATCTCGGCGCCGACGTGATCAAGGTCGAGCCCGCGCCGGGGGGCGACAACTCGCGCCGCCTGACGGGCCCGGCCATCGGCTTCTTCCCCACCTTCAACCGCAACAAGCGCTCCCTCTGCGTGGACATGAAGAAGCCCGCCGGCCTCGCCCTGGTGAGGCGGCTGGCGGCCGGGGCGGAGGTGGTGCTGGAGAACTTCCGCCCGGGCGCCATGGACGCGCTCGGCCTGGGCTGGGAGGCGCTCTCCGCGCTCAACCCGCGCCTGATCTACCTCTCCTGCAAGGGCTTCCTGCCCGGCCCCTACGAGAAGCGCGCGGCGCTGGACGAGGTGGTGCAGATGATGGGCGGCCTGGCCTACATGACCGGCCCGCCCGGCCAGCCGCTCCGCGCCGGAACCTCCATCAACGACATCATGGGCGGCGTCTTCGGGGCGGTCGCCATCCTCGCCGCCCTGCGCGAGCGCGAAGCGACGGGGCGCGGCGGCCCGATCCAGTCCGGATTGTTCGAGACGAACATGCTGCTCGTCGCCCAGCACATGGCGGCGGCGGCCATCACCGGCAGCAACCCCACCCCCTTCGGGGACAAGGCCATGCCCAAGCCCTGGCCGGTCTACGACGTGTTCGAGAGCGCCGAGCCCGGGCGCCAGGTCTTCGTCGGCGTCGTCACCACCACGCAATGGGGGGCCTTCTGCCGCGAGTTCGGGCTGGAGGACCTGCTCTCCGACCCCGCGCTCGCCGGGATGCAGCAGCTCGCCGCCGCGCGGCCGCGGATCGGCGCGCGGGTGGCGGAGGTGTTCCGCGGCATCCCGCAGGCCGCGCTGATGGCGCGCTGCGAGGCGCTGGGCCTGCCCTTCGCCCCCATCGCCAAGCCCGCCGACCTGTTCGACGACCCGCATCTCCTGGCCTCCGGCGGCCTCCTGCCGGTGGAGATGGCGAGCGCGGCCAGCGCGCCGGGCGGGGCGCCTGCCGTGCCGGTGGCGGGCATTCCCGGCCTGCCCGTGCTGATGGGCGGCGCCCGCACCGCGCTCCGCCGCCAGCCGCCCCGCCCGGGGGAGCACGGGGTGGAGATCGCTCGCGAGGCCGGGCTGGACGAGGCCGCGATCGCGGCCCTGCTGGCCGAGGGCACGCTGCACGCCGAAGGCCCCGCGGCGCTGGCCGCCGAGTAGCGACCCCTCGGCGCTGGCCGCCCTGTAACGACAAGAGAGAGCACCGGAGGAAACGAGATGACCACCCTGCCCCGCCGCGCGGCCCTGGGCCTGCTGCTGGCCGCGGCCGCGGCCCGCGCCCAGGCCCAATCCTTTCCCACCCGCCCCGTCCGCATCATCGTGCCCTTCCCGCCGGGCCAGGCGAACGACATCTTTTGCCGGCTGATGGCGGACAAGGTTTCCGAGGGCCGCTTCAAGGGGAGCCGCGTGGTCACGGAGAACCGCGCGGGCGCGAGCGGCACGATCGGGATGCAGGCCGTCGCGCGCGCGGCGCCCGATGGCTACACGCTCGGCTTCGGCAGCCTGGCGACGCTGGCGATCAACCCCGCCACCATGCGGAACATCCCCTATGACGCGGAGCGGGACTTCGTGCCGGTCATCCGCATCTTCGAGGGGCCGCTGCTCCTCATCGTGCCGAAGGACGGGCCGCGCGACGCGGCGGAGCTGGTGCGGCGGCTGAAGGCGGGCGGGGCGAATTACGGCTCCAGCGGCCCCGGCTCCACCCAGCACATGACGGGGGAGCTGTTCCTCCAGGGCATCGGCGTCGCGGCGCAGCACATCCCCTATCGCGGCGCGGGGCCGATGCTGACCGACCTGATGGCCGGCTCGCTCGGCTTCGCCTTCGAGAGCGCGGGTTCCGCCCTGCCGCTCGTGCGGGACGGGCAGCTGCGCGCGCTCGGCGTCACCTCCGACACGCGCCAGAAGCACCTGCCCGATCTTCCGACCGTGGCGGAAGCGGCGGGGCTGCCGGGCTTCACCAGCATCGGCTCCGGCGGCGTCGTGGCGCCGGCCGGCACGCCCGCGCCGGTTCTCGACACGCTCTACGAGGCCTTCGCCGAGGCGATGCGCGATCCCGGCGTGAAGGCCCGCTTCGACGAGGCGGGCACGACGGCCCTGGCGGAAGGGCCGCAGGAATTCGCGGCCTTCCTGCGCGCCGAGCAGGTGAAGTGGAAGGCCGTCGCGCAGCGCGCGAACATCGTGATGGAGTAAAGCGGGAAGCGCCCCCGGGAGGTCCCTCCTCCCGGGGGCTGTCCGCCCCTACTCCGCCGCCTGCTTCGCGCCGGAGAGCACGCCGCGGCGGAGCTGGTCCTCCTCGATGCTCTCGAAGAGGGCGCGGAAGTTGCCCTCGCCGAAGCCGTCATCGCCCTTGCGCTCGATGAACTCGAAGAAGACGGGGCCGATGACGTTGGCGGAGAAGATCTGCAGAAGCAGCCGCGCGCGGCGGTCCTCCACCACGCCCTCCCCGTCCACGAGGATGCCGTTGCGCTTCAAGCGCGCGAGGTCCTCGCCATGGCCGGGCAGGCGGGCATCGACCTTCTCGTAATAGGCGTCGGGCGGGGAGGGCATGAAGTTCAGCCCGGCCTCGCGCAGCCCCTCGATCGTGCCGTAGATGTCGTCGCAGCCGCAGGCGATGTGCTGGATGCCCTCGCCCTTGTAGGCGCGCAGGTACTCCTCGATCTGGCTCTCCTCGTCCGCGCTCTCGTTCAGCGGGATGCGGATGCGGCCGTCGGGGGAGGTCAGCGCGCGGGAGAAGAGGCCCGTATACTCGCCCTTGATGTCGAAGTAGCGGATCTGCCGGAAGTTGAAGATGCGGCTGTAGAAATCGTACCAGACGTCCATCCGGCCGCGGAACACGTTGTGGGTGAGATGGTCGATGTAGTAGAGGCCCGCGCCCACCGGCCAGGGATCGCGCGCCCCCAGCCACTCGAACTCCGCGTCATAGGCGGAGCGGCCCTCGCCGTACTGGTCGATGAAGTAGAGCAGCGACCCGCCGATGCCCTTGATGGCGGGCAGGTCCATCGTCTTCCCCTCGGTCGCGGCCTCGGCGCCGTTGGCGAGCGCGCGCTCGAAGGCGTGCTTCGCGTCCACCACGCGGAAGGCCATGGAGGGCACGCAGGGACCGTGCTCGCCCGCGAAGCTCACCGCGTGGGAGTTGGGTTCTTCCGTCAGGAGATAGTTGATGTCGCCCTGGCGGTAGAGGGTGCTCCGCTTCGTCCGGTGCCGCGCGACGGCGGTGAAGCCCATCTGGCGGAAGAGGGCGTGGAGCTTCTCCGGCTCGGGGCTCGCATACTCGACGAAGCCGAAGCCGTCCGTGCCGGCGGGGTTGTGCTCCGTGATGGTCGCGCGGGGGGCGTCGTGCGGGAAGGGGCCCATGGATGTCTCCTCTATTGAGGGACAGGCTAGGCCCGGATCCCCGCGAGAGGCGTGCGAAGACGCGGCGAATCCGGCGCTGGACGCACGGATCTCGCGCGCTAGACTTCATCCATGCAAGGAACGGTCACGCTCGACGCCATCGACCTTCGCCTCCTCGCGGCGCTGCAGGAGGACGGGCGGCTGACGAACGGGGAGGCGGGGGAGAGGGTGGGGCTCTCCCCCTCTCAGTGCTCGCGCAGGAGGCTGGCGCTGGAGGCGGCGGGGGTGATCCGCGGCTATCACGCGGAGCTGGCGGCCGAGCCGCTGGGGCTGCGGCTCCTCGTCTTCGTGCAGGTCACGCTCGCCACCCACAGCCGCGACAACGCCCAGCGCTTCCGCGAGCTCGTCTCGCGGCTGGAGGAGGTGCAGGAGGCCTATGCCATGACGGGCGACGCCGACTACCTGCTCAAGGCCGTGGTGCCGGACCTGAAGGAGCTCTCCGCCCTCGTGAACGACGTGCTGCTGCCGCATGAGAGCGTGGCGCGCGTGCGCTCCTCCATCGTGCTGGACCGGCTGAAGGTGTCCAACCGCCTGCCCCTCGGGGCGCTGCGGCGGGGGTGAGGCCCTACCCCACCCGCATCAGCCCCCGCCCCGCCAGCAGCCCGGAGGCCGCGCCGCCGCCGAGCCCCATGGCCTGCCGGGCGAAGAAGCCCTTGAGGGCGGGGATGCGGTCCACCGCCGCGATGCCCAGGCGCCGGGCGATCCGCACGGGGGCGATGTCGTTGCCGAAGAGGCGCTCCAGCACGTGGGTGGCGCCGAGCATCATCAGGGAATCCGGCCGCCGCGCCGCCTGGTAGGCCGCGAGGAGGGAGGGCGCGCCGACATCCCCGCCCGCCGCCTTCGCCGCCACCACCAGCTCGGCCAGGGCGGCGACGTCGCGGAAGCCCACGTTCAGCCCCTGCCCCGCGATGGGGTGGATGCCGTGCGCCGCATCTCCCACCAGGGCGAGGCGCGTATCGGTGAAGCGCAGCGCCTGGAGCGCGGTGATGGGATAGGACCAGCGCCCGCCCACCAGCCTGAGGGCGCCGAGATGGTCGCCCATGCGCCGCGCCACCTCCCGCGTGAAGGCCTCCGGGGGCATGGCCATGAAATGCGGGGCGAGGGAGGCGCGCTCGGACCAGACGATGGCCGAGGCATGGGGGAAGCCCTCCCGCGCCGCGCGGGACCTCTCCCCCTCGCCTTCCGGGAGGGCGTCGGAGAGCGGGAGCTGGGCGAAGGGGCCGTTGGGGAGAAAGGCCTCCAGCGCCGTGCCCCTGTGCGGCCGCTCATGCGCGATGGCGCAGACGATCCCGGCGGTGCGGTAGTCCAGCCGCGCGGCGCCGATGCCGGCCCCGCCGCGCAGCGCGCTGTTGCGCCCCTCGGCCGAGACGGCCAGCCGCGCCCGCAGCACCCGCCCGTCGGAGAGGCGCGCGACCACGCCCTCGGGCCGCCGCTCCAGTTCGGCCGTCGCCGGCGCGAGGAGAAGGAGGTTGGGCAGCGCCGCCAGCCGGGCGTTCAGCGCCACGCGGAGCGCGCGGGCCTCGACCATCCAGCCGAAGGCCTCCTCTCCCATTTCGGCGGCGTCGAAGTGCAGATGCAGCCGGGAGGGGCGCTCGCCCGGCCGCCCGTCGCTCACGCGGATGCCGGTGATGGGGCAGGGCGTCTCGGGCAGCAGGTCCCACAGCCCCGCGGCGTCCAGCAGGTTCCGGCTCCCGGCGGCGATGGCGTAGGCGCGGCCGTCGAAGGCGGGCAGCTCCATCGGCGGCAGGGCCTGGGCATCCACCACGGCGACCGAGAGGCCGGCGGTGGCGAGGGTGGCCGCCAGCGTGCCCCCGGCCGGGCCGGCGCCGATCACCAGCACGTCCAGCTCGGTCGCACCGCCCCCCGCGGTCTCGGCCTCGGTCGTTGCGGCGACAGGCGCTACGATCCCGGTCGTCACGGCATCGGGGAGCATCATGGATCTGTCCTGCATCACGGAGCGGTTATCTGCCCATCATTTAGGCAAGGCAACGCCGCGCGCCACCCCCGGCCCTTGTAACGGGCGTGGCACGCAACTCGCATCAGCCCCTCCATGCAAGCGGAGGAAGGGGGCCGCGAGACGATGAAGTTGGTGATGGCGATCATCAAGCCGTTCAAGCTGGACGAGGTGCGCGAGGCGCTCACCCCGCTCGGCGTGCAGGGGCTGACGGTGACCGAGGTGAAGGGCTTCGGCCGGCAGAAGGGCCAGACGGAGATCTACCGCGGCGCGGAGTACCAGGTCTCCTTCCTCCCGAAGCTGAAGATCGAGGTGGCGGTGCCGGGCGAGCTGGTGGACGCCGTGGTGGAGGCGATCGCCACCACCGCGCGCACCGGCAAGATCGGCGACGGCAAGGTCTTCGTGCTCGACCTCGAGCGGGCGCTGCGCATCCGCACGGGCGAGACGGACGCCGGGGCCCTGTGACAGAGATGACGAAGGAAGAGACGATGCGACCCCATATGCGCGCCGGCCTGCGCCACTGGGCGATGGCGGCCGTGGCCGCCGCCCTGGCCGCCGGGCCCGCCCTGGCGCAGGACACCCCGGGCGCGGCCGCCGAGGCCGCCGCCGCCGCCGCCGCCGAGGCGGTGGTGAACACGGGCGACACCGCCTGGATGATGACCTCCACGGCGCTGGTCCTGATGATGACCGTGCCGGGCCTCTCCCTCTTCTACGCCGGCATGGTGCGGAAGAAGAACATCCTGGGGACGCTGATGCAGTCCTTCACCATCACCGCGGTCGCGACGGTGGTGTGGATGCTGGTCGGCTACAGCCTCGCCTTCGGCGAGGGCGGCGCCTATGTCGGCGACCTCTCCAAGCTGCTGCTGCGCGGCGTGGCGGAGAACTGGGACAAGCCCTTCACCCTGGGCTCGGGCGAATCGGCGGTGGCCTTCACCATCCCCGAGACGGTCTTCCTGATGTTCCAGATGACCTTCGCCATCATCACCCCGGCCCTCATCACCGGCGCCTTCGCCGAGCGGATGAAGTTCTCGGCCATGGTGCTCTTCACCATCCTCTGGCTGCTGGTGGTCTACTGCCCCGTCGCCCACTGGGTGTGGCACCCGAATGGCTGGATCTTCGCCCTCGGCGCGCTCGACTTCGCGGGCGGCACGGTGGTGCACATCAATGCGGGCGTGGCCGGCCTCGTCGCCGCCGTGGTGCTCGGCCGCCGCGTGGGCCTGGGGCACGACAACATGGCGCCCTTCAACCTCGCGCTCGCCGTGATCGGCGCCTCCCTGCTCTGGGTGGGCTGGTTCGGCTTCAACGCGGGCTCGGCCGGCTCGGCCGGCGGCCGCGCGGGCATGGCCATGCTGGTGACGCAGGTCGCCGCCGGCGTCGCGGCGCTCGCCTGGGTGTTCGCGGAATGGGCCGTGAAGGGCAAGCCCTCCGTCCTCGGTGCCATCTCCGGCGCGGTGGCGGGGCTGGTCGCCATCACCCCCGCCGCGGGCTTCGTGCTGCCGGTGCCCGCGCTGATCATCGGCGTCGTCGCGGGGCTCACGGGCTTCTGGGGCGCCACCGCCCTCAAGCACTGGTGCGGCTATGACGACAGCCTGGACGCCTTCGGCGTGCACGGGCTCTGCGGCATCGTCGGCGCGCTGCTGACCGGCGTCTTCGCCTACGGCCCGCTCTCGGCCACCCCGGCGCTGCCGGAAGGCGTGTCGGGCGGCATGGGCCAGTTCATCATCCAGCTCTATGCCACCGTCGCGGTCTTCGTCTTCACCGCGGTCGCCACCTGGATCCTGCTGAAGATCGTGGACGTGATCGTCGGCCTCCGCGTCACCGAGGAGGAGGAGCGCGAGGGCCTGGACGTCTCGCTGCACGGCGAGCGCCTCGGCTGATCCCGGCGGGGATCAGGAACGGCCCCGGCGGAGCGATCCGCCGGGGCTTTTTCATGCGGGAACGGAGACGCGGGGCCGCCGCCCTCCCGGGGAAGAGAACTCTTCACGATTTTTAGACCGGGCGTTGTTGGGCCTCGCTCCCACCCCGCGACATGCTACCCATGCCAGGAATGGCCCGCTTGCGTGACAACCCACCCCTCCCGGCGCTTCCCGCCCCGGCTGCCGCCGCGCTGCCCGCGCGCGCCCATGTTACGGCCCTGGAAGGGGGAAGCGGTCGCCGCCGCGGGGTGGATGACCTATATCATGCTGCGGTGCACAAGAGCGGGGAGCGGTAGCAGCGCATGTCAGTGACCCACCCCTTGCGGAACCCCTCCGTCTTCGGCCCGCCGTCGCGGACGCAGGCCCTCCCCGGCCCGCGCTACCGGATCGCCGAGACGGACAGCACGAATCTCTCCTTCCGCCTCTCCTGCCTGCTTATCCTGAGCGGCACGGTGCTGCAGAAGATCGCCATCCCCGGCACGGGCGGGACCGAAACCGCCATCCCCATCAGCACGCCCATGCTCCTGCTCACGGTCGTGCTCCTGCTGCTGCGCGGGAAGCTCGTGGTGGATGGCTGGCGGCTGACCTTCTTCCTGATGTTCCTGACCTCGACGATCGTCAGCTTCCTGGCCAGCGACAGCATCAGGCTCTCGACCACCTCCTGGATGTACCTCGTCGTCATCCAGAGCGCCTTCGTCTTCCGCTACACCAAGGGCTCCTTCGACTTCGAGCGGCTGCTGCGCTTCACCGCGAACTTCGCCTTCGTCGCGGCGCTGCTCGGGCTGGCGCAGTTCTTCTCGCAATTCGTGGTCGGGCGAAGCCTCGCCTTCCCGATCGAGAACTTCGCCCCGGCCACGATCCTGCTGCCGGGCTTCAACTACATCATCCCGATCGTCTGGGATTCGCCCATCCTCAAGAGCAACGGCTACTTCTTCGCTGAGCCCTCCTTCTTCTGCCAGTTCCTCGCGATCGGCCTCATCGTCGAGTTGCTGCGGGGGCTGCGGCTCTTGCGCCTGGGCGTGATCGCGGCCGGCATCCTGTGCAGCTATTCCGGCACGGGCATGATGACCCTGGCCCTGTTCCTGCCCTGGTACATCATCTCCCGGAAGCGCTACGAGCTGGTCGTCATCGGGCTGATCGGCCTCGCGGTCGTGCTCGCCTTCGGACCGTCGCTGCACCTCTCCGCCATCACCAACCGCGTCTCCGAGTTCTCCAGCCAGGATTCGAGCGCCTTCGGGCGCTTCCTCTCCATCTTCTTCGTGCTCGGGCAGTTCATCATCACGGACCTCTGGACGGTACTCTTCGGCCGCGGCCCCGGGACTGTCATGGAGTACTTCAACCGGCTCAGCTACGGCGCCTTCGACCCGACCTGGGGCAAGATCGCCTATGAGTACGGGCTCGTGGGCTTCGTCCTCTACTTCACCTACTTCACCCGGAGCTTCGTGCTCGCCCGGCCGGAGCTGCGGGTGCCCCTGGGGTTCACCTATCTCTTCCTGGGCGGCTATCTCGTGAACTCCTCCGTCGTCCTCCAGCTCCTCGTCCTCGTGTCCTGGCCCGAGACCCACAAGCCGGAACCGCAGCCGGCCGTCCCGGCGGGGCACGACACGGGGAATCGCCTGCCCAGGGGCACGGGAATGGGAATGGGCGCCCTGCGCCACCACCGGGCCTAGCGGGGCCGGTCAGGTCCCGCGGACGAGTCTTTCCAGCGTCACCGTTTCCCAACGCACCACGACGCCGCGGCCTTCCGGCCGCCTCAGGGCAAGCGCGAGCCGGTGGTCGCCGACCCGGCGGTCCTCCAGGTGCCACTCGTGCGGATGGCCGCAGGCGGGGGGTAGGGCGGTCACGCGAAGGGGATCCTGGGCGAGGACGATGCCCTCAAAAGGGAGCGCCAGGCCCTGCCCCAGGGCCTTGGACACGGCCTCCTTCGCCGTCCAGAAACGTATGAACAACTCGCGCGCCTCCCCTGGCGCGGCAATGCGAAGGCACTCCTGCTCGCCCGGCGCCAGCGCGTGACGCGCGACGGCGGATAGGTCAGCCACCCCGCCCAGCCACTCCGCATCCACGCCCACCGCGCCCTCCGAGGCCAGGGCGCAGGCCACGAGGCCGTCGGCATGGGTCAGGCTCGCGCGCCGATCGGCTGGCGGCGCGCCGCGCTCCCCGGCGGGGACGCCGAGCCGGGCGAACTGCCATCTCTGCAAGGCGTGGGCGGCTACATAGGCCTGCCTGTGCCGCACCGACCTGAAACGTCGCGCGCGATCCAATTCCGCATCGCACAATTCACTTTCCAGAAGTTCATATTCCGTGCGAAGGAACGCGTCAGAACTCATGACATGAATGGCGACGTCGATGGGCGGGGAAGCGTGCGGCTCTCGCATGTGAAACCCTTGGGCCTGCGGATCGAAACGTATCAAAAATCTGTCCAAAACCGCTTCACGTCATTTTTAGGAGAAAACCTGAGGGGTTTTCGCCACATTGAATGCCTGGGCCCGTCTCTGGTCCTGGCGAGAAACAACTAACCAATCACGACAGATCGGTGGGCCAAGACGGCTTCGTCGCCTTCGTGCGGTGGATCGGTGCTGCTCTTTTTCCATTCGGAAAGGACCCTACAGCTCCATGGACCAGGCAACAGGCACAAGAAGTTCGCTGGCCGACCTGCCCCTCCTGCAACAATCGCCGCTCATGCTCCATGAAGCGCGGGAGGCGGCGCGCTGGTCGCAGCTTCGCCGCTTCATGGAGGAGATGCATCGCCGCACCGGCGAGAACTTCATCGAGCAGGCGGACTTCCATGCCTGGTCCGTGCGGGACTTCCGGAGCTTCTGGCGCGGCTTCCTGGACTGGTCCGGGCTGCGCTGGGACGGAGAGGCCGAGCCGGCCTGCCTCGGGGACGAGATCGAGAGCGCGCGCTTCTTCCCGGAGGTGCGGACGAACTTCGCGGACAACCTGCTCTCCCCGGCCTTCGATCCCGAGGACGTGGCCGTGGTTTCCGTGCGCGCCGGGGTTGAGACCGTCCGCCTCACCCGCGCCGGGTTGCGCGAGAGGGTCGAGCACGTCGCGGGCGCCCTGCGCGCCATGGGGCTCGGCGCAGGGGATCGCGTGGCGGCCGTGGCCCGCAACGGCTCCGACACCCTGGTCGTCGCCCTGGCCGCCACGGCGCTGGGCGCCACCTTCTCGGCCGCCGGCCCGGAGATGGGCGCCGAGGCCGTGGCCGAGCGCTTCGCCCAGATCCGCCCCCGCTTCCTCTTCGCCCATCTCGCCCCGCGGGACTTCGACACGGGCGAGCCCCTGGCCGCGCGCGTTGCCGCCATCGCCGCCGCCCTGCCGGACCTGCGCGCCGTCATCGCCCTGGACGGCGTGGCGGAGCTGCCGGGCCTTCCCATCCCCGTGCACGGGCTCGGCGAGCTCCTGGCCGGGCCGCGCCTGCCCCAGGTGGAATGGCCGCGCCTTCCCTTCAACCACCCGCTCTTCGTCATGTTCACCTCGGGCACGACGGGGCGGCCGAAATGCATCGTCCACGGCACCGGCGGCGTGCTGCTGGAGCAGGTGAAGGAGCACCGGCTGCACTGCGACCTGCTGCCGGGTGACACGCTGTTCTTCCACACCTCCCCCTCCTGGATGATGTGGAACTGGCAGATCGCCGCCCTCGCCTCTGGCACCCGGATCGTCCTCTATGACGGGCCGATCGAGGGCGCGGGCACGCTCTGGGAGATCGTCGCGCGGGAGGCGGTGACGGTCTTCGGCACCAGCCCGCCCTATCTGCGCCTCTGCGCCGGCTCCGACCTCGTGCCGGCCAGCGACTTCGACCTCTCGGCCCTGCGCTCGATCCTCTCCACCGGCTCGATCCTCTACGAGGACGCCTATGCCTGGATCTGGAGCCATGTCCGCAAGGTGCCGGTGCAGTCCATCTCCGGCGGCACGGACATCCTCGGCTGCTTCGTCCTCGGCTCACCCCTGCTGCCCGTGCGCGCGGGGGAGGCCCAGTGCCGGAGCCTCGGCATGGACGTGCGCGCCGAGGGCGCCTCGGCCGGCAGCCCGATCGGGGAGCTGGTCTGCGCCAATCCCTTCCCCTCCCGCCCCCTCGGCTTCCTCGACGATCCCGACGGCGCGCGCTTCCACCAGGCCTATTTCTCGCAACATCCCGGGCGCTGGACCCAGGGGGACCTGATCTCCATCACCCCCGGCGGCGGCGTGCGCCTGCACGGGCGCTCCGACGGCGTGCTCAACATCCGCGGCATCCGCGTGGGGCCGGCGGAGATCTACCGGATCCTCTCCGCCTGGCCGGAGATCCGCGGCGCGATGGCCGTCGAGCAGGGGCCCGGTCCCTGGTCGCCCGAGGCCCGGATGGTGCTGCTCCTCGTCCTGGCGGAAGGGGTGTCGCTCACCTCCGCCCTGATGGGCCGCATCCGGCGGGAGCTCGCGCTTCAGGCCTCCCCGGCGCATGTGCCGGAGGTCATCGTCGCGGTCGGCGCGCTGCCGGTGACGCATAGCGGGAAGCAGTCGGAAGCCTCGGTGACGGACGTCGTGAACGCCCGCCCCGTCCGCAACATCCGCGCCCTGGCGAATCCCGCGAGCCTCGACGAGCTGCGGGAGAACCCGCACCTCTTCGCGCCCCGCCCCACCCCGCGCCGCGAGCCGGCCCCGCCCGCCGCGACGATGGAGGAGCGGATCCGCCGTCTCTGGGAGGAGCTCTTCGGCCTCGAGACGATCGAGCCGGAGGACGATTTCTTCGAGCTGGGCGGCAGCTCGCTCATGGCCGCCCGCCTCTTCGCCGACCTCCGCGAGATGACCGGGCGCGACCTGCCGATCGGCCTCCTGCTGCGCGCGCCCCGCCTCCGCCAGCTCGCGGAGGCGCTGGAGGCGGAGGAGGGCCCGAATCCCGGCCAGATCGCGTTGATGCGCCCGGGGCGGGAGGGCCATCCCCTCTTCCTCGTCCACAGCATGGCCGGCACGGTGCTGGAGCTGTGGCCGCTCCGGCGCGCGCTCCGCACGCCGCGGCCGATCTACGGCATCCAGGCGCGCGGGCTGGAGGCGGGGAAGGACCCGCAGGCCTGCGTGGTGGAGATGGCGCGGGACTATGCCGCGCTCATCCGCGGGGTGCAGCCGCACGGGCCCTACAGCCTCGGCGGCTACTCCTTCGGCGGGCTGGTCGCCTTCGAGATCGCGCGGCAACTCTCGGAGGCCGGGGAGAAGGTAGAGAACCTCATCCTCATCGACAGCGGCATCCACGCCCGCTTCCTGCCCCTGAACCAGTCCCTGCGCTACCGTGCCATGCGCCCGATCCGCGACATGCAGGCCGTGTTCCGGGCGGAGCCGGGGCAGAGGCTGAACCATGTGAAGGGCAAGGCGACAGTGGTGCTGGATCGCCTGCGCGCGCGCTTCGGCCTGCCGCCCAAGCGCCCGGACCTGGTGGGCGGCGTGATGCACGAGGCGCATCTGCCGCCCGAGCTGCGCCGGGTGCGCGGCGCTATCCTGACGGCCATCCGGGGCTACAAGCCCGGCCGCTACGCCGGCAAGCTGGTCTTCATCCGGGCCGCGAGCCGCGAGGCCTTCGATTCCGAGCCGGCCTGGCGCAAGGCGGCCAGGGGCGGGATCGAGGTGCGGGTCGTGCCGGGCGACCATCTGAGCATCATCACCGAACCGCATGTCCACGCCCTCGCGCGCGAGGTGGACGGCGTTCTCGGCTAGCCGCCTTCCGAAATGCACCGAGGCGCCCCGGAGGGCGCCTCGGCAGTCCGGCCCTTCGCGGGCGCCGGGTCAGGCCCAGACGAGGTCGTTGCTGCCCAGCGAGGTCACCCCGTTCAGGGTGAACTGCGTGACCGAGCCGTCCGAGGCGGTGACGCTGAACAGGCTCCCGGCATTGGACAGCCTCGCGCCCGAGCCGAAGCCCGTGAGCTGGATCGTGTCCGCCTCGCCGCCCCAGGCATGGGGGCGGAAGTCGGTGATCGTGTCCATCCCCAGGCCCTTGCCGATGACGAAGGTGTCGTTGCCCCGGCCACCCGTGAGCAGGTCGTTGCCGCCGCGCCCGTCCAGTACGTTCGGGCTCGAATTGCCGACGATGGTGTTGGCCAGGTCGTTGCCGGTGCCCTGCGTCCAGCTCGTGCCGATGATGACAAGGTTCTCGACATTGGCGGCCAGGGCATACTTGCCGATCCAGGTCTCGACCGTGTCGACCCCCTCCCCCGCCTTCTCGATCACCTGCTCCGTGCCGGAGTAGATGACATAGGTGTCGTTGCCCTTGCCGCCGCTCATCCGGTCGCTCCCGCCGACCGAGGCGATGCGGTCGTTCGCATCCGTGCCGTGGAGGGTGTCGGTCCCCGTGCCGCCCCAGATGTTGTTCGTGGTCGCCACGCTGGCCGCGGCGGTCCCGCCCGTCGTCGTCGGTGTCGTCGCCACGGGTGCCGTCACCACGGGCGTGGGGGCGGCGGCCTTGATGTTGACGAGGCTGACATCGTCGCTGGCGAGCGATGAGAGCTGGACGCCGCGGAGCGTCAGGGTCTGGTCGCTGGCGAGCCTGATGACGAGGTCGGCGCCGGACTGGGTGGCGGCGGCCTTGAGGGCGGCGAAGTCGGCGAAGGAGAAGCCGTCGAGCCTCAGCACGTCGCCCGCCCCGACCCCGGCCCTGAAGTCGGTGATCGTGTCGTTGCCCTCGCCGCCGGCGATGACGAAGGTGTCGTTGCCGCCGCCGCCCGTGAGCAGGTCGTTGCCGCCGCGACCGTTGAGGATGTTGGCGGAGTCGTTGCCGGTCAGGCTGTTGGCGAGCGCGTTGCCGCTGGCCGTGTTCCAGCCCGTGCCGGTGAGGACGAGGTTCTCGACATTGTCGGGCAGGACGTAGCCGTCGATCCAGGTCGTGACGGTGTCGATGCCGTTGCCCGAGGTCTCGACCACGATGTCGGCCAGCGAGTTCACCTCATAGGTGTCGTCGCCCGCACCGCCCGAGAGCGTGTCGCCGCCCGAGCCGAGGAGCAGGTCGTTGCCCGAGGTGCCGTTCAGCGCCTCCCTGGCCGAGGTGCCGCGGATCGTGTTCGTCGTCGCCCCGCCCAGGGCCGGACTGCCCGAATCCGTGGGGGTCGTGGGAGGCACCACGGGCGTGGGGGCGGCGGCCTTGATGTTGACGAGGCTGACATCGTCGCTGGCGAGCGAGGAGAGCTGGACGCCGCGGAGCGTCAGGGTCTGGTCGCTGGCGAGCCTGATGACGAGGTCGGCGCCGGACTGGGTGGCGGCGGCCTTGAGGGCGGCGAAGTCGGCAAAGGAGAAGCCGTCGAGCTTCAGCACGTCGCCCGCCCCGACCCCGGCCCTGAAGTCGGTGATCGTGTCGTTGCCCTCGCCGCGGGCGATGACGAAGGTGTCGTTGCCGCCGCCACCCGTCAGCAGGTCATTGCCGCCGCGACCGTTGAGGATGTTGGCGGAGTCGTTGCCGGTCAGGCTGTTGGCGAGCCCGTTGCCGCTGGCCGTGTTCCAGCCCGTGCCGGTGAGGACGAGGTTCTCGACATTGTCGGGCAGGACGTAGCCGTCGATCCATGTCGTGACGGTGTCGGTGCCGTTGCCCGAGGCCTCGACCACGATGTCGGCCAGCGAGTTCACCTCATAGGTGTCGTCGCCCGCACCACCCGAGAGCGTGTCGCCGCCGCTGCCCCGGAGGGTGTCGGCACCCGAGGTACCGTTCAGCGCCTCCTTGCCGGAGGTCCCGGCGATCACGCCCGGGGGTGTCGTGCCGGTCGTCGGCTCGGTCGGGGGGATGACAGGCGGGGTCGTCGTGCTGCCGGCCCCGAAGAGTTGCTTGAAGGCCCCGCCGGAGGCCGGGAGCGTCCCGTCCGAGAGGGCGATCACGTCCCCGCCCATCGTGTAGTCCCAGTAGCTCTGGTAGGCGACGTTGTGGCTGTCGAACCAGGCCTTGGCCTTCGCGAGATAGGGGCCGGCGTTGTTCGACTCGATGCCCCACTCGGAATAGGCGGTGGGCTTGCCATGGGCCTTGGCGAAGTTCTCGAGCCAGTTCAGCCCGTACTTGGCGTTCTGGATCTTGTTCCAGGCGGTCGTGGGGTCGGTGCCCTGGTGTTCCAGGACCCAGTAGAAGTCCATGCCGATGACGTCGACGTACTTGTCGCCGGGATAGATCGTCGCCGGGTCGATCCCGCCCTCGGCGTAGTTGATGTTCCACTCGATCTTGAACCGGTTGGAGACGCCGTGGAACGCGTCGGCGAAGTGCTGGAACGCGCCCTTGAAGGCGGCCTCCTTGCCGATGGCGTTCCAGAAGAACCAGTCGCCGTTCGCTTCCCAGCCCGTGCGGACGTAGATGGGGTCGCTGTCGCCGGCGCGCCCGGCGAGAAGGGTCTGGGCGACCTGCCTGTAGTAGCCGTCATAGGCGCCGGTCGCGGCCTTGGCGAGGGACGAGCTGCCATCGTTCACGATGATCGGGACGGACCAGAGGATCTCCTCGTTGATGCCCTTCCAGAGCGTATTCACCATCCATTTCGCGCTGTTGGTGAAATCGGTCCAGTTCGCGAAACCGACCACGCCGTGAACCGCATCGACCTCAGCGCCGAGCCAATTCTCGAACTGCTGAAGCTCGGTCGTGGAGTTGCCGACGTAGACGCCCTTGATGGTCATCCTGACCTCCTCACGAAAACGTGAGCAAGGCTTAACCCTCAACTTCAGGTTGCGTCAACTTTTTGTGATGCCGGAATGATGTGAGCTTTTGGAGAGCACGAAGCCCTTTTATAGGACTGCATGCCTGTTTTACTCTACAAAACGCACCTCGTTTCACATTCTGACAATCACTGGTTGTGCAGGTGCGAAAAGCCCGGATGTCCTACGCTCCGGTGCCGCTCGCCGCCTTTCTTTCGCCGCAAGCTCAGGGCGGACGCAGAGGTCCTGTTCCAGGCGAACCGTTCTTGGTGACAGGGAACCTCAGACCGGTCGAGCGAGGTTACGGCTTCGCCATGTCCCCGGGGCCATGGGCCGGACACCCCGAACTCCTTTCGGGAGAATCGTTACAGGATCTCAATCTTTCGGATGCGAGCATGCGCGCTGCTCGCCCTCACGCGCGTATCGGAGGAAGCGTGCTGCAGGCAGGAGCGGTCCCTGCCGGCTCTCCGGGCTGCGCCACGGCCCGGCCGACCCTCGGCCGGGGTGGCGGCCCTTTCTCCGCGCCGTGAGGCGCAGGGTGCGCCGGGCACCATCCCGCGCTCCACGCCTCGCACGGGCCAGCGCGGGACGGCGACGGACCTCACGCCGCCGCCGTCCCGCCCCTAGCTGTTCAGGATTCTATCCCGTGATGAGGACCACAAACATCGCTGCCGCCATCGCGAATCCCGCCGAGCGCGCGAAGATTCTCACGCGCGGCGCCCGCCATGCGCCGCACAGGACACCGAGTCCGTGCAGCCCCGCCGTCGCCGTGAGGAAGCCCGCGGCATAGAGCAGGGGGGAAGCCCCTGCGGGCGTCTCCGCCCCGTGCGGGTAGCCGTGCAGGAGACCGAAGAGGGCGGCCAGGGCGAGGGAGAGCGCCAGCGGCGGGCGAGCGGCGAGCGCGGCCAGGGCCCCGAGGGCAATGACGGAGGCAGCGATTCCCGCCTCCACCGCGGGCATCGCCCCTCCCGCCGCGCCGAACCCCGCGCCGAGCGCGAGCGCCGCGAGGAAGGCCGCGGGAAGCGCCCATGCCGCGCGCCCGCCGAGCAGCCCGGCCCAGAGACCGACCGCCACCATGGCCATGAGGTGATCCGCCCCGCCCAGCGGATGGGCAAGGCCGGCGGCGAGGCCTGCCCCGTGCTCAGCCCCGGTATGGGCGAGGGCCGGCAGGGGCAGGAGAAGGGCGGCGAGAACGAGGCGGCGCATCAGGCGGCACTCCCAACGGGGCGGCGCGCATCGATGCCGCCGGATTGCAGGATGAAGTCGGCGATCTCGGCCACGCCCCGGTTCTCCTTCAGGTTGGTGAAGAGGAAGGGGCGCTGCCCGCGCATCTTTCTGGAGTCCCGGTCCATCACGCCGAGATCGGCGCCGACGAGCGGGGCGAGGTCGATCTTGTTGATCACCAGCAGGTCGGAGCGCGTGATGCCCGGCCCGCCCTTGCGCGGGATCTTGTCCCCGGCCGAGACGTCGATGACGTAGATCGTCAGGTCCGCCAGCTCCGGGGAGAAGGTGGCGGCGAGGTTGTCGCCGCCGCTCTCGATGAAGAGGATCTCCAGCCCGGGGAAGCGCTCGTTCATCTCCTGCACGGCGGCGAGATTGATCGAGGCGTCCTCGCGGATGGCGGTGTGCGGGCAGCCGCCCGTCTCCACGCCGGTGATGCGCGCGGGTTCCAGCGCGCCGGAGCGGGTGAGGAACTCCGCGTCCTCGCGCGTGTAGATGTCGTTGGTGATGACGGCGATGTCGTGCGTGTCGCGGAGGTGCTTGCACAGCCGGTCCGTCAGCGCCGTCTTGCCGGAACCGACGGGGCCGCCGATGCCGACGCGGAAGGGGCCGTTCGCGGGTTTGCTCATGAGCGGAAGAGCCTCGTGTACTGCGTTTCGTGGCGCATGGAGAAAAGGTCGAGCAGCGGCGCGGCGGTGCCGATCCCGTCCAGCGCGGCGGCGAGGGCGAAATCCGCCGCCCCCTGCACGGCGGGCATCAGGGAGGCGGTGGCGATCTGGCCATCCGTCTGGCCCAGCGGCACGAGGCGCACGCCCGCGGAGACGAGATTCGCCGCGAAGGCCCCGAGCCAGCTGAGGAGCGCGGCGCGCAGCGGGATGCCGTTCCAGGCCGCCGCGGCGCCGAAGGCCACGGGATGCACCAGCCGCCGCGGATGGCGCGCCATGAGCGCGGCGAAGCGCGGCTCCGGCCAGGCGGCGGCCGTGACGGCGGCGAAGGCCGTGCCCTGCGCGCCGCTCTCCAACGCCGTCTCGGCCGTGCCGCGCCAGGCGGCGGCGAGATCGGCCACCTCGTCCAGCGCCGTCTCGTCATCCTCCGAGGCCGCGCGCCAGGCGGCGGCGAGCAGGGGCCCATCCACCGCCCCGGCGCCACGGCCCAGCGCCGCCTCCACATAGGCGACGAGGTCGGCGCGGTTCCCCACCGCCCCCTCCTCCACCGCCGTTTCCAGCCCGTGGCTGTAGGTGTAGGCGCCCACGGGATAGGCGGGGGATGTCCAGGCCAGCAGGCGGTAGAGGGCGGCGTCGCCCTCAGCCATGGTGGTGATGGTGGTGGCCGTGGGCGTGCCCATGGGCATGGTCGTGCCCTTGGTCATGGTCATGCCCGTGGTCATGGTTATGACCGTGGTCATGCGCGTGGTCGTGGCCGTGATGATGCGCGTGCTGCGGCCCGTGATGGTGGCCGGTCTGGCGGTTGTGCTCGCCATAGGCGCCGCCTTCCGGGTTGAAGGGCGCCTGCACCTGCCGCAGCGTGGCACCGAGGCCGCGCAGCATGGCGGTGATGACGTGGTCGTCGCGGATGAGGATGCGCCCCGCCCCGATCTCCGCCGGCAGGTGGCGGTTGCCGAGATGCCAGGCGAGGCGCGCGAAATGCGCGGGATCCCCTGACGTCACCTCCACCAGCGGCTCCGGCGCGGCGCGCACGGCGACGACGCCGCCATCCTCCAGCGCCAGCCCGTCGCCGTCGTAGAGCACCGCCGCTTCGGGAAGATCGAGCAGGAAGGCGAGCCCGCCCTCCCCGGTGTAGCGGCGGCGGCGTCGGTGGCGGTCGTCGAAGTCGAGCGTCACGGCATCGCGCGCCTCGACGGCGTTCCACTCGCCGGCGGGGAGGACCTTCGTGGCGCGGGGCAAGGTGTCGTCGGTCATCGCGTTTCTCAGAACAGGAAATAGCGCTGCGCCATGGGCAGCACGCGCGCGGGCTCGCAGACCAGCAGCTCGCCGTCCGCGCGCACCTCATAGGTCTCGGCATCCACCTCGATGCGGGGGCAGAGGTCGTTCAGCACCATGTCGTGCTTGGAGATGCCGCCGCGCGTGTTGCGCACGGCCAGCAGCGGGCGCTCCAGCCGCAGCCGCTCGCCGATGCCGTCCTCCAGCGCCGCCCCGGAGGTGAAGGTCACGCCCACCGCCGGCAGCGCGCGGCCGAAGGCGCCGAACATCGGGCGGTAGTGCACGGGCTGCGGCGTGGGGATGGAGGCGTTGGGGTCGCCCATCGGCGCCATGGCGATGGTGCCGCATTTCAGCACCATCTCCGGCTTCACGCCGAAGAAGGCGGGGCTCCACATCACGAGGTCGGCGAGCTTGCCCACCTCCACGCTGCCGACATGCTCGGCGATGCCCTGGGAGATGGCGGGGTTGATCGTGTACTTCGCGACGTAGCGGCGCGCGCGGAGATTGTCGTTGTCGCCGCTCTCGCCGGGCAGGCGGCCGCGCTGCAGCTTCATCTTGTGCGCGGTCTGCCAGGTCCGGATGATCACCTCGCCCACGCGGCCCATCGCCTGGCTGTCCGACGACATCATGGAGATGGCGCCGAGGTCGTGCAGGATGTCCTCCGCCGCGATGGTCTCGCGCCGGATGCGGCTCTCGGCGAAGGCCACGTCCTCGGGGATGCGGGGATCGAGGTGATGGCACACCATGAGCATGTCGAGATGCTCGTCCAGCGTGTTCACCGTGTAGGGCATGGTGGGGTTGGTGCTGCTCGGCAGCACGTTCGCCTCGCCCACCAGGCGCAGGATGTCGGGCGCATGGCCGCCGCCCGCGCCCTCCGTGTGGAAGGCCTGGATGGTGCGGCCGCCGATGGCGCGGATCGTGCTCTCGACGAAGCCGCTCTCGTTCAGCGTGTCCGTGTGGATGGCCACCTGCACGTCCATCGCGTCGGCGACCGAGAGGCAGGTGTCGATCGCCTTGGGCGTCGTGCCCCAGTCCTCGTGCAGCTTCATCCCGGCGGCGCCGGCGAGGATCTGCTCCTCCAGCCCGCGCGGCAGGGCGGCGTTGCCCTTGCCGAGGAAGCCGAGATTCATCGGGAAGCCCTCGGCCGCCTGCAGCATGCGGGCGAGGTGGAAGGCGCCGGGGGTCGCGGTGGTGGCCAGCGTCCCGTGCGCGGGGCCCGTGCCGCCGCCGAACATCGTCGTCACGCCGGAGGCCAGCGCCTCCTCGATCTGCTGCGGGCAGATGAAGTGGATGTGCACGTCGATGCCGCCGGCCGTGAGGATGCGGCCTTCGCAGGCGATGATCTCCGTGCCCGGGCCGATGACGATGTCCACGCCGGGCTGGGTGTCGGGATTGCCCGCCTTGCCGATGGCGGCGATGCGGCCGTCGCGCAGGCCGACATCCGCCTTGAGGATGCCGGTATGGTCGAGGATCAGCGCGTTGGTGATGACGGTGTCCATCGCGCCGCCATCGCGCCCGACCTGCGACTGGCCCATGCCGTCGCGGATCACCTTGCCGCCGCCGAACTTCACCTCCTCGCCATAGGTGGTGAGGTCGCGCTCTACCTCGATGATGATGTCGGTGTCGGCGAGCCGAACGCGGTCGCCCGTGGTGGGGCCGTACATGCCGGCATAGGCGGAGCGGGAGATGCGGGCGGGCATGGCTAGAGCGCTCCCTCCACGTCGCCGCGGAAGCCGTGGACGATGCGGGCGCCGGAGAAGGGGACGAGGCGCACGCCCCGCGTCTGCCCCGGCTCGAAGCGAACGGCGGTGCCGGCGGCGATGTCCAGCCGCATGCCGCGCGCCCTCTCGCGGTCGAAGGCGAGTTCGGGATTCGCCTCGGCGAAGTGGTAGTGGCTGCCCACCTGCACCGGGCGGTCGCCCGTGTTCGCCACTTCCAGCTCCGTCACCGGGCGGCCCGCATTCAGCTCGATCTCGCCCGCGGCGGTGAACAGCTCTCCCGGGATCATCGGCGGCCCCTCCTCAACGGATCGGCTCGTGGACGGTGACGAGTTTCGTGCCGTCGGGGAAGGTCGCCTCCACCTGGATCTCGTGGATCATCTCGGCCACGCCCTCCATCACCTGGGCGCGGGTGAGGACCGAGGCGCCGTCGCGCATCAGCTCCGCCACGCTGCGCCCGTCCCGCGCGCCCTCCACGACGAAATCCGTCACCAGCGCGACCGCCTCCGGGTGGTTCAGCCTCACTCCGCGCTCCAGCCGCCGGCGCGCGACCTGCGCGGCCATGGCGATCAGCAGCTTGTCCTTCTCGCGCGGCGTCAGGTGCATGGGGGGCCCAGAACTTTGCTCTTCGGAACTTTGTTTTTCGGATGCATGTTCCGTTCCATCAGGGGCGGGGGAGTATGGCGAGGGCGCCGTCAGGTGGTCCAGAGCCGCGGCAGCAGCGGCGGCAGCCCCAGCACCGCCGCCCGCAGGGCGGGGATCGCGGCGGCCAGCGCGGCGCGCACGGGGGCGGCGGGGCCGAGCCAGCGGGCGAGCGCCACCCCCTCCCGCGGCACGGTCGCGGCGCCGAGCGGCCCCGCGATCTCCCGCAGGAGCGGGAGGTGCGCCGCGGCATCGGGCGCGGCGAGGAGCAGGGTGGCGAAGGAGGCGGCACCGCCGAAGCCGAAGCGGTCCGCCAGCGCCTCCCCCGGATCGTCCAGCCGCAGCGCGTCGGCCCAGCGGAGGCGCCCCCCCACCCGCAGGCGCCAGGAATCGTGCAGCATCCCTTGGCGAAACGCCTCCCCCCGCGCCGCGCGGCCGAAGGCGAGCATCTCGGCGGCGAGGAAGCGCGCATCGGGGGCGAGATCCACCTCCAGCCGCCGCCGCAGCCGCGCGCCGTCGAAGAGGATCGTCTCCTGCGGCAGCCATTCCAGCACGGCCCCCGCCTCCGCCCGCAGGGCCGTGGAGACCCGCGTCTCCGGGCCGAGGGAGCGGTAGAGCTTCTCCGCCGCCGGGGTGCAGAGGGTGACGGTGGTGCCCGCCCCCGCCAGCGCCTCCACGCGCAGGCTGTCCCCGCCCGCCAGCCCGCCCGCCGTGTTCACCAGGGCAGCGAGGGGCGGTTCCCCCGGCTCCGGCCTGGGGAACAGCACCCGCAGCGGCGCGCACTGGTGCAGGTGGCGCAGCGCGCTGCGCGGCCCGTCCGCCTCGTAGCGCAGCTCGGCCAGGCCGTGCGCCCGCTCGTGGCGGACGGCCAGGGGGGCCGGTTGGGGGGAATCGGTCATGCGCCGCGCAATCTATGCCCCGCCCGCCCCGCCCGCCATCGGGCGCCGGGAGGGGGCGCCTCGCGCGGCCATGGGACGCGGCCGGTCAGCGGGTCCTCCCTCGCCGGCCCCGCGCTTTTAGGCTCTACTGCCCCGGGGCGAGGCGGCGCGCCGAGCCGGGCGCCGCGCCCGCCCAGAGAGTTCGGGGGCCCATTGCCGTGACCATGCCGGAGACCATGCCCCCCATGCCCGCGGAGGGCCGCGCGGCGCTCCGCACCTCCTCGCGCTGAGGCCGGGGATGGCGGAGAGCACCGGGGGCCCCGAGGCGGCGGCCGAGGGCGAGGGCCCGCTTGCCCCGCACGCGCTGACCCGGGAGCGGCTGCTGAGCGGCGCGGTGAACGAGATGGTGCGCGCTGCCTTCGGCTCCCGCGTCCTGAGCGACGAGGAGCGCGAGGCCTCGCTGCATCGGACACTGGCGGAGCGGCCGGACCGCGGGAACGGCGCCTGGCTCTTCGCCTACGGCTCCCTCATCTGGAATCCGACCATCCACTACGCCGAGAGCCGGGTCGCCACGGTGGAGGGATGGCAGCGCGCCTTCTGCCTCTCCACCCCCGTCGGGCGCGGCACGCCGGAGCATCCCGGCCTCGTCCTCGCCCTGGACAGGGGCGGGCGCTGCACCGGCGTCGCCTTCCGCATCGAGGAGGCGGTGCTGGTGGAGGAACTGTCCATCGTCTGGCGGCGCGAGATGCTGACGGGGGCCTATATCCCGCACTGGGTGCCGCTGCACGACGCCTCGGGCGCGGTGTTCGGCCAGGGCATTGCCTTCGCCATCAACCACGCGGGGCCGCAATATGCCGACCTTCCGGAGGACGAGGTGCTGCGCCGCCTCGCCACCGCGCGGGGCCAGCTCGGCAGCGCCGCGGAATACCTGTTCCAGACCCGCGACGGGCTCCAGGGCCTCGGCATTCGCGACCCGCTGATCGACCACCTCGCCCAGGCTGTCACGGCCCTGCAAAGGGAGGAGGGCTAGGCCGCGCTGCGCTCGGGCGCCGGCCGGCCGCCGGCGAGGAGGCGCGCGGCCGGCACCACGATCTCGCAGGTGAGCCCCGGCGCGCTCCAGCAGCGCTGGACATTCCCGCCGAGCTGGCCCCGCACGGTGGAGTCGATCACCCGGGACCCGAAGCCGCGCTGCCCCGGCGCCTCCTCCGTGGGAGGCCCGTCGCTCTCCGACCAGCTCAGGCGCACCAGTTCGTCCTCGCCCGCCCGCCGCCCGACCCGCCAGCTCAGCTCCACCCGGCCCGCCGTGCCGGACAGGGCGCCGTGCCGGGCGGCGTTCGTCACGAGCTCGTGCAGCACCATGGTCAGCGGCTGCACGGCGGAGGCGGCAAGGCTGAGCAGCGGCCCGTCCAGCACCACGCGCACGGCCCCGTCCGGCGGGAGGTAGGGCGCCAGCTCCCGCTCGGCGAGGCTGCGGAGATCGGCCCCGAACCAGCCCTGCTCGGCCAGCAGGGAATGCGCCCGCACGAGCGCGCCGACCCGCCCCTCGATCGCGGCGGCGAAGGCCCGGGGCTCCCCCACGGGGGTCAGGCGAAGGATGGACTGCACCACGGCCAGGGCGTTCTTCGCGCGGTGGTCCACCTCCCGCGCCAGGGCGTCGCGGCTCCGCCCGCCCTCGACCCGCTCGGTCACGTCCATCGAGATGCCGGCCACCTCGCGCAGGCTGCCGTCCGGCCGGAGGATGGCGCGGCCGATGGAGTGCAGCCAGCGCACCGACCCGTCCGGCCTGAGAAGGCGGAACTCCTCCTGCAGCTCGTCCGTCTCCCCGTCCTGGATGCGCCGCAGCGCCTCCCGCATGAGGGGCCGGTCCTCGGGATGCACGAGGTCGAGGAAAGCGGCGAGACTGCGCGCGGGCGCCCCGGGGCCGCCCTCGGCATCCTCCTCCAGCAGGGGGGAGCCGCGCAGCAGGTCCGCCCCGGGATCCCAGTCCCAGGCGCTGAGCCGGGCGGCCTTGGCGGCGCGGAGGAAGCGCGCCTCGCCCGTCCGCAGCGCGATCTCCGCCTCGGCGATGCCGCCCCGCAGCGCCTCGAACTCGGTGACGCCGGAGGGCGGCACGCCCATCAGCGTGTCCCCGTTCCGGGCGACGTTCCTCGCCTTCCGGGTCAGGGCATCCACGGGCAGGATGATCCGCCGCCCGAAGGCCGCCGCCCCCAGCGCCGCGGCGAGCATGGCCAGCGCCCCGCCCAGCCCGAGGGCGAGGAGGGGCCGCTGCCAGCTCGCGCGGTGGGCGGCGGCGGGCTGCGCCGCGGCGACCCGCCAGCCCGGCAGGCCCCGGATCTGCTGCAGCGCGTAGAACATGTCCTCCCCGTCGAGGGAGCGGGCGAGGCCGATCCCGGCCGCCGCCTCGGGCGCGATGGCGCTGCCCACGAAGCGCTGCTGGTCGCGCGAGCGCGCCACGATCCGCCGCCGCGCATCGGTCAGCGCGGCGAGGCTGCCAGGGGTCGTGGCGCCCGCGGCGAGCGGGGCGGCCAGGACGCCCGGGTCGATCCGCGCGACCACCGCCATGCGCGACCCCGCCTCGCGCGGCACCGGCACGGCCACCGCCACATGATGCCGCTCCGGCGCACCCTCCCCCAGCAGGTTGCTCACCGCCGGCCGCCCGGTGTCGAGCGCGCTGCGCGCGGCATCGAGGGCGCCGGGATGCAGCGCCTGCCCCTCCGTGCCCGGCACGGGGGTGAGGTCGTCGCGGAGGAGGATGACGGGCGAGCCCATCGCCTCGGCGGTCCGGCGCGCGTGGAGCTGGAAGGCGGGAAGGTCGGGAGCGCTGCCGTCGAGCAGGGGCGAGGCCGCCAGGGCGGCGAGGGTGGTCAGGCGGATGCCGATCTCGGCCTCGATCGCGAGGGAGAGCCCGCGGGCGGAGTCCCGCAACCGGTCCTCGAAGGCCTCCCGGTAGTTGCCCGCGACATGCCAGGCGGCCGCCGTTCCCATCGCCAGGACGGGGAGCGTGGCCAGGAGGGTCAGCAGGACGAGATGGGCGCGGAGGCTGAGTGTCCGACGCGCGCCGGCCGGGGCCGCCTCCGGCCCGGCAGGGGGGTTGGCCGGCAGGGGCTTCGTCGCCCCCCTCGCCTTCCATCCCGCAGCCAATTCTGACGACACCCGCTCGCTTTCCTCTGCCCCGGCCTCATGATTTCAGGCGGGGGTCCGGTAGAGTTGGAACCCGTGCCTGCCACCTTGCCGGCAGGCACGATACAACCATTGCGGGTATATTCCGTCCAGCAGATTTCGGCAAAGGAAAGACCGTTCCGTTCTCCCCCTCCGCCGGGGTGGGGTCAGACCGGGCCGGCGACGGGAAGGCTGGCGCGGCGGTCGAGCACGGCGCGGATGGCCTTGGCCAGGGTGGGCAGGCCGTAGGGCTTCACCACGGGGTCGCCCCCCTCGTCCGGCCATCCGTCCGGCGGCACCGGTGCCTCCGGCCCGCCCGTGGTGTAGAGGACCGGGAGCCCGGGCCAGCGCCGCTTCGCCTCGCGGGCGAGCTGGGCGCCGTCGATGCCGGGCAGGCCGAAATCCGTGAAGAGCACGGCGATGTCGGGCGTCTCCTCCAGCAGGGTGAGGGCGGCCGAGGCGTTCTGTGCGCCGATGACGCGGTAGCCCAGCGCCTCAAGCCCCTCGGTCGTGTAGGCGAGGATCGCCGGCTCGTTCTCCACCACGAGGATCTTCTCCCCCCGCCCGGCGAAGGGCACGGATTCCGCCGGCCCGGCCGGGGCGGCCTCGTCCGGGTGCCCGGAGGTGAGGAGGGGGAGGTAGAGGGTCACCGCCGTCCCGATCCCCGGCTCGCTGTCGATCCGCACCTGGCCCCCGGCCCCCGCGGCGAACTCCACCACTTGGTGCAACCCGAGCCCGGTGCCCTTCCCCGCCTCCTTCGTGGTGAAGAAGGGCTCGCTCGCCCGCGCCGCCACCTCCTGGGACATGCCGGTCCCCGTGTCGCGCACGGCGATCCGCACGAACTCGTCCCCGGGCACCGTGACGGGCAGCGGCGCCAGGGAGCCGCTGCGCGAGACCTGCTCCGTCGCGATCGTCACCACCCCGCCCTTGGGCATGGCGTCCCGCGCGTTGATGACGAGGTTGAGCAGGGCGGTCTCGAGCTGGTTCGGGTCCACCAGCGCCGTCCAGGGATCGTCGGTCAGGTCGAACTCGACGGCCACATGGTCCGAGGCGGATTGCTGGATGAGGTCGGCGAGGTTCCGGATCAGCGCGTTCACGTCCACGGGCCGGGGATCGCGCGGCTGGCGCCGGGAGAAGGCGAGCAGGCGCTGGGTGAGGGCGGCCGCGCGCCGCGCGCCGCTCCGCGCCACCTCGATGCCCCGGCGGGCCTTGCCAGGATCGCCCGCCCTCAGCGCGCGGTCGGCGATCTCGAGATTGCCGAGGATGATCATCAGCAGGTTGTTGAAGTCGTGCGCCACGCTGCCGGTGAGCTGCCCGACCGTCTCCATCTTCTGCGCCTGGCGCAGCTTGTCCTCGGCCTGCCGGCGCGCGGTGATGTCGGTATAAAGGGTGACGAAGCCGCCATCGGGAAGGCGGGCGCGGCGAAGCTCCAGCACCTGCCCGTTGGGGCGCGTCCGCTCGATCGTGCCGGAACTCCCGCCCGCGCGCAGCAGGGCGATCCGGCGAGCGACCTCCGCCTCCACCTCCACCTCGCCGAACTCGCCGGCGGCGGCCTGGGCGCGCAGGATCTCCTCCATCGACATCCCGGCCCGCAGGGTCTCGGCCGGCACGCCCGTGGAGGCGGGGAAGAGCGCGTTCCACTCGACGAGGCGAAGATCGGCGTCGAGCATCATCACGCCGTCCGTCATGCCGGAGAGGAGCACGTCGAGCCGCTCGGCGCGCGCCTGGCCCGAGGCGGCGCCTCCCCCGGCGCCGGGCGCCCGGGCGGACGCGGAATCCCGCCGCGCGGACCGCAGGCAGCGGTCCATCGCCGACAGGAACCCCTCGCTCGCGCACCTCCAGAGGGCCACTGCGCCAACCCCTTCCGCCAATCGATACCCGGCCGCCCGGCCTGGTTCCAGCCGGGCGGGGACGGGGAGGACACGCTACCGGAACAGGCCTCCCGCGCCGCAAGATAGATTAAGCACGGCAGGGCCCCGCCACGGCCTGACCGCCCCGGGCGGGGACGCGCTGCGCGGAACGGCCGTGCCGAACCCCGCCCGCCGCGGCGCGTCGCGCCTCTCTTCCCGACCCTGAGTCTCATATCGGGGCAAGAACGCCTTTCCCCCCGTTCGGCTACCTGGAACGAAGGAAAATTCCGTCCGGCGGCCCCAGAAACATCACAATCCCGCCCCCTCCCAGCCACCGCCGCGGGCGAAGAGGCGCGCGCCGCGGAGAAATCCCGGCCGAGGGGGGAGAAGCCCAGCATGACGCATGAGGGAAAAAGCCCGGTCGAGCTCCAGCTCGCCCTACTGGAGGTAGCCCTGGAGTTCTCCGGCCGCCCCATGACCACCCGCCTGCGGGAGCGCTTCGTGGAGAAGCTGCTCCGCTGCTACCTCAGCCAGGCCCCCGGGGCCGAGCGGGGAAATCCTCCCGCCTCCTCGCGCGCCCTTCTGCCCGGCCGGGGCGCCGCGGCCGCAGCGCGCGCCCCCCTGCCGCAACGGGGTTCCAGAGGGTCCGCAGGGGCCGCCAAGGGAGCCCCGCGCCGCCGGGCGGGCGGGCGCCGGGGCCGCCTTCCGGGGGTCTGCCCCGCACCGGGCCGCGCGCGTTAGAGCATTTTCAAGCCGGGTGGAATCACCCGGCGGCTCGGAAAATGCGACAAAGCAAAGGGCTAGAGCGGTTGCCGTGAGCCAGGGCGAACGGAAAACGCTCTAGAGGACGCCCGGCCCTTCTCGCCGGAGAATGGGCCGGGGCGGCCTGCGCGGGGTCGGGCCCGGGCGGGGGTGTTCAGGCCGGCCGGGCCAGGCCGCACAGGGCGCGCACCACCGCGTTCGGGCTGAACGGCTTCTCGCAATAGGGAAGGTGCCGGAAGCGGGCGGGCAGGAACTCGCGCCCGTAGCCCGTGGCGATCACGAAGGGAACGCTGCGCGCCAGCAGCGCGTCCCCCACCCCGAAGGCGGTGTCGCCCAGGAGGTTGAGGTCGATGACCGCGAGGTCGATCCGCTGGTCGAGGGAGATGAGGGTCAGCGCCTCGCCCGCTGCCGGCACCGGGCCGACCACCTCGGCGCCCAGCCCGTGCAGCGCCCCGACGAGATCCTCGGCGAGGAAGAATTCATCCTCCACGACCAGCACCCGGCGTCCCAAGAGGTCCGCCCCTTGCATTCCATCCATCGTCGGATCCTTTTCCGGGGCCGGTTTCCTGCTTGTGCCGATTGCTCCGCGCGCGGAATCACATAGGTTAGCCCGGCAGCCAGCCGATCGTTCTATCTGAACTATACGTCGTGGCGATGCGGCGGACTTCCCGTGAAAGCTGCATGTCCTTGCCCCTGATTCAGAAACTGGAGCAATTCACCCGGCTCTCGTCCGAGGACAAGGAAGTCCTCCGGCAGATGTCGATGGAGGGCGTGCGCCATCTCGACGCGCGCGAGGACATCATCCGCGAGGGCGACAGGCCCCAGAGCCTCAACCTCATCCTGTCCGGCTGGGCCTGCCGCTACAAGCACCTGGAGGACGGGCGGCGGCAGATCATCTCCTTCTTCCTGCCCGGGGACATGTGCGACAACCATGTCTTCATCCTGCGGCAGATGGACCACTCGGTCGGCACGCTGACCCCGGTGACCATCGCGCAGATCCCCCGGCGCCGGATCGAGGAGATCGCGGGGCAGCATCCCCGGATCAGCCAGGCCCTCTGGTGGGAGACGCTGGTGAACGCCGCCATCCAGCGCGAATGGACCGTCAATCTCGGCCAGCGGGACGCGCTGGAGCGGATCGCGCATCTTCTCTGCGAGCTCTTCGTCCGCCTGCGCGGCGTCGGGCTGACGGAGGGCAATTCCTGCGAGATGCCGCTCACCCAGGCCGGGCTGGCCGACGCCACGGGGCTGTCCGTGGTGCATGTGAACCGCACGCTGCAGGAGCTGCGCGCGGCCAAGCTGATCGTCCTGCGGGGCAAGAGCCTGACCATCCCGGACCTGACCGCCCTCCAGAACGCGGCCCTGTTCAACCCGAACTACCTGCATCTGGACCGGGAGGGCCGGCACCTCGATGCGAATGAGTAGCCCGTCATGAGCGCCTCCCGCGGCGGACCGGCCCTGAGCGGCGCCCGCCCCGCCTCCCCCTGGCCCCTCGGCGGCGGCAGCGCGGGGGCGAGGCTCCGCGCGGGGAACCCGCCGCCCTCCGGGCTGGGCGCGGTGGAGGACTGGCCGGCAGGGCTCCGCAGCGCGGTCGAGATCTGCCTCTCCTCCGGCTTTCCCAGCTTCGTCTTCTGGGGCCCCGGCCTCGTCCAGCTCTACAACGACCCCGCCGCCGCCCTGCTGCGCTCCTGCCACCCCTCCGCCTTCGGGCAGCCGCTGCGCGGCGCCTGGCCCGAGGGGGAGGCCCGTCTCGGCCCCCTGCTGATGCGGGCGCTGGAGAGCGGCGAGGCGGTGTTCCAGGAGGATCTCGCCCTGCACACGGCGGGGGAGGAGTCGCGGGCGAAGAGGTTCGCCCTCTCCTGCTCACCGCTTCGCGACCCCGCCGACGGGGTCGCCGGGCTGTTCTGCACCCTCGCCGAGGCGGCCCAGGGCGAGCAGCGGCTGCGCTCCGTGCTGGAGAGGATGCCGCTCCTCGTCTGGCGCGCCTCCGCGCCGGGTGAGTGGAGCTGGGCGGGCCCGCAATGGAGCGCCTTCACCGGGCTGTCGGGGGAGGAGAGCCTCGGCCAGGGCTGGCTCGCCGCCCTGCATCCGGAGGACCGGGAGGGCGCCATGGAGGCCTGGTCCCGGGCACCGGAGGCGGGAAGGTTCGAGGCCGAGTTCCGCCTGCGCCACGCCGCCGACGGCGCCCATCGCTGGTTCCAGACCCGCGCCGTCCCCCTGCAGGGCGGCGGGGAGGGCGTGGCGGAGTGGATCGGCACCTCCACCGAGGTGGACGAGCTGCGCCGCATGGGGCAGCACCAGCGCCTCCTGATGGGCGAGCTGCAGCACCGCGTCCGCAACACGCTGGGCGTCATCCGCTCGATCATCCACCGCACGGTGCAGGCGAGCGACGACCTGGACGACCTCGCCATGCACCTGGAGGGACGCATCGACGCCTTCTCGCGCGTGCAGGCGGCGGTGACGCGCAATCCCACCAGCGGCCTCGACCTCGCCCAGCTCATCGCCGACGAGCTGCTCTCCTTCACCGCGCGCGAGGGCAAGCAGGCCTGGATCGACGGGCCGCCGGTGGCGCTGAAGCCCAAGGTGGCCGAGACCTTCGCCCTCGCCTTCCACGAGCTGGCCACCAACGCCATGAAGTACGGCGCCCTCTCCTCCCCCCAGGGACGGGTGGAGGTGAGCTGGCGCGTCGAGCACTCGGGGGAGATCCCCAGGCTGCACCTCACCTGGCGGGAGACGGGCATGCGAGGGGGGGCAACCCCGGCGCCGCGGCGCGGCTTCGGCACCGACCTCCTGGAGCGCACCCTACCCTACGAGCTGCAGGCGCAGGTGGAACGGCGCTTCGAGGCGGATGGCCTGTGCTGCACCATCTCGCTTCCCCTCACGCCCCGGGTCCTGGCCGACACCCCGCCCAACCCGGACCCGCAGGCCTGACCGCCCGGCGCGGGGCGGGCCCGCCGCGCCCGGCCCCTTCCCGGCTCAGGCCGCCCTCGTAACGGCGGCCCCCTCCGCCAGCCTGACCAGCCGTTCCTCCAGGGCGGAGCGGGCTCCGTCCTCCAGCTCGAAGCGCAGCCTCGCCTCGCCCTCCCTCGCGTGCTGGATGACAGTGCCGGGGAGCGGTTCCGGAATGCCGGGCACGCGCAGCACCGCGCGCGTCCCCGCCGCCAGCGGCGGGAGGCCGAGAAGGCGCGCGCCGCCCGAGGAGATGTTCACGAGCTCGGCCCCCTGCGCCGGCCGGCCGGGAATCTCGACCGAGACGCGGAGGGCGAGGTCGAAGCGCCGCTCGTTGCGGCGGTCCACCTCCGGCGTGGCCGTGCGCACCACCCGCACGAGGACGCCGCGCATGTCCTCGATCTCGGCCCGCGCCCGTGCGGCGCCCTCGCGCACCTGGCCGGCCCGGCTGCCGGCCTCGGCCGTGGCGCCGGATACCTGCCCGATCTGCGAGGCGACCTCGCGCGCCGCGCCCGCCGTCTGCCCGACGCTGCGCGCGATCTCCTGCGTGGCGGCCGCCTGCTGCTCCACCGCGGCGGCGATGGCGGTGGAGGTCACGCCCATCTCCTCCACCGCGCTCGCGATGCCGCGCACCGCCTCGACCGCCTCGGCCGTGGCGCCGCCGATCTCGGCGACCTGGCGGCCGATCTCCTCCGTCGCCCTGGCCGTCTGCGCGGCGAGGCTCTTCACCTCCGAGGCGACGACGGCGAAGCCCTTGCCCGCCTCGCCGGCGCGCGCGGCCTCGATCGTCGCGTTCAGGGCCAGCAGATGGGTCTTGCCGGCGATGTCGGCGATCAGCTTCACCACCTCGCTCACCCGCCCAGCCGTCTCGGAGAGGCCGTGGATGACCTGGTGGCTCGCCTGCCCCCGCTCGCTCGCGCGCTGCGCGATGGCCGAGGATTCGGCGATGCGGGACGAGATCTCGCGCACGCTGGCCGAGAGCTGCTCGGTGGCGGCCGCCACCACCTCGGCGTTGCGCAGCGCATCCTCCGCCGCGACGGCGACCGAGGCGCTGCGCCCGGCGACGGTCTCGGCGATGCGCGCCATGTCGTCGGCATCCGCGGCCATGGCGCCGGCCCGCTCGCCGATCCGCTCCACCGCGGCGCCGGCCTCGGCATCCACGCGCTCGGCCATCTCGCGCAGGGCGGCGCGCTTGGCGGCCTCCGCCTGCTCCCGCTCCGCCTCCTGCCGCTCGCGCAGCGCGGCGGCCTCCGCCATGTGGTCGCGGAACACGACGACGGCCGAGGCCATGCCGCCGATCTCGTCCCGGCGGCCCTCGCCGGGCACCTTCCCGACGGCATCGCCGGAGGCGAGGCCGCGCATGGTCGCGGCGATGCGCAGCACGGGGCGCGCGAAGCCGGTGCCGATCCAGAAGCCGAGCGGGACCGTGACCGCGAGGGCCGAGAGGAGCAGCAGCAGCCCGTGCCGCTCGATGCGCTCCAGCGCGCCCAGGGCCTCCCCCGTCGGCACCCGCACCAGCACGGACCAGCCGAGCCCGGCGAAGCCCATGGCGCCGCGGCTGCGGGCATAGCCCACGGCCTGCTCGGTCCCCTTCCCCGCATGGCGCTTGATCGCCACGCCGGATTCGCCGCGCAGGACGGCTTCCCACATCCCCTTCTCGGCCGGGTCCGGCTGCCCGATCCGCGCGAAGTCCCGCTTGTAGGCACCGGGGCGGGAAGCGGGATCGTAGTCCACCAGCACCGCCCCGGCGGCGTCGAGCACTGTCACCTCCGCCCCGGGCATGCCGTTGCCGACGAGCCGGGCATGGATGTCGGAGACGACGCTCTCCACCAGCCCGAAATCCGCGAAATTCGCCCAGACGCCGACGAGTCGGCCGTCCTGCCCGTGGACGGGGGCGGCGAAGATGATGGAGAAGCCGTCCTCCCCGGCGAAGGCCTCGGCCACTTCCGGCGCGCGCGCGGGCTGCTCGACCACCGTGCCGGTCAGGCCCTCGGGCCCGACGAGGAATTCGCCGCGCAAGGCCCGCCCGAGCCAGGGCGCCCCGGCATAGGACTTCCGGTACAGCCCTTCCGAGGCGACCGGCGCGCCGGCCGCGTCATGCGCGTTCACCGCCAGCACCTCGCCCTCCGGGCTGACCAGGATGGAGAGCTTGTAGACGCCGTAGGCCGCGACGTACTGGTCCATCACCCGGACGAGCGGGTTCTCCGCCGAGGGGCGCCGCCAGTTGGCGGGGTCGTGCGCCGCGGTGTTCAGGCCGAAGGCCTGCACGTCGCCGTAGCGCTCGAACAGGTTGCGGTCGATCACGTCGTTCAGGTTCGACGACGCGTCCGACAGGCGCGTGAGGACGGATTCCCGCAGCGCTCCCCGCTCCCCGAGGAAGGCGCAGCCGAGCAGGATGGCGGGCGTCAGCCCGAAGAGCAGCAGCAGGAGGACGACGCGTCCACGCATCGTGAGGACGGGCAAGCGCATGCGCGGTCTGTTCCAGCCGGGGTGGTTGCTGCGCCGACCATCCGGCATTCTGCTGAAATGAGGGTTAAATCCCGCCGGTCCCACGCACGGCGCGTTTTATCCCGATGCGCCCGCGCTGCCCGGGGGAGAGGAATGCGCCGCCATGGACGATGACGACGAGGGCGGCCCGCCACGGCTGCCCCGGGGCAAGATCTACATGACCCCCGGTGGAAAGGCCGCGCTCCAGGCCGAGTACGAATCGATGAAGGCGGAGCGGCACCGCGTGGTCGAGATCGTCTCCTGGGCCGCGGGCAACGGCGACCGCAGCGAGAATGCCGACTACAAGGAGGGCAAGCGCCGCCTGCGCGAGATCGACCGGCGGCTGCGTTATCTCGGGAACCGGCTGGACGCGGCGGAGGTGGTGGATCCCGCCGCCCAGGCGCAGCGTGACCGCGTCTTCTTCGGCGCCACCGTCACCTACCTGAACGAGCGCGACGAGGAGGTAACGGTCACCATCGTCGGCGTGGACGAGGCGGATATGGCGGCGGGGAAGATCAGCATCGGCTCGCCCATGGCGCTCGCCATGCTGCGCGCGCGGGTGGGGGACGAGGTGACGGTCCGCACCCCGGCCGGCCCGAGCTCCGTCGAGATCACGCGCATCCTCTATCCCGAACCACCGCCCGCCTGACGGCGGGACCGCGGGGCCCCTCCGCGGCCAGGGCTCACCCGCCCTCGCCGAGCGCCCGGATGAGCGCGACGAGGGCGCGGTCCCGGCGGGCGGACAGCTCCTCCACGGACAGCCCCTCCGCCTCCTCCCGTACCCCGTCCACGATCCGCCGCTGCAGCGCGGGCGTCACGCGGGGCTCGCCGAGATCGGCCCAGAAGCCCTCGAAGGGGCCGAGGAGATGGGCGAGGAAGTGCTCCATCCCGCCGCCCCCGCCGCCGAGATGGAAGGTCATGTGCGGCCCGAAGATCGCCCAGCGCAGGCCCGGGCCCTGCGCCACGGCGGCGTCGATATCGGCCACGCTCGCCACGCCCTCCGCCGCGAGGTGGATCGCCTCCCGCCACAGTGCCGCCTGGAGGCGGTTGGCGACGTGCCCCGGCACCTCCTTGTGCAGCCGTATCGGGTGCTTGCCGACCGCGCGGTAGAAGCCCATCGCCCGCTCCACCGAGGCGGCGTCGGTGCGCTCGCCCCCCACCACCTCCACCAGCGGGATGAGATGCGGCGGGTTGAAGGGGTGGCCGATCACGCAGCGCCCGGGATGGCGGCAGGCGGATTGCACGCGGCTCATCAGCAGGCCGGATGAGCTGGACGCGATCACCACCTCGGGCGGCAGCAGCGCGTCCATCCGCGCGAAGAGGTCGGTCTTGAGGGCCTCCCGCTCCGGGCCGTTCTCCTGCACGAACTCCGCGCCCGCCAGCGCCGCGCCGAGATCGGGCTCGAAGCGGAGGTGGCCCGGGTCGGCGCCCGGCAACACCGCGCCCAGCGCTTCCAGCGCGGGCCAGGCGCCGGCGGTGAAGCGGCGGGTGAAGGCCTCGGCCCCCTCCGCCGGGTCCGTCACCACGACGTCCAGGCCGCGCGCGAGGAAGAGGGCGGCCCAGCTCGCGCCGATCGTCCCGGCACCGACGACGGCGACGCGGCGGATGGCCGTCTCCTCGCTCGCCTCGCCTGGAAGCCCTGCCGCATCAACCGCCATTTCCGCTAACCCCCCGCTGCCCGTTCCCGCCGCGGCGGGACAGCATTGTTTCGGCGGGTCGCCCCGCGCGGCAAGGGCGTGACCTGCCCGGTCGGGCACGTTCCGAAAATTGGATTAAACACCCATCATGATTGGCACGTCACGGCGACGTGAACACCTCTCCCGCGATTCGCGTGAAACCGTAACGGTCCTGACCACAGGGCGCCCGCCGGTTTCGTGTCCATCCTCGCCGATCCCCTCGGCGGGGCGGTGCTTCGTGCGCCGTTCGCTCAGCGGAGAGCATCATGCAGGTCGTCACCCCCCTCGGCACCTCCCTCGACATTCCGGGCTCCCTCGCGGAGGACCGGCCCTACTTCCGGCCGGACGAGCTCGGCGATGCCGTGCGCTACTACCGAAAGGAAGGCTATGTCGTGATCCGCGGCCTGTTGCCGCCCGCGCTCTGCGACGACATCCGCGGCGCCTACCGCCGCGAGCTGCGCGGATCGGACACGCCGATCCTGCGCCAGAAGAACATGCGCTACGAGCGCAACAACTTCGACGAGGACGGCTTCCTCACCAACCCGATCTTCAACGTGCAGGACCTGGAGACCCGCCGCTTCGGCGGCTTCAAGGGAAACGTCCTCTCCGGGCTGACGAGCCCGGCGGTGGCGAGGATGACCTCCGCGCTGATGGGCACCGGCCCGAGCAAGCTGATCCAGACGATGTTCTTTGAGGCGCCGGCCGGCACCTGGGCGCATCAGGACAGCTACTACCAGGACAGCGCCAGGGATCTCGGCCGCTGCGTGGCCGGCTGGTACGCGCTGGAGGACGTGGATGCGGGCGCGGGCCGCTTCTATCTCTGCCCGGGGAGCCACCGGACGGTTCCGGTGCTGCGCAACGCGGGCAAGCTCGACTTCGCCACGGGGCACGAGCGCTACAAGCGCGCGGTGCTGGACACGATCCGCGCGCACGGGCTGGAGCTGCGCTCGCCTTACATGGCCAAGGGGGACGTGCTGTTCTGGTCCTCCCTCACCGTCCACGGCAGCTTCGCCGCGACGGCGCGCGGCGTCTCCCGCACCTCGCTGACGGCGCATTACCTCCCGGACGAGGACGAGATGCTGCAGTTCCACACCCGGGTGCGGGGCCAGAAGATGATCCGCGTCAACGGGATGCAGGTGGCGCAGCTGCACGATCAGGACGTGCTGCGGAACCGTCTCGTCCGCGGCATCGCGGCCAATGCGCCCGGCCCCTATGCGGCGATGAGGAAGCTCGCGATGCAGGGCCTGTTCCTGGCGGGCAAGCTGCGGCAGGGCCAGTCCGCCAAGCCCGCCGTCTCCGCCCCCGTCCTGGCGGAGTGATGCCGCGTCCGGGGAGGGCGCGCCCTCCCCGGTTGGGCGTGCCGGCTATTGGCCGACGCGCACGTAGCGCAGCGGGAAGTAGTTGTCCGCCATCTGCTGCAGCGCGATGTTGTTGCGCGCCGCCCAGACCACCGTCTGCTGGTGCAGCGGGATGTGGCCGACCTCGTCGGCGTGGATGCGCATCGCCTCGTTGATGAGGCCCTGGCGCTTCGCCGCGTCCGTCTCCACCGCGATCTGCCCCGTCAGCTCGTCGAAGCGCGCGTTGCTCCAGCCGCCGGAGTTGAACACGCCGCGCGAGCCGCCCCGGCTGCCCATGATGTTGAACAGCGTGTTGTGGGCGTCGTAGGTCGTCGGCGTCCAGCCCAGGAGGTAGAAGCTGGTCTGGTAGCGCGGCGCCAGGATCTCGGCGAAGTAGCGCGCGCGGGTCTGGGCGTTGAGCGTGACCTTCACCCCGATGCGCGCGAGCATGGAGACGATGGCGGTGCAGATCGCCTCGTCGTTGACGTAGCGGTCGTTCGGGCAGTCCATCGTCACGCCGAAGCCGTTGGGATAGCCGGCCTCCGTCAGCAGGCGCTTCGCGGCGTCCACGTTCGGGCGGACGATGCGGTCCTCGGCCTCACTCCAGCCGTTCACGCCCGGGCCGATCATCAGACCGGTCGGGCGGGACTGGCCGCGCATGATGCGGGTCTTGATCGCCTCGAGGTCGATCGCCTGCTGGAAGGCGCGGCGCACGCGCACGTCGCGGAAGGGGTTCTTGCCCTTCACGTCGGACTTCAGCAGCTCGTCCCGCGCCTGGTCCATGCCGAGGAAGACCGTGCGCAGCTCGGCTTGCTGGTGGATGCGCACGTTCGGCGCGCGGCCCAGCCGGTCCGTATCCTGCGGGGGCACGGTGTAGATCATGTCCACCTCGCCCGAGAGGAGCGCGGCGACGCGGGTGGCGTCATTGCCGATGACGTTGAACACCACCTCGTCCAGGTTGTGCTCCGCCTTGTCCCACCAGTTCGGGTTCGGGCGCAGCACCGTGCGGCGGTCGGGCTCGCGGCTCGCCAGCGTGAAGGGGCCGGTGCCGTTGGCGTTGCGGGTGGCGAAGTTCTCCTGCCCCGTGGTGAGGTCCACCGCCTGGGTCGCGTTGTTCGCCTCCGCCCAGCGCTTGGACATCATCGCCCAGGTGGTGATCTCCTCCAGGAAGATCGGGTCGGGCGCGTGCGTCTCGAAGTCGACGGTGAAGTCGTCGACCTTGCGGACCTCCTTCACCGAGGAGAGCACGGAGGTGAGGTTCGAGCCCTGCGCCCGCACGCGCTGCGCGCTGAACAGCACGTCGTCGGCGGTGAAGGGGGAGCCGTCGTGGAACTTCACGCCCTGGCGCAGGTTCAGCCGCCACACGGTGGGCGAGGGCTGGGACCAGGAGGTGGCCAGCGCGGGCTCGACCTTCAGCTCGCGGTTCCGGCGGACCAGCGGCTCGTAGATGTTGTGGGTGAAGGTGAGGAGGAAGGTCTCGTTCCGCGCGTAGGGGTCCATGGAGTTGACGTCGCCGTCATTGGCCCAGCGGAAGGTGGCGGCCTCGGCGCCGCCCGCGCCCAGCACCAGCGCCGCCACGCCGGCGAGAAGAAGTCGTCGCATCCCTGTCGTCCTCCGCTAGGATTCGAAGGCGAGGCTAGGCGGGGCGCGCGAAAATGAAAACGGGGGCCCGAAGGCCCCCGCTCAAGCACCCGGAATGCCGGGGAGGATCAGGCCGCGCGGAGCGCGGGCCTCATCAAGCCGCGCGGAGCGCGCGAGGCAGGTCGGCCACGGCCTTGTCGATCATGGCGGCGTCCTGCTCCGCCGTCAGCCGCTCCGCGATCACCGTCCGCGCGGCGGCGGCGGCGATCTCGGCGGCGGCCTGGCGGACCTCGGCCAGGGCGCTCGCCTCGGCGGCGGCGATGCGGTCCATGGCCATGCGCTCGCGGCGGGCGGCGTTCGCCTCCGCCTCGGCGGTGGCGGCAGTGGCCACGCGGTCGGCCTCGGCGCGGGCGCGGGTGATCATCGCCTCGGCCTCCTGCACGGCCTGGGCGCGCTCGGCCTCGGCCTGCTTGCGCATGGCCTCGGCCTCCTCACGGAGGCGGGTCGCCTCGGCGAGCTGGGAGCGCACCTGGGCGCCGCGGGCGTCCAGCAGGGCGCCGAGCCGGCCCCAGATCATCCGCCCGAGCAGGACGACGAAGAGGACAAAGGAGACGGCGACCCAGAACTTCGGGTCGAGCCAGAAGTGCTCGTAATGATGCATGGCGCGCCCCTCTAGCCGGCGGTCTTGAGGTTGCGGGCCGCCAGCTCGCGGTCCACCGCGGCGGAGACCGCGGCCCCGTCGCTCAGGCCGGAGAGGCGCTGGACGAGGGCGTTGGTCGCATCGGTAGCCACCTCGCGGAGCGCGCCCATGGCGGCGTCGCGAGCGGAGCCGATGCGGGTCTCGGCCTCGGCGATCTGCTTGTCCAGGCGCGCGGCCAGCGCCTCGGCGCGGGCGGCGGATTCGGCCTGGGCGGCCTGCGCCGCGGCAGCGACGGAGGCCTGGGCCTCGGCGCGGGCGCGGGCGGTGCTGTCGCGGCGGCCGGCCTCGGCGGCCTCGGCCTCGGCGCGGGCGTCCCGGGCGGCGTCGAGGTCGGCGGCGATGCGCGCGCGCCGGTTCTCGATCACCCCGGCCACCGGCGGCAGCAGGAACTGGTAGGTGAGGAAGACGAGCAGCCCGAAGATGACGAACAGCCACACCACCTGGGAGATCATCAGGGGGTTGCCGAAGTCGAGCTGCGGCATGCCGCCGGCATCAGCGGCGGCGGCCGCCGCGTGCTCGTGCTCGGCGGCCGAGCGGTTGGCCGCCTCGACCGCGCGGGCGCGGTCGCTGTCCGCCTGCACGGCGATGCTCTCGCCCTGCTGCCCCGGCAGGGGCGCGTTGGTCCGCACCGGGCCGGTCGCGTGCGGTGCCGTGACTTGCTGGGCGAGCGCGGCCGGCGCCTGCGAGAGCAGGAGCGCCAAAGCCGCGGCGTGCAGGAGGCGGATCATGCGTTCTCCGTCCCGCGGCGGACGGCCAGGGGCGTGCCCCGGCCGCGCCGCGGACCCGATCAGGCGAAGAGGATCAGGAAGGCGATCAGCAGCGCGAAGAGCGCGACGGCTTCCGTGAGGGCGAAGCCGAGAATGCCGATCGGGAACACGGTGTCGCGGGCCGACGGGTTGCGGGCAACCGACGAGATCAGCGTCGAGAAGATGTTGCCGAGCGCGAGACCCACGCCGAACAGCGCGAAGACGGCGATGCCGGCGCCGAGCGCCTTGAAGGCGCCGAGATAGGCGGCAGGATCGTTCATCGGAGGACTCTTCCTTGTTGAGCGGTTGGAGTGGTTGCCGGCGCGGTTTAGTGCAGGTGCACCGCGTCGTGCAGGTAGATGCAGGTCAGGATCGCGAACACATAGGCCTGAAGGAAGGCCACCAGGATCTCGAACCCGACGAGCAGCACGTTCACCGAGAGCGGCAGGAGCGAGGCCACCGGCCCGATCGCGCCCAGGCCCCCGAGGAGGACGACGAAGGTCGCGAAGACCTTCAGCAGCACGTGCCCCGCCACCATGTTGGCGAAGAGACGCACGGAAAGGCTGACCGGGCGGGAGAGGTAGGACACCACCTCGACCGGCACGATGATGGGCGCGAGCCAGAGCGGCGCGCCCTCGGGGAAGAAGTAGCCGAAGAACTTCTTCCCGTGCAGCACCAGGGCCACGATCGTCGTCACGAGGAAGACGGTGGCGGCCAGGCCGAGCGTGACCGCGATGTGGCTGGTGTAGGTGAAGGCGTAGGGGAACAGGCCGATCAGGTTGCCGAACAGCACGAACATGAACAGCGCGAAGACGAAGGGGAAGTACTTGCGCCCCTCATGCCCGACCTGACCCGTGACCAAGTTCTCGATGAACTCGTAGAACATCTCGGCCGCGGCCTGGAACCGGCCCGGCACCAGCGCGCGCTTGCGGATGCCGAAGAGCATCAGCGCGGAGATCAGGCCCACCGCCAGCAGCATGTGCGCGTTGGACTGGGAGAAGCCCACCGCCCGGCCGACCGGGCCGAGGACCGGGATCAGCTCGAACTGGCTCAGCGCGTCGATCGTCTTGCCTTCGGCGGCCACGTCTCGGTCCTTGCGTTCACGGTCCGGCGCCGGGGCGGGTGTTGAACAGCCTGTAGACGTTCAGCACCCCGGCGGCGCCGCCCACCACGAAGAAGACGAGGAAGAGCCAGGGGAAGGTGCCGAGCCAGCGGTCCAGGCCAAAGCCCAGCGCCGCGCCCACGACCAGTGCCGATACGACCTCGACCCCCGCGCGGAAGCCTATTCCCCACGGTCCCGTCGGCAGTCCGCCCCCACCCTTCTCGGGCTTGGGGTCCAGTCCCTGTCGGGTCCTGGCCTGCCGCAGCCGGTCGTCGAAGCCGTCCCGGTTTTCCACCATGCTCCTCCGCGGTTTCCCCAGGGAAGGCAGGGGGTCCCTAAATTGGCGTCCATGTGGTGTCAAGCTGGCGCCGCACCGCAACACCTCCTTAACACCCCTTTGCCAGGGGTTGTTGCGACTCCCCGGGCGCGGGGCGGAACGGCGCCCGCTCAGGCCCCGATGAAGCCGCCGGACTGCCGGGCCCAGAGCCGGGCATAGGCCCCGTTGCGGGCGAGCAATTCCGCGTGGGTGCCGCTCTCGGCCACCTGCCCCTCCTCCAGCACCACCAGCCGGTCGAGCGTCGCGATGGTCGAGAGGCGGTGGGCGATGGCGATCACGGTCTTGCCCGCCATCAGGGCCGAGAGCTGGTCCCCGATCGCGGCCTCCACCTCCGAATCGAGGGCGCTGGTGGCCTCGTCCAGCACGAGGATGGGGGCGTTCTTCAGCAGCACGCGGGCGATGGCGATGCGCTGCCGCTGCCCGCCCGAGAGCTTCACACCGCGCTCCCCGGCATGGGCTTCGTATCCCCGCCGCCCCCGCCAGTCCGACAGTTCGGCGATGAAGCCGGCCGCCTCCGCCCGCCGTGCGGCCTCCTCCACCTCCGCCTGGGTGGCCTCGGGCCGGCCGAAGCGGATGTTGTCGCCGATGGAGCGGTGCAGCAGCGCGGTGTCTTGCGTCACCATGCCGATGGCGGCGCGCAGGCTCTCCCCCGTCACCCCCGCGATGTCCTGGCCGTCGATCGTGATGCGGCCGGATTCCGGGTAGAAGAAGCGCAGCAGCAGGTTCACCGCCGTCGTCTTGCCCGCGCCGGAATGGCCGATCAGCCCCACGCGCTCGCCGGGGGCGATGAGGAGGTCGAAGCCGTCCAGCACCGCCCCTTCCTCCCGCCCGTAGCCGAAGCGCACGCGCTCGAAGCGGATGGCGCCGCGCGTCACCGCCAGGGGCCTGGCGCCCGGCGGGTCCGGCTCGGTCGGCGGCACGGCGATGCTCCGCATGGCCTCCTGCACCACGCCGATGTTCTCGAAGATGCTCGCGACGGTGAAGGCGACCCAGCCGGAGATGTTGGCGATCTGCCAGGCCATGGGCAGGGCGGTGGCCACCGCCGCCGCCTCCACCCTCCCCCCCATCCACAGCAGGATCGACAGGGCCACCATGGAGATGAGCAGCAGCGCGTTCAGCAGGGCGAGCAGCGCCGCGTTCAGCGTCACCATCCGCATCTGGTTCTGGAAGGCGCCGGTGAGCCCGAGGACTCCCTCCTGCACGAAGGCGTCCTCCCTGGAGGCGCGGGCGAAGAGCTTGATGGAGAGGATGTTCGTGTAGGCGTCCACGATCCGCCCGGTCAGCAGGCTCCGCTGCTCCGAGGCGGCGCGGGAGCGGTCCCGCATCCGGGGGACGACGAAGCGCAGCAGGGCGGCGTAGGCGGCGAACCAGAGGAGGATCGGCAGGGTCAGCCGCCAATCCGTGCTGCCCAGCCACAGCACGGCGCTGCTCCCGTAGACCAGGATGTACCAGACCGCGGTCAGCGCCTGGACGACCGATTCCCGCAGCGCCGGCCCGGCCTGCATCACCCGGTTCGCCACCCGCCCCGCGAAATCCTCCTGGAAGAAGGTCCAGCCCTGGCGCGAGACCAGCCGGTGCGACTGCCACCGGATGAGGCTGGTGAAGGCGGGGTTGATGCCCTGGTTCATCACGAGGTTCTGCGCGAGGATCGCGCCGGGGCGGGCGAGCAGCATCACCGCCGCCATCAGCAGCAGGCTTCCTCCCGCCTCCCGCCAGAGGTCCTCCGGCGCGTGCCGCCCGAGCAGGGACACTATTTTCCCGATGAAGACGGGAATGAGGCTGTCCAGCACCGCCGTCAGGAAGCCCGTGACGAAGAGGGCGATCACCAGCGCCCGCGCCTGCCGCGCGAAGTGCCAGTAGAAGCCGATCAGCCCCTCGGGCGGCGGGGCCTCCGGCACGGGGGTGCCGAGGAAGCGCGCGGCCCGCGCGCCCGGCGGGGCCACCGGGTCGATGAAGGTCTCGAGGGCGCGAAAGGGCATGGCGCCGCATGTAGGGCCGCCGCGCGGCGGCCGATAGCGCCGGGCCGCATCACCAGGGGGCGAGGCCCCCGGCGCCCCTCAGATGAAGCGGAGCGCCAGGAACCCGCCGATGATCGCCACCGCCGTGACGCCGGCGATGAGGTTCAGGCGGCGCTCGATGAACTCCCGGGCCGGCGGCCCGAAGCGGCGGATGAGGAAGGCGAGCAGGAAGAAGCGCGCCCCGCGGGTGATGACGCTGCAGACGAAGAAGACGAGCAGCGAGAAATGCGCCGCCCCGGCCGCGATGGTGACGACCTTGTAGGGGATGGGCGTCAGCCCCTTGATGAGGATCACCGCCGCCCCCCAGCGCTCGAACCAGGCGGTGAAGGTCGCCAGCGCGTCCGCATGGCCGTAGGCGGAGAGGACGGGCAGCGCCACCGCCTCGAAGAGAAAGGCGCCGATGGCGTAGCCCAGCAGCCCGCCGACCACCGAGGTGACGGTGCAGATGAAGGCGTAGCGATAGGCCTGGTCCGGCCGCGACAGGCACATCGGGATGAGCATGGCGTCGGGCGGGATGGGAAAGAAGCTGCTCTCCGCGAAGGAGACGACGCCGAGCAGCGCCGGGGCGCGGCGATGGGCGGCGAGTTGGATGATCCAGTCATAGAGGGCACGGAGCATGGCGGGGGCATCCCATGCTGCGGCGCGGCATACAAGGCGGAATGAGCCCGGCTTGACGCATCTCCGCGTGATCGGTCACCACCCCCGCCCATGCCCCCCAGCCTCGACGAGCCGCTCGCCGCCCGCCTCGCCGCCATTGCCCTCGGCCATGTGGAGCGGGAATACCCGAACAAGCCCGGCCATGTGCTCAACGGGCCGGAGGACGCGCGCACGCCCGCCGCGCTGCATCCCGTCTTCTTCGGCAGCTATGACTGGCACTCCTGCGTCCACGCCTACTGGACCCTCGCCCGCCTGCTGCGCCGCTTCCCCGCCATGGAGCCGGCCCCGGCGATCCGCGCCCTGTTCCACCGCCGGCTGACGGCCGATGCCGTGGCGGGGGAGGTGGCCTATCTCGCCGCCCCCGGCGCGCGGGGCTTCGAGCGGCCCTATGGCTGGGGCTGGCTCCTCGCCCTCTCCGCCGAGCTGGCCCGGCAGGGGGAGGAGCCCTGGGCGGCTACCCTCGCCCCCCTGGCCGAGGCCTTCGCGGGGCGCTTCCGCGACTTCCTGCCGCTCGCCACCTATCCCGTGCGCGTCGGCGCCCATCCGAACACCGCCTTCGGCCTGCTCATGGCGGCGGAGGCGATGAGGGCCGACCTCCCCCTCCTCCGCGCCACGGCGCTCCGCTGGTACGGGGCGGACCGGGACTGCCCGGCCTGGGGCGAGCCCTCGGGCGACGACTTCCTCTCCCCCACCCTCGTCGAGGCCGCCCTCATGGCCCGCCTCCTCCCGCCCGCCGACTTCGCCCCCTGGTTCGACGCCTTTCTCCCGCGCCTCGCGGCGGGGGAGCCGGCCACCCTCTTCCACCCCGTCACCGTCTCCGACCGCACGGACGGCAAGATCGCGCATCTCGACGGGCTGAACCTCTCCCGCGCCTGGTGCTGGCGCCGCCTCGCCGCCGCCCTGCCTCCGGGCGATCCGCGCCGACCCCCGATGGAGGCCGCCGCCCTTCGCCACATCGAGGCCGGGCTGCCCCATGTCGCCGGGCACTACATGGGCGAGCACTGGCTCGCGACCTTCGCCCTGCTCGCTCTGGAGGGGTAGGGGCGCGGGTGGGATCCGGCTATCCTCTCGCCAGGAGCAGCAGCACCGGGCCGGCGGCGGCCCGAAGGCCGAGGGGGAGACGACGTGCCAGCGCCGCAACCCGCCGCCCCTTCGGAGGCCCTTCCTCCCCTGCGCCCGCCCGACCGCCCGCGGCTGCTGCGGGACACGCTGGCCTTCTACGGCGTGGTCGCGGTGCTCGGGGCCTGCTTCCTCGGCTGGGGGCTGGTGGCGCTGGCCCTCTCGGCGCTGCTGCCGCCCCGCATCGGGGGACCCTTCGGCCGCCGTGCGATCGGGAGCGGCTTCCGCTTCCTGCTCGGCCTGATGGAGCGGGCGGGGCTGGTGGAGTTGGACCTCTCGGCGCTCGCGCCCCTGCGCCACGCGCGCGGGCTGGTGGTGGCGCCCAACCACCTCTCCCTGATCGATGTCATGCTTGTCGTCTCGCAACTGCCGGATGCCGTCTGCATCATGAAGGCGGGGCTGGAGCGGAACCCGGTCATGGGCGGGGGCCGGCTGGCGGGCTACATCCCCAACGATGCCGGGCTGCACGTCATCCGCCGCGCGGTGGAGGCCCTGCGGGAGGGGGCGAACCTCGTCGTCTTCCCCGAGGGGACCCGCTCGCCCGATGGCCGCACCGGCCCCTTCCAGCCCGGCTTCGCCCTCATCGCCCGCCGCGCCCGCGCGCCGGTGCAGCCCGTCCTCATCGAGAGCAACACGCGCTACCTCGGCAAGGGCTGGCCGATCTGGCGCCGCCCGGACTTCCCGCTGCGCTACCGCGCCCGGCTGGGCGAGGCGGTGAGGGTGGAGGGGCCGGCCGAGGCCTTCGCCGAGGCCCTGCGCCGCCGCACCGCCGCCGCCCTGGGCGAGTATCCCCGTTGAGCCGCACCCATCTCGTCGTCATCCCGAGCTACAACACCGGCCCGCGCCTGGCGGAGACGGTCGCCGCCGCGCGCGCCGCCTGGCCCGCCGTCTGGGTGGTGGTGGACGGCAGCACGGACGGCTCCGCCGCTCCCCTGCGCGAGGTCGCCGATCCCGGCTTCCGGCTGATCGAGCGCCCGGTGAACGGCGGCAAGGGCGCCGCCCTGCGCGACGCGCTGGAGGCCGCCGCCGCGGCGGGCTTCACCCACGCCCTCGCCATGGACGCCGACGGCCAGCACCCCGCCGACCGCATCCCCGACTTCATGGCCGCCTCCGCCGCGCGTCCGGAGGCGATGGTGCTCGGCACCCCCGTCTTCGGGCCGGAGGCGCCGCTCCTGCGCGTGCGCGGGCGCCGCGTCTCCAACTGGTGGACGGGGCTGGAGACGCTGTGGTGCACGCGCGGCGGGGAGCCGATCCGGGACAGCCTCTACGGCTTCCGCGTCTACCCCATCGCCCCGCTGCTGGCGGTGATGCGCCGCAACCCCTGGATGCGCCGCTACGACTTCGACGCCGAGGCCGCCGTGCGCCTCGCCTGGCGCGGGGTGCCGGCCCTCAACATCCCGGCCGCCGTGCGCTACCTCACCCCCGCCGAGGGCGGGATCTCCCATTTCCGCTACGGCCGGGACAACCTGCTGCTCACGGGCATGCACACCCGGCTGATGCTCGGCTTCCTCCTGCGCCTTCCGGCGCTTCTCCTGCGACGGGTGCGCGCATGATTCCCATGGTCGAGGTCCGGCGCGGCGGCGTCACCGAGAGCGTCCATCACGGCGTGGCCGTGGTGGCCGGTGCCGATGGCCGCCTCCTCCATGCCTGGGGCGACCCGGACCTCCTCACCTTCCCCCGCTCCTCCCTCAAGCCCTTCCAGGCCCTCTCCCTCGTCGAGAGCGGGGCGGCGGATGGGCTGGACGCCGCTCATCTGGCGCTCGCCTGCGCCTCCCACCGCGCCGAGCCCTTCCAAGTGCGGATGGTCGAGGAGTGGCTGGGCCGTCTCGGGCGCCCGGAATCGGCCCTCGTCTGCGGCCCCGCCCTGCCGATGGGGGAGGGCGACCTGGCCGATGCCCTCCGCGCCGGGGGCAAGCGCCGGGTCTTCCACAACTGCTCCGGCAAGCATTGCGGCTTCCTCGCCGCCGCCGCCGCCTTCGGCGCGCCGGAGGGCTATGAGCGGCCGGACCACCCGGCGCAGGCGCACTGGCTCGGGGCGCTCTCCGAGCTGATCGGCCAGGACGCCGCCGCCCTGCCCCGGGGAACGGACGGGTGCGGCCTGCCGGCGCTGGCGATGACGGTGGCCGACGCCGCCCGCGCCGCCGCCCGCTACGCCGCCCTCGCCGTGCAGGACTCCCGGCGCGAGGCCGCCATTCGCCGTCTCCTCGCCGCGCTGCGCGAGCACCCCGACCACGTCTCCGGCCGCGGCCGGCCGACCTCCCGCATCGTCGCCGCCACAGGGGGGCGCGTGGTGCTGAAGGAGGGGGCGGAGGGCTTCGTCCTCGGCTTCGTGCCCGAGATGGGGCTGGGCATCGCGGTGAAGATCCTGGACGGCGCCTCGCGCGGGAAGATGGCGGTTTTCGCCACGATCCTCGGCCGCCTCGGCCTCCTCCCCGCCGAGCGCGCGGCGGAGCTGGCGCGGGCGGTGGAGGCGCCGGTGCTGGACAGCAACAACCGCGCGGTGGGCGAGGTCGCGGCGCTGGCGCTCGGCTAGGCCCGCCTTCCCGGCACGCCGACCGGAGCTTCGGCATGCCCGTGGAGACGCCACCGGACTGGGAGGCCGCGCTGCACCGGATCGCCGGCGGGCCGTCCCGGCGCGTGCTGGTGCTCGGCGCGCCGGACGCGGGCAAGAGCACCTTCTGCGGCCTCCTGCTCGCCCGTGCCGCGGGGCTCTCCCGCCCAGCGGCGCTCCTCGACACCGATCCCGGCCAGAAGCAGCTCGGCCCGCCGGCCTGCGTCACCCTCGGGCGGATCGCCGGGAGCGGCCCGCCCGTCCTCTCCGCGCTGGCCTATCTCGGCGCGGTCGAGCCCCTGGGGGCCTGGGCACGGCTGATGGAGGGCTCCGCCGCCCTGGCCGCGGAGGCGGGGGCCGGTCTCCTGGTCATCAACACATGCGGCCTGCTGCGCGGTCCCGGCCGGCGCCTGAAGCGGGCGCTGATCGCCGCGCTCCGGCCCGACCTCCTCGTCGCCATCGGCGAGGACCGGGACCTCGGGGCGGTGCTGGCCGACCACGCCGCCCTTCCCTCCCTCGCCCTGGCCCGCCCGCCCCTGGCGCGCCGCAAGGGAGAGGGCGAGAGGCGGGCTCTGCGGCGGGCCGGCTTCCGGGACTATCTCGAGGGAGCCCCGGCCTGGTCGCTGGCGGTCGCGGGCCTTTCCCTCTTATCGGACACCGGCGAGACCGGTCCCCCGCCGGGGCGCCTGGTCGCCCTGACGGACGAGGCCGGCGCCGACATGGCGCTGGGATGGGTGATCCGCCACGACTCCGAGGGCTTCCTGCACCTGCGCGCCCCGCGGCCGGACCGTCCCGTCGCCGGCCTGCGCTGGACGCGCCTCGGCCTGGACGGGGGCTGGGCCGAGTACCGGGACCCGCCGGCCGGTCGCCCGGCCTGACCGAGCCTTATCCGGCCAGCAATGACGTCACCCCGTGCTGCCGTCGCGCAGCGCGTCATAGGCGGCGCGCACGCGGTCCGCGCCGTAAATCCGCTCCAGCTTGCGGACGGTGAAGTGGGACTTCGCCACCTCGCGGAAGTGCTCGAGGAAGGCGAGGTTGATCGCCGCCCCCGCCGCCGCGCCGATGACCGGCACCGCCTGGGCGGATAGTTTCAGCCCCACCGTCCCCGTGAAGCGCGCCGCGATGGCCCCGAGGAAGCCGGGCACGAGGCCCGAGACGAGGCTCGAGGCCGCATTGGGCAGCATCTGGGCGAGGGCGATGCGGGCGGCGAAGTAGCCGGTCTCGGCCACGTCGTCCTCGGTGTTGTTCGGGCTGCCGATGGCGAAGACGGCCATGCACTCGGCGGCGGTGGCGGCCACCTTCGGGTCCTCCCCGGCCGCGGCGGCCTCGGCGGCGATCTGGCGCAGGAGGATGGTGGTGGAGACCGGCAGCTCGGCCAGCGTACCGATCAGCCCGAAGGCGCCGCCCGCCGCGCCGCTGGCCATGGCGACGCCCCGGTGGAACCAGGCGACATCCATGCCGAAGGGCGTGCGGCGGGGCTCCGTGCCCACCGCCGTAGACCAGGCCTTCTCCAGCGCGCGGCGGACGGCGTGGTCGAGCTGGTCGCGCACGCCCTCGGGCAGGCGGGCCTTCAGCGCCTCGATCGGCGTGCCGGCGATGGAGGCGAGGCGGGCGGCGAAGGAGGGTCCCTCCAGCGTGGCCACGGCCTTGGCCAGGTCCGTCTGGGCGTCCTCGGGAAGGGTCAGCAGGGCGGGCATGGTCGTGCTCATGGCGGAAGAAATGGCGCGCCGGGGGCGGGGTTGCATCCCGCTCCCCGGGCTTCGTTGATCGCCCGGCGTGATGGCCCTAATCCCCGCGCGGGGCCGGAAGGGGATGGCTGGGTTGGTGACGCTGGCGGTTCTGGGCGCGCTCGCCCTGTTGGGCGCAATCCTCTGGCGCCTCTGGTCCGTGCGGGAAGGGCGCCGCAGGGCCGTGGCCGCGCTGGCGGCTGAGTGCCCTGGGCTGGACGACCGGCTGGAGGGGCGCGACACCACCCTTCTCTTCAGCGCGAGCGAGGAGATGGTCGGCCTCGCCTCCCACCGGCTGATGAAGCTGCTGCCCTTCTCCGTCATCCGGAAATGGCGGGCCGAGCCGGTCTACAACTCGGCCGACCGGCGCGTGGGCTGGAAATTCATCATCGAGACGGCCGACACGGCGGAGCCGATCTGGACGATTCGCATCCGGTCGGGCGGGGGCAACGAGGTGCCGAACTTCTGGATGGCGAAGTTCAACGCCTATCTGAACGGCTGAGCGGGAAGGCCCAGCGCCTTCCTTGCAATTGCATACGATTCGCATTAGCCCGTCCTGACCGGAAGGACATCCTCCCTCCGGGCCGACACGGGACGATCAGCCTTGGCCCTCCGCCTCCCCTCCCTCAAGACCGCCTTGTTCCAGACCCACTGGTTCCTCGGCATCACCGCCGGGATGGTGCTGATGGTGGTCGGCGTCACGGGCGGGCTCCTCTCCTTCCAGGACGAGATCATGCGGGCGCTGAATCCCGGCGTCCTCACCGTGGCACCCCGCCCCGAGCCGCGCCCGGCGCCGGCCGAGCTGATCCGCCGGATCGAGGACGGGAGCGGCGCCCGCGTCCTCGCCCTCAACCTCGCCGCCTCGCCCGGGCGCGCCGTGCGCGCCACCGTCTCCCCGCCGGGCGCGCCCCCGCAGGAGGGCGGCGGCGGGCGCCCGCCCCGCGGCGAGCCGCGCTACGCCGATCCCTGGACCGGCGCGCTCCTCGGCGCCCCCACCGGTGACGGCTTCTTCCGCACCACGCGCGAGCTGCACCGCTGGCTGCTGGCGGGGCAGGAGGGCAAGGTCGTGGTCGGCGTCTCCACCATCGCCCTCGTCTTCCTCTCCCTCAGCGGCCTCTATCTCCGCTGGCCCCGGCGCGCGCTGAACCTGCGGACCTGGTTCCACATCAGCCCGCGGCTGCGCGGACGCGCCCTCAACTGGCGGCTGCACTCCGTCATCGGCACCTGGGTGCTGCCGCTCTACGTGCTGATGGGGCTGACCGGCCTGTTCTGGTCCTTCGACTGGTACCGGAACGCCCTCTTCGACCTCACCGGCGCCCCCCGCCCCGCCCAGGCCGGCCCGCCCCGGGTGGAGGCTCCACCCCGGGTGGAAACTCCGCCCCGGGTGGAAGGTGCGCCGCGGGAAGGCGCTGGCGGGGCGTCGCGGGGCGAGCGCGGCCCCCGCCCCGCGCCGGTCGATATCGACCGCGCCTGGGCCGCCTTCCTGCGGGAGCGGCCGGACTACGGCACGGCGTCCCTCCGCATCCCCTCGCCCGGCCAGCCGCTGCGGATCACCTATGTGGACGCGGATCCCGCCCACGAGGACGCCCGCAACACCATCGCAATCGACGCCGCCGACCGCGTGGTGGAGCACCGCCGCTACGACGACCAGCCCCTCGCCCATCAGCTGATGGGCAGCATGCTGGCCCTGCACAGCGGCCGCTACTTCGGCACGGTGGTGACAGTGCTGATGATGATCGCGAGCCTCATAATGCCGCTCTTCGGCATCACCGGGATCATCCTCTACCTCGACCGGCGCCGGGCGAAGCGGGCGGCGGCGGGCCGGCCTCGTCGCCGGGTGGCGGCGCAGGCGGCGGAGTAGAACGGCCCGGGGATGGAAGCTCCGGGGGAAGGCGGCGCCCTCCCCCGGCCGCGCTCAGAGAATGAAGCGCGACAGGTCCGTGCTGGAGGCCAGCGGCGCGACCTTCTCCCGCACATAGGCCGCGTCCACGCGCACCGTCTCGCCGCGACGGTCGGAGGCGGTGAAGGAGACCTCCTCCAGCAGCCGCTCCAGCACCGTCGCCAGCCGCCGCGCGCCGATATTCTCCACGCGGTCGTTGATGTCGGCGGCGAGCTCGGCCACCGCGTCGATCGAGTCCGGCGCGAAGTCGAGCGTCACGCCCTCCGTGCCGAGCAGCGCGGTGTACTGTGCCGTCAGCGCGTGCTCCGGCTCCGTCAGGATGCGGCGGAAGTCGTCCCGCGTCAGGCCGCGCAGCTCCACACGAATCGGCAGGCGGCCCTGCAGCTCCGGCAGGAGGTCGGAGGGCTTGGCGAGGTGGAAGGCACCGCTCGCGATGAAGAGGATGTGGTCCGTCTTCACCGGGCCGTGCTTCGTGTTCACCGTCGTGCCCTCGATGAGCGGCAGCAGGTCGCGCTGCACGCCCTCGCGCGAGACGTCGCCGCCGCGGAACCCGCCCTCGCCCGTGCGCGCGCAGACCTTGTCGATCTCGTCGATGAAGACGATGCCGTTCTGCTCCGCGTGGTGCACCGCGTCTCGCGTCAGCTTCTCCTGGTCGAGAAGCTTGTCGGCCTCCTCGCGCTGGAGCGCGGTGCGGGCCTCGGCCACCGTCATCTTGCGCGCGCGGCTGCGGCCGCCGAACATCTTGCCCATCATCTCCTGGATGTTCTGGGCGCCGGGCGGCATGCCCGGGATGTCCATCGCGCCGATCGGCATCGCCTGCTCGGCCACCTGCACCTCGACCTCCTTGGAGTCGAGGCTGCCGTCGCGCAGCATGCGGCGGAACTTCATCCGCGTCTCGCCATTCGCGCCCTCGCCGACGAGGGCGGTGATCAGCCGCTCCTCGGCGTTCAGCTCGGCCTTGGCCTGCACCTCGGCGCGGGCGGCCTCGCGAAGCTGCACGATGCTCGCCTCCACGAGGTCACGCACGATCCCCTCCACGTCGCGGCCGACATAGCCGACCTCGGTGAACTTCGTGGCCTCGACCTTCAGGAAGGGCGCGTTGGCCAGCCGGGCGAGGCGGCGGGCGATCTCGGTCTTGCCGCAGCCCGTCGGGCCGATCATCAGGATGTTCTTGGGCACCACCTCCTCGCGCATGCCGTCCGGCAGCTGCTGCCGGCGCCAGCGGTTGCGCAGCGCGATCGCCACCGCGCGCTTCGCGTCGTGCTGGCCGACGATGTAGCGGTCGAGCTCCGAGACGATCTCGCGAGGGGAGAGGTTCACGGCTTCCTGGGTATTCATTCGTGCGTCATCCGGGCGCGTCGCCGCGCCCCGTTCGGGGTGTTCGGGGTGTCAGGCCGTCTCGGCGAGCCGCGCGGGGGCCGGGGCCTGCCGGGCACCGCGCAGGACGGCGTCCAGAAGGCCCGGGAATCGCGCGTCCAGCTCCGTACGGCGCAGCGAGACGATCCGGGCCGGCCCCTCGACGCGAACCCGCACCACCCCGGCCTCCCGCAGGCGGGCGAGGTGGTAGCTGAGATTCGTCTTGGTCGTGCAGTGCAGGAAGGAGGAGCAGCGCTTCTCGCCCCCCTCCGCCACGGTCAGCACGATCGCCCGCCGGATCGGATCCCGCAGCGCGTCCAGCACCGCGGAGAGGTCGATCGCCTCCGGGTCGGGGTGGGGGAGCGCCTTGGACATGCCCAAGAGATAGGCAAAGGGACCGCCCCCTCCAAGAGGCCGGTCCAAGGGTGCTTGAACAGCCCCGCGGCACCGGCAGGGGCCAGGCCCCCGGCGCCGCGGGAGGGTGCCGGCGCTAGGCGCGCGCCCGGAACACGCCCCAGAGGCGCGGCCCCACCAGCGCCAGCACCGCCACCAGCAGGATGCACAGCGAGATCGGGCGCGTGAGGAAGGTGGTCCAGTCGCCCTGGCTGATCGTCAGCGCCTGGCGCAGCGCCTGCTCCGCCATGGGGCCGAGGATCATGCCGATGACCACGGGCGCGGTCGGGAAGTCGAAGCGCCGCATGAACATGGCGACGATCCCGATGCCGTAGAGCAGCACGAGGTCCGTCACCGAGTTGCTGATCCCGTAGGTGCCGATCGTCGCGAAGACGAGGATGCCGGCATAGAGCTGCGGCGTCGGGATCTTCAGGATGCGCGCCCAGAGCCCGACCAGCGGCAGGTTCAGCACCACCAGCATGACATTGGCGATGTAGAGGCTGGCGATCAGCGTCCAGACGAGCGCCGCCTGCTGCGTGAACAGCAGGGGCCCGGGCTGGATGCCGTAGGACTGGAAGGCCGAGAGCATGATCGCGGCCGTCGCCGATGTCGGCAGGCCGAGGGTGAGCATCGGCACGAGGATGCCGGCGGCCGCCGCGTTGTTCGCCGCCTCCGGCCCCGCCACGCCCTCGATCGCGCCCGTCGTGCCGAATTCATGCCGGTGCTCCGGCTTCACCAGCTTCCGCTCGGCGTAATAGCTGAGCATCGTCGGCATCTCCGTGCCGCCCGCGGGGAGCACGCCGAAGGGAAAGCCGAGGAAGGAGCCGCGCAGCCAGGGGCCGATGGAGCGGCGCCACTCCTGGCCGCTCATCCACAGCCGCCCGACGGGCCGCACCTCCTGCACGCCCTGCACGTGGCGCCAGGCGAGGTACATCGTCTCCCCAACCGCGAAGAGCGCGACGGCGACGAGCACGACGTTCACGCCGTCCAGCAGTTCGGGGATGCCGAAGGTCAGCCGCGCCTGCCCCGTCTGGAGATCGACGCCGACGAGGCCGAGCATCAGCCCGAAGCCGAGCGAGGCGAGGCCGCGCAGCGCCGAGCCGCCGAGCACCGCCGAGACGGTGACGAAGCAGAGCATCATCAGCGAGAAGTACTCGGCAGGCCCGAGGCGCAGCGCGACGTCCACCACCAGCGGCCCGACGAAGGAGATGCCGAGCGTGCCTACCGTGCCCGCCACGAAGGAGCCGACGGCGGCGGTGACGAGGGCCGGCCCCGCGCGCCCGTTCTTCGCCATCTTCGCGCCCTCCAGCGCGGTGATGATCGAGCCCGACTCACCCGGCGTGTTCAGCAGGATCGAGGTGGTGGAGCCGCCATACATCGCGCCGTAGAACACGCCGCAGAAAAGGATGAAGGCGCCCGTCGCCTCCACCTTGAAGGTCACGGGCAGGAGCAGCGCGATGGTCAGCGCCGGCCCGATGCCGGGCAGCACGCCGATCGCGGTGCCGAGGAAGCAGCCGAGCAGCGCCCAGCCGAGATTGATCGGGGTGAGGGCGTTGCCGAAGCCGAGGGCGAGGCCGGAGAGAACGTCCATCAGAGAATTCCCTCCAGCACGCCCGCGCCGATATTGACGCCGAGCAGGCGCGAGAAGCCGAGATAGGCGCCGAGCGTCACCACGATGCCGATGAGCAGGTCGCGCAGCGGGCGGCGCGAGCCGAAGGCGGCGCAGACGAGCACGTACTGGATCGTCGCCGCGATGACGAAGCCGAGCCAGTCGATGAGGGCGAGCTGCACCAGCAGCCCCGCGCCGAGCAGGGCAAGCGCGCGCCAGTTCGTCGGCGGCGCCTCCATCGCCTCCTCCAGGTCGCCGCTCCAGCCGCCGCGCAGCGCGACCGCCGAGAGGGCGATGCCGAGCGCCACGAGGATTCCCCCCACGAGATAGGGCACGGCCTTCGCGCCGACCTGGGCGTAGAGCGGCGAATCCGCGATGGCCCAGGCGGAATAGAGGGTGAGGAGGCCGAGCAGGACGACGAAGAGGCCGACGCCGAGATCGGCGCCGGGCGTCCCGGCCCTTGGCGGGGATGGGTGCTGCATGGAGGTTTCTTCCCGTCTCTCCGCCTCGGCGGGCGTCGATTGGTGAATGGCATGGCCCCGCAGGGAGCGAAAGTGCCGGGGCTTTACGCTTCGTTCACCCGGGCCGGGCAGCGTTGGGTCGCGCGCCAAAAACAGCGCGCGACGCCTCTGGAGAATCCAGCCTTGGCCATCTTCATTGCCCCGACCGCTCCCAAAACCGGGACGCGCGGCACCGATCTCTTCATCCTCGGCGGCGCCGAGGGCCTGCACGCGGCAGGCCTGCTGGACGGCGCCGGCGGGCTCGACGTCGCGATCTTCACCGACGACCTCTCCGCCACGGACGGCGACTTCGTCCATCTCCGCAACATGGAAGGCCTGTGGCTGCACGGCAGCGGCGCGCAGAGCCTCACCCTCGGCGCGAACGCCGCGGCGGCCTTCACCGGCGGCCGCGTCACCGTGCTGGCCGAGGGCGCGGCCTCCGTCATGGCGGACGGGTCGGCGCTCCCCGCGACGGCCTCCCTCCTGCTCCATGCCGGCGCGGGCGCCGACACGCTGACCGGCGGCGCCGGGGCCGACGCGCTCCTCGGCGGGGCCGGGGACGATCTCCTGGTGGGCGGCGCGGGGAGCGACCTGCTGGCCGGCGGGGCGGGCCAGGACACGTTGCGGGGCGGCATGGGGGACGACATCCTCCAGGGCGGCAGCGGGGACGACACCCTCTCCGGCGGGGCCGGGCGCGACCTGCTCCAGGGCGGGGACGGTGCCGACCGGCTCGATGGCGGGGCGGGCGCCGACCTCCTGCTCGGCGGCCCCGGGAATGATCGCTACATCGTGGACGACGCCGGGGACCGGGTCAGCGAGGCCGGCGGCGGCGGAGTGGACACGGTGGTTTCGTCCCTTTCCTTTACCCTCGCGGCCGGCATCGAGAACCTCACCCTCTCCGGCACGGCCCCCCTCACCGGCACGGGCAACGGCGCGGACAACCGCATGCTCGCGAACGATGCCGGGAGCCTGCTGGCCGGCCTGGCGGGCCGGGACACGCTGGTCGGCGGCGCGGGGGAGGACGTGCTCGCGGGCGGCCCCGGCGCGGACCGGCTCACGGGCGGCGCCGGCGCGGACCACTTCCGCTACGGCTTTGCCTGGGAGGGCGGGGACAGCGTCACCGATTTCCTGCGGGGGAGCGACGTGGTCGAGGTCTCGGCCGCGGGCTTCGGCGGCGGGCTCGCCGCGGGCATGGACCTGCTGGCAACGGGGCGGTTCACGAGCAACACCACGGGCCTGTCGGACGCCCCCGCCGGCACCGGCCAGTTCATCCTGGAAACCGATGCCGACCAGCTCTGGTGGGATGCGGACGGCGAGGGCACGGCCACGGCGGTGCGGATCGCGCTCTTCGCCGCGGGCACGTCGCCGGCGGCGGGCGACCTCCACGTCATCGCCTGAGGCGCTCCCGCCGGATCCGGCCTCGGCAGGATCCGGCGGGGCCGGGCTCAGGCGAGCCCGATCTCCCGCAGCACGGCGGCGGTGGCCTCGAGGTCACGCTTCAGGAACTCCTCGAAGGCGCCGCCTTCCATGAAGGCGTCCTCCCAGCCGCGGGTCTCCAGCAGCGACTTCCAGGCCGGCAGGGCGTGCAGCTCGGTCGCGAAGCGGATGTGGTTGGCGCGGATGTCGGCGCTGATGCCGGGCGGGGCGAAGAGGCCGCGCCAGTTGCCCATCACGATGTCGATCCCGCTCTCGCGGAGCGTGGGCACGGCAGGGTCCGTCCGCGTCGCGCCGCTCGTGGCCAGGGCGCGCATCCGCCCCGCCTTGATCTGCTCGGCGAATTCCGAGAAGCCGGAAATGCCCGCTTTCACCTGGCCGCCGAGGATGGCCGCCTGGGCCGGGCCGCCGCCGGCGAAGGCGACGTAGGATCCCTCGCGCGCGTTGCGGCCGACGGACTTGATGAGCTGGCCCAGCAGGATGTGGTCCATGCCGCCGGCCGAGCCGCCGCCCACCGCCACCCCGCCGGGATTGGCGCGGAGCGCGTCCATCAGCCCCTTGAGGTCGCGGATCTCGGAACTGGCCGGCACCACCACGGCGAGGGTCTCGTCCGTCAGCCGCGCGATCGGGGTCACGTCCCTCACGCCCACGGGGCTCTTGTTGGTGATGGTCGAGCCCACCATCACGGCGCCGGCCACCATCAGCGCGTCCGGCCGGCCGCGGCGCTGGGCCACGAAGCGCGGCAGGCCCACCGCGCCGCCCGCGCCGCCTACATTCTCGAACTGCATGGCGCCGACGAGCCCGCCCTGCCGGGCCACCTGCTCGATCGCGCGGCCGAGGCTGTCCCAGCCGCCGCCGGGGGCGGCGGGGATGAATATGTTCAGGCTGGCATAGCGCTGGGTGCCCTGGGCGCGCGCCCCGGCCGGGAAGCCGGCGGAAAGAAAGGGCAGGGCCGCGGCGCCGGCCAGGAAACGGCGGCGCGAGGCGGGGCGGGGGGTCATGGCGATCGGTCCTCCCATGGACGGTTGCGCGCAGCTTAGACCAGAAGGGCGGCGGCGCAGAATCCGGCCCGGCGCGATTTCCTGCCCCCCGGTGGCGGCGCCGCGCGCCCATCACGCCGCCTTGACGCCTTCTCCCCGCTCCCTCCGCGCGCGAGGGGCCGGGTGTGTCTTCCCTGCAATTGCGCCGTGGCTTTCATGCGACGATCCTGCGCCGCACCTCCCGGGCGGGTCGGCGAGGCAGGGGATCGGGGTTCTGGAATGCGTGGGACGCTCATGGGGATCGGGCTGGCGGCCCTGCTCCTCCTTCCCTCGCCGGGCCGCGCGCAAAACCCCGGCTCCCGCCCGGCCGAGCGGGAGGCCGTGATCGCGAACGAGACGGGCCTCGCCGTGCGGGAGATCTACCTCGTCCCCTCCACCGAGACCGATCCCGGCCCGGACCGGCTCGGGGCGGATACCCTGCCACCGGGTGGCAGCGTCCGCCTCCGCCTCGGCCGCAACCAGCCCTGCGCCTGGTCCCTCCGCGCGATCCTCGCGGACGAGACGGTGGAGGAGCGGCGGGGGATCGATCTCTGCCGGAGCAGCCGCGTCACCCTCGGCGACGCCTCCGCCCCGGTACGGGAGGCGCTGGTCAACAACGACACCGACCTCGATATCCGGGAACTCTACGCCGCCCCGCCCGGCGCCCCGCGCGGGCCGGACCGGCTGGGGGCGGAGACCGTGCCCGCCGGCCGCCCCCACCGCCTGCGCCTCGGGCGGCGCCGCGACTGCGTCTTCGACATCACCGCCGTGATGGCGGACGGTTCCGAGGTGTCGCGCCCGCGCACGGATGTCTGCCGCAACCCGCGCGTCACCCTGGCCGACCCCGCCCTCCCCTGGCGGGACCTCACGGTGAACAACCGCGCCGGGCGCCCACTGGGCGGGCTGCACGTCGTTCCCGCCGGGCGCGGCGGCGCGCTCGACGCCGATGAGGGCTGGGGCGTGGACCGCATGGGCAACCAGGTCGCGCCCGATGGCAGCAGCTTCCGCCTCCGGCTGCGCCTGCCCGGCTGCGAGGCCGACCTGCGCGCCACCTATGCGGACGGCGCGGCCGAGGCGCGGCGCGGGGTGAACATCTGCACCGCCCCCGTCACCTTCGACGGCAGCGGCATCCCCCGCCCGCCCGAGCGCCCGCTGACGCTCGTGAACCGCCACGGTGCGCGGATCGAGGAGATCTACGTCTCCTCCTCCAACGAGGGGGACTGGGGGCCGGAGCGGCTGCCCGGTGGCCTCGGCCGGGGCGAGCGGCAGACCCTCTCCCTGCCCGTGGACTGCGTGGCAGACCTGCGCGTCGTCTTCCCCAGCAGCGGCGCGGAGGAGCGGCGGGAGGTGAACATCTGCCAGAACCCGCTCGTCAGCATCCGTCCGGGCTGGACGATCGCCGCCCGGCTGGACGAGGGCGAGGAGGATGACGGCCCCCGCCCGGGCAGCGTGCGCCTGCGCAACGCCGCCCGCCTGCCGGTCGTGGAGCTCTACATCGACCCCCCCGGCGCGCCGCGCGGGGAGGACCGGCTGGGCGCGACCGTGCTCGGCGCGAACGAGACGCTGGACATCGCCCCGCCCGAGGGCGGCGCCTGCCCCGCCCGCCTCACCGCCGTCTTCCGCGACGGGCGGGAGGTGACGCGCGATCCCCTGGACCTCTGTGCCGGCATCGAGGTGCCCCTGCCATGACCCCTCCCGCCCGCTCCTTCCTGGCCGGCCTCGCCCTTCTCGCCGCCCTCGCCGCGGCACCGGGAGCCCGCGCCCAGGACCCGGCCGCCCAGGGACAGCTTCCAGGCCCGGGGGCCGTGGTCGGCCAGGCCCAGCGCGGCGCCTGGTTCACGGGGGAGTGCACCGCTCCCACGGCCATGCTCGCCCTCTCCGCCCGCGGCGCGGCCCGCGTGCCGGCGGACGGCGCCGGGCGCCTGCTGCGCTTCACCGAGGCCCGCGGCCTGGAGGGCGGCTGGACGGTGGCGACGGCCCGCGGCGCCGAGGCCCCGCGCCTGATGCTCCGCCCCGCCGGCGACGCGCTGGAGACGGCGGAGCCGGGCAACAAGACGCGCGACGACCGCCTGCCGGGCGATGCCCCCGTCACCCGCTGGCAGCGCTGCCCCGCCACCCCCCTCTCCTTCGCCGCCCAGGGCGAGGGCGTCGCCTTCCTCGGCGCGGTGGAGGTGCTGGAGGCCGCCTGCGGCCCGGGCACGGGGGCCGTGGCGGATTGTGCGGCCGCCCTCGTCCGCGTGGGCGATGTCTCGGGCGACAACCTCCTCGGCACGGCGGAGCTGGCGCGGCTGTTCCGGGGCGCCGCCTGGCTCCTCTCCCTCCAGGCCGAGGCGGCGCCGGAGCTCTCCGGCCTCGCCAATTCGGCGGGGGTGGTGGGCGGCGTCGCCGGGGCGCGGCTGATGATGGAGAGCCTCGACTACGACGGCGATGGCCGCCTCTCCGCGCGCGAGCTGGGACAGGACCGCGCGGCCCTCGCCACGGGCGGCGAGGCGCGCGGGCGGCCCCTCGCGCTGGAGCGGCTCTCCGAGGGAGCGGCGCTGCTGCGCGGAATCGTCGAGGGCCTGCTCGGGAGCGAGTGAGGGGCCGCGCGGCCCCTCCCCCGAACGGTCAGTACCGCTTGTAGGGCAGGAACTTGCCGGACATGGTGATCCGCACGCGGTCGCCCTTCTGGTCGGGCTGGCGCTCGAGCTGCATGTCGTAGTCGATGGCGGACATGATGCCGTCGCCGAACTCCTCGTGGATCATCTCCTTCCAGGTCGTGCCGTAGACGAGGATCAGCTCGTAGAAGCGGTAGATCAGCGGGTCCGTCGGCGGCAGGGGCTGGGCGCCGCGATAGGGGATCTCGAGGAGCGTCGCCTCCTCCTCCTCGTCGAGGCCGAAGAGCTCGGCGATGCCGCGGGCGTGGTGCGGCTCGGCGCTCATCTGGCCCATGCAGAGCGCGCAGGTCCAGACGGGGCTCTGGCCTATCCGCGCGGCCACCTCGGCCCATTTCAGCCCCTTGCTCTTCTTGATCTTGAGGATCTTCCGGCCGAGCTCGGTCTTGGCGTCGTTCATCGTCTTCTCTCTGGTCAGGCCGCCGGCGGGCGGACGCGCTCCGGCAGGGCAAGCCGCGTTCCACCGGCGGGCGGCCCGGGCCACAGGGCCGGCAAGGCCGTTCCATCAGGTGGTCGGGAGGCCCGCGGCCCTCGCCTGGGCCTGGCGGATGGGGCATGATGGCGACCGGATCCGCCGCCCGCCCGTGAGGCGGGGTTCACGGCCGGGGCTGCATTCCTCATGGGCAGTCCCTGCAACAGACAGGAGCAGTCCCATCCCGAAGGCCGCGGCCCCCGTGCCGATCCCTTCCCCGCCCGAGGCCCTCGCGCCGCACGAGCGCATCGTCGCCGCGGCCCGGGAGATGTTCTGCCGGGACGGCATCCACGCGACGGGGGTGGACCGCATCCTCGCCGCCGCCGGCGCCTCGAAGATGACGCTCTACAGCCGCTTCGGCTCGAAGGAGGCGCTGGTGCGCGCGGCGCTGCGCGAGGAGGGGCAGGCCTGGCGCGAGGCCTTCGCCGCCGAGGTCGCCGCCGCCTCCGACGACCCGCGCGCGCGGCTGCGCGCCATCGTCCCCGCCCTGGCCGGCTGGTTCCGCGGCGGCCGCTTCTACGGCTGCGCCTTCATCAACGCGGTGGCCGAGCACACGAAGGGCGAGCCCTGGCTGCGCGAGCTGGCCACCGAGCACCGCGCCGCCTGCCGCGCCTTCCTGGCGGGCCTGGCCGGGGATGCCGGCCTCGCCCACCCCGGGGAGTTCGCCGAGACGCTGCTGCTGCTCATCGACGGGGCGATCGCCGGGCTGATGGTCACGGGGGACGAGGGCGTGCTGGCCACCGCCGCCCGCACCCTGGACGCGCTGCTCGCCGTGGAGGAGTCTGCGGGCGCCTGAGGGGGTCCCTCCCCGCGGCCGAGAACGCGACGACGAGGAATGCGCCGATGATCGTGGACCTGCGGATCTACACCTGCCAGCCGAACCGCATGGCCGAGTTCGTGAAGCTCTACGAGACGATGGCGTGGGAGCTTCAAAAGAAGCATCTCGGCCGCTGCCTCGGCTGGTACACGACGGTGGAGGGCCCGCTGAACCGCGTCGTCCATCTCTGGGCCTATGACAGCCAGGCGGACCGCGAGAAGCGCCGCGCCGCCATGGCCGCCGACCCCGCCTTCCAGGCCTATCTTGCCAAGGTGGCGGAGCTGGGCGTGCTGCAGGAGATGGAGAACCGCATCGTCGCCCCGACGCCCTTCTATCGCGCACACCTGGAAGCGCAGGGCGGGTAGCAGGGCCGGGGGCGGGACACCCGCCCCCTGGCTTCACTCAGGCGGGGCGCGCCGGCCGGGCCGGCGCGCCCCGTTTCGTCAGAGGCGGGACTTCAGGAAGGCGTTGACCCGGTCGAGCAGCCCCTCGCCCTCATGGGCGGCGTGCCGGGCGCGCTTGTCCACCTCGTGCCGCGCGCGGCCGAAGAGGCTCCAGCCGGTGTCGCGCGCGTCGTCATACGCATCGCGGCCCTCGGCCCGGGCACGCTTGAAGAGGTGCCAGCCCTCGTCCCGTGCGTCGTCATAGGCTTCGGCGCCGCGCTTGCGGGCGCGGCCGTAGAGATCCTCGCCCCGGTCGCGGGCACGGCCGAAGAGGCTCCAGCCGCGGTCGCGCGCGTCCTCATAGGTGTCGCGGCCCTCGGCGCGGGCGCGCTTGAAGAGATGCCAGCCCTCGTCCCGCGCGTCCTCATAGGCGTCCTCGCCCCGGCCGCGCAGGTCGCGGTAGAGGGAGCGGCCGCGGTCCCGCGCGCCCTCGTAGAGGTCCGACCCGCGCTCCCGCGCGTCGTCATAGGCGGAGGCCGCGTAGCGGCTCGCGCGGTCGGCGAAGCGCTCGGCCCTCTTGCGGGCGGTCTTCGCATAGGGCCGCGCCTCGCGCTCGGCCCGCTCGGCGTAGCCGAGCGCGCGATGGGCGATGCGGCTCGCCTCGTGGCCGAGCGTGCCGATGCCGTGGCCGGCATCCCGCGTCACGCCCCGCCCGATCCGCCAGGCGCGTTCGGCCAGCCGCTCGGGCACCGGCTTCGGCCGGCGCAGGGTGTACATGCCGAAGGCGGCGCCCCCGAGCAGGGCCGCGGCGCCGATGAGCAGCCCGGCCGGACCGAGCGGGTTCATCTGCGCCTCCAGAAGGAAGGAGGTGCGGCGCGGCGGCGGGCCGGAGAGGGAGGAGGTCTCGGCCAGGTCCTCGCGCGCGTCGTAGAGGTTGTCGCGCCGCTCGGCCCGGCCGGGCTGGTCGCTGGATTGAACGGGCTTGGCGATCTTGCTCATGATGAGGTCCGTCAGCTTGGGGGCGAGGCGGCCCATGACCGAGACCATCAGCCCGCCGCCGCCCACGACGAGGTCGCGCACGCGGGTTTCGCAGGCGTAGAGGATGGCGCGGGCCACCACGCGAGGGTGGTAGGAGGGGGGCGGGTTCCGCGTGCCCACCGTGCCCATGAGGTTGCGGGCGTGCTCCATGTAGGGGGTGTCGATCGGGCCGGGCTTCACCAGCGTGACGCTGATCGGGTAGTCCTCGGCCTCGAACTCTGTGCGGAAGGCCTCGGTCACGCCCTTCAGGGCGAACTTGGCGGCGGAGTAGGGACCCTGCAGCGCCATCGCGCGGTCGGACAGCACGCTGCCCGTGTTGACGATGGCCCCGCCCTTGCCCTTGAGGTGCCGCGCCGCGACGAGCGTGCCGTGCACCACGCCCCAGTAGTTCACGTCGAAGAGGCGCCGCTGGTCCTCCAGCGGCACGTCCTCCATCTCTCCGAAAATCGCGACGCCGGCGTTGTTGCACCAGGAATCGAAGCCGCCGAAGACGCGGATCGCGGCCTCGCTGATCGCCTCCACCTGGGCCATGTCGGCGACATCGGCCACCACGGGCTCGGCCCGCCCGCCCTTGCCGCGGATTTCCTCGGCGAGCGCGTTCAGCGCCTCCTCGTTGCGGGCGGCGATCACCACGGCGGCCCCGCGCTCCGCCGCCTCCCGCGCGGTGGCGAGGCCGATGCCGGAGGTGGCGCCGGTGATGACGATCACCTGCTCGGAGACGGGCTTGAGGCGTGGTGCGGGCATGGCGGGGTCCCTGGCGATGCGGGGTCTCAACGACGGAAACCGCCGAGGGTTACGAGAGACGGATTTCGCGCTGCGGCACGCGCGGGACGGGCCTATCCCACCTCCAGCCGCGTCACCCTTCCCTCCCCCTCCGGCGCGATCGCCACCTCCGCGATCACGGGCAGGTGGTCCGAGGCCTCGCGCGCCGCGCGGTCGGTCCAGCTCCGCAGCAGGGCCGCGCGCGGGCGGGCATAGATGCGGTCCAGCGCGAAGAGCGGGCGGCGGACGGGGAAGGTGCGCGCCCGCGTGCGCGAGGGCAGCGCGCCGAGGAAGGCGCGGTCCACCGGCCCGTGCGGCTCCCAGTCGTTGAAGTCACCCAGCGCCAGGAGGGCGTCACTGGTCCCGCGGGCGAGGGCGGCGAGCCGGGCCGCCTGCACCCGCCGCTCCCCCCATCCCAGGCCGAGATGCGCGGCGAGCAGGCGCAAGGGTCCGCCGGGCGTCCTCACCCGCGCGGCGATGGCGGTGCGGGGCTCCCGGCCGGGGACGGAGAGGTCGTGCAGCGCCGCCTCCTCCAGGGGCCAGCGGCTGACGAGCATGTGGCCGTAGCAGCCATCCGCGCCGCGCAGGGTGGGCGCCTCCACGGCGTGCCCGCCCAGGGCCTCGCGCAGCGCGGTGAAGGGAGCCGTGCCCGGGCGGTGGCGGCCCTCCACCTCCTGGATCGCCACGATGTCGGGGGCGTGGCAGCGGATGAGGTCGATGGCGCGCTGCAGGTCGTGCCGCCCGGAGGGGCAGACGGCGCCGTGGATGTTCCAGGTCATCACCCGGAACGGCGTGCTTCCCGTCATGCCGGGCCGCCTATTCCCGGCGCAGGCGCCGGAACAGGGTTTGCAGCCCCCATGTCACCCCGGCCCAGGCGACGAGCACGAGGAGAAGGATGCCTATGTTGCGCGGCGTCGGGTTCTCCAGGATGCGCGACAGGCTCTCTCCCACGAGGGAGAGCAGCGCGATCCCGGGCAGCAGGCCGAGCGCCGTGCCCACCATGTAGTCGAGGAAGCGGATCCGCATCGCCCCCGCGACGAGGTTCACCAGGGTGAAGGGCGCGACGGGGAGCAGGCGGACGGTGGTCACGGCGAGGATGCCGTTCCGGTTCACCGTCTGGCTCACCTTGTTGATGCGCGGCCCCAGCGCGCGGCGCAGCAGGTTCGGCCCGAGCCGCCGCCCGAGCCAGTAGGTCGCCGCCGCCGAGACCATGGCGCCCACCGCGGCATAGGCCAGCCCCGGCCAGGTGCCGAAGGCGGCCGCCGTGCCGAGGATGAGCACGTTCACGGGAAAGGCGACGAAGCCGAGCAGCAGGAAGAGCCCGACCGAGACCGCCGGCCCCCAGGAGCCGCCCGCGGTCAGCGCGTTCCGCATGGCCTCCGGCGTCATCAGCCCCGCCAGCGGCGTGAGCTTCCAGAGCAGGATCAGCAGTGCGACGGGCAGCAGCATGAGCGCCGCCCGCGCCAGCAGCGGCCAGGGCTTGCCCGAGGGCGGGGCGACGTCGGGATGGCCGAGATAGTCGGCCAGGAACTCGCCCGATTCCATGGGGCGCCGGGGATCGGCGGCGCGCTCGATCCCGGGGATGAGGCTGCGCGCGGGCACCTCCCCGTCCTCCACGTCGCGCAGGCTCTTGCCCCCGGCGGAGAGCCCCTTCAGCGCGAGCAGGATCGACTCCGATGCGCGCAGCCGCGCGGCCACCGTCTCCGGCGCGGCGCCGGTGTGCTCGGCGATCAGCCGGTCCCGCAGCCCGGCGACCGCGGCGCGCTGCCCGGCATCCCGCGCCTCCACCATCAGGTCGCACTCGGTGTCCGTGCCCATGGAGCGGTTGCAGATGTTGGAGGAGGCGACGCGGAGGAAGCGGTCGTCCACCACCATCACCTTGGAGTGGACCATCACCTCCGATTCCGCCTCCCCGTTCCGCACATGGGGGAAGACCAGCCGCACGCGCTCGCCCAGCCCCGCGCGGCGGATGGCGCGCATGAAGCGGATGCGCCCGGCGAGCATCGTGCGGTGCTCCAGCCAGGTGTGGTGCGTCTTGGGCGCGACGATCAGCGCCTCCAGCGCCGGGCGCTCCTTCATCCGGCGGATCAGCGCGCGGGCGATGCGGCCGCAGGTGAGGAACTGGTTCTCGATGTAGATCGCCCGCTCCGCCGCGCCGATCATGTCGAGGTAGAGGGCCTCCACCTCGCGCACCTCCACCCCGCCCTCGCTCTTGGGCATGGTGCGGGCGATGCCGATGGTGGCGTCCCGCAGGTCGGGCGCGACCTGCGCGGGCCAGGGGTCGTGGCCGCCGGGGGCGCGGGCGGGCGCTTCCAGGCATTCCTCGCAGGCCCGGTTCCAGCGGTCCCGCACGAGTTCTTCCAGCGCCTCCGCCGCTTCCCCGTCCACCATCATCTGCACGTCGTGGAAGGGGGAGTAGGGCTTGCCCGCGGGGTCGATGCGCGCGGGGTCGGAGGGGTCGTGCGCGTTGCGGTCCCAGCGGCGGATCGTCAGGTCCAGCCCGCCGGAGAAGGCGACCTTCCCGTCCACCACCACGACCTTCTGGTGGTGGGAGGCGCCGAAGGGTGTGCAGTCGTCCAGGCACAGCTCCACCGCCTCGGGCACGTTCCAGCGGAGGTTCAGCGCGGGCAGCGGCTCCCGCTCCAGCGCGTAGAGCACGGAGTAGTCCCAGAGCAGCAGCTTCACCGAGAGGCCGGGCCGCCGCTCCACCAGGGCCGCGAGGAAGGCGCCCAGCTCCTCTGGCAGCCCGTCCTCCGGCGGCGCCTCGCCCACCAGCCGGGTGCGGCTGTCGATGTCCCAGCCGACGACGTGGATACTGTGCCGCGCCTCCAGCATCGCCGCCCGCACCGCGCCGAAATAGGTGGCGCCGTCCGAGAGCAGCGCGGCGCGCGGGGCCCGCACCACGCGCCAGGCGTTGCGGCCCGGCTTCAGCAGGGAGGGGGTGGAGGCGGCCGGACGCGCGGGGGCCCGGGGCCGCGCGGCGGCAGGTGCTTCGGTCAGCATTGCCCCGCTAACGCAACAGGCGGCGGATCGTTCGCGGGCGCGATATGAACGGCCTGGGAGTTGCTGACCCTTGGCGGCCGAGGCCGCGGGCGTGCGGGCCGCGCCGGAGACCACCGCCCATGGCGCCTGGCGGGGCTGGCCTCGCAGAACAGGGCCCCCGGGCTGAGGTGCCCCCCCTCCCCCACCCTCCGCGGCAGCCCCGAAGAAAAAGATGAGGGGTCCGGGGAGAATTCCTTCTCCCCGGCCTTTTCCCTTAAGCCGTCACGACAACCCCGGGCCCCTCGCCGCGGAACGCCCCGCGCGTGTCCACCACCAGCCGCGCCGCGCGGCGCACGAGGGCGAGGTCCATCCCCGGCTGCGGCGTGACGAGCAGCACCGCGTCCTGCGCCGCCAGCACCGCCTCGTCGAGTGCCACGCTCGCCAGCGCGGGCGAGGCGCCGTGGAGGCGGCGGGTGGCGGGGAAGCGCGGCACCAGAGGGTCGTGATAGGAGAGGACCGCGCCGCGCTCCTCCAGCAGGCCGAAGATCTCCATCGCCGGGCTCTCGCGCGTGTCCGGCACGCCGGGCTTGTAGGCGAGGCCGAGGAGGAGGATGCGCGCGCCGCGGAGCGTGGTTCCGAACCCGTCCAGCGCGTCCCGCAGGCGGGAGATCACATAGGCGGGCATGGCGTCGTTCACCCGCCCGGCCAGCTCCACGAAGTCGCTCGCCACGCCCAGCTCCCGCGCCTTCCAGGCGAGGTAGTAGGGATCGACGGGAATGCAGTGCCCGCCCAGCCCGGGGCCGGGGCGGAAGGGCATGAAGCCGAAGGGCTTGGTGGCCGCGGCGTCGATCACCTCGTGCACGTCGAGGTCCATGGCGTGGGCGATGCGCTTCAGCTCGTTCACCAGCCCGATGTTCACGGCGCGGAAGACGTTCTCGTAGCACTTGGCCAACTCGGCGACGGCGAGCGAGGAGACGGGGACGATCCCCCCCGCCACCGGCCCGTAGAGCGCCTTGCCCACCGCGAGGCAGGCCGGCGTCGCGCCGCCCACAAGCTTCGGCACGCGGCCCACCGTGCCCTCGGGATTGCCGGGATCCTCGCGCTCGGGGGAGTAGATGACGAAGGCGTCCCTTCCCACGCGCAGCCCCGCGCGCTCCAGCACGGGGATGACCAGCTCCTCGGTCGTGCCGGGATAGGTCGTGCTCTCCAGCGCGATCGCCTGGCCCGCGCGCAGATGGGGGGCGAGGGCGGCCAGCGTGTCCCGGACGGCGCCGAGATCCGGCTCCTTGTGCGGCCCGATGGGGGTGGGGACGCAGATCACCAGCACGTCGCAGCCGGCCGCCGCGGCGGCATCCCCGTGCGCGCGCATCCCGCTCCCGGCCACGCGGTGGTCGGGGATGCCGTGGACAGGGCTGCGGCCCGCCGCGATCGCCGACACCTTGGCGAGGTCGATGTCGAAGCCCTCCACCGCGAAGCCGGTCTCGGCGAAGCGCAGGGCGAGGGGCAGCCCGGCATAGCCGAGCCCGACCACGCCGATCCGGGCCTGCCGCGCCTCCAGCCGCGCGATCAGCGCCTCGCCTCGGGCGAGGAAGGCCTCGCCCGAGGCGAGGGAAGCGAAGGATCCGTCCATGGCGCTACACCGCGCCGCGACGGGGGAGGACCGGGCCCATGAAGGCTGCTCTCCATTTTGTGAGCAGTCCTAGGGAACCGTCCCGCCGTCCCCTCCGCAAGTAAGGTAGGGTAAGTTTATGCGCGCCCCGCGGCCGGGGTATTGGGCGCGTGCTCGAATTCCGGCACCAGCCGCGCGAGCCCGGCCAGCGCCAGCCGCGCCTGCCCCCCGCGTGCGGCGGAGGAGACCTCGTCGATCGCGCGCCCGACGAGGGCGGCGTCCGCCGTGCGCGGCGTGGCCACCAGCAGGCCGGGGAAGCCCGTCGGCCGCGGCGGCTCCTGCCCGTGGAACAGCTCCTCGAAGAGCTTCTCGCCGGGGCGGAGGCCGGTGAAGCGGATCTCCACGTCCTCGTCGGGCTGGAGGCCCGCGAGGCGGATCATGCGGCGGGCGAGGTCCACGATCTTCACGGGCTTGCCCATGTCGAGCACGAAGATGCCGCCCTCGCGCAGCTCCGGCGGCTGGTCCGCCCCGTCCTTGGAGTAGAAGTCCTCCGCCCCGATCACGCTCGCCTGCAGCACGAGCCCCACCGCCTCGCGCACCGTCATGAAGTAGCGGCGCATGTCGGGATGGGTGACCGTCAACGGCCCCCCGCGCTCGAGCTGGCGGCGGAAGAGCGGCACGACGGAGCCGGTGGAGCCGAGCACGTTGCCGAAGCGCACGGTGACGCAGCGCATGCCGCCGCTGCCGCTCGCCATCCCCTGCCGGGCCTGCATGTCCAGCGCCTGGCAGTACATCTCGGCCAGCCGCTTGGAGGCGCCCATGACGGAGGTCGGGTTCACCGCCTTGTCCGTGGAGATGAAGACCATCGCCCGGCAGCCATTGGCGCGCGCCGCATCCGCGATCAGGCGGGTGCCGAGCGCGTTCGTCAGCAGCCCCTCCAGCGGGTCGTTCTCCACCATCGGCACGTGCTTCAGCGCGGCGGCGTGGAAGACCAGCTCGGGCCGGATCTCCTCCATCAGCCGCCGCAGCCGCGCCTCGTCCCGCACATCGGCCAGCACGGGGCGGCGGGGGACGCCGGGATGGCTCTCCGAGAGCTCGAGGTCGATCTCGTAGAGGGCGAACTCGCCATGGTCGAGCAGGGTGAGATTCGCCGGGCCGAGCGCCGCGATCTGCCGCGCCAGCTCGCTGCCGATCGTGCCGCCCGCGCCGGTGACGAGCACGCGCCGGCCCTGGACCAGCCGCGCCATGCCCTCGCGGTCGAGCGGCACCTGGGGGCGGTCGAGCAACTCCTCGATCGAGACGGGGCGTAGGTCCAGCTTGCGCCCGGCCTTGCGCGCGAACTGGGCGCGCGCCGTGGCGGGGTCGAGCGCCGTGGGGCGCGGGGCGCGGCGCACGGGCACGCCGTGCCGGTCCGCCGCGTCCAGCAAGGCCTCCAGCGCACCGCCGGCGAGGCCGGGATCGGCGAGCACGAGGAGCGCGGGCAGCCGCCCCTCGGCGCGCAGCTCGTCGAGTACCGTGCCGGCCTGATCGACCGTGCCGAGGATGGGCACGCCCAGAATCCGCCGCCCGCGCTGCCGGGCGCGCGGGGCCAGGATGCCCTCCACCCGGTAGCCCGGGGCGCGCTGGGCGATGAGGGCGCGGATGAAGAGGTCGGCGGAATCGCCGCCGCCGGCCAGCAGCACGGGCTGGGGCGGCACGTCGGAGACGGGGCCGGCGCGATGCGCGGATTGCAGCCGCCCGATCAGCCGCGCCCCGCCCGCCAGCGCCGCCAGCACGCCGGCATGGAGCACGGGAAAGGCGATGTTCGGCGGCCGCCAGGCGCCCAGCAGCAGCAGCCCCGCCCAGAAGATCAGCGCGGCGGCGAGGCTCGCGCCCAGCACGGGCAGCAGGTCGGGCAGGCCGACATAGCGCCAGTACTGCCGGGGCAGGCGTAGCGGCAGGGCCGCGGCGGCGAAGGCGAGGAGCGAGCCGGCCAGCCCCCCCGGCCACCAGCCCGCCGGCGGCCAGGCGCCGGGCGCGGCGAGCCAGAGCGCGGCCGGCAGGGCCAGCGCGGCGAGGGCCAGGTCCAGCCCGAGGTTCAGAAGGATGCGCTGCGGCGCCATGGCGCCTGCTTTAGCCGCGCGGCGCGAACGGCGCCACTGCCGCGGACGCCCCGGGCGGGAGGGACGCCGGTTGCAGCAGGCGCCACTCGGGGGAGGCGGGCTCGGCGGGGCCGGTTCCCTCGGCGGCGCGCAGCCCGGCCTCGATCAGCGGCACGTCGGAGGTGACGGGTGCCGGCGCGGCGGCCGGCGGCGGCATCTCCGGCGCGCGGCCGAGCATGGCGGCCATGGAGGCGGGGAGCGCGGGCGCGTCCGAGAGCCCGGCCTCGGCGAGGAGCCGCAGCCCGGCCCCCTCCGGCGGCGCCTCGACGGGCCGACCGGTCAGGGAGGGCAGGGCGGGGCCGGGCGCGGGCAGGCCTGCCAGGAGGGCGAAGTCCGGCGCCGCCCCCTTCGCGGGTTCCGGCAGGGCCATGGGCGGCGGGGCGTTCCGGAGGGAGTGCACCATGGCGCCGAGCGCCGCCGAGGCGGTCGGCCCGGCGGCGCGAGGCTCCAACTCCGGCAGGGCGGGCGGCGGCGCGGGGCCGAGCACCCGGGAGGGCGGCACCTCGGCAGGGGCGGGCGCGGGGGAGACGGGCGGCGGGCCGGGCGCGGGCTCCGGGGAAGCGCGCGAGAGCAGCGCGACGAGGCTGGGCGGAACCGCCTCCACTCCGCCCGGCCCGGCATCGAGCAGCAGCCTCGGCAGGGCCTCGGCAGGGGCCGGCGCGGCGGAAGGAGCGGCCGGGGGAAGCCCGCCCATCCCCTGCCCGGGCAGGGCGGCGGAGGGACCGGGCAGCGGGTGCCCGCCCGGCCCCCAGGCGAGCAGGGCGGCGAGGGGCGCTTCCGGAACCGGCGGCACGGGGACGGACGGCGCCGGGGCGGGAGGCGGCGCGGGCAAGGAGGGCTCGACGGCGGGCAGAGCCAGCGCGGGAGCGGGCGCCACCTCCGGCCGCGCTCCGGCGGGGAGCGGGGCCAGCTCCGCATAGAGCCGGACGAGGCGCTCCGCCTCGCCTGCCCAGCCGAAGCGGCCGAGCGCCGCGGCACGTCCCGCCGCGCCCAGCCGCGCGCGCAGCGCGGGGTCAGCGAGCTCGCGCACGGCCTCGGCCACGCGCCCGGGGTCGGCGGTGTCCACCAGCAGGCCGCATCCGGCCTCCCGCACCACCGCCGCCACCTCCTCGGCGAAATCGGGGACGATCACGGGCAGGCCGGCCAGCATGCAGTCGAACAGCTTGTGCGGCAGGGCCAGCCGGTGGTTCTCGTGGCCGGGCTGGAAGAGCACGAGGCCGATATCCGCCTCCGCCGCCCGCGCCACCGCGGCCTCGTGCGGCAGCCAGCCATGCCGCTCCACCGCGCCGGACAGGCCCAGGCGCTTGGCCTCGGAGAGAAAGTCGGTCTCGCAGCCATCGGTGAAGCGGCCGATGAGGGAGAGGCGCGTGCCCTCCGGGCTGCGGGAAAGGGCCTGGAGCATCTCGAAGGCGCCGCGCTCCCGCGTGAGGGCGCCGAGATGCACGAGGGTCAGCGGCCCCGGCCCGTGCTCGCGCGGCCGCACGGGCACGGCGGCGGCGTAGTTGCGGACGGGCACGATCTCCGTGCCGGGAAAGGCGTCCTCCAGCCCGTCCTTCGCGACCACCACCGCATCGGCCCGCGCCGCCATCCAGCGGCAGGCGGCGCGCACGGCCCGGCGGCCGAGCCCGCGCAGCGGCCGGGGCAGGCGGGCGTCCAGGCGGGAGGGATAGTGCTCGTGCACGTCGAGCACCACGGCCGCGCCGTTCCGGCGCGCGGCGAGGATCGCGGCGTACCAGCTGTCGGGCTCGTGGGCGTGGATCACCTCCGGCTTCAGCCGCGCGGCCCGGCGCGCCAGGGCGCGGGCGGCCCGCAGCCGGCCGAGCCAGCCGGTCGGCCGGGGATAGGTGAGGATCCGCACCCCCGCGCTCTCCGCCGGCACCTCCTTCGCCCCCCGCAGCGGCGCGGGGGCGAGATGCGTCACGCGCCAGCCCGCCGCGGCCAGGGCCGCGCCCTCCTTGCCGACGATGCGAAGGTCCGTCGGCGGATGGGCGGCCGAGAGCATGAGGACCAGCGGCGCCTCGGGCTCACCCGCGGCGGAGGGGGCGATGCGGGGGCGCGCGGAGGGGCGTGGGGGGCGGCTCACGCCGCGATCTCCTGCCCGCCGGCACCGAGATGCGCGGCCAGGTGCGCCGCCATCCGCGCCCCCGCCCTCCCGTCCCAGAGCGGGATGGGACGGGCGCGCGGCCGGTCCCCGGCCAGCAGGGCGGCGACGGCCCCCGGCAGCTGCGCGGGCGGCACGAGGCGGTTGGTCCCGGCCTCCAGCGTCACGGGCCGCTCGGTGGAGGGGCGGAGGGTGAGGCAGGGAAGGTCGAGTGCCCAGGCCTCCTCCTGCACCCCGCCGCTGTCGGTGGCGACGAGCCGCGCGCGGGCGAGCAGGCCCAGGAAGTCCAGGTATCCGAGCGGCGGCAGGGGCATGACGCCTTCTGGCACGGCGAGGCCGAATTCCGATAGCCGCGCCGCCGTGCGCGGATGCACGGGCCAGGCGAGCGGCAGGTGCCGCGCCGCGCCCGCCACCGCCTCCAGCAGGGCGGCCAGGGCGGCGGGGAGGTCCACATTGGCCGGCCGGTGCAGCGTCAGCACGCCGTAGCCGCCGGGCTCCAGCCCCGGGGGCAGCGCCCGGCCGCGCGCGGCGGGCAGGGCGCGGAGCAGGCTGTCGATCATCGCGTTGCCGACGGCGCGCACCGCGCCCGGCGCGTGCCCCTCGGCGGTCAGCCGCGCGGCCGTGGCCTCGTCGGGTGCCCAGAGAAGGGTGCTGATCGCGTCCACGGCGCGGCGGTTGATCTCCTCGGGCATGTCGAGGTCGCCGCAGCGCAGCCCGGCCTCGAGATGCGCCACGGGGATGCCGAGCTTGCGCGCGGCCAGCGCCGCCGCGAGCGTGCCGTCCACGTCGCCGGCCACCACCACCATCGCCGGGCGGCGCGCGGACCAGAGGTCGGCGCAGGCGATCATCGTGCGCCCGGTGAGCGAGGCATGGCCGCCCCCGGAGACGCCGAGGGAGATGTCGGGCGGCGCCAGGCCGAGATCGGCGAGGTGCCCGCCGAACATCGCGGCGTCGTGGTGCTGGCCGGTATGGACGAGGACCGGCGCGCAGAAGGGCGGCGCCCCGGCCAGCGCGTGCAGCAGCGCGGCGAGCTTGGGCAGGTTCGGCCGCGCCGCGGCGACGAGGTGGATCTCGGGAAGCATTGGGTTCCGGCTCGGTCTTTCCGGCTCAGGCGGCGCGCGCCAGGGGCGAGACCCCCGCCGCTTCCTCCAGCACGTCGCAGAGGCGGGCCGCGTGCAGCCGCCGGTCCCAGAGGCGGACGGCCCGCCCCCGGGCGGCGGCGCCCATCGCGGTCCGGCGTGCCGGGTCCGCGGCGAGCGCCGCCAACGCGTCGGCCAGCGCCGTCGCGTCGCCGGGGGGCGCGGCGAGGCCGCAGGCGGCGCCGTCATCCCCCGCCTCCACCAGCCGTGCAGCACGGCCGGGGGCGTTGGTGACGACGGGCAGGCCCGCGGCGAGGTAGTCCATCAGCTTGTTCGGCGCGGTCCACTCGGCGAAGGCGGGAACCGGGGCCAGCAGGTGCAGCCCGATCGCCGCGCCCGAGAGGAGGGCCGCCACCCAGGGCTTGGGCAGGGGATCGAGGAAGGTGACGTTGCGGAGGTCCCGCCGCGCGGCCTCCTCGATCAGCCGGGCGCGCTCGCTCCCCTCCCCCACCAGCACGATGCGGACCCGGCGCTCGCCGATGTTGCGGAGGATCGTCGCCGCGTCGATCGCGGTGTCCAGCCCGTTCGCGCGGCCATGCGCGCCGGCATAGACGGCCAGCACCTCCCAGGGCGCCACCTCGGGCGGGCGCCAGCGGGAGACATGCGGACCGAAGAGGTCGAGGTCGCAGCCATTGGGCACGACATGCACCCGCGCGGGATTGGCGCCGCGGGCGATGGCGGTCTCGGCCATGCCCTCGGTCAGCCCGATCACGGCGCTCGCGCCCCGGCAGGCGGCGGTGGCCAGCCGGTCCATCGCGGCGAGGACGGGGCCGGGCACCCCGCCGCCCAGCCGCGCCTCGGAGAGGGCGCGCGGCAGCTCGGGCCAGGGATCGCGGATCTCGAAGACGAAGGGCAGGCCGCGCAGCCGCTTCGCCGCCAGGGCGGGCAGCGCCACCGTCAGCGGGGTGGAGGAGGCGAGGGCGAGGTCGAAGCCGCCGCCCATGGCCAGCCGCGCTGCGCGGCGGGCATAGTGCAGGAAGGCGCCGGTGCGCGCCGCCAGCCCCTGCGCGTTGGAGCAGGGGATGTCGAACTCCACCACGCGGAAGCCCGCCACCCGCCCTTCCCGCAGGCCGCGGCGGAAGGGGCCGTCGAGCCCGGTGCGCGCGCCCTCGTAGCGGCCGCAGGCCACCGTGACCTCGTGCCCGCGCGCGGCGAGGGCGCGCGCCATGGCATGGGCGCGCGTGGCCGTCGCGCCCTCCGGGCCGGAATAGTGTTGGTGGAGATAGAGGAGGCGCAGGGGAGTCCGGCCTTTTCCTAGCCCCGGGCCAGCCGGCGGATCACCTCGATCACGCGCGACTGCTCGGCCGGGGACATGCTGCCGGAAGGAAGGCAAAGGCCGCGCTCGAACAGCCCGGCCGCCACCCCGCCGCCGATGCGCCCGGCGGAGCGGAAGGCGGGCTGGAGATGCAGCGGCTTCCAGACCGGGCGGCTCTCGATCCCCGCCTCGTCCAGCGCGCGCCGCACCATCTCGCGGTCCGCGCCGAAGCGGCGGCTGTCAATCAGCATCACGCTCAGCCAGCGCGAGGACTGGCCCCAGCTCGGCTCGGGCATGAAGGAGATGCCGGGCAGGTCCGCGAGGCCGGCGACGTAGCGGTCGAACACCGCGCGGCGGGAGGCGACGCGGCTCTCCAGCGCGCGGAGCTGCATCAGCCCCACGGCCGCGAGCACGGAGGAGAAGCCGTAGGAGTAGCCCGTCGTCTCGTGCTGGTAGTGCGGCGCCGCCTCTTTCGCCTGCATGCCGAGATGGCGGGCCGAGGCGATCAGCTCGGGGTCGTCCGACACCAGCGTGCCGCCGCCGCCCGCGGTGATGATCTTGTTGCCGTTGAGGGAGAAGCAGGCGAGCCGCGCCCCCTGCCCCGCCCGGCGCCCGCGCGAGGTGGCGCCCAGGGCCTCGGCCGAGTCGCTCATCACCGGCACGCCCCAGCGGTCGCAGACGGAGACGATGGCGTCGAGATCGGCGCACTGCCCGTAGAGATCCACCGGCACCACCACCCGCGGCAGCCGCCCCTCGCGCGCGGCCTGGGCGAGGGCGTCGCGCAGCATGTCGGGGTCGAGGGTCCAGCTCTCGGAGGCGACGTCGAGGAAGGTGATTCGTGCGCCCATCTGCACGGCCGGGGCCACGGTGGCGACGAAGGTGAGGGTGGGCGCCCAGACCTCGTCGCCCGGCGCGACGTCGAGCACGCGGTAGCCGAGATGCAGCGCCGCCGTGCCGGAGGAGGTGGCGAGCACGTGCTCGAAGCCCGAGACATGCCCGAAGGCGGATTCGAAAGCCTTCGGCACCGGCCCGGCGGGAGCCAGCCAGCCGCTGCGGAGCGTTTCCTCCAGCGCTTCCATCTCGCCCCCGGCCAGTTCGGGGGGGGAGAGGTGGATGCGGCCTCCCCGCCGTCCATCCGCGTCGGGACGGCGGAACGGCAGGACGTTCTGCAACGCCAGGACCGATGCCGATTCAGCGCTGGCATCGACACAAGGGCTGAGACGCAGGGCCATTTTTTTGTCCCTCACGAGTACGTTAGATCGACAGGCTGCATTGCTAAGAGGCGAGTCCGCCAGAGCTTACGCAACCTTTGGTATACGCTTAGCAATCAACAATTAGTGAACTCAGGAGTCTTTGATTTGAATCAAGGGGAAAAATCGGTCTCCGAGACAGCCGAGACACAGTAGGTTTTTTCTTCCGGACGGTCGGTGACGCCGAGCACGCCTCATCGACCCGGAAACGGGGAGCGACTCGGGCCCGGCACCCCATAGCAGGACGCGCGCTAGGACAGCGGCGGCAGCTCCGGCATCGTCGCGTGGCCCGGCGCGTTCACCCCGCGGCCGGAGAGCAGCACCCGCAGCGTGCCCAGCGCCGCCGCCAGGTCGCCCCGCGCCGTCACCCCTTCCGCGTAGCGCGCATCCCATTCCAGCCGCACCGGCCAGGGCACCGCGTTGCGGCCCCTCGCCTGGGCCAGCCCGGCCAGCCCCGGCCGCACCCGCAGCCGCTCCGCCTGTCGCGGCGTGTAGCGGGCGAGGTAGCTCATCGGCAGCGGGCGGGGGCCGACGAGGCTCATCTCCCCCCGCAGCACGTTCAGGAGCTGCGGCGCCTCGTCCAGCGCCGAGGCGCGGAGCAGGCGGCCGAACCGGGTCAGCCGCTCCGAATCGGGCTCGCCGGGGAAGCGAGGCGCGCGCATGGAGCGGAACTTCAGCAGGGTGAAGGGCACGCCGCCCCGCCCCGCGCGCTCCTGCCGGAACACCACGCCGGGCCCGAGCGCCAGCCGCACCCCGAGCGCCACCAGCCCGAGCAGCGGCGACAGCCCGGCCAGCAGCGCGCCCGCCGCCGCCGCGTCCAGCCAGCGCTTGCCGCGGCGCGCGTAGAACCCCTCAGCCATCCCCTTTCTCCCCCATCGGCGCCTCGCGCGCCTCCGCCTCCAGCCCCGCGGAGAGGGCAAGGCCGAGCGCGAACCAGACCATCCTGTTGCCGAGATCCGTCGAGACCATCGCCCCCATGGCCACGGGCAGGACGAGCGCCACCAGCCGCCCCGCCGCCCCCGGCGGCAGCGAGCGCAGCCGCCCCAGCAGCACCGCCGCCCCCCCGCCGAAGGCGCCGAGCCAGAGCAGCAGCCCGGGCAGCCCGCCCTCCACCAGCGCCTCCAGCGCGTGGTTGTGGGGGTAGAGGCCGCGCCGCTCCCCGTTGCCCGCCGCCAGGGTGAAGCCGCCCGTGCCGAGGCCCCAGGGCAGGGTCTCCCCCGCCCAGTGCAGCGCCTCGGCCCAGAGCACGGGACGGGCGGAGGCGGCGATGCCCTCCCCCGTGAAGCGCTCCAGCGTGCGCAGGCCCTCGGCGCGCGTCGGGTCGGCCAGCAACAGGCCGAGGCCGAGCAGCCCCGCCGAGGCCGCCATCCCCACCCAGCCCATCGCCGCCCGCGCGCGCCCGGCGGACCAGAAATGCGCCGCCGGCGCCAGCACCACCGCGAGGCCGAGCGCGATCAGCCCCGCCCGCCCGCCCGGCAGCAGCCCGGCCGCGCCGAGGAGTGCGGTGAGGCCGAGCCAGGGCAGGCGCCGGATGCCGTGCGCCTCCGCCGCCCGCAGCGCGGCCAGCCCCGCGGCGGAGGCGATGGCGAGGCCGGCGAGCTGGTACTGCACGCGCACGAGGTCCGGATTCGCCCCGACCGCCCCGCCCAGCACCACCTGCCCGCTCGCCAGCCCCCAGGCCACGGAGACCGCGACGAAGAGGCCGAGCAGGAGCGTCGCCCCCCCCAGCACCCGCCGCGCGCCGGGCTCCGCGCCCACCACCAGCCCGGCCAGCAGCATGGCCGGGGCCACCAGCACCGCCTCGGGCAGCTTGGCCGCCAGCACCTCCCGCGAGGGGCTCCAGAGCGCCGCGACGGTGAGCCAGAGCCAGAGCAGCCCGCAGGCGGCCAGTGGCAGGGCGAGCACAGGGCGCACCCGCCAGCGCGTGCCCGCGGCCAGGAGCAGCATCCCCGGCGCCAGGGCCGCCGTGCAGGCGAGGGTGAGGTCGAAGGGAAGGCCCGCGAGGAGCGGCGCCGATTTCAGCGCGCCCGCGAACTGCATCCCGGCGGCGGGAAGGCCGGCGAGCGCCGCGAGGGTCGCCGCGCTGGGGCGGGGAAGGATCATGCCGTGCCGGCGGCGGGGGCGCCGCCTACTCCTCCCGCTTGCGGGCGAGGGCGGGCCGCGCAGCCCGCGCCCCGGCCCGCCGCCGCTCCGGCTCGGCCGGCACGCCGAAGAGCAGCACCCGGCAGGCCGCGAGCAGGAGGCAGGCGAGCGGCACCGTCACCCCGAGGAGGAGGAGCAGCAGCGGCCGGTTCGGCAGGGAGGGCCAGAGGCCCACGCTCGGCGCCGAGACGAGGCGCGCGGCCACCGCCTCGTCCGCCGCGGCGATCACCCCGGCCCGCTGGTGCTGGGCGAGCAGCTCGTACATCGGGTTGCGCATGAACACGTCGCGCTCGGCCGCGATGCGGGCCTCCAGCGCGGCCACGCGCCGCCGGGCCAGATCGTCCAGGCTCTCGCGCACCCGCGCCTCCCCGAAGGCGTGCAGGCGCCGGAGGATGTCGAGCGCCGTCGCGCGGTCGGGATGAGCGATGGCGAGGCTGGTGGTGACCGTGGCGAGGGACTGGGTGACGCCGAGATTGCGGTCGAGCCAGCGGTCGAGATCGTCGAGATCGGCCGGGCCGGGCGGGATGCCGGCCAGCACGCGCAGGCGGCCGGTCACGCCGTTCCGCTTGAGAAGGGTGAGGTCGTCCAGGATCCGGGTGTCCCGCGCGAGCATCGCCACGGCCTCGGGGCTGCGGAGATTGGCGAGGTAGATCGCGAAGTTGCCGCCCGCCCGGGTGTCCAGCAGCCCGCCCGGCATCACCAGCCCGCCCTGGATGAGGGTGGAGGCGGCCAGGCCCGTGGTCTCGGCCGGCGCCACCACCGCCTCGGCCACGTACTGCCGGGGCCAGAGCATCACGAGGCTCCCGCCCAGCAGCAGGAGGGCCGCCGCCAGCGAGATGACCCGCCAGCGCAGCCTCCAGACGCCGATGAGGAGAAGTTCGAGCGGCATCACCACTCACGGTTTCGTGCGGCTGGGATTAGGCATAGGCCCCACCCCCGGTGCAATCACTTCGGAGCCGGATTCGTGTCGTGACCGCGCTGACCGGCGCCTCCGCCCGCGCGACGAGCACGGGAACCGGCTCCGCCTCCCCATAGGCGCGGCTCTCCCATCCCGACTCGATGGCGATGCGGAGCGGCGCGTCGGCGGCGAGGGCGATGCGGGCCTCCGCGCCCTCGGCCCCGTCCCCGGTGAGGCGCCACGCCCCGGGCGAGAGATGCCAGCGCAGCGCGATCCGGCGGAAGGGGCCGGAGAGGCGGTCCTCCACCACCCAGTCCCGCCCGCCCGGGACCACCCGGCGGGCGTGGCGGTTGCCCCTGAAGTCGCGGGTGGCGGCGCCGTCCGGCAGGGACTCCGTCCGCACCCAGCGCGCGAGGAGGAAGCGGCCGGCGCGCGGCATCGGTTCCGCCTCGTCGAAGAGGATGAGGTTGTGCGCGGCGGCGGAGGCGAAATGCGCCGCCCACCAGCCCTTGTCCCCCGGCGGGTTGTAGGCGCCGGTGCCCGTGTCCCGCAGGGGGTTCCGCGGGCCGTCCCAGAGATCGAGATGCAGCAGGTCCGCCTGCCCCGGGCGGAAGCGCAGCGGCCCCGTGCGGAGCAGGGCGCGCGCCGGGCCGTGCTGCCAGCCCCGCGTGCCCTCGGCCACCCACTCCGCCTCCGCCGCCAGGGGCGGGGGGAGGTCCAGGCCGAGCCAGGCGCAGCCGGGGTCGTCCGGGAAGCCGGCCGAGGCCCCGGCCAGCAGCCGCGCCGCCCGCTCCGCGCCGCCCCGCGCATCCCCCGCGCCGCCGAGCGACAGGTCGGCCAGGGCGGAGCCGTCCTGGTGGCCGAGCCGGGGGGTCGCGCCGGTCTCCTCCTCCACCAGCCGCGCCAGCCAGCGCGCGGCGGCGGCGGCGCGCGCGGGGGCAGGTTCGGGCAGGGGCGGGGCGCCGAGCCCCCGCCGCAGCCATTCCAGGACAGAGAGGGTGTCGAGCAGCAGGCGGTGATAGCCGGTCGAGACCTGGGCGAAGCCGCCATCGGGCGCCACCAGCCGGGCGAGGGCCGCGGAGAGGTCGCGCGCCGCGCGCCGGGCCGCCTCCCCATCCCCCAGCATCCAGGCGCAGGCGAGCAGCCCGGCGGGCTCGCTGACGGCGTGGTTGTTGTCCTGCGCGCGGGCATAGGCGCGCGTGGCCGCGATCCGCCGGGCGTGCAGGCGCAGCAGCGCGGCCATCCCCGGCTCCACCGCCCCGCCGCCCAGCAGCGCATGGGCGAGACAAAGGGTGAGGACGCGCAGCGCCGCCTCCTGCCCGCAGGCCCAGTTGGGGCCGAGGTAGGGCGGGTTGGCCGCGCACCACGCTGCCAGACGCGACTCGGCGCGGAGGAGGTGGCCGCCCCCCGGCTCCAGCCGGTGCGCCTGGACGAGCAGGGGCAGCCAGCCCAGCCGGTTCCGCTCCCAGACCGGGCGGACATCGCCGGGCGCGAAGAGATCGAGCGAGAGGGCGGGCGCTGCCGGATCGAAGGGCCCGTGCTCCACCGCCGGGGAGAGGTCCCGCGCGGCCGCCAGCACCGCCTCCGCCGCGCCGGGGGGCAGGGCGGGGGGCGCGGGCGCCGTGGCGGGCAGGAAGGGGCCGGCGGGGGGCGCGGCGGGCCGCAGCGCGCGGCCGGGCAGCCCGGCTGCTACCCGCGCCCTGTGCCATGCGAGCCACATCAGCGGCCGGGCACCCAGCCGGGCGGCGGCGTCGAGGCGCAGGAGCGCGCGCGGTGCTTGGAGTGGCATGACGCGCTGTGGTAGCACGATCACGGGTTCGTCATCGCCGGTTTTCGCGGCGAGGTTGCGACACGGCACCCGGCACAGCCGGGACGAGAGGCAAGAATTGTCTATCCCCGGTGCTCGCGTGTGGAAGAAGGGCGGCTTCGCCCTGGCGGTCCTCGCCGCGCTGACACCCATCCTGCCCTCTGCGGCCCTCGCCCAGGGGCAACCGCTGCTGCCGCCCTCCCTTCCCTCCACCCTGCCGGGCGGGATGCCGCTGCCGAGCCTGGCGCCGGGTGCGCAGGGCGACATCCTCCAGCGCATCATCGATGCCGCCGGTGGGCGCATGGCGGGCGGGACGCCCTCCTCCCTGCCCGCGACGCCGCACCCGCCCGCCTATGCCGCCCCGCCGGCCGCCCCCGCTTCCGCCTCCGCCCTGGCGCTTCATGTCGAGCCCGGCGAGCCCCTGTCGAACACCGAGGCCTTCTTCGCCGCGCGCCTGCCGGATCAGCAGCCGCCGCTGCGCCAGTTCGGCTACGACACCTTCCGCAACCTCGGCCCCCCGCAGGGCCCGGCGAGCGCCGTGGTGGGCGCCCTGCCCGACGACTACCGGATCGGGCGGGACGACGAGGTGATCGTCTCCATCCGCGGCCGCTCCCGCCAGTCGCTCTCGCTCCGCATCGGGCGGGACGGGATGCTCACCCTGCCCGACCTCGCCCCCTTCCCCGCCGCCGGGCGCACGCTGCGCGAGCTGCGCGCCGACATCGAGATGCGGGTGGCGCGGGAGCTCGGGGGGTCGGAAGCCTTCGTCTCCATCGGGCAGACGCGGCAGATCGCCGTCTTCGTGGCGGGCGAGGTGGTGCGTCCCGGCCTCGTTCCCCTGCCCGCCCTCGCCTCCCTGCTCGACGCCCTCGGTGCCGCGGGCGGCATCCGGCGCACGGGCAGCCTGCGCGCGGTGCGGGTGGAGGGGCCGGGGGGCGCGCGGGTGGTGGATCTCTACGCCGCCATCGCCGGGGTGTCCGGCACGCCCGACCTGTCGCTGCGCGAGGGGGAGCGGGTGGTGGTGCCGCCGCTCGGCGGCGTGGTGGCGCTCGGCGGGGATGTGACGCGCCCCGGCATCTACGAGCTTCCCGCCGGGGTCGCCTCGGCGCCGCTCGCCTCGGTGCTGGCCCTGGCCGGCGGCGCGCTGCGGCCGGCGGGCAACCGCTTCCTCTCCACCGGCACGGATGCGGGCGGGCGGCGGGCGATGTCCGAGCTCTCGCCCGGCTCCCTCCTCCGGCGCGGCGATGCCGTCACGGTCTCCCCCGGGGTGGACGTGGCCTCGGGCGGGCTGCGCCTGGCCGGGCATGTCGCCGCCCCCGTCATCCGCGGCGTCGGGCCGCGCGGCGCGGGGCTGCGCGCCCTCCTCGCCGATCCCCGCGTGATCCGCCCCGACCCCTATGTCCGCATGGGCGTCGCCTGGCGCATGGACGAGCGGACGCGGGTGCGCCGCTTCATCGCCTTCGACCTCGGCCGCGTCATGACGGGCGGGGCGGAGCTGCCGCTGCGCGAGGGGGACGAGGTGATCCTCCTCTCCCAGTCCGACGTGCTCTGGCTCGCCTCGCCCGCCGTGCAGCGCGCCCTGCGCGGCGAGGCTGCCGCCCCGCTGCCCGTCGCACCCGCCGCCGTGGCAGCGGGTGCGGCCGGCCAGCCCGCCGGGCCGCTTCCGGGCTCCGTCCCCCCTCCGGTGGACTGCCCGGCGCTCATGGCGCTGGCGGTCGCCGCGCGCTCCTCCCCGCTGCGCTTCGCCCATGCGCGCAGCGCCGGCTTCCCCGATATCGGCGCGCCCGGCTGCCCGCAGGTCTTCGTGGACTACCCCGCGCTGCTGCCCTTCCTGCTCGACCAGTCCGTGCTGCTCGCGGGCGAGGTGCGGCTGCCCGGCCTCTACCCCGTCATCGAGGATACCGGGCTCGACATGGTGATCGCCGCGGCCGGCGGGCCGGCGGACACGGCCGACCTCTCGGCGGTGGAGTTCGCGCGCGAGCCGCTGGAGGGGGCGGGCGCCATCCCGCTCTCGCGCACGCGGCTGGATTTGCGCTCCCGTAACTTCGCGGCCGTGCGCCTCTCCCCGCGCGACGCGGTGCGCATCCCCCGCGGCTTTGGGGACCGCGACACCGGCCCCGTGACGCTGGTGGGCGAGTTCCTGCGGCCCGGCACCTACGACATCCGCCGGGGCGAGCGGCTCTCCGAGCTACTCGCCCGCGCGGGCGGGCTGACGGGGCAGGCCTATCCCTACGGCGCCGTCTTCACGCGCGAGAGCGTCCGCCAGCGCCAGCAGGAGGGCTTCCAGCGCACGGCGCGGGAGCTGGAATCGAGCCTCATCCAGGTGGCCGCCGGACAGGCGGTGGCGGGCAGCCGGCAGGGCGGCCTCGACCTCGGCGGGGCCATCAACGCCGGCCAGGCGCTCGCCGGCACGCTGCGCGAGGCGCGGGCGGCCGGGCGCATGGTGGTGGAGGCGAATCCCGTGGTGCTCGCCGCGCGGCCGGAGCTTGACGTGCTGCTGGAGCCCGGCGACCTCCTGGTCATCCCCAAGCGCCCGAACGAGGTGACGGTGGTGGGCGCCGTGCTGAACCCCGGCAGCCTCCAGTTCTCCACGGGATGGAAGGCCTCGCAATACGTGCGCGCCGCCGGCGGCGAGCAGCGCTTCGCCGATGCCTCCCGCGCCTTCGTCGTGCTGCCGAACGGGCAGAGCGTGCCGGCGGGGCTGGGGAGCTGGCAGTCGGGCGGGCCGCCCATCCCGCCGGGCAGCCTCGTGGTGGTGCCGCAGGACCCCTCGCCCTACGAGACCTGGGGCTTCATCCGCGACCTCACCTCCGTGCTCGGGCAGATCTCGATCAGCTCGGCGGCGCTGGCGGTGATCTCGAAGCAGGCGCGGTAGAGCATTTTCAAGCCGGGTGGAATCACCCGGCGGCTCGGAAATGCGACAAAGCAGAAGGCGGGAGCGGGTACCGTGAGCCACGGCGAACGGAAACCGCTCCTGCGCGGATCACAAGATCCGGCACCGCGCGCCGGCGCAACGATCCGGTGCTAGGCTGCTCCCCGCGCGGGCGCCGAACGCTCCCGCGCCAACACGGAATGGGAGGCAGGGATGATCGCCGGATCGCAAGCGCTTCGCGGCCCAGGTCTCACCGTCACGCTCGTCACCCTCGTGCTGGTCGCGCTCCTCGTGCTGGCCGAGTACGCCCTCGACTGGCCCATCCCGCTGCACCATTAGGCGCGGCGGGGGCCGCACGCTTCTTCACCCCGCCGCGAATTGCAGCCGCGCCAGCCGCGCGTAGAGGCCGCCCCCGGCCACCAGCGCGTCATGCGTGCCCTCGGCCACCACGCGCCCGGCCTCCATCACCAGGATGCGGTCCGCGCGGCGCACGGTGGCCAGACGGTGGGCGATGACGAGCACGGCCCGCCCGCGCGCGAGCCGGGCCAGCGCCGCCTGCACCGCCGCCTCGCTCTCCGCGTCCAGCGCGCTCGTCGCCTCGTCCAGCAGCAGGAGCGGGGGGTCGCGCAGCACGGCGCGGGCGATGGCGATCCGCTGGCGCTGCCCGCCGGAGAGGCGCACGCCCTTCTCGCCGAGGAAGGTGGCGTAGCCCCCCGGCAGCGCCTCGATGAAGCCCTCCGCATCGGCGGCGCGGGCGGCGGCGCGGATCTCGGCATCGCTCGCCTCCGGGCGGCCGTAGCGGATGTTGGCGGCCACATCAGCGCCGAAGATCACGGGGTCCTGCGGCACGAGGCCGATGCGCGCGCGGATCGCGGCGGGATCGGCCTCGCGGAGGTCCACCCCGTCCAGCAGCACGCGACCGGAATCGGGGTCGCGGAAGCGGAGCGCGAGCCCGAACAGCGTCGTCTTGCCCGCGCCCGAGGGGCCGACGAGCGCGACCGTCTCCCCCGGCTCCACCGCGAGCGAGACGCCGTCCAGCGCCGGTCGGTCCGGGCGGCTGGGATAGAGCAGCCGCACCCCCTCGAAGGCGAGGCGCCCGACGGGCCGGCCCGGCGCCGAGGCGGGAAGCGGGACGGGATTCGCGGGCGGGCGGATCTCCGGCACCACCGCCAGGAACTCCCCCACCCGCTCCGCCGCCCCCGCCGCGCGCTGCACCTCGCTCCACAGCTCGGAGAGGGAGGTGACGGAACTCGCCATCAGCACGGCGTAGAAGACGAAGGCCGACAGCTCGCCCCCCGTCAGCCGCCCCGAGAGCACGGCGTGCCCGCCCACCCAGAGGGCGAGGGTGATGGCGCCGAAGCCGAGCAGGATGATCGAGAGCAGCAGCGCCGCCCGCACCCGCACGCGGGCGAGGGAGGCGGCGACGCCCCCTTCCGCCGCCCCGATGAAGCGCGCGAGGTCGGCGGCCTCGTGCCCGTGGGCCTGGACGGTGCCGATGGCGTTCAGCGTCTCCTCCGCCTGGGCGCCGAGATCGGCCACGCGCTCCTGCGCCGCGCGGCTCAGCCGCCGCTCGCGCCGCCCGAAGACGACGAGCGGCAGCACGATCAGCGGCGTGACGGCGACGACGAGCAGGGTGAGCCGCGCGCTGGTGACGAAGAGCATCCCGAGCGCGCCGGCGGCGGTGACGAGCGAGCGCAGCCACTGCGACACGGCCGCGCCGACGAGGTTGCGCAGGATCTCCGTGTCGGCCGTCAGCAGGGTCAGCACGTCGCCCGTGCGGCGCCGCTCGTAATGGCTGGGCGGCAGGCGCAGCGCGTGGTCGAAGACGCGGCGGCGCAGCGCCGTCCCCACCCGCTCCCCCAGCCAGGAGACGAGGTAGAAGCGCAGCGCCGTGCTCAGCCCGAGCAGGACGACGAGGCCGAGGAGCAGCAGCGCGTGCCCGTCGAGGCTCGCCTCGCCGCCCGCGCCCGTGCCGGAGAAGCCCTCATCCACGATCCGGCGCAGGCCCTGGCCGAGCAGCAGCAGCACGCCCGCGGCGGTGCCCATCGCGGCCACCGCCGCGGCGACGCGCGGCAGGTGGGGCCGCAGCAGCGGCAGGACCAGCCGCAGCGCGGGGAGCCGCCCTGGACTCCCTCCCGGGCGCGGGACCTCAGCCATCGGCACCGCCCTTCGCCGGCCGCAGATCCGAGAGCCGGACGGGGCGGTAGCCGCGGGGGTCCACCCCCACATCGAACTGCCGGGGCAGCGGCTTCAGCCGCCCGTGGGAGTGTCCGTGCAGGTTCCAGGCCCCCTTGCCCTGCCCGTTCCAGCTCCTGAAGGGATAGTGGCAGAGCACGAGGGCGCGCCCCTCCCGCTCCAGCTCGGCATAGGGCTGCGAGCTGGCCCATCCCGGCAGGGCCCGGATCGCCGAGGGGTCGTTGTTGCCCCAGATCAGGTGCTTCACCCCGTGCAGCGCGGCCAGCAGCCCGGCAGGGTCGCGGTGGCCGACGGCGAAGTCGCCGAGATGCCAGACCTCGTCATCCGGCCCGACCGCCTCGTTCCAGGCCGCGACGAGGCCGGCATCCATCGCGGCGGTGGAGTCGTAGGGGCGGCGCAGCAGGGCGCGCAGGGCGCCGTGGCCGAAATGCGTGTCGGCGGTGAACCAGCTCGGCAATCGCGTGCTCCCCGCGCCCATTCCCGGCGCGCCCAGGCGCCCGGGGGCGTGTAGGACAGGGCAGCGCCCCGCGTCGATGCCCCGGGCGGTGCATCGGTCGATGCTCCGGTCGATGGTCCGGGCGGTACGAGGTGGTTGAGGGCGCGCCACCGGGCTGACGGGCCAGCCCTCCTCCCTTAACCTGCGCGCCGGGACGAGGGGGATTCTGGCGATGTACGACCTGGCCATCCGAGGCGGCACGGCCGTCCTGGGCGATGCGGTGGTGCGCTGCGACATCGGCGTCACGGGCGGGCGGATCGCCGCCATCGCCGAGCGCATCGAGGAGGCGCGGCGGGTGATCCGGGCGGACGGGCTGCTCGTCCTGCCCGGCGGCGTGGACACGCACTGCCATATCGAGGAGCCCTTCCCCGAGGGCGGCCACCAGGAGGAGAGCTGGGAGAGCGCCTCCCGCTCCGCCTTCGCCGGCGGCACCACCTCCGTCGTCGCCCACACGCCGCAGTTCAAGGGCGGCATGCTGCTCGACCAGCACCGCGCCGCCCGGGCCCGCGCCGCGCGCGCGATGATCGACCACGGCTTCCACCAGATCATCGCCGACCCGTCGGAGGCCGCGATGGCGCAGATTCCCGCCCTCGTCGCGGACGGCGTGGGCAGCCTCAAGGCCTTCATGACCTATGACGCCCTGCATCTCGACGATGCCGGCTTCCTCGCCGTGCTGCAGGCCGCGCGGCGGCACGGGCTGATGGTGCATGTTCACTGCGAGAACTACGACGCCATCAACCTCGCCACCCGCACGCTCATCGCGGCGGGCTGCACCGCGCCGAAATACCACGCCACCTCCCGCCCCCCCGTGGTGGAGCGCGAGGCGACGGGCCGCGCCATCGCGCTGGCCGAGCTGGTGGGCCAGCCCATCCAGGTCTTCCACGTCTCCTGCGCGGAGGTGGCGGAGGAGATCGCCCGCGCCCAGGCGCGCGGCGTGGCGGTGAAGGCCGAGACCTGCCCGCAATACGTGACGCTGACCGCCGAGGACATGGACCGCCCCGGCCCTGATGGATCGGGCTTCGAGGGCGCGAAGTTCATGTGCAGCCCCGCCCCCCGCACGGCGGCGGACCATGAGGGCGTCTGGGCCATGATCCGGCGCGGCGTGCTGGACGTCGTCACCTCGGACCATTGCGGCTTCTCCTACGAGGGCCCGCGGGGCAAGGCGAAGAACGGCCGCAACGCCGCCTTCGACGCCATCCCCAACGGCATTCCCGGCCTCGCCGCCCGCCTGCCCGTCATCTTCTCCGAGGGCGTGTCCAAGGGCCGCATCGACCTGCCGCGCTTCGTCCGGCTGGTGGCGGAGAACCCCGCGCGCATCGCCGGCCTCTATCCCCGCAAGGGCGTGATCGCGATCGGCAGCGACGCGGACCTCGTGCTCTGGGATGCCGGGCGGAGGGTCACGATCACCAACGCGCTGATGCAGCACGCCATCGACTACACGCCCTATGAGGGCATGGAGGTCACGGGCTGGCCCGCCGCCACGATCCGGCGCGGCGAGGTGGTGATGCAGGACGGCGTGGTGCTCGCCCAGCCCGGCACGGGCCAGTGGCTCCCGCGCGGTCCCGCAGTGGCGTGAGGGCGGCGGCCTGAGAGCGCCCTCACCCGCATCGCGGCCTTTGGCCCGGCCTGATGCGGCATGACGGTCGTTCACTTCATCACCCATCCGGAGGTCGTGATCGATCCCTCCGTCCCGGTGCCGGACTGGCCGCTCTCCGCCGAGGGAATCGGGCGCATGGCACGGGCGCTGGACAGGCCCTGGATGAGGGATCTGGGCGCCGTGTTCAGCAGCGCCGAGCGGAAGGCGATGGACGCCGCCCGGATGATCGCCGACCGGTTCGCCCTCCTCCCGACCGTCATGGAGGAGCTGGGAGAGAATGACCGCTCCGCGACCGGCTATCTTCCGAAGACGGAATTCGAGGCGGTCGCCGACGCCTTCTTCGCGCATCCGGAGAGGAGCGTGCGCGGGTGGGAGCGTGCGGCCGATGCCCAGCACAGGATCGTCTCCGCCGCGGAGCGGATCTTCGCCGCGGCGCCCGAAAAGGGCGACATCGCCGTCGTCTTCCACGGCGGGGTCGGGGCACTTCTCCTGTGCCATCTCAAGGGGGTGCCGATCAGCCGCGCCGAGGACCAGCCCGGTGCCGGCGGCGGCAACGTCTTCTCCGTCGATGCGGCCAGCCGCACCCTGCTCTCGGACTGGCGCCGCATCGAGGACCAGGGTTAGCCGCTTCCTGCCCCTCCCCTCAGCAAAGGGGGCACGGCCGCAGCCCGGGCCGCGCACCCCCGGGATGGCCGGGCGGCGTTCTCAGGCGAAGTCGCGCGGACGGAGCCCCGCGTGGAAATAGGTGATCATGGAGTAGATGTCGAAGACCGGCCGCCCCGTCGCGCGCTGCACGGCGGCGGCGTAGGGCGGCATGTTCGTGCACTCCAGCACGATGGCGCCCACCTCCGGGTGCCGCGCCACCAGCCGCTCCGCGGCCTCGACCACGTCGCGCTCGGCGAGGTCGATGTCCATCTCCTCCTTCTCCGCGCGGATGAGCACGCGGAAGAACTCGCGCCCGCTCTCCGTCCCCTCGACCGGGATGTCGGGCGGCACGCCCACCGCCTCCAGGTGGCGCGGCGTGAGGGAGGAGCCGGAGACGGTGACGAGGCCGACGCGCCTGCCCGGCGGCAGCATCGCCTGCACCCAGGGCACCTGCATGAGGCTGCTCGTCGCGACGGGCACGCCGACATGCGCGGCGATCTCCCGCTGGAAGAGGGAGAGGAAGCCGCAATTGGTGGTGATCGCCTCGGCGCCCTGCGTGACGAGGTCGGAGGCACCCTCCAGGAAGGCGTCCAGCAGCCCGCGCGCGCCCTCCAGCACCACCCTCTCCGGGCTCGCCCCGCGGACGAGGCGGTAGAGCACGGGGAAGGGCCAGGTGGTGCCGTTGCCCATGTCGCCATGGATGCGGGGGAAGCGCGCCTCCAGCATGAGGATGCCCAGGGGGGCGCCGTAGAGCGCCTTGCCCCCGCGGGCAATGCCGCGGCGCGGGCCGTTGGCAGGAATGGCGGTCATGCGCGCCTCACAAGAGGGGTTTGCGGAAGCGGGTGGGGGAGAAGGGGGCGATGTCGATCTCCGGCGCCCGGCCGGAGAGGAGCTGCGCCACCACCCGCCCCGTGCGCGGCCCCGCCACCAGCCCGACATGGCCGTGGCCGAAGGCGTGGATCACCTCGGGGCAGCGGCTGGAAGGGCCGAGGCAGGGCATGCCGTCCGGCGTGCTGGGCCGGTGGCCGAGCCAGGTGGTGATCCGGTCCTCGGGGAAGGGGTTGGGCAGGCCGGGGAAGGCGCGCAGCAGGTGGTCGCGCAGCACCTCGGCGCGGCGCCAGTTCGGGGCGCCCTCCAGCCCCGCGATCTCCACCTGCCCCGCGGCGCGCAGCCCGTCCGCCATGGGGTTCACGATCATCTTCGCCGCGCCGAGGCTGATGGAGTGGCGCGGCCCGCGCTCCGCCCCGCGGAGCATGACGTGGTAGCCGCGCTCCGTCTCCAGCGGCACGCGGTCCCCGAGCCCCGCCGCCAGCGGGGCGGAGCGGGCGCCGCAGCAGATCACGGCGGCGTCGCAGTCCAGCACCGTGCCGTCCGACAGCGCGACGCCGGTGAGCGACCGCCCCTCCAGCCGGAAGCCCGTGGCCGCCACCTTGCGCAGCGCCGCGCCCTCCCGCACGGCATGGGCGGCGAGCGCGGCGATGTAGCGGCCGGGGGAGAGGCAGCGGCCCGCCTCCTCCGTCAGCACGGCGAAGCGGTAGGCGGGGTCGAGATCGGGCTCGGCGGCGCGCAGGGCCCTCTCCTCGATCTCGGTCCAGGAGATCCCGACCTCCCGCCGGAGGCGCCAGCCCATCCCTTCCGCCTCGAAGCCGGCGCGGGAGTGCCAGGCGTTCATGAGCCCCTTGTGCTCGATCAGCTCCGGCACCCCGGCCTCCCGCGCCAGCGACGCGTGCAGCACGGGCGAGTCCTTCAGCAGCGGGCGCAGGGAATGGGCGATGCGGCGCAGCCTCTCCTCGCTCGATCCCGCGGCGATGTAGCGCAGCAGCCAGGGTGCCGCCTTCGGCAGGTAGCGCCAGCGCAGCGCGAGCGGCCCCAGGGGGTCGCGCAGGAAGCCCGGCACCTGCCGCCACAGCCCCGGCGCGCTCGGCGGCAGCACGGAGTGGGAGGAGAGCCAGCCCGCATTGCCGAAGCTCGCGGCCTGCGGCCCGCCGGGCTCGCCCGGTTCCAGGACCGTGACGCGATGGCCGGCGCGCAGCAGCTCCACCGCGCTCGCCGCGCCCTCGATTCCCGCGCCGATGACGGCGACGTGCCGGAGCATGGGTTCGGGCATGGGGGGCTCAGCCCCCGCGCGCGATGCGGCGGCAGTGCTCCAGCGCGGCCTCGATGAGGTTGTCGCTCGCCTCGGGCGTGCGGAAGGCGGAGTGGGCGGCGAGCGTCGCGCGCTCGACCTTCGAGAGAGGGTGCCCCGGCGGCAGCGGCTCCTCCGAATAGACGTCAAGCGCAATATGGCCGATCGCCCCGCTCTCGGCCGCGCGCGCGAGCGCCGCCTCGTCCGTGATGGCGCCGCGCGCGGTGTTCACGAAGATCGCGCCGGGCCGCATCCTCGCGATGCGCTCGGCGGAGAGGAAGCCGCGCGTCTCGTCACTCAGCAGGAGATGGAGCGAGACGACGTGGCTCTCGGCGAGGAGCGTGTCGAGATCGACGAACTCCACGCCCGGCGCCTCGCGCGGCGTGCGGTTCCAGGCGATCACGCGCATGCCCGCGCCGTTGCACAGCCGCGCCATCTCCGCGCCGATGCCGCCGAAGCCGATCAGCCCGACCGTCTTGCGCGTCAGCTCCACGCCATCGGTCCGGCGCCACTCGCCGGCGCGGATGCCGCGGTCCATGAAGGCGAGGCCCTTGGCCGCGGCCCACATGAGGGCGAAGGCCATCTCCGCCACCGCCGTGTCGCCATAGCCCTTGATGATGTGGACCCGGATGCCGCACTCGGCCTCCAGCTCCTCGGGGTTCATGTAGCTGCGCGCCCCCGTGCCGAGGAAGACGACGTGGCGCAGCGCCTCGCAGCGCTTCGCGATCGCGGTCGGCAGGTGGGTGTGGTCGATGATGGCGATCTCGTGCCCGGCGAGCAGGGCAGGCAGCTCGTCGGAGGTGATGTCGGGCTGGCGGTTCACCGTCACAGCCATGTCGGCGGGGCGGCGCAGCCGCTCCATCACATCCGCCAGGGCGCCCCCGGCATCCACGAAACAGGCGCGCACGGAACCTCCTCAGGTCAGGCCGGGCGGCCGCCACGCCCTTACGCGGGCGCGGCGGGGTCAGGAGGCTGGCCCTCCCCCGGCGCGCGGGAGTCTAGGCCCCCTCCCCCGGGGGTCAACCGCCCCTCAGTGGCTGCGGCTCTCCCGCAGGCGCACGCCCGGCACGCCACCCTGGTCGGCGAGGAACTCGATCCCGGCCTCCTCCAGCGCGCCCCGCACCGCGTCGAGGATGGTGGGGTGGGAGCGGAAAATCCCGGCCTCCAGGTTCCAGACATTCACCCGGGAGCAGAGGGCGCGGTCCGCGAGCTGCTGGTCGGTCCAGCCCAGGATGATCCGCGCCCGGCGGCACTGCTCCGCCGTCAGGCGCCCCTGGGCACGGGGGAGCGCGCCGGGCGGCCGGGCGGTCTTGCCGAGGGCGATGGACATGGAGGGCTCGTGCTGCCGGTTTGGGAGAGACAACAACTTAAAGTTGTATTTACGGCCGCGCAAGATGTTTCGCCCGACGAACCGTCAGCGCGCGGGCGCGGCCTTGCGCGCCGGGCGGGCGGCCCGCTTCCCCCTGCCCTGCCGCGGCGCCTTCTCCTCCTTCTCGCCGCCCGAGCCGATCCCGCGGCTGAGCGCGATGCGGTCCAGCAGCTCGGCCGCGTGATGCCCGGCCAGGGCGAGGGACGGCGCGCCGCCCGCCGCCCCGACCATGTCCGAGGCAGCATCCGATCCCTTGGCGATGAAGACGAGCAGCGCGGCGACCTCCCGCAGATCCTCCGGCGGCAGCCGTGCGGCCATCACCGCGACCATCGCCTCCAGGATCCGGATCCGCATGGCGGTGCCCTCATCCGGCCGGGCGGGGCCTCCCCGGCCCGAGCAGCTGGACATCGCTTCTTCCCTTCCTGCGGATTTCTCTATCTGCGGTTGCGGCCGCCGGGCCGGCAAGCGGTTTGCGCCGGCACCGACACTTCCTGGCACTGCCTGACATGCCGCCCGTCACGGCATGCGCTCCGCCCGCCCGGGGGCCGCGCCGAGCAGCGCCTCCACCTGGTCGGCGAGTTGGGTGCCCGTCACGGGCTTGCGCATGAGGGCGAAGGGGCCGCTCACCGCCGCGCCGACCGCGAGCGCGGCCGCATCCCCGGCATAGCCGGTGACGAGGATGGCGGGCAGGCCGGGCCGGGCCTTCTGCGCCTCGCGGATGAGGGCCACGCCGTCCATGCCCGGCATGGCCAGGTCCGTCACGAGGATATCGACCCGCCCCGCCTCGCCCAGCCGGCCGAGCGCCGCCTCCCCGTCCGGGAACTCCTCCACCGCGAAACCCGCATCGGCGAGCTGGGTGACGAGCACGTCGCGCACGATGGGGTCATCGTCCACCAGCATCACGCGGTGGCGCGGGCCGGAGCCGTCCCACAGGGCAGGCCCCTGATGCACCGGCGCGGCCCCGTCCGCCTCCGCCTCGCCCCCCGTCACGGGCAGCCAGAGCGACACCCGCGTGCCCTCCCCCGGCGCGCTGGCGATGGCGAGCGCCCCGCCCGAGCCCTGGGCGAAGCTCCGCGCCATGGCGAGGCCGAGACCGGTGCCCTGGCCGAGCGGCTTGGTGGTGAAGAAGGGCTCGGCGGCGCGGGCCAGGGTCGCCGCATCCATGCCCTCCCCCGTGTCCATCACGGTGATGCGGACATAGTGGCCGGGCGCGAGGCCCTTCACCTCGCAAGCCCCCTCCACCTTCTGCGCGTCGGCCAGGAGGGTGAGGGCGCCGCCCGCGGGCATGGCGTCCCGCGCGTTGGTGGCGAGGTTCACCAGCACCGTCTCGAGCTGGCCGCGGTCCACGAGGACGGGCGGCAGGCCGGGCGCCGACTCCACCCGCACCCGGATGCGCGAGCCGAGCGTGGCGGAGAGAACCTCCTGAAGCCCTTCCAGCAGGACGGCGATCTCCAGCACCCCCGCCCGCAGCTCCTCCCGCCGGGAGAAGGCGAGGAGGCGGCGGGTGACGGACTCGCCGCGCCGGGCCGCGTCCTCCACCATGCCGGTCAGGCGCCCGATCGCCTCCGGGTCGCCCGAGCGGCGGCGGATGAGGCTGACGCCGCCCAGCACCGCCTGCAGCACGTTGTTGAAGTCGTGCGCGATGCCCCCGGCGAGCTGGCCCACGGCCTGCACCTTCTGCGCCTGGAGCAGCGCGGCCTCGGTGTTCTGGCGCTCGGCGATCTCGGCCTGCAGCCGGGAATTGGAGTGGACCAACTCCGCCGTGCGCGCGGCGACGCGCACCTCCAGCGCATCGGTGTAGCCGCGAAGCTCCTCCTCGCGCTGGCGCAGCACGCAGGCCATGGCGTTCCAGGCCGCGGCGAGCTGGCCGAACTCGGAACGCCGGTCCCATCCCGGCGCGCGGGCGGAGAGGTCGCCGCTGCGCCAGCGCCGGGCGACGGCGAGAAGGGCGTTGGTCGGGCGGGTGATGAAGCGCCGCGCGGCGAGAAGCGTGAGGGCGAAGACGATGACGGTGACGCCCGTGAGCAGCAGCACCCCGCGCAGCAGCGCGCGCTCGATGTCGCCCATCAGCTCCGCCTCGTCGAAGCCGACCATGGTGGAGAGGTGGATGTTCGCCGGGGTGGGCGGCGTGTAGCCGACGAGGCGCCGCGCGCCGTCGATGCTCCGCAGCCGCAGCGTGCCGGGCTGGGTGGCGCGCATCGCCTCCATCGCGGCCGGCGGGAAGGACTTGCCCACGAACTCCGCGTGCCGCACGTCGCGCCCGAGGATGACGCCCCGGTCGTCGGAGACGGTGAGCACGCCGCCGGCCATGAAGGGCGAGCCCGCGCGCTTGAGGTGGCGCAGCTGCCATTCCAGCCAGTCCAGGTCGAGCGCGGCGACGAGCACCCGCCCCTCCTGCCCCGGCTGGTCGGCCAGGCGCATGTAGAAGGGCAGCACGCCGCCGGGATAGCCTTCGGGACGCGTGAAGTGCCCGGCGGTGAAGGAGAGGGCCCGCTGCGCGCTCCTTACCCACTCCCCGTCCCTCTGCCACTCCAGCGCGGGGTCGGAGGCGCAGGTCACCCCGTCCGGGCTGGTGAGCGCGATGAAGGCAAAGCCCGCCGCGTGCTCGCGCAGGCTCGCCAGCCGGCGGCCGCAGCCCTCGGCGGGAAGTGGCCCCGGATTCAACTCCGCTGCGGCGCCGAGCAGGATGCGCGCGCTGTTGGCGATGTTGTCCACCGTGCCGGCCAGCAGCTCCGCCTGATGCACGGCGAGGTCGTCGAGCTGCGCCTTGCGCTCGGCCCACTGGCTCCAGCTCACGGCGACCTGGAGCACGAGGGTCGGCACGAGGCAGGCGGCGATGATCAGCAGCAGGCGCGTGGAGACCCGCATGCCTGCCCCGGTGCGCCACCAGCGGCTGAACGGCCGCGGATGCGGACCGGGCGAGGCCTGGCGCTTGGCATCCGGAACCGGAACACTCTGATGCATCGCTGCCCAGCCGCTCCTGACCAATTCCGTTGACGGCTCGTGAGGCGGGCACCCGGCTCACATCTCCGCGAGCCCAGGTCTAGAGAAGCGGGTCCCGGCTGTCACGAAGACTATGGGGCCGGTCCCGGCCGGCGGTATGACAATACGGGTGTCCTAATCCAGCCCTGGGGTTTCAGGGGCGACGACCGGGGAAGGCCTGTTTTCCTTGCCTTTCCTTACACATTCTCGCGAGTGGGGAGTGGGGCGAGGCCTTGGTGAGGGCTTCGCCAGCCCAGGGAACGGCGGCGCAGATCGCGACTTTGTGATACTAGGCTTCTGTTTTGTTGTAAGAAATCGCGCGCGACCTGTTCTTCACTCCTCGCCCCCCTCCGCATACCCGCAGCTCCGCAGCACCATTGCCGCATGGATCGCGGCGACCTGCGCGCGGGAGAGGCGCCCGTCCGGGCGGTACCAGGTACAGGTTCCCGTGAGCATCGCCAGGATCGCATAGGCCGCGACGCGGCTGTCGGGGATGCGGAACGCGCCCTCCTCCACCCCCTGCTCCAGCAAGGCCACGAGCATCGCCTCATAGGCACGGCGCTGCGCGACGATGCGCTCATAGCCGGGCGGCTCCAGCGCGCGCAGCTCGAAGTTCGCGACGAAGACCTCCGCCTTGCGCCCGAGATGATAGGCGACGTGGTGCAGCACGAAGGCGCGCAGCCGCGCGGGCGCCCTGGGCGGGGCCTCTTCCAGCGCGGCCGTGGCGGAGGCGAGCAGCGCCGCCATGTGCTCGTGGATGAGGTCGAAGAGCAGTTCCTGCTTCGAGCCGATATGGTTGTAGAGGGAGGCCGGCCGGATCCCCACCTCCGCGGCGAGCTCGCGCAGCCCCATCGCCTCGTAGCCCCGGCGGTGGATCAGCCGCAGGCCCGCGCGCCGGATCGCGGCGGCGGTGCGCGCACCGTCCGAGCCGGCGATCCGTCCCATGCCCCGCGCCCTCCATTCCGTGCTTGACAGGGGAGATCGCGCCCCTGTCTCCTGTCAAGAATAAACGAACGAACGGCAGTTTACGGGCACACCGCCCGCGCTGCTTGACGGGCCACCGCCCGTGGGAGGGAGAGGATGAGCGTTCTCGGCACGGCCCATGACCCCCGCTCGCCCGAGGCCGCGGAGAACGCGGCGGCGATGCGCGGCCTCGTGGCCGATCTCCGCGCCCTGGCGGACCGCGTGCGGGGGGGCGGCGGGGAAGCAGCGCGAAAGAAGCACCTCTCCCGGGGCAAGCTCCTCCCGCGGGACCGCATCCGCGCGCTGATCGACCCTGCCTCGCCCTTCCTCGAGATCGGGCAGCTCGCCGCGACGGGGCTCTACAAGGACGAGGTGCCCTCGGCCGGCATCATCACCGGCATCGGCCGCGTCAGCGGGCGCGAATGCATGATCGTGGCCAACGACGCCACGGTGAAGGGCGGCACCTATTTCCCGCTCACGGTGAAGAAGCACCTGCGCGCGCAGGAGATCGCCGCGCAGAACCGGCTGCCCTGCCTCTACCTCGTGGATTCCGGCGGCGCGAACCTTCCGGAGCAGGACGAGGTCTTCCCCGACCGCGACCATTTCGGCCGCATCTTCTTCAACCAGGCGAACATGTCGGCCCAGGGCATCCCGCAGGTCGCGGTGGTGATGGGCTCCTGCACCGCCGGCGGCGCCTATGTGCCCGCCATGTGCGACGAGAGCATCATCGTGCGCGAGCAGGGCACGATCTTCCTCGCCGGCCCGCCGCTGGTGAAGGCGGCAACCGGCGAGGTCGTCACGGCCGAGGAGCTCGGCGGCGGGGACCTGCACAGCCGCACCTCCGGCGTGACCGACCACCTGGCCGAGAGCGACGCGCACGCGCTCGGCATCGCGCGGCGCATCGTCGCCGGGCTGAACACGGTCAAGCGCCCGCCCCTCGCGCTGCGCGAGCCGCGCCCGCCCCTCTACGCGCCGGAGGAGATATACAGCGTCGTCCCCACCAGCCTCCGCACGCCCTACGACGTGCGGGAGGTGATCGCGCGTATCGTGGACGGCAGCGAGCTGGACGAGTTCAAGCGCCTCTACGGCCCCACCCTCGTCTGCGGCTTCGCGCATATCTGGGGAATGCCCGTCGGCATCGTCGCCAACAACGGCATCCTGTTCAGCGAGAGCGCGCAGAAGGGCGCGCATTTCATCGAGCTCTGCGCCCAGCGCGGCATCCCGCTCGTCTTCCTACAGAACATCGCGGGCTTCATGGTGGGCAGGAAGTACGAGGCGGGCGGGATCGCCAAGGACGGGGCGAAGATGGTCACGGCGGTCGCCACCGCGCAGGTGCCCAAGCTCACCGTCGTCATCGGCGGCAGCTTCGGCGCCGGCAACTACGGCATGTGCGGCCGCGCTTACTCCCCGCGCTTCCTCTGGATGTGGCCGAACGCGCGGATCAGCGTGATGGGCGGCGAGCAGGCGGCCTCGGTGCTGGCCACCGTCAGGCGCGACGGGATTGAGGGGCGCGGCGGGTCCTGGTCCGCCGGGGAGGAGGAGTCCTTCAAGGCGCCGATCCGCGAGCAGTACGAGCGCCAGGGCCACCCGACCTACGCCTCGGCACGCCTCTGGGACGACGGGGTGATCGACCCCGCCGAGACACGCCGCGTCCTCGCCCTCTCCCTCTCGGCCAGCCTCAACGCGCCGATCGCCGAGACGCGCTTCGGCCTGTTCCGGATGTAACGCCGATGTTCACGAAGATCCTCATCGCCAATCGCGGCGAGATCGCCTGCCGCGTCATCGCCACCGCGCGCCGCATGGGCATCGCGACGGTGGCCGTCTTCTCCGAGGCGGATGCGCGCGCGCGGCATGTCCAACTGGCCGACGAGGCCTGGCCCGTCGGCCCCGCCCCCGCGCGGGAGAGCTATCTCCGGATCGAGCGCATCATCGAGGCCGCGCGCCGCTCGGGCGCGCAGGCGATCCATCCCGGCTACGGCTTCCTCTCCGAGAACGCCGAGTTCGCCGCGGCCTGCGCGGAGGCCGGCATCGCCTTCATCGGCCCGCCGGTGGAGGCGATCCGCGCCATGGGATCGAAGGCGGCCTCCAAGGCGCTGATGGAGGCGGCCGGCGTGCCGCTCGTGCCCGGCTATCACGGGGAGGACCAGGACCCCGGGCTGCTGGCGGCCGAGGCGGCGCGCATCGGCTTCCCCGTGCTGGTCAAGGCCTCGGCGGGCGGCGGCGGCAAGGGCATGCGCGTGGTGGAGCGCGCGGAGGATTTCGCGGAGGCCCTGGCCGGCGCCGCGCGCGAGGCCGCCTCCTCCTTCGGCGATGCGCGCGTGCTGATCGAGAAGTATCTCCAGCGCCCGCGCCACATCGAGATCCAGGTCTTCGCCGACAGCCACGGCAACACCGTCTCGCTCTTCGAGCGCGACTGCTCCGTCCAGCGCCGGCACCAGAAGGTGCTGGAGGAGGCGCCCGCCCCCGGCATGGACCCCGCCCGCCGCGCCGCCATGGGCCGCGCCGCCTGCGACGCCGCCCGCGCCGTCGGCTATGTCGGCGCCGGCACGGTGGAGTTCATCTCCGAAGACGGCGACTTCTACTTCATGGAGATGAACACGCGCCTCCAGGTGGAGCATCCCGTGACGGAAATGGTCACGGGCCTCGACCTCGTTGAATGGCAGCTCCGCGTCGCCGCCGGCGAGCCCCTGCCGCTGCGGGAGGAGGAGCTGCGCCTGAGTGGCCACGCGATCGAGGCGCGGATCTATGCCGAGGACCCCGCGCGCGACTTCCTCCCCTCCACCGGCACGCTGCACCACCTCCGCCAGCCGCGCGAGACGCCGGATGTGCGGGTGGATACGGGCGTGCGGGCGGGGGACGCCATCACCCCCTATTACGACCCGATGATCGCCAAGCTCATCTGCCGGGGCGCGGACCGCCCGGCGGCGCTGCACCGGCTCCGCGCCGCGCTGGCGGAGTACGAGGTGATGGGGGTGCGGACGAATCTTGGCCTGCTGCGGGCCGTGGCCGCGCATCCCGACTTCGCCGCCGGCCGCTTCGACACGGGCTTCATCGCCCGCCACCCCGAGGTGATGACCGAGGCGGCGCCCTCGGCTGAGGAGCGGGGCACCGTCCTCGCCGCCGCGGCCATGGCGCTGCTGCGGGCGGAGGGGGTTCCGGCCGATCCCTGGTCCTTGCGGGATGCCTGGCGCCTGAACGGCGATCCCTGGCAGGAGCTGCACCTCTCGCTGGACGGGGAGGAAGTGGTGCTGCGCGCCCACGCCTTGCCGGAGGGCACGTGGCGGCTGGACCTGCCGGGCGGCTGGAGCCCCGTGGCGGGCGCCGAGCCGGACGGCGAGGCCCTGCGCCTGCGGCTCGACGGGGTGGAGCGCCGCGTGACGGTGCTGCGGCTGGAGGGCGCGATCGGCGTCGCCCATGCCGGGCGCACCCACACCGTCCTCGTGACCGACCCCCTGGCGCCCCCGGGCGGCACCGAGGCCGGGAGCGAGCGCGTGGTCGCCCCCATCCCCGCGCGGGTGGTGCGCGTGCTCGTCTCCGAGGGGGATGCCGTGGCGAAGGGTGCGCCCCTGCTGGTGCTGGAGGCGATGAAGACGGAGCTCACCCTCCGCGCGCCCGCGGACGGAAGGGTGGAGAGCCTGCGCGCGGCGGTGGGGGAGATGGTGGAGGAGGGCGCGCAGCTCGTCACCTTCGCGGCGGAGTAGCGCCCCCTCCCCGGCGCGCCGAATCCGCTCTAAGGGATTGATGCGCCGCAGCAGGGGATTCCGCATGTCCGCCACCGCCCGATCCCCCTCCCGAGGCGCCTGGGACTTCTGGGTGGACCGCGGCGGCACCTTCACCGACGTGATCGGCCGCGACCCCGAGGGGCGGCTGCACGCGCGCAAAGTGCTGTCGGAGAATCCCGGCGCCTATCGCGACGCCGCCGTGCAGGGCATCCGCCTGCATCTCGGCCTCGCGCGCGGCGCCCCCATCCCCACCGGCACAGTGGGCGAGGTGCGGATGGGCACGACGGTCGCCACCAACGCCCTGCTGGAGCGCAAGGGCGAGCGCACGGCGCTGGTCACCACATCAGGCTTCCGCGACGCGCTGGCCATCGGCCACCAGGCCCGGCGCGACATCTTCGCCCGCCGCGTGGTGAAGCCCGAGCTTCTCTACGCCCGCGTAGAGGAGATCGGCGAGCGCGTGCGCGCCGACGGCACGGTGGAATCCGCGCTCGACGAGGCGGAGTTGCGCGCGGTGCTGGAGGCGCTGCGCGAGGACGGGTTCCGCTCCGTCGCGATTGTCTTCCTCCATTCCTGGAAGCACCCGGCGCATGAGGCGCGCGCCGCCGCCATGGCGCGCGGGATGGGCTTCGCCCAGGTCTCGGCCAGCCACGAGGTCGGGCCGCTGATCAAGCTCGTCGGGCGCGGCGACACCACGGTGGTGGACGCCTATCTCTCCCCCGTGCTGCGCCGCTACGTCGCGCAGGTGGAGGAGGAGCTGGACGTGGCCCGCACCGGCGCGCGGGTGATGTTCATGACCTCCGCCGGCGGGCTGACCGCCGCCTCCCTCTTCCAGGGGCGCGACGCCATCCTCTCCGGCCCCGCGGGCGGCGTCGTGGCGCTGGCGCGCACGGGCGCGGAGGCGGGCTTCGAAAAGGTCATCGGCTTCGACATGGGCGGCACCTCCACCGATGTCGCGCATTACGCCGGGCAGTTTGAGCGTGCGCTGGAAACCGAGGTCGCGGGCGTGCGGATGCGCGCGCCGATGATGCTGATCCACACCGTTGCCGCCGGCGGCGGCAGCATCGTGCAGTACCGCGACGGGCGCCTGCGCGTGGGGCCGGAGAGCGCGGGCGCGGATCCCGGCCCGGCCTGCTACCGCCGCGGCGGCCCGCTCACCGTCACCGACTGCAACGTGATGACGGGCAAGCTGCTGCCCGATTTCTTCCCCGCCATCTTCGGCCCCGGTGGAGACCAGCCGCTGGACGCGGAGGCCGTGCGCGGGAAGTTCGCGGCGCTGGCCGCCGAGCTCGGCGGGGATCGCACGCCGGAATCGGTCGCGGACGGCGCGCTGCGCATCGCCGTCGCCGGCATGGCGGAGGCGATCAAGACGATCTCCGTCCAGCGCGGCTACGACGTCACCAAATACGTGCTGAACGCCTTCGGCGGCGCCTCCGGCCAGCATGCCTGCCTCGTCGCGGACGCGCTGGCGATGACGCGCGTGCTGATCCACCCCTTCTCCGGCCTGCTCTCGGCCTATGGCATGGGGCTGGCTGATATCCGCGCCGTGCGCCAGCGCACGCTCGACCGGCCGCTGGAGGACGGGGCGCTCCCGGGCATCCTCCCCGCCCTGCAGGGCCTGGCGGGGGAGGCGCGGGCCGAGGTGCTGTCCCAGGGCGTGGGGGCGGAGGCGCTGACCACGCGCATCGCCCTGCTGCTGCGCTATGCCGGCACGGACACGCCGCTGGAGGTCCCCGCCCTCGACCTCGCCGGGGAGGCGGAGGTCTCCGCCGCGACCCTGGCCGCCGGCGCCCTGCGCGAGGCCTTCGAGGCCGCGCATCTCGCCCGCTTCGGCTTCACCGATCCCTCCCGCGCCGTGGTGATCGAGGCCGCGCTGGCCGAGGCCGCGGGGGGCGGCGCCGCATCCGCCCCGCCCAGCCGCGCGGAGGGCACCGCCGCCGCCGAGCCGCTCCGCACCACACGACTCTTCTCGGGCGGCGAATGGCACGAGGCGGTGGTGTACCGCCGCGAGGCGCTGCGCGCGGGGCAGCCCGTCGCCGGCCCCGCGCTCGTCATCGAGCCGAACCAGACGGTGGTGGTGGAGCCCGGCTGGTCCGTGGTGCTGACGGAGGCGGACCACCTCGTGCTCGACCGCACCCGGCCCCTCGCCCGCACCGCCGCGCTCGGCACCGAGGCCGATCCGGTGATGCTGGAGATCTTCAACAACCTCTTCCGCTCCATCGCCGAGCAGATGGGCGTCGCGCTGCAGAACACGGCGAGCAGCGTGAACATCAAGGAGCGGCTGGACTTCTCCTGCGCGGTGTTCGACGCGAAGGGCGGCCTCGTCTCCAACGCGCCGCACATCCCCGTGCATCTGGGCTCGATGGACGGCAGCGTGGAGAGCGTGGCGCGCGCCAACCCGAACCCGCGCCCGGGCGATGTCTGGGCGATCAACGCGCCCTATAACGGCGGCACGCATCTGCCTGACATCACCGTCTGCACGCCCGTCTTCGGGGAGGACGGCGCGCTCATCTTCTGGGTCGCCTCGCGCGGCCACCACGCCGATATCGGCGGCACCGCGCCCGGCTCCATGTCGCCGGACGCGACGACGATCGAGCAGGAGGGCGTCTATATCGACAACCTCCACCTCGTGAAGGAGGGGCGATTCCAGGAGGAGGAGGCGCTCGCGCTGCTGACGGGCGCGAAGTATCCCGCGCGCAACCCGGCCCAGAACATCGCGGACCTCAAGGCGCAGGTCGCGGCCAATGCGCGCGGCGCGGCGGAGCTGCTGCGCGCGGTGCGCGGCTTCGGCGCGGATGTCGTGCACGCCTACATGGCGCATGTGCAGGACAACGCCGCCGAGAGCGTGCGCCGCGCGCTCGACCGGCTGCCGCCCGAGGCCTCCTTCACCTACCCCATGGATTCCGGCCGCCGCGTGCAGGTGCGGATCACGGTGGACCACGCCGCGCGCGAGGCGGTGGTGGACTTCACCGGCACCTCGCCCCAGCAGCCCGACAACTTCAACGCGCCGCGCCCCGTGACGCGCGCGGCCGTGCTCTACGCCTTCCGCCTGCTGGTGGATTCCGACATCCCGATGAATGCGGGCTGCCTGCGCCCGATCCGCATCGTGGTGCCGGAAGCCTCCATGCTCTCGCCGCAATGGCCGGCCGCCGTGGTGGCGGGAAATGTGGAGGTGTCGCAGGCCGTCACCTCCGCGCTGCTGGCCGCCGTCGGCACGCTCGCGCCGGCGCAGAGCACGATGAACAATCTCACCTTCGGCAACGCGACCTACCAGTACTACGAGACGATCTGCTCCGGCGCCCCCGCCGGCGAGGGCTTCGACGGCGCGCCCGGCGTGCAGACCCACATGACCAATTCGCGCCTGACCGACCCGGAGATCCTGGAGACGCGCTTCCCCGTGGTGCTGGAGGAGTTCGCCATCCGCGAGGGCTCCGGCGGGCGCGGCAAGTGGCGCGCGGGGGACGGCACGCGCCGCACGATCCGCTTCCTGGAGGAAATGGAGGTCGCCATCCTCGCCGGCCATCGCGAGGTGCCGCCCCCCGGCCTCCTGGGCGGGGAGCCGGGCGAGCGCGGGCGGAACCTCGTCCGCCGGCTGGACGGCACGGTGGAGACCCTGCCAGGCTGCGCCCGCTCCGCCCTGCGCGCGGGAGAGGCGGTGACGATCGTCACCCCGACCGGCGGCGGCTACGGGCCGGCCGCGGAGCGAGGGGAGGGGGGCTGAGGCGGCCGGGAGCGGGGGCCGCTAGCCCTCGCTCGCCGCCACCCGCCCGATCGCCCACTGCACGTTGCCCGTCCCGGCCTCGGCCAGGACGACGACCTGCTTGCTCGGCTTCGCCTCCCCGAAGACCTGCACGCTGTCCTCGACGAGCACGCGGCCGCCGCGGGCGCGGAGCCGCCAGGTGGCGCCGGAGGGCAGGCGCAGCAGCACGGAGGCCCCGTCCTCCTGCGGCGTGGGGGTCACGGCGGGGTGGAGGTGGAAGCGCAGGGCGAAGGCGGGGATCTCCTCCGCCTCCACGAGGTCCTCGCCGCGCAGGTCGTCCCCGGATTCCGCGAGGTAGAGGCGGCGGCGGTGGATCGCGCCGAAGGCCCTCTTCCAGCCGTCATGCGTGGCCTCCAGCCACTGTGCGCCGCTCGCCTCGTGGCGCTCGGCCTCCACGTGCTCGGGGCGGCGGCCGAGGCCCTCCTCGGTCAGCTCGCTGCTGTTGGTGTCTGCGAGCACGAGGGTGGAATGAGCGGCGGTGGCGCGCAGCGCGTCCCGCCAGGCGCCCTCGGCCGCGGGGGCCGCGCCGCAGTTGACGATCAGCCGGTCGCGCCCGATCGACATCTCGAAGGAGAGGGTGCCGGCATGGTGGACGCGGTCGGCGCCGCGGGAGAGGCCGCCGGGCAGGATGCCGTTGCTGCGAGCGGGCGGGGCGCCGCAATCGGCGATCACGAGCGTCCGCCCGGCCTGGAGGCGCTGGAAGCCGGCATCGCCGAGGATCAGCGGCGCGCGGCCGCGGGCCTGGGCCTGGGTGAGCACGAGGTCGAGCAGGCTCGCCGCCTCCTCCCGCGTGGCGTTGAAGGCGGCCAGCCCGCCATCGCCGTGGCGGAAGAGGCGGAGCGCGGGGGCGGCGCGGTCGAGCGCGTGAGCGAGGTGCGGCGGCGCTTCGATCCCCGCGCCGTGCAGGAGGTTGCGGATCTCGATGAGGTCCTGCAGCGCCAGCAGCAGGATGCCCGGGCTGCGCTCCACATGCGCGCCGTCGGGCAGGATCTGGCGGTCGATCTCGGCGGGCAGGAGCTTGAGGCAGCGGGTGAGCCAGGGCTCCTCCTCCAGCGCCACGGCGGCGGCCAGCGCGCCCTTCAGCGCCACCAGCGCCCCGCGGTGCCGCGCCTCGGCCGGCAGGGAGGCGACGAGGACGCGGGCGTCGAGGGTCAGGCGGGCCATCATGGCGCGGCGGAAGCCATCCTCGGCGGTGGCGGCGATGAAGTCCCAGTGGCCGAGCCAGGCGGAGAGGCGGGCGCCCGCCACCTCCGGCGTGCCCGCCAGCGGGTCGGCCGAGGGCGCCTCCATCCAGGCGCGGGTGATGTCGCGCGCGTGCATCCGCGCCGCATCCGTGCCGAGGGCGCGGAGGTCGCGCAGCCAGGCGAAGCCGTGCAGCGCCGCGCGCCAGGGGGCGCTGCCGGCGAGGGGGCCGAAGGTGGAGGGGTCGTCGCGCAGCGGGCGGACGGTGCCGGCCACCTCCAGCTCGCCCTCCAGCAGGCGCTGGCCGCGCAGGGCGTCGCCGGGCCAGAGGTCGCGGAAGGCGCGGGCCGGGGCCTCGGGCACGCGCATGGGCTTGAGGGTGGAGAGGGTGCGGCGCGCGCCGCGCAGCCAGCCGCTCATGCCGCGCGCCCCTCCGCGCTCGTGGGAGCGGCCCCGGAACCTCCCCCGGGTCCTCCCCCGGGACCTCGGAGAGCGGCGATGGCGGCCGCACGGTCCGGCGCGCCGAACACCGCCGTGCCGGCCACCAGCACGTCCGCCCCCGCCTCCAGGCAGAGCGGGGCGGTCTTCGCGGTCACGCCGCCGTCGATCTCCAGGCGGATGTCGCGGCCGGACTCATCGATCATCCGGCGCAGGGCGGCGATCTTGGGCAGCTGGCCCTCTAGGAAGGACTGGCCGCCGAAGCCGGGATTCACCGTCATGACCAGGATGAGGTCCGTGAGGTCGAGCACATGCGCCACGCTGTCCAGGGGGGTGGCGGGGTTGAGCACCACGCCGGCCTTCTTCCCGAGCGAGCGGATCGTCTGGAGGGAGCGGTGCAGGTGCGGCCCCGCCTCGGGGTGGAGGGAGATCACGTCCGCCCCAGCCTCGGCGAAGGCGGCGAGATAGGGGTCCACCGGGGCGATCATGAGGTGCACGTCGAAGGGCATCCGGCTGAGCGGGCGCAACGCCTTCACCAGGGCCGGGCCGAAGGAGATGTTCGGGACGAAGTGCCCGTCCATGATGTCGAGATGCAGCCAGTCGGCGCCGGCGGTCTCGATGGCGGCGACTTCCTCGGCCAGCCGCGTGAAATCGGCGGCCAGGAGGGAGGGCGCGATCAGGGTGGGGTGAGGGGCTGCGCGGGTCACGCGGGGGGTTATGCGGCAGCGCGATGGGGGCATCAACACGCCGTGTCGCATTCTGTCACAGGGCCGCCCGGGGCGCGCCCGGACCCGCCTACAGACCCACCCTCAGACCGGCAGGGCCGTGCCCGCCTTCACCCGCTCCATGGCGAAGCGGCTGGTCACGTTCCGCAGCCCCGGCACGGTCGCGGTGAGGCGGCGGTAGAAGGCGTCATAGGCCGGCATGTCCGCCACCGCGACGCGGAGGAGGTAGTCGATGTCGCCCCCCATCCGCCAGCACTCCAGCACCTCCGGCATCCCCTCCACCGCCCGGCCGAAGGCCTCGATCCAGGCGGCCGAGTGGTCCCCGATCTCCAGCGCCACGAAGACGGTGAGCGGCAGGCCGACGCGGGCGGGGTCGAGCAGGGTGGCGCGGCCCGTGATGATCCCGGCCGTCTCCATCCGGCGAATACGCTTCCAGCAGGGGGTGGGGGTGAGGCCCACGGCCTCGGCGATGGCGGCGAGGGAGAGGGCGGCGTCGGGCTGGATCAGGCGCAGGATCGCGCGGTCGGTGGAGTCCAACTCCGGCTGCCCCGTCATATGCCAAATCCTTCCCCCGCCTCGCACTTACGGAGCAAAATAATCTTCTTCTTGCCGGGCTGGAAGGGATGATGGAGAAAAACCATCTCTTTCCCCATCATGTCCATCCCGGAACGCCCGATGCGCGACCTCTCCCGCCGCCGCCTGCTCGCCCTGGCCGCGGCGCTGCCCGCCCCGCTGGCCCTCGGCGCCGCCCCGGCCGCGGCCCGCCCGGCCTTCGCCCAGGGTGAGGCCCCCGCCCCCGGCGTCTGGCCGGACCGCTCGCTGCGCGTGATCGTGCCCGTGGCCCCCGGCGGCAGCCTGGACATCCTCGGCCGCACCGCGGCCAAGGCCCTCACCGGCCCGCTCGGCCAGCCCGTGGTGGTGGAGAACCACACGGGGGCCGGCAGCAACATCGCCTTCGACCTCGTCGCCCGCGCCAAGCCGGACGGGCTGACCCTGCTGGTCGGCTCCGACCCCCTGACGATCAACCCCGCCCTCTACGCGAAGATCGGCTTCGACCCCGTGCGCGACTTCGCGCCCATCGCGGAGCTGGTGCGCGCGCCGCAGGTGCTTGTGGTGAAGAACGCGCTGGAGGCGAAGGACCTCCGCGAGTACCGCCGCCTCGCGCTGGAGGCCGGCGGCACCACCACCCTCGCCAGCCAGGGCAACGGCAGCATCGGCCATCTCGGCGGCATCCTGCTCGGCCAGGCGCTGGGCATCCAGACGACGCATGTTCCCTATCGAGGCGGCGGCCCCGCCGTGGTGGACCTCGTGGCCGGGCATATCGACAGCCTGCTCGTCACCCTGCCCGCCGCCATCGAGTTCATCCGGGAGGGCCGCATCCGCGCCCTGGCCGTGACGGGCGCCGAGCGCAGCCCCGCCCTGCCGAACGTGCCCACCGTGGCCGAGCTCGGCCATCCCGGCTTCGAGGTGGTGACCTGGCAGGGGCTGCTGGCCCCGGCCGGCACGCCCGAGCCGATCCTCACCCGGCTCCACGCCGAGACGCGGACGGCGATGGCGAAGCCGGAAGTGGCCGACAACCTCCGCGCCCAGGGCTTCGAGATGGCGACCGGCAGCCGCGAGGAATTCGCCGCCCTCATCCGCGCCGAGGCAGCGCGCTGGCCGGCGATCGTGAAGGCCTCCGGCGCGCGGGTGGATTAGGGGTGGTTCGGGCGGTTCCTGGGAAGGCGCTGCCTTCCCAGACCCATCCGCCAGGAACCTGAGGTTCCTGGACCTCCCGTCTGAGAAGGAGTGCCGTGCCCGGCGGAGGCCCTTGAAGGGCCTCCGCCGGGCACGGCGTTTTAACAGATAGAGGGTCCAGGGAACTCAGTTCCCTGGCGGATAGGGGTCCGGGGAAAGGAGGCGCCTTTCCCCGGGGCAGCAGGAGCCACCCTCACACCACCGGCAGCCGCACCACGAAGCGCGCCCCGGCCACTGATCCCTCGGGGTTGCGGCGGTTCTCCGCCATGATCCGCCCGCCCAGCCCCTCGACAATCTGGCGCGAGATGGAGAGGCCGAGGCCGGAATGCTGGCCGAAGCGCTCGCCGCTCGGGCGCTCGGTGTAGAAGCGGTCGAAGATCCCCTCGAGCTTCGCCTCGGGGATGCCGGGCCCCTCATCCTCGATCGAGATCTCCGCCACCGCCCCCGTGCGCCGGGCGCGCACCTGCACGACCCCGCGGGCGGGGGAGAAGGAGACGGCGTTGCCCAGCAGGTTGCGGAACACCTGCACCAGCCGCCCCTCCACCCCGCGCACGACGAGATGGGCGGGCGCATCGATCCGCATCTGCGGGTCCTCCTCGCCGCGCGTGGTGGTGTGCAGCTCCACCAGCGTCGCGAGGATGGGGCCGATATCCACCGGCTCCGCGACCGAACGGGAGAGCTCGGCATCCACGCGCGAGCTGTCGGAGATGTCGCCGATGAGGCGGTCCATCCGCACCGCGTCCTCGGCGATGATGGCGAGCAGGCGCTTCTGCTGCTCCGGGTTCTCCACGCGCCGCAGCGTCTCGATGGCCGAGCGCACGGAGGTCAGTGGGTTGCGCAACTCGTGCGCCACGTCGGCCGCGAAGCGCTCATTCGCGTCCACCCGGGCCCAGAGGGCGTTGGTGCCGCTCTGCAGCGCGCGGGCGAGGATGCCGATCTCGTCCTGCCGCGCCATCAGCGGCGCGGAAACCGAGCCGCCGCGCCCCTTGCCCGCCCGCATGGAGGCGGCCGAGGCCGCCAGTTCCAGCATCGGCGAGGCGAGGGTGCGGGCGAGATAGACCGAGAGCGCCACGGTCAGCGCCAGGGCCATGACGAAGAGGACGAGGACGGAGCCGCGGATCTCCATCACCCGCTGGTCCACCTCCCGCGCCTCCCGCGTCAGCAGCACGATGCCGACGGGCTGGTTCGCGCGCCGCGCGGGCTCGGCCACCGAGACGAGCAGGCGCCCGTCCGCGGTGCGGCGGACATAGGGGTTCACGCCCCCCTCCAGCGCCAGGCGCAGCTCCTCCCGCCGGTCCGGGCCGAGATCGGGCTGCCACTCGAAGGAGGCGGCGCCCGGCGTCTCGTCCACCACCACGGCGGGGCCGCGCACGCGCGGGCGGGGGAACCAGTCCAGCACCTTCTCGTAGAGGCGGCCGAGCGTGCCCGCGATGGGGCCGGGCGCGCCGGGGGGCGGCAGCGGCTCGGTGACGATGGCGCCGCCCGGCCCCTCGCGCAGGCGGCTGTCGGCCACCAGAAGCCCGTTGTTGTCGAAGAGCTTCGCCTGGGTCGCCGGGCTCGGCTCGGTCAGGCGGCGCAGCAGGGGGCGGGCGGTGTCCGGGAGCAGGGTGGCGCGGTCGTCCTGGATGCGGACGCCGGCCTCGGCGATGCCGTTGGCGTAGATGCGCGCCTGGGTCCGCAGCCCCTGCACCTCGGCGGCCAGCAGCCCGTCCTGGTACTGGTCGAGGTAGAGAAGCGTCGCCGCCAGCAGGAAGGGCGGCAGCATGTTCACCAGCAGGATGCGGCGCAGCAGCGGCGAGATGCGCCGGCTCGTCCCGCGCCGCTCCAGGGGAACGGTGGGAGGTATCTCGGTCGTGAGGGGACCGCTGGCGTCCGGCATGGGGGGAGCTTAGGCCATTTCCGGTGCCGGGCGTGAGGCCGGGTGACGGCGATGATGGGGCAAAGGGACGCCCTGGCACGCGAAAGGCCCGCCGGCGAACCGGCAGGCCTTCCGTGAGGGGGGCGAGGGAGACGCCCGGGCCGAGCGGGGGGACCCAGCCTCGGGCGCGGCCCGACCGGATCGGGGCAAGCCCCGACCGGGGATCAGGCGTGCTGACCGGCGTTGCCCGTGGCGCCCGAGCGCTCCAAGAAGTTCTGGGCGGGGGTGGTGCTGGCCGCGCCGTTGCCGGCGAGCGGGGTGCGGGCCGCGCTCGCGGTCCAGGCCGGGGAGGCCACGGGGCCCGGGACATAGGTGCCCTCGGCGAAGGCGGGGGCCGCGGCGGCGCCGATCAGGGCAGCGGCCAGGCCGAGGCTGCGGAGGGTCCGGGAGAGGTTGGAGCTGGACATCGTTTCTATCCTTGGGATGGATGGGTCGGCGGATCGCCGCCGTCGGTGAAGGCCATATGCGCCCTCCCCCGGCTGGACTCCACCGCATCCCCTGGATAGTCCCCATCCACGCCGTGGATGGTTCTCCCGGTCACGCCTCCTTGTAGCGGTAGCCGATGCCGTAGAGCGTCTCGATCTGGCCGAAGCTGTCGTCCACGGCCCGGAACTTCTTGCGGACGCGCTTGACGTGGCTGTCGATCGTGCGGTCGTCCACGTAGATGTTCTCGCCATAGGCGGCGTCGATGAGTTGGTCGCGGTTCTTCACCATGCCCGGCCGCACGGCCAGCGCCTTGACCAGCAGGAACTCCGTGACGGTGAGCTGAACGGGTTTCCCCTTCCAGCTGCAGGTGTGCTTCGTCTCGTCCAGCACGAGGTCGCCGCGCGCGATCACCCCGCCCTGGGGCGTGCCCGACCCCTCCGCCCGGCTCGCCTCGTTGCGGCGGAGCAGGGTGCGGATGCGCTCAAGCAGCAGGCGCTGGGAGAAGGGCTTGGTGATGTAGTCGTCCGCCCCCAGCCGCAGCCCCATCAGCTCGTCCAGCTCGTCGTCCTTGGAGGTGAGGAAGATCACCGGCATGCCGCTGCGCTGGCGCAGGCGCTGGAGCAGCTCCATCCCGTCCATCCGCGGCATCTTGATGTCGAGCACGGCGAGGTCCACCGGCCGGGCGAGCAGGCCCTGGAGCGCGCTCTCGCCGTCCGTATAGGTGCGGACGGTGAAGCCCTCGGCCTCCAGCGTCATGGACACGGAGGTGAGGATGTTGCGGTCGTCATCCACCAGGGCGATGGTATGGGGCATCGGGCGTTCCTGAAGCCAGCTCTCGGGGCGTCGCACCCGATTGTGGCGGGAGGATGCCATGGCGGAAGCCGGGCGTGGAGAGAGGGCCGGGAAGGCCTCGGAAGACATGGGGGCCGGCGCGGCCTCGGGAAACACGGAGGCCGGTGCGGCCTCGGAGAACATGGAGGCCGGTCCGGCCTCGGAAAACATGGAGGCCGGACCGGCCTCGGGGGAGATGGAGGCGCGCCGGGCCGAATGGGGGCTGCAGGCGCGGCGCCTGATGCGCGGCGCCGCCTCGGCAGTGCTGGCGACCCTGGGCAAGGACGGGCAGCCCCACGCCGCCCTCGTCACCCCGGCCCTCGCGCCCGACGGGGCCGTGCTGCTCCTGCTCTCCACCCTCTCCGAGCACACGCGCCAGCTCATGCGGGACCCCCGCTGCTGCATCCTCTTCCAGGGCGCGGCGGAGGACGAGAACCCGCAGACCACGCCGCGGGTGAGCGTGGACGGCGTGGCGGAGAAGGTGGAGGACGAGGCGCTGAAGGCCGTCTGGCTGGCCCGCCACCCCTATGCCGAGCCCTATTCCGGCTTCACCGACTTCGCGCTCTGGCGGATGGAGCCGAAGGGCGGGCTGATGGTGCTCGGCTTCGGCCGGGCGCACCGGCTGCGCGCGGCCGAGTTCCGCCCGGCCGAGGGGGAGGAGGCGTGAGCGGGCGCGAGGGGATCGGGCCGCTGCCGGTTGCGAGCATCGGGCCGCTGCCCGTGGGAAGTGCCGGGCCGATGGCCGTGGAGGTGGCCCCGGCCTCGCCCCTCGGGCCCGCCCCGGACTTCATCGGGCAGGTGGACGTCGCCGTGGCCCCTCCCCAGCTCGTCGGCGCCGGGCCGCTGGGCGAGCGGCGGGTCATCCCCATCCTCGGCGGGCGGGTGAGCGGCCCTCGGCTGGAGGGGGAGGTGCTGCCCGGCGGCGCCGACTTCCAGCTCATCCGCCCGGACGGGGTGGCGGAGATCGAGGCGCGCTACACCCTTCGCCTGGCGGACGGTGCGCTCGTCTACGTCGTGAACCGCGGCCTCCGCCACGCGGCGCCGGAGGACATGGCCCGGCTCCTGCGCGGCGAGCCCGTGCCGCCGGAGCGCGTGTACTTCCGCACGGCCCCCGCCTTCGAGACCGCCTCCCCCGCCCATGCCTGGCTGCACCGGAGCCTGTTCATCGGCATGGGGGAGCGGCGGCCCGACAGCGTGCGGGTGCGGATCTACGCGCTCTGAGACGCGGCTACTCGATCGCGCGGAAGCCCGTCGCGCGCACCACCTCGGCCCAGCGCGCCGTCTCCTCCCGGATGAGGGCGCCGAAGGCCTCCTGCCCCCGCCCGGCCACGCGGAACCCCGCCTCCTCCATGCGGGCGCGCAGGGCGGGGGCGGCCAGGGCACGGAGCGCCAGCGCCTCCAGCTCCGCCCGCAGCGGCGCCGGGGTGGCGGCGGGGGCGACAAGCCCGAACCAGGCGCTGAAGGCGAGGTCGGGCCGCCCCAGCTCCGCCACCGTCGGCACGCCCGGCAGCAGCGGCGCGCGGGCGGGGCCGGTGACCGCCAGTGCTTTCAGCTTCCCCTCCCGCACCTGCGGCGCGACGAGGGCGACGGTGCCGAACATGCCCCCCACCGCCCCGTTCAGCACGGCCGTCATCGCGTCCCCGGTGGAGCGGAAATGCACGGCCTCCGCCGTCAGCCCGGCACCCGCGGCGAGGATGGAGGCGCCGAAATGCCCAGGAGTTCCCGCCCCGAAGGTGCCGAGGAAGAGGCTGGGCCGCGCCTTCGCCCAGGCGACGTACTCCGCAAGGTTCCCGGCCGGCACGGCCGCGGGGACGACGAAGGCGAAGTCCGCCGCCGCCACCTCGGCGATGGGCGCGAAGTCGCGGGCGGGGTCGTAGCTCAGCCGGGCATAGGTGCTCGGCGCCATGGCGAGCTGGCCGACCTCGCCCAGCAGCAGCGTCGTGCCATCGGGCGCGGCGTTGCGCCCCACCTCCCCGGCGGCGATCGCCCCGGCGGCGCCGGGCCGGTTGTCCACCACCACCCCCGCCGGCACGCCCTCCCGCATGCCGTCCGCGAGGAGGCGGGCGACGAGGTCGGGCCCGCTGCCGGGCGGGAAGCCGAGGACGAATCGGAGCGGCCGGTCGGGCAGGGCCGCGCGGGCCGTGAGGGGAAGGAGGCCGGCCAGGGCAAGAAGGGCGCGGCGGGTGGCGAGGGGCATGCACGTTCTCCCGGTTTTTTGAGCAGGCTAGGCCGGGAAAGCGGTCTTGACGACGCTTCATTTTTTATCCGGATCCCGTGGAATGGTATCGAAAGTTAAGTAACTATGCGGTTATTTCGCGCGCCTCACCACATTGCGCCTTAATTTTGCTCCCGGGCTGGGCGATGTTCCCCCTGCTTTTACCCGGTTCCCTGACCCCCCAGTGAGCCGAGCCAGCCGGAGGCATCCGCTTAACAATGACTGACACTTCCCATGCCCGCGCCCTGTCCGGCACCGGCGTGTCCGCGCCGCAGACCGTGCATGCGAACCTCACCGCCCCCGGCCTGACGACCCACGCGCTCCGCCGCGGCGAGGGCCGCCTCTCGGCGGACGGCGCCTTCATCGCCGTGACCGGCCAGCACACCGGCCGCTCCGTGCAGGACAAGTTCGTGGCGGACGACCCCGAGGTCACGCAGGAGATCTGGTGGGGCAAGGTCAACCAGAAGCTCGACCCCGCGAAGTTCGAGAGCTTCACCACCCGCGTGCGCGACTATCTCGGCGGCCGCGAGGAGCTGTTCACCCAGGACCTCTATGCCGGCGCCGACCCGGAGCACCGCATCAAGGTGCGCCTCGTCACGCCGAACGCCTGGCACGCGATGTTCGCGCGCAACATGTTCATCCGCCCGCCCGTGGAGGAGCTGGCCGGCTTCGAGCCGGACTACGTGATCCTGCACGCCCCGGAGATGGAGGCGAACCCGGCCACCGATGGCGGGCGCGAGGGCAGCTCGACGCTCATCGCCCTCTCCTTCGCCAAGAAGGTGATCGCGATCGCCGGCACGAGCTACGCGGGCGAAATCAAGAAGAGCATCTTCACCGTGATGAACTGGCTGCTGCCGGCCAAGGGCGTGCTGCCGATGCACTGCTCGGCCAATGTCGGCAAGGGCGGCGACACGGCGCTCTTCTTCGGCCTCTCCGGCACGGGCAAGACGACGCTCTCCTCCGATCCCGAGCGCGCGCTGATCGGCGATGACGAGCACGGCTGGTCGCCCAAGGGCGTCTTCAATTTCGAGGGCGGCTGCTACGCCAAGGTCATCAAGCTCTCCAAGGAGGCCGAGCCGCAGATCTGGAACGCCTCCCACCGCTTCGGCGCGGTACTGGAGAACGTGGTGGCGGACGAGCGCGGCGTGCTCGACCTCGACAACGGCTCGCTGACCGAGAACACCCGCTCCTGCTACCCGATCGAGTTCATCCCGAACACGGTCCCGGGCGGCATGGCCGGCCTGCCGAAGAACGTGGTGATGCTGACGGCCGACGCCTTCGGCGTGCTGCCGCCGATCTCCAAGCTCACCCCGGCGCAGGCGATGTACCACTTCATGTCCGGCTACACCGCGAAGGTGGCGGGCACGGAGAAGGGCCTGGGCAAGGAGCCGCAGGCGACCTTCTCCACCTGCTTCGGCGCCCCCTTCCTGCCCCGCCACCCCGAGACCTATGGCCGCATGCTCGCCGAGTTGATCGAGAAGCACGGCGCGCAGGTCTGGCTGGTGAACACGGGCTGGACCGGCGGTGCCTATGGCACGGGCCAGCGGATGAGCATCAAGCACACACGCGCCCTGCTCCGCGCCGCGCTCGACGGCTCGCTCGCCAAGGTCGAGTTCGTGCAGGAGCCCTTCTTCGGCCTCGCCATCCCGAAGACCCTGGAGGGCGTGCCGTCCGAGGTGCTGAACCCCCGCGACAGCTGGGCGGATAAGGCGGCCTATGACCGGACGGCCAAGGACCTGCAGTCCCGCTTCGAGAAGAACTTCGAGACCTTCGCGGGCGCGGTCAGCGAGGACGTGAAGAAGGCCGCCATCAAGGCGGCGGCCTGACGATCACCGGGGGGCTTCGGCCCCCCGGTTCCGCTTAGGGGAGGACGTGCATGCCCTGGCCGCGCCGAGCCCTCCTCGCCACCGCCCTCCTGCCCGGCGCCGCCCGCGCGCAGGCCGCGCCCGAGATCCTCGCCGCCGGCGCCACCCAGCACGTCTTCGAGCCCCTGCTCGCCGCCTGGCCCGGCCCGGGAACACCCCCCTCCATCACCTTCGACACCGTGGGTGCCCAGCGGGACCGCGTGCGGGCCGGCGCGCGCCCGGCTGTGGCGGCGCTGAGCGAGGCGGCCATCGCCGCCCTCCGCCGGGACGGGCTGGTCGCGGGCGAGGCCCTGCGCCTCGGCCGCACCGGTGTCGGCCTCGGCGCCCGCGCCGGCTCCTCCCTGCCGGAGGTGACGGATGCCGACAGCCTGCGCCGGACCCTCGCCCTGGCGGAGAGCGTGGCCTGGGCCGATCCCGCCCGCGGCGCGACGGCCGGGCGCCTGTTCCAGCGGGCGCTGGAAGCCCTCGGCATCGATCCCGGCCCCCGCGGCAGGCTTTTCCCTTTCGGCGGGGAGGCGGTGGCCGCCGCCGCGCGGGGCGAGGTGGAGCTGGCCGTCAGCCAGGGCACGGAACTGCACGGGCGCCCGGGCATCCGCTTCCTCGGCTACCTGCCCGCCCCCTTCCAGGAATGGACGCCCTATCTCGCCGCCCCCGTCACGCCCGGCCCGCGGGCGGACGAGATCATCGCGGCCCTCGCCGGGCCGGCCGGGCGGTCGGCGCGGCAGGCGTCGGGCTTCGTGGATTAGGGTGCGCAGGCGGCGCAGGGGCTTCCTGCGCCCCTTCCGCGACCAAGCCTGGCCTCCCCCCCCGCGGGTTCGGCTCGCGAACGGCCGGCAGCAGTCAAGACCGGTCCCGAAGCGCCCCGGCCCGGGCCGCCGCTTCACCCGGACAGGACTGGAGCAAGCCCCGAGCGGGCCGCGTCACCGGAAGGGAGAATTCGCTCGCCCGACAAAGGTCCGGAGCGTTTTCCTCTAGTGCCCTGATCGCGAAATTCCTACGATTATTTAGGTGATCGGTAGGGGTACGGCGATGGGCAAGCCTGCGGTGTCGATCGTGCTGAGCGCGGCCGAGCGGCGGGAGCT
>NZ_JACIJD010000012.1 GCF_014199205.1 Muricoccus pecuniae | reverse complement strand
TCTCCAGCAACAAACATCCCCCCGGAAGGGGAGTGGCACGACACCCCCCGACAGAGAGGCCGAACCCGACACGCCGGACGTAACGGACCCACCCGCAAAAAGAAAGCCGCCCCAAGGGCGGCTTTCCAGGCTTCGGCAAGAGGTGCCGGACTACTCGGCCAGGGCCTTGTCCTTGCCGGCGCGCAGGCCGGGGAGGAGCATGGCGCCGAGGGTGATGGCCGCGATCGCCAGCAGCGTCGCGCTGATCGGGCGCTCGACGAAGACGATAGGATCCCCGCGCGAGAGCAGCATGGCGCGGCGCAGGTGTTCCTCCATCATCGGGCCGAGCACGAAGCCAATGAGGAGCGGCGCCGCTTCCATCTTCAGCTTCGAGAAGATGTAGCCGAGGATGCCGAAGAACAGGGTCTGGTAGACGTCGAAGACCGAGTTGTTCAGCGAGTACACGCCGATCGCGCAGAACACGAGGATCGCGGGATAGAGGTACTTGTAGGGCACCTGCAGCAGCTTCACCCACATGCCGATCAGCGGCAGGTTGATGACGAGCAGCATCAGGTTGCCGACCCACATGGAGCAGATCAGGCCCCAGAACAGGTCGGGCTGGGCCTCCACCATGCGCGGGCCGGGCTGGATGCCCTGGATGATCAGCGCGCCGACCATCAGCGCCATCACGGCATTGGCCGGGATGCCGAGGGTGAGCAGCGGGATGAAGGAGGTCTGGGCCGCCGCGTTGTTCGCGGACTCAGGACCGGCCACGCCCTCGATCGCGCCGTTGCCGAACTGGTGGCCGTACTTCGAGAGCTTGCGCTCCATCATGTAGGAGCCGAAGGCCGCCAGCGAGGCGCCGCCGCCCGGCAGGATGCCGAGGATGGAGCCGATCAGCGTGCCGCGCAGCACGGAGGGGATCGAGCGACGGAACTCCTCCTTCGTCAGCATGAGGCTGCCGACCTTGCCCGACATCACCTGCCGCGCCTCGGGGCGCTCGAGGTTCAGGATGATCTCGCCAATGCCGAAGATGCCCATGGCGATCGAGACGAAGCCGAGGCCGTCGGACAGCTCGGGCACGCCGAAGGTGAAGCGCTGCTGACCGGTCTGCACGTCCGTGCCCACCAGGCCCAGCGCCACGCCCAGCACCACCATCGCGATGGACTTCAGCACCGAGCCCTGCGCGAGCACCGCGGAGATGATAAGGCCCAGCAACATCAGCGAGAAGTAGTCCGCCGGGCCGAAGGAGAGCGCCACCTGGGTGAGCAGCGGCCCGGAAGCCGCGACGACCAGCGTGGCGACTGAGCCGGCGAAGAAGGAGCCGCAGGCCGCGATGGTCAGCGCCGCGCCGGCCCGGCCGTTGCGGGCCATCTTGTAGCCGTCGAGCGCGGTGACGACCGATGAGACCTCACCGGGCAGGTTGAGCAGGATGGCGGTGGTGGAGCCGCCGTACTGCGCGCCGTAGTAGATGCCGGCGAGCATGATGATGGCGGTGGTGGCGGGCTGGCCGAAGGTGATCGGCAGCAGCAGCGAGATGGTGGCGACCGGCCCGATCCCGGGCAGCACGCCGATGGCCGTCCCGATCAGCGCGCCGAGAAGCGCGAAGAGCAGGTTGTCCAGCGACAGCGCGACCCCGAAGCCGTGCGCCAGATTGGTGAAGAGTTCCATGGCTTGTCCTGGCCCTTTCTTTCCTGGCGCTTACCCGAAGATCGTTGGCCAAAGCGGAACGCGGATGTCGAGTTCCCTGATGAAGACGAACCAGCAGATGACGCAGAGGGCCAGCGTCATCCCGGCGACGCTGACCGGGTTGTGCTCGCGGTCCGCCAGGGCCGAGATGAGGCAGAGCGCGGCGATCGAGAGCATCAGGCCCAGCGGTTCGAGCAGCAGGGCGAAGATCGCGAAGGAAGCCAGGACGAGGCCGAGCGGGCGCCAGGCCGGCGAGATCGCGAGGAGGAGCAGGGCGACGAAGCAGGCGGCACCGACCTGCACGTAGTTCGTATTGATGCCCATGGACTCCATCACGCGCCAGATCACGATGCCCACGGCAAGGCTGACGGCGAGGGTGGTGAGGTCGAGCTTCGTCCAGCGCTCCAGCGGGTCAGGCCCGTTGGTGAAGGCGAGGATGAACACGATCGCACCGAGGGCGAACTGCAGCCAGAAGACGAGCATGGGCATGTAGCCCGGGCCCATGCGACGCGCGGTGCCGAGCGTGTGCTGCTCCAGCCCCAGGCCGAGGAAACCGCCGTTGATGAACAAGCCCAGCACGGCGAGGAACATCAGGATGCCCCCGGCCCACAGGTCCTTTGCGCTGATCTTCATGAAGTCTCCACCCTTAGTCCCTCAGGAATCGGTCGAAAGGGGGGCTCGGCTGCGCGCGACGGGGCCCAACTGATCCAGGCCGCGAATCCTGGGAGGACCGTTATCGAGCGGTCCCCCCAGGCCTCGCGGCCGGCACATTTGGTGCCTTCGTCCTCGTGCGGGACGTGCCTCCCAGAAAGAGAGTGAGGCGCAACCTATGGGGCTGAGCAAGAAGCGACAAGCTTGCGATTGCCCACAGTCTTGTCATGGATGCTTCTTCACCTACGATGCAGCGCAACATAATTGCAGGACGCGATGGCATGACAGGCGCGCATGTGGCGGGAATCAATGAGCCCGGGCGGCGTATCGCGGAGCTGGCCTCCGCCTTGGCGCCGGGTCTCGCCGCCATCCGGCGCGACATCCACGCCCATCCCGAACTCGCCTTCGAGGAGGTGCGGACGGCGGGAATCGTCTCCGCCGAACTGTCGCGCCTCGGCATACTGCACCGCAGCAATGTCGGGGGCACGGGCGTGCTCGGGATGATCGAGGGCGGTCGGCCCGGCCCGACGCTGGCCATCCGCGCCGACATGGACGCGCTTCCCATCCACGAGGAGACAGGGCTTCCCTTCGCCAGCACCGTTGCCGGGAAGATGCACGCCTGCGGGCACGACATTCACACCGTCACGCTGCTCGGCGTCGCCGAGGTGCTGCGCGACCTCGCCCCGATGCTCGCGGGTCGCGTCGCCCTCGTCTTCCAGCCCGCCGAGGAGACGCTGGAGGGCGCCGCCGCCATGATCCGGGACGGCGCGGCCGATGGCATCGACATGGCCATCGGCTTCCACAACCACCCCGACATGCCGGTGGGCGAAACGGGTTACGCGCGCGGCGCCTGCCTCGCCGCCTCGGACCGCTTCGACCTGGCCATTCGCGGCCGCTCCGGCCACGCGGCGCATCCCGAATCGGCGGTGGACCCCATCCTGGCGGGCGCCCATTTCGTCACCCAGGCGCAGATGGTGGTGAGCCGGGAGGTGGACCCGATCCGCCCGGCGGTGGTGACGATCGGCATGCTCTCGGGCGGCACGACCTACAACATCATCCCCGAGCGCGTGCACCTGAAGGGCACGATCCGCACCCTCGATCCCGGGACGCGCGACATCGCGGAGGCCGCCATCCGACGCCTCTGCGCCGGGCTGGAGGCGGGCTTCCGGGTGAGCTGCGACCTCGACTACCGCCGCCTCGTCCCGCCGCTGGTGAACGACGACGCCGTGCTGGACCGCGTCCTCTCCGCGGTCTCCGCCCAGCTCGGCCGCGCGCCGGTGCAGGGCGTGGCGAGCATGGGGAGCGAGGACTTCGCCGAATTCGCCGGGCGCGTGCCCGCGATGCAGCTCCGCATCGGCTCCGGCGCGCCGGGGCGGGCCGACAAGCTGCACAATGCCGGCTACCAGCCGGACGAGGCCTGCATTCCGCTCGGCGTCCAGGCGCTGTCCCGCGCCGCGCTGGAGATCCTGGCGTGAAGGTCTGCGTCTTCGGCGCCGGGGCGATCGGCGGCCATCTCGCGGCGCGGCTCGTACGCGGGGGAGCGGAGGTGAGCGTGGTCGCGCGCGGCGCCAACCTCGCGGCCATCCGGGAGCGCGGGATCACGGTGGAGGCGAAGGACGCCACCTTCGAGGCCCGCCCGGCCGCGAGCGAGGACCCCGCCGCCTTCGGCCCTCAGGACGCGGTGGTGGTCACGGTGAAGGGCCACCAGCTCCCCGGCGTGGCCGCCTCCATCGCCCCGCTGCTGCGGCCGGACACGGCGGTGGCCTTCGTGATGAACGGCATCCCCTGGTGGTACTTCGACCGCCACGGCGGCGCGCTGGACGGCACGGCCCTGCCGGCGCTCGACCCCGGCGGGGCGATCCGCGCCGCGGTCGGGGTGGAACGGACGCTGGGCGGGGTCGTCTACTCCGCCTGCACCGTGACCGAGCCCGGCCGGATCGTGGTGGAGAACGAGCGCAGCCGGGTGGTCCTGGGCGCGCCGGGCGGGGAGGCGGGGGAGGGCGCGCGGGCCCTCTCGGCCGCGCTGGAGGCCGGGGGAGTCGCCTGCCCCGTCGTGCCGGACATCCGGCGCGAGGTGTGGATGAAGCTCGTCTCCAACCTCGCCTTCGGCCCGCTCTGCCTTCTCTCCCGCGGGGGGTTGGCGGCGACCCTTGCCGACCCGGCGATCCGCGCGGCCGCGAGGGCGAGCCTGGTGGAGGCGGCGGCCATCGCGCGCGGCCTCGGCATTTCGCTGGAACTCGACGTGGAGGCCCGGCTCGCCGCCTCGGCCACCATCGCCCACAAGCCCTCCATCCTGCAGGACATGGAAGCCGGCAAGCCGGTCGAGATGGAGGCGATGCTCCTCCAGCCTCTCGCCCTGGCCCGGATGGCGGGGGTGCCGACACCGATCCTGGATCTGACGGTCTCGCTGGCGCGCAAGGCTGCGGAAAGCTCCGGCCAGTACGCGCCTCCCATTTAGGGATGGCATGAGAAAGCCGGGCAGAGAGACCTGCCCGGCGTTCCGGTGAGCCCTGCCGCGCTTACCAGCGGTAATAGGGACGGTAGGCGACCGGCGGAGGCGCGTAATAGGCCACCGGCGGGGGCGGCGCGTAATAGACGGGCGGCGGGGGCGCGTAGGCGACCGGCGGCGCGTAGTAGACGGGCGGCGGCGGGGCATAGACCGCCGGCGGCGGCGCGGCCACGGCGGCACCCGCCAGGGCACCGAGGGCCAGGCCGCCGATCAGGGCGCCGGCCACCGCGCCACCATGGCCATGACCATGGCCGCGGCGATGCCAGCCCTGTGCCTCGGCGGGGGCGGCGGCGGCTAGGGCCACAACGGCGGCACCGGCGAGGACGAGACCACGGAACTTGTTCATCGAGGAGCCCTCCCAGGGCTGATGTCGGGGCGAGTGTGCTGCCGGACCGGTACCGAATTATGGCAGCCCGTAGGTCACATCATGGCCCGCGAAGCAGTAGAAATATGGGCCTCCGCCGCCCTTTCGGGAAGAGGCCGGGGCAGGGCGGTCTGGCCGAGGACCCATCCTTCCCAGCGCGTCACCCAGGGGTCGTCGGGGATGAAGTCCGGCCGCGCGCCGTCGAGAACCGCGATGACGCAGAGAAGGCCGAGAAGGCTGTCCAGCCGGTCCTCCCCCGCGGCATCCGCCCCGAAGCCGGCGGCGATGAGGTCGCGCGAGGCCGGGGAGGGGAGGACGCCCAGCCGCTCCATCGCCGCGCGAAGGGCCGGGGCGGCGCCGAGCCGCGCCTCCCGCGCGCGCTTGCTGCCGGGCAGGCGCAGGCCGAGATGCCGCATCGCCTCGGCCGGGTAGGTCTCGGCCAGCACCGCGTGGCCCGGAGCGAGGAGCCCGTGCAGCGGCCCCTCGAAGGGCCAGAGTCGGAGCGGCGCGCCGCCCGCCAGGGAGGGGGCCAGCCAGTCGCGCCAGGCGGCGATGGCGGCCTTGCCCGTCTGGTTCGCGCCCAGCGTCCAGAACAGGGGGGCGCCGGCGGGGCGCTCCGCGGTGGCTCGGTCGCAGAGGCGGGAGAGATGCTCCGGCCCCTCCATGCCGAGGGCAGCGGCATGGGCGGCCCGCGTCATGCCCCGCAGCCCGCGCGCGGGATAGAAGGGCCGGTCGGGCGAGACGGTGTCGAGCCCCTCGCTCACGCGGAGGAAGGGCGAATCGGAGCGGAGGGCGCGAAGGAAGGCGGGAAATCCCGGCTCGGGCCGCCCGGCGGCCCAGGCGCGGGGCAGGCCGAGCGGGAGGTCGAGGCCGAGGACCACGGGCGCCCCCGCGGCCAGGAGCCCCGCGGTGAGGACGGCGGGATCGCCCACCGGCACCGCCGCTTCCACGGTCCAGGCCCCGCCGTCCCGCCGGGCGATCGTGACCCAGCGCTTGCCGGGATGGGCGGACCAGTCTGCATGGGCGGCGACGAGAGCGCCGCCCGGGGCGGCGAGAAGAGCGCCGCCCGGGGCGGCGACCAGCGCGCCGCCCGGAGGGGAAGGGGCGCTCAGCGCGATCCCTTCAGCGGCAGATGGGCGCGATCGAGCAGCCGGCGCAGGAAGCCGGGCTTCTTCGGCGGAGTGACCTCCGCGGCACGGCGGGCCGCTCCTTCCTGCGCGGCGCGGCGCTCCTCCTCGCGGTCGCGCTCCTTGGCGGCGAGCCACTTCTCCAGCGTCATCCCCGCCTTCGCGGCGCGGCGGGCCTCGTAGGCGCGCTGGGCGTCGGTCATGCGGGGCGCGCCGGGCTTGCCCGGGTCGGTCTTGCCGGCGTTGCGTGCCTCGTCGCGCGGGGTCTGGGCGGCCATGGTGGGGCTCCGGTATTCTTGTTGTGGCCCGAGCCGTGCGTGCGGGCCGCGATGGAATGGCGTGGCCCCGTGCCGCCATCAAGCCCCCTTCGCGCGGAGCCCCTGCCATGGCACCCCTCCCGGCCTGAAGGAACGGGGATGCGGCATGGAAGCGCGGGTGAAGGCGGGGCTCTGGACCTCCATGGCGCTGCGGATGGGGGACGCCGCCGGCCGCCCCGGCGCGGTGCTGCGCAAGGGCGACCCGGACAGCGGCGGCATCCTCTGCGTGCTGCGCGGGCGGGAGGGGCTGGTGGTGCTCTCCCAGACGCGGGACGCCGCCGGGCGCCCGGCCTGGCTCCGCGGCACCGGCGCCGATCCCGTCGATGACGCGGCGGCGGACGCCTATGTCGCCCGGCAGGTGAAGCGCGACCCCGACCTCTGGGTGCTGGAATTCGAGGCGCCGGACCTGCTGCCGCCCTTCGAGGCGACGGTCCTCTGACCCCTCAGCGATCCGTCAGCCGCAGCTCGATGCGCCGGTTGCGCGCGCGGGCGGCGGGGGTGTCGGCCGTGTCCACCGGCTGGAACTCGCCGAAAGCCGTCGCCGCCACCCGGTTCGCGGGCAGCCCGTTCTGGATCATCAGCTGCGCCACCGCGATGGCGCGGGCGGCCGAGAGCTCCCAGTTCGTCGCATAGCGATTGCCGGAGCCGGAGCGGATGGGCGAGTTGTCCGCGTGGCCATCCACCCGCAGCACCCAGTTCGTGCCCTCCGGGATACGGCGCGCGATGTCGAGCAGCAGGGCGGTGACATTGGCAATCTGCTCGCGCCCGCCTTCGGAGAGATCCGCGCTGCCCACGGGGAACAGCACCTCCGACTGGAACACGAAGCGGTCCCCCGCGATGCGGATCTCGGGCCGGTCGCCCAGCACGTCCCGCAGCCGCCCGAAGAAGTCCGACCGGTAGCGCTGAAGCTCCTCCACCCGCGCGGCCAGGGCGGCGTTCAGCCGCTGGCCGAGGGCGGCGATCTGCGTGTCCTTCTCCCGGTCCTGCGCCTCCTGGGCATCGAGGGCGGAGGCGACGCGGCGCAGCTCGGTTCGCAGCGCGTCGAGCTGCTGCGTCAGCAGCGCGGCCTGGGCGCGGGCGCTCTCGGAGAGGCGCGCACTCTCCCCGGCCTGGGCCTCGGCGGCGCGCCGGGCCTCGGATTCGGTGCGCGCCGTGCGGGCGGCCTCGGCGAGCTGGGCCTCGCTCAGCCCCCGCGCGCGGGTCGCCTCGGCCAGGGCCGCCTCGGCGGCGGCGCGGGCACGCGCGGCCTCGGCGGTGGCGGCGGTCGCGGCGGCGGCGGTGCCCTCGGCCGTCCGGCGGCGGCGCTCCTCCTCATCGGCGCGGGCGAGGGCGGCGCGGGCCTGCGCCTCCGTCTGGTCCCGCAGCGCGGTCAGCGCGCGGATCTGCTCGTTGAGCCGGACGATGTCGGCCAGTCGGCCCTCAATCGTCGCGCGGTCGGCCACGCCCTGGCGCCCCAGGCGATCGGCTTCCTCCCGCAGGGCGGCGAGGTCGCGGCGGGCGGTCTCCAGCGCGGCGCGGGTCTCGGCCAGCGTGCGCTCCGCCCCTTGCCGCGCCGCCTGCTCGCTCGCCAGGGCGCGGCGGGTCTCGGTGAGGCCGGCGACGGTGCGCGCCGTATCGGCGCCCGCGGCCTGGGCGCCGGTCAGCGCCTCGGTCAGCCGGGCCTCGAGGCTGGTGATGCGCTCGGCCGTGCCGCGTGCGGCGAGTTCCGAATCGGCGAGGCGGGCGGCGAGGCGGTCCCGCTCGGCCTGCAGCGCGTCGCGGGCGGTGGCGCTGCGCCCGGCCTCGTCGCGGAGCCCGGTAAGGTCGCGCCGGGCCGCGTCCCGGTCGGTCGCGGCGGCGCGGGCCTCCTCCTGCGCGCGGGAGAGGGCGGAGCGCAGCTCCTCCGTCCCGCCGCGCTCAAGGGAGAGAAGTTCCGCCAGCTCCGCCACCTGCCGGTTCAGCCGGTCCAGCGCCCGGTCCCGCGAGGAGAGGGCGACGGAGAGGAAGCCCTGCGCCAGCACGAAGACGAGCAGGACGAAGATGATGATGATGAGGAGCGTGGCCAGCGCGTCCACATAGCCGGGCCAGGCGTTCAGCCCCTCCTGCTGGCCCCGGCGCGCGCGTCCTATCGCCACGGGTGGCCTTGCCCCTGCACGGTATGGGCGGGCGCCGTCACGGCTGCGGCGGCGCGTCGGCCAGCGCGGCGATGGTGCGGGCGAGGACCTTGATCTCGGAGCGCAGCTCCTGCGTGGACTGCGCGCGTCCCTGGGCCGATTCCTCCAGCAGGCGGGCGAGGTAGAGCTCCACGTTCCGCAGGTGCCCGCGCGAGGCCGCCTCGTGCTCCCCAGCCTCGGCCAGGCGCTGGAGGGTGGGGCCGAGGCCGGCCTGGCTCTCCGCCATGCGCCCCATCAGCATCTGGTTCGCGCGCATCTGGTCGGTCAGCACGGAGAGGCGTTCCGTCAGCGTCTCCAGCGCGCGGCCGGACTGGGCGCTGCGCTCCTCCCCGCGGGCGAGGATGCGCTGGAGCCCTTCCAGGTTCTCGGCCGTCTGCTCCAGCAGCGCCTGGACATAGGCGGGGACGGAGCCGCCCTCCGCGCCACCCTCGCCGAGCACGCCGGAGGAGAGCCGCGTGACGCCGGCCAGCCACTCCTCCAGCTCGTTGTAGAAGCGCGTCTGCGCCTGCCCCGCCGTGAGGTCGAGGAAGCCGAGGACGAGCGCGCAGGCGAGGCCGAGCATGGAGGAGGAGAAGGCCACTCCCATACCCGCCAGCGGCTGGGCGAGGCCGCTCTTGAGCTGGTTGAACAGCGTCGTCACGTCGCCGGTGCCGACGGACATGTTCTGGATCACGTCGGAGACGGAGCCGATCGTCAGGATCAGCCCCCAGAAGGTGCCGAGCAGCCCGAGGAAGATCAGCAGCCCCGTCATGTAGCGGGACAGCTCCCGCTGCTCGTCGAGGCGCGAGGCGATGCCGTCGAGCACGCTGCGCATCGCGCCCGTGGAGAGGCTGAGGCGCTCGCCCCGCCGGCTCGCCAGCATTGAGGCCATGGGGGCGAGGAGGCGCGGCGCGGGATGCGCCGTCTCGCCCGGCCGGTGCGCGCGGAAATTCTCCAGCCAGTGCACCTCGTTCCGCAGCATCAGCACCTGCCGCACGCACCAGCCCGTGCCGAGGAGGAGGATGCCGAGGATGAGCGCGTTCAGCACGGGGTTCACGGCGAAGGCGTGCCGGAGCTGGGCGAAGAGCAGTGCCGCCACCAGCGCCACGCAGACGAGGAACAGCACCATCCGGAGGAGATAGCGGTTGGGATTCGTCATCTGTCTCAGCCGCCTCGCGGCGCGGATGAGGTGGGGGCGGCGGGGGGCGGCGCGGCGGCCGCGTCCCGCGGGCGGGCGCGCGGCGGGGCGATGATGTCGATCGCGTCCGCCTCCTCATCCGTGCGGCCGAGCGGGCGGAGGTCGATCCGGGTGCCCGGAAGTCCGCCGCGGGTGAGGGACTGCTTCACCGTGATCGCGCGGGCGAGGCTCGTGCGCCGGGCGACGGAGGGGTCGTCCTCGGGCCCGGCGGCCTGGGCGAGCACCGTGACCCGCCCGCTCGTCTGCTCGGCGAGGTAGCGGCCGATCGTCTCGATGGCGAGCCGCGCCCCATGCTCCGGCTCCCCGCGCCCGCTCCGCCCACCCAGGCGCCAGCCGCCCGCGGGGAGGCGGGTGAAATCCGGGCCGAGGGGGAGGTTCGCGATGTCGGCCGGCAAGGCGGGGCGCGCGGCCGCGGAGAGATCGGCGGGCGAGGGGGCGGCGCCGGCGGGGCCGGCCGGGGCCTCCGCGTCCGCCTCTCCGGAGAGCACCGGCTGCGCGACCGCCGCAGGGACGGCGAGCGGGGCGGCGAGCAGGAGCGCCAGGGCCGCCGCGATGCGACGATGAGCGACAGTCTTCACCTCTCCACGGTAGGCCAGAAACGGAGCGGTTAGAAGAGAGATGGCCAAGTGTGTCCGGCTACCCCGGCGGGCGGCTGCCGCGAGTGAATCGGGGGTACGGGTGTGCTGGCGCGGGCTGACCCCACTCCCTCATCCCTCCCCCGGAGCGGGATGAGGGAGGGGAGGCCAGCGCATGCGAGCCTGCTTAATCCTTCGATCATCTCTCATGGTCATGATCGGCGATCAGCATCGATACGGAAAATCCGGCATGTGGACGCTGCGGGCGGGACAAGGTGAAGGGAGCGGTCAAGCCGCCCCGCTGTGGGGAGGCGACTCCACGAGTGGAAACGGACGAGCCGACCGGGGACAAATCCCTGGCCGTGACAGCCTACATGCCAGCGAAGCCAAGCATCAGGGCACGTCTCCTCCGCGAGTTACGGCTACCTCACCTGCAGGGATGGGGGGTGCCGAGCTCTCTTCCCGCCGCGTTTGGCAGGCCGAAGCCGGCCAAGCCAGGCTCTTGGGCGAGGATGCGCCGCTGTCGTCCCCCTTGGTGGCTGAAATGGGGCCGTGCCGATGAGCCCGCGCGACGCCATGCTCCCCCGCTTCAGCGCCCCCGCGGCAGATCGGCGCCACGATAACTCCCCACCTCAGCCTTCCCGCCGGCTGACCCTTACCGAACTGGCCAATCGGTACGGTTCTGACAAAGGGGACGAGATCCGCGACCGGCACGGATACACCTATGTCTACGATCTCATCTTCGGGCCCAGCCGGGACAAGCCCATCGTTCTACTGGAGATCGGTCTCGCGATCGGTGGTCCCGAGACGTCCGCCGGGCGCTTGGAAAGGCGAGTCGATAGCCCCTCTGTTGCCATGTGGCTGGAGTACTTCACGGAGGCGCAAATCGTCGGCTTCGACATCTCCGACTTTTCGCACATCAGGCATGAGCGCTTCAGCTTCGTGCGAGGTGATGCAGGGGATCGCGATCACCTACATCGGTTGAGCGAGGCCGCCCCTGCCTTCGATATCATCATCGATGACGGTTCCCATGCCTCCTATCATCAGCAGCACTGCCTGAAGCACCTCTGGCCTTCCCTGAAGAGTGGAGGGCTCTACATTATCGAGGACCTGCACTGGCAATCGCCGGTCTATGAAGCCGCGCTTCCCGATGTGCCTCGCTCGGCCGATTTGTTCGAGTCGGCGTTCAGGCATGAGAGATTGTTCGACTCCGCCCTGTTCTCGAGCGAGGAGCTTGCCCGGCTCCGAACCGAGGTAGAGACTTTCTCAATCTTTCGAGATGTCGTGGCCGGGGTAAGCGTGCCGAAGCTCCTCGTCCTGAGAAAGCGCGGGGAGGGGGGCGCCCAGTCGGTGCGTGCGAGCAGTCCCCTGACCTCCGGCGCGGAGAGAAGCGTCAGGCGTGAACTCCGCTCCTTCGATCTCTTCGATACCCTCATCGCGCGCCGCTGCGTTCAGCCGCATGCCGTATTCGATCTTGTCGAGCAACGCCTCGGCCTTACGGGGTTCGCTGCGCTACGGATCGCTGCCGAGGCCGGCATCGCGCACCGTGAGTACACCCTTCAGGACATCTACGATGCGATGGCTCTGCGCTGGCCGGATCTAACTGACAGGTTATCCGAGGCGAGGGACCTTGAGATCGAGACCGAGATCGAGAACCTTTTTCCGATCCCCGAGAACATCGCGAAGGTGTCACCTGGCGACATCGTCGTCTCGGACATGTACCTGCCCGCAGATGTTGTCGAGGTTCTGGTGCGTTCCGTGGCCGGGCTACGCGATGCCGGGGTTTACGTATCCTCTCACGGAAAGCGTCGCGGGACGGTCTGGAAAGCGCTAGAGGAACAGTTCAGGATTACGCACCACCTCGGCGATAATCCTGACACGGACATCGTCTCACCGACCAAGTTCGGCATCCCCGCGACTCTCACCAGAGTAGCCGAGATGACAGCCATGGAAGCGAGTGTTGCTGGCCGCGGCCTGCCCTCCCTTGCCCGGGCGATGCGTGAAGCGCGCCTGCGCAGCTGGCATGGTGAGCACGACGCTCGTCAACTGCAACTCCTGCAGGTGGGGGTGAACCTCCCCATGCTGCTGGTCGCTGCAGTCCTGGTGCTCCGTGCCGCGCGCGAGAGGGATGTTTCCCGCATCCTGGCATCCGGGCGCGATTGCTATCTGTGGTCCCACCTTCTGCGCTTCCTTCAAGATGAGTTCGCGCCGGGCGTTCAGACTGAGTACTTTTTCACAGGACGTATCCCCCGTAGTTTTCCATCCGTGAGTTACGCAGGCTATGTTCGGCATCTTTTGAAGGGTGAGAAAGCGTTCGTGCTGGATATCTGCGGCACTGGTTGGTCGCTGCAGCGTATGTGCGAGCAGCTCGACCTTACGAATGTCCAGCCCGTGCTGATTCAGATGATCGGGGATCAGTCGCTACGACGGCGATACGAGGGCTGGGGGCCCACACGATGTTCCGCCTCTTTGCTGACGCTTCTCGATTCTGACCGGCCCTTTGACAACGAGATCGCCGAGTTGGCCAACCCTGCGCCGCATCCAACCGTGCTGGACGTTGCCCTGAAGGACGGGCAGGCTGCGCCGCTCTTCGCGGACATACAGGCGAGCAGGGAGGAGCTTCGCACCAACAAGATTCAGGATGAGGCGTTTCTCTCATCATCCTGCTTCTTTCTTGGCAGGCCTGTCCTCGACGAGCTCAGCCGGGCACCGTCGGACCTTCTCTCTGCAACGCTCGAAGCGCTCTACGGCTCTTACGACCAGTTCCGCGACGCATTCGCCGGGCGCATCCCGGAACATCGCTTGCAGGATGCTGCCGTCTGCCGGTTGCTGGCGGAGATGGGGGAGAAATGGAGGTCCAGGGCGGCCTGAAGGGTCGAGAACGCGGCAAGGAGGTATGTCCGGTATCCGTACTACCCAGTGGGGCGGGAAGACCGGACCATCCCGTTCCGCGCCTCAGGCTCTTGCCTGCCGGGTGGATGCGCCTCCCAGGCATCCCTCCCGGATCGTAGGAGCGCGCGGCAGCGTGGCGACGCCACCAGGCGTCAGCCGGCCGCCTCGCCCCCGGCGCGGCGCTCCGCGACATAGGCGATGCCCTCGGCCACCGCCTCGCGCAGCTTCGGGTGCAGGAAGGGGTTGCCCGCCACGATGTTACCAGTGGCGTAGGGGTCCTCCTCGCCGGGGCCGGTCACATAGCCGCCAGCCTCGCGCACCATGATGATCCCCGCGGCGCAGTCCCAGCGCTTGAGGCCGAGCTCCCAGTATCCCTCGTAGCGCCCGGCCGCCGTCCAGGCGAGGTCGAGCGCCGCCGAGCCGAAGCGGCGGATGCCGGCGACCTGCGGCATCAGCCGGGCGAGGGTGGTGGAGAACTCGGCGCGGGTCGGCACCTTGGCGAAGGGGATGCCCGTCGCGAAGAGCGCCGAGTTCATCTCGCGCCGGCCGGAGACGCGGAGCCGCCGGTCGTTGAGGAAGGCGCCGCGGCCCTTCTCCGCCCAGAACAGCTCGTCGGTCGCGGGGTTGTAGATCACCCCGGCCATGATCTCGGTGGAGGTGGGCGAGACGCGCTTCTCGATGCCGACGGAGATGCACCACTGCGGGATGCCGTGGAGGAAGTTGCTGGTGCCGTCGAGCGGATCGACGACCCAGCGCCATTCCCAGTCCGCATCCCCGCTCTCGCCGCTCTCCTCCATGAGGAAGGCGAAGCCGGGGCGGGCGCGGCGCAGCTCCTCGCGCAGCGTCTCCTCGGCGCGCAGGTCGGCCTGGGAGACGAAGTCGCCCGGTCCCTTGCTGCTGACCTGGAGGTTCTCCACCTCGCCGAAGTCGCGCAGGAGGCGCCGCCCGGCCTTGCGGGCGGCGTTCACCACGACGGTGAGGGCGGGCGAGAGACGTGCGGAGGGTTGTGCGCCGGACATGCTCAGCCCTTGGCGCGCTCGAGGTAGGAGGCGTCCTCCGTGCGGACGACGATCCTCTCCCCGGCCGTGATGAAGGGCGGCACCATCGTCTTCACGCCGTTCGACAGGACGGCCGGCTTGTAGGAGGAGGAGGCGGTCTGCCCCTTCACCACCGGGTCGGCCTCGACGATCTCGAGCACGACCGTGTCCGGCAGGTCCATGGAGACGGGCTCGCCCTCGATGAGGCGGACGTTGACCGTCATGTTCTCGTTCAGGAAGGGCAGGCGGTCGCCCAGGATGTCCTTCGACACCGTGGTCTGCTCGAAGGTCTCGGGATCCATCAGGACGAGGTGGTCGCCCTCGGCGTAGGAGAAGGTGAATTCCTTGTCCTCGGTCGTCAGCCGCTCGACCGTGTCGGCGGTGCGCCAGCGCTGGTCCTTCTTCGCGCCGGTCTTGATGTTGCGCATCTCGACCTGGATGACGGCCGCGCCCTTGCCGGGGATCATGATGTTCTGCTTGAGCACGGTGTAGCGCGCGCCCTCGAACTCGATGACCATGCCGGCGCGCATTTGATTGGCCTGCATCTTCGCCATGGTGGGGCGTCCTGTTCGTCGTCTGGGATTGGGAAGGATCGGCGGCGGGCCATACACGGGCGGCCCGGTGCTGGCAACCGCGCGCCGGTGCCCGTGGCCGCCGGGCCGGGCGTCGCCTCTCGCACCGGCGGCATTGCTCACAGATTCGAGAGCGCATTTAAGGGGAAAAGCTGTGGGAACAGCTTCGGGCCGCCCTGCAATGTGTTGAAATAAAATCTGCTTTTCGCGTCAAGCCCTGTGGAAAACCCTGTGAGGAACCTGTTCCCGCATGGCATCCTTTCCGGGGATGAAGCTGGCAACGATCAGTCGGCATAGGTCCCGGCCGCCTCGATCACCGGCTTCCACTTGGCGATGTCGGCCGTCCAGAAGCGCTGGTGCGCCTCGGGCGTCGCATCGGCCTGGGAGACGGGGGCGGTGCCGATCTCGGCGAAGCGCTGGACGATCTTCGGCTCCCGCAACGCGGCCTGGAGCGCGCCGGTCAGCCGCGCGCGGACCGGGGCGGGGGTGCCGCGGGGCGCGTAGAGCCCGTGCCACACCGTCACCTCGAAGCCGGGCAGCCCGCCCTCCGTGGTGGTGGGGATGTCGGGCAGGGTGGCGATCCGCTGGCGGGAGGGCGTGGCGAAGACCTTCACCGATCCCGCGCGGATGTATTCCGTGGTCTGCGTCGTCTGGTCGCAGAGGAGGTCCACCCGCCCGCCCAGGATCTCCTGCATCGCCGGCCCCGTCCCGCGGAAGGGGATGACGGTCGGCCGCGCCCCCACGGCCCGGGCCAGCAGCGCGCCGCAGAGCGCCGAAGAGGAGCCGATGCCCGCATCCGCCAGGTTGAAGCGATCCCCCTGCGCCCGCATGAAGGCCACGAGATCGGCCAGGCTGCTCGCCGGGATGTCCTTCCGCCCCACCAGCGTCATCGGCACCTCGGTGACGAGGCCCAGCGGGTCGAAGCCGTTCACGGGGTCGTAGGCGAGGCGGCGGTACATGGTGGGGATCACCCCCATGCCGATGTGGTGCAGCAGGACCGTGTACCCGTCCGGCCGCGCCGTCGCCACGCGCTGGGCGCCGAGCGTGCCGCCCGCCCCCGTGGTGTTCTCCACCACGACCGGCTGGCCGAGCCCCTGCGCCATCGTCTCGGCCAGCAGCCTCCCCACGATGTCGGTCGGCCCGCCCGCGGCGAAGGGGATGACGAGGGTGATGGCCCGGGTCGGGAAGGCGGGCGTCGCGCCCTGGGCGCGGGCCGCGCGCGGGGGGGCGAGCATGGCAAGGCCGGACGCCGCGAGGGCGCGGCGGGTGGTCTGGGGCATGGACTGCTTCTCTCCGCGGGGATGCCCTGAGTCCGGGCGTCCCTCCTTGCGCGGAGTCTGGACCCGCGCCGCCGCCGGGGGGAAGGGGTTTCGGCCCCTGCCGTCCCGCCCGGCGCTACGGGGCTTCGCCCGGCGAGCTGCCCGGCAGCCGGCGAAGGATCCAGCGCCGCAGGCCCTCGTCGCGGAAATCCGCCACGGTCAGGGCCGCCCCTTCGCCCCTCATCTCCGCCTCCCCCCGGGAGGTCAGGAGGCCCGCGGTGGCGATGCCCGCGGCGCGGGCGGAGGCGAGGCCGGAGCGGGAGTCCTCGAAGGCCACGGCATCGCCGGGCGGCAGGCCGAGGCGCTCCAGCGCGCGGAGATAGGGCTGCGGGTCCGGCTTGTTGCGCTCCACATCCTCCCCCGTTACGAGGAAGTCGAGGAGGCCGGCCAAGCCGATGCTCTCCAGCACCGCCTCCACGCTGTCCCGCGGCGAGGTGGTGACGAGCGCGCGGGCCATGCCCCCCTCCCGCGCCCAGCGCAGGAAGTCGGCGGCGCCGGGCACGGCGCGCACCTCGTCCAGATGGGCGCGGACGAAATCCTCCTTCGCGCGGACGACCGCCTTCCGCTCCTCCTCCGGCGCGTCGGGGAGGGCTTCCGCGACGATGACGGCGTTCGGGCGCCCGGCCATGCGGCGGCGGTAGAAATCCCCGTCGATCGTCAGGCCGGGGCGGCGGAGGACGGCCTGGAAGGCGCGGAGATGGAGGGGGTCCGTATCCGCCAGCGTGCCGTCGAGGTCGAAGAGAAGAGCGAAACGGGGGCTCAAGGCGCCGCATCCGCCTGGAAGTGCTCGCCCCCGAGCGGCCCCCGCACGCGCCACCCGCCTTCCGCCCGCTCGGCGAAGTCGGGGCCGATGGGCGCCTTGCCCTGGCCCTCCGGGAGGTCGAGCGCGTAGGTCGGCCAGGCCAGCCCGGTCAGGCGGCCGCGCAGGGAAGCCAGCAGGGCGCGGCCCTCGGCGATCGGCACTTCGAAGCGGGCGGTGCCGGGCGCGCGGTCGAGCTGGTGCAGGTAGTAGGGCTTCACCCGGTTGGCGAGCATCGTCCGCAACAGCGCCTCCATCGCCTCCGCCGTGTCGTTCACCCCGCGCAGCAGCACGGACTGGCCGAGCAGCGCGACGCCCGCGCGGGAGAGGCGGCGGAGCGCCGCGCGCGCGGCATCGGTGAACTCGCGGGCGTGGTTGGCGTGCAGGCAGAGGAAGAGGGCGGTCTCCGTGTCCAGCGCCTCGGCCAGCGCCGCCGTCACCCGGCCGGGATCGGCCACGGGCACGCGGCTGTGCAGGCGGATGATGCCGATATGCGGCATGGCCGAGAGGCGGCGGACGATATGGGCGAGGCGGCGGGGGGAGAGCATCAGCGGGTCCCCCCCGGTCAGGATCGCCTCCCGCACGCCGGGATTGGCCGCGAACCAGTCCAGCGCCGCCTCCAGCTCCGCCTCGTCCAGCACCCCGCCCGCGGGCCCCACCTGCTCCCGCCGGAAGCAGAAGCGGCAGTAGACGGGGCAGGCGAGCAGAGGCTTGAGCAGCGCGCGGTCGGGGTAGCGGTGGACCACGCCCTTCACCGGCGTGTGCGGCCCGTCCGCGATGGGGTCGGCCAGCTCCTGCGCGGTGGCGTCCAGCTCCGAGGGGTGGGGGAGGTACTGGGCGGCGATCGGGTCCGCCGGGTCCGCGGGGTCGATCAGCGCCGCCATGGCGGGGGTGACGGAGACGGCGTAGCGGGCCGCGACGGCCCGCAGCGCGGGCAGGTCGCCGGGCGGCACCAGCCCGGCGCCGGCGAGGGCGTCGGCGTCGCGGAGGGGGCGGGCGGGGAGGGAGCCGTCGGGCATGGCCGGGGCTGGTAGCCCCAACCGGGGCGTTGTGTCACGGAGGCGGCGGCGCGTCCCGCGCATGGAGGCCCCCGCGATGCCGCATGATCCGCCCCCGCCGGCCCTCCCGCCCGCCGCTGCCGGAGCCCCGAGCCCCCCGGCACCCAGCGCGGCCCCGCCCAGCCCGACCTCTCCCAGCCCGGCCTCGCCCCGCACGACCTTGCTCCGGACGGCCCCGCCGCCCTGGCATCCCGATGCCCTCGCCGCCCGCCTGCCCGCGTTGCGGCGCCGCGCCGCGCTGCTGCGGGACACCCGCGCCTTCTGGGAGGGACGGGGCTGCACCGAGGTGGAGACGCCCGCCCTCGTCCCTGTGCCGGGGATGGAGGTGCATCTCCACGGCTTCCGCTCCCGCTTCGAGCCGCATCTCGGGCGCGGGGAGGGGCGGGACCTCTGGCTCCGCACCTCGCCGGAGCTGGCGATCAAGCGGCTGCTGGTGGGCGGCGCGGGGAGCGTGTTCGAGATCGCCCGCGTCTGGCGCAACGGGGAGGTCTCGGCCCGCCACGCGCCGGAATTCACCATGCTGGAGGTCTACCTGGCCGGGGCCGGGATGGAGGGGTTGATGGAGGCGGTGGAAGACTATCTCCGCGCCGTCCTGCCCCGCCGCGTCCTCCATACCGGGGTGGAGACCGACCTGTCGCTCCCCTTCGAGCGGGTGAGCGTGGCCGGGGCCTTCGCACGGCTGGGGCTGGACCTCCTCGCCTCCGTCGATCCCCGGACGGGGGAGGGGGATGCCGCCGCCCTCGCCGGGCTGGCACGGGAGGCCGGGCTGGCCGCGCCGGAGGGGCTGGGCTGGGAGGACCTCTTCTTCCACCTCATGCTGGAGCATGTGGAGCCCCGCCTGGGCCGGGAGCGCGCGACCTTCCTCACCCACTGGCCCGCCCCCCAGGCGGCCCTCGCCCGCCGCGACCCGGCCGACCCCCGTGCCGCCCTCCGCTTCGAGGTCTTCGCCGCCGGGCTGGAGCTGGGCAACGCCTTCGACGAGCTGCTGGACCCCGCCGAGCAGGCCGCGCGCTTCGCCCGTGACGTGGCGGAGCGCGAGGCGCTCTACGGCCCGGGCTGGGGGGTGGACAGGGACTTCCTCGCCGCCCTCGCCCAGGGCATGCCCCCCACCGCCGGCATCGCCATGGGCTTCGACCGCCTCGCCATGCTGGCCGCCGGTGTGCCCGACCTCGATGGGGTGCGCTGGCTCGGCGGCTGGCCCTACGAAGGGTAACGCCGGGCCGGTAAGCGCATCGAACCCGTGCATCGGGCGTTGTGTGCGTCGGAAACGGAGGACGTACACATGGTCGATACGAGGTCGTTGCTGGAAGGATTCCTGGGCGGCGGTTCGCGCGGGGGCGGGATTGGAAGCCTGGGCGGGGGAAGCTCCGGCTCCTCGGGCGGCATCGGCAGCCTCGGCGGGGGCGGCGGTTCGCTCGGTGACGTGCTGGGCGGGCTGTTCGGCGGCTCCGGCGGCGGCATCGGCAGCCTGGGCGGCGAGAGCCGCGGCGGCGGCGGGTTGTTCGGCGGCTCGGGCGGCGGCATCGGCAGCCTTGGTGATAGCGATAGCCGGGGCGGCGGGATGTTCGGCGGCCCGATCGGCAGCCTGGGCAACGAGGACCGCGGCGGCGGCGGGCTGTTCGGCGGCTCCGGCGGCGGCATCGGCAGCCTGGGCGGGGGCGGCATGGGTGGCGGCGGTCTCGGCGGCGGGCTCGGTGGTGGGCTGGGCGGGATGCTCGGCGGCGGGCTGGGCACGGCGGCCGCGGGCGGCCTGCTCGGCTCCCTGCTCGGCGGCGGGCGCCGGCGGCGCGGCGGCGGCGGGCTGATGCAGATGGGCGGCATGGCCGTGCTGGGCACGCTGGCCTATCGCGCCTGGAAGCAGTTCCAGGAGTCGCAGGGCGTGCCCGAGCAGGCGCGCGGCGGGGCTGCGGCGCCCTCCGCACCGCCGACCTCCGGCCCCTGGGCCGGCGCGACGGCACCGGCCGCGGGCGCGCCCGTGGGGGCCAGGGGCGACGTGCCCGACCCCAACGAGTTCGCGCAGGAGGAGATGGAGGCGGCCGACGGGCAGCCCTTCGGGCTCTCCGTGATCAAGGCCATGGTCTCGGCCGCCAAGGCGGATGGGCACATGGATGCCGACGAGCGCAACCGCATCTTCGGCGAGGTGGAGAAGCTCGGCCTCGATGCGGAGGCCAAGAGCTTTGTCTTCCAGGCGATGGACGCGCCGACCGATCCCATCGGCATCGCTGCCCTCGCGCGCACCGACGCGCAGAAGGCGGAGATCTACATGGCCTCCCGCCTCGTGGCGGAGCCGGACACGGCGGCGGAGCGCGCCTATCTCGACGCGCTGGCGCACCGGCTGGGCCTGGCCGCCGGGCTGCGGCAGTCGCTCGATGCCCAGGCCGACGAGGCGCACCAGCTCGTGGAGTCCGGTGCGCTGAACCAGCCGCAGGGGGGCGGCGCCGCGCCGCAGGCGTGACCTAGCCGGGCAGGAGCGCGCGCGCCTCGGCCGCGCGCTCCACCGGCCAGGCGTAGAAGTTGAAGATGTAGGGCTCCGACGCCTCGAAGACCGAGGGGTCGGGGCTCGCGCGCTGCATGGTCGGCCGGTGCAGCGCCTCCATCGGCCGCCAGCGCCCCTCATGGGCGAAGAAGGTCTCGTAGCCCAGCGCGTCGAGGAGGGCGGGCACGGCCCAGGTGCAACCCTCCGCGTGGCGCTCCTCCAGTTCGAGGGTCAGCACGGGGCGGCAGCGGGCGAGGGTCTCGCGGGCGCCGTGCAGCACGGCGAGCTCCGCCCCCTCAGCGTCGAGCTTGATGGCCGTGACATCGGGCAGGGCGAGGCTGTCGAGGGTGATGACCGCCACCCCCTCCCGCCGCACCGCCACCCGCCCGCCCTCGTGCTCGGCGAAGCTCTTGGCGGTGCTCGCCCACTGCCACTGGGGCTCGCCGTCGAGCACGGGGAGGGAGAGGTCGAGCCGGCCGGGCGCGTCGCCCAGCGCCTCCGGCCGGATCGTGATCCCGGGATGGCCGGCGGCGGCCCTCTCCAGCGCCGCGCGGGCATGGGAGAGGGGCTCGAAGGCGATCACCGAGGCCCCGGGCAGCGCCGCGAGGGGCAGGGTCAGCAGCCCCTCATGGGCGCCGACATCCACGATCGTGCCGGGGCGGTGCAGGGCGGTGATGAAGGCCAGCTCGTCCATCCCCCACCCCTGGCCCGCGCCGCGCGGGCGCGCAACCGGCGGGCGCCACGCGGCGTTGAGGGCGGCGGAACGATACGGAGCCGATCATGCGCGTCCCCGCCCTGGCCACCTGCGCGATGCTGCTGGCCGCCCCCGCCCTGGCCAACCTGAACGACGGCGTGTCGAACACCGGCCGCTCGCCCGGCGCGCCGATCGACCGCAGCCCGCACACGGCCGAGGCCGACAAGGCCTATTCGAGCGGCGGCGCCGTGCTGGAGAGCATGCCGGGCGCCCCCGCCCCGGCGCCGATCCAGACCGCCCCGGCCGGCTCGACCCGGCCGCAGAACATGCCGGCCCGCTGAGGGCGGGCGACCGCCGACAGGGGCCGCCACGCCCGGGTGCTCCCGGGGGTGCGCGGCCCCTTGCCTGTCACCCCTCCGCCGCGGCGATGGCCTCGTTCATTGCCCGCACCCCGGCCGCCGGCCCCTCCGGATGGGACCAGACCGCCCCGACCACGGCCAGGAAGTCAGCCCCCGCCCGCACCAGCGGGGCGCAGTTCGCCGCGGTGATGCCGCCGATGGCGACGCAGGGGATCTCGAAGATCGAGGACCACCACTCCAGGATCTCCAGCTCCGGCCGGTGCCGCGCGTCCTTCGTAGTGGTGGGGAAGAAGGCGCCGAAGGCGACGTAATCGGCGCCCATCTCGCCCGCCCTCATCGCGAGGTGCCGGCTGTCATGACAGGTAATGCCTAGAGTGGCCTCGCGCAGCAGGGCGCGGGCCGCGGCGTGGTCCCCGTCCTCCTGGCCGAGATGCGCGCCGTCGCATCCCGTGCGCGCGGCGAGTTCCGCGTCGTCGTTCAGGAGGAAGGCGACATCGCGGGACTGGGCGAGGGGGCGCAGCGCGTCGATGGCGCGCAGCACCTCATCCTCTGGCGCGTCCTTCAGGCGAAGCTGGAGGCAGGCCACGTCGCCGGCATCCAGCGCGCGGGCGAGGGTGTCGGGGAAGGTGGCGAGGTCGATGCGGGGCGGGGTGACGAGGTAGAGCCGGCAGCCGCGGGGCTCGGGGGGATGGGGCACGTCTTGGGGGTCCGGGAAGTGGGGGCGGGGCGGGCGGACGGCCCGCCCCGCACGGGGTTCAGGCCTTGTAGACCTCGATGATGTCGGAGAGGAGCTTCAGCGCCTCCGCCTTCGGCCGCTGGAAGGTGTTGCGCCCGATGATGGAGCCGTTGCCCCCGCCGGCCCGGATGCCGCGCGCCATCTCGGTCATCGCCTCGCTCGTGCCGGACTCGCCGCCGGAGAAGACGACGAGGCGGCGCCCGCCGAAGCAGGACTGGACCACGTGCCTGATGCGCCCGGCCAGCGTGCCGATCTCGGGCACCGGCGCCTTCTCGTAGGTCTTCTTCGCGGCGTCGAGGGAGATGGCCTCGGTGGGCGGCTTCACCTTGATGATGTGGGCGCCGAGCAGCGCGGCCATGTGCGCGGCATAGGCGCAGATGTCGAGCGCGGTCTCGGCGGTCTTGTCCAGCGTCGGGCCGCGCGGGTAGCTCCAGACCACCACGGCCAGCCCCGCCGCCTTCGCCTCCTCCGCCAGCTCGCGCAGCTCCTCCATCATCTCGAACTGGTATTCGGAGCCGGGATAGATGGTGAAGCCGATGGCCGAGCAGCCCAGCCGCAGCGCGTCCGCGACGGAGCCCGTCACCGCCTGGTCCTTGGTGGTGGATAGCGAGTTGGAGGAGTTCACCTTCAGGATCGTGGGGATCGCCCCGGCATAGGTGGAGGCGCCGGCCTCGATCATGCCGAGGGGCGCGGCATAGGCGTTCAGCCCGGCCTCAATCGCCAGCTCGAAATGGTAGCGGGGATCGTAGGCGGCGGGATTGGGGGCGAAGGAGCGGGCCGGGCCGTGCTCGAAGCCCTGGTCCACGGGCAGGATCACCATCCGCCCCGTGCCGCCGAGCCGCCCCTCCATCAGGATGCGGGCGAGGTTGCCCTTGGTTCCCGGATTGTCGCTCTCGTACCAGGAAAGGATGTCGCGGACCGCTGGCGTGAGCTGCACCTTCTATCTCCCTTTTCCTGCCCCGTTCCCGGGCCTGTGCGGAGTAAGCCGCAGCCACGCGGGGCTGTCACGGACAAGACGCGCCCGCCGCCCCGCCGGGCGCTGAACCCTCGGGCGCAGGCGCGCCGAGATGGCGGGCGAGGATCGCCCTGCCGCCGGGCTTCCTGAGATCCAGCCGGGAGAGGTCCAGCGCCTCCGGCGGAACCGGCAGCAGTGTGGCGCCGAGCTCCGCCGCCGCCGCCTCCACCGCTGGGAAGGAGGGATGCGCGGGGTCCAGCACCAGCAGGCGCCAGCCCTGGCGGAGTGCGTCGAGGGCGAGACCGGGCGCGGCGCCGCAGTCGAGCGCGGCGCGGTGCGGCGCGCTCGGATGCGCCGCCGCCGCCCGCGCGACCATGGCCGCCACCACCGCCGCCCCCGGCCAGGCCGCCGCGCCGGGCGCGGAGACGAGCAGCACCCCCGCCGGCCCGGCGAGGCGGAGGGCCGCCGCGGCCTCGGCCTCGGATCGGAAACGGATCGCGGGAATGGTCAAGGTTGACCCTCTTGCGGGCGGGTGCGTAAAGCCCTCACGCTCGCGTGTGAAGCCCGGGGACGGGCATCTTGCCATAACGGGCCCGCCGGGGCGCGAGCGCCGCGCGGGCGTTGAGGATCGAGGACGGGATGTCGGACAGCCTGGGTGAGGCGGCCGCGAGGCTGGAGGCGGCGGTGGAGCGCCTGGCCGAGGCGGCCGCGCGCCGCCCGCGGGCCGCGCCGGCCGGCGTTCCCCCGGAGGAGGTGGCGGCGCTCTCCGCGCGGCTGGAGGCGACCATCGCCCGGCTGCGCGCCGCGCTGCCCGAGGGGTCCGAGCCCGAGGGATCTGAGGTTGTCGGGGACCCCGAGAGCGATGATGGTGCGGACGACGAGGTCCCGCCGGGCGAGGCGCGGCACGGCGCCCCCGGCGGCGAGCGGGACTAGGCAGGAAGAGGGCTGAGCTTTGGGACAGGTCACGGTTCGCGTCGGCGGCTACAGCCACCCCGTCTCCTGCGAGGACGGGCAGGAGGCGCATCTCGTCGCCCTCGCGGCGGAGGTGGACCGGCGCGTCGCCTCGGTCCGGACGATGGGCGGCTCCTACGGCGAGTCCCGGCTGCTGCTGCTCGCCTCCCTTCTCCTGGCGGACGAGGTGCACGACCTGAAAGTGGAGCTGGCCCAGGCCCGCGCCGGGATGGCGCCCCCCTTGCCGCTGCCCGGGTCGCCCACCGACCCCCGGCTGGCCGAGCGCCTCGCGCGGGTGGCGGAGCGGATCGAGGTCATCGCCGCCGATCTCGGGAAATCCTGAACGGGATTCCTGACCCGGAATCCTGATCGGGCGCCCTGGCGCCGGGCGGGCCGAGCGCCTAGATAGGGTGGGCGGGGCTGCCTTTCGCGCCAGGCAAATCATCCCCAGGGCCAATAAGCATCCTCCGGGAGCTGGCTCTGTCCGGACCCTGGTCCGGGTATCTGGTGCCCACCTGCGCTAGCAGGCCTTGGGAGGACGAATCGCCAGCGGTCATGGTGGCTCCGCACCTGACTCCCCCTCCGGGCGACGATGCCCTTCTCCGCGCGGCCAAGGTCGTGGCGCGGGAGGAGGCGCAGGCGCGTCGTGCCCGCGCCGACGCGCGCGGTGCCGGCCCGGCGCTCGCCGCCCATGTGCTGCGCGACTCCTCGCCGCCGCCGGGCGCGGTGGTGGCCGGCTTCTGGCCGATGGGGCACGAGATCGACATCCTGCCCCTGCTGCGCGCCCTGGCCGCGCGCGGCCATCCCCTCTGCCTGCCGCGCACGCCCAAGCGCGGCCTTCCCCTCGACTTCCGCGCCTTCGCCTTCGGCGACCGCATGGCCAAGGGCCCCTTCGGGACCGTGCAGCCGGAGGAAGGGGCGCCCGCCGCCGTGCCGGGCTTCGTCATCGTGCCGCTCCTCGCATTCGACCTCTCGGGGCGGCGCCTGGGCTATGGCGGCGGCTATTACGACCGCACCCTGGCCGCGCTGCCCGGTGTGCCGACGCTCGGCGTGGCCTTCGCCTGCCAGAGGATGGAGGTGGTGCCCGCCGGCCCCCACGACGCCCCGCTCGACGCGGTGGCGACGGAAGCGGGGGTGATGCGGTTCCGGGAGGCGCAGGGCGCGTGAGAATCCTCTTCCTCGGTGATGTCGTCGGCCGGTCCGGGCGCGACGCGGTGGTCTCCCGCCTGCCCGGGTTGCGGCGGGAGCTGGCGGCCGACCTCGTGGTGCTGAACGCCGAGAACGCCTCCCACGGCTTCGGCCTAGCCCCCGAGATGGCGCGGGCCTTCCTGGAGGCCGGGGCGGACGTGCTGACGCTCGGCAACCACGCATGGGACCGCAAGGAGATCATCCCCTATATCGAGGGCGAGCCGCGGCTGATCCGCCCGATGAACTACCCCCCGGGCACGCCGGGGCGGGGGGCGACGGTGGTGGAGGTGCCCGGCCGCGGCCGCGCCCTGGTGATGCAGGTCATGGGCCGCCTCTTCATGGAGCCGCTGGACGACCCCTTTCGCGCCGCCCAGGCGGAGCTGGCCCGGCACAGCATGGGCGCGAACGGCTCCGTCCAGGCGGTGGTGGTGGACATCCATGCCGAGGCGACGAGCGAGAAGCTCGGCTTCGGCCACTCCTTCGACGGGCGGGTCAGCCTCGTCGCCGGCACCCACACCCATGTCCCCACCGCCGACCACCAAGTGCTGGAGGGCGGCACCGCCTATGTCAGCGATGCCGGCATGTGCGGCGACTACGACAGCGTGATCGGCATGGGCAAGGCCGGCGCCTCCATCCGCTTCTGGCGCAAGGTGCCGAGCGAGCGCCTCGCCCCCGCCGAGGGCGAGGCCACGCTCTGCGGCGTGCTGGCCGAGACGGACGACGCGACCGGCCTCGCCCGCCGCATCGGGCCGGTGCGGCTGGGCGGGCGGCTCTCCCAGGTCATGCCGGGCTTCTGAGCGCCCGGGCCGGTCCCGGCCCCCTTCCTCCCCGCTGAAACCGATCGCCGCCCCGGCCGCTCTCCACCGATGCGGCCAGGAGGCCGCCATCACCGGGCAGGCCGCGCGCCGCCCGGCCGCCGCTCATGGGCGGAGGGCTATCCCTCGCCCCGGGCCCTTCCGCCCGGACGGCCCCGCCCGTGCGCCGCCGGCCCGACCGCAGAGAACGGAGCGCATCCCAGGCATGACGGATCCCACCCTTTCCCGCCGCCCCAACGCACGTGCTCCCCAGGCGGGGCGAAGCCGGCGGGGATGCGGGGCGGGGTGGTGGATGGCGCTCCTCTCCGTGCTGCTCCTCGGCCTCGCGCCCGCCCCGGCCGCGGCCCAGGGAGGAGGCGCCGCGCTGACCCCGGAGGAGGCCCGGAACGCCCTCTCCGTGCTGGGGGACGATTCGAGGCGGCAGGCGGTGATCGACACGCTGCGCGCCCTGGCCGCCACGGCGCCCGATGCCGCGCCGGCCGCCGCGCCGGCGACTTCTGCACCAGCGACTTCGGCCCCGGCCACGCGGGCTACGGCAGCCCCTGCCCGGGCAACTTCGGCCCCGGCGGCTTCGGCACCGGCAACCCCGGCACCCGCCGCCGCGCCCGCCTCGCCGGGCGGGGCCGCGCCTGCGGAGCCGGTTTCCCTAACCTCCGACAGCCTCCTCGCCGAGATCGTCGCCGCGCTCTCGGAATGGCTCTCCGCCCTCTCGACGCAGCTCGCGGCGGTGGGGGCCGCCTTCTCCAGCATCCCCCTGATCTGGAACTGGCTCGTCCGCACCGCGGCGAACCCCTTCGCCCAGTCGGCGCTGCTCGACATCGCCTGGCGGCTGGCGGTGATCTTCGCCCTGGCCTGGGCGGCGCGCTGGGTGCTCCGCCGCGCGCTGCGGAGGCCGCGGGCCGCGCTGGAGCGACGGGCCGAGGCGGGCGCCGAGCGGCAGCGGGAGGAGCGGGTGGCCCAGGAGGCAGCCCAGGCGGCCGGCACCGCCGCGCCCCGGATCGCGACCGCGGCCGATCTGCGCCTGATGCAGCGCGCCCCGCTCGCGGCCCTCTGGCTGGTGCTGGAACTCATCCCGATCGGCGCCTTCGCCCTGGTGGGGAACCTGCTCCTGGCCACGCCGCTGGGGGATGGGGGTGTCACGCCCATGGTCATCCTCGCCGCCGTGAACGCCTTCGTCGCCCAGCACGTCGTCATGGCGGTTGGCTGCGCGGTCTTCTCGCCCTGCTCGCGCCGCCTGCGCCTGGTCCGCGTGTCGGACGAGACGGCCGCCTATGCGGAGGTCTGGCTCGGCCGCGTCTCGGGGGTCGCGATCTACGGCATGGCGGTGCTGGAGGTGGCGCGGCTGCTCGGCCTGTATCCCGCCGCCTATCTCGCGGCGGCCAAGCTGGTCATCCTGCTGAACCATGTCCTTCTCAGCATCGTAATTCTCCAGTGCCGCCGCGGCGTGGCGGTGCGGATCGCGCCCGCGGCCGGCACGGGCGGGGCGCTCGGCGTGGCGCGGAGCTGGCTGGCGCGGGTGTGGCACATCCTCGCCATCTTCCTCCTCGCCGCGCTCTGGTTCGTCTGGGCGCTCCAGATTCAGAACGGCTACGGGCTGCTGCTGCGCTATCTCGGCTCGACGGTCGTGGTGATCGTCGTCGCGCGGCTGGCGGCGGTGGCGCTGCTCGGGCTTCTCGACCGCGTCTTCCGCATCCGGGCCGAGACGACGCAGCGCCTGCCGCTGCTGGAGGGCCGCGCCAACCGCTACGTGCCGCTGATGCGCCGGGGCATCTCGGGGCTGATCGGGGTGGTCGCGGCGCTAGCGCTGCTACAGCTCTGGGGCCTGGACGTCGCCGCCTCCTTCCAGGAGGGGCGGCTAGGGCACCGGATCGCGGGCTCGGTGATCGTGCTGCTCGTCGCCGGCCTGCTGGCCGCCGTGATCTGGGAAGGGGTGAATGCCTGGATCGACCGCACCATCGCCGAGATGTCGGCGCGCGGGGAGCGGGCGCGCTCGGCGAGGCTGCGGACGCTGCTGCCGCTGCTGCACACCACGCTGCTGGTGCTGATCGTCGCGATCGTGGGCTTCACCGCCCTGTCCCAGCTCGGGGTGAACATCGCGCCGCTGCTGGCGGGGGCGGGGATCCTCGGCGTGGCCGTCGGCTTCGGCTCGCAGAAGCTGGTGCAGGACGTCATCACCGGCATCTTCCTCCTGCTGGAGAACACGATGCAGGTGGGGGACTGGGTGACGGTTTCCGGCCTGTCGGGGACGGTCGAGAACCTCTCCATCCGCACCATCCGGCTGCGGGCGGGGGACGGCTCGGTCCATGTGATCCCCTTCAGCTCCGTCACCACGGTGACGAACACCAACCGGGGCATCGGCAACGCCGCCGTCTCCGTCACCGTCGCCTTCTCCGAGGACCCGGACCGGGTAGGGCAGGCGCTGAAGGAGATCGGGGCGGGGCTGCGGGCGGACCCCGCCTTCTCGGGCCAGATCCTCGACGACTTCGCCCTCTGGGGCGTGGACAAGGTGGACGGTGCGACCTTCACGGTGCTCGGCCAGATGCCCTGCACGGATACGGGGCGCTGGGGCGTGCAGCGGGAGTTCAACCGCCGCATCCGGCAGCGCTTCGCGGAGCTGGGCATCGCCATCGCCGTGCCGGCCCAGTCCGTCATCCTCTCCCGCTTCGCCCGCTCCCCGGCGGAGGCCGAGAGCATGGGCGCCGGGCGGGAAGGGCCGGAGCAGGCCGCCCTGCCCGAGCCATCCGGCGCCGCGCGGAACTCACCCCCGCCGGCGGCGCTCGGCAACACGCAGTAGTTCTGCGCCCCGGTCAGAAGTGGATCAGCTCCGGCGCGAAGAAGCCGAGGCCGCTCAGCACGGCGCCGACAACGCCCAGCACCGCGCCGCCGAGGGCGAGCAGCGGCACGCCGGTCACGATGCTGGCCGAGGCGACGACGATCGCCACCTGGAAGGCGGCCGAGCCGTACTCGTGCATGTGGTAGGCGGCCATGGAGCGGTCGCGCACGCGCTCGGCGGCCTTGGCGCGCTCGGCGAGTTCCCGCCGTCCCTCGCCGGTGGAGGGCTCGCTCTCCCAGCGGTCGGCGGTCGCGCGCCAGGCGGCGACCTGGCGGGAGGTGGCGGCGCGGCGGGCCTCGTCCTCCGCTTCCGGCGCGAGGGCGGCGGCCTCGGCGGCCGTGCGGACCGTGGTTTGGCGAATGGTGCGGGCCTGGAAGAAGGCCCAGAGATTCGAGGCCTCGACGTTGCGGGACAGCGCCTCCGTCTGCGCGCTCTTCGCCCCCGTCTCGGCGATGGCCAGCAGCAGGGCCAGCACCGCGATCAGCAGCGCGACCCGCTTGTTCTCCCCGGAATGATCGACGTGACCGTGCCCGGCCATGGTGCATGAACCCCCTGTAATGCGGGCGGGGAGATGCCACCGGCTCCCGGTCCTGTGAAGGGGGCTAGTCTTCCCGCACGCGGCCGCGCCCCTGCTTGATGCCGGCGCGCACGCCCTTGGCCGCAAGGCGGCGTTCCTGGCTGCCCTTGGTCGGGCGCGTGGGGCGGCGGACGGGCGGGGGAGGGGCCGCGGCCTCCTTCAGCAGGGCGAGCAGCCGGGCACGGGCGGCCTCGCGGTTGCGGTCCTGCGTGCGGTGCTCCCGCGAGGTCAGGAGGAGGACGCCCTCCTCCGTCATGCGCCGCCCCGCCAGCTCGCGCAGGCGGGCCAGCACGCGCTCCGGCAGGCCGGGCACGCGCGCGGTGTGCAGGCGGAGCTGCACGGCGGTGGCCACCTTGTTGACGTTCTGCCCACCCGGGCCGGAGGCGGCGATGAAGCTCTCCTCCAGCGCCTCGGCTGGAACCGTCAGGCGCTGGGTGACGCGGAGCGGGTCCAAGCTAGTACAGGTTGTCCGCGCAGTAGGGCGCCATCTCGTTGTCGTAGGAATCGCGGGAGAGGCGGCCGGCGGTGTGCTCGTCGATCATCTCGCCCCCGGTCGGCACCCCCTCCGGCTTGCCCTGGCCGGACCAGAGCCCTGCCCGCAGCAGCGCGCGGGGGCACTGCATGAACACCTCCGTGACCGAGACGAGCATCACGGTGGCGGGCAGGGTGCGGCCCATCGCCATCCGCTCGCGGAGCGCAGGATCGGTCGTGATGCGCGCCGTGCCGTGGACGCGCAGAGTCTCCCCCATGCCGGGGACGAGGAAGAGCAGGGCCACGCGGGGGTCGTCCAGCACGTCCCGCAGCGCGTCCAGCCGGTTGTTCCCGCGCCGGTCGGGCAGGGCGAGGGTCTTCTCGTCCAGGACCTGGACGAAGCCGGGCGCGTCCCCTCGCGGCGAGGCGTGAGGCCCGCGTTCGCCGACCGTGCTGAGCACGGCGAAGGGCGAGCGGGCGATGAAGGCGGCGCTGCGCTCCCCGATCCGGTCCGTGGCCTTGGTGGCGACCACCGGCTTCGGCGCGGGATAGATGGTCGCCAGCGCCGCAGGGCTCGCGATGGCGAAGGGGTCGGAGGAGGGGTTGGCGTCCATACGGGCGAACCTAGACCCTCCGGGCGGCCGGAGTCAGGCGCGAATTGGCGGCGCGGGTGGCGCCGGGCGGGCGCTGCCCCTATGATCGGCGCTTCCAGCCCCGCCGCGCGGGCCGCCCCTCCGCTCCGGGGCCCGGGCCCCGGCGGGCCGGCGCGCGGCCGCCTTCCCGGCCGGCGCGCCGTCGCCGAGAAAGGGAACAGGACGCCGACATGGCCGGCCATTCGCACGCCAAGAACATCGCCCACCGCAAGGCCGCGCAGAGCGCCAAGCGCGCCCAGGCCTGGGGCAAGCTCATCCGGGAGGTGACGGTCTCCGCCAAGACCGGCCTGCCCGACCCCGCGCACAACCCCCGCCTGCGCGCGGCGGTGAAGGCGGCGCTGGTGGCCAACATGCCGCGCGACACGGTGGAGCGCGCGATCAAGCGCGTGGCCCAGGGCGCCGATACCGAGAACTACGACGAGGTCCGCTACGAGGGCTACGGCCCGAACGGGGTCGCCATCATCGTCGAGGCGCTGACGGACAACCGCAACCGCACGGCCTCCGACCTCCGCTCCATGTTCTCCAAGAATGGCGGCGCGCTGGGCGAGAGCAACTCGGTCGCCTTCCAGTTCGAGCGCGAGGGCGTGGTGCGCTACCCCCTCTCCGCCGGGGATGCCGACACGGTGCTGGAGGCAGCCATCGAGGCGGGCGCCCAGGACGTGGAGAGCGACGAGGACGGGCACGCCATCCGCACCGCGATCGAGGACCTCTTCGCCGTGCGCGACGCGCTGGAGGGCAAGCTCGGCCCGGCCGAGAGCGCGAAGCTGGAATGGCGCCCCAACGCCACCGTGCCGCTGGACGAGGACGCCGCGCGCGGCGTGCTGAAGCTCGTGGACGCGCTGGACGACCATGACGACGTGCAGAACGTCTACGCCAATTTCGACGTGCCGGACGACGTCCTCGACCGGCTGACCGCTTGAGCACCCAGTCCGGCGCCGCCGCGCCGCCAGGCGCGACGGCGTTGCGCGCGGGCGGGACCGTCCGCATCCTCGGCCTCGACCCCGGCCTCCAGCACACGGGCTGGGGGCTGGTGGAGAGCAGCGGCTCCCGCCTCCGCCATCTCGGCGACGGGGTGGTGAGCACGAAGGCCGACCTGCCGCTGGCGGACCGGCTCTGCATCATCCACCGCGCGCTCTCGGCCCTGATCGAGGAGCACCGGCCGGACGAGGCGGCGGTGGAGCACACCTATGTCAACAAGAACCCCGGCGCCGCGCTGAAGCTCGGCCAGGCGCGCGGGGTGGTGCTCCTCGCGCCCGCGATGCTCGGCGTGATCGTCGCCGAGTACCAGGCGATGGAGATCAAGCGCGCGGTCGTCGGCACCGGCCATGCCGACAAGGTGCAGGTGCAGGACATGGTGCGGCGCCTGCTGCCGGGCGCGGCGATCAAGCGGGCGGACGCGGCGGACGCGCTGGCGATCGCCATCTGCCACGCGAATCACCGCTCCACCCGCAACGCCCTCGCGCGCGGCTACATGACGGCATGATCGGCAAGCTGACGGGCCGCCTCGATTCGGTGCACGAGGGCGGCTGCATCCTGGACGTGAACGGGGTGGGCTACCTCATCGCCGCCTCCTCCCGCGCGGTCGCGGCCCTGCCGGCGGATGCCAAGGGCACGCTCTGGATCGAGACGGTGGTGCGGGAGGACGCAATCACCCTCTACGGCTTCGCCGATGCGGCGGAGCGGGACTGGTTCCGGCTGCTCACGGGCATCCAGGGCGTCGGGCCGAAGGTGGCGCTGGGGCTTCTCTCCGCCCTCTCGCCGCGCGACCTCGCGGCGGCGATCGTCGCCGGGGACCGGGGCAGCCTCACCCGCGCGCCGGGCGTCGGGCCGAAGCTGGCCGTGCGCCTCTTGAGCGAGCTGCGGGAGAAGGTGGGCGGGATGCCGACCGGCGACGCCGCCTTCGCCGTGCCCGCCGCGCCGGTTCCCGAGCGCGGGGCGGCGGCGGACGCCGTCTCCGCCCTGCTCAACCTCGGCTGGCGCCGGCCCGAAGCGGCGTCGGTGGTGGCGCGGGTGCAGGATCGGCTGGGCGAGGGGGCGGACCTCAACACGCTCATCCGCGAGAGCCTGAAGGAGATGGCCCCGCGCTGAGGCCCGGCCCGCTCAGGCGGGTTCCGGTTCGCGCCGTTCGATTCTCGCGGGGCTGTGCAGGCCGAAGCTGGCCGTGGCGGGCGCCGCTTCCGGGACCGGCGCGATGCGCGTGGCCCGGGCGACCCCCGGCCTGGTGGGCTCGGGCGTCAACGCCTCCCCGAAGAGGAGGAGGTAGATCCCGAACCCGACCGCCAGGATGGCGGTGACGAGCGGCAGCAGGAGCAGGAGCAGTGCGGCGGCGCTGAGGGAGGTGAGCATGGCGACCTCTGGTCGGGGTGCTGCCGGTGCGCGGAACTCCTTTCCGTCTCCGCCGGGCCTTTGCCCGGGGCGGCCGGCGCAGGATGCGGGGGATTCCTGAACGAAGGATTGACGGCGCTCACGAAACCGTGAGGTCGCGACAGCGGGCCGCGGTCACGCTATGTTCCGCCGATGAGTAGTGATCGCATCACCGCCGGCAACCGGCAGGAGGAGGACGCGGCGGAGGCCACGCTGCGCCCCCAGACGCTGGCGGACTTCACCGGCCAGCCGGCCCTGCGGGAGAACCTCTCCGTCTTCGTCCAGGCCGCCCGGGGGCGCGGCGACGCGCTCGACCACGTGCTGCTCTTCGGCCCGCCGGGCCTGGGCAAGACGACCCTCGCCCAGATCGTGGCCCGCGAGCTCGGGGTCGGGTTCCGCGCCACCTCCGGCCCGGTGCTGCAGCGCGCGGGCGACCTTGCCGCGATCCTGACGAACCTGCAGCCGCGGGACGTGCTCTTCGTGGACGAGATCCACCGCCTCCAGCCGGCGATCGAGGAGACGCTCTATCCCGCGATGGAGGACTTCCAGCTCGACCTCATCATCGGGGAGGGGCCGGCGGCGCGGACCGTGCGGATCGACCTGCCGCCCTTCACCCTGGTTGGCGCCACGACGCGGGCGGGGCTGCTCGCCACGCCGCTGAGGGACCGCTTCGGCATCCCGCTCCGGCTGCAATTTTACTCGCCGGAGGAGTTGGAGCGGATTGTGGCGCGCGGGGCACAAAAGCTCGGCTTCGTGCTCACCCCCGACGGCGCGCGGGAGATCGCGACGCGCAGCCGCGGCACGCCGCGCATCGCCGGGCGCCTGCTGCGGCGCGTCAGGGACTTCGCCGCCGTGGCCGGGCGGGACGCGGACCGGGCGCTGGCCGATTCCGCACTTGGCCGGCTGGAGGTGGACCGCCTCGGGCTCGACGCGATGGACCGCCGCTACCTCCGCCGCCTGGCCGATCACCACGGCGGCGGCCCCGTGGGCGTGGAAACGCTGGCCGCCGCGCTCGCCGAGAGCCGGGACACGCTGGAGGAGGTGATCGAGCCCTTCCTCATCCAGGAGGGGCTGATCCTCCGCACCCAGCGCGGGCGCGTGCTCGGCCTGCCCGGCTGGAAGCACCTGGGCATGACCCCGCCGCGCAGCGCCGTGGTTTCCCAGGGGGACATGCTGGGCGACCTGCTGGACGATTCCGGCGCCTGATCCCGATACGGATTCCCCTCTGGCAGCCGCGCCCGATCGGCGCTAGGCGCCTCCGCCATGGCCGTCCACCGCTATCCCATCCGCGTCTATTTCGAGGACACCGACGCGGGCGGGGTGGCCTATCACGCCAACTATCTCCGCTGGGCGGAGAGGGCGCGGACTGAATCGTTACGGGACATTGACTTGCCCCATCATCTTCTGATGGAACGTCACCGTTCGTTGCTTGTGGTGCGTCGCATCGAAGTGGCGTATCTGCGCCCGGCCCGGCTGGACGACGCGCTGGTGGTCGAGACGCGGGTGCTGAAGGCGGGGGCGGCCTCGGTCGAGGTGGCGCAGGACGTGGTGTCGGGGGATGGCGGGGTGCTCGCGCGGCTGAAGGTGGGTCTGGTCTGCGTCTCTCAGGAGACGCTGCGGCCCGTGCCCCTGCCCGAGCCCTGGCGCAGTGCCCTTCGCCCCGATCCGGCGCTCGAGAAGGTTTCGCCCGGAAGGGCCTGAGGGGATGCGCCCGGTGCGGGGCGCGGGGGATTGCCCCGGGATGGGGCAGGGGATTGAAGGAGACCGCCCGTGGGTGGTGTGACTGCGCAGAACCTGGCCGCGGCCGGGCACGACCTCTCGCTCTGGGGGCTGTTCCTCCAGGCGGACTGGGTGGTGAAGGCGGTGATGATCGGCCTGCTGCTGGCCAGCATCTGGGTCTGGGCCATCGTCTTCGAGAAGTGGAACACGATGCGCCGGGTGAACCGCGCGGCGGACGCCTTCGAGGACAAGTTCTGGTCCGGCGGCAACCTGGAGGACCTCTACCGCAGCGATGGCGAGCGCCCCTCCCATCCCATGGCGGCCGTCTTCGGCGCGGGGATGCGGGAGTGGAAGCGCGCCGCCGATCTCGGTCTGACCGGGGCACTCGCGCTGACCGGCATGAAGGAGCGGTCGGAGCGCGCGATGAACGTCGCTGTCTCCCGCGAGATGGACGGGCTGGAGAAGTGGATGACCTTCCTCGCCTCCGTCGGCTCGGTCGGCCCCTTCATCGGGTTGTTCGGCACGGTCTGGGGCATCATGAACTCCTTCTCCGCCATCGCGGGGATGAACAACACGAACCTCGCCGTCGTCGCCCCCGGCATCGCCGAGGCGCTGTTCGCGACCGCGATCGGCCTCGTGGCCGCTATTCCGGCCGTGCTCGCCTACAACAAGATCAACACGGACCTCTCGCGCTTCGCCGGGCGGCTGGAGGGCTTCGCCTCCGAGTTCGGCGCCATCCTCTCCCGCCAATCGGACGAGGCGGCGGTGCCACGGCCCCGCCAGCCGGCCCAGGTCTGACGCCGTGGCCGTTTCCCTGAACACGGGCGGGCGGCGCGGCGGGCGCCGCCGCCCGATGGCCGAGATCAACGTCACGCCGCTGGTGGACGTGATGCTCGTGCTGCTCATCATCTTCATGGTCGCCGCCCCGCTGATGACGGTGGGCGTGCCCGTGGACCTGCCCAAGACCCAGGCCGCCGCGCTCAACCAGGAGCAGGAGCCGCTGACCGTCACGATCAACCCGGAGGGGCGGATCTTCCTGCAGGAGACGGAGGTGCAGGCGGACGGCCTCGTGCCGCAGCTGCGTGCCATCATGCAGAACCAGCCCCAGGGGCAGCCGGAGCGCCGCATCTTCGTGCGCGGGGACCGCAACATCGCCTATGGCCGGATCATGGAGGTGATGGGCATCGTCTCCTCCGCCGGCTTCTCGCGCGTCGCGCTTTTGGCCGAGCAGCCGGCGGGACAGCCCGCCCGCGGCGCCGCCCCGGCCGCCGCTCCGCAGGCGCCGGCCCAGGGCCCGGCCGGTGGCGGCGCGCGCGGCACGGCCCAGCCGTCGCGTCCCGGCGCGCCCGCGCGGTAAGGAACGCGGTCGAAATCCATGTCCGAGGCCATCGGCACAATGGGGGGCGGCCACCGGCTCCGCCCCTGGATCATCGCCTCCCTGGTGCTGCACGCGCTGGTGGGGCTGATGATGCTCATCGAGATGCCCGGGCGGGATATTCCCGAACCCGTGGAGACCGCCGTCCCCGTCGAGATCGTGACGCCCGAGCCGCCCCAGCTCGCCCAGGCGCCCGAACCGCTGCCGCTGCCCGCGCCCCCCGCGCCGACGCCGACCCCGCCCGCCCCCAACGCCGCGCCGCAGCCGCCCGAGCCGGCGCGCAACGAGCCGCCCACGCCGCTGCCGCCGCCCCCGCCGCCCAACCCGGCCGCGGCGCCCATGCCCTCTCCCCCGGTTCCCACGCCGCCGGCCCAGGTGCCGCCCGCGCCGATTCCGCCCGCCCCCATCCCGCCCGCGCCAATCCCGCCGGCGCCCAGCCCCGCGCCGCCGGCCCCGTCGCCGCCGCGCCCGGCCCCGCCCGTGCCCGCGCCGTCCCCGCCGCAGCAGCAGGCCCAGGCGCCCGCCCCCGCCGCGCCGGCACCGCCCGCGCCGTCCCTGCCGCTCCCGCCGCCGCCCGCGCCCGCGGCGCCCGAGGGGGTGCAGCCGCCGGCACCGACCCCGCCCACGCCGCAGCGCCCGGCTCCCGCGCCGACGCCGCCCACCCCGCCCGCGCCGCAGCGCCCGGCCCCCGCGCCGACGCCGCCCGCCCCACCCGCGCCCCAGCGCCCGGCTCCGGCGCCGCCGAGCCCGCCCGCACCCCAGCGCCCGGCGCCCGCGCCGGCCACCCCTGCCCCGCCGGCGCCCGCGCCGCCCACTCCCGCCCCGCCGGCGCCGGCCACTCCCGCCCCGCCGGCGCCGCCCACGCCCGCCCCGGCGCGCCCGGCCCCACCGCAGCAGCAGGCCGCCGCCCCGGCAGCCCCGCCCGCGCCGGCGCGCCCGAACCCCGTGCCGAACCAGCCCCCCGTGCCGCCCGCGCGGGAGAGCAACAACCGGCCGGGCACGGGGCAGTCGCCGCCCGTGCAGAACCCCGCCGAGAACAGCAACTCCGTGCAGAACACGCTGGAGCGGCTGCGCGCCGCGGCGGCGCGCAACCAGGCGCCGGCCTCGCGCGCCAACCCGGCGGCGGGCAGCTCTGGCTCCGGCAGCGCCGCTTCCGCCCCCGCCGCGGGCGGCGGCGCGCCGACCGGCGCGGCCGCGCTCACCTCCGGCGAGATCCGGGGCGTGGCCGACAAGATCAGCGAGTGCTGGTCGGTGGATGCCGGCGCGCCGGACATCTCCAGCATCGTGGTGGAGCTGAAGGTGGAGGCGGATGCGAACGGCGTGGTGCGCGTGGTGCGCCCGGCCGGCAGCATCCCGAGCGAGCCCCGCGCCCGCGCCGTGTTCGAGGCCGCCCGCCGCGCGCTGATGGACCCGAAGTGCTCGCCGCTGCCCTTCCCGCGGGACAAGCTGGCCGCGATCAACAGCGCGACCTTCCGCTTCAACCCGCGCGGGCTGACCCGGTGAATCCCCTGGCGCCCCGGATCAACTCCCGGCGGGGGCAGGGCATCACGCCCGCCCCCGGCTTGCGCGCCGGCGCGGCTTCGGCTCTTTCCCCCATCCGCATTCCCGAGGTTTCGCATCCATGATGACGCCAGATGGGCTTGAGACGGGCCGGCGCGGCCTGATCCTGGGTGGCGCCGCGCTGCTGACGGTGCCGGCCGCCGCCCGCGCGCAGGGCTCGGGCCAGGGGGCCGTGATCGACATAACCCGCGCGCGGACCGATCCGATTCCGATCGCGGTGCCGGCCCTGGCCGGCGGCGGCGGGCGCGGGGCCGACATCGCGCGGGTGATCCAAGCGAATCTCCGCAATTCCGGCCTGTTCCGCCCCGTGGACAACGCCGCCTTCATCCAGAGCGCCGAGGCAGCCGCCGCGACCCCGCGCTTCCAGGACTGGCGCGTGATCGGCGCCAACGCCCTCGTCACCGGCCGGGTGGAGGACCAGGGCGGGCGGCTGCGCGTGGAGTTCCGCCTGTGGGACGTGCTGCCGGAGCAGCAGATCCAGGGCACCGCCTTCACCGCCCCGGCCGCCCAGTGGCGCCGCATCGCCCACCTCATCTCCGACGTGATCTACGAGCGCCTGCTGGGCGAGAAGGGCTATTTCGACACGCGCATCGTCTACGTCGCCGAGAGCGGACCGCGGGACCGGCGCGTGCGGCGGCTGGCGATCATGGACCAGGACGGCGAGAACAACCGCTTCCTGACCGACGGCTCCTTCCAGGTGCTCTCGCCGCGCTTCCACCCGAACGCGCAGCAGATCGTCTTCATGTCCTACTTCCAGAACCAGCCGCGCGTGTACCTGTTCGACCTGAACAGCGGCCGCTCGGAGGTGCTGGGCCAGTTCCCGGGCATGACGCTCTCGCCGCGCTTCTCGCCGGACGGGCGCACCGTGGTGCTCGCCTATGCCACGGGCGGGGACGCGAATATCTTCGCCGTCGATGTCGGCTCGCGCAGCCAGCGCCAGCTCACTTCGGGCGGCGGGCTGGACGTGTCGCCCTGCTACTCCCCTGATGGCTCGCAGATCGTCTTCAACTCCGACCGCGGCGGGGACCAACAGCTCTACGTCATGTCCGCGGGCGGCGGCGGGGCCCGGCGCATCTCCTTCGGGCGCGGGCGCTACGCCACCCCCGTCTGGTCTCCGCGCGGCGACCTCATCGCCTTCACCCGCATCTCCGGCGGGCAGTTCGGCATCGGCGTGATGCGGCCGGATGGCTCGGGCGAGCGGATCCTTTCCGAGGGCTGGGGCATGGAGGGGCCGACCTTCGCGCCCAACGGCCGCGTGCTCGCCTTCTACCGCGAGACGCAGGCGCGCGGCTCGCGGGGCGAGGGCTATTCCGCCCGCCTCTCGCAGATCGACATCGCCGGGTTTAATGAGAGACAGATCGTGACGCCGACGGATGCAACCGATCCGTCCTGGTCGCCGCTTCTCGCCTGATCCGCCCAACGAAACATTCCCTAAGGAGTCCTGACTGATGAACGTGAAGATCCTCGGTGCGCTGGGGGCCATCGCCCTGCTCGCCGCCTGCTCGTCCGACGATGCGGCGAACAGCGGCGCGGCCACCGGCGCGGGCGGCTCGGGCGGCGTGGGCGGGCTCGGCGGCGCGGGCATGGGCGCCGCCCGGCCGGGCAGCCAGGAGGACCTCGTCGCCAATGTCGGCGACCGCGTCTTCTTCGACACGGACAGCAGCCAGGTCCGCGGCGACGGCCGCACGACGCTGGAGCGGCAGGCCGCCTGGCTTGCCCGCTACCCGCAGGTGACGGTCTACATGGAAGGCCATGCCGACGAGCGCGGCACGCGCGAGTACAACCTCGCCCTCGGCCAGCGCCGCGCCAACTCCGCGCGCGACCTGCTGGTGGCGGGCGGCGTGTCCGGCCAGCGCATCCAGACGATCTCCTACGGCAAGGACCGCCCGGCGGCCCTCGGTTCGGACGACGCCTCCTGGGCGCAGAACCGCCGCGCGGTGACCACGGTCCGCTGAGCGGCGCCGGCCGCGCCCACGGGCTCGGCCGGGCATGACCCCGGCGCGGTTCCTCCCGCGCCGGGCACCGCCGCCCGCGAGGGGCGGCACGGACGGCCCCGCGCGGCGCCTTGCCGGGCCGGGTTTTCAGATCGGGGGTGATCGATGCTGCGAACCGGATCCTGGCGGGGAATGCGCCTGGGTGCCGCGCTGATGGCCGGGGCGGCGCTTTCCGCGCTGCTGCCCTCGGGCGGGGCGTTGGCGCAGGCGGAGAGCCGGGAGGGCATCTACCTCCAGAACCAGATCCTCCAGCTCCGTCAGGAGATGGATATCCTGCGCCGCAGCGGTGCGGCCGTGGCGCCGCAATTGCCGGCGCCGGGCCGCGGTGGCCCGCCGGCAGGCGGGGGCGAGCTGGTCGGGCAGCTTCTCGAGCGCGTCGGGACGCTGGAGGAGGAGGTGCGCCGCCAGCGCGGCCGCGCCGAGCAGGCGGAATACGCCAACCGCACCCTGCAGCAGCAGGTCGAGAAGCTGCAGGGCGACATCGAGTACCGCTTCAACGCGCTGGAGAGCCGCGGCGGCGCCGCGGCCGGGACGTCTCCCCCGGCGGGGCGAGCCGCGGGCGGGCAGGGAGGCGCGGTAGCCCCGCAGGCCGCCTCGCCCGCCCCGCCCAACCAGCCCGCACCCCCCGCCGGCCAGCCCGCCGCGCCCGCGCCGCGCACGCCCGAGCTGGCGCTGCGCGAGGGGCAGGCCGCGCTCGCCCGCCGCGACTACGCCGCCTCCGAGGCGGCGGCGCGGGAGGTTCTGGGCGCGCGCAACAGCCCGCGCGCGCAGGATGCGGGCATCCTGCTCGGCGATTCGCTGCTGGGCCGGCGCGACTTCCAGAACGCCGCCCTGGCCTATGACGACGCCTATCGCCGCAACCGCACCTCCGGCCGCGCGCCCGAGGCGATGATCGGCCTGGCCAACGCCTTCAACGGCTTCAACGCCAAGCGCGAGGCCTGCCAGACGCTGGACGACCTCCGCAGCCAGTTCCCCCGCCTCTCCGGCGCGGTGGCGGAGCGCGCGGGGCAGGCGCGGCAGCGCGCGGGCTGCCGCTGACGGGCGGATCGCCCGGCGGCGCGGAGCCGGCGGGCGACTTTGCGGTCGCGATGGAGCGGCTGGGGCCCTTCGGCCCGGCGCCGCTGCTGGCGGTGGGCGTCTCCGGCGGGCCGCACAGCCTGGCCCTGGCGATCCTGGCTTCCGAATGGGTGGCGGTGCGGGGCGGGCGGGTGCTCGCCCTCGTGGCCGATCACGGGCTGCGGCCGGGGAGTGCTGCCGAGGCGCGCGCTGTCCTGGCGCAACTGGGCGGGCTGGGCATCGCGGTACGGCTGCTCCCCCTCGAACTGTCTCCGGGCCCCGGCCTGCACGAGCGGGCGCGCGAGGCGCGGCTCGCGGCCCTGCTAGCGGCGGCCGGGGCCGAGGGCGCGCCCTGGCTTCTTCTCGGCCATCACCGGGCGGACCAGGCGGAGACAGTGGCCTTCCGGGCGCTGCGCGGCTCGGGCGAAGCGGGGCTGGCCGGCATGGCGCCCGCGCGCCCGGCGGTGGAGGCCCTGGTGCTGCGCCCCTTGCTCGGCGTGGCGCCCGGCCGGATCGAGGCCTTCCTCGCCGCCCGCCGCCTCGATCCCCTGCGCGACCCGTCCAACGACGACCCCCGCTTCGCCCGGGCGCGGCTTCGGCTGGCGCTGGGCGACCCCGGGGGGGAAGGGCCGGGCATCGCCGCCCTCGCGGCCGCGGGGGAGGGCTTCGCGGCCCGGCGGGCGCGGATGCGGGCGGCCATGGCGGAACGGCTGGCCGGGGCCGCCGAGTTCCGGGAGGAGGGCTGGGCGCGGCTGGACCGTGCCGCGCTCGGGCGGGACGCGGTGGCGGAGGCCGCGCTCTCCGCCCTGATCCGCGCGCTCGGCGGCGGGGTGCACCCGCCGGCGCGCGCCGCCGTCTCGGCCCTGCTGGCCCGGGGCGGGGGGAGCCTCGGCGGGGCGCTCTGGCGCGGCGGCCTGGTCCTGCGCGAGCCCGCGCGCTGCGCGCTGCCCGTGCCGGCGAGGGCGGGGGTGATGTGGGACGGGCGCTGGCGGGTGCTCTCCGCCCCCGGCGGGACCATGGTCGGGGCGCGGGGCGCGGGGCCGCGGATCGAGGGCCTGCCCTCCCTGGTGGCCGCCGGCCTTCCCGTCCTGCGGAACGCGGCCGGCGAAATCATTGCCGCACCGGGGCGGGAAGGGGGATGGGCGGTCGAATTCAGCCCGATTTCCGGGCCGCTCGCGTGAATGCCACGTCATCCGGTGGTTCCAAGATGCGCCGGGGCTCCCTATCTTGTTCCTGAGCCGGCAGGTCCGGCCAAGGATCGGGACCGTCAAGTGAACAATTTCGGCCGCAACCTCGCGCTCTGGGTGATCGTCGCCCTGCTGCTCGTGGCGCTGTTCAACCTGTTCCAGCCCTCAGGCAGCCAGTCCAGCCGGGGCATGCAGGTTGCCTATTCGGACTTCCTGAACGAAGTCCAGCAAGGTCACGTGCGTGACGCGACCATCCAGGGGCGGATCGTCTCCGGCCAGCTCCAGGACGGGCGGACCTTCAGCACCTACACGCCCGAGGACCCGCAGCTCGTCCAGCGGCTGACGGAGAAGGGCGTGCGCGTCGTCGCGCGGCCCGAGGAGAGCGACGTGAACCCGCTCTTCCAGATCCTCATCTCCTGGTTCCCCATGCTGCTGCTGATCGGCGTCTGGGTCTTCTTCATGCGCCAGATGCAGGGCGGCGGGGGCCGCGCCATGGGCTTCGGCAAGTCCAAGGCGAAGCTGCTGACGGAGAAGCAGGGCCGCGTCACCTTCGAGGACGTGGCCGGCATCGAGGAGGCGAAGGGCGAGCTGGAGGAGATCGTGGAGTTCCTCCGCGACCCCCAGAAGTACCAGCGCCTCGGCGGCAAGATCCCCAAGGGCGTGCTGCTCGTCGGCCCCCCGGGCACCGGCAAGACGCTTCTCGCGCGCTCCGTCGCGGGCGAGGCGAACGTGCCCTTCTTCACCATCTCCGGCTCCGACTTCGTGGAGATGTTCGTCGGCGTCGGCGCCAGCCGCGTGCGCGACATGTTCGAGCAGGGCAAGAAGAACGCCCCTTGCATCATCTTCATCGACGAGATCGACGCGGTGGGCCGCCACCGTGGCGCCGGGCTCGGCGGCGGCAATGACGAGCGCGAGCAGACGCTGAACCAGATGCTCGTCGAGATGGACGGCTTCGAGTCGAACGAGGGCGTGATCCTCATCGCCGCGACCAACCGCCCGGACGTGCTCGACCCCGCGCTGCTGCGCCCCGGCCGCTTCGACCGCCAGGTGGTGGTGCCGAACCCCGACGTGAACGGGCGGGAGAAGATCCTGCGCGTCCACATGCGGAAGGTGCCGCTGGCCTCCGACGTTGATCCGAAGGTCATCGCGCGCGGCACCCCGGGCTTCTCGGGCGCCGACCTCGCCAACCTCGTGAACGAGGCGGCGCTGCTGGCCGCCCGCACCGGCCGCCGCACCGTTGGCATGCACGAGTTCGAGGCGGCGAAGGACAAGGTTCTGATGGGCGCCGAGCGCCGCTCCCTCGTGATGAGCGAGGCCGAGAAGCGCATGACCGCCTATCACGAGGCCGGCCACGCCCTGATGGCGATGAGCGAGGAGGAGTGCGACCCCGTCCACAAGGCCACCATCATCCCGCGAGGCCGCGCGCTGGGCCTGGTGATGAGCCTGCCGGAGGGCGACCGCTACTCCAAGCACAAGTCCAAGATGAAGGCCGAGCTGGCCATGGCCATGGGCGGTCGCGTCGCGGAGGAGATCATCTTCGGCCCGGACAAGGTCTCCAACGGCGCCTCGGGCGACATCAAGATGGCGACCGACCTCGCCCGCCGGATGGTCACGGAGTGGGGCATGTCGGACAAGATCGGCATGGTCGCCTACGGCTCGAACGACCAGGAGGTCTTCCTCGGCCACTCGGTGACGCAGTCGAAGAACCTGTCGGAGGCGACGGCCCAGGCGATCGACGGCGAGATCCGCTCGATCATCGATGCCGCCTACCAGCGGGCGAAGAAGACGCTGACGGACCGGATCGAGGACCTGCACCTCCTGGCCAAGGGACTGCTGGAATACGAGACCCTCTCGGGCGACGAGATCCGGCAGGTGCTGCGGGGCGGGCCCGTGGTGCGGGACCGGCCGGACGAGCCGGTGAACCAGGGCCGGGGCAGCGTCCCCAGCTCGGGCCGGCCCAATCCGCGGCCCGACACGGGCGGGATGCATCCGGCCCCCTCGGGAGCCTGATAATCCGGCCCCGCCCCCTGGCGCGGGGCGCGCCGAGACGGTTGAATAGGAACGGGGGCCCTTGCGGCCCCCGTTCCCGTTTCCGGGTCATGGGGGCAGGCAGGATGCCGCGCTGGGTCGAACCGATAGGGCTGCTGCACGGGCGCGCGGCCTTCGCCGCCGTGGCCGCCGGTGCCGCCCTGCCGCTGGAGGGAGGCGCTGCCGCCTTCACCCTCGTCCGGCTGATCGAGGACGGGGCGATCGCGGGGCTGATGCCGGCGGTCGAGACGCCCGAGGGCTGGCAGGAGGAGGTCCTGGCGCTCACCCGCACGCCCCTGCCCTTCGCCGGCCTGCCCGACGCCGCGAGCCTCGGCCGCCCGCTGGTCATGGGCGTGCTGAACGTGACGCCCGACAGCTTCTCCGATGGTGGCCGCCACCTCGACCCCCGCGCCGCGCTGATGGCGGCGGACGCCATGCTGGAGGCGGGCGCCGACATGATCGACGTGGGCGGGGAGAGCACCCGCCCCGGCGCCCCGCCCGTGGATGCGGAGACCGAGATCGCCCGCGTCCTCCCCGTCATCAGGGAGATCGCGAAGAACGCGCCGGTGAGCGTGGACACCCGCCACGCCGCCACCATGCGCGCCGCGCTGGACGCCGGGGCGGAGGTGGTGAACGACGTGACCGCCCTCCGCCACGATCCCGGGGCCCTGGGCGTGGTGGCGGAGGCCGGCTGCTCCGTGGTGCTGATGCACATGCCCGGCACCGACCCCGCGACCATGCAGGACCGCGCCCGCTACGAGGACGTGGCGCTGGAGGTGACGCGCTTCCTCGCCGCTCGCATTGCCGCCTGCGAGGCGGCCGGCATCCCGCGCCACCGCATTGCGGTGGATCCCGGGATCGGCTTCGGCAAGACGATGGACCACAACCTCGAGCTGCTGGACCGGCTGCCCATCCTGCTCGGCCTCGGCTGCCCGGTGCTGGTGGGGGCGTCTCGCAAGCGCTTCATCGGCACCCTTTCCGGCGCCGCCGCCCCGCGGGACCGCATGGCGGGCAGCGTGGGGGTCGCGATCGCCGCCGCCTCGCGCGGGGCCTCGATGCTGCGGGTCCACGACGTCGCCGAGACGGTGGCGGCCTTGCGCCTCTGGCGGGCGAGCGTGGCCGGGGCACCGCAGGTTCCCGTCGAGGCCTGAGGAAACCGGCGCCTCCCTGCCCCTGGCGGCGGGGAGGCGCTACAGAGAGACGAACGCTGGGGAGGGCGGGCATGAGCGACGGCAAGAGGCGCCTTTTCGGCACGGACGGTATCCGGGGCGTGGCCAATCGCGCGCCGATGGATGCGGCGACGGCGCTGCGCCTGGGCCAGGCGGCGGGCCGCTTCTTCAACCGCGGCGGGCACCGGCACCGCGTAGTGATCGGCAAGGACACCCGCCTCTCCGGCTACATGCTGGAGCCCGCGCTGACGGCGGGCTTCGTGGGCGCGGGCATGGACGTGGTGCTCGTCGGCCCGCTGCCGACGCCGGCCATCGCGCTGCTGACGCGCAGCCTGCGGGCCGATCTCGGGGTGATGGTCAGCGCCTCGCACAACCCCTTCGAGGACAACGGCATCAAGCTCTTCGGGCCGGATGGGCTGAAGCTCTCCGACGCGCAGGAGGAGGAGATCGAGGCGATGATGGGCGGCGATCTCACCGCCGCCCTCGCCGCGCCGCGCCGCCTCGGCCGGGCCTCCCGGCTGGAGGACGCGCCCGGCCGCTACATCGAGGCGGTGAAGGCGAGCTTCCCGCGCGGGCGAAGCCTGGAAGGGCTGCGGATCGTCGTCGATTGCGCCCATGGCGCCGGCTACAAGGTGGCCCCCACCGTGCTCTGGGAGCTCGGCGCCGAGGTGGTCTCCGTCGGCGTCGCGCCCGATGGCTTCAACATCAATGCGGGCTGCGGCAGCACCGCGCCCGGCGCCCTGGCCGCGCTGGTGCGGGAGCGCCGCGCCGATCTGGGCATCGCGCTGGACGGGGATGCCGACCGCGTGGTGCTGGTGGACGAGACCGGCGCCGTTGTGGACGGCGACCAGATCCTCGCCCTCATCGCCGCCTCCTGGGCCGCCGAGGGGCGGCTGCGCGGCGGGGCGGTGGTGGCCACCGTCATGTCCAATCTCGGGCTGGAACGCTTTCTTCAGGAGAAGGGCCTTACCCTCATCCGGACGAAGGTGGGGGACCGCTACGTGGGAGAGGCGATGCGCGAGAAGGGCTGCAACCTGGGGGGCGAGCAGTCGGGCCACGTCATCCTCTCGGACCACGGCACCACCGGGGACGGGCTGGTGGCCGCGCTCCAGGTGCTCTCGGTCCTGGTCGAGGAGCGGCGCCCGGCGAGCGAGGTGCTGCGCCGCTTCCGGCCCCTGCCGCAGAAGCTGGTCAATGTCCGCCATTCCGGCGGCTCGCCGCTGGCCGACGAGCGGGTGGCGGAGGCAATCGCCGCGGCCGAGGCCGAGCTCGGCCCCCGCGGCCGCGTGCTGATCCGCCCGAGCGGGACGGAGCCCCTGATCCGCGTGATGGTCGAGGCCGAGGAGGAGGAGATGGTGGATCAGCTCACCGCCCGGCTGGCCGAGGTGATCCGCACGGCCTCTGCCGCCCCGGCCCGGGCCGCCGCCGAATGAAGGGGCGCGTGCTGATCGTCGCCGGCTCCGATTCGGGGGGTGGGGCGGGCATCCAGGCCGACATCAAGGCGGTGACGGCCCTCGGCGCCTATGCCGCGACCGCCGTGACGGCGCTGACCGCGCAGGACACGCGCGGCGTGCGCGCCGTCCACCCCGTGCCGCTCGATTTCCTGCAGCTCCAGATCCGCATGTCCTTGGAGGATATCGGGGCGGACTGCATCAAGACCGGCATGCTGGCCGATGCCGCGACGATCGACGCCGTCTGCGACGCGCTGGCCGGCTGCGGGGTGAAGCTGGTCGCCGATCCCGTGATGGTGGCCAAGGGCGGGGCCCGCCTGCTCGAGCCCGGCGCGGTGGAGACGCTGAAGCGCCGCCTCATGCCGCTGGCCACGATTCTCACCCCGAACCTTCCGGAGGCGGAGGTGCTGTCCGGCATGTCCATCCCCGATGCCGAGACGATGGAGCACGCGGCGGAGGTGCTGATGACGCTCGGCGTGCCCGCCGTGCTGCTGAAGGGCGGGCATCTCGATGGCCCCGTGGTGCGGGACGTGCTGGCGACCGAGGACGGGCTGGAGGTGTTCGAGAGCCCGCGCATCGACACTCCCCATACCCATGGCACGGGCTGCACCCTCGCCTCCGCCATCGCGGCCGGCCTGGCCCAGGGCCTGGGGCTCAGGGATTCGGTGGTGCGCGCGCGGGCCTATGTGGAGGCGGCGATTCGCTCCGCCCCGGGCTACGGGCACGGCCACGGGCCGCTGGACCATGCCGTGACGGTCGATCCCGCGCGGCTCGCGGCGCTGGGCTAGAGCCGATCCCGTTCCGGTGGAATCACCGGGACGGGTGAATCGGCTCTTCGAACAACATGCCCGAGCGGTTGAAGTGAGCCAGGGCGAACGGAAACCGCTCTAGGAGCCTCAGGCCGGGCGGATGATCCGCTTCTCATCGGTGTCGGCGGGGTCCTCGACCCAGCCCTCGACATAGGAGACGCGGAGCGCCGCCATCCCCGCCGCCGCGATCGGGGCGGCCAACAGGATGCCGAGGAAGCCGAGTCCCGTGCCGAACAGCGCCTGCGCCCCGAGCAGCAGGGCCGGCGGCACGTCGGACGACTGCTTCTGCACCATGGGCGTGAGGAAATTGCCCTCGATGTTCTGGGACGCGAAGAAAAGCGCGATCACCCAGGGCACGAGCGAGGTGTCGTGCGAGGCGGCGATGAGCACGGCCGGCACCGCGCCGATCACCGGCCCGATATAGGGCATGAAGCCGAAGATCGCCGTCAGGATGGCGAGCAGCGCCGCCAGCGGCACGCCGAGCGCCCAGAGGCCGAGGAAGGTGAAGACCCCCGTGAAGGCCATGCCGAACATCTGCCCGAGCAGCCAGCCGCGCAGCGAGTGCGCCATGGCGTTCAGCGTCGCCTCCCCGCGCGGGCGCAGGCCGGGGGAGAGCAGGGCGAGCGCACCGCGCCGGTAGAGGGTGGGGTCCGCGCCGATATAGAGGCCGAGCAGGAGGACGAGCAGCGCATTGCCCAGCGCGCCGAGCGTGCCGCTCACCCCGGCCAGCGCGAAGTTCGCCGCCGCCCGGGCGGAGGGCTGCACCGCCTCGGGCTGGGCCTGCCCCTTCAGCCAGTCGCCGCCGGGCAGCCCCTCCAGCAGGGTTCCGGCCCGCTCCAGCACGCGCGGGACGGCCCGGGAGAACTCCCGCGCCTGGTCGGCGAGGGTGGCGAAGCCGAACCAGACGAGCAGGCCGAGGGCGACCAGCGCGACCAGCGCGACGATCATCACCCCCCAGTGCTCGGCGATGCCCAGGCGCCGGGCCAGCGGCACGCCCGGCGCGCGCAGCGCCACCGCGAGGAGGCAGCCGGCGAAGACGATGAGGACCACGTCCGGGGCGAACCAGGCGATGAGCGCCACGACGGCGAGAAGAATGATCAGGGTGGCGGAGTCATGGCGCATCGGGGCGGCAACGAGGGGGGAGGGGCGGGGTTGCGCGCCCCTCGCGCGCGCCCTTCGCTTGACCGGAACGGCGGGCGGGGGCTAGCCCGCGGGGCCACCGGGCGGTAGCCCGCGGGGGCGTCGGGCGGTAGCCCGCGGGGACACCGGAGCGGGAGAGGTTCTCATGGCGGCAGCGAGCGGCGAGATGGGCGCGGCGAGGCCGGAGGAGCGCCCCCGCAATCCCTGCTTCTCCTCCGGCCCCTGCGCCAAGCGCCCGGGCTGGTCCCTGGCGGCGCTGGAGGGCGCGATGCTCGGCCGCAGCCACCGGGCCGCGGAGCCGAAGGCGCGCATCGCGGAGGTGATCGAGCGCTCGAAGGCCCTGCTGGGCATGCCGGCGGACTGGCGGCTCGGCGTCGTCCCGGCCTCCGACACCGGCGCGGTGGAGATGATCCTCTGGTCCGTCCTCGGTACCAGGGGCGTGGACGTGCTGGTCTGGGAGAGCTTCTCGAAGGAGTGGGCGACGGACATCGTGCAGCAGCTGAGGCTGGGCGATGCGCGCATCCGGGAGGCGGCCTACGGGCGGCTCCCGGCCCTCGATCCCGTGGACCCCGCCCGCGACGCGGTCTTCGTCTGGAACGGCACGACCTCGGGCGTGCGGCTGGCGGATGCAGACTTCATCAGCGACGAGCGCGAGGGGTTGGCCATCTGCGACGCGACCTCGGCCGCCTTCGCCATGCGGCTTCCCTGGGAGAAGCTCGATGTCGTCACCTGGTCCTGGCAGAAGGTGCTGGGGGGCGAGGCGGCGCACGGGATGCTGGCCCTCTCGCCCCGCGCGGTGGCGCGGCTGGAAGCCACCAACCCCGGCCGACCCCTGCCGAAGATCTTCCGGCTGACCAAGGGCGGGAAGCTCATCGAGGGCATCTTCCAGGGCGACACGATCAACACGCCCTCCATGCTCTGCGTGGAGGACGCGCTGGATGGTCTCCGCTGGGCGGAATCGATCGGCGGGCTGGACGCGCTGATCGCGCGGTCGGAGGCGAATCTGGCGGCGGTGGCGGGCTGGGTCGCCCATAGCGGCTGGGCCGACTTCCTGGCCGTGGAGGAGGCGACGCGCTCCTGCACCTCCATCTGCCTGACGATCACCGTCCCCTGGTTCAAGGCGATGGACGCGGCCGGCCAGGCCCGCGCGGCCAAGCGGCTGGCCGCGATCCTAGAGGAGGAGGGGGTGGCGCTCGACATCGCCTCCTACCGCGACGCGCCGCCCGGCCTCCGGATCTGGGGCGGGGCGACGGTGGAGACCTCGGACATCGAGGCGCTGCTGCCCTGGCTGGACTGGGCCTTCGCCGAGCTGGCCGTGGAGCTGGCGCGGGAGGAGGCGGGTTCGGCCGGCTGATCACGCCTGGAACCTTCCGCCCCTAGCAGGGTTCCCCACCCGGGAACGACGGGGAGCGAGAACTTGTCCAAGGCCTTCACCACCGACCTGCCGCACCGGCTGGACCGGCTCCCCTGGTCCCGCTTCCACTGGCTCGTCGTCATCGCCCTTGGCGTGACCTGGGTGCTCGACGGGCTGGAGGTGACGCTCGTCGGCTCGCTGGCGGGCGCCATCAAGGAGAGCCCGCGGCTGCGGCTCAGCGAGACGGAGGTGGGGCTGACCGCCTCGGCCTACCTCCTCGGCGCGGTCTTCGGAGCGCTGTTTTTCGGCTGGCTGACGGACCGGCTGGGGCGGAAGAAGCTCTTCACCCTCACGGTGCTCGTCTACCTCCTGGCGACGATCGCCACCGGGTTCTCCTGGGATTTCTGGTCCTTCGCCATCTTCCGCTTCTTCACCGGGGCCGGGATCGGGGGCGAGTACTCCGCCGTGAACTCCGCAATCCAGGAGCTGATCCCGGCCCGCCGGCGAGGCACCACGGACTTGGCCGTGAACGGCACCTTCTGGGGCGGAGCGGCGATCGGCGCGGCGTCCTCCCTCCTGCTGCTCGATCCCGCGGTGATCGACCCCGAGTTGGGCTGGCGGCTCGCCTTCGGCGTGGGCGGCGCGCTCTCGATCTCCGTGCTGTTCCTGCGGAAGTGGATCCCGGAGAGCCCGCGCTGGCTGATGACCCATGGCCGGCGCGAGGAGGCGGAGCGGATCGTGGGCGACATCGAGGTCTGGGTCGCCCGGGAGAAAGGTCCGCTGCCTCCCGTCGTGGGCGAGCCGATCCGGATCGACCCGCGCAGCCACACCACCCTGGGCGAGGTAGCGCGCACCCTTTTCCGCACCTATCTCGACCGCGCCCTGCTGGGCATCGTGCTCATGGCCTGCCAGGCCTTCTGCTACAATGCGGTGTTCTTCACCTACGCCCTGGTGCTGACGCGCTTCTACGGCATTCCCTCCGCCCATATCGGCTGGTTCATGCTGCCCTTCGCGCTCGGCAACCTCGCCGGGCCGCTGATCCTCGGGCACTTCTTCGACACGATCGGGCGGCGGATCATGATCACGGCCACCTACGGCCTGGCCGGGGTGCTGATGGCCTTCACCGGCTTCGCCTTCGCCCAGGGCTGGCTCTCGGCCTGGGAGCAGACCGCCGCCTGGACGGTGATCTTCTTCTTCGCCTCCGCCGCCGCCTCTGCCGCCTATCTGACGGTGGGGGAGAGCTTTCCGCTTGAGATGCGGGCCATGGGCATCGCCCTGTTCTACGCCTTCGGCACGCTCGTCGGCGGCGTGGTCGGGCCCGCCCTGTTCGGCGCGCTCATCGAGGGCGGGCAGCGGACCGACATCATGTGGGGCTACCTGCTCGGCGCCGCGCTGATGCTCGTGGCGGCGGGGACGGAATGGAAGCTCGGTTTCGCGGCGGAGGGCAAGTCGCTGGAGAGCGTTGCCCGCCCGCTCTCCCAAGCGGCGGACTAGCCCCCCTTAGGCCGCCATCCTCTCCCCCGCGGCGAGGGCGGCGGCGACGCGGGCGATCACGGCCTCCCAGTCCTCGCCCCTCGCGCGGCGGTGCAGGCGCATGGAGGGGTACCAGGGCGTGTCCTCCCGCTCCAGCATCCAGCGCCAATCCGGCAGGGAGGGCAGGAGCAGGTGGGCGGGCCTGCCGAGGCTTCCCGTGAGATGCGCCACGCTCGTGTCGACGCAGACCACCACGTCCATGGCGTGCAGCGCGGCGGCGGTCTCGGTGAAGCTCGTCAGGCGCGGGCGCAGGTCGGTGAGGTTCGGGGTCGCGGTGAGGAAAGCCTCGTCGCTCTCGCGGATCTCGGTCTGCACGATGAAGCCCTCCACGCCAGGGCCGAGAAGGGGCGCGAAGAGCGCCAGGGGGATGGAGCGGTGCCGGTCCCCGCGATGGGCGGGGTTGCCGGAGCAGGCGAGGCCGAGGCGCAGCCCCGTGCGGGGAAGATCGCGCTGCCAGGCCTCGATCCGGGCGGGATCGACGGCGGGGAAGGGGATCGGGGCGGGCACCGTGTCCGCCCGGGTGGCCAGGACATGGGGCAGGCTGAGAAGCGGGCACTGGGCGTCGTGCGGCGGCACGGGGTCGGCCGGCGTGATCAGTGCCGCCACGCCCGGCACGCCCTCGAGCAGCGGGACGAGCGGGCGCTGGACCTGCAGCACCACCCTTGCCCCGCTCGCGGCGGCCAGGGGGAGGTAGCGGACCATCTGGATCGTGTCGCCGAGCCCTTGCTCGGCATGCAGGAAGAGCGTCCGCCCCTCCATCGGCTCGCCCTGCCAGAGAGGGCTCGCGGCATGGGGGTTGGGCGGGAAGCCCTTGCGCCGCCAGCGCCACTCATAGGCGGCGAAGCCCTCCTCCAACTCGCCGAGGGCGAGCACGCTCAGGGCGCGGTTCCAATGGGCCTCGGCGAAGTCCGGGTCGAGGGCGATCGCCTCGTCGAAAGAGGCGACGGCCTCGCGGTGACGGCCCATGCCGCGCAGCGTGTTGCCCCGGTTGTAGATGATGCTCCGGTTGCCCGGATGCAGTGCACTGGCCCGGGCGAAGCACTCCATCGCCTCCTCGAAGCGGCCCAACTCGGTGAGGGCGTTGCCGCGCCCGTTCCACGCCTCCCCGCAGGAAGGGTTGGTGCGGAGCGCGAGGCGGTCGGCCTCCTCGGCATCGGCATGGCGGCCGAGAAGGGTCAGGGTCGCGGCGCGGTTGCGGTGCGCGTTCGCGCTGTCCGAGAGGGCGAGGGCGGTCTCGGCGCTGAGCAGCGCCTCCTCGTGCCGGCCGAGGTCGCAGAGGACGGCCGTCCGGCTGCTGTGGAGGTCGGACAGATCCGGGGCGAGGGAGATGGCGAAATCGAGCGTCTCCAGCGCCTCCTCCGGGCGCCGCAGCCCGCGGAGGATGACACCCTGGGTGTTCAGCGCGTTCGGGTCGTTCGGACGGAGGGCGAGCGAGATGCCGACGCTGACCAGCGCCTCGGTGTCCCGGTGCAGGTCGGCCAGGGCGGTCGCGCGGTTGGCATGGGCGGCGGCATAGACCGGGTTCCGCGCGATGGCGGCGTCATAGGCCAGCAGGGCCTCCGCGGGGCGACTCAGGGAGCGGAGCGCGTTGCCGCGGTTGTTGTGCAGCTCCGGCATGTCGGCCCCGAGGGCTTCGGCGGAGTCGAAGGCGTCCAGGGCCTCGGCGGAGCGGCCGAGGGCGTGCAGGGCGTTGCCGCGCCCCACCCAGGCCTCGATCAGTGCGGGCTGGAGGGCGACGGCGCGGTCGAAGGCCTCGAGCCCCGCCTGTGCCTGGTCGATCTCCACCAGCGCGTTGCCGAGGTTGCTGTGAACGAAGCCGTGGCTCGGGTCCACCGCGATCGCGCGGTGCAGCAGCGAGGCGGCGCCGACGGGGTCCCCCGCCATGGCCCGCAGCAGGCCGAGAAGGTGCAGGGCCTGAAAGTGCCGGGGCTCCTCCTCCAGGACGGCGCGGTAGATCGGCTCCGCCGCCCGCAGGTCTCCGGCCCGGTGCAGGGCGAGGGCCTGGGCCACGGCGGCTTCCCTGTCGAGGCCGGTGGAGAAAGCGGGGCCTCTCTCGATGGTCGGGGCGTGCAAGGAATCCCTCCGGCCGTTCTGGCAGGAGGGGATGGTGCGGCCGAAAGGTGAAGGGCCGGTGAAGGCCTACCTGCTCCGGTCAGGCCTGTTCGCCTCGTTCGCGACGGCCTGGGCCGCCTCCTCCACCCGCGGCAGCCGGGGCAGGGCGCCGAGCCGGGCGAGGGTCGCCGCCCCGCCGACCGGCGCCAGGGCGGCGGTGGCCGCGGCCGTGTCGTAGCGGCGCAGGGCGAGGGAGGCCGTGGCGAAGGACCGCTTCGCCACCTCAGGCGGAACCCCGCGCGGCACGCCGAGTGCCTCGCGGAACTCCCGCCGCGCGATCTGGAGCTGCGGCAGCAACTCGGCGCTGCGCCCATAGGCCCAGAACGGGTCGCTCTCGGCGGCCTGGGCGAAGGCCTCGATCTCGGCGGCGGCGCGGGCGGCCTCGGCGGGGCGGCCGGCGAGGGCGTTCGGATGCCCGTACTCGAAGGGCGCCGCCCGCGCCGGCTCGCGCAGGGGATCCGCCAGGGGGACATAGCCGTTCAGCGCCTCGCCCGCGCAGGCGGCCAGCGAGAGGAGAAGCAGGAGAGGCGTGGAACGCATCGGCGAGGCCTTCCGGAAGGGCGTGTGGCGCAGGGGTCCCCCGGGGAACGCTGCGCGGGCCCCGCCGTTCCGGCCGGACCGCCATGACGGGGCAGGGCGGCTGGTCCGAGCGGGGCGGGCTTGCGGCAGGCCGCCCGCGCTGCCATTCACCCCCGCGCAGAACCGTCGAGACCCCTCTCGCGTCCCCATGACCGACGATTTCACCGATTCGGCCAACCCGGCCCTGCTGCCCGCCGGCCTGTCCGACCTGCTGCCGCCCGATGCGGCCCGGGAGGCAGCGCTGGTCGAGGCGATGATGGCCGTCTTCGCCTCCCACGGCTACGAGCGGGTGAAGCCGCCCCTGCTGGAGTTCGAGGAAGGCCTGCTCACCGGCTCCGGCGCCGCGCTGGCAGACCAGACCTTCCGGCTGATGGACCCCGTGAGCCAGCGCATGATGGGGCTGCGGGCCGACACCACGCCGCAGGTCGCCCGCATCGCCGCTACCCGGCTGCGCGAGGTGAGGCGGCCCCTGCGCCTCTCCTATGCCGGGCAGGTGCTGCGCGTGCGCGGCACGCAGATCGCGCCCGGCCGCCAGCTCCCGCAGCTCGGGGTGGAGCTGATCGGGGTGGACAGCGCGGAGGCCGATGCGGAGGTCGCGGCGCTGGGCGTCGAGGCCCTGGGCGCGGTCGGCATCCCTGGCCTTGCGATCGACATCACCCTTCCCGCCATGGCGCCCGCCCTGCTGGACGCGGCCGGGCTCGAGGGCCCCGCGCGCAGCCGGCTCGCCCGCGCGCTGGACCGCAAGGACGCCGCCGAGGTGGCGCGTCTAGCGGCCGAGGTCGGGCCGCCCGCCATCTTCCTCACGGGGCTGCTCGCCGCGGCGGGCCCGGCCGATGGCGCGCTGGCCGCCCTGCGCGCCGCGCCGCTGCCCGAGGGGCCCCGCCGCATCGCCGACAACGCCGCCGAGGTGGTGGCCGCCCTGCGCCGGCGCCTGCCCGCGCTGCGGATCACGCTCGACCCCGTGGAGTTCCGGGGCTTCCGCTACCACACCGGCATCGCCTTCACCCTCTACGGCCCCGGCCGCACGGGGGAGCTGGGGCGCGGCGGGCGGTACATGAGCGGGGAGGAGGCGGCGACCGGCCTCAGCCTCTATCCCGATGCCGCGCTCCGGGCCGCGCCGCCTCCCGCCGCTCCGGCCCGCGTCTTCCTGCCTGCCGGGCACGACCCGGAGGCGGCCGCGGCGCTGCGGCGCGCGGGGCGCGTGACGGTCGCCGCCCTCTCGCCGGCCGACGATGCGCGCGCCCTCGGCTGCACGCACGAGCTGCGCGGCGGCACCCTTTTCGAACTGGCGGGCGCGGCCGACGCGCCGGCGACAGGTGCGGACGACGCGCCGGTGAGGGGCGCGGACACCGCGCCCGGGATGAAGGAGTAGTCTCATGGCGAATGTCGCCATCATCGGCGCCCAGTGGGGCGACGAGGGCAAGGGCAAGGTGGTGGACTGGCTCGCCAGCCGCGCCGATATCGTCGTTCGCTTCCAGGGCGGCCACAATGCCGGCCACACGCTGGTGGTCGGCGAGCAGACCTACAAGCTCTCCCTGCTGCCCTCGGGCGTGGTGCGCGGCAAGCTCGGCATCATCGGCAACGGCGTGGTGCTGGACCCCGACGCCCTGCTCGGCGAGATCGAGAAGGTGACGGCGCAGGGTCTGAAGGTGACGCCGGAGAACCTGCGGATTGCCGAGAACACGCCGCTGATCCTCCCCCTACACCCCGCGCTGGACAAGGCGCGCGAGGCGGCGCGCGGCGGCGACAAGATCGGCACCACGGGGCGCGGCATCGGCCCGGCCTATGAGGACAAGGTCGGCCGCCGCTCCATCCGCCTCTGCGACCTCGCGGAGCCGGAGACGCTGTCGAAGAAGCTCGACGAGCTGCTGCTGCACCACAACTCGCTGCTCCGCGGCCTCGGTGCGCCGGAATTCGAGAAGGCGGCGCTGCTCCAGCAGATCCTCGGCTGGGCGCCCAAGCTCCTGCCCTTCATGGAGGCGGTGTGGGAGCGGCTGGACGCCGCGCGCGCCGAGGGCAAGCGCGTGCTCTTCGAGGGCGCGCAGGCCGTGATGCTCGATGTCGACCACGGCACCTTCCCCTATGTCACCTCCTCCAACACGGTGGCCGGCAACGCCGCGGCGGGCTCGGGCATCGGGCCGCACGCGATCGGCACGGTGCTCGGCATTGCCAAGGCCTACACCACCCGCGTGGGCTCCGGCCCCTTCCCGACGGAGCTGTTCGACGACACGGGCAAGCTGCTCGGCCAGCGCGGGCACGAGTTCGGCACCGTCACCGGCCGCCCCCGCCGCTGCGGCTGGTTCGACGCCTGCCTCGTGCGCCAGGCGGTAAAGGTGGGCGGCGTGCAGGGCCTCGTGCTGACGAAGCTCGACGTGCTCGACGGCCTGCCCGAGCTGAAGATCTGCACGGGCTACGAGATCGACGGCGAGCGGATGCGGCGCCTGCCCTCGGCCATGGCGGCCCAGGCGGCGGCGAAGCCGGTCTACGAGACGGTCGAGGGCTGGTCCGGCAGCACGCGCGGCGCGCGGAGCTGGGCCGAGCTGCCGGCCCAGGCGGTCAAGTATGTCCGCCGGATCGAGGAACTGGTCGAGGCACCGGTGACGCTCCTCTCCACCAGCCCGGAGCGGGACGACACCATCACGGTGACCGACCCCTTCGCGGGCTAGGGCGCCACCCGGCCCCGTGCCCTCGCGGCACGGGGTTTCCGGCCCTTCCCGCGCTGATTTTGGCCCTGCGCCGCACCATGTTCTATAAAGGAACCGGCCCCGACCTGCCGGGCCACGCGCGCCCTGGCCGGGCGGCGAATGGGGGAAGCGGATGAGGACGGAGTTCACCGAGGCGCAGCTGGCGGATCCCGATATCCGGGAATCGAACAAGATCCTCCGGACCTGCGTGCATTGCGGCTTCTGCACCGCCACCTGCCCGACCTTCGTGCTGCTGGGCGACGAGCTGGATAGCCCGCGCGGCCGCATCTACCTCATCAAGGACATGCTGGAATCCGGCCGCGCCGCCTCGGAGCACGAGGCGAAGCACGTCGACCGCTGCCTTTCCTGCCTCTCCTGCATGACCACTTGCCCGAGCGGCGTCCACTACATGCACCTCGTGGACCACGCGCGGCAGCATATCGAGGACACCTACAAGCGCCCGCTGATGGAGCGGCTGATCCGCGCCACCCTGTCCGTGGTGCTGCCGCGCCCGAAGCTCTTCCGCGCGGCGCTGCTCGGGGCGCGGGCGGCCCGGCCCTTCAAGGGGCTGCTCGCCGGGAAGTCGATGACGATGAGGCGGCTGCGGGCGATGCTGGACCTCGCCCCCTCCACCCTGCCGCCGCCGAGCGAGTCCTCCGGGGCGCGCGTCTATCGGGCCGAGGGCACGCGGCGCGGGCGCGTGGCACTGCTGACGGGCTGCGCCCAGACCGTGCTCGCCCCCTCCATCAACGAGGCGACCATCCGCCTCCTCACCCGCATGGGGGTGGAGGTGGTGGTGACGGCGGAGCAGGGCTGCTGCGGCGCGCTGACGCATCACATGGGCCGGCAGGAATCCTCCCACGCCCTGGCGCGCGCGAACATCGATGCCTGGGTGCGGGAAGCCGAGGGCGAGGGGCTGGACGCGATCGTCATCAATGCCTCGGGCTGCGGCACGACGGTGAAGGACTACGGCCACATGTTCCGCGAGGCCGAGCCCGGGCTGCGGGACCGCGCCGCCCGCGTGGCCGAGTTGGCGAAGGACGTGTCCGAGGTGCTCTCGGCCTTCGGCTACGCCCCGACGCGGGAGGCGCCGGGGATCGCGGTCGCCTATCACGCCGCCTGCTCCCTCCAGCACGGGCAACAGATCACCGGCGTGCCGAAGTCCCTGCTGGAGAAGGCGGGCTTCGAGGTGCGCGTGCCGGCCGAGGCCCATCTCTGCTGCGGCAGCGCGGGCACCTACAACATTCTCCAGCCGGAGATCGCGGGGAAGCTGCGGGAGCGCAAGCTCGGCTTCCTCCATCGCACGGGGGCGGACATCGTGGCTTCGGGCAATATCGGCTGCCTCACCCAGCTCGGTGGCGGCGGGCTGCCCGTCGCGCATACGGTGGAGCTGCTGGACTGGATGGCCGGTGGGCCGGCACCCTCGGCGGTGACGGCGGCCCGCGCCCGGCAGGAGGCGCTGGCGGCGGAGTAGGGAGGGACGGGATGCGTCTCCGCGCAGGGATCATCGGGCTGGCCCTTCTCCTCGCCACCGGAGCAGGGGCGCAGGTGCTGCCCGTCCCAGGCGGGGGCGGCGTCGGCCCGGCCATCCCGCCCCAGGCCATGCCGATGCCGCGCTCCGGCGCCGCCGAGGCCCGGCGTGTGGAGCTGGACCGGCTGCTTGACGCCCTGGCCACGGCGCCCGACGAGGAGGCGGCGGCACCGCTCCAGGCACGCATCCAGGCACTCTGGGCCGAGGGCGGCACCCCCGCCGTCGGGCTGCTGCTCCGCAAGGGGCTGCGCGCGATGGGGGCCAACGAACCCGGCGATGCCGTGGAGGACCTGGACGCCGCCATCACCCTCCAGCCCGACTTCGCGGAATCCTGGGTGCTGCGCGCCCAGGCCCAGGCCGCCGTCGGGGAGCGCCGCGCCGCCGCGGCGGACCTGCGCGAGGCGCTGCGGCTGGAGCCCCGGCATTTCGGCGCCCTGCTCGCCCTCTCCGAGTTGCAGGAGGAAGCGGGGGATGCGGAGGGCGCGCTTCGGAGCGTGGAGGCGGCGCTGCGGATCCACCCGCAACTGCCGGGCGGTGCCGCGCGGCGGCGCGAGCTGACGCGCCGGGCGCGGGGCGACCAGACCTGATCCATTCGGGCGCAACGCCCGGATGGCCCGGCGCGCGCCCTTCCGGCGAGATGGCGGCATGAGCACCGCGACCGACACCACCCCCCGCCCCATGGACGATGACGGCCTCTGGCAGGCCCTGCTGCGGCGAGAGGCGCTTCCGGGCCGCTTCTACGGCGTGACGAGCCAAGGAATCGTCTGCCGCTTCGGCTGCCCCGCCCGGCCGCCCCTGCGCCGGAACCTGCGCCTTTTCGGTGGGCTGCCGGAGGCGCTGGCCGAGGGCTTCCGCCCCTGCCGCCGCTGCGATCCCGGCGGCGAGCGGGCGGCGATCCAGGCCGAGGCGGTGCGCGCGGCCTGCGCGCTGATCGATGCGTCGGAGACGATGCCCTCGCTCGCCGAACTCGCGACCCGCGCGGGCTATGCCCGGCACCACTTCCTCCGCCTGTTCCGGGAGGTCACCGGCGTCACCCCCCACGCCTATGCCGCCGCGCGACGCGCGAGCCGCCTCTCGGCGGCGCTCGCCGCAGGGGAGCGGGTGGCGGATGCGGTGGCGGGGGCAGGCTTCGGCAGCGAGAGCCGCGTCTATGAGGACGCCCCGGGCCTGCTGGGCATGACCCCCGGCCGCGCCCGCCGGGGCGGGGAGGGGGAGGTGATCCGCACCGCCTTCGGCAACGGCGCGCTGGGCCCGGTGATGGTGGCGATGACGGCGCGCGGGGTCTGCGCCATCGAGCTCGGCGGAGAGGAGGAGGCGCTGCGCCAATCCCTCGCCGCGCGCTTCCCCCGCGCGCGCATCGAGGAGGCGGACGAGGCGGCGCGGCGCGCCGTCGCCGCCGTCATCGCCTGGATCGAGGAGCCCCGCGCCGCGCTCGACCTGTCACTCGATCTCCGCGGCACCGCCTTCCAGCGGCGGGTCTGGGAGGCGCTGCGGGCCATCCCCCCGGGCGAATCGGTGGACTATGCCGGGCTGGCCGCGCGGCTCGGCCTGCCGCGCGGTGCCAGGGCGGTGGCGCGGGCCTGCGCGGGCAATTCCGTGGCCCTGGCCGTGCCTTGCCACCGCGTCATCGGGCGGGACGGGACGCTCAGGGGCTATCGCTGGGGGCTGGAGCGCAAGGCGGCGCTGCTGGCGCGGGAGAGGGGCGCGGGCTAGCGCGCCCCGTCACCGCCGCCTCAGCGCGGGCGCGATCCCGGGGGCGGCTCGATCGGGGCGAGATTCTCGGTGCCGATGGCGCTGCTGCCGATGAGGGTCCACTGCCCCGTCATGCTGCCGTCGGACCCCACCTGATAGATCGCGATCCCCGGCCGCTCGCCGAGGATGAAGCCGATGGAGAAGACCGGGCCGGCGGACATGCCATAGCCCTCGAACCGGTTCTCCCCGATCTGCCAGGCCACCCGCCAGGAGGCGAGGCCCACCTGCTGGACGATCATCTGGCCGGTATAGGGGGATCCGTCGGGGTTCAGGCCGCGGACGTCGTAGAGCCCGTTCCGCTGGGCCTTCGCCGGGGCCGGCGAGAGGGCCAGGGCCGCCGCCGCCAGCGCGGCCCATGCAGTACGCTTCAGGGCGATACGCTTCATCGTCTTCCTCTTGGTGCGCCGTCCTGCGGCACCGGGCTCATCATCGGGCCGGAGGCCCGCCTTGTGAATGCCCGCCGGAGGCCCGCCTTGTGAATGGGCGCCGGAGGCCCGCCTTTTGAACGGGCCCTGCGGCGCTTCGTGAATAGGCCGCGCTATTCCACCAGCGCGACGCGGAGGGCGTTGGTCGTGCCCGGGGTCCCGAAGGGCACGCCGGCGACCACCACCACCTCGTCCCCCGAGGTCGCGAACCCCTCCGTGACCGCGGCCCGCACGCCTTTGGCGACCATGTCGGTCATGCTCGCCGGCTCCTTGCTCGGCACGGAATGCACGCCCCAGACGAGGGCGAGGCGGCGCGCGACCGTCTCGCTGGCCGTCATGCCGATGATCGGCGCGGCCGGGCGCTCGCGGGCCACGCGCAGCACGGTGGAGCCGGTGGAGGTGAAGGCGGCGATTGCCTCCGCCTCGATCGTGCTGGCCACCTGCCGCGCGGCGGCGGCGATGGCGTCCGATGAGGTGTGGCGCGGCTCGGGCCGGGCGTTGTCGGTGATGGCGCGCCAGTCCGGGTCCTGCTCGGTGCGGGCGACGATGCGGTCCATGATGTTCACCGCCTCGAAGGGGTACTGCCCGGCGGCGGTCTCGGCCGAGAGCATCACGGCGTCCGCGCCGTCGAACACCGCCGTCGCCACGTCGCTCGCCTCGGCGCGCGTCGGGGTGGGGGCGGAGATCATGCTCTCGAGCATCTGGGTCGCCACCACCACGGGCAGGCCGCGGGTGCGGGCGGCGCGGATGATGCGCTTCTGGATCAGCGGCACCTCCTCGGGCGGGCACTCCACGCCGAGGTCGCCGCGCGCGACCATCACGGCATCGGCCAAGTCGAGGATGGCGTCCATCTGCTCGACGGCCTGGGGCTTCTCCATCTTCACCATGATCCAGGCGCGCCCGGCGGCGATCTCCTTCGCCTCCGCCACGTCCTCCGGCCGCTGGACGAAGGAGAGGCCGATGAACTCGACGCCCTGGGCGAGGGCGAAGTCGAGGTCGGCGCGGTCCTTCACCGTCAGCGCCGGGATGGGGAGCGCCACGTCCGGCACGTTCACCCCCTTGCGGTCCGAGAGCGGGCCGCCGACCAGCACCTCGGTCTCCAGGTGGTCGTCCCGCTGGCGGGTGACGCCGAGGCGGAGCTTGCCGTCGTCCAGCAGGAGGGAGGTGCCGATCCGGGCGGCGTGGATGATCTCGGGATGGGGAAGCTGCACGCGCCGCACGTCGCCCGGCACGGGGGAGAGGTCGAGGCGGAAGGGCTGGCCCTGCTGGAGCTGGACCCGCCCGCCCGCGAACTTGCCCACGCGCAGCTTCGGCCCCTGCACGTCGGCCAGGATGCCGATGGGCCGCCCCGTGCGCCGCTCGATGTCGCGGATGGTCGCGATCCGGGCCGCGTGGTCCTCGTGGGAGCCGTGGGAGAAGTTCAGCCGGAAGATGTCGGCCCCCGCACGGAACAGCCGCTCGATCACCTCGGGCGAGGCGCTGGCCGGGCCGAGGGTCGCGATCAGCTTCGTGCGCCGGCGGCGCCGGATGGGGATGCGGGTGGCCAAACGGGGCGCTCCTGCGGGCTTGGGATCGGGGGAGGCGGGCTGGGCGAGGGTTTCCGGCGGCACCTCCATGATGCGCGCCACCTCCTCCAGCCTCTCCGGCGGGACGCGGCGCCACTGGGAGACGGCGGCGGTGGAGATGCCGAGGCCGGAGGCGATGCGGGTGACGGCACCGCGCCGGGCAAGGAGGTGTTCGAGGGCCTTGTCGCGCATGGCCCTAACTTAGCATCAGTAAGAACCGATCAACAGGAGGGAGCGCCTTACATTTACTAAGTTACGATGACAGCCCGGAAGTCGTTCACATTGGTCAGCGTCGGCCCCGTCACCACGAGGTCGCCGAGAGCCAAGAACACGTCGTGGCTCCGATGGGCGGCGAGGGCGGCGAGCGGGTCCAGCCCGCCGGCGCGCGCGCGGGCAAGCGTGTCGGGCGCGGCGATGGCGCCAGCATTGCTCTCGGACCCATCGATCCCGTCGGTGTCGGCCATGATCGCCCAGATGCCGGGATGCCCGGCCAGGGAGGCGGCGAGGCCGAGCAGGCACTCCCCGTTCCGCCCGCCCGCACCGCTTGCCCCGCCGAGGGTGACCGTAGTCTCCCCGCCCGAGAGGAGCACGGCGGGCGCTCGCGCCGGCAGCCCGTGCGCCGCGACGGAGCGGGCGATGCCGGCGAGCAGCGTGCCCGCCTCGCGCGCCTCGCCCTCCAGCGCGTCGCCGAGGATGAGGGGGGTGAGGCCCAGCGCCTCCGCCTCCCGCGCCGCGGCGCGCAGGGCCATGAGGGGGGTGGCGATCATCCGGTACTCCGCTCGGGAGAGGCGGGGATCGCCGGGCTTGGGCGTCTCCTCCGCGGCGGCCTCCAGATGGGCGCGGACGGCCCCGGGCAGCTCGATGCCGTAGCTCGCGACGATGGCCCGGGCATCGGCGAAGAGGCTGGGATCGGGCACGGTCGGGCCGGAGGCAATGGCGGCGGGGTCGTCCCCGGGGACGTCCGAGATGGCGAGGGTGACCACCCGCGCCGGATGCGCCGCGGCGGCCAGGCGCCCGCCCTTCACCGCCGAGAGATGGCGGCGGACAACGTTCATCTCGTTGATGGTGGCCCCGCAGGCGAGCAGGGCACGGTTGACGGCCTGCTTGTCCGCCAGCGTCAGCCCCGGCGCCGCGAGCGGCATGAGGGCGGAGCCCCCGCCGGAGATGAGCGCGAGCACGAGATCATCCGCCGTGAGCCCCTCGACGAGCTGCAGTATGCGTGCGGCCGCCCTCTCGCCGGCAGCGTCCGGCACGGGATGCGACGCCTCGACCACCTCGATGCGCGCGGTCGGCACGGCGTGGCCATAGCGCGTGACGACGAGGCCCGTCACGGGCAGGTCGGGCCAGGCTTCCTCCACGGCCGCGGCCATCACCGCGGCCGACTTGCCCGCGCCGACCACCACGACGCGCCCCGATGGGCGCTCGGGAAGGTGATCCGCCAGCACGGCGCGGGGATCGGCGCTGCGGATCGCGGCATCGAGCAGGCGGCGCAGCGCGTCACGGGCGCGGGCGTCGTCCCAGGGACCGGTGGTGGTCATCGCGGTTCTTCCTCCATTGTCCCGGACGGCGGGTGCATCATCGCCGCCCCATCCCAGCCGGCAAGCCCGCCAGGAAAAGCGCTCGCCACTGGTATGGATCGTGGTATGGAAGATGGGGCAGAGGGAAGGGGCGTTCCGGATCAATGGCCGGCAAGGCGCATCAGTGGCAGGGAAAGGGTGTGCAGGATCTCCGCGCTTGCCCGCTGCCGGTGCGCGGCCAGGGCCTCGCGGGCGCCCTCCGCATCCCCCGCCTCAATAGCGCGGAGAATGCGGGCGTGCTCCTCGGCCGAGCCGCGCGGCTCCGGGCGCAGCGATGCCGTGGCAAGGCGGGCGCGCTGGGCGAGGTCCGCCGCCTCCCCGGCCATGCGGGCGAGCCGCGCATTGCCGCAGCCGCGGACGAGGGCGCGGTGGAAGGCGTCGTCGGCCGTCGCCCAGGCCCGGCGGTTCCCCTCGGCCAGGGCCGTGCGCATCGCCTCCGTCGCCTCCGCCATCAGCCGCGCCGCTTCCGGGTTGGGATGCGCGGCCAGCCGGGCCGCGGCGGCGCCCTCCAGCGCGATCAGGATCTCGTAGGTCTCGGCCATGCCCGTGGGGTCGATGGGCAGCACGCGGATGCCGCGCCGGGGCTGGACCTCCAGGAAGCCTTCGGATTGCAGGCGCAGCACGGCCTCGTGCACCGGCGTGCGGCTCATGCCGAGCTGGGCGGCCAGCTCCCCCTCCGCGGCTTGGTGGCCGGGCGGCAGGGTCATCTCGAGGATCCGCGCGCGCAGGGCGCGATAGGCGGATTCGCCGAGGCTGCTTCGCCCCTCCGCGGGGGTGGCGGAATCGCTCTTCATCGCGCCGGCATGCCAGCCGGCGCGCTTTTTTCCAACAGCCAGGGACTCCCCTCATCATGCGTCGTCACCGCATCGCCGCCATTCCCGCCGACGGCATCGGCAAGGAGGTCATCCCCGCCGGGCTCCGCGTGCTTGAGGCGCTCGCGCGGCGCGACGGCGGCTTCGCCCTCGATGTCGAGACGCTGCCCTGGGGGAGCGACTACTATCGCGAGACCGGGGTCATGATGCCCGAGGACGGGCTGGAGACGCTGCGCGGCTTCGACGCCATCTATTTCGGCGCGGTGGGCGACCCGGACCTGCCGGACAGCATCACCCTCTGGGGCCTGCGGCTGAAGATCTGCCAGGGCTTCGACCAGTACGCCAATATCCGCCCGACCCGCGTGCTGCCGGGGCTGACCAGCCCGCTCCGCGCCGTGGAGCCCGGCGACATCGACTGGGTGATCGTGCGCGAGAACTCGGAGGGCGAGTATGCCGGCCATGGCGGCCGCGCCCATCGCGGCCATCCGGAGGAGGTGGCGACAGAGACCTCCATCTTCACCCGCGCCGGGGTGGAGCGGATCATGCGGGTCGCCTTCGATATCGCGCGCTCCCGGCCGCGCAAGCTGCTGACGGTGGTGACGAAGTCCAACGCCCAGCGGCACGGCATGGTGATGTGGGACGACATCGCGGCCGAGGTGGCGAAAGGCTACCCGGACGTGACCTGGGAGAAGGAGCTGGTGGACGCCATGGCCGCGCGCATGGTGAGGAAGCCCGCCAGCATCGACACGGTGGTGGCCACGAACCTGCACGCCGACATCCTCTCGGATCTCGCCGGTGCGGTGGCGGGCTCGCTCGGCGTGGCGCCGACGGCGAATCTCGACCCCTCCCGCCGCGCGCCCTCCATGTTCGAGCCCATCCACGGCTCGGCCTTCGATATCATGGGCAAGGGCATCGCCAATCCCGTCGCCACCTTCTGGACGGGCGCGATGATGCTGGAGCAGCTCGGCGAGGCCGATGCCGCGCGGGCGCTGATCGCGGCGGTGGAGCGGGTCTGCGCCGACGGCGTGCTGACGGCCGATCTCGGCGGCACGGCGGATACGGAGACGGTGACGCGGGCCGTGATCGCGGCCATCGAGGGCGCGAATGCGCCCGGGGGCGCGAGAGCCGCAGCCTGAACTCCAGAGACTACAACAAGGAGAGGAAACGTCCCATGGCTGAAATATCCCGCCGCGCAACGATCGCGGCCTCCCTCGCGGTGCTCGCGGCGCCGGCCGCGAAGGCGCAGTCCTTCCCGAGCCGGCCGCTGACCGTGGTCGTGCCCTTCGCCGCCGGCGGGCCGACGGACGTGATCGCGCGGCTCGTCGCGGAGGGCATGGCCAAGGACCTCGGCCAGCCCGTCGTGGTGGAGAACGTCACCGGCGCGGGCGGCACCATCGCCGCGGCGCGCGTGGCCAATGCGCGGCCGGACGGGCACATGCTGCTCGTCCACCATATCGGCCACGCGACGGCGGCGACGCTCTACCGCCAGCTTCCCTACAACGTGGAGACCTCCTTCGCGCCGCTCGGCCTCGTCTCCGACGCGGCGATGACGGTCGTCGCCCGGCCGGACTTTCCGGCCAACGACTTAGCGGGCTTCGTCGCCGAGCTGAAGGCGCAGGGGGACAAGCTGAACCTTGCCCATTCCGGGCTGGGCGGCGCGAACCAGCTCTGCGGCATGCTGGTGCAGCAGGCGGCGGGGACGCCGCTGACCACGGTGGTGTTCCGCGGCTCCGCCCCCGCGCTGCAGGAGCTGATGGCCGGGCGGATCGACGTGTTCTGCGACCAGGCGACGAACACCGCGCCCTTCATCCGGGACGGGCGGATCAAGGCCTTCGCCGTCACGCTCGAGCGGCGGGTGGAGGGGCTGGACCTGCCGACCGCGGCCGAGGCCGGCTCGCCGGGGATCGGGATGAGCACCTGGCACGGGGTCTATGCCCCCGCCGGAACGCCCGAGGCGGTGCAGGAGAGGCTGGCGACGGCGATCCGCGCCGCGCTTCGCGAGGAGCGGCTGCGGGCGCGCTTCGCCGATCTCGTGACGGAGGTCGCGACGCAGGAGCAGGCCACCCCCGCCGCGCACCGGCGGCACCTATCGGCGGAGGTGGCGCGGTGGCGGCCAATTATTCAAGCGGCGGGTCTGTACGCGGACTAGGCCTTCGAGGTGTATCCGGCCGCCCCTGGCGGGGGCGGCCGGAGGGACGGGTTCAGAGGAACAGGATGCCGAACTGGGAAGGTATCTCCCCGCCGACGGTCGCCGCGGTGAGCTGGATGTGCTCGGGGCTCTCGGAGAAGCCAAGAGCGACGTCGGCGCGGCTGAGGGTGCCCGAGTCCAAGGCGTTGACCCAGGCGGCCTTGCCCGCAGCGTCGGGCTCGCGCTCGAGCGTGTTGCGGTACAGAGCCGTTACGAAGGTGTCAGCCGTAGGGAACCCGCCGTAGATCGCCTGCGACTCGGCGCTGTCAATGAAGCCCTGCGCAACCTGATTGGGCCTGAGTTGACCGCTGTCCAGGGCAGAAGCCCAGTTGGCCAGCCCGCCTTTGTCCGGAAGACGCCCGAAGAGCGTATCGTAGAGGCGCGCGACAAGCGCCGCGCTCTCATCCCGGTCCCAGATGCCGGCGGTAACGATGCTCGCGGTTTTCTGCTGATTCTCCAGACTTTCGGAGAATCCGACGAGCATGTCAGCCCGTGTGGCGCCAGCATCGAGCGTGGCGACCCAGGCAGCCTTACCTCCGGGATCGGATGGCCGGTCCAGGACGTTGAGATAGAGCTGCTCCACGAAGCCGTCGTTGGTCAGGGCTCCGTAACGCTGCGCGAATTCAGAGCTGCCGATGAAATCCTGCGCGATGCTGCTGAGCGAGCGACCCTGGTAGATCGCGGCAGTGTAGGAGTTTAGCCCTCCCTGGTCAGGGCCACGGTCCAGCGCAGCAAAGTACAGACGCGTGACCTGCGCCAGCGGCTCCGTCGGCTCGAAGACGAGCCGCCCGTCCAAGAAGTCGATCTGCTCAATATTCGTGTAAACATCGGTGTCAAAGGAACTGGTGATCGTCACCGTCCCAGGGGCCGTCGTGATGACGCCGGACCGATATCCCATGTTGAAGCGATTTACGACGTCGTAAGCCGCCAAGCCGTCGAAGTTGTCGCTCTCGCTCGTGTTGACGAAAACATCCGGCCCATTGGTGCCAACAGCAGTGACCATTGCTTCCTCCTACCCCTGAGGGAAGTCTGATTGACACATGTTGCCGATTCGCAAACCAATAAAGAATGTGTGATTTTTTAGAATGCTTTCCGGTGTGTCGAAGCAAGCTCTGAATTGAGCATCGATGCTCAATGTCCGGTTGTTCGCTCTTGCTGACTATGGGCGGCTGAGGGCGAAAACTGGAACAAACATGCGGAATGCGTGTGCGGCGTGATCGGCGCTGTCCTCATCCCCATTGGTCTGGCCTTGGATCAGTCCGACAGACCGCCGGGGGACACCGTGCTCCTGACCGGATAGCTTGCTGAAGAGGTCTACGCCGCCGGAAGACGAGGAACGAGGAATGGCGCGATGCGGTCCTTCTCCCCATCTCGGCGGCCGAGAGAGGGCCATCCATGACCGAGATCGACGACGCGACCCGCACCGAGCTGGAGGCCGCCGCCTTCCGGCGCCTCGTGCAGCACCTCCGCGAGCGCACGGATGTGCAGAACATCGATCTCATGAACCTCGCCGGCTTCTGCCGGAACTGCCTCTCCCGCTGGTACCGCGAGGCGGCGGAGGGGAGGGGGATCGCGCTGCCCGACCCGGAGGCGCGTGAGATCGTCTACGGCATGCCCTACAAGGAATGGCAGGCCAGGCACCAGCGCGAGGCCTCGGCCGAGCAGAAGGCGGCCTTCGCCGCGGCCAATCCGGGGCACTGAGCGCGCGTGTCCGCCGTGATCGCGAGCCTGACCCTGCCCTTCGGCCAGGTCTTCGAACGCGGCTTCCGGGGGCCGCTCATCAAGGGCGTGCTCGGGGCCGTGCTGACGCTCGGGGCGCTGATCGTGCTGGCGGGCTGGGGGGTGGAGGCGCTGGCGGGGGGCACGGGCTGGCTGGCCACCGCCGCGGGCGTGCTGGGCGGCGTGGCAGGTCTCTTCGCGGCCTTCTGGCTCTTCGTGCCCTTCGCCCTCGCCATCGCCGGCCTCTTCCTGGACGAGACGGCGGAGGCGGTGGAGCGGCGGCACTATCCCGGCCTTCCCCAGGCCCGCGGGGCGTCGCTCGCCGCCCAGGGCGTCTTCAACGTGACGCTAGCGCTGAAGGTCCTGGCGCTGAACCTCGTGCTGCTGCCGGTCGCGCTGCTGCTGCCGCTGATCGGGGCCGCGATGCTCTGGCTGGTGGCCGCGGTCTCGCTCGGCCACGGGCTGTTCGAGGGGGTGGCGCAGCGCCGGATGGGCGTGGCCCAGGCGCGGCTCCTGCGGAAGCGGCGGGAATTCTCGGTGCTCGCCGTGGGAGGGGTGATGGCGCTGCTGGCCCTGCTGCCCTTCGCCAACCTGCTGGTGCCCGTGCTGGGCACGGCGGCGATGACCCATCTCCTCCATCGCGGCGCCGACGGGCCGGTGGCCTGAGCTCCAAGTGTTTGTTCCCTAATGGTTCTCCTTTCCCCATTGAGGCGCGCCGGTCTGCCGGGTAAGACGCGCGCCTTCGCGTAGGGGGAGTTAAGGGTATGTCGGAGACCGAGGTTCAGGAGCAGGAGGCGGACACCGATGTCGGGGGGATCGCGGCCGACCGCCTGCGCTCCATCATCGAGCGGGTCGAGCGTCTGGAGGAGGAGCGCAAGGGCCTCGCCGACGACATCAAGGACATCTTCGCCGAAGCCAAGTCTGCGGGGTTCGACGTGAAGGTGATCCGCAGCATCATCCGCATCCGCAAGCAGGAGCCGGCCGAGGTGGAGGAACAGGAGACGCTGCTCGACCTCTACCGCCGCGCGCTGGGGATGTAGCCTGCCGGGGCCGGGCGATCGTCGCCCGGCCCCATCTAGTAGAGCGCCTCGATGGCTGGCGCCTGGCGCTCCAGCACGACGCGCCGCTTGACCTTCATCGTGGGGGTCAGCGTGCCGTCCTCCACGGTGAAGGGCGCCACGGTCGCCCATTTACGGACCCGCTCGGGGCCGGGGAGCTTCGCGTTCACGCGCCGCACGGCGGCGTCCGGCGCCGCCCCCTCGGCGGGGACGAGGAGGGCGACGATGCCCGGGCGCCCCTCGCCGGCGACCACGGCCTGGGCGATCTCGGGCTCGGCCATCAGCAGCGTCTCGATCCGGGCCGGGCTCACCATGTCGCCGCCGAGGGTCTTGATGAAATCCCGCTTGCGGTCGGTGATGATGATGCGCCCGGCCTCGTCGATTCGCCCGACATCGCCCGTATGGAGCCAGGGGGCCGCCTCCCCGGGGGGGGTGGGGAGGGCGCGGGCGGTGGCCTCCGGGTCGCCCCAGTAGCCGTCCATCACGAGGGGGCCGCGGATGAGCAGCTCCCCGTCGCCCGCGATGCGCGCCTCGACGCCCGCCACGGGGGCACCGACGGTGCGGCGGTGATTGTCCCAGGGCAGGTTCACCGAGACGACCGGGCCCGCCTCCGTCTGCCCGTAGCCCTGCAACACCGTGACCCCGAGGGCGAGGAAAAAGCCGGAGAGGTCGGGGTCCAGCCGCGCCCCACCCGAGACCATGGCGACGAGCCGGCTGCCGAAGCGCGCGCGCACCTTGTTACGGACCAGCCGCTCCAGCACCGCGTCCTCCGCCCGCTCCAGCAGGTTGAGGGGCGGCCCGTCCATCCTCCGCAGCCCGAGCGAGAGCGTCCGCTCGAAGAGGCGCCGCCGCCAGGGCTTCTCCTTCTCCAGCCCGGCCAGGATCCGCGCCCGCAGCACCTCAAAGAGGCGGGGGACGGCGGTGATGATGGCGGGCTCGATCTCCCTGAACTCGGCAGCCAGGCGCTCGGCCCCGCGGGAGAACACCACCTCGATCCCGCAGGCCGGGAAGAGGAAGCCGCCGACCGTGTGCTCATAGGCGTGGGAGAGGGGCAGGAAGGAGAGATAGCAGGCCCCCGACCATTCCAGCCCGAGCTGCCGCAGGAAGGGCCGCACCCCCGCCGTGTTCGCCAGCATGGCGCGGTGGGGAAGCATCACCCCCTTCGGCCGCCCGCCCGTGCCGGAGGTGTAGATGAGGCAGGCGAGCCGCCCCTCCGGGATGTGCTGCACCTCGGCCACGAGCATCGCGAGGTCCCCGGGCGTCGCGGCGAGGGCGGACCAGGGCACTGTCTCCGGGTTATCGGAAGCGGGGGCATCCTCCAGGCAGACGAGGAGGTCCAGCCCCCCCGGCCCCGCGGCCTCCCGCAGGCTCGCGGCCAGGCGCGCGGTGCCGGCGATGGCGGCCCTGGCACCGCTGTCGCGCAGGATATGGGCGTGGTCGGCCACCGTGTTCGTCGTGTAGGTCGGCACGGTGACCGCGCCGATCGCCATGATGGCGGTGTCGGCGATGAGGAACTCCGGGCGGCTCTCGCTCACCAGCACCACCCGGTCCCCGGGCGAGACGCCCCGCTCGCGCAGCCCCGCGGCGATGGCCGCGACGGCGAGCGCGAAGTCCCGCCAGCTTGTGCGGCGCCAGGCGCCCCCTGCCCAGTGGCGGATCATCGGCCGGTCGGGATTGCGGGCGGCGAGGCCGAGCATCATGCCGGGCAGGCTGGTCCAGCCCGCCGCCTCCTCGCCTGTCTGACTCCCCTGCATTTCTCTCCCCGACACCTGTTTCCGGCATCCGCCCCGGGCGCGGCCTTGGCTCGCCCTTGCGGGGGCTTATATCGGGACGGCAAATCCCGATACCACAAGGCGCCCCGTCCTGATGACCCTGCGAAAGCCCAGCGCCCCGCGCGACACCGAGGCCCGGATCGGTTCCGTCCCGGCCGGGGAGGCGTTGCCGGAATGGGACCTGCGCGACCTCTATGCCGGCCCGGAGGACCCCCGGCTGCTCGGCGATCTCGACGCGGCCGAGACGGCGGCGCGGGCCTTCGAGGGAGGGCATGCCGGCCGGCTCGCCTCCCTCTCGGGTGACGCGCTGGATGCGGCGCTGCGGGAATACGAGCGGGTCGAGGAAGTGCTGGGGCGCGTGATGTCCTACGCCCAGCTTCTCTTCAGCGGCGACGCCCAGGATGCCGGGAACGGGCGCTTTTACCAGACGATGCAGGAGCGGGTGACCTCCATCGGCAGCCACCTGCTCTTCTTCACCCTGGAGCTGAACCGGCTCGACGACACGCTGCTGGAGGCGCGCATCGCCTCCTCCCCGGCGCTGGCGCGCTGGCGGCCCTGGCTGCGGGACCTCCGCGTCTTCCGCCCGCACCAGCTCTCGGACGAGGTGGAGAAGCTGCTGCACGAGAAGGAGGTGACGGGCCGCTCCGCCTGGAACCGGCTGTTCGACGAGACGATCGCCCATATGCGCGTGCCCGTATCGCGCGGCGGCGCCCCGGAAGAGATGACGGTCTCGGCCGCGCTGAACCTCCTGTCGGACCGCGACCGCTCTGTGCGCGAGGCGGCGGCGACCGGCATCTCCAAGGCCTTCGGCGAGAATGTCCGCCTGTTCTCGCTCATCACCAACACGCTGGCGAAGGACAAGGAGATCATCGACGGCTGGCGCAACTACCCGCGCCCCGGCACCTCCCGCAACCGCGCCAACATGGTGGAGGACGAGGTGGTGGACGCCCTCGTCTCCGCCGTCGTCGAGAGCTTCCCGCGCCTGTCGCACCGCTACTACGCCATGAAGGCGAAGTGGCTGGGCCTGGAGCGCATGAAGCACTGGGACCGCAACGCGCCGCTGCCCGGGGACATGGACCGCACCATCCCCTGGAAGGACGCGCGCGAGCAGGTGCTGACGGCCTACAACGCCTTCAGCCCGGAGCTGGCCTCGCTCGGCCGCGACTTCTTCGACAAGCCCTGGATCGACGCCGCGCTGCGCCCGGGCAAGGCGAGCGGCGCCTTCGCGCACCCGACCGTGCCCTCCGCCCACCCCTACCTGCTCGTGAACTATCACGGGAAATCGCGGGACGTGATGACGCTGGCGCATGAGCTGGGCCACGGCGTCCACCAGCGCCTCGCCGCGAAGCAGGGCTACCTCATGTCCGGCACGCCGCTGACGCTGGCCGAGACCGCGAGCGTCTTCGGCGAGATGCTCACCTTCCGCGCCATGCTCGATGCGGAGACGGATCCCAAGCGGCGCCGCCTGATGCTCGCCTCCAAGGTGGAGGACATGCTCAACACCGTCGTCCGCCAGATCGCCTTCTACCGCTTCGAGACGCTGCTGCACGACGAGCGGCGCAAGGGCGAGCTGTCCTCCGAGCGGATCGCGGAGATTTGGATGGGGGTGCAGAGGGAGAGCCTCGGCCCGGCCTTCGACTTCACGCCGGATTACGGGGTCTACTGGTCCTACATCCCGCACTTCATCCACACGCCCTTCTACGTCTACGCCTACGCCTTCGGGGACTGCCTGGTGAACGCGCTCTACGGCGTCTATCAGGACGGGGAGGTGAAGGACTTCGCGACCAAGTATCTCGACCTCCTCCGCGCCGGCGGCACGCTGCGGCACCAGGAATTGCTGGCGCCCTTCGGCCTCAATGCGTCGGACCCGAAATTCTGGAAAAGGGGGCTGGACGTGATCGCGGGCTTCATTGACGAGCTGGAAGCCTCCCCGGGGCAGGCCGATGGCTGAGGACCGCGAGAACACGCTGTTCGGCGAGATCCGCCGGATGGCGCGCACCTCCGGCGCGGTCGGCGGTATCGCCGCGCGCGTGGCGGGGGAGCGCTTCCTCGGCATCAAGACCGATAAGGTGGCGCATGCGGAGGACCTGAAGTCGATCCTCGGCGGGCTGAAGGGCCCGCTGATGAAGGTGGCGCAGTTTCTCTCCACCGTGCCGAACGCGCTGCCGGAGGAGTACGCGCAGCAGCTCGCCTCTCTCCAGGCGAACGCGCCGCCCATGGGATGGGCCTTCGTGCGCCGGCGCATGGGCACGGAGCTCGGCCCGGCCTGGGAGTCGAAGTTCAAGGAGTTCGGGCGCGAGGCGGCGGCCGCGGCCTCGCTGGGCCAGGTGCACCGCGCCCTGCTGCACGACGGCACGCGCGTGGCCTGCAAGCTGCAGTATCCCGACATGCCGAGCGTGGTGGAGGCCGACCTCCGCCAGCTCCGCCTCGCCATGGGGCTCTATGCCCGCATGGACAACACGATCCAGCACGACGACGTCTATGACGAGTTGCGTGAGAGGCTGCGCGAGGAACTGGACTACGAGCGCGAGGCCGCGCAGATGCGGATGTACGGCATCATGCTGCGCAACACGCCGGAGGTGCGCGTGCCCTCGCCCGTCTCCGCGCTGACGACGAAGCGCCTGCTGACCATGACCTGGCTCGACGGCCGCTCCATCCTCGCGCGGCTGGAGGAGAACCCCTCGCTGGAGGAGCGCAACGCCTATGCGCGCGCGCTGTTCCAGGCCTGGTACGTGCCGCTCTACCGCTACGGCGTGATCCATGGCGACCCGCATCTCGGCAACTATCAGGTGCGGCCCGATGAGGGGGGCATCAACCTCCTCGATTTCGGCGCGATCCGCGTCTTCCCGCCGCGCTTCATTACGGGGACGCTGACGCTGTACGAGGCGGTGCGGGACGGGGACAACGACAAGGCGGCCTACGCCTTCGAGCTATGGGGCTTTCGCGACCTCAAGCGCGAGACGATGGAGGTGCTGCTGCACTGGGCCCGCTTCCTCTACGAGCCCCTGCTGCAGGACCGCGTGCGCCCGGTGCAGGAGACGAACGACCCGCAATACGGGCGGAAGGTGGCCGAGGAGGTCCATGCCGGGCTCAAGCGCGTGGGCGGCGTGCGCCCGCCGCGCGAGTTCGTGCTGATGGACCGGGCGGCCGTAGGGCTGGGCAGCGTGTTCCTGCGCCTCAAGGCCGAGATGAACTGGCACGACATGTTCCACCAGCTCGTGGACGACTACCGCGAGGAGGACCTGGCGGCACGGCAGGCGGCGGCGCTGCGCGATGCCGGCGTGCCCCCGACCGAGACGCCGCACGTCTGATCCCTCCGCGCGCCGGGCTGCGCTGTCAGCCCGGCGTCAGGGTCTCGGCCAGCGCGGTGCGGGGCGCGTCGCGCAGGTCGCGGCGCATGGCCTCCTCCTCCGTCCAGCGCGTCCCGGCGGGGATGCGGATGGCCTCGCAGCGGAGCGTCAGCCTTTCCTGGCGGAACGGCCAGGGGTCGAGCGACCAGCGGCCCGCGGCCAGCCGCTTCAGGGCCAGCTTCCGGCGGCTCCCATCCTCCATCGGCGCCTCCCCGGCCATTTCCGGCCGCCCGAAGCAGAGGGCGAGGGAGAGCGCGTCCGCCACGGCGACGAGGGCCGCGTTGCGGTCCACCAGCTCCGGCGGGGCGCCGAGGCGCGCGGCCCAGTCCCGCTGCATCGGCTCCTGCTCCGCGAGGTAGCGTGCGGCGGCGGCCTTGTCCGCCTCCGTGTCCCGCTCCGGATTGGCGTAGCGCGTGTAGATCAGCGTGCCGTGGCGGGAGACGAGCAGGGCGGGCCAGAGGCCCCAGGCGGCGCGGGCCATCTCCACGCCGCGCGCCCACATCGGCGCGTGGGTGGCGGGGCCGATCGCGGTAAAGGCGTGCGGCAGGGCGGTGCGCGCATCCAGCGTGGGCGCGGCTTCCCAGGGCATCCAGGCGATGTCGTGCTGCCCGGCGGCGAGGATCACCTCCGCTGCCGGTTCGGGCCGCGCGAAGCCGGGTGCGCCCCAGGCCGCCATGATCTGGCCGGAGAGCAGGGCGTGGGAGGGCTGGGGAATGAGGAGGCGGGCGCCGTCCTCCGGCTCGCGCAGGATCATGCCGCCCTAACGCGCGGCCGGGGCACGGGGTGCGGAGAGAGGCTTGCGCCATTCTCTTCCCCCCGCGATCCTCCCTGCCCACGAGGGATGACGGGAAGGGTACGATGCGGGTTGCCGTGCTGAAGGAGCGCCGGGCGGACGAGGCCCGGGTGGCGGCAACGCCGGAGACCGCGAAGAAGCTGATCGCGCTCGGCTGCACCGTGGCCGTGGAGAGCGGGGCGGGCCTCCCGGCCGGCTTCCCGGACAGCGAGTATGCCGCGGCCGGGGCGCAGGTCTCGCCCGATGCCGCCTCGGCCCTGGCCGGGGCGGGGATCGTGCTGAAGGTGCGCGCCCCCCTCGCGGCGGGGGAGGGGGAGGTGGACGAACTCTCCCTCATGCCCCGCGGTGCGCTGCTGTTCGGAACCCTCGGGGCGGACCGGGAGGCTGCCGGGCGCCTCGCCGCCGCCGGGGTGGACGCGGCGGCGATGGAGATGCTGCCCCGCATCACCCGGGCCCAGAGCATGGACGTGCTCTCCTCCCAGGCGAATCTCGCGGGCTACCGGGCGGTGGTGGAGGGCGCCGCGGCCTTCGACCGCGCCTTCCCCATGCTGATGACGGCCGCCGGCACCATCCCGGCCGCGAACGTGCTGGTGATGGGCGCGGGCGTCGCGGGGCTGCAGGCCATCGCGACGGCGCGGCGCCTGGGCGGCCGCGTCTCTGCAACCGACGTGCGCCCGGCGGCGAAGGAGGAGATCAAGTCGCTCGGGGCCAGTTTCGTCGGCTACGAGGACGAGGAGAGCCGCGCTGCCCAGACGGCCGGCGGCTACGCCAAGCCGATGAGCGCCGAGTTCCTGGCGAAGCAGGCCGAGGTGGTGGCCGGCGCGATCGGCAAGATGGACATCGTTGTCTGCACCGCCCTCGTCCAGGGGCGGCGGGCGCCGATCCTGGTGACGGAGGCGATGGTCGCCTCGATGAAGCCGGGCTCGGTGATCGTGGACATCGCCTCCGATGCCGGCGGCAACTGCGCGCTGACGAAGCCCGGGGAGAAGGTCGTCACGGCCAACGGGGTGACGGTGCTGGGCTGGCGTAACTGGCCCGCGCGCATCCCGGCGGCCGCCAGCAGCCTCTATGCCCGCAACCTCCTGACCTTCCTGACCACTTTCTGGGACAAGGAGTCCTCTCGCCCGGTGCTGCCGGCGGAGGACGACCTCGTGCGCGGCGTGATGCTGACGCGCGGCGGGCAGGTGGTGCATGCGAGCCTTGCGGCCGGCTGAGGGGATACCGAGAGATGAACGCTGAGGAACTCGCCTTCCGTGCCCAGGAGATGGCCGAGCGGGCGCTCGCCCTGGCCCTGGAGGCACGCGCGGCCGCCGTGGAGGCGGTGCCCGTGATCGAGCACGGGGCGGCCGCGGCCGAGCCCTTCCTGCTCCTGCTCACGATTTTCCTGCTCGCCTGCTTCGTCGGCTACCACGTGGTGTGGAGCGTGACGCCCGCGCTGCACTCGCCGCTGATGGGCGTGACCAACGCCATCTCCTCCGTGATCGTGGTGGGTGCGATGCTCGCCACTGGCCTCGGGGATTCCTGGCTGGCCCAGGCCTTCGGCTTCCTCGCCGTCACGCTGGCGGCGGTGAACATCTTCGGCGGCTTCCTCGTCACCCGGCGGATGCTCGCCATGTTCCAGCGGAAGGGCTGAGATCGTGTCCCACACCCTCTCGACCCTCGCCTATCTCGTCGCCTCCGTCCTCTTCATCCTCGCGCTGCGCGGCCTTTCCCATCCCTCCACCAGCCGCCGCGGCAACCTCATGGGCATGGTGGGGATGGGGATCGCCATCCTCGCCACGCTGGCCACGCCCGGGATGCGCCCGGGCGGGATCGCGCTCATCATCGCTGGCCTCGCCATCGGCGGCGGCATCGGCGCGGTGATCGCCAACCGCATCCAGATGACGGCGCTGCCCCAGCTCGTCGCGGCCTTCCACTCGCTCGTGGGCATGGCGGCGGTGTTCGTGGCCGCCGCCGCGCTGCTCGCGCCGCAGAGCTTCGGCATCGGCGTGCCCGGCGCCATCCACCGGCAGTCGCTGCTGGAGATGTCGCTCGGCCTGGCCATCGGCGCCGTCACCTTCTCCGGCTCGGTGATCGCCTTCGCCAAGCTCGCGGGGCGGATGTCGGGCGCGCCGATCCTCTTCCGCGGGCAGCACATGCTGAACGCGGCGCTGGGCGTGCTGCTGCTGCTGCTGGTCGCGGGCTTCGTCTGGTCCGGGAGCCCGGCGCTGTTCCTGCTGATCGCCATCCTCTCCTTCGCCCTCGGCTTCCTCCTCATCATCCCGATCGGCGGGGCGGACATGCCCGTCGTCGTCTCGATGCTGAACTCCTATTCCGGATGGGCGGCGGCGGGCATCGGCTTCACCATCGGCAACCTGCTGCTGATCGTCACCGGCGCGCTCGTCGGCGCCTCGGGCGCGATCCTGTCCTACATCATGTGCAAGGGGATGAACCGCTCCATCCTCAACGTGCTGCTCGGCGGCTTCGGCGCCGAGGCGGGCGGGGCTGCCGCGGCCGGGGGCGCGGCGCAGCCCGCGCGCCCCGTGAAGTCCGGCAGCCCGGAGGACGCGGCCTACATCATGAGGAACGCCGGGAAGATCATCATCGTGCCCGGCTACGGCATGGCGGTGGCCCAGGCGCAGCAGGTCGTGCGGGAGATGGCGGACCTGCTGAAGAAGGAGGGCGCGACGGTGGAGTACGCCATCCACCCCGTCGCCGGACGCATGCCCGGCCACATGAACGTCCTGCTGGCCGAGGCCAACGTCCCCTATGACGAGGTGCACGAGCTGGAGGAGATCAACCCCGAATTCGCCGAGGCCGATGTCGCCTACGTCATCGGCGCGAACGACGTGACCAACCCGGCGGCCAAGACCGACAAGTCGAGCGCCATCTACGGCATGCCGATCCTCGACGTGGAGCGGGCGAAGACGGTGTTCTTCGTCAAGCGCGGCATGTCCTCGGGCTATGCCGGGGTGGAGAACGAGCTCTTCTTCCGCGACAACACGATGATGCTCTTCGGGGACGCGAAGAAGGTCACGCAGCAGATCGTGCAGGCGCTCCAGAAGTAGCGGGGCCGTCGAGGCGGCGGGCCAGCTCCGCCTCCAGGCTCTCCAGCAGGGCGTCGCGCATGCCGTTGCGGCGGAGCGTTTCGGCGGCGTCCAGCAGGTAGGCGGCAGCCGTGCCGTTCGGGCCGCGGCTGCGGGCAAGGATGTCGGCCGTCTGCCCGACCGGCATCTCGCCCGCGAAGAGCGGGTGGTCGTGCCTGGCGACGAAGGAGAGGGCGCGAACCGGCGCGCCCCCCGCCGTGCGGCCGGCGTGCATCACGGCCTCGCACCACTCCGGCCGGTAGAAGCCCGGCCCCATCTCCTGCTTCCAGACGGGCCAGAGACGCTCCTCCACCCCGGGGCCGGGCAGGTGCAGCAGCAGGCCGGTGCAGGCGAGGGCGGGGACGCTCTCCAACCCGAGGGTCAGGCCGGGACGATCCGGCGTGCCACGGTCATGCACGTCGCGCAGCGTGTAGCGGCGGGCGAGGCCGGGCAGGCGGGCGGGCGCGACGATGTCGGGCCGCGCCTCCGCATATTCCCACATCAGCGCGCCATAGGCGAAGACCCAGATGCCGAGCTCTGGATCCCGGCCGTGGAGGAAGACCTGCATCTCGGCGCGCAGCCGCGTCTCGTCGGGCAGGGGCGCTGCCGGGGAGGCGGGGGCAGGGGGGACGCTGCGCGCGATCAACTCGTGGGTGAGGCGGGGCATGGGGCATCCGGCAGGTTGCCCCGGCCAAACGCGCGGGCCCCGGCCCGGTTCTGCCGATACTGCGTGCCCTCGGGCCCGCATCCCGACGGATCAGGGTGCGGACAGGCGCTAGTTCTCGCAATCAGCCTGAACAATAGGGGCAAAACACGGAAGCCGCGGTCCGCGGGTTTGATCCCCGCGCCGCGGCCTTCTGCGTGCTCGGCATTCCTCCCCGCGAGGGGAGGAAAGGCTCAGAAGCCCTCGCGCTCCAGGCGCTTGCGCTCCACCTTGCGGGCGCGGCGAACGGCCTCGGCGGCCTCGCGGGCGCGGCGCTCGGAGGGCTTCTCGAAGTGGCGGCGGAGCTTCATCTCGCGGAAGACGCCTTCACGCTGCAGCTTCTTCTTGAGGGCCTTCAGGGCCTGGTCGATGTTGTTGTCCCGAACGACGACTTGCACGCGGCAACGTCCTCCTTGCCTTGGGGTGGATGGTGAGACGGGTGAACGGCCCGATGGACCGACTCCATCAGGCGAAAGCCCGGCCGTCTAACACGGCCGGGGCGTCATGTGGAAGCCCCAAACGGCCCGGCCCTGCCCCTGGTGACGAATCCGGGCGCGGCCCCAACATGCTGGAGAGGGCAAGCCTGCCCGCACTGCCGATGGAACACCGATGGCGATCCTGAAGATCGCGCGGATGGGGCACCCCGTGCTCCTGCGCCGCGCCGAGCCCGTGGAGGACCCGACCGTGCCCGAGATGCGCCGGCTGGCCAGGGACATGGCCGAGACGATGGTCGATGCCGGCGGCCTCGGTCTCGCCGCGCCGCAGGTCCATGTGCCGCTCCGCCTCTTCGTCATGCGCGACGGCGAGCGGGTTTTCGCCCTGTTCAACCCCGAGGTCACGCCGCTGACCGAAGAGCGCGAGGCGGGCTGGGAGGGCTGCCTCTCCATCCCCGGCCTGCGGGGGGAAGTCCCGCGCGCGCCCCGCATCGCCTGGCGCGGGCTGGATGCGGAGGGCCGCGCCGTCTCGGGCGAGGCGGACGGGATGGCGGCGCGGGTGATGCAGCACGAGTTCGACCATCTGGAGGGACTTCTCTATCCCATGCGGATGGCGGATCTGGCCCGGCTGGGCTTCGTCGAGGAATTGTCGCGGCACCAGGCGCCCCAGCGGCCCGTGCGCGCGCCCGTTGAGGAGGAAAAGGCGTGATCGAGCGTAGCGCCGAGCGGGACGCCGCCGTGCTGGCGGCCCTGCCGCATGTGCCGCAACTCGGATGGACGGAGGCTGCCCTGGAGGCCGGGCTGCGCGGCGCGGGCATGGACCCCGTCGCCCATCGCTGGCTCTTCCCCTCCGGCCCCGTCGGGGCCGTGGAGGCCTGGATCGACCTGACGGATCGCCGGATGGAGGAAGCTGCCGCGCGGGAGGACCTCTCCGCCCTCCGCACCCCGGCGCGGATTCGCCGGCTGATCGCCATCCGGCTGGCCGAGATCGAGCCGCACCGCGCCGCCCTCCGGCGCGCGCTCGCCCTGCTCGCCCTGCCCTGGAACGCCCGGGCGGCCGCGCGCAGCCTGGCCCGGACCGTGGACGCGATCTGGGCGGCGGCCGGGGACCGCTCGGCGGACTTCTCCTGGTACACGCGCAGGGCCTCGCTCGCCGGCATCTACCTCGCGACCGTGGCCTTCTGGCTGCGCGAGCCCGGCGGCCTGAATGCCGCCCTGGAATTCCTTGACAGGCGGCTCGCCAGCCTGGGGCGGCTGCACCGGGCGCGGCGCCAGGGAGCGTCCTGACGGGCAGGGGCGCGCCTCCGCCGCGCGCCCCCGCCGGGCCTGGGCGCGGCCTTGCCATGGCATTTCCGCCACGCCGCCTAAACCTCTGGGCGTATTAGCCTCGGGCGTTCAAAAAGCCGCGTGCATCCGGTGCCGCGACTGGGTAGATGTCGCGCCGGGGCGGAGATGCCGCCTCCCAGATGCCTCGGGAGATCCCGGTTAAGATGTCGCCGTTTCGCTTCCTCGCCGCCGGCCTCGTGGCCGCCGTCGTTGCGACCCCTGCCATGGCGCAGACCTGCGTGCAGCCCGCCGAGAAGGCCGCCTTCGACGTGCGCGCCCTGCAGAGCCAGCTGATGGTCGCCGCGCTCTCCTGCCAGCAGGACGAGCAGTACAACACCTTCGTCCGCCAGTATAAGGGCGAGCTCGAGGGTGCCTACCGCGGCATCAACGCGCATTACCGCCGCACCGCCGGCGCGCGCGGCCAGTCCTCGCTGGACGGCTACATCACGCAGCTCGCCAATGCGCAGTCGCAGGACGGCATCCGCCAGGGCTCGCATTTCTGCCGCAACGTCGCGCCGCTCTTCACGGCCGCCCTTGCGGCGCCGAAGAGCTCCGAGGCGCTGGCGACGATCGCCCAGCAGAACAACCTCTCCAACCCGCATGGCCGCAACGACTGCGGCGCCTCGGCGGCCCCGGCCACTCCGGCGGCCCGCCCGGCGCCGGAGCGCCGCGGCACCACGGTCCGCAAGGTGTCCACCTCCGGCCGCTGATCGGCGGGCAGGAGCGGAACGGTTCGAAGGGCGCCGCGAGGCGCCCTTCGTCATTTCAGGGCACCGGCGAGAGCCCGGCCACCTCTCCGAGCCGGGCGATGCCGCGGTCGAGGTGGCAGCGCTCCCAGCGTGCCGAGCCCGGCTTGATCCCGCGGCCGCGGCAATCGGCATGGGCCGCCTGAAGAGCCGCCTCGGCAAGGCTCCGCTCGGTCGCTGCCATCTGGCTCGGAAGCATGAACTCGGAGGGGGTTCCGGCCTCCGCCCGGGCGAGATCCCTCTCCAGCCCGGGTGTCGTGCATCCGGGAAGTCCGGCGCAGGCCTCACGCGCGTCGCGTGCCGCCGTGAGGATGTGGAGATAGCCGGCCAGCCCGGGCTCCCGCGGGGCCGGGGTGCAGGCCGCCAGGATGAGCAGGGGCGGGAAAAGGGTGGCGGCGCGCATCGCCCGCGGCTCCTCGGCGCAGAGGGTTTCTCCTCCGCAAGGATTCGCCCGCGCTCCGTGCTTGTCCAGCATCGCGGCAGGGGGCGCGTCGGATCGAAAAGAAAGGGGGCGGGACCTTTCGGTCCCGCCCCCTGGACGCCCTCGCGGGAGGCCGTTCTGCTTAGCGCAGCACGATCTCGACGCGGCGGTTCTGCGGCTCGCGCACGCCGTCGGCGGTCGGCACCAGCGGGCGGCTCTCGCCGAAAGCCTGGACCGAGATCTGGTTGCGCGAGATGCCGCGGCGGGCAAGCTCGGCCGCCACCGCCTCGGCGCGGCGCTGGGACAGGCGCTGGTTGTACTGCGGCGTGCCCGAGCGGTCGGCGTGGCCGGCCACTTCGAGGCGCGTCGTGCCCGTCGAGTTCACGGCCTGGGCCGCCTCGCCGATGATCTGGCGGGCGCGGTCCGTCAGGTCGGCGCGGTCGAAGTCGAAGAACACGAGGTAGGTGCGCGCCGGGGCAGGAGCCGCCGCCGGGGCCGGAGCCACTGCCACCACCGGCGCCGGGCGCGGCGCGTTGAAGGCGTAGCGCAGACCGATCAGGACGGAGTGGTTGTAGTTGTCCACGTCCAGGCGGCCACGGGCGTTCGTCTGGGTCGCCGGGTTGGCGGCAACCGTGCGCGTGCCGAGATTCGCGTCCAGCTCATGGCCGAGCGTGCCGAGGAAGCGGTACTCGGCCGTCAGGGCGAGGCCGGGAACGCCGAGGTTCAGCGCCACGCCGGCGATGCCCTGATAGGCGAAGCTGCCGTCGCGGTCGTCAACGGTCAGCGAGCGGCTGGCAGCGCCCGGGCCGAAGGCGGTGCCGCGAACGCTGTCATACTCGTGCCACTGATAGCCGACGCCACCACCGATGTAGGGGACGACGGGGATGCCGGGCAGGGCGAGGTCGAACAGCACGTTGCCCATCGCACCGTAGGTGCGGGCGCGGCCGCCCTGGCCGGCGGGGTTCACGTTGCCGAAGCGGAAGTCCGCCACGTCGTTCTCGCGGTAGCTGCCCTCGGCCTCGAGGCGCAGGCCGTTGCCGAAGCCGTAGCCGATGCTGCCGACGCCGACCCAGCCGGTCTCAAAGTTGGTCTTCGTGCGGGCACCGACGACGCCGAGCGCGGTCCCGGCCGGGCCCTCGACCCCGTCGTTCGTGCTCTGCAGCCAGTTGAAGCCGGCGCCGGCGGCGATGTAGACGCCGGTGACAGGCTGGGCCTGCGCGGCGAGCGGCAGCGACATGATCGTCGCGGCCAGGAGGGCCTTCTTCAGGCTCATGGTATGAACTCCCGATCCACCAGGGACGCGCGGCGTGGAGGTCAGGGTTTCCCGATTCCGGCGCCGCGTGACGTTTCTCTACCATTCGACCGGGGGACGCGCACCGCGACACGCCGCGCGCGGAACGGGTTTGGGGGTCGATGTGGCAGATCAGCCACAGCGTACCCTGGCATTTCGGTCACAGATGGTTGAGGAGATCCGTCTCATCCAGGGTGGCAAGCGCACCCATAGGGAGCACCCGCGTGGCGTGCCCCATCTTGCGCCCTGGCCGAGCCTCCACCTTGCCGTAGAGATGCGGCGAAACGCCTGCCGCACCGGCCAGAGCAGGCCACCGCGCCATCCCCTCCGGCCCGACGAGGTTGCGCATCACCGCGTCGCCGTGCCGCTCTGCGGGCGCGAGGGGCAGGCCGGCAACGGCGCGGGCGTGCTGGTCGAACTGGCTCGCCTGGCAGGCGTCGATCGTCCAGTGGCCGGAGTTGTGCGGGCGCGGGGCGATCTCGTTGCCGAGAAGGCTTCCGTCGGGAAGGAGGAAGAACTCCACCGCCAGCACGCCGACCAGCTCCAGCGCCTCGGCCACGGAGGCGGCGTGGCGGCGCGCGGCCTCGGCCGCCTCCTGCGCGACCCGGGCGGGCGCGAAGGAGAGGTCCAGGATGTGGTGGGCGTGGCGATTCTCGACGGCATCGTAGGTCACGCAGTCGCCATCCACCCCGCGCGCGGCGATGGCCGAGATCTCCGCCGCGAAGGGGACGAAGGCCTCCGCGATCAGCGGATGGGGGGAGAGGCGGGCGAGGGCCGCCTCGGCCTCCTCAGCCGTGCGGACCACCGCCTGGCCGCGGCCGTCATAGCCGAGGCGGGTGGTCTTGAGGACGGCGGGCAGGCCGGTCGTCGCCAGCGCGGCCGGGAGGTCGGCGGCGGAATGGATGGCGGCCCAGGGGGCGACAGGCACGCCCGCCCTGGCCAGGAACTCCTTCTCCAGCAGCCGGTCCTGGCAGATGGAGAGGGCGCGCGTGCCAGGCCGGCAGGGGACGATGGCGGCGAGCCGGTCGAGCGTCGCGGCGGGCACGTTCTCGAACTCGAAGGTCACCACATCCACCGAGCGCGCGAAGTGGCCGAGCGCCTCCTCGTCCTCATAGGGGGCGACCGTGCTCTCGGCGGCGACCTGGGTGCCGGGCTCGCCGGGGGTGGGGGAGAAGACGTGGCAGCGATAGCCGAGCCGCGCGGCGGCGAGCGCCGTCATCCGCCCGAGCTGGCCGCCGCCGAGGATGCCGATGGTCGAACCCGGGGGGAGGGGGCCGGGGTTGGCGCTCACGCCACGCTCTCCGACACACCCTCGGTCTGGGCGCGGCGATGCGCCTCCAGCCGGTCGGCCAGGGCGGAGTCGGAGAGGGCGAGGATGGCGGCGGCCATCAGCGCCGCGTTCACCGCGCCGGCGCGGCCGATGGCCAGCGTGCCGACCGGGATGCCGGCCGGCATCTGCACGATGGAGAGGAGCGAATCCTGGCCCCGCAGCGCGTGGCTCTCCACCGGCACGCCGAGGACGGGCAGGCGGGTCATGCTGGCCGTCATGCCCGGCAGGTGGGCGGCGCCGCCGGCGCCAGCGATGATGACCTTCAGCCCGCGGGAGACGGCCGATTCGGCGTAGTCCACCATGCGCCGCGGCGTGCGGTGGGCGGAGACGACGCGGCATTCGTGCGGCACCTCCAGCCCTTCCAGCATCTCGGCGGCGTGGCGCATCGTCTCCCAGTCGGAGCGGGAGCCCATGATGATGCCGACCAGCGGCGGGCGGGCGCCTCTCACGCGATGATATCCGGGACGAGCTGGCTCTCGAGCCAGGCGATCTCGTCCTTCAGCTTCAGCTTGCGCTTCTTCAGGCGCTGCAGCTGGAGCTGATCGTAGCGGCTGTCCTCGATGCGGGCGATGACGGTGTCGAGGTCACGGTGCTCGCTCCGCAGCTCGTGGAGGCGGCGCAGGAGGCTGTCGCGTTCGGCCAGCATGATCCCCCGGATGGGTCGGGCCGCCCCTGCGGCCAGGAGCGGGGGCGGGTTGATAAAGGCGTGAGAATTCTCGCGCCTGGGGCTAGGTCTTGCCATATCATCTCCCGCGCGGCGGCGACAGACGCCGCGCGGATACGACCGAAAACCGACGAATCTGGCAGGACAAGGATCAAGCGTATGCTGAACCCGCACCGGCTGCAGTCGCTCAAGGACCGTCACAACGCGCTGGACGCGCGCATTCTCGCCGAGGATGCCAGGCCCATGCCGGACAGCCTCGAACTGGCGCGCCTCAAGCGGGAGAAGCTTCGCCTGAAGGAGGAGTTGGAGCGGCTGGAGGCGCAGCGTCGCCGGCCGCAATAGGCGCCGCGCAGGCCCCATGAGGAAGGGCGGGTCCCCCGAGGGGGCCCGCCCTTTTTTCGTCCTCGCCGCGGTTTCCGCGAGGCGGCCGGATCAGGCCGCGTCGTCCTCCACCGCCGTCGGGGCGGGCTCCGCGCCGATGGAGACGATGAGCGCGTTCAGGTCGGACTGGCTGCACAGGCCGAGGATCACGGGGTCCCGCGGCTTGATGTTGGCCGCGTTCCAGTGGCTGCGGTCCCGCACCTTGGCGATGGTCTCCTTGGTCGTGCCGAGGAGCTTGGCCACCTGCGCGTCGGTGAGCTGGGGGTAGTTCCGCAGCAGCCAGGCGATGCCGTCCGGCCGGTCGTTGCGCTTGGCCACGGGGGTGTACTTCGCGCCCTTGCCGCGCATCTTCGGCTGAGGAAGGTTGCTCTGCATGATCTGCAGCCGCGCCTTCGGGTCCGCCTCGCAGCGGGCGATCTCCTGGCGGGTTAGCTGCGCATTCGCCACGGGGTCGTAGCCTACGATGCCCTGCGCCACCTCGCCGTCGGCGATGGCCTGGACTTCCAGGGGGTGCATGCCGACGAACTCGGCCACCTGGTCGAAGGTAAGGGAGGTCTTGTCGATCAGCCACACGGCGGTGGCCTTGGGCATCAGCGGAGTGGGCATAGGGCGGGAACCTCGTCGCGACCGGGGGAATGGTCGGCGGGGGCCGGGCAACCCCCTGGGCTGTTGCGTGCGGATATAGAGAGGGGGATGGAGCCGGTCAAAGCCGGAAGAGAGGAGTCCGCGGATGTTTGAGGAAGAGGAGCGGCGCCGCCCGGAGATGGGCTTCGCCCCGCAGAAGCTGGACGGCTGGTCCGAGGAGGCGCTGCGCCACTACATCGAGGCGCTGCGGGCAGAGATCGCGAAGGCCGAGGCCGCCATCGCCGCGCGCGGGGCCCAGCGGGCGGCGGCGGACGCCTTCTTCCGCAAGCCGGGGTAAGGAAAAGGCCGGCGGATCGCTCCGCCGGCCCCTTTTCATGCGAGTCCCCTGGGGATCAGGCCGCCTGGGCCTGGCCGTCCTGGGTGTTCGCCGCCTCGGCACGGCCCTCGATCGCCGGCTGCTGCGGGCGGGAGGAACCGATCGCGATGCGGCGGGGCTTCAGCGCCTCGGGCACCTCGCGCTTCAGGGCGACGTGGAGAAGGCCGTTCTCCAGGCTGGCACCCTCGACGCGGAGATGGTCCGCGAGGACGAAGCGGCGCTCGAAGGCGCGGCCGGCGATGCCACGGTGGAGGAAGCGGCCCTCATCCTGCGCCTGCGGGGCCTTGCCGGAGACCACGAGGACGTTGTCCTGGGCGGTGATCTCGATGTCGTCCTGCCCGAAGCCGGCCACGGCCATCGTCAGCGTGTAGGCGTCATCGGCCGTGCGCTCGATGTTGTAGGGCGGGTAGGACGGGGCGTCGGCGGCCGCGCGGGCCGTGTCCATCAGGCGGGCGAGACGATCGAAGCCGATGGCGGTGCGGAAAAGGGGAGAGAAGTCGAGAGCGTTCACGAGAAACCTCCTGCGAGAGCAAGGTCACGTCGGTTTGCGATGCGGGGCTCTCCGGCTCGATGCACCCCCGATTGGGCCGTGCGTCCGGTTCGCCCCACGCCAACGGCCCCGTACGGGCACCGCTGACAGGGCCTGAAATGGGAAAAGGGCCCCGGCGCTTCAAGCGCCGGAGCCCTTCCCATTCTGCGTCTGATGCAACCCTGCTATGCGCAGGAAGCCGATCAGCCCTTGCGCGTGCCGATGCCCGCGAACTTCTTGTTGAACTTGGCGATCTGGCCGCCCGTGTCCACGATGCGCTGCACGCCCGTCCAGGCCGGATGGGACTTGGGGTCGATGTCGAGGCGCAGCGTGTCGCCTTCCTTGCCCATGCAGGAACGGGTCTTGTAGGTCGTCCCGTCGGTCATGATGACCGTGATCTCGTGGTAGTCGGGATGGATGTCGGACTTCATCGGGCGGATTCCATGGAGTTTGGCGCCGCCGATGCCGACCGGAAGCGCGAATTGCGGGCGTTTAGCGGAGGGGAACGGGGGGTGCAACATCTGCCTGCTCCCCCGGGGGCCGTTGCCCCGGACTAACCCGCCGCCTCCGGCCAGAGCCAGCGGAGCAGGAGGGCGAAGCCGGCCAGCCAGATGAGGATGACGAAGCCCGCGCCCGCCCTGCTGGAGGGCCGGCGGGAGGCGGCGAGAGCGGCGGCCCGGTGCTCCGCCATCAGCGCCTGCGGGATCAGGCGAATCGCCAGCCGGATGGCAAGGGGAAGCAGGATCGCCTCGTCCAGCAGGCCGAGGACGGGGATGAAGTCCGGGATCAGGTCGATCGGGCTGAGGGCATAGGCGGCGATGGCCAGGGCGAGGGCGCGCGCGTACAGGGGCGTGCGATGGTCCCGCGCCGCCAGGAACAGGGCGTGGACATCCCGCCGGATCGCGCGCGCCCAGTCGCGAAGCCGTTTCAGCACCCCGTCCTCCCGCCCGCCTCGTTGACCGCTCCCGGCCCGTTTCCCAGAGTGCCCGCCGGAACGTCCAGGAGAATGGAACCATGCGCCTACAGGGCAAGCTCGCGCTCGTCACCGGTGCCGCTTCGGGCTTCGGCGAGGGGATCGCGCGGGAATATGCGGCTCAGGGCGCGAAGGTCGCCGTCGCCGACCTCAACCTGGAAGGGGCGCAGCGCGTCGCCGGGGAGATCGGCGGCGTGGCGCTGGGAGGGGACGTCTCCCGCGCGGCCGACATCCAGGCGATGGTGGACGGCGCCGTCTCCGCCCTCGGCGGGCTGGACATCGTGGTGAACAATGCCGGCTGGACCTATCGCAACCAGCCCTCCCTCGACGTGTCGGAGGAGGAGTTCGACCGCGTCTTCGCCATCAACGTGAAGTCCGTCTTCCTCATGGCGAAGTCGGCCTTTCCCGCGCTGAAGGCGCGGGGCGGCGGCAGCTTCGTCACCATCTCCTCCACCGCCGGGCTCCGGCCCCGCCCCGGCCTCACCTGGTACAACGGCACGAAGGGGGCGGTGAACGTCTTCACCCAGGCGCTCGCCCAGGAATGGGCGAAGGACAATGTCCGGGTGAACGCCGTCTGCCCCGTGATGGGCGTGACGGGCCTGACCTCCGCCTTCATGGGCGTGGAGGACACGCCGGAGAACCGGCAGCGCTTCCTCGCCACCATCCCGATCGGCCGCCTTTCCACCCCGGCCGACATCGCCAATGCCTGCGTCTGGCTGGCCGAGGACGCCTCCTCCTTTATCACGGGCGTGCTGCTGCCCGTGGATGGCGGGCGCTGCGCCTGAGGCCTCTCCACCCGGCGTGACAGCCCGGGCGGGGCGGGGCTAGGGAGGGTCGCCGCACGCCGCCCCGCGGGCGAGGCGGCGATTCCCGGTGCCGCGCGGGGTGGGTTCTGCGATGAACATCCTCTCGATCCAGTCCTGGGTCGCCTACGGCCATGTCGGCAATGCCAGCGCGGTCTTTCCCCTCCAGCGCCTGGGAGCGGAGGTCTGGGCGGTGAACACCGTGCAGTTCTCGAACCACACGGGCTACGGCGCGTGGCGCGGCCAGGTCTTCGGGGCGGAGCTGATCGGCGACCTCGTCCAGGGAATCGAGGAGCGCGGCGCGCTGCCGCGCTGCGACGCCGTGCTCTCCGGCTACATGGGCGACGCCTCGATCGGCGAGGCGATCCTGGGCGCCGTGGAGAAGGTGCGCGCGGCCAACCCCGCCGCGATCTGGTGCTGCGACCCCGTGATCGGCGATGTCGGCCGCGGCGTCTTCGTGCGCCCCGGGATCCCCGAGTTCATGCGCGACAGGGCAGTGCCCCAGGCCTCCATCGTGACCCCCAACCAGTTCGAGCTGGAATGGATGACGGGGCGGCAGGTGGTCTCGCTGGACGACGCGAAGGCGGCCGTCCGCACGCTCCAGGCGCGCGGCCCCCGCACCGTGCTCGTCACCAGCCTTGAGGTGGAGGACACGCCGGCGGACGCGGTGGACCTCCTGGCCGGGGAGGACGGGCGCTTCTGGCGGGTGCGGACGCCGCGCCTTCCCATCTCGGTCAATGGCGCGGGGGACGCGATGGCGGCGCTCTTCCTCTTCCACCGACTGCGCTGGGACGATTCGCGCCTCGCCCTCTCCGCCGCCACATCCTCCGTCTTCGGCCTGCTGCGCCGCACGGCGGAGGAGGGGTCGCGCGAGATCCTGACGGTCGCGGCGCAGGAGGAGTTCGTCACGCCGTCGCGCGTGTTCATGGCCCAGCCCTGCTAGGCCCAGGGCCGGGCGCCGCGAGCCCCGGCATGGTCGTTGCAGGGATTGCGGGGTCGGCCGGGTGGCGCGCAACATCCCGGCCCCGCTCATCCATCGCCCCGGAGGCCAGCATGCTCCCCATCCTCTCCCGCCGCATCGTGCTCGGCGGCGCGCTGGCGATGCCCTTCATCCGGACGGCCTCCGCCCAGGGGACCTATGAGTTCGTGGCGGGGTCGCTCGGCGGCGGCTGGTACACGATGGGGGCGGGGATCGCGGCGCTGGCGAAGGACGAGGCGGACCTCCAGATCCGCGTGGTGCCGGGCGGGGGGCTGGCGAACCCGACGCGCATCAACAACGGCCAGTCCCAGATGGGCTGGGGAATCGATGCCTTCACCGCCGCCGCCGTGCGGGGGGAGGAGCCCTATCGCGCGAAGCACGACAAGATCCGCACCCTCGGCACGGGCTACTCGCCGACCGAGCACAATTTCCTCCGCGCCGCCGACAAGCCGCTGGAGGACATGCGCGCGATCCTGACGCAGCGCGGCCTCCGCATCGGATGCCCCCAGCGCTCCTCCACCGACGAGATGACGCTGCAGCGCATCATGAAGTTCATCAGCACCTCGCCCGAGAAGATCCGGGCCGATGGCGGGACCTATCTCAACGGCTCCTACAACGACATCGCCGCCGCCTTCTCCGACGGGCAGGTGGACTACATGTACTGCGCCCTCGCCAAGCCCGCCGCGGTGCTGACGGAGATCGGGCAGGGGCGGCGCGCGGCGCGGCTGGTGGGCTTCCCCGACGACATCCGCAAGCACCTGATCGACGCCTATGCCTACAACCAAGGCATCCTTCCCGCCGGCACCTATCCCGCGCTGCAGGGCGCCGACCTGCCGGTGACGACGATGGACAGCGTCATCGTCGTGCATGAGAGCGTGCCGGAGGAGGTGGCCTACAAGCTGACCAAGGTGCTGATCGCGGCCAAGGGCGCGCGGCTGACGCAGATCCACGCCTCCATGGCCGCCTACGACCCCGCGGTGGCCTGGAAGTACGAGGGCGCGCCGCTGCATCCCGGCGCGGCCCGCGCCTATCGTGAAGCCGGCGCGATGCCGGGCTGAGCGGTCCCCCTTGCGCGAGCTGAAGGGGCCGTTGGGCCCGGTCCTCTCGGGCTGGCTGGCGCTGGCCGCGGCGGTCCACCTCCTGTTCGGCGGCATCGGCTTCCCCGAGCCGATCGCCATGCGGGCCTTCCACCTGCTGGCCCTCGTGCCGCCAATCTTCCTTCTCTGGCCGGCGCGGGCCTCCAGCCCGGCCAGCCGGCCGAGCGCGCTCGACTGGGCCTGGTTCGCCGCCGCCGCCGCGCCGCATCTCTGGGTCTGGGTGAATGCGGGCGCCGTCTCCGACCGCATGGAATACGTGGACGACTTCACCCCCGTGATGTCCGTCATGGCCGTGCTCGCCATCGTCACCCTGCTGGAGGCAACGCGGCGCGCGGTGGAGCCGGGGCTCGCCTGGATGGTGATCGGCAGCATCGCCTACATGGCGCTCGGCCACTTCCTGCCGGGCGTGCTGAACACGCGCCCCTTCTCGGTTGCCGAGATCCTGGAGGCCTCCTGGCTCGTGCCCACGGCCGGCGGTGTCTACGGGCCGCTGACGGGGATCGTGGCGACGACCATCGCGGTCTTCATCATCTTCGGCGCCTTCATGGCGGGCAGCGGCACGGGGCGGCTGTTCAGCAACCTCGGCGCGGCCGCGGCCGGGCGCTTCACGGGCGGGCCGGCGAAGGTGGCCGTGATCACCTCCGGCCTCTTCGGGACGATGAGCGGCTCCTCCGTCTCCAACGTCATCACCACGGGCGCGATGACGATCCCGCTGATGAAGAAGATCGGCTACAGGCCCGCCGTCGCGGGCGGGATCGAGAGCGCGGCCTCGGTGGGCGGCGCGATCATGCCGCCGGTGATGGGGGCCGCGGCCTTCGTCATGGCGGAGATCACCAACATCCCCTACGGCGAGATCGTAGTCGCCGCCGCGATCGGGGCGGCGATGTACTACTTCGCCATCCTCGCCGCCGTGCATTTCGAGGCCAAGCGCGCCGGCATGGCGCCGATGCCGAAGGCCGACATCCCGCCCTGGCGCGAGGTCCTGGCCGACGCGCATCTCGTCATCCCCATGGGCGTGCTCGTCTACCTCATGATGGAGCGCTGGTCGGGCAACTACGCCGCCTTCTGTGCCACCCTCGCCATGGTGGCGGTGGCCGTGCTGCGCCGGCGCACGCGGATGTCGCCGCGCGCGATCTTCGAGAGCCTGCTGAATGCGGGGCTGACCATGGCGCCGCTGGCGGTGGCCATCGCGGGGGCGGGCATCGTCGTCTCGGCGCTGACGGCCACGGGGATGGTCGTGGCCTTCGGCGGCATCATCAAGGACCTGGCGGGCGGCTCGCTGCCCCTGCTGCTGATCCTGCTCGCGCTGACCGTGCTCGTGCTCGGCATGGGGCTGCCGACCACGCCTTCCTACATCATCGCCGCGGCGATCGGCGTGCCGCAGCTCATCGCCATGGGCGTGGACGTGCTGCCCGCCCATCTCTTCCTCTTCTACTTCGCCGTGCTGGCGGATGCGACGCCGCCGGTGGCCGCCGCCGCCTTTGCCGCGGCCTCCATCGCCAAGGCGGGGCCCACCATCACCAGCCTGCACGCCACGCGCTTCGGCATCGCGGGCTTCACCGTCGGCTTCGCCTTCATCTACGACCCCGGGATCATGATGCGGGGCGGGCCGGTCGACATACTGCTCGCCACCGCCATCCAGGTGGCGGCGCTGGTCGCGATCACCGCCTCCTATGCGGGCTATCTCACCGCGCCGCTCGGGCCGGTGCCGCGGCTGCTGCTGGGCGCGGCGGGTCTCGTGGCGGCCTTCGTGCCGGCTATTCCCGCCCCAGGGCGGCTGGCAGTGGCGCTGGCGGCGATGGCGCTGGCCTGGGCGCTCGGGCGCGTGGGGGCGCCCGCGCGGCGGCCGGCCTGAGCGGGGTTCAGAACCCCGCGCAGCCCGGGCGGAGGTTGCGGAGCACGCTCTCCTGCCCGAAGCGCGCCCGGTAGGCCTCGGCGAGGGGGGCGGTGCGCGCGGCGGCCTCGGCCATCGAGGCGCCGGGCAGGACGAGCAGGAGGAGCTTCGCGGGCTCTCGGGCGATGCGCCCGTCCGCCCCGCGCCATTGGCCCTGCGCGTCCATGGCGGTGAGGCCGTCGGGGAAGCGGGGCGTGGCCTCCTCGGCCAGGAAGGCGGCCCAGTCGGCCTCGCCCACCCGCAGCGCGCCGTCCCCGCCGTTGCGGCCGAAGGCGAGTTCCGCGACCGCGGCCGGAGCGGTGCCGGTGGGGCAGGAGGGCGTTGCGGCGCAGGCCGCGAGGAGAAGCGGCAGGAGGGCCGCCGCCCTCATGCGCTGGCGAGCACCACCACGCCGAGGCTGATGAGGCCGATCGCGACGAGCTTCTGCGTGCCGAGCCCCTCGCCGAAGACGAAGTGCCCGATCAGCACCGCCACGACATAGGAGACGGCGGTGAAGGGCAGGGCGACCGACATCGGGATCCGGCGGAGGGCCACGATGTAGAGCAGCGCGGCCCCGCCGTAGAGGCCGAGCCCGATGATCGTCTGCGGCCGGAAGAGCTGGGTGACGAAGTTGCCCTCCCCGATCGCCCCGGACTTGAGCAGGATCTGTCCGACCATCGAGGTGACGATGGCGACGGCCAGGGTGATCCAGTAGGTCGTCACGCTGCGTCTTCCAGCCTTGCGTCCATGGCGGAGGGGCGGGCGCGGACGACTTCCCGCACCACGCCCTGCGGCGTGCCGTTGGCCGAGAGGAAGGAGCGGCCGACATACTCGCCGAGCACGCCGAGGATGAGGAACTGCACGCCCGAGAGCAGCAGCGTCACCGTCATGGTTGAGGCCCAGCCCGAGGGCGTCTCGCCCATCATGGCCTCCACGATGACGAAGAGCGCGGCGATCACGCCGAGCACGCCCATGGCGATGCCGGCGAAGACCGCGAGGCGCACGGGCAGGAGCGAGAAGTTGGTGGCCAGGTTCAGCCAGAGCCGCACGAGGCGCCGCAGCGTGTAGTTGCTGCGCCCCTCCACGCGCTTGAGGTGCCGCACCTCGATGGAATCGATGCGCTGCGTCACCTGCATGATCAGCCCGTCGATATAGGGGTAGGGGCCGGCATAGCGCGTGACCTCGCGCACGACGAGCGCGCTCATGCAGCGGAAGGAGGAGAGGTAGAGGCCGCGCGGCTTGTCGATCAGCAGGTCCGCGATCCAATTGGCGAAGCGGCTGCCGAGGTTGCGCCAGCCCTCGTGCTCCTTCACGGCGTAGCGGGTGTAGACGACGTCGAACCCGCCGAGCCGCGCGTGGTCGTAGAGCTTCAGCACCTCCTCCGGCGGGTTCTGGAGGTCGTCGTCCATCGTGATGACGTAGGAGCCGCGCGCGACGCGGAGGCCTGACATGACGGCGTTGTGCTCGCCGAAGTTCCGGGCGTGCTCGACATAGGTGAGGGGAACCGTCGCCTCGGCGGCGAGCTGGCGGCAGACCTCCCCGGAATTGTCGGGCGAGCCGTCGTTCACCAGCACGATCTCGATCCCGCCCGCGGGGCGCAGCGCCGAAAGGGCGGCCACCAGCGTGCCGACCGTGGCGGCACCGCGATAGACGGGGACGACGATGGACAGGCCCACCGTGTCGGGAAGGGACGCCATGTTGTCCTGGGCGCGCATGGATAGGGGGTCCTTCAGGGTCGCGTCGCGGTCAGCAGCACGGAGCCGCCGGCCGGAAGGGAGAGGCGGGCGCGGCGCTCGATCTCCGAGACGCCGTGGAGGAGGCTGTCCAGCCAGGGCGGGAAGTCGCCGACATCGCTCGCATGGTTCGCCCCCCGGGCCAGCACCTTGCGCTGGAGAACCATCAGGGGGAGGAGGAGGCTGTTCCAGTAGCGGGCCGAGACCTCGGTGAAGCCGGCGGCGCGCAGGGTGGCGACCGCGCCAGCCGCCGTGTAGCGCCGGGCGTTGTGGACCCGGATGTCATGGGCCGAGAACATCCACTCGAAGGCCGGCAGGTTCAGCACGAGGCTGCCGCCGGGCGCCAGCACCCGGTGCAGCTCGGCCAGCGCGGCCCCCTGGTCCACGGCGGAGTGCGAGAGGACATCCACCGAGACGGCGGCCCCGAAGGCGGCGTCGGGGAAGGGAAGGGCGTTGATCGTGCCGGCGGTCGCGGGCAATCCGGACTTCGCCGCGGCCCGGGCAGCGGCGCGGGGATTGTAGTCCAGCCCGAAGGCCGGCCGCGCGGAGCCGCGCGAGAGGCGGGCGAGGAAGCCGCCCGTGCCGCAGCCGGCATCCAGCATGGGCAGGGCTTCCACCCCCGGGCGCTCGGCCAGGGCGGCCAGCAGGCGGGCATGGATGGCGCGGTACCACCACATGCCGTCCTCGGCGGCGTCCATCAGGGTGTATTCGGCGTCTTCCAAAGGGCGACTCGGGGCTGGCGCGCTGGGCGGCCGGGATCGGCCTGATGTCCGGCTTGTGACAGGGGGCTGCGGCAGGGACAAGGCAGACGCGCCCAGGGGGCGCCGCAATCGGGCCCCATAACCTGGGATAAGCGGCGCTCTGCCCCCTTTCCGGCCCGGGGGTCGGTTGCGCGTCCGCCCGGAGCCACCCAGGATGCGCCCGCAGAAACGCCACGCATGAACGCCCCCGTCCCGCCTCTCTCCAAGGCCGAAGCGGCCTCGGTTTCCACCGCCTCGCGCCCGCGCCTCCTCGCCGGCTCCGCCGCGCGGCTGTGGCGGGCCCTCGCCCTGGCGCCGGCGGGCCTGTTCCTGCTGACAGTGCTCTCCCCGCCGCTGAACCACGACGTGGCGGCGGTGCTCAACTTCACCCAGCGCTGGATCGCGGGGGAGCGGCTCTATTCCGGGCTCATCGACGTCAACCCGCCGCTGATCTTCGTCCTCAACCTCATCCCCGGCTACCTGGCGGAGTGGACGCCGCTGGACGGGGTGAGCGCGCTGCTCCTCTGCCTCGTCGGCCTTGCCGCGCTCCTCTGGCGCCTCTCGGCGCGGCTGCGGCGGGGCATCCCGCAGGGCTCGGTGGAGCGGGCGGCGATGGGCGCGCTGGTGCCGCTCGCCCTGCTGCTGCCGGGCTACGACTTCGGCCAGCGCGAGGTGCTGATGGGCAGCGTGGCCATCCCCTACGCGGTGCTGGCCGCGCGGCGGATGCTCGGCCTTCCCACGTCACGCGCGATGACATTCGGCGTCGCGGTGCTCGCGGCGCTCGGCTTCGCCCTGAAGCCGCACTTCCTCGCCGTGCCGCTGCTGGTAGAGGCGGCGGTGGTGCTGCGCCATGCCGGGCGCTTCGGCTGGAGGCGGATCGGCGCGCCGCTGCTCGATCCCGTGCCCTGGACCATGGCGGGCGTCTGGCTGCTCTACCTCGCTTCCATCCCGCTCTTCTTCCCCGACTTCTTCGGCCATGTCGTGCCGCTGGTCTGGGACTACTACGTCGATCTCGGCGGGCTTTCCGCCTTCGGCGCGCTGCTGACGGAAAACCTCGGGGTCGCGGCGCTGCTCCTCCTCGCTGTGTCGGCGCTCTGCCTTCTCCGCCGCTTCGGCCCGCTCGTGCTCGCCCTCTGGGCGGCGATGGCCGGGGCCTTCATCTCGGCCTGGGTGCAGCACAAGGGCTGGACCTACCATATCGCCCCCGTCCTCATGCTCGGCGGGCTCACGGCGGGGCTGATGGCCGCCCGCTGGCTGGACGAGGCGCTGCCGCCCGGGCGGGCGCGGGGCTCGGCGGCGCCGATCTCGGCGGTGATCGCCGCGGCGCTCTTCCTTCTCGTCATCCGCGGCGGCGAGGCGCCGCTGCGCGAGATCAACTTCGAGACCGCAAAGGCCGGCCGGCTCACCGCCTGGCTCAAGGCCGAGGCCTGGAACGAGCGCCTGCTGGTGCTCACCCCGGATATCTGGCCGATCTACCCCGCGCTGAACTACGCGCGCAGCCAGTCCACCCTGCGCTTCATGAATCTCTGGCTGCTGCAGGGGGTGAACGGGCGCTGCCCGGAGAACGGCGAGCGCTACCGCGAGCCCTGGGAGATGTCGCGCGCGGAGTTCTTCGTCTACCGCACGGTGGCCGAGGACTTCGCGGCGGCCCCGCCCTCGGCGGTGCTGGTCACCCGGCATGTGGGCATTCCCTGGTGCGGGAAGGAGTTCGACTTCATCGAGTATTTCTCCCGCCACCCCCTGTTCGCGGAGGCGTTCCGGAACTACCGCCAGCAGGGCGAGATCGAGGGCTACAAGCTCTATGTCCGGGAGGACTAGGGGCGGCAGGGGGGAAGCATGGCCTATGAGGACTATGTCGGCCGCGAGGAGGTGCGGGAGGACCGCGCCGATCGCCGCCTGGCCGAGCGCATGGCCGCCACGCTCGGCCGCCCGCTGGAGGGCGAAGCCTGGCCGGCGCTGTGGCACTGGACCCTGTTCCAGGACTGGCGGATGCCGGATGAGTTGGGGCCGGACGGCCATCCCCGCCGCGGCGGCTTTCTTCCCCCCGTCCACGATCTCCCGCGCCGCATGTGGGCCGGCGGCCGCGTGACCTTCCGCGCGCCCGTGCGGACGGGGGACGCCTTGCGGAAGGTGAGCACGATTCTCTCGGTGAAGGAGAAGTCGGGCGGCTCCGGGCGGCTCGTCTTCGTCACCGTCGGGCATGTCCTGCACGGCCCTGCCGGGGTGCTGGTGGAGGAGGAGCAGGACATCGTCTATCGCGGCGCCGAGGGCGCGGCGGTGAAGGACGCGCCGGCCGCGCCGGCCTGGGATGGGGCGCTCGAGGCCTCGCTGGTCCCGGATCCCGTGATGCTGTTCCGCTACTCCGCCCTCACGGGGAACGGCCACCGTATCCATTACGACCACCCCTATGTCACGGGGGAGGAGGGCTATCCCGGCCTCGTCGTCCACGGCCCGCTCCAGGCGACGCTGCTGGCCCGCCACGCGCTCGACCTCGCCGGGCCCGGTGCCGCGCTGGCGCGCTTCGCCTATCGCGGCAAGCGCCCCTGCTTCCACGAGCGGCGCCTGGCCCTGCTCGGCCGGCGGGAGGCGGACGGCACGATCCGCCTTGAGACCCGCGACGAGACCGGCGCCACCTGCCAGGAGGCCGAGGCAGTTCTTGCCTGACCCAGGGGGAGGCGCGCCCGAGGGGCGGCCGGAGGAGGCGCTGCGCGGCATCGGGCTGATCATGCTCGGCTACGCCATCGTCACCGTCTCCGACGCCGCGGTGAAGTTCGTGCTGCCGGAGATCGGCATCGCCGCCGCGATGATCCTTCGCGGCACGATCGGGGCGGCGGTGGTGGTCGCCCTCGGCGGCGGGCTGAGCGTGCGGGCGGTGAACCGTCGCCTGATGCTGGCGCGGAGCCTCGTGCACTGCGTGGTGACGGTGGCCTTCTACCTCGCCTGGGCGCGCGGCATGGCGCTGGGAGACAGCTACGCCGTCGCGGCGATGGGGCCGCTGGCCATGACTCTGCTCGCCGTTCCTCTGCTGGGCGAGAAGGTCGGGTGGCGGCGGGCGCTCTCCACTCTCGCGGGCTTCCTCGGCGTGCTGGTGATGGTGCGGCCCGGCGGCGACCTCTGGCGCCCGGAGGCGGCGGTGCTGTTCGTCGGCGTCCTCTTCATGGCGCTCAGCCGCATCTGGACACGGGTGCTGGCGCGGACGGACCGGCCGGCCTCCATCGCCTTCTGGCTCATGGCGGCGCATCTGCCCCTGGGCCTCGCGCTCCTCCCGGTCTTCCCGCCCGTCGCCTGGCCGGGGCCGGGCGGGTGGCTAGCGATCCTGCTGCTCGCCCTGGGGAACGGCACGGCGCATTTCCTCTTCGCCCGCGCCTTCGCCCTCGCGCCGGTGGGGCTGCTCGCGCCCTTCGAGTACACCACCCTCGTCATGGGCACGGTGCTCGGCCTGCTCGTCTGGGGCGACGTGCCGGCCTGGACGACGGTGCTGGGCGCCGTGGTCGTCGTCTCGGCCGGGCTCTACAACCTGCACCGGGCGCGGGTCCGGGCGCGGGAGGCGGCCGCCGCTGCTCTCACCACGTCGGGCGGGCGCTGATGCCGCTGCGCCACGACATGCGCCGTGGCGCGCTGATGATGCTGGGCGCGACGGCCTGCTTCGCCCTGATGGGCGTCTTCGTGAAGCTGCTGAGCGCCCGGCTCTCCTTCCTGGAGCTGATGTTCTTCCGCAACCTTCTCTCCCTGCCCGTGGTGCTGGCGGCGGGGCTGGGGACGGGAGCCCTGCTGCGGACGCGCCGCCTGGGCGGGCATGCCCTGCGCGCCCTGTCCGGGATGATGGGGATGGGCTGCGCCTTCCTCGCCCTCACCCTCCTGCCCCTCGCGGAGCAGACGGCGCTCAACTACACGCAGCCCCTCTTCATCATCCTCCTCAGCATCCCCTGGCTCGGCGAGCGCCCGGGGGTGATGCGCTGGGCGGCGGTGGGGATCGGCTTCCTCGGCGTCCTCGTGATCGCGGCTGGCCAGGGGGCGGGGGCCTGGGCGGGCGGCCCGGCGGCGGGCTACGCGATCGCCGCGCTGGGCGGGTTCTTCGGCGCGCTCTCGACCATGCTGGTGCGCCAGCTCTCGGCGACCGAGCCGAGCACGACGATCGTGCTCTGGCAGGCCCTGATGATGACGGGGATGTCGGCCCTCGGCCTGCCCTTCGTCTGGGTGACGCCGGGCTGGGGCGAGCTCGGCCTCCTTCTCGCCATGGGGTTGGTCGGCGGCGTGGGGCAGGTGCTGAACACCGAGGCCTTCGCGAGCGCCCAGGCCTCCTCCCTCGGGCCCTATACCTATAGCGGGCTGCTCTGGGCGGGGCTGCTGGGCTGGCTCGTCTGGGGCGAGGCGCCGGGCGCGGCGATGCTGGCGGGCAGCGCGCTGATCGTGGGCGCAGGCTTTCTCGTGCTGCGCGGCGAGTTCGGAAGGGGAAAGGCATGAGCCCTGATTTTCGCCGGGACGACCCACTCCGGCCGGGCGAGGTGGAGTGGATCGCCCCCGGGCTGCGGCGCATCATCTGCGCCAATCCCGGTCCTTTCACCTATCGCGGCACCAACACCTACCTCATCGGCCGCGGGAGCGTGGCGGTGCTCGATCCCGGGCCGGACGACCCCGCGCACCGGGCCGTCATCCTGGCCGCGCTCGCGGGGGAGAGGGTGAGGGGCGTCCTCGTCTCCCACACCCACCGGGACCACTCGCCCGGCGCCGCGCCGCTCGCGGCGGCGACGGGCGCGGAGACGCTCGGCTTCGGCCCGCACCTTACCCCGGCCGGAGCGGGCGGGGAGGGGGGCGACCACGCCTTCCTCCCCGACCGCCGGCTGGCCGATGGGGAAGGCGTCGAGGGCGATGGCTGGCGGCTGACCGCGCTGCGCACCCCCGGCCACTGCGCGAACCATCTCTGCTTCGCCCTGGAGGCCGAGCGGGAGCTGGCGCCCGCCGGCGTGCTGTTCAGCGCCGACCACGTGATGAGTTGGTCCACCAGCGTCGTCTCCCCGCCCGACGGCGACATGGCGGACTACATGCGCTCCCTCCGCCGCGTGGCGGCGCGGGAGGACCGGCTGCTGCTCCCCGGCCACGGCCCCGCCCATGACGCGCCCGGCCCCTTCATCGCCGCCCTCATCGCGCATCGGGAGGAGCGGGAGGCGCGGGTGCTGGAGGCGCTCCGCCGGGCCGGGCGGCCGGTGGACGCGCCCGCGCTGGTTCCCGCCGTCTACGGGCCCGCCCTCGACCCCGGCCTGGCGCCGGCCGCGGCGCGGAGCCTGCTGGCGCATCTCGTGAAGCTCGCGGGGGAGGGACTGGCCATGGCCGAGGGGGAGCTCTTCCGGGCGGTGTAGTCCCGCCCGTGCCGGCAGGCGCAACAACGGCGCGGCCTGGCCGTTTATCCGCCATGCCATCCCACACGCCCCGCCACTCCGGCGGTCTCGCGGCCCATGCCGGGGAGGCGCGCCCGCCGCGCGCCCCCATCCCCCCGCCGGGCAAGCTCCTCCTGCAGCCGCTGAAGGCCGCGCTCACGCGGCCGGTGGTCGCGCTGTTCAACGACCGCAGCAAGGGCGAGGCGCCGATCCAGCGGCGGACGGACGGGCTGTTCGGCCCGCGCTCCGTTGCCTGGGCGGTGCATGGGGACGTCACCTCCATGCTGGTCGGGGGCGTCGCGGGCCTCCTGCTCCAAATGCTGCATCCCGCCGTGCTGGCGGGGGTGTGGGACCATTCCCGCTTCCGCGCGGACATGCACGGCCGGCTCCGCCGCACGGCGCGCTTCATCGCCCTCACGACCTATGGCGGCCGGGAGGAGGCGGAGGCGGCGATCGCGCGGGTGCGCGGCATCCACGGCCATGTCCGGGGAACCCTGCCGGACGGCACGCCCTATGCCGCGAACGATCCCGCCCTGCTCGCCTGGGTGCATGTGACGGAGACGACGAGCTTCCTCGAAGCCTGGATCCGCTACGCCGAGCCCCGCATGTCGGTGGCGCGGCAGGACCGCTACTTCGAGGAGATGGCGCGGGTGGGTTCCGCCCTCGGCGCCGATCCCCTCCCGCGATCCCGCCGGGAGGCCCTGGCGCTGATCGAGGCGATGCGCCCGGGGCTCCTCTGCGACTCGCGGACCCGCGAGGTGGCGCGGCTGGTCCTCGAGCAGAAGGCGGCGAACCCGGCGACCGAGCCCTTCCAGGTCCTCACCCTGCAGGCCGGGGTGGACCTGCTGCCGGACTGGGCGCGGCGGATGCACGGCCTGCCCGCGCCGCTCGGCCGCCCCCTCGTGCGCGCCGGCACGCTGGGCATCGCCCGCACCCTGCGCTGGGCCTTCGGCTGACCCCTCAGCCCTGGCGTTCCAGCCGGCGCGTGTCGCGCCCCTGGTACCAGACGAGCGGCCGCGCCTCCCGCTCCCTCTCGGGAAGGGCCATGAGGTCGCGGAACTCGGCCAGGACCTTCGCCGTGATCGGGGCGATCTCGTGCGGCGGGGTCTCGTCCACGGCGTGGAAGGCGAGGTGCTCCAGCTCCCCGGAGCCGCCGAGCTCCCCCGTCGCGCACTCGGCGGGGGCGGTGAGGAAGCGGGCGTTGAAGCGCACGGGGCTCATCGTCGGGGTGAGCGCGCGGCAGAGATAGCGAAGCGGCGCGAGGTCGGCCTGGAGCCGCCCGCCCTCCATCCGGCCCATCAGCAGCCCCGTCTCCTCCTGCAGCTCGCGGACGGCCGCGACGGCGAGGGCGCGCGCCAGGCGCGGCGTGGCGCGCAGCTCGAGTGCCTTGCGGGTGCGGGGGTGCAGGTCCGAGGCCACGGGGGCCGTCCGGTCCTCCCGGTCCACCCGGCCGCCGGGGAAGACGAGGCGGCTGGGCATGAAGCGGTGCCGCGCGCTGCGGACGCCCATCAGCACCTCCAGCCTCCCGCCGCGCTCGCGCCAGAGAAGGATCGTCGCGGCGTCCCGCGGGCGGACGGGCCTTTCCGGAGCGGCCTCGCCGGCGGCGGTGAAGTCGGTGAGGCGCATGGGCTCGGTCACGTCGCTTCCTCTCCACCGGGGTTGCGGATCTTCTAGGGCGGGGGCGGGAAGGGCGGAAGGGGCTGGCCCCCGGGCCCAGTCGCGAATCAATCGCAAGTCCTTGTTTTCAGCGGTCACGCGGGCGTGGGCGCCTTGACACCGGAGAGGCGGCGACGCATCTGACGGCATACCGGACCGCTGGGGTCTGGTATTGAAGAACTGGCCCGATCACACCGTGCTGCGCCTGTCGAAACTCGCCGACTACGCCGTCGTCCTCCTCGCCCGGCTCGGCCAGGAAGAGGGGCTGCACACCGTGCCTGCCCTTTCCGCCACGACCGGCATCGCCGAACCGACCGTGGCGAAGGTGCTCCGCATCCTCTCCCAGTCGCTGCTGGTCGAGGCTCAGCGCGGGGCACGGGGCGGGCACCGGCTCGCCCGGCCGATCTCGGCCATCTCGCTCGCCGAGGTCATCGTGGCGATGGACGGGCCCATCGCGCTCACTGCCTGCGTGGACGGCAATACCGGCGGCTGCGAGGCCGAGGGCCACTGCCCCGTCCGCGGCCGCTGGGACCCGGTGAACGAGGCGGTCCGCGCCGCCCTCACCGCCGTCACCATCGCCGATCTCGCGCGGCCGTCCTGCACCGGGATGCACCGCCGCGCCCCCGTTTTCCCCGCCAACCCGGGAGCCGGCCTGACGGCCGCTCCTCTGGCCGCCGAGTAAGGGACCAAGGATGCCCGCCGTCGAAGAGACCCTCGATACCGTCCGGGACGCCACGCAGGGCGCCTATAAGTGGGGGTTCGAGACCGAGATCGAGATGGAGTTCGCTCCCAAGGGGCTGGACGAGAGCATCGTCCGCTTCATCTCCGCCAAGAAGAACGAGCCGGAATGGCTTCTCGAGTGGCGGCTGCGCGCCTTCGAGGCCTGGAAGGGCATGGAGGAGCCGCGCTGGCCCGCCGTGACCTATCCGCCGATCGACTACCAGGACGCCTACTACTACGCGGCGCCCGTGAACAAGGTGAAGCCGAAGTCGCTGGACGAGGTGGATCCGGAGCTGCTGCGTACCTATGCCAAGCTCGGCATCCCGCTGAAGGAGCAGGCGATCCTGGCCGGTGTCGAGGGCGCGGGCGAAGTGCCGGCCGATGGCGGCCGCATGCCCGTCGCCATCGATGCCGTGTTCGACAGCGTCTCCGTCGCTACGACCTACAAGGACCGTCTGGAGAAGGAGGGGATCATCTTCTGCGCCATCTCCGAGGCGGTCCAGAAGTACCCTGAGCTCGTGCGGAAGTACCTCGGCACCGTCGTGCCGCATACGGACAACTTCTTCGCCGCGCTGAACAGCGCCGTCTTCACCGATGGCAGCTTCGTCTACATCCCCAAGGGCGTGCGCTGCCCGATGGAGCTGTCCACCTATTTCCGCATCAACGCCAAGAGCACGGGCCAGTTCGAGCGGACGCTGATCATCGCGGACGAGGGTTCGACCGTCTCCTATCTCGAGGGCTGCACGGCGCCGCAGCGCGACGAGAACCAGCTCCACGCCGCGGTGGTGGAGCTGGTCGCGCTCGACGACGCCTCGATCAAGTACAGCACGGTGCAGAACTGGTACCCTGGCGATGAGAACGGGGTGGGCGGCATCTACAACTTCGTCACCAAGCGCGCCGCCTGCCGGGGCAAGCGGAGCAAGGTGAGCTGGACGCAGGTGGAGACGGGGTCGGCCATCACCTGGAAGTACCCGTCCTGCATTCTGCAGGGCGAGGACTCCGTGGGTGAGTTCTACTCGGTGGCCATCACCAACAACCATCAGCAGGCCGATACCGGGACCAAGATGATCCATCTTGGCAAGGGCACGCGCTCGACCATCGTGTCGAAGGGCATTTCGGCGGGCAAGGGCCAGAACACCTATCGCGGCCTCGTGCGGATCAGCCCGAAGGCGACCGGCGCGCGCAACTTCACCCAGTGCGACAGCCTGCTGATCGGCGATCTCTGCGGCGCGCACACGGTTCCCTATATCGAGAACCGCTGCATGACCGCGAAGACCGAGCACGAGGCGACCACCAGCCGCATCGCGGAGGACCAGCTCTTCTACTGCCGGCAGCGCGGCCTCTCGCAAGAGGACGCGGTGGGCCTCATCGTGAACGGCTTCTGCCGCGAGGTGCTGAAGGAGCTGCCGATGGAATTCGCGGTCGAGGCGCAGAAGCTGCTTCAGATCAGCCTGGAAGGGAGCGTCGGGTGAATACCCGCGAGGAGTGCATCTGATGCTCAGCATCGAGAACCTGACCGCCGAGGTCGATGGCAAGGAAATCCTCAAGGGTCTCACCCTCGAGGTGCCGGACGGCGAGGTCCACGCCATCATGGGGCCGAACGGCGCCGGCAAGTCCACCCTGTCCTACGCGCTCTCCGGGCGCGAGGGCTACGAGATCACGGGCGGCTCCGTCACGCTGAACGGGCAGGACCTGCTGGAGATGGAACCGGAGGAGCGCGCCGCCGCCGGCCTGTTCCTCGCCTTCCAGTATCCCGTCGAGCTCCCGGGCGTTGGCAACGCCAACTTCCTGCGCACCGCGCTGAACGCCATCCGTCGCACGCGTGGCGAGGCGGAGGTGGATGCGATGCAGTTCCTCAAGCTGGCGCGCGCCCGCATGAAGGAGCTGTCCATGCCCGAGGACATGCTGAAGCGCGGCGTGAATGTCGGCTTCTCCGGCGGCGAGAAGAAGCGGAACGAGATCCTGCAGATGGCACTTCTTCAGCCAAAGATCGCCGTGCTGGACGAGACCGACAGCGGCCTCGACATCGACGCGCTCCGCATCGTGGCCGATGGGGTGAACGCGATGCGCGGGCCGAACTTCTCGGCGCTGGTGATCACGCACTACCAGCGCCTCCTGAACCACATCGTGCCCGACCGCGTGCACGTGCTGGCCGACGGCCGCATCGTGGCCTCCGGCGGGCCGGAGCTGGCGCATCGGCTCGAGGCCGAGGGCTATGCCGGCGTGCTGGGCGAGGCCGCATGAACATCCAGACCCCATCGGGCAACGCGGCCGGCTTCCTGCACCGCTATGCCGGGCTGGCCGAGCGCCTGCCCGGCGCAGGGGTCGAGGCCGTGCGCCGGCTGCGCGAGGCGGCGGCGGAGACGCTCGCCGCCGCCGGCCTGCCGAGCCGCCGCGTGGAGGCCTGGCGCTACACCGACCTCACTCCTGTGCTGCGCGCGGAGTTCCGCGAGGCGCTGACACCCGTGGACGAGGCGGTGGAGCTTCCGCCCGCCCGCGCCGAGCGGCGCGCGGTGTTCGTGGATGGCCGTTTCCGGGCCGACCTTTCCTCGCTCGACGGTCTCGATGCTGCGGCGCTGTCGGATGTGGTGGGCGATGTCGCCGGGCGGCTGAACACGGTGGCCTCGGCCTCCCAGCCCATGGTCACGTTGAACACCCTCCTCTTCGAGGACGGGCTCGTGCTGGACGTCGCCGAGGGCGTCGATGCCGGGCGGCTAGAGCTGCTCTCGCTCGCTTCCGGCGAGACGGAGAGCACGATCCACCCGCGCCACCTCATCCGCCTCGCGCGCGGGGCGCGGCTGGTGCTGCTGGAGACGGCGGCCTCGCCTTCCGGCGCGCGCCACCTGCACAACCCCGTCTTCGAGATCGAGGTCGCCGAGGCTGCCGTGCTCACCCATGTGCGCGTCCAGCGCGAGGCGGCCGGGGCCTATCACCTCGCCCATCTCGGCGTCCGCGTGGCCGAGGGCGGCACCTATGACGGCTTCGTGCTGAACGCCGGCGGCAGGATCAGCCGCAGCGAGACGCATCTCGCGCTGCTCGGTCCGCGCGCGACTGCGCATCTGAACGGGGCGCAGCTCGTGGCCGAGGGGCAGCTCGCGGACACGACGACGGCGCTGGACCATGCCGCGCCGAACTGCGCCTCCCGCCAGACGGTAAAGACGGTGCTGTCCGGGCGCTCGCGCGGCGTGTTCCAGGGCAAGATCCTGGTGCGGCGCGAGGCGCAGAAGACCGACGGCTACCAGATGAACCAGGCGCTGCTGCTCTCGGAGGATGCCGAGATCGACAGCAAGCCGCAGCTCGAGATCTACGCCGACGACGTGAAGTGCAGCCACGGCGCGACGGCCGGCGCGCTGGACCCCGACAGCCTCTTCTACCTTCGCGCCCGCGGCATCCCGGCCGACACGGCCCGCGCCATGCTCGTCCGCGCCTTCCTGCAGGAAGCCGTGGAGATCGTGGAGGACGAGGTGGCGCGCGACGCGTTGGACGAGGCGGTCCAGGGCTGGTGGGTCGGACACGGGGGGGAGGCCGCGTGATGGACGGCACCCTCCGCCCCGCGCTCGACGTCGGGCGTATCCGGCAGGATTTCCCGATCCTGTCCACGAAGGTCCACGGCAAGCCGCTGGTCTTCCTGGACTCCGGCGCCTCGGCCCAGAAGCCGCGCGCGGTGATCGACGCGATGCGCGAGATGTTCGAGACGAGCTACGCGAATGTCCATCGCGGCGCCTACCGGCTGAGCGAGGCCTCAACCGCCGCCTATGAGGCGGCGCGCGAGGCGGTGGCGCGCTTCCTGAACGCGGGCGACGCGCGGGAGGTGGTGTTCACCGCCAACAGCACGAGCGCGATCAACCTCGTCGCCCATTCCTACGGGCGCGGCCTGCTGAGGCCGGGGCAGGCCGTAGTGGTCACCGAGATGGAGCACCACGCGAATTTCGTGCCCTGGCAGATGCTCGCCCAGGCGCACGGGATCGAGCTTCGCATCGCCGACGTGACCGAGGCGGGCGAGCTGGACATGGCGGACCTGGAAGCGAAGCTGGCCGACGGCAAGGTCGGGCTCGTCGCCGTCACGCACATGTCCAACGTGCTCGGCACGGTCACGCCCGCCGCGCGGATCGCGGCGCTGGCCCATGCCCATGGCGCGAAGGTGCTGTTCGACGGCTCCCAGGCCGTGGTGCATCGGCGCGTGGACGTGAGGGCGCTGGATGCGGATTTCTACGTCTTCACCGGGCACAAGCTCTACGGCCCCACGGGGATCGGCGTGCTCTGGGCGCGGATGGAGCTGCTGGACGCCATGCCGCCTTTCCTCGGCGGCGGCGACATGATCTCGGAGGTGACGCGCGAGGGATTCCGCCCCGCGCCGGTTCCCGCGAAGTTCGAGGCGGGCACGCCGGCCATCGTGGAGGCCGTTGGGCTGCATGCGGCCATCGACTACGTCACCGCCATCGGCATGGAGGCGATCGAGGCGCATGAGCGCTCGCTGGTGGACCGCGCCATGGCGAAGCTCTCGGTCATCGAGGACCTGACGCTGATCGGGCGCGCGCAGGACCGGGGCGGGGTGTTCTCCTTCGCGCTCGGCAACGCCCACGCGCACGACCTCTCCACCTTGCTAGACCGCGTGGGCATCGCCGTGCGCGCGGGGCGGCACTGCGCCGAGCCGCTGCATGTCCGGATCGGGCATGACAGCACCTGCCGGGCCTCCTTCGGCCTGTACACGACGCATGAGGAGGTCGATTTCCTGGCGGAGGCGCTGACTTCCGCGCGGAGGTTCTTCACCTGATGTTCGACGATCTGCGCGATCTCTACCAGGAGGTCATCCTGGATCACGGGCGCAAGCCCCGGAACTTCCGTCGGCTGGAGACGGCCGATCTCAACGCGCGCGGCGACAATCCGATGTGCGGGGACCGCATGGAGCTGTTCCTCGGCATGGAGGGGGACCGCATCGCGGACGCCGCCTTCCAGGGCCGGGGCTGCGCCATCTCCATGGCCAGCGCCTCGCTCATGACGGAGACGGTCAAGGGCAAGACGGCGGAGGAGGCGCGGGGGATGGCCGCGCGCTTCCGCGAGATGGCCATGACCGGCACCTGCCCCGATTGCGGCGGCGCGTTGGAGGAGGAGATGGACCGCCTCCAGGCTCTGTCGGGCGTCCACGAGTATCCCAGCCGCGTGAAGTGCGCGACGCTGGCCTGGCACACCCTCAACACCGCGCTCAGTGGCGGTAAGGAGGCTTCGAGTGAGTGAACCGCTGACCCAGCAGGGCGCGACGCACGAGGCCTGGTCGCCGGACGGGCCGATCCCGCCGGCGGACCGGGTGAGCGAGGTCGCGGTGCTGGACGCGCTGAAGACCGTGTTCGATCCCGAGATCCCTGTCGATATCTACGAGCTCGGCCTGATCTACGCCGTCGAGATCGGGGATGATGGCGCGGTGAAGATCGACATGACGCTGACCACCCCTTCCTGCCCCTCGGCCCAGGAGTTGCCGGGGATGGTGGAGGAGGCCGTGCGCGGCGTGCCGCAGGTCACCTCCGCGAAGGTGGAGATCGTGTGGGATCCGCCCTGGGACCCGTCCCGCATGAGCGAGGACGCGAAGCTGGCGTTGAACATGTACTGATGGGGGGCCAGATGGATTCCACCATGAGCACCACCACCGAAGCCCCGAAGACGCGCCGCGCCCTGCCGCCCCTGATGTCCCTCTCGAACACGGCGGCGGAGCGGCTCCGTGCGCTCTATGCCAAGGGCGAGGGCAAGATGCTGCGCGTCTCCGTCTCGACCAAGGGCTGCTCCGGCATGTCCTACCAGATGGACTGGGTAGATGCGGCGGGGCCGGGGGACGAGGTGGTCACCGACAAGGGCCTTACCGTCCTCGTGGACCGCAAGGCGACGCTGTTCCTGATCGGGACGGTGATGGATTACGAACGCAAGGCGATGTCCGCCGGCTTCACCTTCACCAATCCGAACGAGAAAGGCCGCTGCGGCTGCGGCGAGAGCTTCCACATCTGAGGGAGGCGCCGCCCGCGTCGAAGCGGGCGGCACCGAGGATCAGATGACGCTGCTCCACTCCGCCGGGATAAGGCGGTAGCCGTTCCCCTCCTTCGCCACCGTGCCATTGGCCGGGAAGGGCCAGTGATAGGCGACGCACCGAATGCGGTCGGCCGCCACGCGGTCGAACATGCGGCGGCGGCTGGCCTCGGCGGCGATGGGGTCCATGTCGAAGATGACGTGCCAGCCGGGATTGGTCAGGTTGAACTCCGGCCGGCTGGTCACGTCGCCCAGGATCATGGCCTGCGCGTTCCCGTCCGAGAGGTGGTAGGAGGTGTGGCCGGGGCTGTGGCCGTTCGTGTTCACCGAGCGGATGCCCGGCAGCACCTCCGCATCGTCCCCGATGCGCTCCACCCGGCTCTCATAGGGCGAGAAACGGCGGCGGGCATTGGCGAAGGCGGGGCGCATGGCTTCCGGCGCGCGGCCGGCCTGCGCCTCGTCCATCCAGAAGACCCACTCCCTCTCCGGCACCATGATCCGCGCGCGCGGGAAGGCGGCCGCGCCGGCGCCGTCCAGCAGCCCGCCGATATGATCCCCGTGGAAATGCGTGAAGGCGATGATGTCGATCGAGGCGGGGTCGATGCCGGCCGCGGTGAGGTTGGCCTGAAGCTGGCCCATGCGGCTGTCGGCCGCCGTCTGCGGCCCGTTGCCGGTGTCGAACATCACCGTCCCGCGCGAGGTGCGGACGACCGGGATGGTGTAGGGATTGGTGAGCTGGGCGGGGTTCAGCCCCTGGGCCCGCATGCTGTTGGCGACCTCCTCGGAGGAGGCGTTGCGGACGAAGCCCTCGGTCGGGTTCTGGCGGATCGCCTGGCCGTCATAGACCATGGTGACCACGGCCTCGCCGACGCGGAAGCGGTAGAAGCCCGGCGCCTGGGCCGGCATCGGGGCCGGGTCGGGCGCCGGTGCCTGGGCGCCGGCAGTGGAGAGCAGGGCCGGGGCGGCAAGGCCCGTCCCGAGAAGCGCGCGTCTGTTCATGGGCTGGATTCCTCCGAGGTTTGTTCAATTTTTTGCAACAGGGCTCGCCCGTCAAATCACGCGCGCGAGGGTAACGACCGCCTCCACCTGCGATGACCAGAGGAACTGGTCCACCATGACCGCCCGCTCGACTTTCCAGCCGGGCGCGCGGGCGAAGGGCTGGAGGTCCCGCGACAGGGCGGCGGGGTTGCAGGACACGTAGATCACCCGGGGGATGGTGGAGCGTGCGAGAATCGCGGCCTGCTCCGCCGCGCCCGCGAAGGGCGGGTCCAGCACCAGGGCGGCGGCGCCGTTCAGCTCGGCCGGGAGGAGGGGCTGGCGGACGAGATCCCGCCGCACGGACTTCACCCGGGCGCCGGCACGTCCCGCGGCGGCCTGTAAGGCCGTGGCCGCCTCGGGCGCGCCCTCATAGGCTTCCACCCTGCCCTTGCCGGCGAGCGGGAAGGAGAGGGTGCCCAGCCCCGCATGCAACTCGATGATGCGCGGCCTGCCGGCCATGCGTGCCGGAAGCCCCGCGAGCACGGCGGCGACGATCGCGGCCTCGCCCTGCGGGGTGGCCTGGAGAAACGCGCCGGGGGCGGGCGAGACGGGCACGCCGGAGAGGGTGACGATGGCCGGGCCTTCCTGGGCCGCGATCTCGGGCGCCTCGCGCGTGCCCTCCTTCGACCAGGCGATGCGGGGGATGCCATGAGCCGCCGCGAAGCCGGCGAGCTTCGTCCGGTCCCCCGGGGTGAGCGGGCCGTCCGTGCGGATCCAGAGATCCGGGCCGGTGTCCAGCAGGTTGACCATCGCCGAGCCCGCGCGGCGCAGCGCGGCCAGCGAGCCCATGAGCGCGCGCAACGGCTCGACCAGGGCGAGGATGCGGGGATCGATAACGAAGCAGACCGCCATGTCGAAGGGCTCGGAGGAGCCGCGGGCGTGGAAGCCGACGGCAACTCCTTCCGCCCGGCGCCGGATGGCGAAGTCCGCGCGGCGCCGGCTGTTGCGCGGGCTCGGCGGCGCGGGCTCCACCGGGGAGCCAGGAAAGCCGGCGCGGGACAGGGCCTCGGCCACGCGCGCGGCTTTCCAGGCCGCGACGGGCTCATCGGCCCAGTGCTGCACGGCGCAGCCGCCGCAGATGCCGAAATGCGGGCAGGGCGGGGGAACGCGGTCGGGGGAGGGGGTCTCGACCGCCGTCAGCGCGGCGACCCGGCCCTCCCCACGCGCGGGGCCGGGCTCGGCCTCCACGACCTCGCCGGGCAGCGCGAAGGGGATGAAGAGAGGGCGGCCGGCCTCGTCGCGGGCGATGCCGTCGCCGGCGGCACCCATAGCCTCTATCGTCACGCGCATGGTGGTTTCCAAATGGGAAAGGGGCGGCCCCGTGGGACCGCCCCTTGTGAACGCGGTGCAGCCCGGCTGATGAGCCGAAGGCGTTCGGCCCGGCTGATCAGCCGAAGGCGTTCAGCCCGGTCTGCGCGCGGCCGAGGATGAGGGCGTGCACGTCGTGCGTGCCCTCGTAGGTGTTCACCGTCTCCAGGTTCATGACGTGGCGGATGACGTGGTACTCGTCCACGATCCCGTTGCCGCCATGCATGTCGCGGGACACGCGGGCGATGTCGAGCGCCTTGCCGCAGTTGTTGCGCTTCATCATGGAGATCATCTCCGGCGCGGCCTTGTGCTCGTCGAAGAGGCGCCCGAGGCGCAGCACGCCCTGCAGGCCGAGGGTGATCTCGGTCTGCATGTCCGCCAGCTTCTTCTGCACGAGCTGCGTCTGGGCCAGCGGGCGGTTGAACATCTTGCGGCCGAGCGTGTACTCGCGCGCCGCGTGCCAGCAGAACTCGGCCGCGCCCAGCGCGCCCCAGGCGATGCCGTAGCGCGCCCGGTTGAGGCAGGAGAACGGGCCGGCGAGGGACTTCACGCCGGGAAGGCGGTTCTCCTCGGGGACGAAGACCTCGTCCATCATGATCATGCCCGTGGTCGAGGCCCGGAGGGACATCTTGCCCTCGATCTTCGGGGCGGTCAGGCCCTTCATCCCTTTCTCCAGGATGAAGCCGCGCAGCACGCCCTCGTCGTCCTTCGCCCAGACCACGAAGACGTCGGCGATGGGGGAGTTGGTGATCCAGGTCTTGGAGCCGGAGACGGAGTAGCCGCCGTCCACCTTCTTCGCCCGGGTCCGCATGGAGCTCGGGTCCGACCCCGCATCGGGCTCGGTCAGGCCGAAGCAGCCCACCCACTCGCCCGTGCGGAGCTTGGGCAGGAACTTGTCCTTCTGCGCCTCCGAGCCGAAGGCGTGGATGGGATACATGACGAGCGAGGACTGGACGGAGAAGGCGGAGCGGTAGCCGCTGTCCACCCGCTCGACCTCGCGCGAGATCAGGCCGTAGGAGACGTAGCCGACGCCCGCGCAGCCATGGCTGTCCAGCGTCGCGCCGAGGAAGCCCATCTCCCCGAACTCGTTCATGATCTCGCGGTCGAAGTGCTCGTTCCGGTTGCCCATGAGGATGCGCGGCATGAGCTTGGACCCGCAGAACTCGCGCGCTGCGTCGCGGATCATGCGCTCGTCCTCGGTGAGCTGGTCCTCCAGCAGGAGCGGGTCGTCCCACACGAAGTTGCCCATCTTCTGCGGGACGCGGGCCTGGGGGGCCTCCGGCAGGACCTGGGTGACGACGTTCATGGATGCGTTCCTCTCCGTGATCTTGGCCGCGAAAGGGGCGCATCCTGCCCGAGAGGGCGAGGGACCGCCATCCCGGGAGAGCCGCGAGGCTCTCCCTTCGGTGCTCGGCCGGGGAGAGCTGGGCTGCCCTCCCCAGAGACCTTTCAGGCCGCCTCGGCCTCGTCCTCCCGAACCCGGCGCGGGCGGGGAACGGGGATCAGCATGAAGGCCGGGATCGCGTCGCCGAAGCCGACCACGGCGGGGCCGAGATCGTCCTGGCGATAGCGGCGCTCGTCGCGGTCGCGGCGCGGGCGGTCCTCGCGGCTCCGCTCGTCACGCCGGTCCTCGCGGCGGGGATGGTCCTCGCGGGCGGTCCAGTCGCGGGCAGCGTCGCGGTTCACCTCCTCCAGCACCCGGTCGCCCGAGCGGGACTCCCGCTCGCGGCCGGGACGGGCCTCGCGGGCGGGGCGCTCATCACGGGCGGGCCGCTCCTCGCGGGACGGCCGCTCCGCGCGGGCAGGCCGCTCCTCGCGGACCTCCTCGCGCGGGGCGCGCTCGTCGCGGCGGCCACGGCCCTCGCGGCGGCCGCCCTCGCGCGCCTCGCCGCCGCGCTCGCGCCGGCCAGTCTCGCGCCCGCGGTCGCCGCCACGGCCCGAGCCGCCGCGCGCCTCGGCACCCCGGCCGCGCCCGCGGCCCCGGCCGGTCGCCTTGAGCGCCGCCTGGATCTCCTCAGGGTCGACGGGGTCCAGGCCCTCGATCGTCATGGGCGGGATGGGGCGGCCGGTCAGGCTCTCCACCGCGGCCACGGCCTTCGCCTCGTCGGCGGTGGCGAGGGTGTAGGCATGGCCCTCGCGCCCGGCCCGGCCCGTGCGGCCGATGCGGTGGACGTAGTCCTCGGCATGGAAGGGCACGTCGAAGTTGAAGACGTGGGAGAGGCCGCCGATGTCGATGCCGCGCGCCGCCACGTCGGAGCAGACGAGAAGCTGCAGCTCGTTGTTCTTGAACTTCTCGAGCGTCGCGAAGCGCACGGACTGCGCCAAGTCGCCATGCAGGGCGCCGACGTTGAAGCCGTGCTTCTTCAGGCTCTTGTAGAGGATGTCCACATCGACCTTGCGGTTGCAGAAGATCAGCGCGTTCTGCACGGCCTCCCGCTTGATCAGCCGCCGTAGCGCCTCGCGCTTGTCGCGCTCCCCCACCCAGATCAGCCCGGCGGTGATGGTGGTGGCCACTGAGGCCGGGGCGGAGACGGTGATCTCGCGGGGGTTCTGCAGGAAGGCATCGGCCAGCCGGCGGATCTCAGGCGCCATGGTGGCGGAGAAGAACAGCGTCTGGCGGAGCTTGGGCAGCATGGAGACGATGCGCTCGACATCGGGGATGAAGCCCATGTCGAGCATCCGGTCCGCCTCGTCGATCACCAGCACCTTGCAGTCGGCGAGCAGGATGCGGCCGCGGTCGAAGAGGTCCAGCAACCGGCCGGGCGTGGCGATCAGCACGTCCACGCCCTTCTCCAGCACGGCCTTCTGCTCGTCCATGCTCTCCCCGCCGATCAGCAGGGCGTGGGTGAGGGAGAGGTGCTTGCCGTACTTCACGAAGTTCTCGGCCACCTGGAGTGCCAGCTCGCGCGTCGGCTCCAGAATGAGGCTGCGCGGCATGCGGGCCTTGGCACGGGAGCCCGCCAGGATGTCGAGCATCGGCAGGGTGAAGCCGGCAGTCTTGCCGGTGCCGGTCTGGGCACAGCCGAGCACGTCCCGGCCCATGAGCACGACGGGGATCGCCTGCTCCTGGATCGGGGTGGGGTGGACATAGCCGGTCTCGGCCACGGCCTTCAGGATCGGCTCGGAGAGGCCGAGATCGGCGAAGGTGGTGCGGGGGGCCGCGGCCTCCTCGTCCTCCTCGTCGTCCTCCTCCTCATCCTCGTCGTCCTCGGAGTCGTCGTCGGAGGCGTCACCCCCAGCTTCGTTGTCGCCAGCTTCGTCGTCGCTGGAGTCGTCATCCTCGGCGTCATCGTCGAGGTCGGAGCCGGTCCCACCGACCTCCTCGCCATCGGCACCGGTCCCGCCGACATCGTCGCCGTCCGCACCGGTCCCACTGGCATCCGTGCCGTGGGTGCCGGCCGCCAGCGCCTGGACGGGCTCGGGGGATTCGAAGACGGCGGGCCGATCGCGGAAGCCCTCGGCGCTTCCCTCGCCCACGGGGTCGCCGTCAGCGGCGCCCGCGATCACGGGCACCTCCGTCGGGGCGGGCGTGTCCGCGCCGGGTTCCCCCACCGGGATCTTCTGCTCGGCGCTGTCGTCGGAGGCGGGGTGGTCGTGTTCGGTCAAGCGTGGGTTCCTGTTCCGCCGCCCGGCCGGTCGTGGCGGGGACGGCGAGAGTCGGGGCTGCTTCGCCATGGGTCGGGCGCGGTGCGGCAGGCCGGAGGCGCCCGGCCACGGGTCCGGCGTGGCGCGTGAACCGGCGATTCGCCGGGCCGCGCGGCACGCAGCCGCTCGCGCGCGATATGCGCCCGCGGAGCAGCGGATGCAAGGTTGGAACGAGCTATCCGGCCGTTGCACCGGGGCTTTCGGCGTGATTAGCACATCCGATGCCGCGTCTCACCCTCCTTCTGCTCCCCGGGTTGCTCTGCGACGCCCGCTTGTGGCGCGACCAGCTGGCCGGGCTGGCCGATGTCGCCGATCCCGTGGTGGCGGATCTCACGCTCGATTCGGATGTGGCGACCATGGCGGCGCGGGCCATTGCCTCGGTCGAGGGGCCCTTCGCCCTGGCCGGCCTCTCCATGGGCGGCTACGTCGCGCTGGAGGTGATGCGCCGGGCGCCGGGGCGCGTCGAGCGGCTGGCGCTCTTCGACACCTCGGCCCGGCAGGACACGCCGGAGGGGTCCCGCCAGCGGCGCGGGCTGATTTCGCTCACCCGCTCCGGGCAGTTCCGGGGCGTCACCCCGCGCCTGCTGCCGCGCCTGCTCCACGAGCGGAACCTCGGCGGGCCGCTGGCGGGGGAGGTGATGGAGATGGCCGAGCGCGTGGGGCGTGAGGCCTTCCTGCGCCAGCAGGCGGCCATCCTCGGGCGCCCGGATTCCCGCGGCGATCTGCCGGGCATCGCGGTGCCGACGATGGTGGTCTGCGGGGAGGCGGACATCCTCACCCCGCCCGATCTCGCGCGGGAGATCGCGGAGGGCATTCCCGGCGCCGCACTGCACATCCTGCCCGGCTGCGCGCACCTGCCAAGCATGGAGGAGCCGGAGCGGGTGACGGCGCTGATGCGGGACTGGCTAGGCTGATCCGGGGGCTTCCGCCGGGTGGGGCGGCTTCCCATCTCAGGAGGATGATCGATGCCAGGCGCCTCCTCCTCGCCGCGGCGCTGCTCGCCGCCCCTCTTTTCCCCGCTGCGCCCGCCGAGGCGCGGGGCGGGGTGAGCTTCGGCGTCGGGATCGGGACGGGGTATCCGTACTACCCCGCTTATCCCTACGATCCCTTCCCCTATGCCTACAGCGTGCCGGTCGTGCCCGCCGTGCCCTATGTGGCGCCCTATCCGGCCTACGCCCCGCCCGCGCGCCCGCTGGGCCAGGCCTGCTATGCCGGGGCCTATATCTGCCCGCTGGAGCGCGCGGCGCCCGCCGGCGATGCCTGCGCCTGCCCCGCGCGCGGCGGGCAGAGCGCCTGGGGGCGTGTCGGCGGCTGAAACCGGGATCGGGGCGGGGGGGTTCCTCAGCTGGAGGAACATGATGCCCGCCACCGACCAGGACGATAACAGCAGCGCAGGCGCGATCGTGGAGCCGCGCGAGGCCGCCCGCGCCGCGGGGCTCCGCTATGTCAGCGACACCAGGCCCGGCATCACGCGCCATCCCAAGGGGGACGGCTTCGTTTACCGCGCGCCCTCGGGTGACCCGATCCGGGACGAGGCGGAGCTGGAGCGGATCCGCTCCCTGGCCATTCCCCCTGCCTACACCGATGTCTGGATCTGTCCCCACGCCAACGGCCACATCCAGGCCACGGGGCGCGACGCGCGCGGGCGCAAGCAGTACCGCTACCACCCGCGCTGGCGGGAGACGCGGGACGCGACGAAGTACGAGCACATGGCCGAGTTCGCCGAGGTGCTGCCGAAGATCCGCGCGCGGGTGGCCGCCGATCTCGCGCGCAAGGAGCTGGGCCGGGAGAAGGTGCTCGCCACCGTCGTCCGCCTGCTGGAGACGACGCTGATCCGCGTGGGCAACGACGACTACGCGAAGGAGAACGGCTCCTTCGGCCTGACCACGCTGCGCAACAAGCACGTGAAGGTCGAGGGCGGCAGCATGCGCTTCGCCTTCCAGGGCAAGAGCGGCAAGACCTGGAAGCTCGGGCTGCAGGACCGGCGCATCGCGAAGGTGGTGAAGGCCTGCCAGGACCTGCCGGGGCAGGAGCTCTTCGCCTGGCCGGCCGAGGACGGCACGATGCACGACGTCACCTCCGGCGACGTGAACGAGTACCTGAAGGAGATCACGGGGCGGGACATCACGGCGAAGGACTTCCGCACCTGGGCGGGCACGGTGATGGCCGCGCTCGCGCTGCGCGAGTTCGAGGCCTTCGACAGCCACACCGCCGCTAAGCGCAACGTGCGCGCGGCGATCGAGAAGGTCTCCGCCAAGCTGGGCAACACGCCCACTGTCTGCCGCAAATGCTACGTCCATCCCGACCTGCTGGAGGGCTACATGGCCGGGCAGCTCGCCCTGGAGATCGCCGAGCGCGCCGAGGAGGAGCTTCGCGAGGAGATGGAGACGCTCCGGCCGGAGGAAGCGGCGGTGCTCGCCCTTCTCGCCCGGCTGAAGGCGGACAAGCCGGCCCCCGCGGCCAAGGCGGGGCGCGCGCGGGCCGTGAGGAGCGCGAAGGCCCTGGCCGCCGCGGCCTGAGCCCCCCGGTCGACACGGCAGCCGGCTTGCCGCCATTCTTCCCGCGCCCGCCCGCAACGAGAGGCGCGGCAGGAGGAAAACGATGCAGCAATCCATGTCCCGTCGCGCCACGCTGGGCGGCGCGGGGGTCTTCCTCGCGGGCGCCTCCCTCACATCGGGCGGAGCGATGGCGCAGCCGCCGGCGAGCCCTGTCCGCGGCGAAGCGGGGGCGGTGAAGTTCTCCGCCGGCACGGAGGCGCCCCGCATGCCGGCCCCGCCACTGGCCGCGGATTGCCACCACCACGTCTACGACGCGCGCTTCCCCGCCGATCCGCGCACGCAGCTCCGGCCGCCCGATGCCTCGCCGGAGGACTATCGCGCCCTCGCGCGGCGGCTGGGGACGCAGCGCTCGGTTCTCGTCACGCCCTCCACCTACGGCACGGACAACCGCCTCCACCTCCAGGCCCTGCGGGAGCTGGGGCCGGAGCGGACGCGCATGGTCGCGGTGGTCGACACGAGTGTGACCGATGCCGATCTGCGCGCGATGCACGAGGCCGGGGTGCGCGGCATCCGCTTCAACCTCGTCCAGGCCGGGGTGACGACGATCGACATGGTGGAGCCGCTCTCGGCCCGCGTCGCGCCGATGGGATGGCACGTCCAGATCCACATGCTGGGGGGGCAGATCGCCGAGAACGAGGCGCTCTTCGCCCGCCTCCCCTCGCAGGTGGTGTTCGACCATCTCGGGCGCGTGCCGATGGACAAGGGGGTGGAGCATCCGGGCTACCTCGCCGTGCGCCGGCTGCTCGAGGGCGGCAAGGCCTGGGTGAAGCTCTCCGGTGCCTATATGGACACCAAGGTCGGCGCCGCCGGGCGCTGGTCGGACACGGTGCCGGTTGCGCGGGGCTACGTGGCGGCCGCGCCGGAGCGCTGCGTCTGGGCGAGCGACTGGCCGCACGTCACCGAGCCGGCCGAGAAGCCCGACGACGCCGCGCTCTTCGACCTCCTGACCGAATGGGTGCCGGACGAGGCCGCGCGGCGGCGCGTGCTGGTGGACAATCCTGCCGCCCTCTACGGCTTCCCCCGCGCCTGAGCCGGGCGGGGCCCCGTGCCGGTGTGCCCGGCCCGGGGCCGCTGCCCGTCAGCGCCGGGCCTCGCTGTCCATATGGGCGAGCTGCGCCTCGGGATAGCGGGCGCCGGCGGCGGCGCCGGGCGGGATGGCGGCCTCGATCCCGGCCAGCGCCGCTTCGTCCAGCCGGATGTCGAGCGCGCCGAGCGCTTCCTCCAGCCGGTCGCGTCGCCGCGCGCCGACGAGGGGCACGATGTCCTCCCCTCGCGAGGCGACCCAGGCGATGGCGAGCTGCGCCGTCGTCACGCCCAGCCGGGCGGCCACGGCGCCCAGCGCTTCCGCGAGCCCGAGGTTGCGGTCGAGGTTCTCCCCCTGGAATCGCGGGGAGATGCCGCGGAAGTCGCCCCTGGTCGTCGGCTGCCGCGACCAGTGCCCGCTGATCAGCCCGCGCGACAGCACGCCATAGGCCGTGACGCCGATGCCCAACTCCCGGCAGGTGGGCAGGATCTCGTCCTCGATGCCGCGGGAGAGAAGGGAGTACTCGATCTGCAGGTCGGCGATGGGGTGGACGGCATGGGCACGGCGGATCGTCTCCGCCCCGACCTCGGAGAGGCCGATATGCCGGATCCAGCCCTTCCTCACCATCTCGGCCATGGCGCCGACCGTCTCCTCGATGGGCACGTCCGGGTCGAGCCGGGCGGGGCGGTAGATGTCGATGTGGTCGGTGCCGAGGCGGGTGAGGGAGTAGGCAAGGAAGTTGCGGATGGCGGCGGGGCGGGAGTCGTAGCCGCTCCACCCGTTCTCCGGGTCGCGCAGCGCCCCGAACTTCACGCTGATCTGGAGCCGGTCGCGCGGCAGGCCTCGCAGCGCCTCGCCGATCAGCATCTCGTTGTGGCCCATGCCGTAGAAGTCGCCGGTGTCGAGCAGGGTGACGCCGCGCTCCACCGCCATGGCGATGGTGGCCAGGCTCTCGGCCCGGTCGGCGGGGCCGTACATGCCCGACATGCCCATGCAGCCCAGGCCGAGGGCGGAAACCTGGGGGCCGGTGCGGCCGAGTTGGCGCTGTTCCATGGGATCTCTCCACTGGTTTCGGTGCCCCCGATATGCGCCCCATCCGCCCAGCGCTTAATCCCGTATGATCCGCATGGGCCGTTCGGGAATCGCGAATGATCGGGGCGTCGCTGGAGGATCTGGAGCTGCTGGCGGCGGTGGCGCGGCACGGCAGCTTCCGCCGGGCGGCGCTGGAGGCCCGCATCTCCCCCTCCAGCGCGACGGAGCGCATCCGGGCCCTGGAGGACCGGGTCGGGGCGCGGCTGCTGAACCGCAGCACCCGCAGCGTGGCGCCCACCGAGGCCGGGGCCGCGCTGCTCGCCCGCCTCGGCCCGGCGCTGGGCGAGATCGCGGCGGCGCTGGACGCGGCGGGGGAGGCGGGGAACGCCGTCTCCGGCACGCTCCGCATCAACGCGCCCCCGCCGGCGGCCGAGCTGGTGCTCGCGCCGCTGCTGCCGCGCTTCCTCGCGCGGCATCCGCGCGTGGTGGTGGACGTCACCGCCGAGAGCGGTTTCGTGGACATCGTCCAGCGCGGCTACGACGCCGGGGTGCGCTACGGCGAGAGCCTAGCGCGGGACATGATCGCGCTGCGGCTCGGCGGACCGCAGCGCTACGTTCTCGTGGCCTCGCCGGCGCTGGTCGCGGCGACCGGCCTGCCGGAGGAGCCGCAGGCGCTCCTCCGCATGCCCTGCATCCGCCTGCGCTTCGCCGGCGGCACCATGCCGCCCATGGAATTCGAGCGGGACGGGCGAGTGGTGACCGTCCGCCCGGAGGGTGGGCTGGTCACCAATGACGGGCATCTCGGCCTCATCGCCGCGATCGGGGGGCTCGGCTACTTCCTCACCTTCGAGGGCTGGGCGCGGCCCGCCATCGATGACGGGCGGCTCGTCTCCGTGCTGGAGGACTGGCTGCCGCCCTTCGAGGGGCCCTTCCTCTACTACCCCTCCCGCCGGCACATGCCGGCGGCGCTGCGGGCCTTCGTGGACTTCGTGAAGGGGGCCTGAGGGATCAGACGTCCACCTCCGCCTCGTCCAGCTTCGACGCGTTCTCCTGGATGAACCTGAAGCGCAGCTCGGGCTTGCGGCCCATCAGCGCCTCGATCAGCTCCGCCGTCTCGGCCCGGGCCTCCTGCGGCAGCACCACCTTGAGCAGGGTGCGCTTCCGCGGGTCCATCGTGGTCTCCTTCAGCGAGGCCGGGGGCATCTCGCCCAGGCCCTTGAAGCGGGAGACCTCGACCTTCTGGTTCGGCTTGAATTCGCGCTTGAGGATGCGCTCGCGATCCGCGTCGTCCCGCGCGTAGATCGACTTCGCGCCGTGCTGCAGCCGGTAGAGCGGCGGCTGGGCGAGGAAGACGCGGCCCTCGCGCACCAGCGCCGGCAGTTCCTTGTAGAAGAAGGTCATCAGCAGGGCCGCGATATGGGCGCCGTCCACATCGGCATCCGTCATGACGATGATGCGGCCGTAGCGCAGCCGCGCCATGTCGAAGCGCTCGCCCACGCCGCAGCCCAGCGCCTCGACGAGGTCGCGCAGCTCCTGGTTGGCGCGCAGCTTCTCCGTGCTGGCGGAGGCGACATTCAGGATCTTGCCGCGCAGCGGCAGCACCGCCTGCGTCATCCGGTCCCGCGCCTGCTTGGCGGAGCCGCCGGCGGAATCGCCCTCGACGAGGAACAGCTCGGTCGCCTCGGCATTCTCGCTGGAGCAGTCGGCCAGCTTGCCGGGGAGGCGCAGCTTGCGGGTGGCCGTCTTGCGCGGGACGTCCTTCTGCTCGCGCCGGCGGATACGGTCCTCGGCCCGCTCGATCGCCCAGGAGAGAAGGTTGTCGGCGTTGCGGGTGTCGCCGGTCAGCCAGTGGTCGAAATGGTCGCGCAGCGCACCCTCGACGAGGCGCGCGGCCTCGGGGGAGGTGAGCTTGTCCTTCGTCTGCCCCTGGAACTGCGGTTCGCGGACGAAGACGGAGACGGTGCCGGCGAGGCCGCCGAACAGGTCCTCGGCCGTGACATTGGCCGCGCGCTTCTCCTTGCGCAGCTCGCCATAGGCGCGCAGCCCCTTCACCAGGGCGTTGCGGAAGCCGCTCTCATGCGTGCCGCCCTGGGGGGTCGGGATGGTGTTGGCATAGGTGTTGAGGAAGCCCTCGCCGCCCTCCAGCCAGGTCGCCGCCCATTCCGCGCGCCCGGCCCCGCCGGGGAAAGTCGCCTCGCCCGCCCAGGGGGCGGGGGTGACGGTGGGGCGGCCCTCGATGGCGGCGGCGAGGTAGTCGGAGAGGCCGCCGGGGAAGTGCAGCACCGCCTGGGCCGGGGTCTCGTCCTTGACCAGCGAGGGGTCGCAGGACCAGCGGATCTCCACGCCCTTGTAGAGATAAGCCTTGGAGCGGCAGAAGCGGTATAGCCGCGCCGGCAGGAAGTGGAGCTTGCCGAAAATCTCGGGGTCCGGGCGGAAGCGGATGGTCGTGCCGCGGCGGTTGTGCACCGACCCGGCATTCTTCAGCTTGCCCAGCGGCTTGCCGCGCGAATAGGCCTGGGTGAACAGGGTGCGGTCGCGCGCGACCTCCACCTCCATCCGCTCGGACAGCGCGTTCACCACGGAGGAGCCGACGCCGTGCAGGCCGCCCGAGGTGTCATAGGCCTTGCCGGAGAACTTACCTCCTGAATGGAGGGTGGTGAGGATCACCTCCAGCGCCGAAAGCTTGGGAAACTTCGGGTGCGGGTCCACGGGAATGCCGCGGCCGTTGTCGCGCACGGTGAGCCAGTTATCCGGCTCCAGCGTGACCTCGATGCGGTCGGCATGGCCGGCCACCGCCTCGTCCATGGCGTTGTCGATCACCTCGGACGCCAGGTGGTGCAGCGCGTTCTCGTCCGTGCCGCCGATATACATGCCGGGGCGGCGGCGGACGGGCTCCAGCCCCTCCAGCACCTCGATGTCCGCGGCGGAATAGCTCTGCTGGGCCGGACCCTTCGCAGGGCGGCCGCCGAAAAGATCGTTCATGTCTTGTTCTGGTTCCCTGGCCCAAAATAGACAGCCGGGGGTCCATATGCAACCGCCGCCAGCATCCGGGATGCCGGCGGCGGAACATTCAGGCCGGGCCGTGGCCCGGAGAGGTCAGAAGGCGCGGGAAGGGGTCAGTTCTTGCCCTGGAGATGGGCCTCGATCATCCACAGCATCTTATCCAGCTCGCGGGAGACCTGGGTCAGCAGGTCGGAGGTGTCGGCATCGCCGGCCTCGTCCGTCTGGTCGATGCCCTCGCGCAGCTCCTTGGCCATCTGGGCGTAGCGGTCGGCCAGCGCCGCGCAGTGGTCCAGCCCGTCCAGCAGCTTGCTGTCGTAGCGCTCGATCCGCTTGGTGGCCCCGATCGTCTCCGTCGTGCCGTCCGGGATGCCGCCGAGCTGGACGCAGCGCTCGGCGATCTCGTCCGCCTGCGCGTTCAGGATCGTGTAGAACTCCTCGAACATCTTGTGCAGGCCGTAAAAGTGGCTGCCCTTGACGTTCCAGTGCGCCTGCTTCGTGGAGTTGGTCAGGTCGGCCATGTCCACCAGCGCGCCCTGCAGCACGCCGATGGAGACGGCCTTGCCGTTGTTCGGCGTGTCGTTGCGGGTGGGGATCTTGCCGGGAACCTTGCCGGCGGCTTCGGTCTTGGTCGCCACGGGGCGCTCCTTCGTTCTCGTGTCCGATGGGCGGATCCAGGATGGGCTGGATGCCGTCCCCGGCAAGCCGAATGCACGGAGCCGGGGAAGGTTTCCCGGGTAGGGCTGCCGCCCTCCCGGCGCATGGCCGGGGGGCCCCGTTCTCCTGTGCTATGGCAGGCGGGGAGGTCCGGCGTGCTAGCCTCGGCCTCCAAGCCCCGCACGGGGCGGGACGGAGGAGATGGACATGAAGACGAACCGAAGGGCGGTGCTGGGCGCCGCTTTGCCGTTGGGCGCCGCCGGGCTGATCGGGGCCTCGATGGAGGCGGAGGCGCAGGTGGCGAGCGGGACGCGCACCCTCTTCGCCCTGCCGCAGCCCGTGGTGCCCATCGCCGGGAACGAGGCCGCCTTTCCCGTGCGCCGCATCTACTGCATCGGCCGCAACTACGCCGCCCATGCGCGCGAGATGGGCTCGGACCCCGACCGCGAGCCGCCCTTCTTCTTCCAGAAGCCGTCGGACGCCGTGCAGCTCGTGCCGCCGGGCGGGGTGGTGGACCATCCCTATCCGCCGCTGACGAGGAACTACCACTACGAGGTGGAACTGGTGGCGGCGCTCAAATCCGGCGGGCGGAACATCTCCGCCGACCGCGCGCTGGAGCATGTCTATGGCTACGCCGTCGGGCTCGACATGACGCGGCGGGACCTGCAGCGCGGCATGGGCGACCAGAAGAAGCCCTGGGAGATCGGCAAGGCCTTCGACCGCTCCGCCCCGATCGGGCCGATCCATCCCGTGCAGGACGGGAAGCACTTCGCCCGCGGCGCCATCTCGCTCGCGGTGAACGGGCAGGTGAAGCAGAACGCCGACCTCTCCCAGATGATCTGGAGCGTGGCCGAGCAGATCTCCCGCCTCTCCGAGGCCTTCGAGTTGATGGCGGGCGACATCATCTATTCAGGCACGCCGGAGAATGTGGGGCCGGTGGTGCCGGGCGACGTGATCCTCTGCAAGATCGAGGGGCTGCCCGACCTCTCCATCCGGATCACCCCGGCCCAGGCGTGAGCGCCTAAACCGGGAGCTGCACGAAGCGCTCCGCCTGCGCCGCCGTCCCCTCCTGCTGGAAGGCGGTGGCGGCGGCGAGCACGGCGTGGTCCCCGTCCGAGAGGCGGGACTGCTCCCGCAGGTGGTCCGTCCAGGAGCGCACGGCCCAGAGCTCCACGTAGCGCTCGGGATGGGCCACGTCCTCGTAGAGGCGCCAGACGATGGCGCCGGCCCGCAGCCGCACCCCCCGCACCTCCGCCATCGTTGCGAGGAAGGCCTCGCGCGAGGCGGGCGGGACGGCGTAGCGGACGGACTCCAGCAGCCGCGCCTCATCCCCCTGGAGCAGCGGAAGAAGCTCGGCCGCGGGGGCTTCCGGCACCGGCTCGGGATGGGCGGGCGCGAGGGGCGGCGCCACCGGGGCGGCGTCCATCGGCAGGTGGCGGACGAGGACGGAGAGCACGATGCTCGCCACGCCGAAGGCGGCGAGTGTCTCCGGCAGGCCGATGAGCGCCCCGCCCACCCCGCCGAGGGTGGAGCCGAGCGCGAGCGACCCGAAGGTCGCCACCTGATAGAGCCCGATCACCCGCGCCCGCACCCAGGGGCGGGCCGCGAGCTGGGCGGAGGCGCTGAGGGTCGAGGTCATGCCGAGCCAGGAGGCGCCGTAGAGCAGCATGGCCAGACCCGCCGGCGCCGGGTGCGTGGACAGGGCGAGCAGGATCATCGAGAACCCCACGCCGCAGGAGCAGAACACCACCACCCCCGAGCGGGAGAGGCGGTTGCGGAGCGCCGGCAGGAAGAAGCCCGCCACCACCGCGCCCACCCCCATCGCGCCCAGCATCAGCCCGAAGGCCGAGGGCCCCAGGCCGAGGCGGAAGCGCACGACCAGCGGCAGCAATCCCCAGACCGCCGAGCCGGCGAAATGGGGAAGGGCAGCGCGGATGATGATGCCGCGCATCACCGGGCTGGCGAGGACGAAGCGGACCCCGCTCTCCATCGCATCCAGCAGCTTCTCCCGTGGCATGGTCACGGTTTCGGGCGCGCGCTTCCAGAGGAAGAGCGCAGTGATGAGATAGAGGAAGCAGGCGGCGTTGAGCGCGAAGGCCAGCTCCGCCCCCGCCCAGCCGAGCACCAGCCCGCCCAGCGCCGGGCCGATCGCGCGGGCGAGGTTGAAGCCCATGGCGTTCAGCACGATCGCCTGCACCAGGTCCTCCCGCACCACCAGCTCGGGGGTGGTGGCGCCGAAGGCCGGGAAGTTCGCCGCCGCGCCGATGCCGATGCAGAAGGTGAGGGCCAGCAGCCCCCAGGGCCCGAGCAGCCCCGCCGCGGTGAGCGCGCAGAGAAGCAGCGCGCAGCCGAGGATCCAGAACTGGGTAATGAGGAGGAACCGCCGGCGGTCCATGATGTCCGCCAGCGCCCCCGCGGGCAGGGCGAGCAGGAAGACCGGCAACAGGGAGGCCGCCTGGACGAGGCTGACCATCACCGGGGAGGGGGAGAGGGAGGTCATCAGCCACCCCGCGCCCGTGCTCTGCACCCATCCGCCGATATTGCTGACGAGGGTCCCGACCCAGAGCAGCCGGAAGGCGGGGTTCCGGAACGGGACGAAGGCGGCTGGGGCGGGCATCGGGGCTGAGGGACCGATTCGTGGTGGGGTCCGCCGGGCTGGGCGGGCGGAAGGGGTTAGCGGAATTCTCGCCTCCCGTCCCGGCCATGGTCTAGGCTCGGTCCATGGCACAGCGCATCGCCACCTATGCCGAGTTCTGGCCCTACTACCTCCGGGAACATGCGGATCCCCGCACGCGGCGGGTCCATGTGCTCGGCACGCTGCTCGGCATCGGCCTGTTCGTCGCCGGGTTGGCGAGCGGGCGGTGGTGGCTGGTGCTCGCCGGGGTGGTGATCGGCTACCTCTTCGCCTGGGTCAGCCACATGCTCATCGAGCGCAACCGCCCGGCCACCTTCACCCACCCCCTCTGGTCGCTGGGGTCGGACCTCCGCATGGCCTGGCTGTTCCTGACCGGGCGGCTGGAGCGGGAGCTGCGGCGGGCCGGATTGGGCTGAGGGGAGGGAGCGCTACTCCCACAACACCCATTGCAGGGCGAGGGCGACCTGGAAGCGCGGGGTGTCCCGGCTCAGCCCCGTGCCCGCGGCCAGCCCGATCACGGCGCGCCCGCCGGCCAGCCTGTGCCGGACCCCGGCCTGGAGCAGGCTGAAGTCGCGCTCGTCCCGCTCCTGCCGCGAGCGGCTATAGGCGACGACCAGCGCCGTATCCGGGCTCACCGCCTGGGCCAGGGCGGCGTTGAGGAGAGATCGGTTCGTGCGTTCCCCCGGTTGCGGATCGATGCGCGTCGTCCAGCCGAGATTCGCGTAGGCCCCGAAAGGAAGATCCCGGAAGCCGCGGAACGTCTTGCCGAGCAGCAACAGGCCCTCGGCCTCGTAGCCCTTGCGCCCTGGGCCGTACAGCGTCCTCAGCCGCCCGAGCGCGCCGATCGCGGGGGCAGCGTCCCCCTCCTCCGAGATCTGGTAGAGGGCTCCGATGCGCGTCGTGCCGCCCCAACGCGCGCGCTCGTCGCTACCCGTCGCACCTGTCTCCTCCTCCAGCCCGGGCGCGTTGCCGAGCCGGCGCCGCGTCTCCAGCGCGCCATAGGCGCCGCTCCCGCCGATCTGAAGCTCCAGCTGGGGCGCGACGCCGAATTTGAGCTCGGTCTCGCCCGCTCCGGTGCTGCGCACCCTTCCGCGCCGGGCACGCTCGTAGACCCCGACGAAACCGATCCCCGCCGAGCCGGGCGCCGCGGCGGCAGGGCCGGAGATCTCGAAGGGGGCGTCGGCCATCTCCATCGGCTCGTCCTGCGCCGAGGCAGGTGCGGCCGCGGCCAGGAGCGCCGTGAGGAGGAGGGTGGGGCGGGGCTTCGGGCGGCGCATCTCTGCGCTGTAGCCTTGGTCAGCCCGGCAGCGCCAGGAGGAGGACGGGCGGGACCCCGGCGATTTCCGCCGGCGCCCTTGGCAGGGGGACATCTGCCGCCCCGCCCGCGCCTTCAGCCGCCGCTGAGGGCGAACTTCGCCGCGGAGAGCGCCGCGATGAGCCACACGGCGCCGTGCACGTCGCCCGCCCGCCCGGCGACCAGCTTGATAAGGGCATAGGCGATGAAGGCGATGCCGATGCCCGTTGCGATGGAGAAGGTGAAGGGCATCGCGATCGCGCCGAGGATGGCCGGTAGGTACTCCGTCGGCTCGTCCCAGGCGAGGTCGCGCAGCGAGTGCGCCATGAGGCAGGCGACGAAGACGAGGGCGGGGGCGGTGGCGAAGGCCGGGATGGCGGTCGCCAGCGGCGCCAGGAAGAGGGCGAGGAGGAATAGTATGCCCACCGTCAGCGCCGTCAGCCCCGTGCGCCCGCCGGCCTGGATGCCCGCCGCGCTCTCGATGTAGCTCACCGTGGTGGAGGTGCCGAGCACGGCGCCGATCATCGCCCCGCCGCTATCGGCCATCAGCGCGCGGCCCAGCCGCGGCACCGTGCCATCCGGCCGCATCAGCCCCGCGCGATGGGTGGTCGCGATCAGCGTGCCGGCATTGTCCAGCAGGTCTACCATGAAGAAGGTGAAGACGATGCCCGCGAGGCCGAGCGAGACCGCGCCCGCCAGGTCCATCTGCAGGAAGGTGGGAGCGAGGGAGGGCGGGGCGGAGACGATCCCGTTGAAGTTCGTGAGCCCGAAGGGGATGCCCGCCAGCGCCGTGAGGAGGATGCCGATCACGATCGCCCCCGGGACGCGCCGCGCGACCAGCCCGGCGATGAGCACGAAGCCCGCGCAGCCGATCAGCACCGGGGCCGAGCCGATCCTGCCCATGCCGACGAGGGTGGCGGGATGCGCGACGACGAGGCCGAGGTTCTTCAGCCCGATCAGCCCGAGGAAGAAGCCGATCCCCGCCGCGATGCCGAGCTTGAGGGAGATGGGGATGCCGTTGATCAGCCATTCCCGGAACCCTGCGAGGGAGACGAGGAAGAAGATGATGCCCGACAGGAAGACGGCGCCCAGCGCCACCTGCCAGGACACGCCCATGCCGCCCACCACGGCGAAGGCGAAATAGGCGTTCAGCCCCATCCCCGGGGCGAGGGCGATGGGATAGTTCGCGAGGAAGGCCATCAGCGCGCAGCCGATGGCGGCGGCGAGGCAGGTGGCGACGAAGGCCGCGCCCGCATCGATCCCGGCGGCCGCCATGATCTGCGGGTTGATGACGATGATGTAGGCCATCGTCAGGAAGGTGGTGAGGCCGGCGACCAGTTCGGTGCGCGGCGTCGTGCCGTTCTCGGCAAGCCTGAAGAGCCGGTCCATTCCCCCTGCAATCCCCTCTGCGAATCCGCCGGACAGGGAAACAGGCCGCCAGCCCCGGGGCAACCAACAGGTGGCCCTAGCTGAAATAAGCCGGGGAGGCCGCGCGCAGCCCCTCAGCCTCGGCGAAGGTTCCGGCGAGGTGCTGCCGCAGCCGCGCCTCCGCCCGCGCCGCGTCGCCGGCCAGGATCGCACCCGCCAGGGCCTCGTGGTCGGCCAGGATCGCCTCGGCCTTGCCCGGCGAGGGCAGGTGCAGCCGTCGCAGCCGGTCCAGATGGCCGCTCCAGCCATGGACGAGGTCCCGCAGCCCCGGCACGCCGGCGGCCAGGTAGAGCGCGGCGTGGAAGGCCTCATCCGCCCCGGCGACCCCCGCATGGTCCTCCGTGGCGAGCGCCGCCCGCATCCGCGCGATCCCCTCCCGCAGCACGCCAGCCAGGGAGGGGGCGGGGGTCTGCGCAAGCTGCCGCACGATCTCCAGCTCGATCGAGAGCCTGAGGAAATGCGCCTCCCGCGCATTCGCGAGGTCGATCCGCGAGACGCGGGTGGCCGAGTGCGGCACCACCTCGACCAGCCGTTCCTCCTGCAGGCGGATCAGCGCCTCCCGCACGGGGGTCTGGCTCAGGCCCAGCCGCTGCGCGATGGCCCCGCGTGCCAGCACCGTGCCCGGCGGGAGGGAGAGGGAGATCACGGCCTCGCGCAACTGCTCATAGGCGAATTCGGCGGCCGACTTCCGGCGCCCGAGCGGGGCCAGCCCGTCGAGCCCGGTATCCGCCAGGACGGCACCCGGCGCCGCAGGGGCCCGGTCGGAGGAGCGCAGCGAGTTCATCCTTCCTCCTTTCCTAGCAGCCACGGGCGAGTGCCGACAGCGCGGCTTGACTCAGCTCGCATCTCATATATCAGATGTGGGGAGAGAACGAGAGCGGCGAAGCCGCGCCAAGAGGGACTTCCGCCATGCACCTTCTCCATCGCCGCGCCGCGCTCTCGGCCCTTCTGTCGGCGGCCGCGCTGCCCGCCCTCGCCCAGGGCACGGCCCCCTCCTGGCCCAGCCAGCCAATCCGCCTGATCGTGCCCTTCTCCGCCGGCACCTCGGACACGGTCGCGCGGCTGGTCAGCATTGAGATGGGCAAGGCGCTCGGCCAGGCCTTCGTGGTGGAGAGCCGCCCCGGCGCCGGCGGCAATATCGGCTCGGAGGCCTGCGCCCGCGCGCCCGCGCGCCCGCCGACGGCAACACGGTCTGCCTGGGCACGATCAGCAGCCACGCGATCAATCCGTCGATCTACCCGCGCATCCCCTATGACAACCTGCGGGACTTCGCCCCCGTCACGCAGCTCGCCACCCAGCCCAACGCCCTGGCCGTGGCCACGAACTTCCCGGCGAAGAACATCCCCGAGCTGATCGCACTCCTCCGCTCCCGCCCGGCGCGCGACCTCGCCTACGGCACGTCAGGCGTCGGCACCTCGGTCCATCTCGCGGGCGCGCTCTTCGGCCAGCTCACGGGCACGGAGATGGAGCACGTGCCCTATCGCGGCAGCGGGCAGGTCACCACGGCCCTGCTCTCGGGCGAGTTGTCCATCGCCTTCGACAACTTCTCCTCCGTCTGGCCGCTCGCCCGCGAGGGCAAGATCCGCATCCTCGGCGTCACCTCGCAGGGTCGCGCGGAGGCCGCGCCGGACATCCCCGCCATCGCGGAGACGGTGCCCGGCTTCGAGAGCCTCTCCTGGCACGGCCTCTTCGCCCCCGCCCGCACGCCCGCGCCGGTGGTGCAGCGCCTGCAGCGCGAGGCGGCGGCGGCCCTGGCCGCGCCCGCCGTCGCGCAGCGCTTCCGCGAACTCGGCATCACCCCCGTCGGCAGCACGCCCGAGGAGTTCCGCGCCTTCGTGGAAGCGGAGACGAAGCGCTGGGGCGACGTTGCCAAGCGCGCGAATATCAGCATCGATTAGGCGCTCCGGCGGGCCGCCACCTCCCCGCCGCCGCCCTCGCATCGCTGCCGAGGGGGAAACGCCGGAACGAAATGAAGGCAGAATGACCATGGCTGACGATCCGAACCTGCCCCCCGACCCGCTGGAGCCCGGCACCACCAGGAAGGGCCCCGACCGCAAGACTGCGGCCGATCTACGCTCCGCTCGCTGGTTCGGCCCGGCCGACCTCCGCAGCTTCGGCCACCGCTCCCGCGCGATGCAGATGGGCTACTCGCCGGAAGAATGGACGGGCAAGCCGGTGATCGCCATCGTCAACACCTGGTCCGACCTCAACCCCTGCCACGTCCACTTCAAGCAGCGCGTGGACGACGTGAAGCGCGGCATCCTGATGGCGGGCGGCTTCCCCGTGGAGCTGCCGGCGATCTCGGTGAGCGAGAGCTACGTCAAGCCGACGACGATGATGTACCGCAACTTCCTCGCCATGGAGACGGAGGAGCTGCTGCGCTCCCACCCCGTGGACGGCGCGGTGCTGATGGGCGGCTGCGACAAGACGACGCCCGGCCTGCTGCTCGGCGCGACGAGCATGAACATCCCCTGCATCTTCCTGCCGGCCGGCCCGATGCTGCGCGGCAACTGGCAGGGCAAGGTGCTCGGCTCGGGCTCCGACAGCTGGAAGTACTGGGACGAGCTGCGCGCAGGCAAGATCACCGACCAGGACTGGCTCGGCGTCGAGGGCGGCATCGCGCGCTCCTACGGCACCTGCATGACCATGGGCACGGCGAGCACCATGACGGCCATCGCCGAGGCCGTTGGCATGGTGCTTCCGGGCGGCTCCTCCATTCCCGCCGCCGATGCGGGCCATATCCGCCTGGCTAGCGAGAGCGGGCGGCGCATCGTGGAGATGGTCTGGGAGGACCTGACGCCCCAGCGCATCCAGAGCCGCGCCTCCTACGAGAACGCGATCGCGGTGGCGATGGCGATGGGCTGCTCGACCAACGCGATCATCCACCTCATCGCCATGGCGCGCCGCGCGGGGCAGGACATCGGCCTCGAGGACTTCGAGCGCTACTCCCGCCGCGTGCCGGTGATCGGCAATGTCCGGCCTTCCGGCAATGCCTATCTGATGGAGGACTTCTTCTACGCCGGCGGCATCCGGGCGCTGATGAACGAGATCCGGGAGCACCTGGACCTCTCCTGCGTCACCGTCACCGGCAAGACGGTGGGTGAGAACATCGAGGGCGCACGCGTCTACAACAGCGACGTCATCCGCCCCACGAGCAACCCGATCTACGGCGAGGGATCGCTGGCGGTGCTCAAGGGCAACCTCGCCCCCGACGGCTGCGTGATCAAGCCGGCGGCAATGGACCAGAAGTTCCTCAAGCATTCCGGCCCGGCCGTAGTGTTCGACGACTATCCCTCCATGAAGAAGGCCGTGGAGGACGAGGACTATCCCTTCACCCCCGACACGGTGATGGTGCTGCGCAACGCCGGGCCGCAGGGCGGGCCGGGCATGCCGGAATGGGGCATGCTGCCCATGCCGAAGAAGCTGCTGAAGATGGGGCTGCGCGACATGCTGCGCATGTCGGATGCCCGCATGTCCGGCACTTCCTATGGCGCCTGCGTGCTGCATGTGGCGCCGGAATCCTACATCGGCGGGCCGCTCGCCCTGCTGCGGAACGGCGACATCGTGACGCTCGACGTGGATGCGCGGACGATCAACATGGAGGTGTCCGAGGAGGAGCTGGCGCGCCGCCGCGCGGAGTGGAAAGCGCCCGAGCCGCGCTACGAGCGGGGCTACGGCTACATGTTCAGCAAGCACATCCAGCAGGCGAACGAAGGCTGCGACTTCGACTTCCTGCGCACCGAGTTCGGCGCCCCCGTGCCCGAGCCCGCCATCTACTGAGGAACGATCCATGGCCCTGTCCAACGAGACGCGCGAGAAGCTGAAGGGCGTCTCGACCGCCACCCTCGCCACCGCGCTGTACAAGCGCGGCTTCCGCCAGCAGTTCATCCAGGACGTGCACCCGCTCCGCGTGCGGGGCGAGAGCATGGTCGGGGAGGCCTTCACGCTCCGCTACATCCCGGCGCGCGAGGACCTGAACAAGCTCGAGGTCTTCCGCGACCCCGAGCACCCGCAGCGCCGCGGCGTGGAGATGTGCCCGCCCGGCGCCGTGCTGGTGATGGACAGCCGCAAGGACGCGCGCGCGGCCTCCGCCGGCTCCATCCTCGTCACCCGGCTGATGGTGCGGGGCGTCGCCGGCGTGGTGACCGATGGCGGCTTCCGCGACGCGGTGGAGATCGCGGCGATGGACATCCCGACCTACCACTCCCGTCCCTCGGCGCCCACGAACCTGACGCTGAACCACGCGATCGACCTCAACGTGCCGATCGGCTGCGGCGATGCGCCGGTCTTCCCGGGCGACGTCATCGTGGGCGACGGGGACGGGGTGATCGTCATCCCCGCCCATCTGGCCGACGAGATCGCGGCCGAGGCGGTGGAGATGACCGCCTATGAGGACTTCGTGACCGAGCGCGTCCGCGGCGGCCAGCCCATCATCGGCCTCTATCCCGCGACGGACCCCTCCAACCTCGAGGCCTTCGCGGCCTGGCGGAAGGAAAAGGGCCGCTGAGCCCGCGGCCGCGGTAATCCCGCGGCTGCCCCGCGCGTTCCTCCCGGGTCCAATAGCCCGGGGGGAACACGATGCCGGACGAGAAAGGGCTCTACCAGGGGCCGCTGGGCGAGAACTGCGCCCATCTCTGCATCGACATGCAGAACCTCTTCGCCGAGAAGACGGACTGGCACACGCCCTGGATGAAGCGCGTGCTGCCCGTGGTGGAGCGCATCGTCGCCGCCCATCCCGAGCGCACGGTCTTCACCCGCTTCATCACCGCTGCCCGTACAGGGGAGGGCGAGGGCACCTGGCGCCACTACTGGGAGCGCTGGAAGAGCATGACGCAGGAGGCGCTGCCGCCCTCCATGATGGAGCTCATCCCATCGCTCGCGCGTTTCGTGCCGCCCGCGACGGTGCTGGACAAGAAGGTCTACTCGCCCTGGGTGCAGCCGGAGCTGCACGCGCTGCTGAAGGGGCGCGGCGTGGACACGCTGATTATCACCGGCGCGGAGACGGATGTCTGCGTTCTCGGCGCCGTGCTGGGCGCGGTGGACCTGGGCTACCGCGTGGTCGTGCCGACCGACGCCCTCTGCTCATCCTCCGACCACACCCATGACGCGCTGCTCACCCTCTACCGAGAGCGCTACGGCCAGCAGGTGGAGACGGTGACGACGGACGAGTTGCTGGAGGCCTGGCGCTGACGCCGGTCAGGCCTGCCTGACCGGAACCCGGTCAGGCCGGGGTGACCGCCGGCTCCTCCAGCGCGCGGAGGACGGCCCGTGCCGCCTCGTCCCAGGCGACGGGGCGGAAGTCGCGCGCCACCCTCGCCTGCCAGTTCCGCAGCCCCTCCGGGTCCTCCACCACCTCGCGGATCACGTGATAAGCCTCGGTGGTGCTCTCCGGATCGAAGTAGCGGGCCAGCGCGCCGCCGGCCTCGGGGAGGGAGGTGGTGTTGGAGATGATGGCGGGCTTGCCGAAGGCGAGGCTCTCCGTCACCGGCAGGCCCCAGCCCTCGTAGAAGGAGGGGAAGAGGGTGAACTGCGCGCCCTGGTAGAGGGTGGTCAGCTCGCCATCCGTCGGGTCCTGGAAGAGGACGAGCTTGCCGTCGAGGTAGTGGGCGTTCCGCAGCTGCTGCATCAGGTCGGCGACCATCCAGCCCACGCGCCCGGCGAAGACGAGGGTGGGAACCTTATCCCGCGGCATCTCCTCCAGCATCCGGCGCCAGACGCGGAAGAGAAGGATGTGGTTCTTGCGAGCCTCGATGGTGGAGACGATCAGCGCGTAGCTGCCGGGTTCCGGATACTCCCGCCCGGGCAGGCGGATGGCGGGGGCGGGGGCGCCGAAGCCCGTGCCCATCGGGATGGCGACGGGCCTCGCCTGGAGCGGCCAGCCCTTCTCCTTCGCATAGGCCGCGAGGTCGTCCGCACTGGCCTGGGAAATGGCCATCAGCGCGTCCGCATGCGGCAGCACCGTGCTCAGCCAGCCCTCGAAGAGCTGGATCAGGGTGTGGTCGCACCATTCCGGGCGGCGCAGCGGGATGATGTCGTAGATCAGCACACCGAAGCGCAGGCCCTTCTCGGCCTTCACGGCCTGGATGAGCGAGGCGTAGTCCCGATGGAACCAGGGTGAGCCGAGAACGAGGAGGATGTCGCCGGTCCGGGCATCGAAAGACTGCGGCAGCGGCTCCGCCACCACCGGTGCCTTTCGGCCCGGAGTGGGGATGGCCTCCTCCGAGGCCGGTGGGGAAGCGGCCTCCACCTGGGGCAAGGGCGCGGGGCGGCGAGGGAAGGCCGCTTCCCATGCGATCCGCCCGGCATGCATCGCAGTGTGGATTGCGTTGACTTGGTGCAGGAAGGCAGTGCCGAGGGGTTCCCGCAAATGACCAGGCACGCGGCGCGCGGCCCAGCTCAGGAAGCGGCGGCGCAGGCGGCGGCGGGGGGGCGGCGGGATCAGGTCGGGGACGGAAGGCGTGAGGGTTCCCGTCGCGGGGGCCGGATCGTTCGCCGCCTCCTCCTCCGTCGTGGGAGCGGGTGTGCTGAGGCCGGTGAACAGGGTGTCGACCTCGGTCCAGGGCACGGCCTGGAAGGAGGTGCCGCCCGGGCCGTGCCGCAGGAATTTCACGCGCTCCACACCCGCGGAGCGGACAAGGCAGCGGCAGATCTCGTATTCGACCCGCTGGATGCCGCTCGGCCGGGGGTTGACCCGCGCGTAGTCGAACAGATCTTCCACATCGATCCAGATCGTCGTCATGGTTCGTTCGCTCCTGGAAAGGTGGACCGGCTGGCGGTTGGTCGCTGAAAATCGTCCCCGGAGCAAGCCGTCCCCTACCTCGGGAGGGCGCCGGGGCGGTTCATGATCCAGCTTGGGGAAAACCTGCGCCCTGGGTGGAGCTCGGCCGAAAAGGAGCGGGGAAGGGGCGATCCGAGGGGGCGAGCCTAGCTGAGAGAAGCCGTCTGGCCGTCAGCGGCAGGACGGATTCCCGCCGTTCAGCGGCGGCACCAGCGCCAGAATGCCCAGTTCCCGGAACCCACGGCCCGGATCCGGCTCGGCCACGAAGATCCCGGCTTCCGGCAGCCGCGTGCCCGCCACGGGCTCCCCCAGAAGGATCTGCACGGGGCCGCGATGCCCGACGAGGACGCGGTTCGTCCCTGCCGGAACCGGCTCGGATAGCAGGCGCCGGTGCTCCGCCAGCACCCAGGAGAGGCGGGGGCCGGCATAGTCATCGGCCATCAGCCCATCGGTGACCGTCACCTCCGCGGCTCCGAAGGCGAGTTCGGCCGTGTCCCGCCCGCGAAAGACCGGGCTGGCGAGGACCGGCTTCATGAGCGGGATGCCGAGGGCCGCGATACGGCGCCCGAGTTCGGCGGCCTGCGCCCGCCCGGCGGGCGAGATGTTCCGCTGCCCCGCGCGATCGCCGATGACGAAGCTCCGGTCGCAGGGCTCCCCGGCCGTGTCGGCGTGCCGGATGAACAGGACCGTGCCGCCCCGGCGTATCCGGTCGAGCAAGGCGGCGCCGGCGGGCAGGTCCGGGGTCAGCGGAGCGGCATCGAGGGCGCGGGCGGGCCGCGCGAGGGAGGCCGATGAGAGCAGGGCGATGAGGGAACGTCGCCCGCCGCCCAACGCCCGGCCGCGGCGGGAAAGGGAGGGCGGGGCCGCGGTCATTACCTCATCCCTCGTGTCGGGGCCCGGTCTCCCCCCGTGGGGGTGGCGCGCCGTCCGGCCCGCCGCTGGAGCCGCGGTTCAGCGCCGAGCGCACCCGGTCGGCCAGCTCGTTGGGGCGGTAGGGCTTGCCCAGGACGTCCATCGAGGGCGCGCGCGGCGTATCCGCCACGAGGTCCTCGTTGTAGCCGGTGGTGAGGAGCACGGCGATGTCCGGCCTCCGCTCGCGCACGCGCTCGGCGAGAACGATGCCGTTCATGCTCCCGGGCATGAGGATGTCCGAGAAGAGCAGGTCGATCCTTCCCATTCCCGGCCGTTCCAGCAGCGCGAGGGCCTCGTCCGCGCTGCCCGCTGTCAGCACGCGGTAGCCGAGCAGTTCCAGGTGCTCGCGCGCGACGGCGAGCACGTCCTCGCTGTCCTCCACGATCAGCACCGTTTCGGCGGCCTCCCGCAGGGCGTCGCGCGGCGGCTCCTGCGCCTGCGGGCCGGCCGGGCGAGGGATCTCGGACTTCTCGGCCAGGGGAAGGATCATGCGGACGCTGGTGCCCTGGCCAGGGGCGCTGTCGATCTCCAGCCTGCCCATGGACTGCTGGATGAAGCCCGCCACCATTGCCAGCCCGAGGCCGGTTCCCTTCCCCGTGCCCTTGGTGGTGAAAAAGGGCTCGGTCGCGCGCTCCAGCACGTAGGGCGGCATGCCCGTGCCCTCGTCGGTGACGGAGAGCATGACATGGGAGCTTGGCGCCTTCCCGTCCTCGGACGGCACCGCCGAGGTCGAGACCGTGACCGTCCCGCCCCCCGGCATGGCGTCCCGCGCGTTGATGACGACGTTCAGCAACGCCATCTCCAGGTGAACGGGATCGACCTGCACCGGGGGAAGCTTCCGGCGGAGGTTGATCTGCAGGTTCACCCGCGCGCCCACGGTGCTCTCGAGCATGTCCGCGAAATCGGTGACGAGGGAGGTGAGGTCCACCGGCCTCGGCTCCAGCCTCGTCTTGCGCGCGAAGGCGAGGAGCTGCTTCGTCAGGCGCGCGCCGCGCTCGGCGGCCTCGCTCGCACGGTCGACATAGCGGCGCAGCCCTTCGTCGGCGAGCCTCGCGCGGAGGAAGTCGAGATTGCCGGAGACGACGAGGAGGAGGTTGTTGAAGTCATGCGCCAGCCCCGCGGTGAGCTGGCCGATCGCTTCCATCTTCTGGGCCTGCCGGAAGGCCTGCTCGGAGGTGCGGCGCCGCGTGACGTCGAGCTGCGAGGCGAAGAAGTAGAGGAGCCGCCCCTCCTTCTCATAGACCGGCGCGACGTAGACAGCGTTCCAAAAGGGCGTGCCGTCGCGCTTGTAGTTGAGCAGCTCCACGGAGACGGCGCGCTGCGCGGCCACGGAGTCGCGCAGCTCGGCCACCTTCTCCCGGTCGGTCTGCGCGCCCTGCAGGAAGCGGCAGTTCCGGCCGACGATCTCCTCCTGCGGATAGCCCGTGAGGTCCTGGAAGGCCCGGTTGGCGAAGACGATCGGGTTGTCGGGAAGGTTGGGGTCGGTGAGGATCATCGGCATGCGGGTCATCTCGACCGCCGCGAAGAACACGTCCCCGCGGTCGTCGAGCCCGGGCTCGGTGATCCTCGCTTCCTGCCAGTGGTTCATCCCCGGACCCCCGGTGGGGGAGTAGCTCACCCCCTCGTGCAGGCCCGCGGCCGGGACGCCGCTGCTTGCCTGGTCCCCGCTGCCCTGCCTGTCCAGAAAACGTCCCTCGCGCGTCCCGTTCTCCTGCCTGCTCTCACCGTCGTTCACGCCGGCCCCTTTACCCATTCCGCTCCCTTGCCCCCACATGCCGGCCGGGCAGGCGGCCCGCCCGGAAACGGTCAGGACTCGACGGGCCCGGATGCGCCTTGGCTCCATCGCGAGTTATCGTCGTTGAATCAGATAGGAGAGGCGACCGGGATGGCTAGCCCGGGTGCTCCCGGCAAGAGGAGAGCATCGTGCCGCGCTGGTCGCGCAGCTTCACTCTCGCCAGCCCTTGCGGTTCCCTCACGAACTCGATCCCGGCCTCCTCCAGCGCGGTCCGGAGGGCGGCGATGGTGGACGGCCTTGGCCGGCATCGCTGCTCCTCGAGGTTCCGCACCGTGACTTCCGCGCAGAGCGCGCGGATGGCGAGTTCGAGGCGCTTCCAACCTAGCAGCCTGCGGGCCTCGTAGCACTGCACCGGCGTCAAGCTCCGACCTCCACCGCTTCCATCCCAGCCCTGCCGAAAGGAAGAGCTACCGGCCCCCGTGGCCGGGCCATCCCGGCCGGGTTCCAGGGAACCAGGTGCAGAAATGGGCAACGGGACTCGTCACGGCGGCGGAGTTAACCTGCGATAAGCAGGGGATGCCCATACACGTATCGAGTAGGTGAGGGGGGTTGTCGTTCTGTGCGCGACCCTGGCCGACCGGTGTTGCCTGCGGGAAGGGGCGGCGCCTCCGGCGTTCCCGCCGGAGCAGGAACGAGTGGCCCGACCGTCGAGCCTACGCCCCTGGGGGGCGGCCGCCCGGGCAAGACAGCTTGCCAGCCGGCCGAAACAGGGTGATGAACCCGCCGATTCCTATCGTGGTGCGGGAGAGCGGGATGCAGCTCGGGATGATCGGCCTGGGGCGGATGGGCGGCAACATCGTCCGCCGCCTGATGCGCGGTGGCCATCGCTGCGTCGTCTACGACACCAATCCCGAGGTGAGGCAGGCGCTCGGCGCTGAGGGCGCGACCCCGGTGGAGTCGCCGGAGGCGATGATCGAGGCCCTGGACGGGGACGGCCCCCGCATCGTCTGGATCATGCTCCCCGCCGGCAGGATCACCGACGAGATGGTCACGCGTCTGGCAGCCGCCATGAGGGCCGGCGACATCATCATCGACGGCGGGAACTCCTACTACAAGGACGACATTCGCCGCGCGCGTCAGCTCGCCGGGCAGAGGCTGCGCTACGTCGATGTCGGCACCTCCGGCGGCGTCTGGGGCCTGGAGCGCGGCTACTGCATGATGATCGGCGGGGACACGGAGGCGGTCGAGCATCTCGATCCCATCTTCGCCACCCTCGCCCCCGGGCTCGGCTCGATCCCCCGCACGCCCGCGCGGGAGGGACACGATCCCCGCGCCGAGCTGGGCTACATTCATGCCGGGCCGACCGGCGCGGGCCACTTCGTCAAGATGATCCACAACGGCATCGAGTACGGGATGATGCAGGCCTTCGCCGAGGGCTTCGACATCCTGAGGACGAAGGCGAGCGACAAGCTGCCGGAGGAGGAGCGCTTCGACCTCAGGCTGGCGGATATCGCCGAGGTCTGGCGGCGCGGCAGCGTGGTCTCCTCCTGGCTGCTGGACCTCACGGCCGCGGCCCTGGCGAGGGATGAGCCGCTGGAAGGCTTCTCCGGCCATGTGGACGACAGCGGCGAGGGGCGCTGGACGATCGAGGCGGCCATCGAGCAGGCGGTCCCGGCCAATGTGCTGGCGGCATCGCTCTTCGCGCGGTTCCGCTCCCGCCAGGATCATACCTATGGGGACAAGATCCTCTCCGCCATGCGCTTCGGCTTCGGCGGGCATCTCGAACCGAAGACGCAGTCGCCGGCCAAGGCGGACTGACCGGGCCGGCATGACGGCTGCGGCACCGAGACGGGAGTTGCCCGCTTGAATCCCGAGCCCGAGCTGACCGCCCTGGCGGCGCAGCTTCCGAAGCCGCGGCTTCGGCGGCCCGCCGTCATCCTGGTGATGGGCGTGTCCGGCAGCGGCAAGTCCACGGTCGGGAAGCTGCTCGCGACGGTCCTGGGCTGCGCGCTGCAGGAAGGCGACGAGCTACATTCCGACAGCAACGTGGAGAAGATGCGCGGCGGGACCCCGCTGACCGACGAGGACCGCGCCCCCTGGCTGCGGTCGATCGCGGCGGTGATCGACGGGTGGCTGGAGACGGGCAGTGCCGGCGTGGTGACCTGCTCCGCCCTGAAGCGCAGCTACCGGGACCTCATCATCGGTCCTCGCGAGGGCGTGCAACTCGTCTACATCGAGGGTACGGCGGCGCTGATCGGGCCGCGCATGCTCACGCGGGCGGGGCACTACATGCCCGCCTCGCTGCTGGACAGCCAGCTCGCCACGCTGGAGGTGCCGCGCGAGGAGGAGCGCCCGATCGTCGTGTCGGGCAGCGGCACCCTCCTCGACATCGCGGGCTACATCCTCGACCAGCTGGCCAGGCGCGACGCGGCGGGCTGAGCGCCTCCGGCGCTGCCCGCAGAGAGGAAGCGGGCCGACACGGTGTGACGCACGCTCACGAAGGAGGGCCGGCCCGCCCCCGCCGGAACAGGTCGCGGCACCGGCTGGATGTCACCGTTCCGGCCGTGAGAGCAGCCCCATCCCGCGGTCCAGCAGCAGTGCCAGCCAGGCGGTGAAGAGTGCGCCCTGCAGCACATAGGCCGGGTTGGCGTTGGACAGGCCGATGATGATCGGCGTGCCGAGGCAGCGCGCCCCGGCCACCGCCCCCACCGCCGTGGTGGCGACCGAAACCGTCAGCGCCACCCGCCAGCCGGAGAGCAGCACCGGCCAGGCCAGCGGCAGCTCGACCCTCCTCAGCCTCTGCCAGGGGGAGAGGCCGAGCCCCCGGGCGGCGTCCAGCGCATCGCCCGGCACGGATTCCAGCCCGGCAACCGTCGCCCGCAGCACCGGCAGGACGGCGTAGAGCACGAGGGCCAGCAGGGTCGGTGCGGCGCCGAAGCCGAGCAGCGGGAGGGAGAGCGCGATCGCCGCCACCGGGGGCACCGCCTGGGCGAGGCTGAAGGCCGCGTCCACCACCGGCATCAGGCGCCGCCCCCCGGGCCGCGTGGCCGCGAGCCCCGCCGGCAGCCCGATCAGCACCGCTATCCCCGCTGCCCCGACCGAGAGCGCCAGATGCGAGGCCAGCAGCGCGAACCAGGAGTCCTGCGTGTAGGCCGGCCGGGAGACCTCCGGGAAAAGCCAGCCCCAGAGAGAACCCGCCCGCGGCGCGGCCCAAAGGGCGGCCAGGAAGGCCATCGCCTCCGCGCCCAGCCAGGCCAGCCGACGCCTCACGCCCCGGCCTCCCGCGTCTCCGCCCAGGGCGCGGCCAGGACGCCGGCGACGGTGAGGTGCCGTGGCGCCGCCCCTTCCAGCGAGACGCGATCAGTCCCCTCCGCCAGCATGAGCAGCAGCGCGTCCCGGAGCGTCGCATCCCCCGGCAGGCCGGGCGCGCCGGGAACCGGCCCGGCCTCGGCGAACGCCGCGGCGGGCAGGACGCCCAGGCGCTGGAAGGCCAGGGCCTCCGGCCGCAGCATCCGCTGCACCGCGGGCGGCGCGTCGCGCCCCAGCACCGCCAAGGCCGGCCCCTCCGCCGCCAGCGACCCCGCCTCCATCACCGCGATGCGGTCGGCCAGGGCCAGCGCCTCCTCCACGTCATGGGTGACGAGGAGGATCGTCTTGCCCGTCTCCCGGTGGATGCGCCGCAGCTCGGCCTGCAATCCCCGGCGGGTGGCGGGGTCCAGGGCCGAGAAGGGCTCGTCCATCAGCAGCACGGGCGGATCGGCGGCCAGCGCCCGCGCCAGCCCCACCCGCTGCGCCTGCCCGCCCGAGAGCGTGGCCGGCCGCCGCCCGCCGAAGGTGGCGGGGTCCAGCCCGACCAGGGCGAGCAGCTCCTCCACCCGGGCCGCGACCCGCCCCTCGTCCCAGCCCAGCAGCCGCGGCACCGTGGCTACGTTCCGCGCCACGTCCCAGTGCGGGAAGAGGCCGACGGACTGGATGACGTAGCCGATGCCCCGCCGCAGCGCCTGCGGGTCCAGCCCCGCCACGTCGCGGCCTTCCAGCAGCACGCGGCCGGCATCGGGCTCAACCAGCCGGTTCACCATCCGCATCAGCGTGGACTTGCCCGAGCCGCTCTCCCCCAGCAGCACGCAGAGCGAGCCCCGCGGCACCTCGAAGGAGACGTCGCGCACCGCCCGCACCTCGCCGTAGCGGCGCCCCGCGCCCTCGAAGCGGATCATGCGGCGGGGATCAGCCGGGCCAGCAGGGCCAGCCCCGCATCCGCCAGCAGCGACAGGGCGAGCACCGGGAAAACGCCGAGCAGGATCAGGTCGGAGGCGAGCTGGCCGATCCCCTGGAAGAGCAGCGATCCCAGCCCGCCGCCCCCCACCAGCGCCGCCAGCACTGCCAGCCCCACCGCCTGCACCGCCGCCAGCCGCAGCGCCGCCAGCATCACCGGCGCCCCGAGCGGGAGCCGCACCGAGCGCAGGATCCCCGCCTCGGAGAGACCCTGTCCCCTTGCCGCCTCCAGCACCTCCGCCGGGGCCACGCGCAGCCCCGCCACCAGCCCGCGCGCCAGCGGCAGCAGCAGGTAGGCGGAGATGCCGATCACCGCCGGCGCCGGTCCGATCCCGCCCAGCCCCAGCGAGCGCAGCGCCGGCACTGCCGCGGCGAGCGCCGCCAGGGGCGCGATGAGCAGTCCGAACAGGGCGAGGGAGGGGATTACCTGAAGCCCGGAGGCGAGGCCCAGGAAAGCGGCCTCCAGCGCCGGCCGCCGTAGCGCCAGGGCGGAGAGCGGCGCGGCGACGAGCAGCGCCAGCGCAAGCGATCCGCCCGCCAGCGCCGCATGGCCCAGCAGCGCCGCCCGCAACTCCCCGGCTCGCCCCGCCGCCTCCCGGGCGAGGGAGAGGGAGTCGAACACCCCGGCCACGGCCATGGCACCGAGGCCGAGCAGCGCCGCGGCCAGGGGGAGGGCGGGCGTGCCCCCGCGCGCCGCGGAGGCAGTCGCAGTGGCGAGGGCGAGCACCAGCAACGCCACCCAGGCCCCCGCCGCGGGCGAGGCGCGGGCCAGCGGGGAGCCCGCCGGCAGCGCCGCCGCCGCGCCCAGGCCGACGGTCGCCGCCAGCGCCAGCACCGCCAGGACCGCGACGACCTCCGCCCAGCGCTCCACCCGGCCACGCCAGGCCAGCGCGAGCAGCGCGAGGCAGGAAAGGTGGAAGGCGGCCCAGGCGACGGTCACCGGCAGCGCGCCGGGCAGGGGGACGAGCCGTGCGGAGAGAAGCCGGTTCGGGGCGACCGAGACCCAGCCCAGCCACCAGGGCGCCGCCATCGCCGTCAGGGCGAGCAGCGCCAGGGCGGGCTGGCCGCCCCCGGGCAGCAACCGCCCCATCACCGGGAGGCGCCGAGGCTCCGCAAGTGCTCCTGCGCCACCTCCCGCACGGGACGCCCCTCCACCACGATCCTCGCGTTGAGCGCGCGCAGCCGCTCGGCCGTGAGGCTGGCGAAGACCGGCCCCAGCCAGTCCGCCAGCGCGGGCAGGCGGTCCGCCACGGGCTTCCGCACCACCGGCGCGGGCTCGTAGACGATCTGGGCGCCCTTCGCGTCCTCCAGCACCCGCAGGGAGAGGGCGGATATGGCGCCATCCGTCCCGTAGACCATGGCGGCGTTCACCCCGTTCAGCCCCTCGGCCGCGGCCCGCATCGTCACGGCGGTGTCGCCCCCGGGCAGGATGAGCATCTGCTCCGGCCTGAGGGTGAAGCCGTAGGTCGACTGGAAGGAGGGCAGGGCGGCGGGGCTCTCCACGAACTCGGCCGAGGCCGCGAGCCTGAAGGCGCCGCCCCCCGCCAGGTGCCGCGCGAGGTCATCGAGGGAGCGGATGCCGCCCGCCGCGTCCTCGCGCATGGCGATCGCCCAGGTGTTGTTGGCCGGGGCGCGCGGCAGCCAGAGAAGGCCGTTCCGCTCCGCGTCCAGCCCGCGCACGCGCTCGAAGGCCGTGTCGGCGCGGCGCCAGGCCGGGTCGGTCTCCTGCTGGAAGAAAAAGGCGCCGTTGCCCGTGTACTCGGGATAGATGTCCACCTCTCCCGCGAGGATCGCCTGGCGCATGATGCGGGTCGGGCCGAGCTGCAACCGCGGGCGCACCGGCACCCCCTTCGCCTCCAGCGCCAGCGCGATCATCTGGCCGAGCATCGCGCTCTCCGTGTCCAGCTTCGAGCCGACGGTGACGGCGGGCACGACCTGGGCGCGCAGCGGAAGGGCCGGGGCGGCCAGGACGGCCCCGAGGAGGAGACGGCGTGTCGGTTGGGCGGGCATCGGCGTCTCCGGTCCGTTCGGGGCGAGGGTAGCCCGCCCGTCCGGGACGACAAGCCACGCCTCCGTGGGCCGGGGCAGGCGCGTCAGAGCAAGTCCTTAATCCGGATCGGCAGGTTCCGGATGCGCCGCCCCGTGGCGTGGAAGACGGCGTTCGAGATGGCCGCGTTCATCCCGACGATCCCGATCTCGCCGATGCCCTTGATGCCGAGCGGGTTCACCTCCTCGTCCCGCTCCGGGACCATGATCACCTCGATCGAGCGGATGTCCGCGTTCACGGGGATCAGGTACTCCGCGATGTTGTCGTTGACGTAGCGCGCCGCCTTGGGATCGATCTCCGTCTCCTCGTGCAGCGCGCTGCCGATGCCCCAGATCATCCCGCCCATGTACTGGCTGTGCGCGGTGAGGGGGTTGATGATCGTCCCCGCGGCGAAGGCGCCGACGGCGCGGGGCACGCGGATCTCGCGCGTGCGCTCGTGCACGCGCACCTCCACGAATTGCGCGCCGAAGGTATAGGCCGTGACATCCTCGCGGCTGTGCCCGCGGGACATGGACATCTGGCCCTGATAGGCCTTGTCGATCGACTCCGGCGGCAGCCCCTTCGGGATGTTCTCCGAATAGAGCTCCAGCGCGCCCGGCGCGACGCGGGCGAGGGCCCTGGCCAGGGGCTCGCTCCGCCCTCCCGGGCCGTGGAGCGCGCCGTCCCGCAAGGTCAGCGTCGCGGGGTCGAGACCGATGAGCGGGCCGTCATTGGTGACGGTGGCGGCCCCGGCCAGCCGCGCGCGGATCTCGGCGCAGGCCTTGGCCACGGCGTTGCAGATCCCGGCCGTGTGGCTGGATCCGGCGGCGAGGCCGGCCGCGGGCAGCTCCGTGTCGCCCAGCTCGACGGTGACGTCCTCGATGCGCAGGCCGAGCCGGTCCGCGGCGGTGATGGCGATCACGGTGTAGGCGCCGGTGCCGATGTCGTGCGCCGCGATCTGCACCCGCGCCTTGCCGGCGGGCTCGAGCGTGATGCGGACAGCGGCGGGGCCGATATTGGCCGCGTAGGCGGCGGTGGCGCAGCCCCAGCCGATCAACCAGTCCCCCTCTCGCATCGAGCCGGGCACGGGGTTGCGGCGGGACCAGCCGAAACGCTCGGCGGCCTGGTCGAAGCAGGGCATCAGCGAGCGCGAACTGTAGCGGCGGCCCGTGGCGGGATCGGTCCCCGTGTCGTTGATCCGGCGCAGCTCGACGGGGTCCATGCGCAGGGCGACGGCCAGCTCGTCCATCGCGACTTCCAGCGGGAACATGTAGGGCGTCTCGGGCGGGGCGCGCATGAAGCCAGGCGTGTTCCGGTCAGCGTGGACGATGTTCACCTTGGTCAGGATGTTCGGGCAGGCATAGACCCGCGCCGTCGTCTCCGTGCCGGAGACGTTGTACTGCGACGGGCGAGAGGTGACCTCCCACCCCTCGTGGCGCAGCGCCGTCAGCCTGCCGTCGCGCGTGGCGCCGAGCTGGATGTGATGGCGTGTCTCCGCGCGGTAGGTGACGATGGTGAAGCCCTGGTCGCGCGTCGCCACCAGCTTCACCGGGCGCCCCAGCCGCCGCGCGGCGATGGCGATCCAGGCGGTGCGCGCCGTGGCCGCGCCGCGCGATCCGAAGGCGCCGCCGACGAAGCGCGAGACCACGTGGATGTCCTGTGCCTCCATGCGGATCTGCTTCGCCAAGCCGCCGCGCAGCCCGTAGACGAACTGGCTCGGCTCGAAGATCGTCAGCTTGCCGCCGTTCCAGGCGCAGGTCGTCGTGAAGAGCTCGATCGGGTTGTGGTGCTGGGTGGGCGTGCCGTAGTGCTGGTCCACCTTGTACTCGGCGGCCTTGAAGGCCGAGTCCGCGTGGCCGACCTTGTAGTCCTTGTGCTCGCCGGCCTTACGGACCTCCTCCTCGGCGCCGGGGCTGCCGAAGCTTGCCGAGGGGGCTTCCTCCTCGTAGTCCGGGCGCACCCGGTGCGCCGCCTCGCGCGCGGCCTCGAAGCTCTCGGCGACGACGACGGCGATGATCTGCCCGTCATGCCAGATGCGATCGGATTCGAGGGTCGTGGTCGTGTCGCCGCCCGCCATCGGCTTCGGCTTCTCCGCCTCTCCGCCGACATTCTCATGCGTCAGGATGTCGAGCACGCCGGGAACGGCGCGCGCCTCGTCCAGCCGGAAGCCGCGGAGCCGGCCGCGCGCGATGGCGCTCGTCACGAGGAAGGCCCAGGCGGGGTTCGCGACCACCTCGTCGGAGGCGTAGCGCGCGCGGCCCGTGACCTTGGCGCGGCCGTCGATGCGGAGGGCGGGCTGGCCGATGGCGGCTTGGTTGCCGTCGGGCATGGGTCAGATCTCCATCTCGGCGGCTTGCAGCAGGGCGCGGACGAGGGTCCGGCGGCCCAGCTCCGGCTTGAACGCGTTGTCGCCATGGGTGACGGCGGTCCGGAACGCGGCCTCCGCCGCTTCGCCTGCCGCCGCCTCGTCGAGCCTGCGGCCCTTCAGCACCGCCTCGGCCTCGCGGGAGCGCCAGGGCTTCGCGGCGAGGCCGCCCAGGCCGATGCGGGCGTCCCGCACCACGCCGCCCCCGATGTCCAGCGCGACGGCGGCGGAGGCGAGGGCGAACTCGAAGGACTCCCGGTCCCGGACCTTCAGGTAGAGCGATCGGCGGGTCCACGGGCCTGCCGGCACGCGGAAGCGGGTGATCAGCTCGCCCGGCCGGAGCGTCGTCTCCAGATGCGGCGTGTCGCCGGGCAGGCGGTGCAGGTCCTCGAAGGCGATGCTCCGCCCCGTTCCGTCGGGAGCCACCAGGTCAACCTCCGCGCCGAGCGCCGCGAGGGCATTGGCGAGGTCGCCGGGATAGTTGGCGATGCAGTGATCGCTCACCCCGAGCACCGCCAGGCGCCGGTTGATGCCCTCCATCGCCGCGCAGCCCGTGCCGGGCTCGCGCTTGTTGCAGGCGTGCCAGCTCGGGTCGCGGAAGTAGTTGCACCGCGTGCGCTGCAGCACGTTGCCGGCGAGGCTTGCCATGTTGCGGAGCTGCTGGTTGGCCGCGAGCCTCAGCGCCTGGGCAATGGCGGGGTAGTCGCGCAGCACGGCCGGGTGCTCCGCCGCCTCGGCCATGCGCGCCAGGGCACCCAGGCGCAGGCCGGAAGCGTCGGCCTCGATGGCGCCGTGCTCTGCCCGGAGAGGGCCGATGTTGATGAGCGCGGGCGGATGCGACACTCCGATCTTCATGAGGTCGAGAAGGTTGGTGCCCCCCGCGAGGTACTGGGCGGGCGCCTGGATCCGGCCCTCGCCGTGGGGCGGAACATGCCGGGCGGCGGCCCCGATCGCTTCCGGCGTGCTGGCGGGCTGCTCATAGAGGAAGGGGCGCATCTCAGGCGCGCTCCATCAGGGGCTTGGCCTGGCGCACGGCGGCGACGATCTTCGGATAGGCGCCGCAACGGCAGAGGTTCCCGCTCATGTACTCGCGGATCTCGTCGTCGGAATTCGCGTGCCCCTCATGGACGCAGGCGATGGCCGCCATGATCTGCCCGGGGGTGCAGTAGCCGCACTGATAGGCGTCCTGCTCCAGGAAGGCCTGCTGCATCGGGTGAAGCGGGTCCTCCTCGCCGGCAAGGCCCTCGATCGTCGTGATCTCCGTCCCCTCGGCCGCGACGGCGAGGGTGAAGCAGGAGAGCACGCGCTGCCCGTCCATCAGCACCGTGCAGGCGCCGCACTGGCCGAGGTCGCAGCCCTTCTTCGTGCCGGTGAGGTCCAGGTGCTCGCGCAGGGCGTCGAGCAGGGTGGTGCGGACATCGACGGCGAGGCGCCGCTCGGTTCCGTTCACCTTCAGGGTGATGTCCATGGGCGCTCCGTGACGTCTGGAGAGGGGAGGCATGCAGTCATGCGCGGCGCCGCTGTCGTCGGCGGGTGGCCGTGCGCGCCTCGGCTGGGGTGGGGCACGATGCGGCGTAGGAAGCCGGGAGCGGTGCGATGAACGCCGCAACGGGTGACGCGCATGATCACCTCGTCCGTAACGGTCACGCGGCCGCGCGTGCGGGCTTCTTTCGCTCTCTCAGGGATCGCGGCCCGGGCCTGCATCCGCATCTTCCCTCCAGGGGCGCCGCGGCGCGTCGGGCCGAGAGCACCTAGCTCGAACGCCCGGAGAGAGGCTGGGATGCAGGGCCGCCGGCCCGTGGCGCGAGCCGCGCCGGCGTCGAGCGTAAGTCGAAGGAGCGCGGCTCGTCGCGGCCTGCCGGCCCTTGCCACAACCGGGCCGCGGAGGGCCCGCGCTTCAGAAGTGACCCTCGAGAACGCTCATGATCCAGAACACCACCGCTTCCTCCCCCGTCGGGTTGGCCAGCTGGTGGGGCAGGTGGCTCTCGAATTGAAAGCTGTCGCCCTCGGACAGTTCCGAGCGCCGTCCATCGACCGTGAGCTCGACGCGGCCGGAGAGGACATAGCCACCCTTCTCCCCCCGGCCGACGAGCACGTCCTCGCTGACCCCGCCCGGGGGCAGCGTGATGAGCATGAAGCGCAGGGCACTGTCGCTGCGCGGGGAAAGAAGCTCCTTCACCAGCCTCGTCCGCCCGACCACGATGCGGCCGCGGCGGTCGCGGCGGCGCACGAAAGGCGGCTCCTCCTCGTCAGCCACTGCGGCCTGGCCGAAAAACTCCCAGATGTTGATCCCGAGCGCGCTCCGCAATCGCTGGATCGTTCTCATCGACGGGTTGGAGTTGCCGCGCTCGATCTGGCTGATCAGCCCGGCGGAGAGGCCTGCCTTGGCCGCCAGCTCGAGGATGGTCAGCCCACGCTCCGCCCGGAGGGCACGAAGTTGGGCGCCGATCTGCTTGGCGCCGTCCTGGGTTGCCGGGGCGGGCTTCGCCAACGTCATGCCGAGAGGTCCTTGCCAGGGGGGGCGGGTTACCGCTTCCTCGTTCAATATTCTGCATCGTTGCCGGGGAAAAGCCGAATGCCCAACCCGCGTACAGCCATGCCTTCCTGCTGGTCAGTAGCCGACAATCCATGTCTGGCAACGGGTAATGTCGCCGAGAGGGGGCAAGAAGCTGCTTGACCCCGTTTTCATCATAATGAACCGTTGCGTCCATTCCGCCGCCTTCCTACGACGGATCGAAAGGAGATAGGCATGAGCGCCTCAAGCCATCCCGCCTGCCATCCTTCCTTCGCCTCCTGCGGGCAGCGCGGACCGGGCGTTCGGCGGACGGTCGCCGCCGCAGATCCGTTCCTGCCCGTGCACGCCCTGCGCTGGCACCGGTCCTGACGCCATGGGAGGCTATGTCGGCAAGCGATTGCTGCAAGCTGCGGGGCTCCTGCTCATCGTGTCCGTGATCGGCTTCGCCATCCTGCACATGGCGCCCGGCGGTCCCCTGTCGCAGTTCGCCGCGGGCGGCGACATGACGCAGGAGGATCTGGACCGGCTGGCCGAGCAGCTCGGGCTGAACCGCCCGCTGCCAGTGCAGTACGTGGACTGGCTCTGGCGCATGCTGCGCGGCGATTGGGGCGCGTCCTACCGGGACGGGCAGCCCGTTCTCTCCGTCATCGGCTCCCATATCGGGGCGACGCTGGAGCTGATGCTGACCTCCACGCTCCTGGCGATGATCATCGGCGCCTGGGTGGGCATCCTGGGCGCGATACGCCGCTACTCCCTCTTCGACGCGCTCGCGACCATCGGCGCGATGGTGGCGCTCTCCATTCCCACCTTCTGGTTCGGGCTGGTGGTGATCTACGTCTTCTCGGTCGGCCTGGGATGGCTGCCGGCGGGGAACCGCTACACCATCGGCGACGAATCCCTGGCCGACCGGATCCATCACCTGATCGGCCCCTGCATCGTGCTGGCCCTCGTCAGCACGGCGGTCTGGAGCCGCTACATGCGGTCCTCCATGCTGGACGTGATCCACCAGGACTACATCCGCACCGCGCGTTCCAAGGGCATCCCGGAGCGGCGCATCCTCATCCACCATTCCGTCCGGAACGCCTTGCTGCCGATGATCACCATCACCGGCCTGCACCTGCCCACCCTGCTCAGCGGCGCGCTGGTGACGGAGACGGTGTTCACCTGGCCGGGCATGGGCCGCCTCTTCCTCGATTCCATCAGTTACCGCGACTATCCCGTGGTGATGGGCATCCTCATGTTCACGGCGGTGCTGGTGCTGCTGGGAAGCCTGCTGGCGGACCTGCTCTACCACGTCGCGGATCCGCGCCTGGGGGCGCATGGTGCATGAGCGGAACTTCGATGAGCACGGCCGCCGCGGATGCCGCCCTGCCACGTCCGGCGCGAAGGCGGGACAGCGCCCTGCGCCGCTTCATGCGCCACCGGCTGGCGGTGTTCGGCACGGTGGTCATCGGCCTGCTGGCCCTCGCCTGCGCGGTCGGACCCTATCTCCTGCCCTTCTCCGACACCGAGATCGACATCATGCAGCGCTTCGCGCCACCCTTCTCGGGCGCGCATCTCCTCGGCACAGATCCGCTGGGGCGGGACATCCTGGCGCGCATCCTGATGGCGGGGCGCATCTCCCTCTCCGTCGGCTTCGCCGCGATGGCGATCAGCATGGTGATCGGCATCGCGGTCGGGCTCGTCGCCGGCTACTACGGCGGCTGGCTGGGCACGGTGCTGATGCGCTTCGTGGACGCGATGCTCTGCTTCCCCAGCATCTTCCTGCTCCTCGCCGTCTCCTCGCTGATCGGGCCGGCGGTGGGGTCCATCATCCTGCTCATCGCCGTCACCTCCTGGATGGAGGTGGCGCGCATCGTGGAAGCGCAAATCCGCGCCCTGAAGGCGCGCGATTTCGCAGTGGCGGCCGAGGCCCTGGGCGCGAGCGACGCGCGGGTGATGACGCGGGAGCTGCTGCCAAACGCGATCGCGCCGATCGTGGTGGCGGCCACGCTGAACGTGGCGCACGCCATCCTGGCGGAGTCCTACATCAGCTTCCTCGGCTACGGCATCCAGCCGCCGACGCCGAGCTGGGGCAACATGCTGGACAACGCCCAGAGCTACCTGACCAGCGCGCCCTGGCTGGCCATCTTCCCCGGCGCCGCCATCACCTTGGCCGTGACGAGTTTCAACTTCATCGGCGACGGCCTGCGCGATGCGCTGGATCCGCGGATGGGAGGGCGATAATGCCGGATCTCCCCATGCCCCTGGATACGCGCCCGGCGCTGCTGGCCGAGGACGAGGTGCTCTCGGTGCGGGACCTCTCCATCGCCTTCCACACGCCGGCGGGCGCCCTGCCGGCCGTGCGCGACGTGTCTTTCACCCTCCGCCGGGGCGAAACGCTGGCCCTGGTGGGAGAGTCCGGCTCCGGCAAGAGCGTGACGAGCCTCGGCATCCTCCGCCTCACGCCGCGCGCGCCCTTCTGCCGCATCACCGGCCAGGTCCTGCTGCGCGGCCATGACGGGCGCGTGCGGGACCTCGTTTCCCTGCCCGAAGACGAGATGCGAGACGTGCGCGGCCGCGACGCCGCGATGGTGTTCCAGGAGCCGATGACTTCGCTCAACCCCGTGCACCGGGTGGGGGATCAGGTCGCGGAGGCCATCCGCTTCCACGAGGGGCTGGGCCGCCGCGCCGCGCTGACGAAGGCCGCGGAACTCCTGGAACTCGTCGGCATCCCCGATCCCCGCCGCCGCCTTTCCAGCTACCCGCACGAGATGTCGGGAGGGATGCGGCAGCGCGTGATGATCGCCATGGCACTCTCCTGCGAGCCGCAGCTCCTGATCGCCGACGAGCCGACCACGGCGCTCGACGTCACCATCCAGGCGCAGATCCTGGACCTGCTGCGCCGCTTGCAGGAGCGGACGCGGATGGCCGTGATCTTCATCACCCACAATCTTGGCGTCGTCGCGGAGATCGCGGACAGGGTGATGGTGATGTATTCCGGCCGCGTCGTGGAGCAGGCGCCGGTCCGCCCGCTTTTCGGCGCGCCGCTGATGCCCTACACGCGCGGCCTTCTGCGCTCCGTGCCGCGGCTGGACATGGCCGGGCGGGAGCGGGAGCGGCTGCAGGCCATCCCCGGCGCGGTGCCCGATCCCTTGGCCCCGCCGCCCGGCTGCAGCTTCGCGCCGCGCTGCGGCCATTTCGAGCCCGGCCTCTGCGACGCTGCGGTGCCGGGGCTCGACCTCGCCAGGCCGGAGCACCTCGTGCGCTGCGTGCGCTGGCCCGAACTGGCGAGGAATGCGGCATGATGGACGGGATGGTGACGGGCGATCCCGCGCTGCTGGAGGTGCGCGATCTCCGGAAATGGTTCGCCGGCCCGCGCCCCGGGCCCTTCCGCCCGCGCGCCAAGGTCCATGCGGTGGACGGCGTCTCCTTCGACATCCGCCGCGGGGAGGTGCTGAGCCTCGTGGGCGAGTCCGGCTCGGGGAAGAGCACGGTGGGCCGCACCGTGCTGCGGCTCGCGCGGCCGGACGGGGGCAGCATCCGCTTCGGCGGGACGGACATCACCGGCCTGTCCCGCGATGCGCTACGGCCGTTCCGCCGCCGCATGCAGCTTGTCTTCCAGGACCCCTACGCCTCGCTCAACCCGAAGATGACGGTGGAGGAGATCGTCGGCGCGCCGCTCGCGATCCACGAGCCCTCCACCAGCGCGGCCGAGCGGCGCCGGCGGGTGGAGGAGGCGCTCTCCCTCGTCGGCCTGCTGCCTTCACATATCACCCGCTACCCGCACGAGTTCTCCGGCGGGCAACGGCAGCGCCTCGGCATCGCGCGCGCGCTGATCCTGCGGCCGGAGCTCCTGATCGCGGACGAGCCCGTCTCGGCGCTAGACGTCTCTGTCCAGGCGCAGGTGGTGAACCTGATGCTGGACCTGAAGGAGCGGCTGGGGCTCACCATCCTCTTCATCTCGCACGACCTCGCGGTGGTCGGGCATATCTCGGACCGCATCGCCGTCATGTATCTCGGCCGGCTCGTGGAGGTAGCGCCCACCCAGGCGCTGTTCGCCACCCCGCGCCACCCCTATACCGAGGCGCTTCTCTCCGCCGTTCCGATCCCCGACCCGACGGTGAGGCGCGAGCGGATCGTGCTGGTGGGCGACGTGCCCAGCCCGCTGAACCCGCCCTCCGGTTGCCGCTTCCGCACCCGTTGCCGCTACGCCCTGCCGGCCTGCGCCGAAGCGCCACCGGCGCTGCGGGAGGTGGCGCCCGGCCACTTCAAGGCCTGCATCCGGGACGACATCGCGCTCGCCTCGCCTACCAGCGTCGCAGCGTGAACGCGGAGCCGCTCGGGCACGTCGCCGCGCTCTGGCGCTTTCCCGTCAGTTCCATGGCGGGAGAGCGGCTGGAGCGCGCGAAGGTCTTCGCATCGGGCATAAAGGGCGACCGCACGCACGGTGTCTTCCACGCGGAGTCCGGAGAGATCGCCTATCCCGGCCGGGACCGGCGGTGGTCGGCGCTGCCGCGCGCCTTCTCCCGACTGGGAGGCGCCGGCGGGCTGGAGGTGAGCCTGGATGGGCGGAACTGGGGCCGTGCCGGCGATCCTCGGTTCGCCGCCGATCTCTCCGCCTTCCTCGGCTTCCCCGCCGCCATTCGCGCCTATGCCGAAGATGGGCCAAGCCCGCGCTACCGCCGGGCGCCCATCCACCTGCTGACGACGGCCGCCCTGCGGACGCTGCGGGCGGTGCTGCCGGGCAGCGTGATCGATGAGCGGCGCTTCCGCCCCAACATCCTGGTGGAAACCCCGGAGGGCGTGGACGGCATCCCCGAATACGCGCTGCGCGGACGCCGCTTCCGCCTGGGGAAGGTGATCCTGCGCGGCACCATCCCCTGCGCGCGCTGCGCCTTCACCACCCTCGCCCAGGAAGGGCTGCCGGAAGATCGCGAGGTCTTCCGCGCCCTGCTGCACCGCTTCGGACGCGACCTCGGCCTGTACTGCGAGGTCGAGGAGGGCGGCTCGCTGCAGCACGGGGACGCCGTGCTGCAGCCCGAGCCCGCGCCGGCCTGACGGCGCCCCGGGCGTTCAGCTCGCCCAGTACCACTCCCGCATGTTCCAGGTGTTCTGGCGCGCGTTCACGTTCGGGCGGAAGCCGATCAGCGTGTCCTTCGTGCCCTCGGCCGTCGCGTACTGGTAGATCGGCAGGATCGGAAGCTCCTCCCGCACGATCTCCTGCAGGCGGGAGTAGATCGCCTTGCGGCGCTCCTGGTCGAAGGTGCTCTGGCCCTCGGCCAGCAGGCGGTCCACCTCGGCATTCGTCCATTGCATGTAGTTGCCGCCGCTGCCGCCGCGCACGGGGATGGCGTCGCTCGAGAAGCGCGTGGCCGGGTCGGGGTCGATGCCCGTTCGGAAGGCCGTGCCCACCATCAGCATCTGGAACTTCGAGCGGACATAGAACTCGCCCCAGATCACCGCCGCCGGCATGTTGTTGATCTTCATCGAGACGCCGAGCTTGCCCCAGTCCTGCATCAGGAGCTGCTGCACCTGCTCGCGCAGCGCCGCGCCGGTGGTGGTGGAGACGGCGAATTCCAGCGGCACGCCGTTCTTCTGGCGGATGCCGCCGCTGCCGCGCGCCCATCCCGCCCCGTCGAGAAGGTGGTTCGCCTGCGCCAGGTCGTAGCGGTGGGCGGGCAGGTTCGGGTTGTAGGCCCAGGATTCCTGCGGCGCGAAGGACTCCGTCGGCTTGTGCATGCCGTAGAAGATGACGTCGATAATGCCCTTCTTGTTCATGCCGGCGTAGAGCGCCTGCCGCACCGCCTTGTCCGCGAGCGCGGGGTGCTCGAGGTTGGGCATCAGCACCTCGAGCGAGGCGTTGGGCGAGGTGGCCACGCGGCGCCCGGGCAGCTTCTGCGCCTCGGCGAAGAAGTTCGCCGGGATGCCGGTGCCGATGATCGTGTCCACCGAGCCCGTGCGGAACTGCGCGTAGAGCGCCGTCTGGTCCGGCACGTATTTCAGCACCGCGCGCTCGAGATAGGGCCCGGTGCCGTGGTAGCGGTCATTGGCGACGAGCTGGATGTGGTCGCCGGGCACGCGGCGGTCCCAGCGAAAGGGCCCAGTGCCGATGGGGCTGTTGTTGAAAGGCGCGCTGTTCGGGTCGCTCGCCTTCTCCAGGACGTGCTTGGGCACGACGTAGGTGTTGGCCATCAGCGCGAGATAGGGCGCGTAGGCCTTCTCCATGCGCCAGGAGATCTCGTGCGGCCCCTTCACCACGATGTCGCGCACGAGGCTGTGGCCCACGCGCGTGCGGGTGCGGAAGGCCGGGTTGTTGATGAGGTCCAGGGTATAGCGCACGTCCTCGGCGGTGAAGGGCGTGCCGTCGTGCCATACCACGCCTTCCCGCAGCTTCACGGTCCAGGCCAGCCCGTCCTCCGAGATGCCGCCATTGGCGACGGAGGGAACCTCGCTGGCGAGGTCGGGCACCAGCTCGCCCTCCGGGGTCGGGTACCAGAGCGTGCTGAACACGTTCATCCAGACCGTCTCGTCCACCTCGATCCCCGGCATCAGCGGGTTGAAGACGGTGGGCTCCTGCGAGATCCCCACCACCACCTGTCCCTTTCGGGTGCTGGGCGGCGGCGGCACGGGGCGGCGGGACTGGGCCCGGGCCTGGGAGGCGCCCGCGATTGCCGCGCCGGCGCCCAGGGCCAGCAATCCGCGCCGATGCAGCGCGGGGCGTGAGAGAATGCGGCCGGTCTCGTCCATGGTGTGAGTTCCCCGCTGTGTTCCACCCGGGGCCTTGGGCGCCGGGTGCTGGTTGCCTTGCGCGCCGAGGGGCGCGGTCAGTGACACTTGCCGTGGGACGTGCGGCGCCCGGGTCGGGTTCTCTGCCCGTCTCACTCCCGATGATGCGCCGCCGAGGCCCGCAGGATCATGCCGAACTCGCACGGCCGCAACAGGGAATGTGCCGATCCCGCCCGCCCCGACCGCAGGGCCTGCCGCGCGCCCGGTTTCAGGAGATACGGTCCATCACGCGGTAGTAGAGGCCGACGAACGGCATGAACCAGGGCGGCCCGAAATGGCCGGGCACGGGATGCCATTGCAGGTCCCGGAAAGGATTGGCCTCGGGGCGGCCGCCCATCACCGCGGCCATCGCCTCGCCCATATGGACGGACATCTGCACACCGTGGCCGCTGTATCCCGTGGCGTAGAAGATGCCATCCTGCTCGCCCGCGCGTGGCAGCCGGTCCTGCGTCGCGTCGATCGTGCCGCCCCAGCAGTAGTCGACCCGCACGGGGCCGAGCTGGGGGAATGTCTCACGCAGCTGCGCTTCCAGCACGCGGCCGCTCTTCGCGTCCGAGGCCTGGGAGGGCAGGGCGAAGCGCGCGCGTCCGCCCCAGACGAGCCGTCCGTCCGGCGTGGTGCGGAAGTAGTTCCCGATGATCCGCGTGGTGGTGGCCGTGCGCTGCGTCGGCATGATGGCGGCGATGCGGTCCGGGCCGAGCGGTTCGGTGACGATGACGTAGGAGCCGAGCGGAACGAGGCGCCGGCGGAAGTACATCGGCCCGAGCTTGCTCGCGCCCGTCGCGAGCAGCACCTGCTTCGCCCGGAGCGTCCCGCGCGCGGTGACGATCCGGTGGCCGCCCGCCTCCCGCCGCATGGTTGTAACGGGCGCGTCCTCGAAGATGTGCGCGCCGCGGCGCGTGGCTGCCTCGGCGAGCCCGGCGCCGAAGCGGCCCACATGCATCTGCGCGCTCCTGGGGTGCAGGATGCCGCCGAAGAAGGCGTTGGAGCCGACTTCCTGGCGCAGCGCCTCGCGCGGGACCAGCCTTGCCTCGGGGTCGGCCTCGCGTTGCAGCAGCTCGAAGCCGCGTGCGATCTTCTCGTAGTGCTCCGGCTTGGCGGCCAGCTTGATCTTGCCCGAGCGCCGGAAGTCGCAGGCGATCCCTTCCTCCGACGCGATGCGCTCCATCGTGTCCACCGCCTCGTCGAAGGCGTGGTAGATGGCACGGGCGCGGTCCAGCCCGAGGCTTTCCACGAGGGCGGCGAAGTTGTGCGCGGTGCCGTTGTTCACATGGCCGCCGTTCCGGCCGGAAGCCTCCCCGACGACCTTGCCCTTCTCCAGCACCGCCACGCTCGCACCGCCGCGGGCGAGGGCGCGCGCGGCGGAGAGGCCGGTGAGCCCGCCGCCGATCACCGCCACGTCCACGCTCCCCTCCACCGGGCCCAACTCCGCGCCCGAGAAGGGCGTGGCGGTGTCGAGCCAGTAGGGCACCGGCTTCATGATCACATCATCCCGGGCTTCTGGATGCGGGAGCCGTCCACCAGGCGCTCGTAGCGGAAGGGGGAGGGGTCCACCGTGGGCGTCCGGCCCAGGATGATGTCGGCCGCGAGCTGCCCGGCGCCCGGCCCGATCCCGAAGCCGTGGCCGCTGAAGCCGGTCGAGAGATACAGGCCGGGCTGCGCGCCTATGGGAGAGATCACGGGCACCGCGTCCGGCGTGGAGTCGATCCAGCCGCCCCAGATCTGGCCCATCTTCACCCCGGCCAGGGCGGGGAAGGAGGCGGCGAGCTGCTTCAGCGCGGGCTCCGCCACCCCCGCCTTCGGCGTGGGGTCCAGCACGCGCATGTCCTCCTCCTCGAAGATCGTGGGCTGGTCCATGCGCCAGCGGCGGGGGAAGGCCTGCGGGCCCCGGAAGAAGGACTCGCCGATGCCGAACTTCACCATCTTCCGACGCGCGACGAGCGTCGGCCAGAACTTGCGGGCGTAGCGCATGCCCTGCGGCGTGATCTCGATCTGGCCGCGGTTGTTGGCCGCGATGATATAGCTGCCGTCCCCGCGACGCGCGATCGTGATGTCGGTGGTGTGCAGGCCGCCCGGCGTGATCTCCGGCGCGGGCTCGGTGACGAAGACGGTCGAGCGGATGCTCGACTGCGGCAGGTCCAGCCCGTGCCGGTGCAGGAACAGGGAGGACCAAGCGCCGCCCGCCAGCAGCACCTGCGCCGCGCGGACCCGCCCACGCTCGGTGATGACGCCCGCGATGCGCCCGCCCTGGATGTCCAGCCCGCGCACCGCGCAGCGCTGGTGGATGGTGGCGCCCAGCTTGCGCGCGGCGCCGGCGATGGCGGGCGCGGCCTTGCGCGGCTCCGCCATGCCGTCCCGCGGGGAGTGGACACCGCCGATCCAGCCGTTGTCCGGACCAGGCACCATGTCGCGCGCCTCGGCGGCGGTGAGGATGTGGCTGTGAAACTGGTAGTTGCGGGCCATCTCCACCCAGCGTCGCCAGTCCTCCAGGTCGCGCTCGTTGCGCGTGGCGTAGATCAGCCCCGTGCGGCGGAAGCCGACATCGATGCCGGCCTCCTTCGGCAGCGACTCCCAGAGCTCCATGCTGCGGAGCATGACCGGGATCTCGCGCTCGTCGCGGTTCTGCACGCGGCACCAGCCCCAGTTGCGGCTGGACTGCTCGCCCGCGATCACGCCCTTCTCCAGCAGGGCGACGCGCCGTCCCGCCTTGGCCAGGAAGTAGGCGGCCGTCACCCCGGCGATGCCGCCGCCGATGATGGCGACATCGACCTCCTCGGGCAGGTCCGGGTCACTGGCGACGGGATCGACGGGCGGCGACATGGGCGGGGCTCCTGGGCGGATCTGGACGATTAGAGGCCGAGCAGGCCGGGGAGGCCGCCGATATCGGCGAGCTCGTGGAAGCCGTAGAAGGCGTTCCCCCGTGGCTCGTGCCCGCGATTGACCCAGGCCTTGTCGCGGATGCCAAGGTCGTGCGCGGTCATCAGATCGTAGCGGAAGGAGGAGGAGACGTGCAGCAGGTCTTCCGGCCGCGCGTCCAGCTGCCCCAGCATGTACTCGAAGGCCTGCATGCGCGGCTTGTAGGCCTGCGCCTGCTCCGCCGTGAACACCGCGTGGAAGGGCGCCTCCAGCCTCGCCACGTTCTGGTGGATCTGGTGGTTGGCGGCGTTGGACAGGATGACGAGGGGGAACTCCCTCGCCACGCGCTTCAGCGGCTCCGGCACATCCGGGTGCGGGCCCCATGTAGGCACCGCGTCCGAGAAGCGCGCGCCGTCGCCCTCCCTGTAGGGGACGCCGTGCTTCTTGCAGGTGCGGCGCACCGCGCTGTCCAGCACCTCGGCATAGGGCTTCCAGGCACCGAGCACCTCGTCCAGCCGATAGGAGCCGAAGTCCTGGACGAAGGCGTCCATCCGCTCCGCCGGAACACGGTCCGCGAAGTGCTCGCGCGCCAGCGGGCCCATCTGGAAATTCGTCAGGGTGCCGTAGCAATCGAAGGTGATGAACTTGGGCCTTAGCTGCGGCATGGGGCGTCCTTCGGTCCGGTCCGGCATCGCCGGCTCTGCAACATCCTATGGGTCGGCCGCTGGCACGAAAGCCATGGCGGACCGGTGCGAAGCGAAGATCATGCCGATTCATGGGGGCGGATCGGCACAACCGGCGGCGCGTCGCCTTGCGCAGCCGAAAATGCTGAATCGGCTACGACTTCGGAAGCTCGTGCCGCGCGCATGCTTTATCCCTGCCCTTCGGAGAGGATGGTGGCGAGGCCCGCATGACTGCTCGACCGGCGATGGATGCCGTGCAGCTCCGCCCCTTGAGGGAGGAGGATCTTCCGGCGGCGCAGGCGCTGACGGCCGCGCTGCGCTGGCCGCACCGCCAGGAGGACTGGGCCTTCTGCCTGGCGCTGGGCGAGGGACTCGCCGCGGAGCTGGACGGGCAACTGGTCGGCACGGCGCTGGGCTGGCGCTTCGGGGCGGACGCCGCGGCATTGGGCTTCGTTGTCGTCGCGGATGCCGCGCAAGGGCGCGGAGTCGGGCGCGCGCTGACATCGGGGGTGATGCGGATGCTGGGCGAGCGGAGCGTGACGCTCTGCGCCACCGCCGCCGGGATGCCCCTCTACCGCAGCCTGGGCTTCGCCACCGTCGGCACGGTGCGTCAGTACCAGGGCAGCAGCTTCTCGGCGGATCTCGTCCCCCTGCCGCCGGGCCAGCGCCTGCGCCCCCTGGGCCGGCGCGACGCGCCAGTGCTCGCGGCGCTGGACGCGCAGGCCTCCGGCATGCCGCGGGACGCGCTGATCGAGGCCTTGCTGCCCGTCTCGGACGGCGTGGTGCTCGACCGGGAAGGGGAGGCGATCGGCTTCGCGCTGATCCGCCGCTTCGGGCACGGCCAGGTGATCGGGCCGGTCGTGGCGCCTGACGAGGCCGGCGCGCGGGCGATGATCGCGCACTGGCTCGGCTCGCGCTCCGGCCAGTTCATCCGGATCGACGTGCCGGACGGCACCGGCCTGTCCTCCTGGATCGAGGCCCTCGGCTTGGCCGAGGTGGGCACCGGCGAGGTGATGGTGAGGGGCGCCCCGCCACGCGGCAGCGGAGCGGTGGCCCGCTTCGCGCTGGTCAGTCAGGCGCTGGGCTGAGCGGGCATGAGCATCGTCTACAAGTCCGAGCCGCAGCGCGGCGCCGAGTGGCGGCGCCTCTTCGCCGAGGCACTCCCTGATCTTCCCTTCCACATCTGGCCGGAGACCGGCGACCCGGCCGAGGTGCGCTATCTCGCCGCCTGGCAGCCGCCCGAGGACATCGCCACGCGCTTCCCCGCGCTGGAGGTGCTGTTCTCCGTCGGCGCCGGCGTGGACCAGTTCGACCTGAGCGCCCTGCCACCCTCCGTGCAGGTGGTGCGCATGGTGGAGCCCGGGCTGACGGCGGGGATGGTGGAGTACGTCACCCTCTCCGTGCTCGCCCTCCATCGCGAGTTCCCGCTCTTCCTCGATCAGCAGCGGCGCGGCATCTGGGCGGCCACCAAGGGCGTGAGGGCGGAACGGCGCCGCGTGGGCGTGCTCGGTCTCGGCGTGCTCGGCCTCGCCGCCGTGAAGGCGCTCCGCGGCTTCGGCTTCGCTGTCTCGGGCTGGAGCCGCAGCCGGCGCGACCTGGACGGCGCGCCCTCCTTCGCCGGCACGGAGGAGCTGCCGGCCTTCCTCTCGGAGCTCGACATCCTCGTCTGCCTCCTGCCGCTCACGGAGGGAACGCGGGGCATGCTGTGCGCCTCGCTGTTCGACGCGATGCCGCGCGGGGCAGGGGTGGTGAACGCGGGCCGTGGTGGTCATCTGGTCGCGGCCGACCTGCTGGCCGCGCTCGATTCCGGCCAGCTCTCCGCGGCTATCCTGGACGTGTCCGACCCCGAGCCGCCGCCGCCCGACCACCCCTTCTGGCATCATCCGCGCATCTGGCTCACCCCGCATGTGGCGAGCATGACGCATGCGGAAACGGGAGGAGAGGCGGTGATCGAGAATGTCCGCCGCCACCGTCGTGGCGAGCCGATGCTCGGCCTCGTGGACAGGCTACGCGGGTATTAGCGGCCGCCCGCGCTTGTCACATACCGTCAGGGCAAGCTAGCCTCGTTCCGGGCGCGGCTCGCGTGCCCAGTCCGTGTTGCGACGGACATCGCCCGGATGATCGTGAATGGTGGCTGGCCTCCCGAAACTCGACCGGATCGACCTCCGGATCCTCGCCCATCTCCAAAAGAATGGCCGCGCCACCAATGTCGATCTCGCAGAGGCGGCCGGGCTCTCGCCGAGCCCCTGCCTCACGCGCGTGAAGCGGCTGGAGAAGGCGGGTTACATCACCGGCTACGGCGCGCATCTCAACCTGCAGAAGCTGGGCGACACCGTCACCATCTTCACGGAGGTCACGCTTTCCGACCATCGCAGCGCGGACTTCAAGCGCTTCGAGGCGAGCGTCCGCGGCATGAGCGAGGTGGTGGAATGCCACCTCGTCAGCGGCGGCTACGACTACCTGCTGAAATTCATGACCCGCTCGATCGCGCACTACCAGGAGCGGATCGAGCACATGCTCGCGCTCAGCATCGGGATCGAAAAATACTTCTCCTACGTCGTGATCAAGTCCGTCTTCGTGAAGCACGAGTTCGAGCTGGAGGCCTTCTTCCCGGCCGAGGGCTGAGCCTCCTGGCCTCGTGGTGATCGCGACGGGGAAGGGCCGCGCGCCTGCTTGGCCGCTGATCAATCCGCCCGGGCGAGTGGCGGCTCCTGCGACCGGCGGCGATCGGGTCCGTGACCTGCGCCCTCTCCCTCGGGAAAGGTCGCGAGAACCTCGCCGAGCGCCCGCACGCCTCGGTCGATGCTCCGCTCATCCAGGCTTGCATATCCCATCACCAGCCCCGCCATGCCGGGCCGGGCTTCAGCCGGAGCGGAGGCATAGAGGGGATTGATGGGATAGACGCCGATGCCCGCCGCGAGTGCATGCGCGACGAGCGCGTCCTCCTGCGCCTTCTGCAACCGGTTCAGCCAGACGACGACATGCAGCCCGGCATCCGCGCCGGTCACCGTCGCCGCGTCGCCCAGCGTTGCGGACAGAGCGGCGAGCAGGGCGGCGCGCCGCTCGCCATTCCGGCGGCGGACGCGCCGGACATGCCGTTCATAGGCCCCGCTCCCGATCAGTTCGGCCAGGGCTTCCTGTTCCAGGCCGGGCGTGTGCCTGTCCGCCAGCCGCTTCGCCCCGGCGAAGACCTCGGACAGCGCCACCGGAACGACGAGGTAGCCGAGGCGCAGGGTAGGGGAGAGCGTCTTCGAGACCGTGCCGAGATAGATGACGCGTGCCGCGCGATCGAGCACCTGCAAGGGTGGAATCGGGGCGATGTCGAAGCGGTACTCGCTGTCGTAGTCGTCCTCGACAACATAAGCGCCCGTATCCTGCGCCCAGGCGAGGAGGTCCCGGCGGCGTGCCGCCGACATGACGCTGCCGAGCGGAAACTGGTGGGACGGGGTGACATAGGCGAGCCGGGCGGGGGGCAGGCTGTCCGTGCGCATGCCCTCCTCGTCCACGGGGATCGGGACCAGCTCGGCACCGCACGCGATGAACACTTGGCGCGCGAGGTTGTAACCCGGGTTCTCCATGACGGCCCGGTCGCCGGGATCGAGCAGCAGCCGCGCGCAGAGATCGAGCCCCTGCTGCGAGCCGTTGACCACCACGATCTGTTCCGGATCGCAGCGCAGGCCGCGAGCCCGCCAGAGATAGCCTTGCAAGGCCAGCCGGAGGTCGGGCGAGCCGCGGGGATCGCCGTAGCGGAGCCGCCCGTGCCGGCGCAGCAGGGCAGCGCCGATCGCCTTTCGCCAGGCCAGCCCGGGGAAGTCCCCGGGGGAGAGGTCCCCGTAGCGGAAGTCGGCCATCATCCCGGCCCTGTCGGCCGCGGGCGGCGGGCCGAAGTCGGCCAGCCGCTGGCCGTAGGCGGACAGCCTGTCAGGGCCGCCATCGGAACTGCCCCGACGATCCAGGGTCGGCGGCGGGCCGAGCCCCCTCGCTACCCGCGCCCGGGCGCCCTGCCGGGTCTCGAGATATTCCTCGGCGATCAGTTGCTCGTAGGCCGCGGTGACTGTCGTCCGCGAGACGCCCCACTCTGCCGCCAGCGAGCGCGTGGAGGGCAGGCACGCGCCCGGGCCGAGCGATCCCGATGCGATCTGGCTCTTGATCCTCTCGCAGATCCTCTGGGTGATCCGCGTCTGCGCGGGAGCGACGGACGGCATGGTGGAAACTGGTCCAGCTAGATCGCGAGGAACTGGACGTTCCTTGTGGGCCATCTTCGGGGCAAGGTCGAGGCCGGTTCAGGAGCCAGCCGCATGTATGTCCCGCCCGCCTTTCGCGAAGACGACCTGCCAGCCCTGCATGGCGTGATGCGGGAGGCGCGCCTGGCCAATCTCGTCACGGCGACGGAGGAAGGATTGCTGGCCACCCCGCTGCCTCTCTTCCTCATGCCCGACGAGGGTCCGTACGGCACGCTCTACGGGCATCTGGCGCGGGCGAATCCGCAGGGGAAGCTGGTGCCTACCGGGGAAGCCATGGCACTCTTCATGGGGCCGGACGCCTATGTCACCCCTTCCTGGTATGCGTCGAAGCGGGAGCACGGGAAAGTGGTGCCCACCTGGAACTATGTCGCCGTCCATGCCTACGGCCCCGCCGAGTTCTTCGACGATGCCGACCGCCTGCTGGACGTCGTCACCCGCCTGACGAGGCTGCATGAGGAAGTCCGGCCGGAGCCCTGGGCCGTGACGGATGCGCCGGCCGCCTTCATCCGCGCGCAGCTCCGAGGAATCCTGGGGCTGCGGATGCCGATCTCTCGGATCGAGGGCAAGCGGAAGATGAGCCAGAACCGAAGCGCAGAGGACAGGGCAGGGGTGGCCGCCGGGCTCGCCACTAGCGAACGGGTTTCGGACCGCGCCGCGGCAGCCCTGATCCCGGGCTGAGGCAGGCCAGCAACGCCGGCAGCGACATAGCCCTGCGCACCTTTATCCTTCCGGCCGGGCAAGACCACCAGGAGTTCGCCGACATGCCAGACCTGCCCCAGTTCGCCCTTTACGTCGCCGCGGCCCTGCTGCTCGCCGTGACGCCTGGCCCAGGCATTTTCTACGTCGCCGCGCGGACGCTCGCCGGTGGCCGTTCGGAAGGGGTCGCCTCCAGCTTCGGTACGGGCCTGGGCGGCATGGCCCATGTCCTCGCGGGCAGCCTGGGCGTCTCCGCCATCGTGCTCGCGAGCGCCGAACTCTTCACCGCGCTCAAGCTGATCGGTTCCGCCTACCTCGTCTGGATCGGCTGGCGCACCTTCCGCTCCGCCGGCCGGGACGCGCTGACCGTCCTTGAAGGCGGTTCAGCATCGCCGTCCGTCGGCCCGAGGCGGGCCTTTCGGGAGGGCGTGCTGGTCGAGGCGCTGAACCCGAAGACGGCAGCCTTCTTCCTGGCCTTCGTTCCGCAGTTCGTCGATCCCACCGTGGGCCATGTGGCGCTGCAGTTCGTCGTGCTCGGCTTCGTGTCGGTCGCGCTGAACACCCTGGCCGATATCGTGGTCGCCTTTGCCGCGGGCGGTATCCGGGACGGCGCGGCAGCGAGGCCGGCGCTGATCCGGCGTCTCCGGGAGGCTTCGGGAGCCGCGATGGTCGCGCTCGGTATCGGCCTCGCTCTGGCCAAGAGGCCTGCGGCCTGACATCTGCTCCCAGTTGGGCGCTGGCGATAGGCCGGCTCGGGAAGGCGCCCTGGCCAGGGCAGACCAAGGCGCCTCCCGAGGGCTGAATGCCATTTGCGCCTTGGCAAGGCCCGAACTGTGAGGCAGGGGCATGGCGGCAACCAGCCCTGAACGGCGATGGGCTACGCGTCGCCAGTTCAGAAGGCCGCAGGGATCAGGTGCCGGAGGTCGCTGAAGCTTTCGATGACCTGCTCTGCCCCCGCTTCCAACAAGCGTTCCCGATGGCCGGGGGCGCAGTGCCGACCCCCCGTGAAGCCGAAGACGCGCATGCCTGCTGCAAGGGCTGCGCGCACCCCTGGAACACTGTCCTCGATCACCAGGCAGTCCGCCGTCGGTGCCCGCATCCAGCCAGCGGCGTAGATGAAGACGTCCGGGGCGGGCTTGCCCTGCGCGACGAGGGATGCGCTCACGACATTCGGCGCGAAGCGCTTATAAAGACCAACGGTATCCAGCCCAAGCTTGAGCTTTGCTGGATATGCGCTGGAGGCGACGCAGACAGCGGCGCGGAGGCTATCGAGTAGGTCGGCGATGCCGGGCATGATCTCGAGCTCGGTGGCGTAAGCCTGCTCCACCCGTGCCCTGATGCGCGTGAAGAACGCTTCTGGGACGGGACGGCCCCAATCCGCCTCGACATCGGCGATCATCTCGCGTTCCGGCCGGCCGGCGAAGCGCGCGATGACCTCTTCAGTGCTAACCCGGTAGCCTAGCCGCGTGAACTCCTCGGCCGTGAGGCGGCACACGACGATCTCGCTGTCGATCAGCACACCGTCACAGTCGAAGATGATGAGGCCTGGCCAATTCTGGGAAAGAACCTGTCCATCGCGCATGGCGGGACGGTGGAGAACCATCCCGGCAGCCTCGGGATCATGCGGCATTGATATAGGTCCCGGATGCGATGAGGCGAACCAAGCTGTTGACGGAGCGCATGGCGGCCTGAGGCGGTGCACCCTTGTACTCGGAGTAGGCGGTGATCGGATCTTCCACCCGGTCGGCGAAGCGCTTGGTGAAGGCCTGGATGGAGGTTGGCATCTCTGGGGTCGGAGCCTGGAAGCGCGCGAGGATGCGGCTCATCGGGTCGTCACTGCTCAGGAAGCGCTTGAGGATCGCCTCAGCCGATCCGCGCAGGTACTCCTCCGGATCAACGTCACGCACGAAGTGAGCGTATTCGGGCTCGCGGCGCAGGATCACGGCGATGCCCTCGCTCATCTCCGCCAGCACCGCTTTCGCGAATTGCAGGCGCTCCGGCTTCTCCTTCAGGAACTGGTTGAGCCTGAGCTCCCTGTCTCCATGGCTCTCCTCGAAGGCCTCGAGAGCCAGCAGCCAGTGACTTCCGTTGAGGAGCCAGCTCTTGAGCTGCTTCTCGACCGCGACGTAGCGGGTGAACTCGACGTGGCTTCCTTTGAGCTCCTGGGCAAGTCCCTCTGTCTCCGGCCTGAGCTCAAGCTTCAAGGATCCGTACTCCTCGGTGGAAACCACCACCGTGGAGTGTGACCCTTCGCGGCCCTCCTCCAGGCCCATGCAGACACGATCCACAAGCCCGTGCACACAGGTGACGTGCCGGCGCATTTCGTCAGAGATAGTATCCTGGAGTTCGGGATCCAGGAAAATCTCGGGCGCGCTGAGGGTGTTCTCGCAGGCCACCAGGAAGATCGCGCCAGTGGCTCCGAGGCTTCGCATCTCGGCCATGACCCGCAAGGCGCGCAGCACGGGTCGATAGTTGGCAGCGACAATGACAGATGCTGTCACAAGAATGCCCTTCAGGTGCTGGCGGGACCTGGTGAGGACCGAGCGAATGACACCCTCGATGTCGTCTTCGGCGTACTCGTAGAAGCCGTCGTATCGAACGGCGTGACGTTGAACGCTTTCCTCGACCCGGTGCTGCACGATGTACATGCGATCGGGGTTGCCGGCGAGGAGATCGTTGCGCCGGCGAGGCTCCAGCGCAGTGCTGCCAGTCGGATTCGCGGAAGAGACCGCGCGGTTGAGGATGAAGGTCTCCGAACAGGATGTCCGGAAGAACGGCACGATCAGGCCTAGGCCGAGCCTACCGGCACCGAAGTGAATATGAAGCATTTTCCTACCCGGAACGGACGACTGTGCAAGGACAGACTGAATGTGGGGTGGAAGCCCTGGCACACTCAGCAACCCATGTTCTTGCCGGTAAGTGAAAATAGAACACCTGGGTTCCAGAACAATGAATATGTGAATGAAGCTCAGATATTTAACTATGATATGTATGGATCCGAACAATATAGATGAATGTTTCTTGTGTTACTATTTACGCTCGAAAACAGTGGCGGGAGTGATCGCAATGATGATCGGTTCTCGTGTGACGCGTCTTCGAAGCAGGAGTATGCTACCCACTCAGGCAACACCCCTACGGCCTGTCGCCCCTCAGCGGCAGGTTCCAGCCGCTTACCACCGCGCGACCATCGCGACCGCCTCATCGGCCAGCTTGGGCGGCATGTAGTGGCCGCCCGGAAACTCGCGATAGCGCACATCGTGCCCATGCGCTGTAGCCGGAGTACAAGGCGTCGCTGCAGACGTTGATGGGCAACACGTCCCCCGCAATGCCATGCGAGACGAGGATGGGCGGCCGCCCAACCGGTTAGGGCGGCACCGCGAAGCCGGGCGAGAACGGCATGGCGTGGGTGAAGAGATCGCCGTTTCCTATCGCGAGCGAAAGTGCGTAGGACGCCTCGTCGGGGAAGCCGGCCAGGGCGATCCGCCGCGGATCCGCGCTGTGCTTCGAGAAGATGTGTTCCAGCGCTGCATTCAGGATAGTGACATCCGGGCCATGGGCGCCCCCGAAACGTCCCAGCCTGCTGCACGGCTTTCCGGCATTGAAATGAGCGCGTTCGGCGCGACTGTTCGCGGATGAGACGGTTGTGCCGGCTCTCGACCCCGGCCGCGGGCCGCACCAAGCAGGGGTATTTCTGGGCCATCGCCCGCGACGACCGGCCCTGGGGCGGGCTGGACCTACCTGCGGTCGCCTACACCTACGCGCCGGGCCCGGGGCGGCGAGCACGTCCGGGCCCTGCTGGGGCGCTGCCGCGGCATCCTCCAGTGCGACGGCTACGCGGCCTCTCCGCGCCTCGCCGAGCCAGGAGCCACTCCCGGGGAATCTCCGGGCGCCGTGGTGATCGCGACCTGCTGGGCCCATGCGCGGCGCCGGTCCTGGGATTTGGCCCGGAGCGGTGCGTCACCCATCGGCGGCGGTGAAGCCGCTTAGCGGACGAACCGCCGCCGCATCGCCGCCCTCTACGCCGTCGAGGCGGAACTGAGCGGGCAGCCGCTGGATGTCCGACGTGCCGGAGGCGACGCGCAGAGCCAGTTCCTCGTTGAGGATCTGTTCGCCTGGCTTGAGGAGCATCTCGCCCGCGTGCCCGGGCGGGGCGACTTGGCAGAGGCGATCCGCTACGCGCTGGAGGGCCGCGGGGGCCTGCCCAGGTTCCTCTGGGACGGCCGCATCGACCTCGACACCAACGCCGTCGAGCGCGCCATCCGCCCCATCGCGCTGAGCCGCAAGAACGCGCTGTTCGCGAGATCCGACGAGGGCGGGGAGCACGGGGCCACCGTCGCCTCCCTCATCGAGACCCGCAAGCTCAACGGCGTCGATCCCCAGACCTACCTCGCCGATCTCCTCACCCACCTCGTCGAGGGCTGGCCTCAGAGCCGCATCGACGAACTCATGCCCTGGCACTGACACGTAGCCACCTGCCCACCAAGGGCTTCAGAACATCGCTTGCGATCAGGCGACAGGGGCCTCGTTTCTCTTGGGCGGGATGGCAGGCCGCGCGCCGAGGCTCCAGACGTGCTCGCGGAAAGTATGACTGGAGTAGCCGCGGTCACCCACGACCCAAAGCGGCACGCTGGGGAGGGCTGCGAGGAGGGGAACGGCGTGGGGCGGCTCATGCGCTCGACCTGGCGCCAGTGAGAAGGCGACGGCGCGCCCGGCAGCGTCCGCGATCACGCAGGCCTTGGTGCCAAAGCCGCCACGAGATGAGCAGGCGTTCTCAGACACCCAGCCGCGACCAGCGGATAAAGGTCTGAGCCGCCATCCACCACGGGCCCTCCTCCGCAGGGAGGGCTCGCCATTTCGCACCGTTGTCGTGCCTCCAGAAAATGGCCCCCACTGTCCGGCGCAGGTGCTGCGGCGGCACCTTGGCGTGCGGGCGGCAGGCCTCGACCAGTGGCTCCAGCATCGCCCTTTGCTCATCCGTCAGCGCCATCCTTCCCTCCGAAAGATCGCAGAATGCCGACCTCCGGCGGTCAGTTCAGGCGCTAACAGGGCTTAGATCAGAACCCCCTCCGTCTCCGGGGCGCGACGTAAGGAGGTGCTGAGCCTGTCGATGGCTGCATCCGGCCCCAGGGCCTGAAACAGTTCAGCGCCGAGCTTCATCCGCCGCAAGCTGTGACGTGCTGACGCTGTCGGGCGCAGCGCCGGCGATGTTCATGAGCAGAAGGCCCGTCGCAAGGCTGGTGAGGCAACGAGCGGCGCGGAGGCGCACGGCGCCTTGCCCGTCAGAGCCTTCGGGCAGTGTGCAGCCTGCGAGCGTCAGCGCCGTGCCAAGAAGCCTCGCCTCCAGCGCCGCGATTACCGCCTCACCGCTGGCATCGCGCCCAAATTCCCGATCGATCGCCTCACCGGCGCTGTCGATCTCGGCTTCGACCCTCTGATCATCGGCAACGATCCGCTGGATTTCGGCGGGAGGATCAGGTTCCTCATCCGCGAGGATCGCCATGAGGCCCATGGCCGCCGTCAAAGTGTGGATCGGTCCACCATCCCCGCCGCGTGATGCGAAGGCGCCGAAGGCCACCGCCAGCGCCGCTTCGCCCAGCACTTCGCGTGTCTCCGGGCTGAGCGCCGTGATGGCGGGCGACGGATCGGGGGAGTCTCTTCCGCCTGCGTCACCGTCGAGGCTGGGTACGCCTCCATCGGCGAAGGCACGAGTTATTGTGGCAAGCGCCTCAAAAAGGCGGTGTTCGGACGCGGAAGTCACGGCGCGTTTCTCCCTTATAGCCAGTAACGGACCCGAGGCGCGGTCGTCGAGGCCAATCCGAGAAAGCCTTCGCGCCCGGCCCGATACCCTCTGCAATGCACAAGGACGCGAAAAGTTCTGGTATGGGTGCGCTTGGCCCGTCCTGGCAGTGTATCCCTAGCTGTTTAAAGCTCGGGACAAAACTTGGGTTGAGGCGTTGGGGAGAGATGGCACTCCTCGTCGCTGATGACCTTTGGGCGGTGGTGGAACCGCTGCTGCCGC
>NZ_JACIJD010000011.1 GCF_014199205.1 Muricoccus pecuniae | reverse complement strand
TAGTGGCTCTTCCTCACCGGACCGTCCTCCTTCAGGTCAACATCCCTGCCGGAAAACTCTCAGAAAGCCCGGACCAGTTTCCAGGTTTAAGGTCAGTCAAGCCCACCGGACGATCCACAAGATCCCCTGGGGTCCAGCATCCTTCGCAACCCGCATTTCTGGCGCCCGGCCCCTGCTTTCGACGCGCGGTGCTATGACGCTCTGACGGAGTTGGAGGAGACGGTCACCTCGCGTGGCGCTCGACTGGTTGTGGCGCCTCTGCCGATCATGCCGGAATGGGCCGCACAGTTCGACCCTGACGGATCCCTCATTACGACCTGGATGGACGAGATCCGTGCCGCCCTCCTACGGCCCGGGACGATTATCGCCGACGGCACCGCCTTGCGCTGGGACGATACCCGCTTCGCCGATCCCGTGCACCTTCTCTATCCCCACCACACGCCCTTCACCGAGTTCATCGCGGACGCCATCGCGCGGCACGCCCGGCAGTCGCGGGACTGAGACGATGCTGTTCAACTCTCACATCTTCCTCCTCGCCTTCCTACCGATCACCCTGGCCGGCTTCGCCCTGTTGCGGCGGATGACCCCCACAGGGCCCGCTCGGCTGTGGCTTTTGGTCGCCTCGCTCGTCTTCTACGGCTGGTGGAGCCTCGCCTATCTCGGATTGCTGATGGTCTCGCTGCTTACGAACTACACGGTTGGCCAGGCGATCGGACATGCGCGCATCGTAGCGCCCAAGCGCGCGAGGGCGCTGCTCGCCTTCGGTATCACCGCGAATCTCATGCTGCTCGGCTGGCACAAGTACGCAAGCTTCGCGGCCGCCAATCTTGCGGCCCTGACGGGGCTCGACTTGGCGGTCAGCCTCGTGGTCCTGCCCTTGGCCATCTCCTTCTACACCTTTCTGCAGATTGCCTATCTCGTGGACATGCGAAAGGGGCTCGGGGCAGAGTACAGCTTCATCGACTACGCCTTGTTCGTCACCTTCTTCCCCCACCTCGTTGCCGGGCCGATCGTCCATCACCACGAACTGATCCCGCAGTTCCACGAACGCGGGAAATTCCGCATCCGCGCGGACGACATGGCAGCGGGCCTCGCCTTCCTCAGCATGGGACTGGTCAAGAAGCTGGTGGTCGCTGATCCCGTCGGTGCCCTGGCCACGCCCATTTTCGCCGGCGGAGCCTCACCCGGCTTCATCGAAGCCTGGACCGGCGCCATCGCCTTCGCTGTCGGCCTCTACTACGATTTCTCGGCCTACTCCGACATGGCAATCGGGCTGGCGCGGATGTTCGGCATCCGCTTTCCCTACAACTTCAACTCGCCCTACCAAGCCACCTCGATCATCGATTTCTGGCGGCGCTGGCACATGACCTTGTCACGCTTCCTGCGCGACTATCTCTACATCCCACTCGGCGGCAGCCGCCAAGGGCCTGGCCGCCGCAACCTGAACCTGATGGCAACCATGCTTCTCGGTGGCCTATGGCATGGCGCGGGCTGGAACTTCATCATCTGGGGCGGGCTGCACGGCATCTACCTTCTCGTAAACCATGCCTGGAGCGAGGCCACGATCCGCGCCCGCGAGAACGGGCGTCATCTATCACTCGGCGCCTTTCCCTCTCGTGCCGCAACTCTGCTTGCTGTTCTTCTCGCATGGGTTTTCTTCGCCTCGCCCACCCCCGGCATCGCGCTTGACGTATTGAGCGGCATGGTTGGTTCGAACGGCTTCCTGCGGACTGACAACGCTCTCCTTCTCGCGGCCTTCCTGCAGGACGGCCCGTCGGGCGTAGTGGCGCGCACGGGTGGAACGGTGCTGCTGACGACAACAGTTGCGCTCGTCCTTCTCGCCGCGGCACTACTCATGATTTTCGCCGCCCCGAATTCTCAACGGATCATAGACGGCGAGCATGCTGAGCTGAACGGGGCTCAGCGTTGGCACCCGCTGCAATTCCACCCGCGGATTGCAAGCGCTGCCATTACTGCTGCCGCCTTCTTATTGGCGCTCGCGTTGATGGCCGACGTGAAGGAATTCGTATACTTCCAGTTCTGATTACCTTTCGCCTATCATCACCCCTCAACGCGGCCTACCTTCTGCCGCTCGGCAACCCGACGTTTGCCGCGTTGAGGCTTCCTAAGCCCTGCCGGCCTGCCCAGAGACTCCGTGCAGCACTCAAGATCTCACCCGCGGTGCCGATCAGGCGCAGCGGTCTATCCGGCTGGGACTGGCGCTGGCCGTCACAAGGGCCAGGACCTCCGGTACTTCCGAAGCAGGAACAGGGCGGCTGAACAGATAGCCTTGGGCCTCCGTGCACCGCTCCGCCTCGACCAAGCGGAACTGCTCCTCGGTTTCCACTCCCTCTGCCGTACTCGTCATGCCGAGCCGCTCGCAGAGGCCGGTCACCGCGCGCACGATCGCAGCATCGTCGCTCGAGGTCTCGATGTCGCGCACAAACGCACGGTCGATCTTGACCTTGTCGAAGGGAAAGCTGCGGAGATAGCTGAGGGATGAATATCCCGTACCGAAGTCATCCAGCGCGATCCGGACGCCAAGGCTCTTGAGGCGGTGCAGGGTCGTCATCGTCGCCTCGGTCCGGCGCAGCAGCACGCCTTCCGTGATCTCGAGTTCCAGCCTGCCCGGCGGCAGCCCGCTGTCGGAAAGCGCCTCGGCCACGGTTTCAACCAGCCGTGGATCGCGGAACTGGGCGGGAGAAAGATTGACGGCAACGCGCAAGGTCGGCGACCACCGGGTCGCGTCGGCGCAGGCCCGGCGCAGCACCAATTCTCCGAGCCCGACGATCAGCCCTATTTCCTCTGCCACGGGGATGAAGTCAGCGGGGGAGACGAGCCCGCGCTCGGGGTGGTGCCAGCGCAGCAAGGCTTCGAGCCCCGTCGGGCTGCGAGTGGCCACGTCGATCACCGGCTGGTAGTGAACCTCGAACTCCTGGGGCGCGAACAGCACGGCACGGCGCAGGTCCAGCTCCAGCTGCCGGCGCTCCTGTGCCTGCCGCCCCATTTCGCGCTTGAAGAACCGCACCCTTCCCCGCCCGTCCTGCTTTGCGCGATAGAGGGCAAGGTCGGCATTCTTCAGCAGCTCGTCCGGCGTCGTGCCATCCTCCGGCAGAACGGCAACCCCGATGGAGCTACCGACGACCACCTGATGCCCGTCGATCTCGAAGGGTTCTGAGAGGATACTGATCAGTCGGCGGGCGAGCGCAGCCGCTTCGGTGGCCGTGTCCCTGCCGTCATCCTCGTCCGGAGCGACGAGGACAGCAAACTCGTCGCCGCCGAGCCTCGCTACCAGGTCGCCTCGTGGGATGCGCACGTTGGACAGGATGCGTGCCGAGGCCGCCTTGAGCAAGGCATCGCCCACGGGATGACCGAGCGTGTCGTTCACCTCCTTGAAGCGGTCCAGGTCCATGTACAGCACAGCGGTCCGCACCCCGCGCGGCCCCGCGTTGGCCACGGCCTGAGCGAGCCGTTCGTGCAGGGTCACCCGGTTCGGCAGGCCCGTCAGCGCGTCATGACGCGCCATGTGCTCGACCCGCGCTTCCGCGGCACGCCGTTCCGTCACGTCCTCGAAGGTCACGACCCAGCTTCCGTCGGGCGACGGCTGATAGACGACAGAGGCCGCGCAGCCATTCTCGAGATCCTGCACGAAGGACCCGGCCTGGCCTGTCTTCACGAACGAGGCGAGGTGGTCCAACAGCGGCTGGGCACTGCCTGCAGCCTGCCGCAACTCATCGAAGGTAGCCCCGATACGGATCGCCCCCCGGGGATAGCCGATGATCCGGACGCAATTGTGGTTCGCCAGCTCGAGGCGCCCCTCGGCACTGAATTTCCAGAGACCTTGGGACATTCCCTGCACCGCCACCCTGAACTTCGCGTCCTGGGCCGCCAACTCGCTCTCCCGCCGCATGCGTTCAGCGAGCGCGATCTCTTCCGCATGCCCCTTGCGAGCGGCAGCCGCGAGAGTAGTACCGATGAGCAGGAGCAGAAGCCCGCAGCCGACCAGCAGGTTGATTCCCTGCTCCCGCCAGTCCGCGAGCGCCGCATCCACGGTTGTCCCGACATGGACCCGCAACGGATGCGCCGCGAGGGCCCGCGCCGAGACCAGGCGTTCACGCCCGTCGACCGCGCTCTCGACACGAACGGCCGTGCCGCTGGGTGCCGCCACGGCCGCCCGGAACTGCGGGGAGCGTCCGAAGTCGCGGCCGACACTGCCTCCAGCGTTGGGATGCCGGGCGATCAGCGTTCCATCGGTCCGGAAAAGGGTGATGCTGGTTTGCGGACCGAGGGCCAGCTCCTTGTAGAAGTGCTCGAAATAGGCGAGCTGAATGACCCCGACGGCGGCCCCGAAGAACTCTCCATCCGGTCCGGAGATCCGCTTCGCGAGGTGGATGCTCCAGGTTCCCGTGCCGCGGTTGTGCACGGGCGGCCCGATCGCATGCTCGCGCCCCCCATCCCGCACCAGCCGGAAGTACTCGCGATCCGCCAGGTCATTGGGCGGGGCAGGCCAGCTACGGGAAAACGAGAGGAGCTTCCCGTCCGCCCCGATGAGCAGGAGCGCGTCCGATTGCGGCATGGCGTCGGACCGCTCACGCAGGGACTCGTGCACGGAGAGCCTGCTGGCCCAGCCCGCGAAGAGTTCCGGCGCCTCCAGGGCGCCTTCCGCGCGTGCGCGCTCCAGCACTGCGGCGAGCGCGAAATCAACGGTCTGGAACGCACGGTCGGTGTGGTCGGCGAGGACCACCGACATCGTCCTCAGCTCTCGCCCTGCATCCGCGATCGCCCTCTCATAAGTTTTCCAGGAAACGAGCGCACTCGCCAGGACGACGGCGAGGCTGAGCAGCAATGCTGCCAGGAAAGGAACCCGCCCGACCTTGTACGAGGCCCCGCGGGCACGAGGCGCCTGGGAGGATGCGGGCCGAGCAGCGACGGAAGGCGCGAGGCCGGGAACGAGCTTGGGCATGGCCGCCTATCGGTCCGACATCGAGGGGCGGGACTGGATCGAACAGGGCAGGAGTTCCAAGGGAGCAGACCTTTGCCGAGCCTATCAGATCGCTCACGATTACGTGTCGGGTACTGAAGGAACTCCTAATAGCTCTCCATCAACTCCCCATCGCAGGAAAGGGCACAGGGGGGACACGCCCCTCGCCTCCGTAGAGCTGTCCCTGCTTGCGCCTCGCCAGCCGAGATCTGCTCACCCGTGGCGCAAGGCCCGATCTCGACATGAGCCGGCCTTCGGGATACCGTTGTATACAAAGCAAAGGGGGGACGGATCGTGGCGTCCAGCAATTCCATGCATCTCATCGTCCTGCCGGGCGACGGGATCGGGCCGGAGATCACGGCGGCAGCGGTGGCCGTGCTGGAGGCGGCCTCCGACCGCTTCGATCTCGGGCTGCGGCTGGAGCACGACATCGCCGGCTATGCGAGCCTGGAGCGCCACGGCACCACCGTGCGGGGGGAGTTGCTGGAGAAGGTGCGGGCGGCCGACGGGCTGGTGCTCGGCCCCATGTCCACCTTCGACTACACCGACGAGAGCAAGGGCGGGGTCAACCCGTCCATGTTCTTCCGGAAGAACCTCGACCTCTTCGCCAATGTGCGCCCGGCCCGCACCTATCCCGGCGTTCCCCACCACGCGGCGCAGGACTTCGACCTCGTCGTGGTGCGCGAGAACACCGAGGGCTTCTACGCGGACCGCAACATGGAGTCCGGCGGCAGCGAGATCCTGGTCACGCCCGATGTCTGCATTTCCATGCGCCGCATCACACGCGCCTGCTGCGAGCGCATTGCCCGCGCGGCCTTCCGGCTGGCCGCGGCGCGGAAGCGGCATGTCAGCATCGTGCACAAGGCCAATGTCCTGAAGATCGGAGACGGCATCTTCATCGAGGAGTGCCGCAAGGTCGCGGCCGAGTTCCCGGAAGTGGTGGTGGACGACTTCATCATCGACGCGATGTGCGCCCATGTCGTGCGCGCGCCCGCCCGCTTCGACGTGATCGTCACGACCAACATGTTCGGCGACATCCTCTCCGATCTCACGGCAGAGCTGTCGGGCAGCCTCGGCCTCGGCGGTTCCGTCAATGCGGGGACGCGCTACGCCATGGCACAGGCCGCACACGGCTCGGCGCCCGACATTGCTGGGCAGGACAGGGCCAATCCCTTCTCCCTCATCCTCTCCACGGCCCAGCTGCTCGACTGGCATGCCGACCGCCTGGGCAGCGCGACCTTCGCCGCCGCGAGCCGCGCCATCGAGGCGGCGGTGGAGGAGGCGGTCGCGGCAGGGGAATCCACCCCCGATGTGGGCGGCCATTTCGGCACGGCGGCAACCGGCGCCGGGATCGCGCAGCGCGTGCGGGCGATGGCGGGCACCGCCTGACCCAGGAGAAGCCCGCAAGCGGGAGAGAAAAGGAATGCAGCGCCGCCATCTCTGCCGGGCCGGACTGGCCCTGGCTGCAACAGCTATTCCCTCCCGCGCACCCCGCGCGCAGAGCGTGCCGGAGGGCTGGCCGAGCCGCCCCATCCGGCTGATCGTGCCCTACGCGCCGGGTGGCGGCACGGATGTCATCGCCCGCGCGGTGGCGGACCGTGCGGGAGCGCTGCTCGGCACCACCATCCTGGTGGACAACCGCCCCGGCGGTGCCGGCAACCTCGCCACCGGCATCGCGGCCGAGGCCGCGCCGGATGGCTACACGCTGCTGGTCGGCAATATCGGGCCGATCGCCGTGAACCCCAGCCTCTTCCGCAATCTCCGCCCCGATCCCGCCCAGGCGCTGACGGCGGTGACGCTGCTGGCCGCGGCGCCGCTGCTGGTGCTCGTCAACCCGCGCCTGCCCGCAGCCGATCTCGGCGTGCTCCTCGCGCTGGCCAGGAGCCGGCCGGGCGGGCTGAACTACGGTTCCGCCGGGAACGGATCGGCCAACCACCTGGCCGGGGCCTATCTCGCGCTCAAGGCAGGAATCGAGATCCAGCACGTGCCCTATCGCGGCGCGGGGCCGGCGCTGAACGACCTCGTCGCGGGCACGCTCCAGATGATGCCGGCGACCATCCCCTCCTCGATCGGCCTCGTGCGGGACGGGCTGGTGCGGGCGCTTGCCGTCACCTCCGCCGCGCGCGTGGCGGGGCTGCCCGATGTCCCGACCGTCGCCGAGGCCGGCGTGCCGGGCTACGAGATGAGCGCCTGGTACGGGATCATGGCGCCCGCCGGCACGCCGCGCCCGATCATCGACCGCCTGCAGCAGGCGGTCGCCGCCGCGATCCGCGCGCCCGAGCTGCGCGAGCGCATCCTCGCCGAGGGTGCCGAGCCTTCCGGCAACAGCCCGGACGAGTTCCGGGACTTCGCCGCCGCCGAGCGCCGCAAATGGGCCGAGGTGGTGCGCGACGCACGGATCACCGTGGACTGAGCGCCCGCCCGTGACATCCCCTCCGCGCGCCCGACAGAACCGATCGAGACCCCTATGACCGACGCCGTGATCGCGGAGGACGCCCTCCTCCTTCTCGCCACCCGGGCGCTCGTCGCGGGCGGCATGAGCGCGGAGGACGCGCGGCCCGTGGCCCGCGTGCTCGTGCTGGCCGACCTGTTCGGCCTCCGCACCCACGGCGTCAGCCGCGTGGCCCAGTATCTCGGCCGCGTCCGCGTCGGCGGCATCGACCCGCGGGCGGCGGTGCGGGCCACGCGCGTGGCGCCGGGTCTCTCGATGGTGGACGGCGCCAACGGCATCGGCCCGCTCGTCGGCGTCAGGACACTGGAGGCGGCGATGGAATCGGCGCGCGAGGTCGGCATCGGCGCCGCCTTCGCCCGCGCCTCGAACCACTTCGGGCCGATCATGCCCTATTCCCTGATCGCGGCGGAGAGGGGCTTCGCCTCCATCATCGGCACCAACGCCACCACCACCATCGCCCCCTGGGGCGGGCGCGACACGCGGCTGGGCAACAATCCCCTCGGCATCGGCGTGCCTGTGCTGGGCGGCCAGCCGGTCATCCTCGACCTCGCGATGAGCGTCGCCGCCCGCGCGAAGATCCGCCGCGCGCTGAAGGACGGCACCGCCCTGCCCGAGGGCTGGGCCGCCGACGCCGATGGCAGGCCGACCACCGATCCCGCGGCGGCGCTGGCCGGCTTCCTGCTGCCCTTCGGCGGGCACAAGGGCTACGGCCTCGCGCTGATGGTGGACCTTCTCTCGGGCCTGCTCTCGGGCGCCGCCTACCTCACCCATGTCAGGGCCTGGGACAAGGAGCCGGAGGCGCGGCAGGATCTCGGCCACTTCTTCATCCTGATCGACACGAAGCGCCTGGCCGAGCCCGGCGCGCTGGCCGCGCGGATGGAGGATTTCAGGCACATCATCCGCTCCACCCCGGCCGCCGATCCCGCCCGCCCCGTGCGCCTGCCCGGCGACGCGGAATTCGAGGAGATGGCGCGCCAGCGCCGCGACGGCGTCTCGGTGGCCGCGGAGGACCTGGCCGCGATGGAGGCACTGGCCGGCCCTGCGCCGGCCTGACGGGAAGGAAGGGGAGAGAGCACCATGATGGAACGGCGAAGGATCGGCACCGCCGCGATGAGCCTCGCGCTCGGCAGCCTGGCCGGGCGCGCGGCGCGGGCGCAGGAGGCATGGCCCTCGCGCACGGTGACGATGATCGTGCCCTACGCGCCCGGCGGCTCGAACGACGTGGTCGCCCGGCTGCTGGCGCCGGGCCTGCAGGCCGCCTTCGGCAGGTCCTTCGTGGTGGAGAACCGCGCGGGCGCGGGCGGCGCGGTCGGCATGGCCCAGGTGGCGCGCGCGAGGCCCGACGGGCACATGCTGCTCGTCTCCTCCGCCTCCAACCACGTCTTCAACCACCTCGTCGTGCCCGACCAGGGCTACGATCCCCGCGAGGCGCTGTCGGCGGTGGCGATGATGGTGGACGTGCCGAACGCCCTGGCCGTGCATCCCTCGCTCGGAGTGACCGACGTGCAGGGCTTCCTGGCGAAGCTGCGTGCCACGCCGGGCGGGCTGAGCTTCGCCTCAACCGGCGTCGGCAGCAGCAATCATCTGGCCGGGGAACTGCTGCGGCTGCGCGCGGGAGTGGAGCTGAACCACGTGCCCTATCGCGGCGGCGGGCCCGCCCTGTCGGACCTCATCGCCGGCACGGTGCCGGTCGCCTTCCTGAACCTTCCCACCGTGCTTCCCGCAGCCGAGGCCGGGCAGGTGCGGCTGCTCGGCATCGGCGGCAAGGCGCGCCTCTCCAGCCGCCCGGACATCCTCACCATCCGGGAACAGGGCGTCGCGGACTACGAGGTGCAGTCTTGGACCGGGCTCTTCGCGCCGCGCAGCACGCCGCGCCCGGTGATCGACCGGCTCGCGGAGGAGGTGAAGGCGCTTCTCGACCACCCGACGATGCGCGAGCGACTGAAGGAGATGGGATCGGAGAACATCTGGGCCGGCCCGGACGCGACGGACGCCTTCGTGCGCGCGGAGTTCGACCGGTGGGGGCCGATCGTGAAGCAGGCCGGCGTCACCAGCAACTGACCTTCCGGGGACGGGGCGCGCCGCACCGCCCCGTTCACGGAGATGCCCTGGCCGGAGCGTCCGGTACGAACGGCTTCAGGCGCCGTCCCGCATGGTCCTCCCGCCCGGGGCCACTGGGCCAGCGGATCCCTGGATCAGGCCGCCGATCCCAGCGCGCGGTCGGAGGGCTTGTCGCCTGGCGGCGGGGTCGGGTGCCGCTCCAGCGCGTGCCGGAGCAGGGCGGCGGAGCGGTACACGCCGTGCACCATCTTGCTGTAGGGCACGACGACGAAGAGGGCGAGGATCACGCCGAGATGGATGGCCAGCAGCACGCCCATCGCCCCCGTCGCGCGCAGCCCGAGCAGCAGCAGCCCGGTCGAGGCCGAGAGGAACAGCAGCACGAGAAGGGCGTAGTCCGCGCCCAGCAGGTTTCGCGCCGCCGGCGCGGGGTCCGAGACGATCTTTGTCCAGATCAGCCCCGCCGTGCCGATCACCATGCCGACGCCGCCCCAGGTGCCGAGCTGAACGGGCAGGCTCCAGAAGGGATAGGGCGCCACATGGCCGAGGAAGTGGTCGTAGAAAGTCGCGCTGGTGGTGGAGGCGAAGCAGAGCAGGAAGCCGTAGAACATGAAGTGGTGGAAGCGGCGGCGGAGCTGGGAGAAGCCCTCGTCCACGTCGTTGCAGCCCCCTCCCCCGCCGCCGAGGTTCTTCAGGGTGAGGATGTCGTGCAGCGCCGTCATCAGCGGCCGCCCTCGCGTCAGCTCGTCCGCCCGCCCGCCGGTATCCCGCCAGAAGTTGCGGAAGCCCATGACGAGGGCGAGGATCGAGAAGAGGAAGGTCCCGCCCGCCAGCGTCACCATCAGCCACCACGGGATCACGCGGTAGAAGGCGCCCGGCCCGACCTGCGGTTGGTAGAGCACGCGCGGATCGACCAGCGCCATGGTGAGCAGGAGGGTGAGCGCGATCCCCGCCGCGGTGGCGAGCGCGACGATCGTGCCGTTCCGCTTGAACAGCCCCGCCAGCGGGCCGGGCCAAGCGTATTCCTCATAGGTCTCGGAGCGAACCTGGGCGAGGACCTGGGGAAGGTTGATGTTGAAAGGATGCGGCGGCGCGTACTGGCAGGCGTAGTAGCAGCCGCGGCAGTTGTGGCAGAGATTCGCGATGTAGCTCAGGTCGCCGGTGCTGAATTCCCGGCGCAGCGTCATGGCGGGGAAGACGGCGCAGTAGCCCTCGCAGTAGCGGCAGGCGTTGCACACCTCCATCGCGCGGCGGGCATCGGTGGTCGCCTCAGTTTCGCGCATTCCGTGCGGCCTCCCTTCCCGCGATCCGCCCGAAGACGGTGCCGATCGCCATCCCGAAGCCAGCCAGATAGCCCTTGCCGAGGATGGAGCCGGCCATGATCTCGCCCGAGGCGAAGAGGTTGGCGCTGGGCCTGCCGTCCTCCATCAGCACGCGCGCGCGCTCGTCGACCTTCACGCCGAGATAGGTGAAGGTGATGCCGGGCCGCAGCGGGTAGCCGATGAAGGGCGGCTCGGCGATCGGGCGTGCCCAGTGCGTCTTGGGCGGGTCCAGCCCCTCGGTGCGGCAGCCGTCGAGGCGCGTCGAGTTGAACTCGCCCGGCACGCAGGCAGCGTTGAACGCCGCCACGGTCCCCTCGACCGCGGCCGGATCGAGGCCGAGCTTCACCGCCAGTTCGCCCACCGTGTCCGCCTTGATGGCGGGGAAGACGGAGGGCATGAACAGCCTCTCGCTCCTGGAATCGATGATGGCATAGGCCACCTGATCCGGCTGCTGCGCGACGAGGCGCCCCCAGATGGCGTAGCGCTTGGGCCAGACATCCTCGCCCTCGTCGTAGAAGCGCTCGCCATGCTTGTTCACGACGACGGAGAAGGGCACGCAGTCCAGCCGGGTGACGATGCCGCCATCGAACTTCGGCGCCCGCCCGTCGATCGCGACGGCGTGGCACTGCGTGGGATCGCCCACTGAGGCCACGCCCTGGTCCAGCAGGTTCCGCAGCACCACGCCCTTGGCGTAGGGCGTGCCGCGGATGAGAAAGTTCCGCGCCGCCGGCCCCCAGCCCTTCTCCAGCCATTCGAGATCGGCCTGGAACCCGCCGGAGGAGGCGACCACCACCTTGGCGCGCACGGTCTCGGGGAAGCCGCGATGGTCGATCGCCACCTCCCGCACGAAGCCGTCGTCCAGCTTCAGGTCAACCGCCTCGGTGTCGTAGAGGATCTCGACCCCCAGCCGCTCGGCCGTTGCGTAATAGGCGTTCACCAGCGCCTTGCCGCCGCCGAGGAAGAAGGCGTTGGTGCGCGACAGGCTCAGCGTGCCGGAGAGCGAGGGCTGGAAGCGCACCCCGCAGGCCTCCATGAAGGGCAGCGCCTCCCGCGTGAGGCGGATGGTCATGCGGGCGAGATGCTCGTCTGTCTCGCCACCGGTCACGCGCAGCAGGTCGTCCCAGTACTCGTCCTCGAGATAGGCTTCCGTCAGCACCGAGGTCGGCTCGGCGTGCATCGTCCGCATGTTGCGGGTGTGGCGGCTGTTCCCGCCGCGGAAAGCCTTGGGCGCGTGCTCGATCAGCAGCACGGAGCAGCCGGCCTGGCGGGCGGTGACCGCGGCGCAGAGAGCGGCGTTCCCGCCGCCGATCACCAGCACGTCCCATACCCGCGAAAAATCCGGCATCGCCGCCCTGTTCGCCCCTTTTGTATACCGGCGGATACATTTTTCCCGCGCGCGTTTCAAGCCCGGCCACTCGCGGGCCCGCTCAGCCCCGCGCGTGCTCCAGCCCGATGCGGACCTTGAAGGCGTTGCGGATGTGCCGCCGCGCCGCCGCCTCGGCCGCGGCGGTGTCGTGCGCCTCGATCGCCGCCACGATGGCCGCGTGCTCCTCCACCGATTCCACCCCTCGCCCCGGCACGGCGAGTGTGGTGCCCGCCAGCAGGGCAAGGGAGATCCGCATCGTATCCAGCGTGGCGTTGAGGAATCGGTTCCGGGCGGAGAGGCGGATCTGCCGGTGGAAGGCGCGGTTGCTCGCGGCCAGGGCCGGGGGATCGCCCAGCAGGCCGCGGTCGCGCTCCACCATCTCGCGCAGGATCTCCACCTCCGTCGCCGTGGCATGGGTGGCGGCGAGGCCCGCGGCCGTGCCCTCCAGCACCTCGCGCATGTGGTAGAGCTCGGCCACCTGGCCATAATCGAGGCTGGCCACCGCCGCCCCGTGATGCGGCTCGTGCAGCACGAGCCCCTGGGCCTCCAGCCGTTTCAGCGCCTCCCGGACGGGGGTGCGGCTGATGCGGAAGCGCTCGGCCAGCTCGGCTTCCCGCAGCCGCGTGCCTGCGGGCAGCGCGCCGCTGTCGATCGCCTGCAGCAGGAGGTCATAGGCCTCCTGGCCGGAGGAGCGGCTGGGCCGGGGTGTCTGGGGGGGCATGGCCCGGACAGGCGAAGCACGTTTCGCGCCCCCCGCCAATCCACCGCGGCGCGGCGCGCATTGCCCGCGCGGGGGAAAGCGGCCACCGTTCCCCTCCGATGCCTGCCTCGGGCACGAGGCGGCGATCCGCGCACTGCTGAACGCGACCGACCCCGACCTCTCCGCCTTCCGGCAGCGCGGCGGCAGGATCACCATGTATCACGGCTGGGCGGACGCGGCGCTGACGCCGCTGATGAGCATCGACCTCTATGAGAGGGCGCTGGCCGCGAACCGCCCGGACACGCCCGGCTTCTTCCGCTTCTACATGGTCCCCGGCATGTTCCACTGCCGCGGCGGCTACAGCACGGACAGCTTCGACGGCATGAGCGCGCTGGTGGAATGGGTGGAGAACGGCACCGCGCCCGACAGCATCCCCGCCGCGCGGGTGGAGGGCGGTCGCGTCACGCGCACCCGGCCGCTCTGCCCTTACCCCGCGCTCGCCACCCATGACGGCCAGGGAAGCCCGGACGAGGCCGCCAGCTTCGCCTGCCGCCCGCCGGGCTAGAGGGAGGGGGACGCCTACACGGCTTCTTAAGGGCTGCATGGGACGGTGCGGGGATGATCTCGCGCCGGTCCCTTGCCGCCCTCGCCCTCGGAGCCCCCGCCCTCCTGCGGCACCGCGCCCGCGCCTCGTCCCGCCCGCACGTCACCTTCATCAACCCCGGGCGCAAGGGCGAGACCTTCTGGATCATGGCGGAGCAGACAATGGCCGCCGCCGCCAGCGCGCTGTCGATCGAGCTTGAGGTCCTCCAGGCCGACCGGAGCAGGCACCGGATGCGCGACCTCGGCCTCTCCGTCGCGGCCCGCGCGACCCGCCCGGACGCCCTGGTGATCGCGAACGAGGAGCAGTCGGCCCGCGAGGTGGTGCTGGCCGCCGGGAAGGCCGGCCTCCCGACGCTGCTGGTCGTCACCGACCTGGCGGGCGCGGATGCGGAGGAGATCGGGGCGCCCCGCACGCGGCTTCCCACCCTTCTCGGCAGCATCACGCCGGACAATGTCGCGGCCGGGCGGGTGCTCGCCGGGGCCGTGCTCGACGCCGCGCGGGGGGCCGGCGCGCCGGCATCCGGGATCGGGCTCCTCGCCATCGCGGGGGACCAGATCACCTCATCCTCCCTCGACCGCGTGGAGGGGCTGAAGGCGGCGCTGAAGGACGCGCCCGATGCGGTGCTCAGCCGCCTCGTCTACGGGAACTGGAGCGGCGACGAGGCGAAGACGCTCACCATGCGCCACCTGGACTGGGCGCGGCGCTCGGCCCTGCCGCCCTCCGCCGTCTGGGCGGCCAGCGACGCCATGGCGCTCGGCGCCGCCTCCGCCTTCGCCGAGGCCGGGTGGCAGGTCGGGCGCCAGGCCGTGTTCGGGGGCGTGAACTGGTCGCGCGAGGCCGTGGAGGCCGTCGCGGAGGGGCGGATGGCCGTCACCCTCGGCGGCCACTTCCTCTCCGGGGCCTGGGCGATGGTGATGCTGCGCGACCATTTCGACGGCCAGGGCTTCGAGCAGGATGGAAGCGCGAGGCTGCGCGCCCCGCTCTCCCCGATCTCCCGCGACTCCGCCGGCAGCTACCTCGAGGCGTTCGGATCGGGCGACTGGAGCCGCATCGACTACCACCGCTTCTGCCGCGGCCTGGGCGGCCGCGAGAGGTACGACTTCTCGCTCGCCGCGCTGCTGAGCGCCGCGAACGCCTCCTGAGCCATCGCGCCGCCATGCGGGCCCGCCTTCCCCGACCGGCGAGCAGCTTGCAGCGCCGGTTCCTGGCCCGCGTCCTGCCGGCGCTGGCCGTCGCGACGGCCTCGGTCTCGCTCGCCTGCGGCGGCATCATCTACCAAGCGACCTGGAGCCGGATCCTCGATAAGCAAACCCGTCTGCTGCCCGCCCTCGCGACCTCCCTGGCCGAACCCCTCTGGGGCCTTCGCTACGAGGCGGTGCAGGGCCTCATCGAGGGGCTGGCCGCGGATTCGGACATCACCTCCATCGTGGTGCGGGACGATCGTGGCCTGATGATCGCCTCCTTCGGCGCGGAAACGGCCACCTCCAGCGCCGCGCGCCTTCGCCAGGCGATCCACCGCAACCAGGCCCACGGCGCGGAGGTCGCCGGCTCCGTCACCCTGGGCGTCTCGCCGAAGCGGGCCTGGGACGACGCGCTGAGCGGGCTGCTGGCCGGCTTCGCGACGGCCCTCGCCTCTGGCCTCGCCGTCCTCGTCGGCGTGGTCTCCGTTAACCGCTCCCTGATCGTCCGGCCGCTGAACCTCCTCGTCTCCGGCATCCAGAAGACGCAGCGCGACGGGGCGCATCACCGCATCCCCGATGCCGGCGCCGGCCCCGAATTCGATCAGGTCATCTCGGCCTTCAACGCCATGCAGGACCGGCTGGAGGCCGATGGCCGGGAGAGGACGAAGCTCGCCCACCGCCTGGATGTCGCCCTGACGAACATGGCGCAGGGCATCGCCCTCTACGGGAAGGACGGCGAGTTGCTGCTCGTCAACCAGCGCTACCGCGACCTCCTGGGCCTTCCGCCGGGGCTGGTCGCGCCTGGCATGTCGCTGAGGGAGGTGATCGCGGTCTCGTTGAAGGCGGGCATCCACGGCCAGCAGGAAGCGGTCCGGGTCTACCGGGAACAGATGGACATCTGCGCCAGGCGCCAGCCCGCGCGCTACGTGCTGGAGCTGCGCTCGCAGCGCGTGATCAGCGTCTCCCACGAGCCGCTCCCGGATGGCGGCTGGGTCAGGACCTACGAGGACATCACGGAGAGGCGCCGCAGCAACGAGCAGATCGTCTACCTCGCCCGGCACGACGCCCTCACCGGCCTGCCGAACCGGACAACCTTCGGCGAGCGCCTCGAGGCCGCCCTGGGCGACCTGGGCCGCGGCACGGGCTTCGCCGTTCTCTGCCTCGACCTCGATCGCTTCAAGGAGGTGAACGACACGCTCGGCCACGGCGTGGGCGACGCCCTTCTCCGCACGGTTGCAGAACGCCTGGCGGCCTGCGCCCGGGAAACGGACACGGTGGCGCGGCTCGGCGGGGACGAGTTCGCGATCCTGCAGACGCGCCTGGATCACCCGGACCAGGCGACGGTGCTCGCCCAGCGCCTGATCGATACGGTCAGCGCGCCCTATGAGCTGGACGGCCATCATGTCGGCATCGGGCTGAGCATCGGCATCGCGCTCGCACCCCAGGACGGCTCGGCCGCGGAGGCGCTGCTGAGGAATGCCGACATGGCGCTGTACCGGGCGAAGACGGATGGCCGGGGGGTCCACCGCTACTTCGAGAAGGAGATGGACGCGCGGCTGCAGGCCCGCCGCCAGTTGGAGATGGACCTGCGGCACGCGATCACGGCGCAGGAGTTCGAGCTTCACTACCAGCCGCTCCTCTGCACGCGGCGGCAGCGCGTCACCGGCTTCGAGGCGCTGGTGCGGTGGCGTCATCCCCAGCGGGGCCTGGTGAGGCCGGACGAGTTCATCCCGATCGCCGAGGAGACCGGGATGATCACCGAGATCGGCGAGTGGGTTCTCCGCGCCGCCTGCCTGCAGGCCCGGGCCTGGCCGGAGGACATCAAGATCGCCGTGAACCTCTCCCCGGCGCAGTTCAGAAAAGCGCGCCTCGTCGAGACGGTGATGGAGGCCCTGGCCGAATCGGGGCTGTCCCCGGGGCGCCTGGAGCTGGAGATCACGGAGACCGCCCTCCTCAACGATACAGAGATGACGTTGGTCGTACTGAACCGCCTGCGGGAGCACGGCGTGCGGATCGCGATGGACGACTTCGGGACGGGCTACTCGTCCCTCAGCTACCTCCGGCAGTTTCCCTTCGACAAGATCAAGATCGACAAGTCCTTCGTGCACGGGATCGCGGGCGGGGCGGAGGCGGTCGCGATCGTGCGCGCCGTCGCCGGGCTCGGAATCAGCCTCGGCGTTCAGACCACGGCGGAAGGGGTGGAGACGCCGGAACAGCTGGCGCAGGTGACGAGCGAGGGCTGCACGGAGGTGCAGGGCTATCTCTTCAGCCCGCCCCGGCCGGGGGCGGAGACAGGCGCCCTCATCGCGCGGCTCAACGCGGCCGCACCCCTGGGCCAGGCGCGGGCCGGCTAGCCCGGTCGGCGCGGGCCGTCAGGAGAAGGCGAGGTCTTCCAGGCGGTCGAGATAGCGCAGCCCCGCCTTCTCCAGCGCGGGCCGCATGGAATAGAGGTCGAGGCCAAGGACCCCGGAGGCGAGCTTCTCGCGCTTCTCGCCCTCATTCGCCTGCCGCTTCTCCGCCGCGGCGAGGGTGGAGGCGATGTCGGCGGCGGGCACGACCAACACGCCGTCGTCATCCGCCACCACCACGTCCCCCGGGCGCACGGAGACGCCGGCGCAGACGACGGGGATGTTCACCGATCCCAGCGTCGCCTTCACCGTGCCGCGCGCGGAGATGGCGCGCGACCAGACGGGAAAGCCCATCTCCCGCAGCACGGCCACGTCCCGCACCCCGGCATCGATCACCAGCCCGCGCACGCCGCGCGCCTTGAGCGAGGTGGCGAGAAGGTCGCCGAACATGCCGTCCGTGTTGTCGGTCGTGCAGGCGACGACGAGGATATCGCCCTCCCGGCACTGCTCCACGGCGACATGGATCATCCAGTTGTCGCCGGGCTGCGCCAGCACCGTCACCGCGCTGCCGGCCACCGCCGCGCCCGCCCAGGCCGGGCGCATGTAGGTCTTCATCAGGTTCGGCGCGCGCCCGCTCGCCTCATGCGTGGTGGAGACGCCGAGCGGCAGGAAGCGGTCGATGGTGGCGAGGTCGGCGCGCGGGTTGTGGCGGACGACGACGGGCGTCATGCCAGCACCTCGACGGCATCCGGGAAGATCGTTTGGTAGGCCTCGCCGTACTTCATCGCGCGGCCGGAATTGCGCCCGCCCTGCATGCCGCGGTTCAGCGCCACGCGCTCGTAATAGTCCCAGAGGTGGCGCTGGGCGGGAAGCTGCTCGAAGGCCTTCCACTTCGTATCCCACACCTCGGTGATGTTGAGGATGCGGTTCGGCTTGAAGTCGCATTGCTCGGGCTGGTGCGGCTCGAACTGGAAGACCTGCGGCGCGGAGTAGGTGACGCCCCCGGGGCCCGGCTTGTGCCCGGCGGCCTGGGCGGTGATGCGCGCCTCCTGCGCGACCTTCGAGGCGTAGGGATGATCGACGTTGTAGGGGTCCCTCACCGCATGGGTGAGGACGAAGGAGGGGTTCACCTCGCGGTAGATGTCGATGAGGCGGTCCATCATCGCGTCGGTGATGCGCAAGGGGTAGTCGCCGGCGTCGAAGAACTCGATCTCCGCGCCGAGGATGGAGGCGGCCGCCTCGGCCTCGGCGCGGCGGGCTTCCTTGCACTTCTCCAGCGTCATGCCCGGCTGCTTCCAGGCACCCTGGCTTTCGCCGCGCTCGCCATAAGACATGCAGACGATCTTCACGCGGTAGCCCATCCTCGCGTGGAGCGCGATCGCGCCGCCCGCGCGCCAGACGAAGTCGCCGGGATGGGCGGTGACGACGAGGCCGGATTTCTGCGTGTCGGACATGTTCGGCTCCTCAGCGCGCCCAGTAGAGGCGATTGGGGTTGTCGATCAGGATCTTGCGGCGCACCGCCTCGTCCTCCACGGCGAGCGCGAGCAGGTCCACGAGGTCGCCGTCATTGGGCATGTCGCCGGCGATGTTGGGGTGCGGGAAGTCCGTGCCCCAGAGCGTGCGGTCCGGCGCCGCCTCGGCCAGCCGGCGGGCGAAGGGCACGGCGTCGTGGAAGGGCGCGCCCGCGGAGGAGACGCGCTCCGGCCCGCAGATCTTCACCCAGGCCAGTTCGTTCCTCATGAGTTCGAGAAGCCGGCGGAAGGGCTCCTGCTCCAGCCCGTTCTTCGCCTGCACGCGCCCCATATGGTCGATCACGAAGGGCATCTTGATGCGGGCGATACGGCCCGCGTGCTCCAGGATATCACCGGCATCGAGATGCAGCACGACGTGCCAGCCGAGCGGCTGAATCCTGTCGAGCACGCGGTCGAACACCTCCAGGTCGGGCGTGCCACCGAGGTGCTTGACGAAATTGAAGCGAACGCCGCGCACGCCGCCGCGGTCCAGCCTCTCCAGCCCTTCGTCGGTGATGCTGCCGTCGACGATAGCGACGCCGCGATAGGCGCCCTCGCTCCGCATGATGGCATCGATCATCGCCGTATTGTCCGTACCGTGGCAGCTCGCCTGCACGATTACCGCGCGCTCCACCCCGATGGCGGCGTGGACGCGGCGCAGGTCCTCCACCGGCGCGTCGGGCGGGGTGTAGGAGCGGTCGGGCGCGTAGGGGAACTTGTCCGCGGGGCCGAAGACATGGCAGTGGGCGTCGCAGGCCCCCGGCGGCAGCTTGAGGGCCGGGGTCTTCGGGTTGGGGTCCGGCGCCTTGCAGGTCTTCATGCTCACTGCCTTTCGATCCCGGCGCGCTCGATCACCGCGCGCCCCTTCTCCGCCTCGCTCGACAGCAGGGCACCGAGCTGCGCGGGCGTGTCGCCCTTCGCCTCCACCCCGGCCTCCAGCAGCTTCGAGCGGATGGCGGGGTCCGCCAGCACCACGTTCAGCTCACGGTTGATCAGCTCGATCACCGGCGCCGGCGCGCGGGCCGGGGCGACGATGGCGTTCCAGGAGGTGACGTCGAAGCCGACGAGACCCGCCTCCTGCAGCGTCGGCACATCCGGCAGGTTGGCCGCGCGGCTGGAGGAGGTGACGGCGATGGCGCGCAGCGAGCCGTCCCTGATCTGCCCCATCAGCGGCGCGACGATCTCGAAGCCCGCCGTCACGTCGCCCCGCAGCAGGCTGGTCAGCAGGGCGGGCGTGCCGTTGAAGGGCACGGTCGTCGTGTCCAACCCGGCGGTGGTCTTGAACAGCTCGGCGGCCAGGTTCTGCGTGCTGCCCACGCTGATCGTACCGATATTGGTGCCGCGCCCGTCCTTCTTCAGCGCCGCGATCAACTCCTGCGCGCTGCGGATCGGCGAGTTCGGCGCGACGAGGATGGCGATGGCGAAGGTGCCCATTAGCCCGACCGGCGCGAAGTCCCTGATGGGGTCGAAGGGCAGGTTGCGGAAGAGCGACTTGCTGATGGCGTTCGCGTTGGTCGCCACCATCAGCGTAGAGCCGTCAGCCGGGGAGGAGAGCAGCGCCTGGCCCGCGACGATGCCGCCCGCCCCCGGGCGGTTCTCGATCACCACGGGGCGGCCAATGCGCTCGGACAGGCCGGCGCCCACGGTGCGGGCCGTCAGGTCCGCGACGCCGCCCGCGGCATTGGGCACGAGCAGGCGGATGGGCTTGTCGGGCAGCACTCCCTGGGCGCGGACGGGCCGCGGGACCAGGGGGGCCATGGCGGCGAGGCCACCCAGGCGCAGCGCGCCCCGGCGGGTGACGGTCATGCGCATCCTCCTCTTCCGGGCCTTACTCGGCGGCGGCCTTGCGGTTCATCGCGGCGGCGATGCCGTCGAGCAGCGTGTCCAGGTCGTCGGTGACGAGCAGGGCCTTGCCCATCTCCCGCCCGCGCGCGGCCGCCCAGTCCTGCCGCTCGGCGATGGAGCGGCTGAGCAGCGGCTCCACCCCGGCCTCCTGCACCGTGCGCGCGACCTCCCGCACCTCCTCGGCGCGGCGCTTGCCGTGGATGAGGGCGCGGCTGATGACGTAGCGGGCCAGGCCGCGCCAGTCCTCGTGCGGCAGGGTGTCGGAGAGGGAGGCGAGCACCTCCTTCTCCACGCCGTAGTGGCGGGCGGCGAGCATGCACTCCGTCGTCAGTGCCTCCAGCCCCTTCACCATCACGCTGCGGCACATCTTCACGCTGCTCGCCTTGCCGATCTCCGCCGAGAAGATGGAGAGATCCATTCCGAAGGGCGCCATGAGGTCCATGAAGCCCCCCGCCTCGGTGCCGCCGAGCAGGATCGGCGAGCGCAGGCCCTTGGGCGGCACGCTGCTCATCACCGCGGCCTCGACGTAGCGACCGCCGGCGGCCTTCACCACGCGGGCATTCTCGATCTTCGCGCCGGGGGAGATGGAGTTCACGTCCACCACGAAGGGTGCGCGGGAGAGGCCGCCGGCGAGGGACCGGCAGGCATCGAGCGCGGAGCCGGCGGTGACGGCGACGAACACGGCATCGGCCTTCGAGGCCGCCTCGGCCGCCGAGGCGTGGACGGTGGCGCCGAAGTCCCGCGCGCGGCTGTTCGCGGCCTCCTGCAGGTCGAAGGCGTGGATCGCTCCGGCGCCGCCCGCGCGCAGGTCCCGCGCGAAGATGCCGCCCACCTCGCCGAAGCCGATGATCGCGAAATCCGTCACGGCATTCCCTCCCTACTCGATCCCCTGCGGCAGCCCGTCCCACACCTCGTCGGGCGTGAGCGGGCGCGGCAGCATGTCCTGCTCGGCCATGTAGCGGAGCGCCAGCTCGATCACCGGACGCAGCGACGCGCGGCTGTCCGGCGGGGCGCCGTGCGGGCCGGGCGGCACGGGGGCCGCGGCTTCGCGGACCATGCGCAGCAGCTCCCGCACCAGCTCCGGCCGGCCCTCGGCCAGTTCCCGCGTGATGCAGAGCATGTGGTTGACGGGCACGATGCGCTGCCGCGCCCAGAAGGCCCTCGCCGCCGCGCCCGGATCGGGGAAGACGGTGCGGAGGCCGGGATCGTCCGGCACGTCGTTGCCGACGATCACCGCGTCCAGCTCGCCCGCGCGCAGCATGGCCATCATGTCGGCGCCACCGGGCGCGCGCTCCGCGAAGGGCGGGTCGGCGATACCGGCGACATGGGCGTCCTCGAAGGTGATCCAGCGGCTCTCGGCCGGTGCCGGGCCGCCCTCCTCCATGATGATGCCGCGCAGCCACATGCCCGTGGTCTGGCTGTAGGCGCGCACGCCGATCCGCTTGCCCGCGAGGTCGGCCGGTCCGCGGATGGCGCTCTCCGCACGGCAGAGCAGGGCGGATTGCTGGAAGCGGGCCGCGAGCACCACGGGCAGCAGCACCAGGGGCCGCCCGGCGGCGCGCGCCTGCAGGAAGGTGGCGATGGCGATCTCGGAGAGGTCGAAGCGCAGCTCCCGCACCATCGGCGCGAAGGCGCGGCTGATCACGGGGATGTCGGCGAAGTCCAGGCGCAGCAGGGGCGAGGGCACGCCGCCCTCCTTCAGGGCGCGCGTGCGGGGATAGGTGCCCATCGCCGCGCGCAGGGTGGCCGCCTCACCGGCCGTCGCTCCGGATGCCGTCATGGGTTCTCTCCCGCCCCGCGGCCGGCGGTGGCCGGCAGGAGGCGTCGGGTGATCCCTAGACCCGCTCCCGCCCCTCTGTCGTATCGCTTTCCCCGGCTTCCCTATGCGCCCCGGTTATATCGGTGAGGCCGCGCTGCCCGATCTCGGCGACATGGGCGCGCAGGCACTCGATGAAGGCGTGGCCGGCGGGCGGCAGGGGGCGGTCCCGCGGCATGATGATCCCCGCCGGGCGCCGGGGGGCGGGCACGGGGAGCGGCACCACCCGCAGCATGCCGCGCAGCAGGTCCCCCGCCATCATCAGCCGCGGCATGACGGCGATCAGGTCGGTGGCCAGGAGCATCTCCCGGATGAATCCGTAGGAGCTGGAGCGCATGGAGCCGCTCGGCTCCAGGGCGACCATGTCGAGGAAGGTCTCGATCTCCTGCCCCACGCGCTGGCTCACAGTGGGCAGGATGAGGTCCCAGCGGCGCAGCGCGTCCAGCGTCACCGCCTCCAGCGCGAAGACGGGATGGCCGGGGCGGGCGAGGATGGAGATCGGCTCCTCCCAGAGCGGCTCGCGCGGGAAGCCGTCGGGCACGGCGGGCTCGTAGAGGCGGCCGACGATGAGGTCGATCTCCCCCGCGGCCAGCTTCGGCAGCAGATCCTCGGTCCGCCCCTGCTCCAGCCGCACGCGGATGCCGGGATGCCCGGCGGTCAGCCGGGTGAGGGTGCCGGGCAGCACGCCCGTCGCGGCCACGGGGAGGGTGCCGATGGCGACCGTGCCGCCCTCGGGGTCCTCCAGCCGGTCCAGCGCCTCGTCCAGCCGGCGCAGCTCCGCCAGGATGCGGCGCGCGGAGCCGGCGAGGAGGTTGCCTGCCTCGGTCGGGCGCACGCCGCGGGGCAGGCGGTCGAACAGGCGCTGCCCGACGATCTCCTCCAGTTCCTGCACCGTCCGGGTAAGGGCGGGCTGGCTGATCCCGAGCACGGCCGAGGCCTTGAGCAGGCTGCTCTGGGCCGCGATCGCCTCCAGCGCGCGGAGGTGATGCAGCTTCAGGCGCTGGTCGAGGTAGCGGCGGGTCGGCATGGCGGGGGCGAGGGCTCGTTCCTGGCGCGGCCATCCGGCCGGGCCGGGCGACGCGACGGAGACTTGCCGCAGGAGGGGCGCCGCGCAAGCCCGGGCGGGGCCTCCCCCCTCCCGCCCCCCTCAATCCGCGCGCATCCCCGTGCGCCGGACCACCTCGCCCCAGCGGGCGCGCTCGGCCAGGATGAGGTCCCGGAAGGCCTCGGGCGTGCCCGGGGCGGCCTCGGCCCCCTCCCCTTCCAAGCGGGGCCGCAGCTTCTCGCCGCGCAGGATGCGGGTGCACTCGGCGTTCAGCCGCTCGACGACCGGGCGCGGCGTGCCGGCGGGGGCCAGCAGCCCGTACCACTGGTTCGCCTCGAAGCCGGGCACCCCCTGCTCAGCGATGGTGGGGATGTCCGGCGCGCCGGCCAGCCGGTGGGCGGAGGAGACGCCGAGCGCGCGCAGCATCCCCGCGCGCACGGGCGGCAGGGCGGGCGGGCCGCCGGTGAAGGTGAGGTCGATCGTGCCGCCGATGAGGTCGTTTATCATCGGCGCCGTGCCGCGATAGGGCACGTGCTCCATCGCCATCCCCGTCGCCAGGAGGAAGGCCGCCATGGCGATATGCGCGGCCGATCCGTTGCCGCCCGAGCCGTAGGTGAGCGCGCCGGGCCGCCGCCTCGCCAGCGCCACCAGCTCCGCGATGCCCCCCGCCGGCACCTTGCGGGGGTTCACCACCATGACGTTCGGCACCACCGCCGCCAGGGTGATAGGGGCGAAGGAGTCCACCGTATCGAAGGAGAGGCCGCGATAGAGAAAGGGGTTCACGGCGAGCGTGCCGATATGCCCCATCAGCAGGGTGTAGCCGTCGGGCGGCGCCTGGGCGACGACCTCCGTGCCGATGGTGCCGCCTGCCCCGCCGCGGTTCTCCACGACGAAGGGCTGCTTCAGGGCCTCCTGCAGCTCCGCCGCCAGGGCGCGGGCGATGATGTCCGTGGAGCCCCCGGGGGTGAAGGGCACCACGATCCGCACCGGCCGGTCCGGCCAGGCGCCCTGCGCCCGCGCCAGGCCCGGCAGCGCGAGCAGGGAGGCGAGGACGGCCCGGCGGGGGAGCATCACTGCACCCGGATGTTGCGGGCGCGCACGAAGTCCCGCCACTTCGCGCTCTCCGCCGCGAGGTAGCGCGGCCATTCGGAGACCGGCCGCACATCGGGCGTGACGGCGATCGCGTCCAGCCGCGGCTTCAGCTCGGGCGCCGACAGGGCCCTGGCGCAGGCCTCGTTCATGCGCTCAAGGATCGGGGTGGGCGTGCCGGCGGGCGCCATCAGCGCGACATGCTCCACCACCTCGAAACCGGGATAGCCCAGCTCCTCGAAGGTGGGCACATCGGGCGCTAGCGGGCTGCGGACGCGCATCGTGTTGCCGAGCGCGCGCAGGTCGCCGGACTGGATGAAGGACATCACGGCGGCGGCTGGCATGAAGAGCATGTCCGCCTCCCCCGCCATCACCGCCTGGATGGCCGGGCCACCGCCGCGATAGCCGATCTCCGTCACCTGGAGGTCCGCCATCTGGAGCAGCATCTCGGTCGCGAGATGCGAGGTCGCGCCCACGCCGGCATTGGCATAGACCTTCCGCGCCCCGGGCGCCTTCGCCACGGCGACGTAGTCGGCCACGCTCCTCGCCGGCGAACTCTTCGGCACGAGCATGAAGAGCGGCATGGAGCCGAGCAGGCCGACGCCGACGAAGTCGCGCTCCTGGCTGTAGCTCGTCTGGTAGAGATGCGGCGCGACGGCATAGGTGGAGTTGGGCGCGAAGACGAAGGTGTAGCCATCCGGCCGCGCACGGGCCGCGCTCGTCATGCCGATCGTGCCGCTGGCGCCGCCACGGTTGTCCACCACGAAGGACTTGCCGGTGTCCTGCGAGAGGCGGGAGGCGAGAAGGCGGGCGAAGGTGTCGGTCGGCCCGCCCGGCGGCCAGGGCACGATGATGTTCACGGGGCGGTTGGGCCAGTCGCCCTCCTGCGCGCGGGCGATGGCCGGGGCGCCCAGCGCGAGCGCGGCGGCGAGACTGCGGCGGGTGAGCATGGTGACGATCCTCCTGTCCTGTATCCGCCCGTTCCCGGACGCGGTTCTGTTTCCCGGGGCCGCTCAGGGCCGCGCGGGGCGGCTCCGTGGCCCGAAGCGCCCGGCGCCGAGGAAGTCCGGCGGGGCGACGTCACCCGTGGGGGCGACGCGCTCCGCGAGATCGCCCGGCGCGACCCCCTCCTCCACCCAGCGGATCAGCGGCGTGAGCGTGTCGTTCTCGGTCAGCCCCACCCCGCCCCGGCAATGCGCGAGGCCGGGAATGAGGTAGAGCCGGGCTGCCTCGTCCACCATCCACGCCCCGAGGTCGCGCCGCAGCGCGCCCCACCAGGCGACGGTCGTGCGGGGAGTGATGTCCTGGTCCGCCAGCCCGTGCCAGAGGAGCAGCCGCCCGCCGCGCGCGAAGAAGGGGCCGAGATCGGTCGCCGTCGCGTCGAAGGTGGACCGGGCACCGGCGAGTTGCGCGAGGGTCCCGGCATCGAAGGCGAGTTCTCCCGGCGCGGGCGTGGGCGCGCCCGGCGGGAAGGCGAGGTGACGCAGCACGCCCGTCGCGAAGAGGAGCGCCCGCGGCGGCCGTGAGGCATCCTCGGGGGCGACGGTGCCGCGCCAGTTCGCCTCGGAGCCGGGCAATAGCCCGCCCGCCGTCAGCCGCTCGCCCGCAGCGGTGCGCGGGCCATCGTAGATGGCGGCGGCGGCGCGCGCCTCCTCCTCCGTCAGGCAGCCGGCGGGGTCGGCGCCGGGCGCACAGACGGCCGACATCGGATCGAAGCGGCAGCTCAGGGGATCGGCCACAACGCCGTCCGCCCCGCCGCAGGCCGTGAGCACTAGGCGGTGCAGCACGGGCAGGCGATCGGCGGTCAGGGCGGCCGAGCCGTCGGCGCGGCGGTTCCGCTGCACCGTCCAGGCATGGTGGAAGGTGTTCTGCGCCGTGAAGTCGAGGGCGGGGGCGCCGGCGGCGATGCCGTCGAAGTCCTCGGGGTGGAGCAGCGCCTCCATCAGTCCCTCGCGCCCGCCGTCGGAGCAGCCGGAGAAGTAGGAGCGGCGCGGCCCCTCTCCGTAGAAGCGCGCGATCAGCAGCTTCGCCGCCCGCGCCGTGAGGTGCTGGGCGCGGTGCGCGAAATCCTCGCGCCGCTCGGGATCGGCGCCCCAGGAGGAGGCGCTGGGGTCCGTGTGGCCCATGTCGGTCGCGGCGGTGGCGAACTCGCCGCGCTCATAGGGGACGCAGCCATGCGCCTGGGGGGCATTCGTGGAGACGCGGCCGCAGAGGCCGCCGCAGCCCATCTGGAGGTAGCGACCGGTCCAGCGCTCCATCGGCAGCCAGGCCTGGAAGCCGATCGTGCCCCGGATCGTGCCGCGCAGGTGGCAGACGGGCGCCGGGCGGCCCTCCGCCTCGATGGAGGCCGCGTCCACGCGGGCCGGCACGCCAAGATCGGCCGAGAGATCCGCCCCCGCCAGGGCATCGCACGCAAGGCGGGGCGGGATCGGGGTCTGGGAGAGGGCAGGCATCGCCGTGGCAGCGAGCAGGAGGGCGAGCGCCGCCGCCCGCGCGATCACGAGGCGATGCCCTCGGCCGAGAGGTCGTCCCCCGGTACGGTTTCGTCGCCCTTCCCATCCGGCAGCGGCGGGGTGCTGTGGGTGTGGAAGCTCTCGATCGTCCGGAGGCCCCAGGCCTGGCCCTTCTTCCGCTCCTCCTCCGTCCAGGTGATCGTCTTCCAGTCCGGGGCGAGCACGAGGCGCGCGCCGGCATTGGCCACCTCCACCCGGTTGCCGCCGGGCTCATAGACATAGAGGAAGAAGGTCTGCTGGACCGCGTGCTTGTGCGGCCCGGTCTCGATGAAGACGCCGTTCTCGAGGAACACGTCCGCGGCCTGCAGGATCGCCTCGCGGCTGTCGAGGGCGAAGGTGACGTGGTGGAAGCGGCCGGGGATGCCGTGCGCCTCCCGCGTGAAGGCGAAGTCGTAGGACTTGTTCGTGGCCGTCAGCCACATCCCGGCCTCGCTGCCGTCGTTCAGCTCGATCCGCTCGGTGCAGCGGAAGCCGAGGGTGGACTGGAAGAACTCGCGGCAGGCGCGGACATCCACCGCCAGGCAGTTGAAGTGGTCCAGCCGGCGCACGTTCACGCCGCGGGCGGGGAAGCGCTGCGCCTGGTTCTTGAGGGAGGGGCGCAGCTCCGGCGGCGCCTCGTACCACTCCGTGTCCCAGTAGATCTCGAAGAGGTGGTTGTCGGGGTCGCGGAAGCGGTAGCTCATCCCGTGGCCGAGATTGCCTTCATGCCGCGTCACCTCGTGGCCGGCCGCGCGCAGCGCCGCGACGCGCCGCTCCAGCGCGGCGGCGCTGCGCGTGCGGAAGGCGGCGTGGCCCAGGCCGGAGGTGCTCGAGGCGGTGAGCAGGAGCGAGCCGCGCTCGTAGTCGTCCCAGCCGCGGAGGAGCACGCTGTCACCCTGCCGCCCGCTCTCCGTCATGCCCATGACGTCCACGAAGAAGCGAAGGGATTCCTCCGGCTTCGGCGTCAGCAGCTCGACATGGCCGAGATGGGCGATGTCCAGGATCGGCTCGTCCTGACCGTTCATGCGTCGTCCTCCCGCCCGCTCAGGGGCGGGCCGCGGGGGGGGACGCTAGGGGCAGGGAGGGGCGCGGTCCTATCCCAAATTCCGGCGCCTCTATAACCCGCCGGCATAGCGGTCCCGGGCGGGGGCGGCTTGCACGGTCCCGGGGGCTGCGATCTACTCCGGCGCAAGAAAGACGAGGAAGCGCCCCGATGAGTTCCTGGTCCCGCCGCGGCCTCCTGGCCGCCATGGCCGGCGCGGCGCCCCTCCCCCTTCTCGCCCAGGGTGGGCCCCAGGGTGGAGTCCAAGGCGGGGCCTCCGGCGACTGGCCCTCGGGGCCCATCCGCATCGTCGTCCCCTTCGCCCCCGGCGGCTCCACCGACGCGGTGGCGCGGCTCGCCGCGCCCGGGCTGCAGAGTGCCCTGGGCGTGGGCATCGTGGTGGAGAACCGGGGCGGCGCCGCGGGAAGCCTCGGCACGGATGTCGTGGCCAAGGCGCGGCCGGACGGGCAGACCTGGCTGCTGACCTTCGACAGCCACGCGGTCATGCCCGCCCTGGTGCCCCGCCTGCCCTTCGATCTCCGCCGCGACCTCGAGCCCGTGACGCTGATCGGGGGGGCGCCCTACGTCGCCGCCTGCCGGCCTGACAAGCCCTTCCGCGATCTCGCGGGCCTCCTCGCGGCGGCGCGGGCTCGGCCCGGGGCAGTGACCTTCGCCACGCCGGGCAACGGCACCATCGGCCACTTGGTGATGACGCTGCTCGGCAGCCGCGCGGGCGTGACCTTCCAGCACCTGCCCTATCGCGGCGGCGGACCGGCGGTGAACGACGCGGTGGCCGGCCATGTGGACATGGTTGTCGGCAGCGCGGCGCTCCTCGCGCCGCAGATCGCGGGCGGCACGCTGCGCCCGCTCGTGCAGTTCGGCCCCCAGCGCCTGCCGGCCCTGGCGGGCACCCCCACGGCCGAGGAGGGCGGCTTTCCCGGGCTGCAGGCCGAGGCGTGGTGGGGCGTCTTCGCGCCGGCCGGGGTTCCGGCGCCCATCGTCAGCCGCTTCCACGAGGCCCTGAGCGCCGCCTTCCGCGAGGAACGCGTGGCGCGCCAGGTCACGGAGGGCCAGCAGGCGAGGCTCGTCCTCGCCGGGCCGGCGGAGCTCGGGCGCTTCCTCGACGCGCAGGTCGAGACATGGGGGCGGGTCGTCCGCGAGAACGACATCAAGGCCGACTGAGCGCATGACCGACACCCCCTTCCGGCGCCTGCCCGCCTCCGCCATCGCCGCCTTCGCGGCGCTCCCCACCTCCTCCATCTCGGACGCGCTCGACCGGCTGGGCCTGCCCGGCGCGGTGGACGGGCTGCGCCCCATGTCGCCGGGCGCGCGGGTGGCGGGGCAGGCCGTCACGCTGCGCTACCTGCCCGTGGGCACGGGCGGGGGCACGGTCGGCGACTTCCTCCACCTCGCCGGCCCCGGCGACGTCATCGCCATCGACAATCGCGGGCGGCTGGACTGCACGGTCTGGGGCAACATCCTCACCGAGGCGGCGAAGGCCCAGGGGCTGGCCGCGACGGTGATCGACGGCGTGAACCGCGATGTCGGCGAGAGTCGCGCCTTCGGCTATCCCATCTGGTCCCGCGCGGCCCATGCGCGCACCGGCAAGGACCGCGTGGCGCTGGAGGCGGTGATGGTGCCGGTCGTCCTCGGCACCGTCCGCGTCGATCCGGGCGACCTCCTCTGCGCCGATGACAGCTGCGTCGTCTCCGTGCCGCTGCAGGAGGCGGAGGCGGTGCTGGCCGTCGCGCGCGGGATCGAGGAGAAGGAGGAGGCCATCCTCGCCGACATCCGCGCCGGGGTGGACCTCGCCGAGGCCCGCCGCCGGCACGGCTATCACAGCCTCCAGACTCGCCCCCGATAGACCTGCCCCCCCGACTTGCCAGGAGTGACGCGCTTGCGCATCGCCGTTCTCGACGACTACGCCGACGCCTTCCGGGCGAGCCCCGCCTTCGGGCGGCTGGCCGGGCACGAGGTCACCGTGTTCCGTGACACCGAGAAGGACCCGAACGCCCTCGTCTCCCGCCTGCGCGACATGGACGCGATCGTCCTCACGCAGCAGCGCAGCCGCCTGCCCGCCGCGGTGGTCGAGCGGCTGCCGGGGCTGCGCTTCGTCAGCCAGACCGGGCGCAACCTCGCCCATCTCGCGCTGGACGCCCTGACGCGGCAGGGCGTGACCGTCTCGGCCGGCGGCGCCGGCGGGCCGGACGCCACGGCGGAGCTGGCCTGGGGCCTCGTCCTGGCCGCGCTGCGCCGCATCCCGCAGGAGGTGGAGCGGCTGCGGGAGGGCCAATGGCAGGGCTCGGTGGGCATCGGGCTCAAGGGCAAGGTGCTCGGCATCTACGCCTACGGGCGGATCGGCTCCATCGTGGCGCGCTTCGGCCGCGCCTTCGGGATGCGGGTGGTGTGCTGGGGCCGGGAGGGCAGCCAGCAGCGGGCGCGCGCCGACGGCTACGAGGTGGCGGAGAGCCGCGAGGCCTTCTTCGCCGGGACGGACGTGCTCAGCCTCCACATCCTCCTGAACGAGGCCACGCGCGGCATCGTTCGGGCCGCGGACCTCGCGCTGATGAAGCCGACCGCGCTTCTCGTGAACACCTCCCGCGCGCAGATCATCGAGGCCGGCGCGCTGGAGGCGGCGCTGCGGCAGGGGCGACCCGGCCTGGCCGCGGTGGACGTGTTCGAGGAGGAGCCGGTGCTGGGCGCCGCGCACCCGCTGATCGGGCTGCCGAACGCGCTCTGCACGCCGCATCTCGGCTATGCGGAGCAGAGCGTCTTCGAAGCGCTGTACGAGGTGGCGGTGGACCAGCTCCTCGCCTTCGCAGCCGGTGCGCCCACCAATGTCGTGAACCCTGAGGCGGCCCGGCCCCCGGGCTGACGGCGCCGGGCCGGCACGCATGACGGCGGTGGTGATCGGCGCGACGGGCGGCATCGGGGCCGCGCTGTCGGACGCGCTGGAGCGGCGCGGCCGCCCCGTGCTGCGGCTGGGACGAAGCACGGAGCCCCGGCTCGACCTGCTGGACGAGGCGAGCATCGCCGCCGCGGCCGCCCGTGCCGGGCCGGGACTGACCCTGGTGATCGACGCCACCGGCTTCCTGCACGACGAGCGCTACCGGCCGGAGAAGGCGCTACGGCAGCTCGACCCCGCCCACATGGCGCACAGCTTCGCCGTCAACGCCACCGGCCCTGCGCTGCTGATGAAGCACTTCCTGCCCCTGCTCGCGCGGGAGGAAAGGGCGGTCTTCGCCACCCTCTCGGCCCGGGTGGGCAGCATCGCCGACAACCGGCTCGGCGGCTGGTACAGCTACCGCGCGGCCAAGGCGGCGCTGAACCAGATCACGCGCACGGCGGCCATCGAGCTGGCCCGCACGCACCGGAACGCCGTCTGCGTCGCGCTGCATCCCGGCACGGTGGATACGGGGCTGTCGGGCCCCTTCGCCCGGAGCGGGCTCAATGTGCAGGCGCCGGCGGAGGCCGCCGGCCGCCTACTCTCCGTCATCGACGCGCTGAGGCCGGCGCAAACGGGGCTTCTCCTCGACCACCGGGGCGAGGAGATCCCTTTCTGATCCCTTAGCCCGGGCTGATCCTCAGCCCAGGCTGACCCTTCAGCCCAGGCCGGCGGCGAAGGCCTCTGCCACGCGGCGGGCGAAGGCGGCGGGGTCGCGCGGGCTGTCGCCGTCCTGCACGCGGGCGAGGTCGAGCAGGAAGCCGGCCGCCTCCTCCACGCCCCCGGTTTCCGCGCGGGCGGCGAGCTTGCCGATCAGCGCGTGGCGCGGGTTGATCTCCAGCACCGGCAGGCCGGCGCCGAAGCCGCGCCCGGCGCGCTGGAGCAGGCGCTGCATGTGCAGGTCCGGGCCGTGCTCGGGGGCGGCGAGCACCACCGCGCTGTCCACCAGCCGGTCGGTCGCGCGCACCTCGGACACCTCCTCCTTCAGCGCATCCCGCAGCAGCGGGAGGAGCCTCGAGACGTCAGCGGCCTCACCCTGCGCGCCCTCGCCGCCCGCGATCCCCGAGAGATCGACGGAGCCCTGGGTGATGCTGCGGATCGGCTTGTCCTCGAAGCTGCCGAGCCGCTCCGGCCAGAAGGCGTCGATCCCGTCGGAGAGCAGCAGCACCTCCACGCCGCGGGCGCGGAAGCCCTCGAGCTGGGGCGACTTCGCCAGCGCCTCCGGCGTCTCGCCGGAGAGCAGGTAGATCGCCTCCTGCCCCTCCTTCATGCGGGAGACGTAGTCGGCGAGCGAGGTCCATCCCTCCACGGCGGAGGAGCGGAAGCGCAGGAGGGCGGCGAGGTCCTTGCGGTGCTCCGCATCCTCCCACACGCCCTCCTTCAGCACGGGGCCGAAATTCTCCCAGAAGGCCGCGTAGTCCGCCGCGTCCTTCGCCCGCGTCCTCAGCTCCGACAGCACGCGGTTGGTGACCGCGCGGCGGATGCGGGCGAGCACGGGGGTGGACTGCAGCATCTCGCGCGAGACGTTCAGCGGCAGGTCCTCGGTGTCCACCACGCCGTGGACGAAGCGCAGCCAGGACGGCAGCAGCCCGGCCTCGTCGGTGATGAACATCCGGCGCACGTGCAGCCGCACCCGGCTCTCCCGCTCGCCCTCGACGGGCTGGAAGGGCTTCATGCCGGGGATGAAGAGCAGCGCGTGGAAATCGACCGTCCCCTCCGCGCGCCAGTGCAGCGTGGCCCAGGGCTTGTCGAAGAAGTGGCCGAGATGCTGGTAGAACTCGGCGTAGGACTCCTCGCTCACCTCGGACTTCGGCTTGCGCCAGAGGGCCGTTCCCTCGTTCGCCGCCTCCTCCTTCCCGTCCTGCACGATGAGGACGGGAACGGTGATGTGGTCCGCCCACTTGCGGATGATCGTCCGCAGCCGGATCGGCTCCAGGAACTCCTCCGCATCGGGCCGGACGTGCAGGACGATGTCCGTCCCGGCTTCCTCGCGCGCGGCGGGGGCGAGGGTGTAGTCGCCGCGGCCCTCGGAGGCCCAGCGCCAGGCCTCCTCGCCCCCCGCGCGGCGCGAGGTGACCTCGACGCGCTCGGCCACCATGAAGGCGGAGTAGAAGCCGACGCCGAACTGGCCGATGAGGCTCGGCCGGTCTGCGGGCCCCGCCTCGGCGAGGGACTGGCTGAAGGCGCGCGTGCCGGAGCGGGCGATGGTGCCGAGGTTCTCGGCCATCTCCGCCTTGCTCATGCCGATGCCGGGATCGGAGAGGGTGATCGTCCGCGCGGCCTTGTCCGGGATGATCCGCACGGCCGCGCCCTCGGGCACCGCCGGAGCGCCGCCGGTCAGGGCCTCGAAGCGGCGGCGGTCCACCGCGTCGGCGGCGTTCGCCACCAGCTCGCGCAGGAAGATCTCGCGGTCGGAGTAGAGGGCATGGACCACCAGGTCCAGCAGCCGCCCGACCTCCGCGCCGAATTCGTGACGCTCCACCGCCTCGCTCACTCTCGTCCTCCAAGATTCGGGGGAATATCAGGGGCGCGATATGAAACCGTGCCGATCGGCCTTCAAGAGCGGATGAGGCCGGGCGCCGCCGCCTTGCCTCGGCCCTCGCATGGACCAGATTCGACCCCCGGCAAGCCCTTCCCTGCCCCCCGCCCGAGGAGCGGAGGCGCCCCTTTCCCGCCGGCCCGCACGCCCTGGAGGCCAGGAACATGACACGCCGCGACATTCTGGGGCCGGCACTGGCGGCGGCATGCCTCCTCGCCGCCCCGCTTCCCGCCACTTCCCGCGAGCGGGGCGGCGGAGGCGCCGTGATCGAGATCGCGCCCCGCGAGGCATCACCCCGCGAGGCATCGCCCCGCCCTGGCCCACGCGCGCCCGCGGACCGCTCGGGCAAGGCGCGCCAGGCCACGGCCGCCGTGCTGGACGATCCGGCCCTCGCCTCCGTCCCGGCCCTCGGGGTCAGCGGGATCCTGCCGGACGGGACGACGGCGCGGGTGCAGAACCTGCGGAACGGGCGATCCACCGTGGTCCGGATCCGCGGGGGCGGCGCGGCCAGCGCGGGGCGGCTGCTCGACATCACCCCGCCCGTGGCGCGCGCCCTCGGGGTGAGCGGGAACAGCGCGGAAGTCCTCGTCGCCCCGCTCGCGGTTCCCCAGCCCGACGGGACGATCCGGCTGGGCGAGGGCACCCGGTTGGCCGGAACGGTTGCCGCGCCCGCCCTCAGCGACCGGCCGGAGGATTAGGAACCCGGCCCAGGATGCGGCGGCGCGGAAACGCCCCGGCGCCCCTCTGGCCGGAACGCGCCGCCTCGCCGCTTCCCCGCCCTTGTGGCCCCGCCCCGCGAAGCACAAATGCTGGGGATGATTGCGAGAGCCGAGAGCCGCGACGGGCGCATCGGGGGGACGGGGCCAGCCGCATGAGTCATCCGATCCAGGAGCAGCCGCAGGGCCAGGTGCTCCGCCTGAGCCAGGCGCGCGACGACAAGCTCTGGGCCGTCGTGGCCTCCATCGGCCGCAAGACGCGGATCGCCGAGATCTATCCCAGCCGCGCGGCCGCGGATGCCGACCGCAACTGGCGGGAGCAGCAGGTCCGCGCCTATGCGGGCTTCCTGCGCAGCTCGAGCATGCCGGTGCCCAATTACAGCGTCTCGCCCGTCCGCCGCGCCGACCTTCCCCACCGGTGGAAGCCGCTTCCGGCGCTCGGCTTCCTGCGCGGCCAGTTCATCTGACGCGGACCGGGCCTGACCCCTCCCCTTCCGGCGGGGCCGCGCGCGCGTAGAAGCGTGTCCCGATGAACGCGTCGACCGCCTCTCCGCGCCGCCGGGCACTCGCCCTGGCACTCGGCCTCCTCCTGTCCTGCCCCTTCCCGGCCGCGGCCGGGCCGCAGCGGGAGCCGGGCGGTCGCGCCGCGGCCGAGCAGCTGGCGCAATGCGCCGATGCCGGGCGGGAGGAGGGGCAAGGGCTCAGGCTGCTCTTCTCCGGCCTCCCCTCCTTCGCGCGCGAGGTGCTGGCCCGGCACGGGGTCCGCGCCTCCATCGATTCGCGCGGCGGGGGATTGCGGATCGAGCTGCAGCTGGAATCGCTGCGCGACGTCGACCTGCCGGGGGAGCATCCCGCCACGATTCCCCTGCCGCCTCACGAGGCCCGCAACGTGCGGCAGGACCCGCGCTCCGGCATCGCCCCGCTCTGGATGCTGGACGAGGCCACGGTGGCGGCGGCCGACCGCGCCTACGACATCCGGCACGACGCGGCGGAGGCCGAGGCCTCCCTCCCCGCCCGGCTGGTGCATTCGGAAACGGCGGAGGCCCTGCCGGGCTACGAGATCGTGGGCGCCTATACCGACGCCTTCACCGGCTTCGCCGCACTCGTGCTCGAATCGCGGCAGGCGCCGCCGCACGGGGCGCACCGGATCTACGCCGTGGCCGGCACGCATGTCTTCGCGCATCTCGACTTCCGCAGCTGGGCCTCCGGCCTGACGCGCGGGCGGGCGCAGTTCGCCTCGACCGCCGCGCTCCGCATGATCCGCGACGCCGCCGCCTATGCGCGGGACCCCCGGGGGGGCGAGGTGGTCCTCACCGGCCAGAGCCAGGGCGGGCTGACCGCCCAGGGCCTGGGCTACCTGTTGCAGACCTTCCTCGACGCGGAGCCGGCGCCGCACCGGCTGGTCCATGTCGTCTCCTGGGGGGCGGCGGGGGCGGAGGAGGTGATGCAGCGCCTGCTGGAGCGGCGCAGGGCCGGGAAGGGCCGCGGCTTCGGGGCAGAGCTGGAGGCGCACTGGGCCGCCACCGATCCCGGCTATGCCGAGGCGGCGGAGGTCTGGGCCGTGCTCGGCCGGCAGTGGGACCGCGCCCCGCCCGGGGAGGAGCTGGCCCTGCTGCGGGCCACCGCCGCGCGGATGCGCATCGTGGGCTACTTCTTCGACATCGACCTCTTCGCCAGGGCCGGCACCTTCCCGGGGACCGCCATGGCCTTCCCCACAGCGCTGATCCTGCCCGACACCTGCGAGACCACGGTCGCGGAGGCGGTGTTCGGCCTGCAGGGCGGGGCCTTCGGCGTGCGGCTGGAATCCCACTTCCTCCAGGGCTACCGCCGCGCCGTGGCGCGCGGCGCCATCGCCCTGGCGCACCCCGTGCGGCCGGTGAAATGGGAATGGGTCGATGAGGTGGCGCCGGCCTTCGACGCGCTCGGCTCCCTCTGGCTCGAAACCCTGTATTTCGACGGGATCGCCGCGGGCGAGGCGAACTGGCGGCGCTGTCTGGCGTCGGGGCGCTGGCAGACCGGGGCCAACCGCTCCTGCCGCGAGAGCTTCTTCCAGGGATGCTCCCCGGAGGAGGAAGGGGCGCGCCGCTGGTGCCTCGTCCGCGAGGGCGCCGGGGGCGGCGCGCAGCCCATCATCCGATGAGCGGCCGCGCGCGGGAGGCGGGACTGGCAACCCACCCCGGGAACCTTTAGAGAACGACCAAGGGTTCCCATGGCCGACCAGATCGTCATCACCGAGAAGACCAGCCAGGCGAAGGACGTGCGCGCGGCCGTGGGCGGCCGCTACGGCGCGATCCTCCCGGCCGAGGGGCACCTCTACGACCTCGTGGAACCGGAGGAGGCGGACCCGGCCTGGAAGCGCTGGGCGCCGGTCCTGCTCAGGCCGGAGGGGCTCTACGGCACCAAGCCCGCCTCGGGCGGCAACAAGGCGTCCAAGCTCCAGGCCATCAAGGCCGCGCTGCGGGGGGCGGGCTGCGTCTGGCTCGCCACCGACTGCGACCGCGAGGGGCAGCTCATCGGCCAGGAGATCCTGGAGCACCTGAAGTATCGCGGCCGGGTCATGCGGGTGATCTTCACCGCCCAGGACCCCCAGACCATCCGCGAGGCCTTCGCCCGCGCGCGGCCCAATGCCGACTACGCCCGCCTCTACGCCGCCGCCGTGGCCCGGCGGCAGGCGGACCAGATCTACAACCTCTCTCTCACCCGCACCGCCACCGTCACCCTCGCGCGCGGGGCGCGGACGGTGATCGGCGTGGGGCGGGTGAAGACGCCGACGCTGGCCATTGTCTGCCGGCGCGAGCTGGAGATCCGCGACTTCGTCCCCCAGGCCTATTTCGAGGTGGTGGCCACCGCAGAGGCAGGGGCCGGCCCGCTGCGGATGCGCCACGCGCCGAAGGAGCGCATCCTCAAGCGCGAGGACGCCGAGGCGGTCGCGGCCCTGGCCGAGGGCTTCGAGGGCCCCCTCTCCGTGAAGGTCGAGGACAAGCGCCAGTCCCCGCCCCGCCTGCACGACCTTCCCTCCCTCCAGAAGCTCTGCGGCTCCCGCTTCGGCTGGTCCGCGGCGCGCACGCTGGAGGTGGCGCAGCAGCTGTATGACGGCGAGGGCAAGAAGGTCATCACCTATCCCCGCGCCGAGACCCGCTACCTCCCGGAGAACCTGATCCCCGACGTGCCCCGGATCGTGGCGGGGCTGCGCGTCGGCCGCGCCTTCGCCGAGGTGCCGGTGCCCGACCCACCCGTGATCCGGCGCGGCGCCGGCGGCCCCTTCCACGACAAGGGCCTGGCCGGGGCCAGCCACCACGCCGTCATTCCCAACGTGAACACGGTGGAGACGCTGCGCGAGGTCTGGCCGCGCCTCTCGGCGGACGAGCGCAAGCTCTTCGATGTCATTGCCCGCTCCTACCTCGCGGCCATGATGCCGGATTTCCGTTACCGGCAGACGACGGTCACGATGGACGTGCACAGCCACCTCTTCCGCGCCACCGGCCGGCAGCCGATCGAGCTTGGCTGGCGCGCGGCCTTCCCGAACTGGCAGCCGGCGGACGAGAAGGGCGAGGATGCCCAGCTCCTCCCCGCGCTGCGGGACGGCGAGCCGGCCCGGCTGCACGACGCGGCGGTGGAAGCCAAGGAGACCCGCCCCCCGCCGCGCTACAACGAGGGCACGCTGATCGAGGCGATGCAGAACGCCTGGCGCTTCGTGGAGGACGAGGCGCTGCGGGAGCGGCTGAAGGAGGCCAAGGGCATCGGCACGCCCGCCACCCGGGCCGAGATCATCCGCGGGTTGAAGGCGCAGGAGTTCCTGGCCATCGAGGGCAAGAACATCGTGCCGACCGAGCGGGGCCTCTCCCTCCACGCGGTGCTAGAGAAAGCGGACCCCGCCCTGGTCGATCCCGGCGTGACGGCGCAGATGGAGCGCCTGCTGGACGAGGTGCTGGTCGGGCAGCAGGAGATGATGGGCGCGATCGACGCCGTCTGCGCCCAGGCGAGCCGGATCATCGGGCGGCTGCAGGAGGGGGCGGCCTCCGCCGGCCCCGTCCTGCTCGGCGAGGCGGCCGGGAGGTCCGGCGCCGACCGGCCGCCCACCCCCGCGATGAAGCGCTACGTGGAGGGTCTCGCCCGGCAGAAGGGCCTCAAGCCGCCGCGCGGCTACACCACCTCCGGCGCCGCCTGCCGGGCCTTTCTCGACCAGCACGCTGCCAAGAAAGGGGCCGCCGGCGCCGATGGGGCGGAGACCCCGGGGGAAGCCGAGCCGGCACGGGCCGGCGCGCTGCCTGCCCGGGCGCGTGCCCCCTCACGGCGGAAGGGCGCGGCCCGGGGCAGCCGTCCCCCCGGCAAGGCGGCCCGCGCCGGGCAGGCGAAGGAAACCGCCCCGCCGGGCCCGCCGCCGGACCTGCCCGGAGGCGACACGCCGCTAAGGATCCCCTTCGGCAACAAGGAGGCCGCGCTTCAACTGGGCGCCCGCTACCGCGAGGGCGGCTGGTACGCGCCGCCCGGCGTCGAGCTCGGACGGTTCCGCGAGCGTGGCTGGCTCTGACCGGCGCGGGGGCGGAGGCTGCTCCGGGTACCCCGGACGCGGCATCCCCGCCCTGGAGAGGCCTTGGCCTAGCGAACGCCGCGCCGCCGGTTCTGCGCCAGCTGCTCCGGGGTGAGCTGGAAGCCGATCAGCACGGCCTTCTCCGCCGCGCGGCGAGGGTCCCCGGGGATGCGGACCATCATCTCCTCCCCCTGCACCGCCGTCCGGCGCTCATTGCCCGCGAAGGTCACGCGCAGCGTGTCGGTGCCGCGGTTGAGCACCCGGTCCTCTCCCCCCTCCGTCACGGCGATGAGGTAGGGCAGCTCCACCACCCGGCCGGTCGCGGCGGGGCCGCGCTCGGCGGCGACCTCCACCGCCAGTGTCACGTCCAGCCCGGCATCGCGGGGGGCGTAGTCGCAGCGGGCCTGGAAGCCGGTGAGGCGGGCGTCCACCTCCATCGTGCCGACATCCGGCGCGGCGCCGGGGCGATAGCGCGTGAGGTCCACGGCCTCGGCCAGCAGGGCCACCCGGGGGCAGGGCGCCTGGGGACGCCCGCTCAGCGCGCTGCCCCGCCCGCCGCATCCGGCCAGCACGGGCAGGGCCGAGAGGGCCAGGAGGGCGGCGAGGACGGGGGGACGGATCACGCGGCGGGCACTCCTCGGGGACGACTCGGCGGGCGCCCGAAGGGGCGCCGCGCGGGGATGGGCCAAGACGGCCCTGGGCGCCGGGGCCGGGGACGGGTAGAAAGCGCGCCCAGGGTCCGGCCGGGGGCTGTTCCCGCCGGCGCCGAAGGACCAAGTCGCACGCCATGGACCAGATCGCAAACGCGCCCCTCGGATCCCTGCTCACCACGGCGAAGCCCGCGCTCAAGGTGCTGCTGGCCGGCCCGCGCGGCTTCTGCGCGGGGGTGGACCGCGCCATCAAGATCGTCGAGCAGGCGATCGACCGCTTCGGCGCGCCCGTCTACGTCCGGCACGAGATCGTCCACAACCGCTTCGTGGTGGAGGGGCTGCAGGCCAAGGGCGCCGTCTTCGTCGAGGAGCTGGACGAGATCCCCGATGACGGCCAGCCCGTGATCTTCTCCGCCCATGGCGTGCCGAAAGCCGTGCCCGCCGCGGCCGATGCCCGGCAGATGCTCTATCTCGACGCTACCTGCCCCCTGGTCAGCAAGGTCCATCGCGAGGCCGAGCGGCACCACGCCAATGGCAGCCACATCCTGCTGATCGGCCATGCCGGGCACCCGGAGGTGGTGGGCACCATGGGCCAGCTTCCCCCGGGGGCGGTGACGCTGGTGGAGGATGCCGCGCAGGCCGCCACCGTCCAGCCGCCCGAGGGCCCGCTCGCCTACGCCACCCAGACCACCCTTTCCGTGGACGACACGGCCGAGGTGCTGGACGTGCTGCGCGCCCGCTTCCCCGGCCTCTCCGCCCCGGTGAAGGAGGACATCTGCTACGCCACCACCAACCGCCAGGCGGCGGTGAAGGCGATCGCGGAGCGCTGCGAGCTGATCGTGGTGGTGGGCGCCGCCAACTCCTCCAACTCCGTGCGCCTGCGCGAGGTGGCGGAAAAGGCCGGCTGCCCGCGCGCCGTGCTCGTCCCCCGCGGCCGGGACTTCGACCCCTCGCTGGCCGACGGCCTCTCCACCATCGGCATCACCGCCGGCGCCAGCGCGCCCGAGGTGCTGGTGGAGGAGGTGATCGCCCGCCTGCGCGAGCGCTTCGATGTCGTGACCGAGGACGTGACGGTGGCGGAGGAGCGGATCGTCTTCAACCTGCCCCGCGCCCTCCGCACCCCGGCCGGCGCGCCCCCCGCCCCCGTCGCGGGCTAGCCTCCCCGCCCGCTGCGGGTCGGCGGCCACGTCCCCCTGCGGGGCAGCGGCCCCATTCCCTTGCGGGGCAGCGGCCCCGCCGGCCGGCGGGTGGCTTGCCGTCCCGGCGAGGCTGGGGCATGGACCCGGGCCCAGGGGGTTCCATGGCCGTTTACACCGAGGTGTCCGATGAGGCGCTGCGCGCCTTCCTGTCCGGCTATGACCTGGGGGAGCTGACCGCCTTTCGCGGCATCGCCGAGGGGGTGGAGAACAGCAACTACGCGCTGAAGACCACGGGCGGGGACTTCATCCTCACCCTCTACGAGCGGCGCGTGGACCCGGCGGAGCTGCCCTGGTTCCTCGGCCTCATGCGCCACCTCGCCGCGCGTGGCCTCGCCTGCCCCGAGCCGGTGGCGGGGCGCGACGGAGAGGCGCTGCGCGAGCTGGCCGGGCGCCCGGCCGCCATCTGCACCTTCCTGCCCGGCGTCTGGCCGCGCCGCCCCTCGGTCGCCCATTGCGGGCCGCTCGGCGCCGCGCTGGCCGCCCTGCACGCGGCGGGGGAGGGCTTCGCGGCCGAGCGGCCCAACGCCCTCGGCCCCGCGGGCTGGGCGCCGCTGCTGGAGCGCTGCCGCCCGAACGGGGACACGGTGCAGCCCGGGCTGATCGCCGAGCTGGAGGGGCATCTCGGCGCCATCCTGCGCGACTGGCCGCGGGACCTGCCGCGCGGGCAGATCCATGCGGACCTCTTCCCCGACAACGTCTTCTTCCTGGAGGGCGTGGACAGGAAGCCGCGCGTCTCCGGCCTCATCGACTTCTACTTCGCCTGCACCGACATCCTCGCCCTCGACATCGCCATCTGCCTCAACGCCTGGTGCTTCGAGCAGGACCTCTCCTTCAACGTGACGAAGGCGCGCGCCCTGCTGGCCGGCTACAACGCCGCGCGCCCGCTCTCGCCGGCGGAGATGGAGGCGCTGCCCGTGCTCTGCCGCGGCGCCGCCATGCGCTTCCTGCTGACGCGCCTCTACGACTGGACCAACACCCCTCCCGGAGCCCTCGTGACCCGCAAGGACCCGCTCGAATACCTGCGCAGGCTGCGCTTCCACGCCGGTGCCACGGGGGTCTCCGCCTATGGCGTCTGAGGAGGGAGGGGCAACGGTCGAGATCTGGACGGATGGCGGCTGCAAGCCGAATCCCGGCCCCGGCGGCTGGGCGGCCATCCTGCGCTTCGGCGCGCATGAGAAGGAGCTGACGGGCGCCGAGCCCGCCACCACCAACAACCGCATGGAGCTGACCGCGGCGGCGAGCGCGCTGGAGGCGCTGAAGAAACCCTGCCGCGTCGTGCTGCACACGGACAGCGAGTACGTGCGGAACGGCGTGACGCGCTGGGTCCATGGCTGGGTGCGGAACAACTGGCGCAACGCGGCGAAGGACCCCGTGGCGAATTACGAGCTGTGGCAACGGCTGCTCGCCGCCGCCAAGCCGCACGAGGTCGAGTGGAAATGGGTGCGCGGCCATGCGGGCGACGTGATGAACGAGCGCGCGGACAAGCTGGCCACGGCGGCGCGGATGGGACTGGGCAAGTAAGCCCTCGCCGCGCGGCGGTTTACAAGCTTTTCGAGTTTACGCTCCGGCCTGTAAGAGGCGCCACCGCGTTGCAACGGGGCGCTGCAAAGTCCGCTCGCTTCCCCGCGTTAACAGGGCAATCCTTGACTGCATCCCGTGCCAGTCAGGCCACCCCAGGGAACGAGGAAGAGCAGCATGAGCCACGACAATTACGACGACGGCCTGGTCCACTCCCATGACTGGGCCCGCGAGCCTCCCCGCGCGCCCATGAAGCGCCAGCAGGTGCAGCAGGCCCAGGCTCAGGCGCAGCCCGCCGAGGACTTCTACGACGACGGCCTCGTGCACAGCCACGACTGGGCGCGCAGCACGCCCCACGAGGCCTGACGATCAACGGCAGGCGGCTTCCGCGGGGGATGACGAGGGGGCGGGGGAGACGATCTCCCCCGCCCCTTTCCCGTCAGTTGAACAGCGTCGAGACCGAGGATTCCTCGGAGATGCGGCGCATCGCCTCGGCCAGCAGCGGCGCAATGGTGAGCTGCTTGATATTGCGGGAGATGCGGACGGCCTCGGTGGCCTGGATGCTGTCGGTGATGATCATCTGCTCGATCGGCGCCGCGCCGATGCGCGCGACCGCCCCGCCCGAGAGCACGCCGTGGGTGACATAGACGCTGACGGAACGCGCCCCGTTCTTCAGCAGCGCCTCGGCCGCGTTGCACAGCGTGCCGCCGGAATCGACGATGTCGTCCACCAGGATGCAGTCGCGGCCTTCCACCTCGCCGATGACGTTCATCACCTCCGACACGCCCGCGCGCGGCCGGCGCTTGTCGATGATGGCGAGGTCGGTGTGGATCCGCGTGGCGATGGCGCGCGCGCGCACGACGCCACCGACATCGGGGGAGACGACCATCACGTCGCGGCCCTTGAAGCGCTCCGCGATGTCGCGCGCGAAAAGCGGGGCGGCGAAGAGGTTGTCCACGGGGATGTCGAAGAAGCCCTGGATCTGCCCGGCATGGAGATCGAGCGTCAGCACGCGGTCCGCGCCGGCCTGGGTGATGAGGTTCGCCACGAGCTTGGCCGAGATCGGCGTGCGCGGGCCGGACTTACGGTCCTGCCGGGCATAGCCGAAATAGGGGATCACTGCGGTCACGCGGCGGGCCGAGGCGCGACGCAGCGCGTCCAGCGTGATCAGCACTTCCATCAGGTTGTCGTTGGCGGGATAGCTCGTGGACTGGATCACGAACACGTCCTCGCCGCGGATGTTCTCCTGGATCTCGACGAAGATCTCGAGGTCCGCGAAGCGCCGGACGGAGGCCTGGGTGAGCGGCAGGTTGAGTGCCGCGGCCACCGCCTCGGCGAGGGGGCGGTTGCTGTTGCAGGCGAGGATCTTCATCCGCGTGGGATCTCCGGGCGCGCCGCGGGCGAGTCGGACGCGGCGTGAGGCGGCGGGGGGATAGCAACCGCGCGCGCCCAAGTCCATGCCGGGCGGCGGGCAGGAGCCATGCTCACAGGCCCCGCATCACGGGGCAGGCAGGCCCCGTGCCACGAGGGCGGGATTCCCCGCGCACCCCGTTGTTCTAGCGAAGGTTTGATCCAGCTGGCGGTGCAGGGGCGGGCGTCGGAGAGGGTTCCGGCCGCCGCGCGGCAGCCTCGCCCAGCCCGCCCGCATTGGCGATGATGTCGCGCACCGCCGTCGCCGCCTCCTCGGCAACGACATAGGCGACATCGCCCCAGAGCCCGTTGAGCGAGCCCGCAGGCACCTCGTTGATCTGGGCGGCGAGGCCGAGATCGTGCCCGTCCCGCCGGGAGACGCGCCACTGGATCTCCACCCGCTGCTGCCGGGCCGCCGCGGGGGCGAGGGTCACCTCCCCCGTCAGGGCGAAGGCCGCGCCCTCCGAGCCCTCCTGCACCACGAAGCCCTTGGTCGCGAGGAAGTCGCGCATGCGGGCCGCGAGGGCCGCGTTGCCGTCCCCCGGCGCGCCCTTCACCCCGGTGAAGCGCACCCGCGGCGGGCCGCCCGCGCCGTTGAAGGCCACGGGTTCGGCCGCCCGCCGGGCCGCCTCGCCCCGCGCCAGGAGCCCCGCCACGGTCCCGGCATCGCGGGAGGCCACGCGGCGCAGCATGGCGCTCTCGGACCGGCTCCACTCGGCCACCGGCACGGTGCCGCCGCGCGCCTGGCCCAGCACCGCCCCGTCGGCATCCACCAGGGCATAGGCGGGGGTCACGGCCCGGCCGTCCTGCTCGGCGGAGATGTCGAGGCGCCAGTCGAGCGGCGCGGGCGGCCCGGCGACGGCGGGCACCTCGGCCGCCTCCAGCGCCTCGGCCACCGCCACCGCGAAGTCGGAGGACGCCACGTCGGAGAGGAGGGCGGCGTTCGGCCGGGGCACGGCGATGCGATAGGCCGGCGGCACGGCGAGCCGCCGCGCCTCGGCGCCCGGATTGCCGCGGAAGGGCTGGGGCAGCGGCCCGCATCCCGACAGGACAGCCAGAAGGGCGCAGGCGAGCATCCCGGCCAGCGGGCGGAGGGGCTTCAGCATGGGGCGCATGACCTCAACCGAGGAAGCAGGAGACGAGCAGGGTGAGGGACATCAGCGCCAGGAAAAGGGGGAGATAGGGCATGGACGCCGCCCTTATCCACGGGCGGGGGCCGCGGCGCCAGGGTTGTTCACGGCGGGGCTGTCTCGGCGGGTCTGTCCAGGGAGCCCACCAAGCGGCGGCCGTTCACGCGGGGAGCGCGATGGCCGAGAGCTGGTGGCCGATCGGCCCGCCGCCCTCCAGCGTGCGGCGGCGGTGGGAGAAGAACAGGCCCTCCTCGGCCAGCGTGTCGTTCGGCAGGGCCTCGGCGGCCACCCCGGCGGCGTGGAGGCGGGCGAGGATGAGGCCGGCCATGTCGAACTGCCAGTGGCCCTCCCGCCGGCTGGGGGCGAGGAAGCGGCCGCCCTCCGGGTCGCTCGCCAGCAGCTCCTCCCGCAGGTCGGCGCCCACCTCGTAGCTCGGCTGGCGGATGCAGGGGCCGAGGACGGCGGTGATGTCGGCGCGCCGGGCGCCCTGCCCCTCCATCGCCGCGATCGTGGCCTCTAGCACCCCGCCCAGCGCCCCGCGCCAGCCGGCATGGCAGGCCCCCACCACCCCCGCGCGGGCATCGGCGAAGAGAACGGGGCCGCAATCGGCGGTGATGATCCCCAGCGTTACGCCGGGTCGGGCGGTGACGATGCCGTCGGCTCTGGGGCGGTGGTCGTGCGGGATGGGCGCCCCGGCCACCACCACCTCGGCCCCGTGGACCTGGAAGAGGCCGGAGAGGGAGGTGGGCTCCACCTCCATCGCCTGCATGGCCAGCACCCGGTTCTCCTGCACTGCCTCCGGGTCGTCCTGGCCGGAGAGGGAGCAGTTGAGGCTGGCGAAGCGCCCGGTGGAGACGCCGCCGCGCCGGGTGAAGAAGCCGTGCGGCATCCCCGAGAGGGCGGGGGCGGAGAGGAATTCGGCGGTCATGCGGGTTCGAAGCCGGGCGGGGTGGAGAGGTCCGGGTGGCACAGGACCAGCGCCTTGAACAGCCGCCCCATCGCCTCGGGCGCGGTCAGGCGGGTGGCGGCCTCGATGTGGCGGGCCCCGCGCCCGGCATCGGCCGAGGCGAGCGCGGCCGCGCGGCTGTGCAGGCCGAGGCGGGCGAGGAACACCCCCTGCGGCACCGGCCCGTGCGCCGCGGCGCCGGCCGCGCGAGCGGCCTCGGCCAGGGCCTCGAAATCGACATGGGCGGTGAGGTCGGCCGTGCCGGGGTCCCGCAGCGGGTCGGCCGCCTGCCGGTCCCGGATGGCCTGGAGGCTGTCCCCCGGCCCGCTCCGCGCCGGACCGTAGTCGATGAACAGGGCGGCGCCCCCCTGCTCCGCCAGCCGCGCGCCGAGGGCGGCGGCCAGGGCGCGGGCGGGCTCGTTCACCTCGCGGATCTCACCCTCCTCCCCCGCATCGGGAAGCGGCGTGTCGGGGGCGGGGCGCTCGGCGAAGGCGCCGTCCTCCACCCAGCGCTCGGCCCAGGCACCGCCGCGGCGGACGAACTGGCGGATGGGCAGGGCGTCCAGGAACTCGTTGGCCAGCAGGATCAGGGGGCCGGGGGGGAGGCTCTCCGCCGTCTCGTGCCAGGTGGCGGCGGGCAGGCGGGCGCGCTGGGCCTCCCGCAGCAGGGGGGAGGTCTCGATCAGGTGCAGCCGGGCGGCGCGGGCGAAATCCGGCATCGCGCCCTCCACCGCGCGCAAGGCGTCGGCCATCAGCGTGCCGCGCCCCGGCCCGGCCTCGGCGAGGATCACGGGATCCGGGCGACCCATCGTCACCCAGGTCACGGCGGCCCAGAGGCCAAGGCACTCGCCGAAGGCTTGGGTGATCTCGGGAGAGGTCGTGAAGTCGCCGCCCGCGCCGAAGGGGTCGCGCCCGGCGTAATAGGCCGCGTTGGCGCGGGCCATGAAGGCATCCAGCCGCTCCGGCGCGCTCACGCGGGGCCTCCCGCCGGGCCGCTCACGCGACGCTCTTCGCCAGGCCGCTCACGCGGGCCTTGCTCGATGAGCCGCTCACGCGGCGGGGACCTCCACCGCGCGGCGGCTGCGCGCCATCAGCCACGCGCCCACCAGCACCATCGGCACGGAGAGGAGCTGCCCCATGGTTGCGCCGGCGAAGAGGAAGCCGAGCTGCGGGTCGGGCTGGCGGAAGAACTCGCCGATAATGCGCGCAACGCCGTAGCCCGCGAGGAAGGCGCCGGCCGTGAAGCCCGGGCGGGCGCGGAGGGAGGGCGTGCGGATGATCCACTGCAGGATGACCAGCAGGATCACCCCCTCCATCGCCGCCTGGTAGAGCTGGGAGGGGTGGCGCGGCTCCGGCCCGGCATGGGGGAAGATCACGCCCCAGGGCACGTCGGTGGTGCGGCCCCACAGCTCCCCGTTCACGAAGTTCGCCAGCCGCCCGAGGCCGAGGCCGATGGGCACCGCGCTCGTCACCCGGTCGGAAAAGAGGAGGAAAGGGATGCGGTTGTGCCGGCAGAACAGGGCGAGCGCGACGATCACCCCCGCCGCGCCGCCGTGGAAGGACATGCCGCCATGCCAGAGATAGGCGATCTCCCAGGGCGCGCTCAGGATGATGTCGGGCCGGTAGAACAGCACGTAGCCGATGCGCCCGCCCAGGATGACGCCGAGCGTCGCCCAGGTGACGAAGTCGTCCGCCTGCTCCGGCGTGCCCGCGACGGGGTGCTTCGTCACGAGGTGCCGTACGATGCGCCAGGCGATGACGATGCCGGCGATATAGGCCAGCGCGTACCAGCGGATGACGACCGGCCCGATGGCCAGCGCCACGGGGTCGAAGGCGGGGAAGAGGATGGCGGGGATCAAGCGGGCACCTCTCCGGCGTCGAGCTGGCGGACATAGCGCGCGACGCCCTCCTCCAGCGATAGGGGTGGGCGGTCGAAGCCGGCCCCAAGCAGGCGGTCCATGCGGGCCTCGGTGAAGTATTGGTACTTGCCGCGGAGGTCCTCGGGCATGGGGATGTAGCGGATGTCGGGCGGCTGCTGGCGGGCGGCGTAGATCGCGCGGGCGAGGTCGGCGAAGCTGCGCGCCCGCCCCGTGCCGATGTTGAACAGCCCGCTCACCCGCGGGTTCTCCGCCAGCCAGAGCATCGCGGCCACGCAGTCCTCCACATGCACGAAGTCGCGGAGCTGGCCGCCATCCTCGATGTCCGGCCGGTCGGAGGCGAAGAGGGTGGCGGGCTCGCCGGCGGCCACCTGGCGCCACTTGTGCAGCACCACGCTCGCCATGCGGCCCTTATGCGCCTCCCCCGGGCCGTAGACGTTGAAGAACTTCAGCCCCGCCCATTGCGGCGGCGCGGCACCCCCGGCGCCGAGCATCTGCACGATCCGCCGGTCCGTCGCGTGCTTCGACCAGCCGTAGAGGTTGAGGGGCCTGAGGCGCGCGAGGGCGCGGGGATCGGCGTCGTCGTCGAAGCCCTGCGCGCCGTCGCCATAGGTGGCAGCGGAGGAGGCGTAGATCAGCGGCACGCGGTGCCGCGCGCACCAGTCCCAGAGATGCAAGGTGAGGTTCAGGTTGCTGGCCGCCACGAGGTCCCCGTCGGTGACGGTGGTGGCCGAGACGGCGCCGAGATGGAACACCGCCCGGAGCTTCGGCGCCCCTTCCAGCCAGCGCGGCAGATCCTCCGGCGGCAGGACCCCGGCGATGACGGCCTCCGCGATGTTGCGCCACTTCGGCCCGTCCCGCAGCCGGTCGCAAACCATCACCTCCTCCCCGCGCGCGGAGAGGGCGGCGACGAGGTTGGAGCCGATGAAGCCGGCGCCGCCGGTGACGAGAAACATGGGCGGCCCTTGCCGTGGTTCCGGGGCCGCGGGGTATAGGCCCGAACACCCCGGCCGGGAAATGCCGCGCCGGTGAGGGCATCGTTCGATCCAACGAAACGGAACTGGAACCGAACGGAATCGCGGGCGGGCAGCACTTCTTGAAGCCGCTTCGCGAGCCCCCTAGCTCCTCCCCCGGAACCCCTGATCCGGGCCCCTCTGGCGAGCGCTGCCGGCCGCGCCGCGATGTCGGATCACTCTTCGGCATCACGGCCGGCATGGAGTGACCCGCATGGAGTCCGCCTTCTTGCTTGCCGAGTGGCTGGGAACGCCCGCCTGGATGTGGCTCGGCTTTCTCGGCCTCGTCGTCGCGCTTCTCGCCTTCGACCTCGGCGTCCTGCACCGAGAGAACCACGAGATCGGGGTGAGCGAGAGCCTGCGCCTCTCGGCCCTCTACATCGCGCTCGGCCTCGGCTTCGGCGGGCTGGTCTGGTGGCATCTCGGCGCGGAGTCCGGGATGAACTACCTCACCGGCTTCGTCGTGGAGAAGACGCTGGCGATGGACAACGTCTTCGTCATCGCGATGATCTTCTCCTTCTTCGCCGTGCCGCGGATCTACCAGCACCGCGTGCTGTTCTGGGGCATCCTCGGCGTCATCGTGCTGCGCGCGATCATGATCGGCTTCGGCGCGGCGCTGGTGACGAGCTTCTCCTGGGTGCTCTACCTCTTCGCCGCCTTCCTCGTCGCGACGGGGGTGAAGATGCTACTCTCGGACGGCGCGGAGAAGCCGCTCGACCAGAACCCGCTGCTGCGGTTGATGAAGCGCCGCCTGAACGTGACGGAGACGCATCACGGGGAGCGCTTCTTCGTGCGCCTCCCCCACCCCGTCACCGGCCGGCCCGCCCTCTTCGTCACGCCGCTCTTCCTGGCGCTGGTGATGGTGGAGGTGGCGGACGTCATCTTCGCCGTGGACTCCGTGCCCGCGATCTTCGCGATCACGACGGACCCCTTCATCGTCTACACCTCGAACATCTTCGCCATCCTCGGCCTGCGCGCGCTGTACTTCGCGCTCGCCGCGATGATCCACCGCTTCGAGTACCTGAAGGTCGCCCTGGCGGCGGTGCTGATCTTCATCGGCTCGAAGATCTTCCTGGCGGACATGCTGGGCCTCGCGAAGATCCCGCCCGCCATCTCGCTCGGCGTCACCTTCGGCATTCTCGTCGCGGGCGTCGCCTACAGCCTGTGGAAGACGCGGCCGGGCAGGGCCCGTCTGGCCGAGGAGGCCGGGCGCTAGCCACCGGGCGCGGCGTCGATCGGGGCGGGGCGGCGGTGCCGTCCCGCCCCTTTCTTGTGCCCCGCGCCCCGGGGGTCTACGCCCGGCGGCCCGGCGGGGCCATGTAAGCCCCGGGATTCGACTGGAGGCAGGTCATGCAGGACGGTGGTCAGGGCGGTTCGGGCCCCTTCGGGCGCGGCTTCGGCGGCGGCATGGGCGGCGGGCGCGGCAAGTTCTTCGATGACCTCGCGGGCGTCGCGGGCGGCGCCTTCTCCGTGCTGGCCGGGCTCAGGGCCGAGATCGACAGCATGGTGCAGGCCCAGACGGAGGCCTTCGTCGCGCGGCTGAACCTCGTGAAGCGCGAGGAGCTGGACGCGGCGCTGGAGGTGGCCCGCCGGGCGCGGGAGGAGGCCGAGGCCCTGGCCGTCCGCATGGCGGCGCTGGAAATGCGGCTGGACGCCATGCCGGCCGCGGCCCCCTCCGAGACGGGCGCCGGCGGCGGCAACCCGGAGCCCGGGAGCAGCGAGAGCGGCGCGGGCGAGGGCGGCGGGGCCGGCGGCGGCGATGCGGGCGGGGACGGCGAGTAGCGGCGCCCGCGCAACACAGGTGTTGCTCACGCCTTGGGACGTGAAGCCAACGCCCTTGCTGCCGCGTTCGGCATCGCAGTATCAAGCTGTTGGGGCTGATCCCACCGATTCGATACCAGACTCGGGGGGTCTGCCCGTCTCGGGATAGGAGGTGACTCTATGTCAGCCACCCTCGCTGCCGACCGGGACAAGGCCGCCAATCCACTCGACGTGGTCGAGCAGATCGTGGCGGCCAACGAATGGGCCTTCGACCGTCGCTCCGATGGAGAGATGGCCGCCGAGGCTCCCGGCAAGTGGTGCGACTACGGCCTGCATTTCGCCTGGTCCACTGAAATCAGCGCGATGCACTTCACCTGCGCCTTCGACATGAAGGTGCCCGCCGGCGCCCGCGCCAAGCTGCACGAGCTGCTGGCGCTGGCGAACGAGAAGCTCTGGATCGGCCATTTCGGGCTGGAGGGTGAGGAGGGCATTCCCGTCTTCCGCCACGCCGTCCTCCTCCGCGGCGCCCGCGCCGCGAGCGTCGAGAGCCTGGAGGACATGGTGGACATCGCGATCACCGAGTGCGAGCGCTTCTTCCCCGCCTTTCAGTTCGTCCTCTGGGGTGGCAAGCCGCCCGCCGAGGCGCTGGCCGCGGCCATGCTGGACTGCGTGGGCGAAGCCTGAAACCCTGGCTCCCGCCACCCTGCGCGGGGGCGCCGAGGTTTCGAGGGATTGCCTGATGTCCGCTGAGGTTCTGCCGCCCGTCCTGCTGGTCGGCTGCGGCAAGATGGGGGGCGCGCTGCTCCAGGGATGGCTGGAGCGCGGCCTCTCCCGCGCCGTGGTCGTCGAGCCCCACAAGCTCTCCACCGAGGCCTTCGCCCACCGTCCGGAGGTGGAGGTGGTGCCGGACGCGGAGTCCATCCCCTCGGGCTTCGTCGCGGAGGCCGTGGTGCTCGCGATCAAGCCGCAGGCGGCCGAGGCCGCCCTCCCGGCCTATCGGCCCTTCGCGCGCGGCGGGGCGCTCTTCCTCTCCATCATGGCGGGCAAGACGATCTCGGTCCTCGACGGGCTGCTCGACGGCGCGGCGGTGGTGCGCGCCATGCCCAACACCCCGGCGGCCATCGGCCAGGGCTTCACCGCCGCCTGCGCCGGGCGCCGCGTCTCCTCCGCCCAGAAGGCGCTCGCCGATGCGCTGCTGACCGCCACGGGCGAGGTGGCCTGGGTGGAGGCGGAGAGCCTGATCGACCCCGTCACCGCCGTCTCGGGCGGCGGCCCGGCCTATGTCTTCCTCCTGGCCGAGCTGCTGGAGAAGGCGGCGGCCGAGCAGGGCGTGCCGCCCGACCTCGCCCGGCGCATGGCCCGGGCCACGGTCGCCGGGTCCGGCGCGCTGCTCGCCCGCAGCGCGGAGGACGCGGCGGTGCTCCGCCGGAACGTCACCTCCCCCAAGGGCACGACGGAGCAAGCCCTGGCCGTGCTGATGGCCGAGCACGCCTGGCCGGATCTGATCCCCCGCGCGATCGACGCCGCCACCCGGCGCTCCCGCGAGCTGGCGGGATAGGAAGTGAGGCGACGGTTGATCCCCAACGGTTGATACGGGGGCGGGATGGGCCATGTTGCAGCACGATGGACACCCGCGACCCTCCCTCCCCGGCCCTCCTGGACGCCTTCTGGCGCGTCGTCGCCCGCCATGGCTGGCACGGCACCACCTTCGCGCGCATCGCGGAGGAGAGTGGCGAGAGCCTCGCCGATCTGCGCGGCCGCTACGCGACGCCGGTGGACCTGCTGCGCGCCCATGCCCGTGTGGTGGACCAGGCGGTGCTGGAGGGCACGGTGCCCGGCCAGATGGGCTTCGGCACGGCGCGGGACCGGGTCTTCGACCTGCTGATGCGCCGCTTCGACGCGCTGGCCCCGCACCGGGACGGGATCCTGCGCATGCAGCGCGACCTCATGCGGGACCCGCTCTCAGCCCTGCTGCTCTCCCCCATCCTCATGGCCTCCATGGCCTGGACGCTGGAAGGGGCGGGCGTGTCCACGGCCGGCATCCGCGGCGCCCTGCGCGTGCAGGGGCTGGCCGGCGTGTGGCTCTCGGCCGCCCGTGCCTGGGAGGGGGATGAGAGCGTCGATCTCGGCCCCACCATGGCCGCGCTGGACCGCGCGCTGGACCGGGCCGAGCGCGTGGCCCGCACCCTGCGCCTGACCGAGGCGGAGACGCTCCCGCTCGATGAGATGGGCGGCGGGGCGCCGGGAGGCACCGTCGATCCGCCCCTGGCCGATACGGGGATCATGGTAGCCTCGCTCGATCCGGCCGCATCCGATCCGGCTGCCCCGCCCGCGGACCTGCCGCCCTCCGCCTCCGGCCTGACGGATGGACCGCCCACCCCTTCCGAGCCGCGCAAGCCCGGCGGCCCCGGGGACATGCTGCCGTCCTGACGCATCGCTGAAACCCGGTCGCGCTTGCGGCGCCGGGGCGTGAGGGGCCAGGATGAGGCCCCGACCCAAAAAGGAGGATGCCGATGTCCGACCGCCCCACCCTGCCGCCGGAGATGGACCCGATGCGCCTCCTCTCCGAGATGAGGATGCCCATGCTGGACGTGGAGGCCCTGGCCGCCGCGCAGCGCCGCAACCTCGAGGCGCTCTCCGCCGCCAATCGCGTGGCGCTCGAGGGCGCGCAGGCCGTGGCCCGGCGCCACATGGAGATCCTTCAGCAATCCATGACGGAGATGACGGATGCCGTGCGCGGCACCGCCACCGGCGCCAACCCCCAGGACCGCGCCGCCCGCCAAGCCGATATGGTCAAGGCCACCTATGAGAGGGCCGTGGCCAACATGAAGGAGCTGGCGGACCTCATCCAGAAGTCGAACTCCGAGGCGCTGACGGTGCTGAACAAGCGCTTCTCGGAGGCGATGGACGAGGTGCGCGGCATGGTGGCGAAGAAGGAGGGCTGACGCCCCCAAGGGATGCGCGGCCACCCGGCCGCGCATCGCGGGCGCGTCACGCGGCCCGTACATCCGCCATGAAGCGGTTCACCTGATCGCGCAGTGCGTCGGAGAGCCGCGACACCTCGGCTGAGGCATCCCGCACCTGCCCGGCCGCGACCCCGGTGGTCGCGGCCGCGTCGCGCACCACCCCCGTCTCGCGGCTGACGGCCTGCGCCGCCTCGGCCGTGCCGGACACGTTGCGGGCGATCTCCTGCGTGGCCGCGCCCTGCTCCTCCACCGCCGCGGCGATGGCGCTCGTGGTCTCGTTGATCTCGCTGACCACCTCGCCGATCGCCTGGATTGCCTCCACGGCCTGCCCGGTCGCGCCCTGGATGCCGGCTACCTGCTGCCCGATCTCCTCGGTCGCCTTGGCGGTCTGGGCAGCGAGGCTCTTCACCTCGCTCGCCACCACGGCGAAGCCGCGGCCGGCCTCGCCGGCGCGGGCCGCCTCGATCGTGGCGTTGAGGGCGAGAAGATTCGTCTGGCCGGCGATGTTATTGATCAGCCGCACCACCTCGCCGATGCGGCTCGCCGTCTCGGCCAGGTCGCGCACGGTGCGGTCCGTCCGCTCCGTCTCCTGCACGGCGCGGCGCGCCACCTCGGCCGAGCGGGCGACCTGGCGGGTGATCTCGCCGATGGAGGCCGTCAGCTCCTCCGTCGCCGCCGCGGCGGTCTGCGCGTTTGCCGAAGCGCCGTCCGAGGCGCCGGAGAGGGCGCCGGTGAGCTGCGTGCCCTGCTCCGCGGCGCGGCTCATATCCACGGCCGTCAGGCCCAGGCGCTCGGCGGCGCTGCGCGTGCCGTCCAGCGTTTCCCGGATGTGGCTCCCGAAGTCCTTGAGCAGCCCGTCCAGCCGCTCGCCCCGCTGGCGCTGCGCCTCCGCGCCCTTCTTCTGCTCGGCCGAGAGCCGCTCGCCATCGGCCACCTTGACGCGGAACACCTCCAGCGCGCGGGCCATCTCGCCGATTTCGTCCTTCCGGTCCTGGCCGGCAATGGCCAGGTTCAGCTCGCCGCCCGCCATCCGGCGCATCGTCCCGGCCACCTCGAGCACGGGGCGGGAGACGCCGCGCACGAGCCAGACCACGGCCACCACGGCACCGAGGAGCGCGAGAAGGGTCGCGACGCTGATGAAGATGAGGCTGCTGACGACCATCTGGCTCGCCTCGGTCGCGCTGCCCTCGCTTCCCTTCCTGTTGTATTCCTTCAGCCGCTGGAACGCCGCGGTCAGGTCGCGCGCGCGCGCCGCGTTGACGCCGAGGATGCGCGCGAGCACCTCCTCGTCCCGGCCGGCACGCGAGAGGTCGAACGTCACCTTCGCCTCCCGCGCATAGGCCTCCCAGGCCGGCCGGACCGTGTCGAAGATCGCCTTCTCCTCCTGGCCGGTGAGCATCTCGGGATAGCGCGCCATGAAGTCGTTCAGGCGGCCGGCGACGTTCTCCGCCAGCCTCTCGACCTCCCGCTTGTCCGCTTCCGTACGAACCAGCGCGTGGCGCATGACCGACTGACGGAAGACCTGCACCTCCTCGGAGGCCGTCGCGATCATGTCGACGCTGGGCAGCCAGTTCGTCGCGATCATCTTCGTCTCGGCATCGATGGCCGAGGTGCGCATCATGGCGAAGCCGCCGATGGCCGCCGTCGTCAGCGCGGAGGCCATGACGCCGGCGATGATCCTGGTCCGCAGCAACATCCTTTTAACCCCTGATCCCTCGATCGCTACTCGGCGGCGATCATGGTCACAAGGGCGTGAATTGTTCTCTAATGCGCCGGTCCAGGCAGCGTCAGCGCTTCTCGGAACCCTTCCCGTTTCCGGGCGGGGCGAGCCGCGCGCCGTCCAGCAGGGCGTCGCGCTGGGCCTTCGCCCTGGCGTCCCGCTCCCGCTCCGCCTTGCTGCGACCGTGGGCGGCGCGGTTCGCCGCGGCGCGCGCCTCGGCCTCCGCGCGCTCGCGTGCCTTCCGCACACGGTTCAGGTTGACGATCTCGGCCATGACCGCACGATACAGCCTGGATGGGTGGGGGAACAGCGATGAGGATCGAACTGACGGCGGCGGACGGCCACCGGCTCTCGGCCTGGCGGGCGGGGCCGGCGGATGCGCGCCGCGCGCTCGTCGTGGTGCAGGAGATCTTCGGCGTGAACGCGCATATGCGCCGCCTCTCCGACCATCTCGGCAGCCTCGGCTGGGCCGTGATCACGCCCGCGCTGTTCGACCGCGCGGAGCGCGACGTGGAGCTGGGCTATGAGGCCACCGACCGCGACCGCGGCCTCGCGCTCCGCAAGAAGGTCCCCGACGATGCCGTGATGCGCGACGTCGAGGCGGCCTCGGCGGCGCTGCCGCCGGGCGCGGCGCGCGGGATCATCGGCTACTGCTGGGGCGGCACGATTGCCTGGTGGGGCGCCACCCGCTCGACCAGCTTCGGCGCGGCGGTAGGCTATTACGGCGGCGGCATCGCCGCGACGCGGGAGGAGGTGCCGAACTGCCCCGTCCAGCTCCATTTCGGCGCGGAGGACAAGGGCATTCCCCTGCCGGATGTGGAGCTGATCCGGGTGGCGCAGCCGGGGGTGGAGATCCATGTCTATCCCGGCGCCGGGCACGGCTTCGCCTGCGAGGATCGGTCGAGCCACGATCCCGCCGCGACGGCGCTGGCCGAGGAACGCGCGCTCGCCTTCCTCTCGGCCCGCCTCGGCTAGGCGGGGGGAGCGGCGCGGCAGGAGGAGGGCGTCATGGTCCAGACCGTCGGCAGCATCCTTGTCTTCCTCGTCCTGCTCCTGGCGATCCCCTACATCTGGCCGGACAGCTCCTCCGAGCCGCCGGTGGTGATGGTGGTGCTGCTCGCGCTCGCGGCGGTCGTCGCCCTCATCATCGGCCGCCGCCGGCGCGCCCGCGGGTGGGACGGCAACCCGCGCGGCTGACGCCGCGGCGCCCGCCGCATCAGGGAGCCGCCTCAGCCGGCGCGGAGCACCCGGCCGGCGACCGCGTCCAGCTTCGCCATCAGCGCGGGGTCGCGCTTCTCCGGCGGGGTGACGATGGCCGCGTCCAGCGCGCGGTCGCAGCCCTGCGGGCAGGGGCCGCGCGGGCGGCCGAGGGCGGGCACCACCGCGCGCACGAGGTCCTTCGCGTGACCCGCATTCTCCAGCAGCACCTTCACCACGGCGTCCACCGTGACGTGGTCGTGGTCGGGGTGCCAGCAGTCGTAGTCCGTGACCATGGCGACGGTCGCGTAGCAGAGCTCCGCCTCCCGGGCGAGCTTCGCCTCGGGCATGTTCGTCATGCCGATCACGTCGCAGCCCCAGGCGCGGTAGAGCTCGCTCTCCGCCTTCGTGCTGAACTGCGGCCCCTCCATCACGAGATAGGTGCCGCCGCGCCTGTGCTTCAGCCCGATCCCGCGCGCCGCCTCCTCCAGCGCGTCGCCAAGGCGCGTGCAGAGCGGGTGCGCCATGGAGACATGCGCGACGCAGCCCGTCTCGAAGAAGCTCTTCTTGCGCGCGAAGGTGCGGTCGATGAACTGGTCGACGATGACGAAGGTGCCGGGCGGCAGGTCGCCGTTCAGGCTGCCGACGGCGGAGAGGGAGAGGATCTCCGTGCAGCCCGCGCGCTTCATCACGTCAATGTTCGCGCGGTAGTTCAGTTCGCTCGGCGGCACGCGGTGGCCGCGGCCGTGGCGCGGCAGGAAGACGCAGCGCACGCCGGCCAGCGTGCCGAAGAGCAACTCGTCCGACGCCTCGCCCCAGGGGCTCTCCACGCGCTCCCAGCGCCGGTCCTCCAGCCCCTCGATGTCATAGAGTCCCGAGCCGCCGATCAGGCCGATGACGGGGGTGATCTGGTCGGACATCGCGCGCTCCCATATGTGGCGAGGAGGCATTCGCTCTAGCTGGGAACGCGGGGCCGCACCAGGGCACCGCCCGGCACGAGATTGCCGCGGAGCAACCCTTGGTTGTAATCTTGTCAAACCGTCCCGGGCAGGGAGATGACGCCTGAACACCGTGTCAAATCCCGCCGAGGAGGCGGAGCGGCTGGCCGACGTGACGGAAGCGAGCCTTCCCGACGGGGCCGCGGACGAGCTGCTCGGCGCCCTCCTGCGCGTCGCGAGCGACCTGCTCGGCGTTCCCGTCTCCGGCGTGTCGCTCGTCGGCGAGCGCGAGCAGTTCTTCCGGGCGGCGCAGGGGCTGAAGGCGAGCCCGGTGCCGCGCGGGCTGGCGCCCTGCACCTACGCCATCCAGCGGCCCGATGAGGTGATGGTGGTGCCCGACCTCGCCGCCGACCCGCGCTTCCGGTCCAACCCGCTCGTCGCCGGCGATCCCGGCCTGCGCTTCTATGCCGGCGCTCCGCTGCGCGGCCCGCGGGGCGGCGTCATCGGGACGCTCGGCGTGCTGGACAGGGTGCCGCGCAGCCTCGCGCCCGCGCAGGCGGCGCGGCTGCAGGACCTCGCGCGCGGGATCTCGGCCGCCCTGTCGCTCCGCCACGCGACGCGCGAGGTGCATCGCGCGGCGCGGACCGATTCCCTGACCGGCGCCCTCAACCGCATGGCGCTGGAGGAGATGCTGGCTGCGGACGACCCGCGCAACCTCGGCCTGCTGATGATCGACCTCGACGGCTTCAAGCCGATCAACGACACCTACGGCCATGCCGGCGGCGACCGGGTGCTGGTGGAGGTCGCCTCCCGGCTCCGGCGGACGGTGCGCCCCGGGGATGCCGTCGTGCGGCTCGGCGGGGACGAGTTCCTGGTGGTGACGCGCGGCATCGAGCGGCCCGCGGCGGGGATCGGGCTCGCCGCGCGCATCCACGCCGCCCTTGCCGAGAGCTTCGTGCTGAACGGCTCCAGCCTCACGCTCCGCGCCTCCATCGGCTTCGCGGCCATGCCCTGGCACGCGGCCGACCTGCCCGCGCTGATGGAGCGGGCGGATGCCGCGCTCTATGCGGCGAAGCGGGCGGGGCGGGGCATCACCCACGCCGCCGGCACCGCGGCCGAAGGCGAGGCGCTCGGGCGCGCGGCGCTGGAGGCGCGCCTGCGCGAGGCCTTCGCCCCCGGCGGCATCGCGCCCTTCCACCTCGCCTTCCAGCCGATCGCGAGCCTTTCCACGGGCGAGGTGACCTCGGCGGAGGCGCTGCTGCGCTGGCGCACCGAGAACGGCTTCTGCCTCCGCCCCTCCGAGCTGCTGCCGGTGATCGAGGGCCTCGGCTATTCCGGCGCGCTCGACCGCTGGGTGCTGGGCGAGACCTGCCGCCTGCTCGCGCGCGGCGACGCCCCCTGCCCCGTCGCGGTGAACGCCTCGGCCAGCACCTTCGGCGTGCCGGGCTTCGATGCCGAGGTCGCCGCCGCCCTGCGGGAGCACGGCCTGACCGGGGAGTGCCTCGTCATCGAGATGACGGAGAGCTCGCTGGTGGGGGATGCAGAAGCCGCGCTCGCCAACATGCACGGCCTGGCTAGGCTCGGCGTGCGCGTGGTGCTCGATGACTTCGGCGGCGGGCACGGCACGCTGGCGCGGCTGCGCGATTACCCCTTCCACGCCATCAAGATCGACCGATCGCTCGTCACGGGCTGCGCGGACGGGGCCCAGGGGCTCGCCCTGATGGAGGCGGTCGCCGACATGGCGCAGGCCTTCTCCATCCCGGCCGTGGCGGAGGGGGTGGAGGACGCGGCGCAGCTCGCCGTCCTCTCGCGGCTCGGGGTGGAGCGGGCCCAGGGCTTCCTGCTCTCGCGTCCCCTCCCCTGGGAGGAGTTGGAGGCCGCAGCCACCGCGATGCCGGCCAGACTGCGCGCGATGCTGGCGGAGCAGGCCAGCTCCGTCCTCCCCTGAATGGAAAAGACCCCGCCCCGTCACCGGGGCGGGGCCTTCCCGCGTCTTCGCTGCGCCGGGCACGGGGCCCGGCGCCGTACTCTCAGTGCAGGTTGGCCCAGACCTTCCGCTTCACCGCATAGGCAAGGCCGCCGAGGATGGTCAGGAAGATGACCATGCGGACGCCCAGGGCGCGGCGCTGCTCCAGCTCCGGCTCGGCCGCCCAGGCGAGGAAGGTGGTCACGTCCGTCGCCATCTGGTCCACCGTGGACTTGGTGCCGTCGGCATAGGTGACCTGGCCATCGGTGTTCAGCGGCGCGGCCATGGCGATCTGATGGCCCGGGAAGTACTTGTTGTAGTGCATCCCGTTGGCGACCGTGACGCCGGGCGGCGGCTCCTCGTAGCCGACGAGGAGGGCGTGGAGGTAGTCCGCCCCGCCCTCACGCGCCTTGACCATCACGGAAAGATCGGGAGGCAGCGCGCCGTTGTTCGCGGCGCGGGCAGCGGCATCGTTGGCGAAGGGCCGGCGGAAGCGGTCCGAGGGGCGCGCGGGCCGCTCGAACATCTCGCCGTTGTCGTTCGGCCCGTCCTGCACCTGGAACTGGGAGGCCAGCGCCTGGACCTGCGTCGCGTTCAGCCCGATTCCGGTCAGGTGCCGGTAGGAGAGCTGGCGCATGGAATGGCAGGCCGAGCAGACCTCCTTGTAGACCTGGAAGCCCCGCTGGGCGGAGGCGCGGTCGAAGGTGCCAAAAACGCCGTCGAAGGTGAACTTCGTGTCGGGCAAGTGGATCACGTCGTGACCCTGCGCCCGCGCACCGCCATCCACGGCGGCCGGGGCGAGGGCGAGGGCGGCCGCGATGGCCGCCCCCTTCAGGAACGAGGTCAGTCCGAGGCGCATCACGCCTTCTCCATCGGCTTGGCGGTAGCGCCGGCAGGCAGGGGACCGCCGCCCCGGCGCCCAAGCACCGCCTGGGCGATGCTTTCGGGCAGGGGCAACGGGCGCTCGAACTTCGCCAGCAGCGGCAGAAGCACGAGGAAGTAGGCGAAGTAGTAGGCGGTGCAGATCTGGGCGATCAGGATGTAGGGCTGCTCGGCCGGCTTGCCGCCCACCCAGCCCAGGATGAAGAAGTTCACCGTCCAGAGCAGGAAGACCCACTTCGCGATCGGGCGGAAGCGCATGGAGCGCACCGGCGAGCTGTCCAGCCAGGGCAGGGCGAAGAGGATCACCAGCGCGCCGCCCATCAGCACCACGCCGCCGAGCTTGTTCGGCACCGCGCGGAGCACCGCGTAGAAGGGCAGGAAGTACCACTCCGGCACGATATGGGCCGGCGTCACCAGCGGGTTGGCCGGGATGTAGTTGTCGGGGTGGCCGAGCATGTTCGGCGCAAAGAAGACCAGCAGCGCGAAAACGAGGAAGTAGACGACGATCCCGACGCTGTCCTTCAGCGTGTAGTAGGGATGAAAGGGAACGGTGTCCTTCGGGCCCTTCGGCTCGATGCCCAGCGGGTTGTTGGAGCCCACGATGTGCAGCGCCGCGATATGGAGGAACACCACGCCGGCGATGACGAAGGGCAGGAGGTAGTGGAGGGAGAAGAAGCGGTTCAGCGTGGGGTTGTCCACGGAGAAGCCGCCCCAGAGCCAGGTCACGATGTGCTGGCCGACCACGGGGAAGGCGGAGAACAGGTTGGTGATCACCGTCGCGCCCCAGAAGGACATCTGCCCCCAGGGAAGCACGTAGCCCATGAAGGCGGTCGCCATCATGAGGATGAAGATCACCACGCCGATCATGAAGAGCAGCTCGCGCGGCGTCTTGTAGGAACCGTAGAACAGGTTCCGCCAGATGTGGATGTAGACGACGATGAAGAACATCGACGCCCCGTTGGCGTGGGCGTAGCGCAGCAGCCAGCCGTAGTTCACGTCGCGCATGATGCGCTCGACGGAGTCGAAGGCGAGGCCGGTATTGGCCGCGTACTGCATGGAAAGGGTGATGCCCGTGGCGATCATGATCGCCAGGGTGATCATCGCGAGCGCGCCGAAGTTCCAGAAGTAGTTGAAGTTCCGGGGCGTCGGGAAGGTGCCGTATTCCCGTTGGACCATCGAGATGATGGGCAGGCGCTGGTCGACCCAGCGCAGGACGGGGTTCTTGACGTCTGAGTTGTGGAGGCCTTCGGCCATTGCTTTCGGCTCCTCAGCCGACCCGGATGCGGGTGTCAGAGGTGAAGGTGTAATCGGGGATGGCGAGATTGGTCGGCGCCGGGCCGCGGCGGACGCGGCCGGCCGTGTCGTAGTGGCTGCCGTGGCAGGGGCAGAACCAGCCGCCATAGGCGCCGCGGTCGTCCGTCGGCTTCTGGCCGAGCGGCACGCAGCCGAGATGGGTGCAGACGCCGAGCACCACGAGCCACTGGTCCTTGCCCTGCTTCACGCGGGACTGGTCGGTCGCGGGGTCGCGCAGCTCTCCGACCGGGACGGCGCGGGCCTCCTGGATCTCCTGCGCGGTGCGGCGGCGGACGAAGACGGGCTTGCCGCGCCACATCACCGTCACGGCCTGCCCCTCGGCGATCGGGCCCAGCTCCACATCGGTGCTGGCGAGCGCCAGCACGTCCTGGCTCGGGTTCATCGAGTTGATGAAGGGCCAGGCGACCACGCCGACTCCGACCGCCGCGAAGGAGCCGGCGGCAAGTTTCAGGAAGTCGCGCCGGACCGGGCCTTCCCCGTGCTCCGTGCCGACAGGGTCGGCGTGGCGGGGCCCGGATTCCGCGGGGCTCGTCTTCGGCGGGTTAGCCAGCACATCGGCCATTCGATCGCTCGTCCTGTTCTCCGTCCCCATCCCATGCGCCGTGCGGGGCGCCCGAAGGGGCCGTTGCATCCTCCCCCGCGGGACCGGCTTGCGGCCGGGTGGGCGGGGCGCGGGCCGGACGCGCGGGAACGCGCGGTGCCAGACCGGTGATGGGGCCATATAAAGGTGCGGAACGCGGGGTGGCAACGGCGCCCCCGGCCGCAACCCCTCGATAGGCGCGAATGACACAGAGCCCGACCCCGGACCACCCTCCGGCCGCCCCCTCCGACAGCCCCTGGGCCGTCCCCGCCCGCGCCTGGTTCGAGGGGCTGCGGGACCGGCTCTGCGCCGCCTTCGAGGCGATCGAGGACGAGGGCACGGCCGGCCCGCACGCCGCCCTCCCGCCCGGCCGCTTCCTCCGCACGCCCTGGGAGCGCCCGGAGGGCGGGGGCGGCGTGATGTCGGTGATGAAGGGGCGGGTCTTCGAGAAGGTGGGGGTCAACGTCTCCACCGTCTGGGGCGAGTTCAGCCCGGAGTTCCGCCGCCAGATCCCCGGGGCGGAGGAGGACCCCCGATTCCTCGCCACCGGCGTCTCGCTCGTCGCCCATATGCGCTCGCCCCTTGTGCCGGCGGCCCATATGAACACCCGCTTCATCACCACGCGGCGGAGCTGGTTCGGCGGGGGCGGCGACCTGACGCCCATGTTCCCGGACAGCCCGGAGGCGCAGGAGGACGCGGCCGGCTTCCACGCTGCCTTCCGCGCGGCCTGCGACCGGCACGACCCCGGCTACTACCCCCGCTTCAAGAAATGGTGCGACGAGTACTTCTTCCTCCCCCACCGGGGGGAGCCGCGGGGGCTGGGCGGCATCTTCTACGACTGGCTCGGCCGGGACGAGCCGGACGGGGCGCGGCTGGCGGACCACTTCGCCTTCACCCGCGACGTGGGCGAGGCCTTCCTGGAGTCCTATCCCGCCATCGTCCGCCGCCGCATGCACGAGCCCTGGACGGAGGCGGAGCGGGAGGCGCAGCTCATCCGCCGCGGCCGCTACGTCGAGTTCAACCTCCTGCACGACCGCGGCACGCTCTTCGGCCTGCGGACCGGGGGCAATGTGGAGGCGATCCTCATGTCCATGCCGCCCGAGGTGCGCTGGCCATAGGGTGGGCCGTCACCCCAGCGCCCCTTTCCGCCCAGGCAAGGAGGGAGATCCTCATCAAAGTTACGAAATCATGAAGCTCTGATGACGATCCGACGGCCTGCCGATCTATGTTTCCGGAAATCGGCAGGGAACGTTGCTCATGCGACCGAGAGACGGGACAGCGGGGGCACCATTCCCGAGGGGCAGTTTGACCACCGTCCCGCGGCAGTTCTTCGGAATCCCGGGCATCGCCCTCCTGCTCGGCTCCCTGCTCGCCCTCGACGGCATGTTCATGCTGCTGCACGGGATGAACGTGCTGCAGGAGTATCTTGGCCAGTCCGGCGCATTCAGCGACCGGCGCTTCAGCATCGAGCAGGATGGCGGGTTCGCGGAGCAGTACGAGTACGCCAAGACGATCGCCTGCTCGCTCTTCCTCCTCGGCTGCCACCGCCGGACCGGGCAGCCCGTCTATCTCGCCCTTGCCGCAACCTTCGCCCTCGCCCTGCTGGACAACGCGCTCCGGCTTCATGAACAGGTGGGTGAGCTCGCTGCTCCCTCCCTGCAGAGCCTCAGGCAGCTGTTCGAATCCGCCCCCGAAGCGCTCTCGGAGATGGCGTTCCTGCTCGTGTTGGGGCTCCTCGTGGCAGGCGGGCTCGGCCTGGGCTTCGCGAAGTCGACGCAGCGGCACCGGATCATCGGGGCCAGCTTCGTGGCCGTCCTGATCGTGCTCGGCGGCTTCGGGATCGCGATCGACCTGCTGCACTCCATCGCCGGCCGGATCAACCTGAAGGTGGACCGGGTCTTCGGCTTCATCGAGGACGGAGGCGAGCTCGTCGTTCTCTCCCTGGCCTGCGCGATGTCCTGCGCGGCGTTCCTGCACTTCAGGGCACCGGAGCGGCCCTACGGAACGAAGGGGCTGGGACCGTCCCCGATTGGCGTGAGGGCCGACAGGCCATAGGCTGGCGGCAAAACAGGTACCGAGGAATCGTCATGATCGCGCGCCGTCCCCTCCTCGGGGCAGGGCTGGCCCCGTTCGTCATCCGCCCCTCCATGGCCCAGTCTGGGGCCCAGTCTGGGGCCCAGTCCGGGGCCCAATCAGGCGACTGGCCGAACCGGCCGGTGCGGCTGATCGTCCCCTTCCCGCCCGCCGGCTCCACCGACGTGATGACGCGCATCTACGGGGAGGCGCTCCAGCAGCGGCTGGGCGGGAACTTCGTGGTGGAGAACCGGCCGGGCGCCGGGGGCAATATCGGGATGGACGCCGTCGCGAAGGCGCCACCCGACGGCTACACCTTCGGCATGGCCACGATCGGCCAGTTCTCGATCAACCAGTTCCTCTATTCCCGCATGCCCTGGGACATCGACCGGGACTTCGTGCCGGTGGCCCTGACCTACGAGCTGCCGAACGTGGTGATCGTCAGCAGCCAGCACTGCCCGGCGCGCACGCTGGCAGAGTTCATCGCCTGGGCGCGGGAGCGGCCGCAGGGGATCTCCTACGGCAGCCCCGGCGTGGGGACCACCGCGCATCTCTCGGGCGCCCTGTTCACCCAGCGGCTGAAGCTTAACGCCGAGCACGTGCCCTTCCGCGGCGCGGCGCAGATCACCCCGGCCATGCTCTCGGGCGACCTGACCTGCGCGATCGACAACCTCGCCTCTTACATCCCCATCATCCAGGAGGGGCGGATGCGAGCCTTCGCCGTCACCTCCGCCGAGCGCTGGCCGAACCTGCCGGAGCTTCCCACCATGGCCGAGGCGGGAATGCCGGACTTCGTCGTCACCTCCTGGGCCGCCCTCGTCGCGCCGGCGGGCACGCCGCGGGCGGTGGTGGACCGCATGAACGCCGCCCTGAAATCGGTCGCGGAGGATGCGGCGGTTCAGCGCCGGTCACTGGGGGCCGGGACGAAGCTGCTCTGGTCCACGCCGGAAGGGGCCGCGGAGCGCGGGAAGGCGGAGAGGCCGATGTGGCAGGAAGCGGTGCGCCTGACGGGCGCGCGGGCGGATTGAGAAACGGCCGGGGCGGGCCTGCCGCCCCGGCAATTCCAGGTCTGCATCGCCAGGGCTCAGTAGCCCGTGCGGTCGCCCTTCAGTTCGGGGTCGTGGGTGTGGTGGCTGTCGCGCTCACCCCCGCCGCCGGAGACCTGGCTCTTGCTGCTGTTGGTCGCGGGGCCGGGCACCGTCTTGCCCTTCTCCCGGTGAGCCTCGCCATGGCTGCCGCCCTGGTGGCTGCTGCCAGGGCCGCCAGTGGCGCGATTGGTGTCAGGATCCTTGTCGGGCATGGTTCAACGGTCCTGCTGATAACCCTGGTGGTGGGTGTTGATGCCGGTGTTGTCCTGCTGTCCCTGCTGGCCCGGATCGAACTTGCCGCGATTCTCGGCGGTGTTGCGCGCGTCCTTCGGGTTGACGTCGCCCTCGCCGGGGTTGTTGCCGCCGTGCGGCGCCTGATTGGCGGGCGGGACGGGCGGCATATGGGCCTTGGACATTGGCGGGCCTCCTGAACTCTTCCGTGGAGGGTGGTTAACGCCCCCGCGCCGTCGCCGTTGCCCCCTTTCCCCTCCCCGCCCTATCTCCCTTCCATGCCGCAAGACCTGACCACATCGGCCGGACGCCGGGCCGCCCTGGTGAACAGCCTGTTCGTGGACCACGCCATCCTCCGCCAGGGCTGGCGCAACTGGGGCGTGGTGGCGCCCGGGCGGCTCTACCGCTCCAACCACCCCTCGCCCTGGCAGCTCCGGGACGCCGCCCGGCGCCTCGGGCTGCGCACCGTCATCAACCTTCGGGGGGAGAGGGTGGAGTGCGGCTCGGACGCCCTGTCCCGCGCAGAGGCGCGGCGGCTCGGCCTGGTTCACATCGACGCGCCCTTCGAGAGCCGCGGCGCCCCGCACCAGGACCGCATCCTGCGCCTGGCCGGGATCTTCGCGGAGATGGAGGAGCCCGCCCTCCTCCACTGCAAGTCCGGCGCGGATCGCACGGGGCTGGCCGCGGGCATCTTCCTGCTGCTGGAAGGCGGCACGAGCGCCGAGGCGCTGGGCCAGCTCCACTGGCGCCACGGCCATGTCAGCGCCTCCCGCACAGGGATCCTGGACGCCTTCTTCCGCCTCTATGCCCGCCGGGCCGAGGGGCGGCTGCCCTTCCTCGACTGGGTGCGGGACGAGTACGACGAGGGGGCGCTGCGCGAGGATTTCCGCAGCCGCCCCTGGGCGGACCGGCTGGTGGACGGGGTGCTGCGGCGGGAATAGGCCCGCCTCTCAGCCGACCGGCAGCCACTCCACGATGATCGCCGCGGCGGGGCCGCCCGGCGCCCGGAGCGCCGTGGCGCCGGGATGCAGCAGCGTGTCCCCCGCCTCCAGCCGCCCGCCGCCCACGTCCAGCACGCCCTCCGCGCAGAACAGGGCCAGGACGGTGCCGGGCAGGCGCGCGCCATGGGAGGCGGCGATCCGGCAGGCCTGCACCCGCCCCTCTCCGGCGCCGCGGCGGATAAATAGATTGAAGGCGCGCCCCGGGCCGCCCGCAGGGACGTAATGCGCCGGCCGGTCTCCGGGAAAGAGCACGGGCACCAGCGGGCGGCAGGGGATGGGGTGCCCCTCCAGGGTGAGGGTGCCGCCCTCCCCCGCGACCGGGGTGAAGATTCGGTCGGTTTCGGGGAAGTGCGAGAAGGCGGCCTCGCCGCCGAGATCGGCGATGCCGATGAGCCAGCCCGGCCCCTCCGCCACGTCGCGCGTGGTGCCGAGGCCGTTGGGCCAGGGGCGCGGGCGCAGCCCGGCCGCGCGGATGAGGCGCAGGGTCATGCGGGGACGAAGGCCTGGGCCCGCACCAGCCCGGCATAGGGGCCGCCGCGCCCCAGCAGCTCGTCATGCGTCCCCGATTCGGCCACGCGCCCGCCCTCCACCACCAGGATCAGATCCGCGTCCCGCACGGTGGAGAGGCGGTGCGCCACCACCAGCGTCGTCCGCCCCGCGCGCAGGGTGGCGAGCGCGGACTGCACCGCCGCCTCGCTCGCCGTGTCGAGCGCGCTCGTCGCCTCGTCCAGCAGCAGCACGCGCGGGTTGCGCAGCAGCGCGCGGGCGAGGGAGATGCGCTGCCTCTGCCCGCCCGAGAGCCGCGCGCCGCCGGGGCCGAGCACGGTGTCGTATCCCTCGGGCAGCATCGCGATGAAGTCGTGCGCGGCGGCGGCGCGGGCGGCGGCCTCCACCTCCGCCTCCGTCGCGCCGGGGCGGCCGCAGGCGATGTTGGCGCGGGCGGTGTCGTCGAACACCGTCGCGTCCTGGCCGACATAGGCGATGGCGTCGCGCAGCGATTCGAGGGAGACGGCGCGCAGGTCGGCCCCGTCCAGCGTCACGCGCCCGGCGGAGGGGTCGTAAAGGCGGGGGACGAGGGCGAGGGCGGTGGACTTGCCCGCGCCCGAGGGCCCGACGAGGGCGAGGGTGCGCCCGGGCTCGGCGACGAAGCTCAGCCCGCTGAGGGCCGCGCGCCCGTCCTCGTAGAGGAAATGCACCTCCTCGAAGGCCACGCGCCCGGCGCCGGGCGGCAGGGCGGGGGCGCCGGGCGGGGCGGCGATGCTGCGGGGCGCGTCGATCACCGCGTTCACCCGGGCCAGCCCTGCCAGCCCTTCCTGCAGGGCGGCGTTGAGGCTGCCCAGCGCGCGCACGGGCCGGGCGGCGATGAGGAGGGCGGCGACGAAGCCGGTGAACTCGCCCACCGTCCCCTCTCCCTGGGACACGCGCCAGCCGACGAGGGCGAGGATGGCCGCCACCGCCACGCCGCCGATCGCCTCCAGCATGGGGTCGAGGCTCGCCCGCGTGCGGGCGATGGAGAGAAGGCTGGCGCGGAGATCCGCGAAGAGCCGCGCGGCCCGGCGCTCCTCCGCCTCCTCCAGCCGGTAGGTGCGGACCACGCGCGCGGCGCCGAAGCTCTCGGTCAGCGCCGCGGCCGCCTCCCCCACCCGCTCCTGCATCCCGCCCGAGGCGCGGCGGATCCGCTTGCCCAGGCGCAGGATCGGCACGACGGCGATGGGGTAGAGCAGCGCCGCGACGAGGGACATCTTCCAGTCCAGCCACACCATCGAGCCGACGAGGCCGATCACGGTCAGCACGTCGGCCACCGCGTTGATCGCCTTGGTCAGCGCCTCGCGGATGGCGGCGGCGTCGGCGGTGAAGCGGGCGGCGTGGCGGGCCGGGGCGTCCCGCGCCACGGTGGCGAGGTCGGCGCGGGTGAGGGCGCGGAAGAGCCGGTTCTGCAGCCCCTCAATCACGCGCAGCACGGTGGACTGGATGGAGACGGCCTGGCCGTACTGCGCCAGCGCCTTGGCCGCGGTGAGGGCGATGATGGCCGGCGGGATGGCCCAGACGATCCGCCCGTCCCCCGCCGCGAAGAGGTCGAAGGCCTGCTGGATGACCACGGGGTAGAGGGCGGTCAGCGCCGCGACCAGCCCCGTGCAGAGAAGGGCGAGGAGGATGCGGCGGGGATGGTGCCGCACCTCCTCCCGCCAGAGCCGCGCGATCAGGGCGCGGCTGGTGTCGGGGTCGAGACGCCGTTTGCCGGATGAGGGGGCCATGGGCGGCGGTTACCCCTGCCGCGCGCCCATGGCCAGAGACCTGTGCCTCAGTCCCGCTTGCGGGCCGCGTCCACGCTCCAGGGGCCGGGGCCGGCGAAGAAGATGTAGAGGAAGACGAAGCAGTAGAGGATCGCCGCGTCGCCGCCGTTCAGCGTGGGCCAAAATACAGGAGCCGCATTCGGGGCAAAGTTTTTGAAGACGTGAAACTGCCAGAAAGCGACAGCCATTTCGCCGGACAGGATGAACGCGACGGGCCGAGTGAAGAGGCCGAACATCAGCAACAGCCCGCCCACCAGTTCTATGATTGCACCGATGCCGTACTGGGACATCAGCGGCGGCAGAACGCCACTCGGCGGCGGGCCGGGGAAGGCGAAGAGCTTCTGCGTGCCGTGCAGGAGGAAGATGAAGGCCGCGACGATCCGCAGGATGGAGAGCACGCGCGGCGCCCAGGTGACGAGGGTGGGGGACAAGGCGGGGACTCCGATTCGATGGTGAACAAGCCGTAACCGGACCGCTCAGCCCTCCGGAAGCGTTTTCGCGTGAATGTCCCTCATCAACCCCGCCAATCGGGCGCGGCAGGCCTCGGCACCGGCGGTGCAGCCGCCCTCCAGCCACCAGCGGCGGGTCTCGGCCAGGAGGCGCCCCATCTCCGGGCCGGGGCTCATCCCCAGCGCCAGCGCGTCGCGGCCCTGAAGGGGGAAGACGGGGCGCGGCAGGGCGGAGAGGCGGGCGCGGAAGCGGGCCCAGGCCTCGTCCCCCGGCCCCTCCCAGCCCCAGGCGCGGTTCACGGCCTGCCGCAGCCAGGCGGCGTCCAGCAGCCGGTCGAGCGGCTGCTCGGCCAGCAGGCGCCGCAGCGCGTCGTCGTCCGGCCCGCCGGCCGCGATCTCGGGCTGCACCGGCAGGATGTCGTGCCCCGCGCGGTAGCGGGCGACGAGGCGCTGAACCTCCTCGTTCGAGGCCTTCAGCCGCCGCGCGGCCTCGGCGGCGCCGTGGGTGAGAAGGGCGTCGAAGCGCAGCATCGGGTCGGGCGGCGCGCCGATCTCCGACAGGGCCCGGAGATGGCCGGAGGCGCCGAGGCAGGCGGGGCCGAGGACGGCGGGCAGCACCCCGGTTTCCTCCATCAGCGCCACCGCCCCGGAGGGCTCCGGCGCGGCCAGGAGGCGCTTGAGTTCCGACCACACCCGCTCGGCCGAGAGGCGCGAGAGGCTGCCGACGGCGCCGCGGATGGCCGCCACCGCCGCCGGGTCCGGCTCCCCCCGCCCGTAGCGCGCCTGGAACCGGAAGTAGCGGAGGGCGCGGAGATGGTCCTCGGCCAGCCGGGTCGCGGGATCGCCCACGAAGCGCACGCGGCCGGCGGCCAGGTCCTCCCGCCCGCCGAAATAGTCCCAGAGGTCACCCCCGGCGGAGAGGGAGAGGGCGTTGATGGTGAAGTCGCGCCGCGCCGCGTCCTCCCGCCAGTCGGTGGTCCATTCCACCACGGCGTGGCGGCCGTCCGTCACCACGTCCCGGCGCAGGCTCGTCACCTCCACCGGCTCGCCGTCGAGCACGGCGGTGACGGTGCCGTGGGCGAGGCCCGTCTCGTGGACCTTCAGCCCCGCAGCGGTGAGGCGGGCGGCGATCTCCCCGGGCGGCAGGGGGGCGGCGACGTCGGTATCGGCCACGGGGCGCCCGGCCAGCGCGTCCCGCACCGCCCCGCCCACCGCGCGCGATCCCGGCAGGGCGGCCAGCACCGCGGCGGCGGCGGGCGTGGCCAGGAAAGCGGGCGGGTCGATCCGGGCGACGGGCGGGTCGCTCATCGGCGCGGCGGGCCCTCATGCGGGAAAGGAGGGTTGAGGCCGGGGCCGGGCGGCCAGGCGCCCGGGCGGTCCGTACGCTCGGAATGGCCGGGGGTGATGCCCTCCACCGTGGCGCGCGGGGGCACGTAGACGGCGCTGGGGTCCATCCCGCGCGACAATCCGTACAGGATTGCCCCGCCGATGGAGAGGACCAGCCCCAGCACGGCGAGGGCGAGGACATGGGTCCCCACCGCCTGGCCGGGGTTCAGCCGCAGCCAGATCGCGTAGAGCCCGAAGGGCAGAAGGAAGAGGATCGCCTCGAAGATGTAGGGCATTGCCCGCCTATATGCCGTCGGCCACCCCGCACCGGTAGGGCGGGGTCAGTCGCGCAGCGCGAGGGCGAGGCTGCGGAGCATGGTGGCCGTGGCGCCCCAGATCGTCTGCGTCTCGTGCGGCCAGGACCAGTAGTGCCGCGTCCGCCCGCCGAAGACGCCGCTGCGCCGCTCCGGCGAGGCGGGATCGAGCAGGCGGGAGAGGGGGTACTCGAACACCTCCGCCACCTCGGCGAGCTCGGGGGTGAGGCTCACCGGCGGGTCCAGCAGCGCGACCACGGGCACGACGTGGAAGCCCGTCCCGGTCACGAGACCGGGCAGGCGCCCGGCGAGGCGCGGCAGGCGGGGGTCCAGCCCCACCTCCTCGGCGGCCTCGCGCAGGGCGGCGGCCTCGGGCGTCTCGCCCGGCTCGATCCGGCCGCCGGGAAAGGCGACCTGCCCGGCATGGGAGGAGAGGGTGGCGGCGCGCAGCGTCAGCAGCACCGTGGGCGCCTCGTGCAGCAGCACGGGCACCAGCACGGCGGAGCGGCGCATCCCGTCCGGGGACTGCACATCCCCCGCCGCGCGGGCGAGGCGGGCGGGGTCGGCGAGGCGCTCCTCCACCTCGGCGGGGGTGAGGGACAGCGGGAGAAGCGCGGGGAGACTATCGATGGGAGAAGCCGTCACGCGATCTCGTCGTCGAGTTCCCCGACGGGAACCTCCTCGGCCGGGCTGTCGTCGATGACGAAGAAGACGCCCTGGCTCCAGACGCCCATCACCTCGCGCCCGTCCATCGTCTCCGGCTGGGCCAGCGCCACCAGCTCGTAGAAGACGGGGCGGCTGATCCGGGCCTCCAGCCCGGGGCGGACCGTGACATAGGGGCGGGGCTCGCGGGTCACGGGGTCGATCTCCACCCGGATCGGGTGGTTCTCGTCGGCGGTGACCATCTCGTCCAGGTTGGTGCGGAAGGTCAGGCACTGGCGGGCGCGGCGCTTCGGGGGGGCGCCGCCGTCGCAGGCGCCCTCGCCGCAGCAATGGCCCCAGGTCAGCTCCACCGCCACGAAGGGGGCGTCCTCCACCTCGATCCGGCCGCGCTCGACGGGGGTTTCCAGCCAGTAGCTGCCATCGGCCTCGCGCTTGAGGACGGAGGCGAAGAGGCAGACCAGCTCCTTCCGGCCGATCGGGCTGCCCTGGTAGTGCCAGGAGCCATCTCGCGCGATGCGCATGTGGAAATCGCCGCAGATCGTTCGCGGCGCCCGGGCCAGCGCGCCCGAAACCACCGGCGCCGCCGGTTTTCCGCCACCCGTCACGTCATGCATTCCCAGCGCCATGTGACTTCCTCCGCGCCATCGAAGCGCCCTACCCTCCCCATTCAACCGACGCGCCCTCATCTGTGGGGAAGAGTGCGGGATCGGGCGTTACCGACCGCAATATGAGAAGGGGCGAGGCATGGTTGAAGTGCCCGGTGTCACGGAAGCGGCGGGTGATGCCGAGAAGCTGATCGCCGAGGCCGAAACCCTCTCCTCCCGCCTCGCCCGCGTGCGCGAGGCCGTGGGCCGCGTCATCCTCGGCCAGGAGGAGGTGGTGGAGCAGGCGCTCGTCACCCTTCTGGCCGGCGGGCACATGCTGCTGGTTGGCGTGCCCGGCCTGGGCAAGACGAAGCTGGTCGAGACGCTGGGCACGGTGATGGGGCTGGATGCCCGCCGCGTTCAGTTCACCCCCGATCTCATGCCCTCGGACATCCTGGGCTCGGAGGTGCTGGAGGAGGGAGAGGGCGGCCGGCGCTCCTTCCGCTTCCTGCGCGGCCCCGTCTTCTGCCAGCTCCTCATGGCGGACGAGATCAACCGCGCCTCCCCCCGCACCCAGTCCGCCCTGCTCCAGGCGATGCAGGAGCGCCGCGTGGCGGTGGGCGGGGAGGTGCTGGACCTGCCCGCCCCCTTTCACGTGCTGGCCACCCAGAACCCGATCGAGCAGGAGGGCACCTATCCCCTGCCCGAGGCCCAGCTCGACCGCTTCCTCCTGGAGATCGAGATCGGCTACCCCGACGAGGCCGCCGAGCGCGCCATGCTGCTCGCCACCACCGGCGCGCGGGAGGCGCGGGCGGAGGCGGCGCTGACGGCGGCGGAGCTGATCGCGGCGCAGTCCCTTATCCGCCGCCTGCCCGTGGGGGAGGCGGTACTGGACGCCATCCTGCGCCTCGTGCGCGGCGCGCGGCCCGACACGGCGACCCTGCCCGCGGTGAGGCAGCACCTCGCCTGGGGCCCCGGCCCCCGCGCCGCCCAGGCGCTGATGCTCGCCACCCGCGCGCGGGCGGTGCTGGACGGGCGCCTCTCCCCGAGCGTGGAGGACGTGATCGCCCTCGCCGAGCCGGTCCTGCGGCACCGCATGGCCCTCGGCTTCGCGGCGCGGGCGGACGGCGTCCGCCTCTCCGAGGTGATCGGCGCGCTGAAGGCCGATCTTGCCTAGGGAGGCACCGCTTCCCCTCCGCGCCGAGGCCGCCGCCGCCCGGCTGCCGCCCCTGGTCGTCGCGGCCGAGCGCGTGGCGGCGACGGTGATGGGGGGTGTCCATGGCCGCCGCCGCGCGGGCCAGGGCGATGCCTTCTGGCAGTTCCGCCCCCTTCTCGCCGGGGACGACGCCGCCCGGGTGGACTGGCGGCAGAGCGCGAAATCCGACCGCCTCTACCTCCGGGAGAGCGAGTGGGAATCCGCCCAGACCGTGGCGCTGTGGCGGGATGCCGCGCCGGGGATGGACTGGTCCGGCGCCGCCTCCCGCCCGACCAAGCGCGCCCGGGCCGACCTCCTGCTCATCGCCCTCGCCGCCCTCCTGCTGCGCGGGGGGGAGCGGGTGCGGCTGGTCGGCGGCGGGCGGGGGCTCTCGGGCCGCGGCGCCCTGCCGGCCCTGGCCATGCGGCTGGAAGCCCAGTCCGGCCCGCCCGCGGATGAGAGCCTGCCGCGCCACGCCCGCGCCGTGCTCTTCGGTGACTTCCTGGCACCCCTGCCCGCGCTGCGCGAGGCCCTGGCGCCGCTCGCCGCCGCCGGGGTGCGGGGCACGCTCGTCGCCCTGCTCGACCCCGCGGAGGAGACGCTGCCCTATGGCGGCCGCGTGCGCTTCGAGCCGCTGGACGGGACGGATGCCGCCCTCGTCCCACGGGTGGAGGGCATCCGCGCGCTCTATGAGGAACGGATGGCGGCGCACCGGGAGGCGCTGGGGGCGCTGGCCGCCTCGCTCGGCTTCCGCCTGCTGTCCCACCGCACGGACCACCCGCCCGAGGCCGCGCTGATGGCGCTCTGGCAGGCGCTCGCGCCCGGGGGGACCCGATGAACCAGGCGAACGGAGCCCCTTCCTGATGGGCGCCCTCACCTTCGCCGCCCCCTGGCTGCTGCTGGCGCTCGCCGCCCTGCCCGCCCTCTGGTGGCTGCTGCGCGTCACCCCGCCCACGCCGCGGCGGCAATCCTTCCCCCCCGCCCGCTTCCTGCGGGACCTGCCGGCGGTGGAGGAGACCCCGGCCCGCACGCCCTGGTGGCTGCTGCTCCTGCGGATCGCCGCGGCGGCGCTGATCGTGCTCGGCCTCGCCCGCCCGATCTGGAACGCGGCGGCGGGCGACGCGCCGGACGAGCCCTTGCTGCTGGTGGTGGACAATGGCTGGGCCTCGGGCACCGACTGGCCGGACCGCGTGGCGGTGGCCGGGGCGGCGCTCGATTCCGCCGCCCGCGCCGGCCGGCGCGCGGCGCTGCTCGCCACCGCCCCCTCCGCTACCGGCGAGGCCCCGCGCCCGACGGGCTGGATGCCCGCCGAGGAGGCCCGCGCCCGCCTCGCCGCCCTGCGCCCGCATCCCTGGGCGCCCGATCGCGCCGCGGCGCTCGCCGCGCTGCGCGGCTGGCGCAACGGCAGCTTCGCCAGCCTCTACGTGACGGATGGCCTCGCCCATGGCGGGGATGACGGCGCCGCCCTGATGGCGGCCCTGGCCGATGCGGGCCCGCTGCAGGTGGCGCGGGGCACCCCCGGCGCGGCGCGCGTGCTGACGCCGCCGCGGGCGGAGGCGGACCGGCTCGTCCTCGGCCTGCGCCGCGCGCCCGGCGGCCCGGCGGGGGAGGCCGCGGTGCTGGCGATGACGCCGGACGGCCGCGCCCTCGGCCGCGCCGTGCTGCCGCTCGCCGCCGGCGCCACGGAGGCGGAGGGCGCGCTGGAGCTGCCGGTGGAGGTGCGGAACAGCGTCACGCAGCTCGTTCTCGAGGGGAACGCCCCCGGCGCGGCGGGCACCGTGCTGCTGGACGAGCGCTTCCGCCGCCGCCCCGTCGGCCTGCTGGCCGCGCAGGAGGAGGCCGCCGACACGCCGCTGACGGGCTCGCTCTACTACATCGACCGCGCCCTCTCCCCCACCGCCGAGATCCGGCGCGGGACACTCGAGCAGCTCCTCTCCCGCCGCCTCGCCGTGCTCGTCCTGGCCGACCGCCCGCTGGCCGAGGGGGCGGAGACGGAGGCGGTGCGACGCTTCGTGGAGGGTGGCGGGCTGCTGCTGCGCTTCGCCGGGCCGCGCCTGGCCGAGCGGGGCGATTCCCTTCTCCCCGTGCCCCTGCGCGCGGGGGAGCGGGCGCTGGGCAGCGCGCTCTCCTGGGAGCGGCCGCAGACCCTCGCCCCCTTCCCCGAGGGCAGCCCCTTCGCCGGGCTGGTGCCCCCCGCGGAGGTGACGGTCACCACCCAGGTCCTCGCCGAGCCCGTGCCGCGCCTGGCCGAGCGGAGCTGGGCGCGGCTGTCGGACGGCACGCCCCTCGTGACCTTCCAGAACAGGGGGCAGGGGCGGATCGTGCTCTTCCACGTCACCGCCAATGCGGACTGGTCGGACCTGCCGCTCTCGGGCCTCTACATCGACATGCTGCGGCGGGTGGTCGCCCTCTCCTCCGGCGTCGCGGGGGGCGAGGGCGAGGCGCCGCTCGCCCCGGTGGAAACGCTGGACGGCTTCGGGCGCCTCGGCGCGCCGCCGCCCGCCGCGGGGCCGATTCCCGCCGCGCGGCTGGACGCCACCACCCCCGGCCCGCGCCACCCGCCCGGCTGGTACGGCACCCCCGGCGAGGGCGGGGAGCGCCGCGCCCTCAACCTCTCCTCCCATCTGCCCTCGCTCCTGCCGGCCGCCCCCGCCCCCTCGGGCGCGCGGGAGGTCAGGATCGGCGGCGTGCCGGCCGAGCGCGACCTCGGCCCCTGGCTGCTCGCCGCGGCGCTGCTGCTGCTGGTGGCCGACCTGCTGCTCTCCCTCCAGAGCCGCGGCCTCGGCCTGCGGGCGCGGGCGGCGGTGCTGGCGCTCGGCCTGCTGCTGCCCGGGACGGGGCTCGCCCAGGCCCAGCCGGGGGAGGGCGCCCCGGCCTTGGCCACGCGGCTCGCCTATGTCGTGACCGGGGACGCGGCGACGGACGAGGTCTCGCGCCAGGGTCTTGCCGGCCTGTCGGACTACGTGAACCGCCGCACCGCCGCCGGCCTGGCCGAGCCCGTCGCGCTGCGCCCGGGGCGGGACGATCTCTCCTTCTACCCCCTGCTCCTCTGGGTCGTGCTGCCGAACGCGCCGGCGCCGGACGCGCCCGCCATCGCCGCGCTGAACGCCTTCATGCGGAACGGCGGCATCATCCTCTTCGACACCCGCAACGAGGGATCGGGCGAGGGCGTCTCGCTCGGCGCCGATGCCGCGCTGCGCCGGATCACGCGGGACCTCCAGGTGCCGCCGCTGGCGCCGCTGCCGGAGGACCACGTCCTCAAGCGCGCCTTCTATCTCCTGCCCGACCTTCCCGGCCGCTATGCCGGCGGCCCCGTCTGGATCGCGCGGGACACGGACCGGGCGAATGACAGCGTCTCGCCCGTCATCATCGGCGGGCATGACTGGGCGGCGGCCTGGGCCGTCGATGCGCGCGGGAACAACCCCTACGCCGTCATGCCCGGCGGGACGCGGCAGCGGGTGCTCGCCTACCGCTTCGGCGTGAACCTCGTGATCTACGCGCTGACCGGCAACTACAAGGGCGACCAGGTGCACGTGCCTGCCATCCTGGAGCGGCTGGGGAACTAGATGGTCCAGTCCCTCTCCTCCATCGACTTCGCCCCCGTCCTGCCCGCCTGGCTGCTGGTCGTGCTGGCGGCCCTGGCCGCCCTCGCGCTCTTGCCCGCGCTCCTGCGGCGGGCGCGCGGGGCCTGGTGGCGGGCGCTGGCCTTCCTGCTGATCCTCGGCGCCATCGCCAACCCGCGGCTGGTGCAGCAGACGCGCGAGACGCGGCCCGACATCGCGCTGCTCGCGGTGGACAACAGCGCCTCCACAGGTGTCGCGGGGCGCGAGGCCGCCATCACCGCCGCGCGCGCGGCCATTGAGAGCAGGGCGGGGCGGCTGCCCGACCTCGAGCTCCGCACCGTCACCGCGGAGGAAGGGGGCAACCAGGGCACGCGCCTCTTCGCCGCGATCGAGCGCGGGCTGGCCGACATTCCCCGCGCGCGGCTCGCGGGGATTATCGCCCTCAGCGACGGGCAGGTGCACGACGTGCCGCCCGGCCTCGGCATTGAGGCGCCGCTACACTTCCTGCTGCCCGGCCGCGCGGGGGAGGTGGACCGGCGGCTGCGCGTGATCGAGGCGCCGGGCTTCGGCATCGTCGGGCGCGGCGTGGAGCTGCGCGTGATGGTGGAGGATCTCGGCGCCCCCGCCGGCGGCGCGCCCGTGCGCCTCACCATCCGGCGGGACGGCGGCGCGCCGCGCACGGAGAGCGTGCCGCCGGGACGCGAGCACCGCATCGCGCTGCCCATCGAGCGCGGCGGGCCGAGCGTGATCGAGATCACCGCCGACGAGCGCCCGGGCGAGGTGAGCACGCTGAACAACAGCGCCATCGTCACGGTGAACGGCGTGCGCGACCGCCTGCGCGTCCTGCTGGTGAGCGGCGAGCCCCATGCGGGGGAGCGCACCTGGCGGCGCCTGCTGAAGGCGGACCCGAATGTGGACCTCGTCCACTTCACCATCCTCCGCCCGCCGGAGAAGGACGACCTGACGCCGCTGAACGAGCTGGCGCTTATCGCCTTTCCCGTGCGCGAGCTGTTCCAGCAGAAGCTGCGCGACTTCGACCTCATCGTCTTCGACCGCTTCTCCAACCGCGGCATCCTGCCGCCGCAGTATCTCCGCAATATTGCGGACCACGTGCGGCAGGGCGGCGCGCTGCTGATGTCGGTGGGGCCGGAATTCACCGGCGCGGCCTCGCTCGCCAACACGCCGCTCGGCGCCGTGCTGCCCGCGCGGCCGCTGCCCGGCAGCCAGGCGCTGCTGGAAGCCCCCTTCCGCGCGCAGGTGAGCGAGACCGGGCTGCGCCACCCCGTGACGGAGGGGCTGACGGGCGCCAATGCGAATGCCGTCGCCCAGGCAAGCTGGGGCCGCTGGTACCGCATGCTGCGCGCCGAGCCGCGCGGCGGCGTCAACATCATGAACGGGGCGGAGGGTAATCCCCTGCTCCTGCTGGACCGCGTGGGCGAGGGCCGCGTGGCGCTGCTGCTCTCGGACCAGATCTGGCTCTGGTCGCGCGGGCATGATGGCGGTGGGCCGCAGGCGGAACTGCTGCGCCGCATCGCCCACTGGCTGATGCGCGAGCCGGAGCTGGAGGAGGAGGACCTCACTGCCGCCATCGCGCAAGGCCGCCTCACCGTCACCCGCCGCAGCGTCGCCGACGCCCCGCCGCCCGAGATCACCGTCACCGCGCCCGATGGCACGCGCTCCCGCCACGCGCCCGAGCGGCGGGAGGGCGGGCGCGCCGTGGTGGAGCTGCCCGCGCCGCGCGCCGGCGTGTGGTCCGCGACTGACGGCACCCGCACCGCCTTCGCCGCTGCCGAGGCCGCCAACCCGCCGGAGATCGCCGATCTCCGCGCCGATCCCGGGCGCGTGCAGCCCGTGGTGCAATCCTCCGGCGGGGCCGCGCGCTGGATCGGGGACGGCAGCGGCCTGCCCGACATTCGCCGCGTCTCCACCGGGCGCGATGCGGCGGGACCGGGCTGGATCGGGCTCGTGCGGCGAGAGGACCACACCGTCACCGGCATCTCCGCCCTGCCGCTGCTGCCGCCCGCGCTGGCGCTGCTGCTGGTGCTCGGCGTCGCGCTGGTCGCCTGGCGGCGGGAGGGGCGCTAGGCCCCTTCCACCCCGCACCAGTCGGCGATGAAGGCGGCCATGGAGAGCGTCGTCTTCCTCAGCAGCTCCAGGTTCGTGCGCTCGTCGAAGCCGTGGTTCCCCTCGCCGCCGGGGCCGTAGCAGAGGGCGGGCATGGCGTAGTACCGGCCGTAGTAGCGGGTGTCGTTCACGGCGGTGGAGAGCCGCTCCTCCATCTCCGCGCCGAAGGCGGCGCGGTGCGCGCCGGCCAGCACGCGCTCGGCCTCGCTGCCGGGCTCCAGCACGTAGCCATCGGCCTGGAAGCCGTGCCAGGTGATCTTGGGCGGGTTGTTCGCGAGGAAGGCGTCGCCCGCGCGCGCAGCCTCCACCGCGCGCTCCACGCCGCGCATCACCTCGGCCACCTCCATCGAGGGCGTCAGGCCGATGCGGCAGTCCACCTCGCACCAGGCGGGGGTGGAGGAGGCCCAGTCGCCGCCGCGGATGATGCCGGGGTTGAACTTGATGGGGTTCCGCACGGCCGAGAAGCTCGGGTCCTCCTTCGCTCGCTCGTTCAGCGCGGCCGTGTGCTCCTGCAGCGCGCGGATGAGATGCATGACGGAGAGGATGGCGTTCGTCCCCGTATCCGCCACGGCGACATGCACGGGCACGCCGCGCACGCGCAGGCGGAACCACAGCGTGCCCGTATGCGCGCGGGTGATGGTGCCGCCCGTCGGCTCGGGGATGAGGCAGGCATCGGCGCGGTAGCCGCGCAGCAGGGTGGAGAGGGCGCCGTTGCCCGTGCTCTCCTCCTCCGTCACGGTCTGCAGATGGATGTCGCCGGCGGGGGTGAGCCCGGCGTCGCGCAGCGCGTCCATGGCGAAGACCATGGCGGCGACCCCCGCCTTCATGTCGTTCGCGCCGCGGCCGTAGAGCCAGCCGTCGCGCACCACCCCGGCATAGGGCGGGTGGGTCCACATCTCGGCCGGGCCCTCCGGCACCACGTCGATATGGCCCTGGATGATGAGGCTGCGCCCGCCCGCGCCGCGCGCGCGCCTCGTCGCCACCACCTGCACGGAGCCGGCGGGGTCCACCCCCACCATCGGCGCGGCCTTCTCATGCGCTTCCAGCGGAACCTCGGCGAGGGTGAAGCGATCCACCTGGTAGCCGCGCGCCGCCATCGCCCGCGCGAACCAGTCCTGCAGCGGCGCCTCCCGCCCGCGCAGGCTGGGGAAGCGGACGAGATCGGCGAGGAAGGCGGTCTCCGCCTCGAAGTTCGCGTCCACGGCGGCGCGCAGGCGGTCGAGAATGCCGGTGTCGGGCAAGGCGGCGCGTCCTTTTCGATGTGCGCCGGGGATGGTGGCGTGCGCGGCGCGCGGGCGCCAGTCAGCGCGCCGCCGCCACCTCGATCTCCAGCCGCATCTTCGGGTGGATGCCGCAGAAGGCGGTGTAGCGGCCGGGCTTCTCCATGCGCCAGCGCACGGTCTGCCCGGGGTCCTGGATGCCGCTGTTCAGCGTCAGCTCCGGCGCGTCGATGCGGATGTTGTGGGCGGTGGTGTCGTCATTGACGATCTCCAGCACGCCGCCCGGCGTCAGCGCCGCGCGCAGCGGCGCGAACTGCCGCCCGCGCTGGGAGACGCGCGCCCGCGCCACGGGCGGGATGGAGGCGACGGCGGCCGGCGCCGCGGCGGGTGGCGTCGCCATCTCCGGCAGGGGCGCGTCGGGCGGGCTGGTCAGCGTGCCGAGGAAGGCGATGAGGTCGGCGCGCTGCCCCGCGCTCAGCGAGAGGCGGCGCGGCAGCTCTGGCGGCAGGGTCGGGCGGTCCACCACGCCCCCCTCGTAGTGGTCCAGCACGGCGTCCAGCGTCGGCAGGGAGCCGTCATGCATGTAGGGCGCGCGGCGGATCGCCTCGCGCAGCGTGGGCGTCTTGAAGGCGCGGTCGGCGCGCTCCAGCCCGAGCACGGGGCCGCGGCCGAGATCGGGCACGCGTCCTCCGGGCAGGCCGATGTCGTAGAAGGCATGGTCGGTGAAGGCCCAGCCCTCGTGGCAGTTCGCGCAGCCGGCGGGGCCGTGGAAGACCGAGAGCCCGCGCCGTTCCGCCGCTGTCAGCGCGGCCTCCTCGCCCTCCACCCAGGCGTCGAAGCGCGTGCGGGGGGAGACGAGCGTGCGCTCCCAGCTCGCGATGGCGCGGACGAGGTTCTCCCGCGTCACCGGCCGCGCCTGCCCGGGGAAGGCGGTGGCGAAGGCGGCGCGCCAGGCGGGGTCGGCGCCCATGCGCTCCACCAGCGCGCCGAGGGGCTGGCCCATCTCCTCATGCGCCTCGATCGGGGCCTCGGCCTGCGCCTCCAGCCCCTCCGCGCGCCCGTCCCAGAAGAGGAAGGGCGCCCAGGCGAGGTTCCAAAGCGTCGGCGACTTCCGGCGCAGCTCCCCGCCGTCATTCCCGCGCGCGAGGGAGAGCCCGTCCGTGAAGCCCCGCGCCGGCTGGTGGCAGCTCGCGCAGGACATGGTGCCGGAGGCCGAGAGGGAGGGATCGAAGAAGAGCCGCCGGCCGAGCTGCGCCTTCTCCGCGGTGAAGGGGTTGTCGGCGGGGCCTTCGGGCAGGCCCGCGGGGCGGCGATAGGCGGCGCGCAGCGCGGCACTCTCGGCGGGCGAGCCGGGATCAGCCGATCCCGCCGGCCCCGCCAGGGCGAGCAGGCTCGCCGAGAGGAGCAGCAGCGCCGCCCCCGCCAGCAGCCCGTCCGCCAGCCACGCCGCGGCGCGCCTCATCGCCAGGCGAGCGCCGCTCGCTCGAAGCGGCCGACCGCCGCGATGAGGGCGGTGGCGTCCATCACCGGCGCGGCCGGCGGGCGCGCCGAGGGCCAGACCGGGCGCAGCGCGGCGAGCGAGGCCTGCACCTCGCGCCAGGCCGCGGCCCCGCCGGGTGCGGCGCGCAGCGCGGCGGCGTTGCGGTTCAGCAGCGCCTCGGCCTCCAGCAGGAAGCCTCGGCCGTCCTGGTACTCCACGACATTGGCGAGGCGCCCGTCCTCGATTGCCGCCTCGTACTCGGCGGCCGCCGCGCGCATGGTGCGGGCCGCGACCTCGGCATTGAAGCCTGGCGCGTTCCGCACCCGCGCGGGAAGGCCCGCGGCCCAGGCGCGGTCCACCGCCGCCAGCACCTCGCGGTAGGCGGATTCGAGGCCCGGCCCGCCGCGCTTCGCCCGCACCCGGGCGGCCAGTGAATCGAGGGCGGCGGCGAAGCCCGGGGCACGGCGGCGGCGCAGGTCCTCGCGCAGCTCGTCGTAGATCTCCTCCCGGGGGTGGAGGAAGTGGAACACCGCCTCGTCCCAGGCGCCGGCCCGCGCCAGCTCCATCCCCACCGCGAGATGCCCGCGCACGAGCATCAGCCGCCCGGCATAGGCGACCTCGGGCGAGGCGCCGAAGGCGATGCCGCCCTCACCGCCCTCTCCCCCTTCACCGCCCTCGCCGCCCTGGGCCGAGAGGGAACCGGTCGCCGCGCCGTGCCCGGCATGGGAGGGGGCCGCCGCGGGGGCGGGCGGCGCGGCGGCGGGGGCGGCGGGGGCAGCGGGGGTCTCGCCCGGCGTGCCCTGGAATAGGACGGGCAGGTCGGCCGGCGGCGGCTCGGGGGCCGGTACGGCCTCGGCCGGGATGGCGGGGGGCGCGGGCCGCGCCTCCTCGGTGGCCGGGGCCTGGGCGCCCGCGGGCGGCACCGCGCCGCCGGCCAGGGCGAAGGCCCCGACCCCGACCCAGAGCCGCAAGGGGCCGAAGCGTACCGGACCACTCCCCATCGGTATTCTCTCCTGGCAAGCTGCGAGCGATGATCGTTTGCATCCCTAATGTGCTTTCCCCCGAGGCCCTCGGCAAGCTGCGCGGCCTCCTCTCACGCGCCGTCTTCCGCGACGGCGCCGCCACGGCCGGCTGGCACGCGCGCGGGGTAAAGAGCAACGAGCAGGCCGACCCACTCGACCCCCTGGCGCAGGCGGCGGGGGAGATGGCCGCCGCCGCGCTGGAGGCGAGCGAGGTGTTCCGCGCCGCCGCCCTGCCCCGCCGGATGCGCCCCTTCCTCTTCGCCCGCTACGTCCCGGGACAGACCTATGGCGCGCATGTGGACGACGCGCTGATGGGCGGCGGTGCGCCCTCCGACCCACGCGGGGAGGCGCCGCTGCGGGGGGACGTGGCCGTCACCCTCTTCCTCTCCGACCCCGCGGATTACGACGGCGGCGAGCTGGTGATCGAGACGACGGCGGGGGAAATGGCCGTGCGCCTCGGTGCCGGAGAGGCAGTGGCCTACCCCGCCGGCACGTTGCACCGCGTGGCGCCCGTGACGAGGGGGGAGCGGCTGGTCGCGGTGACCTGGGCGCAGAGCCTCGTGCGCGACCCCGCGGCGCGGGAGATCCTCTTCGACCTCGATTCCGCCCGGCGCGACCTCTTCGCGCGGGAGGGCAAGTCGCGCGCCTTCGACCTTCTCACCAAGTCGCGCGCCGCCCTGCTGCGCCGCTGGGCGGAAACATAGAGGGATATCTTCCGCCGCTGCCGGCGCCTCCTAAATGAAGAGGATGCGCCACGCCCTCCTGCTCCCCCTCCTCGCCCTCTCGGCCTGCGCGATCGGCCCCTCGATCGACGAGCGTCTCTCGGCCTTCGTCGGACGATCGGAGCTGGAGCTCGTCTCCACCCTCGGCGCACCGTCGCGGAGCTACGACACGGGCGGGCAGCGCTTCCTGTCCTATGAGGAGCAGCGAACGGTGGCGGTGCCTGGCGGCTTCGTCGGCGGTCCCTGGGGCTACCGGCGGGGCCTTTATGGCGGCTTCTCCACCACGGCCTATGCCCCCGTTCAGTGCGACGTGACCTTCGGCCTGCGGGAGGGGCGTGTAGTGAGCTACACCTATCGCGGCGAGGGTTGCAGCTAGTTCTTCGAAGGCTTTTCAGGCGCGGGGAGGACGCACCGCCTTCCTGGCGGCGCTTCGTCGCTCAACCCGGTCAGGGCATGTTTTCGGGCAGGTTGTGCAAGCGACGAGGTTCAGCGCGAGAGCAGGAAGGCGAGCAGGGCCGTGCTGCCGAGGAGCAGGAGCAGGGCACGGCCAAGAAACAGCCAGTCGGAGTTCTCTGACGTGTCGTCGTGATCACTGGAAAGGTGCCTGATGGCGTCGTTCGACATCTTCAATCCTTCTCGAAGCGGACGAGGGTGTTGGGGGGCGGGGGCGGCGCCTTCTATTCGGACCGGTCACGGAATGGCAAGCGCTTGCTCCAGAAAATTTTACCGTTTCTCAAATTTTATCCCTTTACGCTTCCGACCAGGCATGTCGTCGCGTTCCCCCGGAGGCAGTGGGGCAGGCGGCCGGAACAGCCGCACGGAGCCCTCTCATGCCGTTCACCACCTACTGGGATTGGCTGCTCCGCTCCGGTGAGGCGGAGGTCTTCCGACACGCCTTCGCCACGAATGACGGCATGCCCGCCCCTGTCCGGCCGATGACGCATGAGGCGATCCGCCGGGCGTCGGAAGCCGCGTGGGAAACCCATCGCGCCCGCGCGGCGACACTCGCCGCCCATGGGATCACCGGCTCCGCTCCGGGCATGGAGGCCGGCCCGCCACGGTCCTGGGGCACATACCGGGGGAGAGAAGAACTTCCGTCCGCGGGGAGTGGTTCCGGGCGCGCGGTGCCGCTATAGCCTGGGAGGCATGCGCCGCCTCCCCCTCGCCCTCCTCCTGGCCGGCCCGATACTGGCCCTCCTCGCTCCCGATGCCGGGGCACAGGGCGTCGGCCGCAGCGCGCCGCCGCCGAGCGCCGGCCCCGCGCCCCGCCCGCCGCCGCCCGCCCTGCCGGGCCTGGCCGGGCGCCGCGCCGTGGAGCCGATCCCGGCGGACAAGCCAGGGATCAACCTCTCCCCCAACGACGCGCTGTTCGACGCCATCAATCGCGGCGACCTGGCCGCGGCGCGCGAGGCCATGGCGCGCGGCGCCGACCTGAACGCGCGCAACCAGCTCGGCCTCACCCCGGTGGACACGGCGGTGGACCAGGGGCGCAACGAGATCGTCTTCTACCTTCTCTCCGCCCGCGGTAGCGCGGGCAGCGGGCCGACCATTGCGCCCTCCGAGCCCGCACCGCCGCCCCAGGCCGCCCGCCGGGGCCGCGCCGGGCGCGATCCCGCCGCCCCGCCGGTCCTCGAGGAGAGGGAGGAGGCGCCGGGCCGCGTCTCCGGCCTCCTGAGCGACCCACCGCGCGGGCGCGGCTCCGCCGGCGCGGCGGCACCCGTCGCCCCGGTGCGGGCGCGGCTCTTCGCCGGGGATGGCGGGGCGCCGCGGCCGGAGATCGGCTTCCTCGGCTTCGATGCCGGCCGGCCCGCCGGCGCCGCGCCCTCGGCCGAGCCCGCGCGCGCCGCGCCGCGCCGCGGCCGGGGCGCCTGAGGCGCCGCCCTGCCGATAAGGGGCGCCGTGCCACCATTCCAGGCCTCCGCGGCGCCCGGCCAAGCCGGCGCGGGCGCGCTGGTGCTCTTCACCCTGGGCAGCACCGACTGCGCCCTGCCGCGCGAGTCCGTCCGCGCCTTGCTGCCGCTCCCCCGGCTCGACGCGCCGCCCGGCCTCCCGGCGCCGCTGGCCGGCTTCCTGAATCTCGGCGGCGCGGCGGTGCCGGTGCTCGACCTCGCCCGGCTGCTCGGGCTGGAGCCGGGCGAGCCGCATCCCTACCGCCATCTCATCCTGCTCGACCGCGCCGGCGGTCCCCTGGCCCTGCTGGTGGACCGGGTGGCGGAGGTGCTGCCCGCGGGCCTGCCCCTGCGCGCGGTGGAGCGGGAGGCCTCGCTCGGCGGCGTGGTGACGGGGATGGTGGAGGCGGAGGGGCGCCCTGTGCACCGGCTGGACCCGGACCGGCTCCTCCTCGCGCAGGAATCGGCGATCCTCGACGCCCTCACCCGACAGGCCGGGGAGCGGCTCCTGCGCTGGGGGGCCGGGGGCGGCCCGTGAGGCCCGCCGCGCCGCCGGATCCGGCCTTCGCGGAGATCAAGCGCGCGGTCATCGCCCGCACCGGCCACGCCTATTACGAGGACAAGGACGCCGCCCTGTGGGAGCGGGTGCAGCAGCGCATCCGCGCCACCGGCACCGGCGACGCCACCGGCTACGCCGCCCTGCTCGACCAGCCCGGGGAGGGCGAGGCCGAGTGGGCCAGGCTGGAGGCCGCCGTCACCATCGGCGAGACCTTCTTCTTCCGCGACGCCGGGCAGTTCGCCGCCCTGCGCGACACGATCCTGCCCGGGCTGGTCGCCCGCCGCGCGGGGTCGCGGCGCCTGCGGATCTGGTCGGCGGGATGCTCCACCGGGGCGGAGCCCTATTCCGTCGCGATCCTGCTGCGCCGCCTGCTCGGCGCCGAATTCCCGGGCTGGAGGATCTCCATCCTCGGCACCGATATCAGCGAGGCGGCGCTGGCGGCGGCGCGGGAGGCGCGCTTCGGCCCCTGGGCCCTGCGCGGCATGTCGGCCGCCGAGCGAGCGCGGGACTTCCTGCCGGTGGATGAGGGGCGCCGCTGGGAGCTGCGGCCGGAGCACCGCCGGAGCCCCCGCTTCGAGCGCCAGAACCTGCTCGGCCTGCTGGACGGCACCCTGCCCCTCGGCATGACGGGCTTCGATCTCATCCTCTGCCGCAACGTGCTGATCTATTTCGACCGGAGCACCGTTCCCGCGCTGGTGCGGAGGCTGGGCGAGCGGCTGGCGCCGGATGGATGGCTGCTGCTCGGCCATGCCGAGCCCGACCCGGCCTACAACGCCTTCCTCCAACCCGTGAGCCTCGCGGGCACAACGGCCTGGCGCCCGCCCGGCCTCCGCGCGCCGGCGGAGGGGGCCGGGGATGAGGAACCCGCCCCGGCCGAGACGGCCCGCCCGCCGGCTCCACCCGCCCTGCCCACCTCTCCCCCATCGCCGCCGGCGGAGCCCCCGACCCCGCGCGAGGTGATCGAGCGCGCCCGCGCCGAGGCCGATGCGGGCGCGCTCGACGCCGCGCGGGCCCGGCTGAGGGAGGGGCTGCGGGCGCATCCGACCACCGCGGCGCTGCATTACCTCGACGCGCTGGTGGCGCATGCGCTGGGCGAGGAGGCCGCGGCCGAGGCCGCACTGCGCCGCGCCCTCTACCTCGACAGAGGCTTCGTGGCGGCGCACTACCAGCTCGGCCTGATCCTGCTGGCGCGCGGCGCGGCGGAGGCGGGGCGGCGCAGCATCGCCAATGCCGCACGCCTGGCCCGGGCCATGCCCGGCGGAACCGTGCTGGAGGAGGGCGACGGAATGACGGCGGAAACCCTCCTGGGCCTCGCCCGGCAGCATCTCGGCCCGGCGGAGATGAGCCGGTGATGCGGCAGCCCGCGACCGGGCCGGAATCCCTCGGCACCCTCGGCGAGGCGCGAGCGGCGCGCCTGATGGAGGAGCGCGCCCGCCGGCTCGCCGCCCGCGGCGCGGCCGCCCCTGCCGTGACCGCGGCGCCCGTCCTCCTCGTCGCCCTGGGGGGCGAGACCTTCGGCCTCCCGCTGGACGGGGTGGCGGAGGTGCTGCCGGCCGAGCCGCCCTGCCCCTTGCCGGGAAGCCCCCCCGCGGTGCTCGGCCTGCGCGCCCGGGCCGGGCGGGTCCACACGCTTCTCGACCTCGCGGCGCTGCTCGGCCTCCCCCTCGGCGCGGCGGGCGCCCATGACGTGCTGCTGCGGCCGCTTCCGGGCTTCCCGGCGGGCCGGCGCCTCGCACTGCGGGTCGGGCGCGCCCTTTCCGCCGCTTCCCCGCTTCCCCTGCCGCCGGAGCGCGCGCCCACGCGCCCGGACGGGGCCGTCGCCTTCCACGCGGCGCTCGCCGCCCCGACCCTCTCCCCCGCATCGGGCGCCGTGGCCCTCGCCGCCTCCGGCCTCGCGGCCCCGGCAGCACCCTCGGCGCCCGATGCGGCGGAGGGGGCGCGCGTCGCCGTGCTCGACCTCGCGCGGCTGCTGCGGCCCCTCGCCACCCCCTCTCCTCCCTTCGCGCACGGAGCCTGATCCGCGTGTCCATCACCAACCGCGTCCTGTTCGCCTTCGTGACGCTGACCCTGCTGACGATCGGCCTCGGGCTGTGGAGCCTCGACCAGTTCGAGACGGTGCGTAACGCGGGCCGCCTCATCGGCGCGCGGGATGGCGGCGTGACGCAGCAGGTGAGCGATCTGCGCGAGGCGCAGATCGAGCTGCGCGACACGCGCGCGCGCATCATGATCGGCTATCTCGGCCGCCGCGCGGCGCCGGGCACGCCGATCGCCACCGTCGCCGCGCCGATGCAGGAATGGCAGCGGGCGCTGGGCGGTGTCTCCGGCTCCCTCTCCACGGCCCTCGGCTCCGCCCAGACCTTTGCCGCCCAGGCGATCACCCCCGAACGCCAGGCCGCCTGGCAGCGCGTCGTCACCGCGCTGGGCGAGGTGCGCGCCGCCCTGCTCCGTCACCGCGAGCGGGTGGAGGCGAAGCTCCGCTCCGTGGAGGCGGACGACATCGCCGCGGTGATGGCCGCCGAGCCCGGCGTGATGGCCAGCGCCACCGAGCTGGACGCCGCGGTCGGCGGGGTGGAGGAGGCGCTCGGCACCCTCACCGCCATCGGGCAGCGGCGGGTGGACGAGATCACGGACAAGGCGCGCACCCTCATCCTGTCGGGCATGGGGATCTCGGTGGTGATCGCCGTCCTCGTCTCCTTCCTCACCCGCCGCGCCATCGCCCGCCCGATGGAGGGGTTGCTGGACTTCGTGCAGCGCATCGGCCGCGGCGAGCTGGCCGGCACGCCCGCGCGCGAGGGGCGGGACGAGTTCGGCCGGCTGGGCACCACGATGAACGCCATGGTGGCGAGCCTTCGCGACATCGCGCGCCAGAGCCGCGACGCGACCCAGCAGCTCGACGCCTCCACCGCCGAGATCCGCGCGAGCACGCAGCAGCAGGCGGCCTCCGTCGAGGAGCAGCTCGCCGCCGTGCAGGAAACGGCCGCGACGGTGGACGAGATCACCCATTCCGGCGCCCAGATCGGCAAGCGCGCGCAGGAGGTGATCGCCGCCGCCCAGGCCACCACCCGCACGAGCGACAGCGGGCTGCGCGCGGTGGAGGAGACGGTGCGCGCGATGGATGCCATCCGCGAGCAGGCCGAGCGCGTGGCCGAGAACATCGTGGCGCTGAGCGAGAAGACGCAGGCGATCGGCGAGATCACCGCGACGGTGAACGACATCTCCGAGCGCAGCCACCTGCTCGCCCTGAACGCGGCGATCGAGGCGGCGGCGGCGGGCGAGGCCGGGCGCAGCTTCTCCGTCGTGGCTGCCGAGATGAAGTCGCTCGCCGACCAGGCGAAGGAGGCGACGGCGCAGGTGCGCGCGAATCTCGGCGACATCCAGCGCGGCATCAACGCCTCCGTCATGCTGACGGAGGAGGCGGTGAAGCGCGCCGCCGCCGGGCGCGAGCGCACGGCGACGAGCCACGAGACGATCCGCGAGATGGCCGCCCGCGTGCAGGAGGCCGTGCAGACCTTCCAGCAGATCGTCGCCAGCACGAACCAGCAGCAGCTCGGCATCGAGCAGGTGATGGGCGCGCTGACCAACATCCGCCAGGCGAGCCAGCAGACCGCCGCCGGCACGCGCCAGCTCGACCAGGCGGCGGCGAACATGGCCGGGCTCAGCCAGGACCTCGTGCGGATCGCCGAGCGGTACCGGCTGTAGCCCGGGCGGGAGGCGGCGCGTGTCCGACTTCCGCGCGGAGCTTCTCGCGGCCTTCGCCGCCGAGCACCGCGAGCACCTCGCCGCGATCCGCGCCGCCCTGGCGGCGGAGGACGTCTCAGGGGCGGTGGTGCTGGACGCGGCCGCGCTGCGCGAGGTGTTCCGCCGCGCCCACTCGCTGAAGGGCGCCGCCCGCGCGGTGGACCTGCCGGGGCTGGAGGCGCTGGCGCACGCGCTGGAGGCGCTGCTCGCCGCGGAGATGGACGGGGCGGCGGGCGGCGAGACGCGCCTCGGCCCGGCGCGCATCGCCCTGCTGCACCGGGGGCTGGACGCGATCGAGGCCGTGGCCGCCGCCATGGCCGAGGGCGCGCCGCCGCCGCCGTTGGAGCCGGTGCTCGCCGCCCTCTCCGCCACGCCGGGCCCGGACTCGCTCCCGCCTCCGCCCCCACGGCCCGCCCCAGATGCGCCCCGGCCGGCGCCCGATGCCCCCGGCCCGGCGACCCAGCGCCCCGCCCCGGAGCCCGCCGCGCCTGCGGCCCCGCCCGAGGCCTATCTCCGGGTCGAGGCGGCGCGGGTGGAGCGGCTCTCCGCGGCCATGCACGGGCTGCAGGCGCTGATCGGGCGCCAGGATTCCACCCTCGGCGGCCTGCGCGGGGTGGAGGCGGAGCTGCGCGCCCTCCGCCGGAACTGGGAGGGGCTGCGCGCCGCCCTCTCCCCCGCCCCTGCCCTTGTCCCTCGCCTGCGCGGCTTCGAGGCGGCGCTGGGCGAGGTGACGCGCCGCGTGGCGGGCCTCTCCCGCCAGGGCCGCGCCAATGAGGACGCGATCGACCGCGCCGCCGCGTCCCTGGCGCATGAGGTGGAGGCGGTCGCCCTCGTCCCGGCCGAGGGGGTTCTCGGCCCGCTCGCGGCCGCGGCGCGGGAGATGGCGCGCGAGGCCGGGCGGGAGGTGGCGGTGCGCGCGGAGGGGCTGGACGCCCAGGCCGAGCGCCGCGTGCTCCAGGCGCTGAAGGACCCCGTGCTCCACCTCCTGCGGAACGCCCTCGGCCACGGGGCGCCGCGGGACGGGCAGCGGGCGGAGATCGGGCTGCGCGTGGCCGCGACCGGCGGCGGGCTGACAGTCAATGTCTGGGACAACGGCCCCGGGCCGGACCTCGCGGCCATCGAGGCGGTGGCCGTGCGCCAGGGGCTGCTGCCCCCGCGCCCGCCGGGCGCGCCCCCGCCGCCCGTGGAGGCACTGCTCGCCCTCGTCTTCGAGCCCGGCTTCTCCACGGCCGCTTCCGTGGACCACCTCTCCGGCCGCGGCATGGGGCTCTCCGTGGTGGCGGAGGCCGCGGCGGCGCTCCATGGCGGCGCCGCACTGCGCCCCCGCCCGGGCGGGGGGACGGAGGTGGTGATCGCCCTTCCCCCCTCCACGGGCCGCCGCTCCCTCCTGCTGGTGGAGGCGGGCGGGCAGCTGCTCGGCCTTCCCGGCGGGCACGGGCTGGTCACGGTCGGGCCGGTGCTGCGCCTCGATCCCGCGGCGCTGTCGAGCGCGGAGGGAAGGCCCGTCGCCCGCATCGGGATCGAGGGGGCGGAGACGCTCGTCCCGCTGCTGCCGCTCGCCGCCCTGCTCGGCGGGGCGGAGGAGGTTCCGGCGGCGGGCCCGGTAGGAGCCCCGGTCCCGGCCGTGCTGCTCTCGCGCGGCGCGGCGCGGCTGGCGCTCGTTGTCACCGCGCTGCGCGACGCCCGCAGCTTCGTGGTGACGGAGCTGGACGCGCCGGGGGCGGATCCCGCCCTCCTCTCCGGCGCCGCCCTGCTGGAGGGGGACCGCCTGGCCCTCGTGCTGCGCCCGGACGGGCTGCTGGACCGCGGGCTGCGCGAGGCGATGCGTCCCGGCACCCCCCGCCCCGCCGCCGCGCCCGAGCGCCCGCGGCGCCACGTGCTGGTGGTGGACGACTCCCTCACCACCCGCACGCTGGAGCGCAGCATCCTGGAGGCGGGCGGCTACCGCGTGAGCCTCGCCGTGGACGGGCTGGAGGCGCTCAACTCTCTGCGCGATCCCCTCGCCTCGGTTGACCTCGTCCTGGCGGACGTCGAAATGCCCGGCATGGATGGGTTCGGCCTTGTCGAGGCGATCAGGGCCGATCCCGCCCTGGCGGGATTGCCGGTCATCCTCATGACCTCCCGCGACAGCCCCGGCGACGTGCAGCGCGGGATGGAGCTGGGGGCGAGCGCCTATCTCACGAAGCAAGGCTTCGACCAGCAGGCGCTGCTGGCCACCATCGGCCAGCTGATCTAGGGCCGTGCGTTGAACCCTGTCCGTGTCATGATCGTCGAGGACAGCGCGGTGGTGCGGCAGCTGCTCGCCCACATCGTCTCGCGCGACCCGCGGCTGGCGCTCGCCGCGGCGCTCGACTCGGCCGAGGCGGCGCTGGCCGAGCTGGAGCGGGTGCGCCCCGACGTCATCTCCATGGACATCCGCCTGCCCGGGATGGACGGGCTGGAGGCCACGCGCCGCATCATGGCGGAGCGCCCGACCCCCATCGTGGTCATCGCCGACGCGGTGGAGGAGCGGGGACTGCGGATCTCGATGAACGCGCTCCGCGCCGGGGCGCTGACCGTGGTGGAGAAGCCCCTCGGCCCCTCCCGCGAGGGGTGGGAGGGGGTGGCGGAGGCGATCTGCACCCAGCTCTACATCATGAGCCAGGTTCCCGTGATCCGGCGGCGCCCTTCCGCCCTGGCCGTGCCCCGCCCCGCCCCCGCCCTGCCGGGCGCCACCCGGCCCTCGCTGGTGGGGATCGCCGCCTCGACCGGCGGCCCGCCCGCCTTGGCGCGCGTGCTGGGAGCGCTACCATCGGATTTCGCGGTTCCGGTGCTGGTGGTGCAGCATATGGGCGCACCCTTCATGGAGGGCTTCGCTGCCTGGCTGGACGGGCTGGTCGGCCCCCGGGTGGGGATCGCGAGGGACCGGGAGCTGCCGCGCCCGGGCCATGTCTATGTCGCGCCGGGGGACCGGCATCTCGGGGTGACGGGAGGAGGGCTGATGCAGGTGAGCGAGGCACCGCCCGTCGGGGGCCAGCGCCCGGCCGCCGACGTGCTGTTCAGCAGCATGGCGCGCTTCCTCGGCCCGCGCGGCATGGGCATCCTCCTGACCGGGATGGGCGAGGACGGCGCGCGCGGCCTGGCCACCCTGCACGGGGCAGGCGGGCTGACGCTGGCGGAGGACGAGACCACGGCCGTCGTCTACGGCATGCCGGCCGCGGCGGCGCGGCTGGGCGGGGTCTCCGCCCTGCTCCCGCTCGACCTGATCGGGCCGCGCCTGCTGCGGGCCGTGGGAGCGGAACCGTCGTGAAGGCGAGCCCTCCTTGAGCACCGGCACGGCATGGCGGGGGCCAGCGCCCGGGGCGGCCCCGCGGATCCTTCTCGTCGAGGATTCCGAGACCCAGGCGCTCCAGCTCCGCCGCATGCTGGAGACGGAGGGCTTCGCCGTCACCCGCGCCGGCACGGCCGAGGCCGCGCTGGACGGGCTGAACGGCCCCCTGCCCGACCTCGTGATCGCCGACTACCACCTCCCCGGCATGAACGGGGACGAGCTGGTGCGCCGCATCCGCCTGAACGTCCGCGCCCGCGCCCTTCCCGTGCTGATGCTCACCGATGCCCAGGGCGGGGCCCAGGGGGCGGATCTCGAGCGCCAGGGGCTGGAGAGCGGCGCCGACGCCTATGCCCCGAAATCGGCGGGGCGGGAGCTGATCCTGCTGCGCCTGCGCGCGCTGCTGCGCCGCAGCACCTCGGACGGGGAGGCGATGCCGGACTCCCCCGGCGCCGGCTTCCGCCGGGCGCGGCTCCTCCTGGTGGACGACAGCCCGACCCACCGGCTCTGGCTCCTCTCCCTCCTCGCCGGGGACGGGGACAGCGTGGAGGCGGTGGACAGCAAGGAGGCCGAGGCCGTCGCCGCCCGCGCCGAGGGCGAGGCGGGGGAGGCCTGGGACGGGGTGCTGGTGAACCTCGCCGGCCTCGGGCCCGAAGGCCTGGCCCTCTGCCGCCGGCTCGACGCGCTGCGCGCCCGCGCGACGGACGGGCGCGGCGACTTCCGCATCGTCGCGCTCCAGGGCAGCCTGGCGACGCCCGCCGACGCCTTCGAGGCCGGGGCGGACGACGTGCTGCCCGCCGAGGCCGGGGCGGAGGCCATCCGGCTGCGCGTGCGCGCGCTGGTGCGCCGCAAGCTGCTGCGCGAGGAGAACCGCCGGATCGAGGGCGCGATGCGCGACCGGCTGCGCGAGGTGGAGCGCGCCCGCGCCGAGGCCGCCTCCGCCGAGGCCCGCGCCGCCCTCTCCGGCGCGCTGGAGCGGGCGAATGCGGAGCTGGAATCGACCAACCACGCCCTGCGCGACACCCAGGGCAAGCTGGTGCAGGCCGCGAAGATGGCCTCGCTGGGCGAGCTGGTGGCCGGGATCGCGCACGAGATCAACAACCCCCTCGCCTTCATCCTGGCGCATCAGGGCACCGTCACCCGCCTGCTCGGGCAGGTCGCGCCGCGCGTGGCGGGCGATGCCGATGCGGAGCGGGCGGTGTCCAAGGCCCTGGCCCGGTCGGAATCCATGACCCTGGGCCTTCGCCGCATCCAGGAACTCGTGCAGAACCTCCGCAAGTTCTCCCGGCTGGAGGAGGGCGGGGCGCAGGAGGTGAACGTGCCTGAGGCGATCGGCACGGTGCTCGTGCTGCTGACGCACAAGCTGTCGGACCGTATCGTGGTGGAACAGGCGCTCGCCGCGCCCCGCGTGCTGCACTGCTCGCCGGCCCTGCTGAACCAGGTGGTGATGAACATCGTCGGCAACGCGGCCGACGCGATCGAGGGGACGGGGCGCATCCGCGTCGCCACGCGGCTGGAGGCGGGGGATTACGTGATCGAGGTGTCCGATACCGGACCGGGCGTGCCGGAGGCCATCCGCGCGCGCATCTTCGAGCCCTTCTTCACTACCAAGCCCATCGGCGCGGGCACCGGGCTCGGCCTGTCCATCGCCTATGCCGTGGTGGAGGCCCACCGGGGCGGCATCGCGGTGGACGACGCGCGCTGGGCGGACGGCCACGGCGGCGCGCGCTTCACCATCCGCGTGCCGGTGGGAGAGGCGGCGTGAGCCCGGACGGGAGCCTCGATCCCGGGCTGGCCACGGCCGGCAGCGGGCGCGCCACGATCCTCCTCGTGGACGACGAGGCGGAAATCCTGACCGCGCTGACCGACCTGCTGGAGGAGCGGTTCGAGGTCGTCTCGACCACCCGGCCAGAGGAGGCGCTGGCCATGCTGGCCGGCGGGCTGCAACCCGCCGTCATCCTCTCGGACCAGCGGATGCCGGGGCTGACGGGCGACGTCTTCCTCGAGCGCGCGCGCGCCTATACCGATGCCGAGGCCCTGCTCCTGACGGGCTATGCCGAGCTGGACGCGGTGGTGGGGGCGGTGAATCGCGGCCGCATCGCGGGCTACGCGGCCAAGCCCTGGGAGCCCGAGGGGCTGCTGGCCATGGTCGGCGCGGCGGGGGACCGCTACGCCCTCCGCCAGGCCTTGGCGACCGAGCGCGCCCTGATGCAGGGGCTGCTGGAGAACCTGCCGGACGAGCTCTCCTTCAAGGACGCGGAGGGGCGCTTCCTCCGGCTGAACGCGGCCAAGGCGGCGGCGCTGGGCCGCGGGGCCGAGGCCTGCCTCGGGCGGCGGGAGGCGGAGTTCCTGGACGGGGAGGCCGCGGCGCGGCTGGCCCGGGCCGAGGCCACCGCCGCCTCGGGCGCCGTGACAGAGTTGGAGGAACGCCCGGGCGGCGCGCGCTGGGTGCAGGTGAGCCGCGTGCCGCTGGGCAACGGCGTGCTGGTGACCATCGGACGGGACGTGACGGAGGCGCGCCAGATGGAGGCGCGGCTGCGCCAGGCCGACAAGATGCAGGCCCTCGGCACCATGGCGGGCGGCGTCGCCCACGACTTCAACAACCTCCTCACCGCCATCCTCGGCAGCCTGCAGCTCGCGGAGCGGCGCCTGGTGGGGGAGCAGCCGGCGCTGCAGCGGCTGCTGCGGAACGCGGGCATGGCGGCCGAGCGCGGATCGGCGCTGACCCGGCGGCTGCTCGCCTTCTCCCGGCAGAACGAGCTGGCGCTGCGGGCCGTCCCGGTGAACGGCCTCATCCTCGGCATGGACGACCTGCTGGCGCGCAGCCTGGGCGGCCCCACCGACGGGCTCGTCACCATCCGGCGGGAGCTGGGCGCGGCGCCCGACACAGCGGTGGTCGATCCCGGCCAGCTCGAGCTGGCCCTCCTCAACCTCTGCATCAACGCCCGTGACGCCATGCCGTCGGGCGGGACCATCACCCTCTCGACGGAAGCGGTGAGGGTGGCGGCGGACAGCGTGCCGGACCTGCCGGCGGGGGACTATGTCCGCGTCACCGTCGCCGATTCGGGCGTGGGCATGACGCCCGAGGTGCTGGCCCGCGTCTGCGAGCCCTTCTTCACGACGAAGGAGGTCGGCAAGGGCACCGGGCTGGGCCTGCCCATGGTCTACGGGCTGGTGCAGCAGTGCGGCGGCGGGATGACGATCGAGAGCGCGCCCGGCGCGGGCACGACGGTCAGTCTCTACCTCCCCCGCGGCGGGGCGGAGGCGCCGCGGAGCCCCGGCCAGAGCGGCGAGCCCCCCGTGGCGCGGCGCGGCGTGCGCGTGCTGGTGGTGGACGACGATCCCACGGTGCGGGAGGTGACGGCGGGCTTCCTGGCCGATCTCGGCCACGAGACAGTGGAGGCGGCGGACGGCCCCTCGGCCCTGCGGGCGCTGGAGGGCGATCCCGGCGTGCGGCTGGTGGTGGCGGATTTCGCCATGCCGCACATGACGGGCGCCGAGCTGTCCGAGCGCGTGCGGGCCATGCGGCCCGGCCTGCCGGTGCTGATCGTGACGGGCTATGCGGAGCTGACGGCCATCCCGCCCGAGACCCATGTCCTGCACAAGCCGTACCAGCCGGCGGAACTGGCGAAGCGGGTCGCGGCGCTGCTCGGCTAAGGCGCGGCGCTCAGCGCGCCGGCGCGGCGTCCTGCGTGGCCGCCTCCCCCGCGACCCCGGCCAGGGCGGCGATCTCGCGCAGGGCGGAGAGGGTCAGCGGCACCTGGGTGATGGCGCCGTCCACCCCGTGGAGGTGCAGGGCGACTCCGGCCGGGCCTTCCAGCAGGACGGCGGAATGGACGGGGCGGAGGATGCGGGGCGCGGCCGGGAGGGGGCTGGGGGAGGGCATGGGGACTGTCCGGTTCTTTTCCTGAGAGCGTGCCGGTTCTTCCGGCAGGCCAAGCATTCCGGTGCCGGAGTGAAGGAATGGTGAACGGAGCGGTCCGCCGGCCCGGGCCGAGGGGCCGGGGCGCAACGATCCTCTCTAGGCAGAGGCCTCCCCCGGGATTAATGGCGAACGGGAACGCCCGGATCCAAGGGGGCGTCATGGGAGCCGAACATCCGATGAACCGTCGCCGATTCGTCGCGGGTGCGCCGCTGGCCGCAGCCGCGGCCACCACGCTTGCCGCGCCCGCCATCGCCCAGTCCGCGCCCGAGCTGCGCTGGCGCTGCGCCTCCTCCTTCCCCAAGAGCCTGGACACGATCTACGGCGCGGGGGAGATCGTCGCGAAGCGCGTCGCCGCGCTGACGGACGGCAAGTTCCAGATCCGCATGTTCGCCGCCGGCGAGATCGTGCCCGCCTTCGGCACGGTGGACGCCGTGCAGCAGGGCACGATCGAGTGCTCCCACACCGCCTCCTACTACTTCGTCGGCAAGGACCCGACCTTCGCCTTCGACGGCACCGTGCCCTTCGGCATGAACTTCCGCCAGCTCAACGCTTGGCTCAACGCCGGCGGCGGCGCCGAGGTGATGCGCGAGTTCTTCGAGAGCTACAACATCGTCTCCCTCCAGGCCGGCAACACGGGCGCCCAGATGGGCGGCTGGTTCCGCAAGGAGATCCGCACGGTCGACGACCTCAAGGGGCTGAAGATGCGGATCGGCGGCTTCGCCGGGAACGTCATCCAGAAGCTCGGCTCCGTGCCGCAGCAGATCGCGGGCGGCGACATCTACGCCTCGCTCGAGCGCGGCACGATCGACGCCGCCGAGTGGATCGGCCCGTATGACGACGAGAAGCTCGGCTTCAACCGCGTCGCGCCCTACTACTACTACCCCGGCTGGTGGGAGGGCGGGCTCAACCTGTCCGTGCACGTCAACAAGGCGAAGTATGACGAGCTGCCGCCCCTCTACAAGGAGGCGCTGCTGAGCGCCTGCCGCGACGCCACCATCGAGACGATCGCCAAGTACGACGCGCAGAACCCGCAGGCCCTACGCCGCCTGCTCGCCGCCGGCACGCAGCTCCGCGCCTTCCCGCGCGAGGTGATGCAGGCCTGCTACCGCGCCACTTTCGAGCTCTACGACGAGACGGCGGCGACGAACCCGCGCTTCAAGAAGGTCTATGACCACTTCAAGGCCTTCCGCGACACCCAGCTCCAGTGGTTCCGGGTGGCGGAGAATTCCTACGACAGCTTCGTGTACCTGATGCAGGCGCAGGAGCAGCAGCAGGCCGCGCAGCCCCGTCGCTGAGCGGCCCCGAAGGATTGGAATGACGATGAAGCCCCTGCTCGCCTTCAGCCGGGTCGTGGATGACATCAACACCCGGGTCGGCTGGCTGGCCGACTGGATGACGCTGGCCGCCTGCGCCATCAGCGCCGGCAACGCCTTCGTCCGCTACGGCATCTCCTACTCGTCCAACGCCTGGCTGGAGGTGCAGTGGTACCTCTTCGCCGGCATGGTCATGCTGGGGGCGAGCTACACCCTCTTCCGCAACGAGCACGTGCGCGTGGACATCCTTTACGGCAACATGTCCGAGCGGATGCGGCTCTGGGTGGACATCCTGGGCATCATCGTCTTCCTCCTGCCGGCCATGATCCTGCTGGCCTGGATGACCTGGCCCTTCTTCCTCGACAGCTGGCAGCGCGGCGAGACGAGCCAGAACGCGGGCGGGCTCATCCGCTGGCCCGTGAAGCTGATCCTTCCCGTGGGCTTCGCGCTCATCGCGCTGCAGGGCATCTCCGAGCTCATCAAGCGCATCGCGCTGCTGCGCGGCCTGCGGCCCGAGAGCGAGGCGGTCGTCGCCTATGAGCGACCTCTCCAGTAACCCTCTGACGACGACCGGACAGGACTTCCCATGACCGAGGATGTGATGCCCCCGCTGATGTTCGGCGGGCTGGTGGTCTTCCTTCTGCTCGGCTTCCCCGTGGCCTTCTCCCTGGCCGCGGTGGGGCTGTTCTTCGGCTTCATCTCCATCGAGCTGGGCTTCTTCACCACGGCCTATCTCGGCAACCTGCCGCTGCGCGTCTTCGGCACGCTGTCGAACGACCTGCTGCTCTCCATCCCCTTCTTCACCCTGATGGGCGCGATCCTAGAGCGCTGCGGGCTGGCGGAGGACCTGCTGGAAGGCACGGGGCAGCTCTTCGGCAAGATCCCGGGCGGCCTCGCCTATGCGGTGATCCTGGTCGGCGCGGTGCTCGGGGCCATCACCGGCACGGTCGCGGCCTCCGTCATCGCGATGGGCATGATCTCCCTGCCCATCATGATCAAGTACGGCTACGACATGCGGATCGCGACGGGGGTGATCGCGGCGTCTGGCACCATCACGCAGCTCATCCCGCCGTCGCTGGTGCTCATCGTGCTGGGCGACCAGCTCGGGCGCTCGGTGGGCGACATGTATGCGGGGGCGATCGGGCCCTCCATCCTGCAGATCGTCCTGTTCATCCTCTTCATCGTGGGCGTCTCCATCTTCGCGCCCCACAAGGTTCCGCCCCTGCCGGACGAGGCGCTGGGCACGCGCGGCTGGCCGCTGATCTGGCGCGTGGCCAAGGGCATGGTGCCCTCCATCGTCCTCATCTTCCTCGTGCTCGGCACGATCTTCATGGGGCTGGCCACGCCGACGGAGGCGGGCGCCATGGGCGCGGTGGGCGCGGTGGGGCTGGCCGTGCTGAACGGCCGCTACTCCTGGAAGCTGCTGCGGGAGGCCATGGGCAACACGATGCGGATCACCGCCATGGTGATCTTCATCCTGCTCGGCGCGACCGTCTTCTCCCTCGTCTTCCAGGGCGTGGATGGCGGGATCTGGCTGGAGCACCTGATGTCCGGCGTGCCGGGCGGGCAGCTCGGCTTCCTCATCTTCGTCAACATCTTCGTCTTCTTCCTCGCCTTCTTCCTCGACTTCTTCGAGATCGCCTTCATCATCGTGCCGCTGCTGGCGCCGGTGGCGGCCAAGCTCGGCATCGATCTCGTCTGGTTCGGCGTGCTGCTCTGCATCAACCTGCAAACGAGCTTCATGCACCCGCCCTTCGGCTTCGCGCTCTTCTACCTCCGCGGCATCGCGCCCAAGAGCGTGCTGTCGCGCGACATCTACTGGGGCGCCATCCCCTGGCTGCTGCTGCAGGTCGTGCTGGTGGGCGTGGTGATCCTCTGGCCGGAGAGCGTGACCTACTGGATCGACAGGGGCACCGGCGTGGACCCGAACAGCGTCCAGATCGAGGTTCCCATGCCCGACATGGGCGAGGACGCGCCGCCCATCACCTTCAACTGACGGGCCCCTGATGGCTGGGTTCCTGGACCGGGCCCGGGAGGCGCTTCGCGGCGCCGTCCCGGGCCTTTTCCGTTCCAAGGGGGAAGCGCAGCCGGACTGGGTGGCCGGCCGCGCGCGGCTGCTGCTCATCGGCCCGACCGGGGCGGGGAAGAGCGCGCTGGTGAACGCCCTGCTGGGCGAGGGCACCGCCCCCTCGGGCGCCGGCGCGCCGGTGACGGAGGGAACGGCCTGGTACGGGCAGGACGCCTCCCTCCCCGTCGCCATCGGCGACACGCGCGGGCTGGAGGCGGCCGAGAGCGCCGGGCAGGTGGCCGCCTTCGAGGCGGCGCTCGCCGAGGGCGGGCCGTCCCGCCACCCGCATCTCGTCTGGCTCGTGATGAACGCCGAGAGCGGCCGCGCCTTCGCGGGCGAGGGCACGCTGGCGGCCCTGGCCGAGGCGCTGCGGCAGCGGTCGATCCCCTACCTCGTCGTGCTCACCCATGCGGAGCCGGGGCCGGATTCGCATTCCCGGCTGCGGGCGCGCATCGCCGCCGTGATGGGGGAGGCGCCGGTCTTCCCCGTGAACACCCTCGCGCTGCGCGGGGAGGGCGGGGCGGTGCTCATGCCCGCGCATGGGGTGGCGGCGCTGTGGGAGGCCTCCCTGCCCTTCCTCACGGGTGCCCGGCGGGAACAGGTGGTGGGAAGCTGATCGAGCAGGAAGGCCTCAACTGCGAGTGAGTTGCATTCAAGACCTCCGTTCCCCATCCTCCCGGCATGAAGAAGTCCGAAGCCACCGTCGCCACCGCCCATGCCAGCCGCTACCTCCAGCAGCTCGCCAAGCACTGGGCCCACAAGTTCCCCGTCGAGTTCACGCCCGAAGAGGCCCTCATCCGCCTCCCCGCGGGGGAGTGCCGCCTGACCGCCACGCCCGAGCAGCTCCTGGTCCGGCTGGCGGGGGCGGAGGACGCGGACATGGACCGCTTCCAGCAGGTGGTGGCCGACCACCTCCAGCGCTTCGGCCATCGGGAGGAGCTGGCCTTCGACTGGCGCGCGGGGGCATGACCCCCGGCTGACGGGCGCGCGGGCCGGTCAGCCCCCGCCCATCCCGCCGCGGAAGGGCAGGAGGAGCAGCTCGTACCAGGCCATGTGCGCCACCCCGTAGAGCCCCGCCTTCCACATCAGCGCGGAGCGGAAGCCGAACATCACCACCAGCATCGGCAGCAGGCCGAGGGCGGCGGTCCAGAGCAGCTCCCGCCGCACGGGCTTGCCCAGCGCGTCCGCCAGGGCGAGGGCCACGCGGTCCCGGTCGTCCTGGTAGACCACGCGCGCGATGCGCAGGCCGAAGCGGGGGATGAGGGTCGCGGCGCGCGCCACCTCGTCCATCTTCGTCTCCAGCGTGCCGATGGCCTGGCGGGCGAGGACGAAGAGGGCGAAGCGGAAGACCGGCGCCCCGCGCAGCAGCACCAGCGCCCGCAGCAGCGGCCAGGTGGAGACGATCCCCTGGGCGAAGTGGATGAGGTACCAGAGCAGCACCGCCCCCGCCCCCGCCACCGCCCAGGAGAGGCTGGGCAGGTAGGGCGCGATCGCGGCCAGGGCGAAGAACACGGCGGTGACGCCGATCGCCACCAGCGCCTCCTCCGAGATGTAGCGGAACACGGCGTTGCCGATGAAGGCCTCCACCGCTGGTTCCAGCTCCGCCGCCAGCTCCGCCTCGCTGCCAGCCAGCAGGGCGGCGATGAGGGAGGGGCTGTCGCCCTCGGGGCTGCCATCGGCCAGGCCGGAAGCCCCCGGCGGCATTGTGGGTTGGACGGGGGCTGGCATGCGGGCAGACTCCTCCCCGATGTTCCGACGCACCGTCAAGCTGGATCCGATCGCCGTCGCCCTCGACCATGCCCGCCGCGCCGTGGCGGGAGGCGATCCCCTGCCGCTGCTCCTCGTCTGCACGGGGAGGGAGAGGGCGGAGATCGCCGCCGCCGCGGGGCTGGCCGAGACGGAGCCTCTGCCGCTGGCCACCGCCCTCCGCCCCCTGCTGGTGGAGGGCGCGGAGGCCCCCCCTGCCCTGCCCGCGCTGCTGACGGCGCTGCGGGTGAGGAAGCTCTCGGCGCTCGGCGACACCTCCCCCATCGCGCGCGGCTTCACCCGCCCCGCACCGCGGCGGGGCAGCCTCGTCGGGCGGCTGCTCGGGCGCGGGACGAGCCTGCTGGACCAGGCCGTGGGCGCCGTGCCGGGGGTGGAGGAGCGGCTGGCCGGGATGCAGCGCTGCAACGTGCTGCTGGCCGGGCGATCGGGCGCGGGGAAGAGCACGCTGGTGAACGCCGTCTTCGGCCGGGTGGTGGCCGAGACCGGGGAGGGCGCGCCCGTCTCCACCGCCGCGAGCTGGTACCGCCACCCCTGCGCGCCGCTCCACCTCGCCGACACGCGCGGGCTGGAGCCCGGCGCCTACCGCGAGACGCGGGAGGCGGTGGAGGCGGAGCTGGCGCGGCTCGCCACCCTGCCGGAGGAGGAGCGGCTCCACGTCGCCTGGCTCGTCATCGACGCCGCCGGGGAGCGGGTGGAGCCGGCCGATGCCGATCTCGCCCGGCTGCTGGCGGCCCAGGGCGTGCCGGTGATCGTCGTGCTCACCAAGGCCTGGGGGGAGGACCGGCTCCTGGCCGCCGCGCGGGAGATGATCTCCGAGGCCCGGGCGGTGCTGCGCGTGGTGGCCGCGCCCCGCCTCTTCCCCGGTGGCGCGCGGGTGGAGGCGCGGGGGCTGGAGGAGCTGGTGGAGGAGACCGTGGCCGCCCTGCCGGAAGGGCGGCGCGCGGCGGCGGCGGCGGCCAATCTCGTCGCCCTCGCCCCCAAGATCGCGGAGGCCGAGGCGGCCATCGCCGCCCATGCCCGCATCGCCGCCGCCCTCGCCGCAACCCCCATCCCGCTGGCCGACGCGGCGCTCGTCTTCGGCGTGCAGGCGAAGATGATCGTGGACGTGACGGTGCGGATGGGCACGCCCGCCGAGGAGATGCCGGTGCGGGCCGTGGCCGCCGCCCTGCTCGGCCCCGCCGCCGCCGGGGTGGGCGGGCGCGTGGCGGCGCGGGCCGTCGGCACGCTGCTGAAGTTCATCCCCGGCCTCGGCAGCGCGGCGGGCGGGGCGGTGAACGCGGCGGTGGCCTACGGGCTCACCACCGCGCTCGGCCAGGCCTATCTCTCCTTCCTGAAGGACCGCTGGGCCGTGCTGCGGGCCCCGCCGAGCCTGGCGGAGGTGGTGGCCTTCCTCGGGCGCTTCCGGGGATAGCGCGCCCGCCCTCAGGTCCCGACGCGGAGCGGGGCGCCCATCTTCCTGAGGCAGGCGATGACCGAGAGGGCGGTGATCCGCCCGGTCTTGGGGTTCTCGCTCGGCAGGTTCTCGATCGACATGGTGAAGTTCGCGGAATCCGATTCGACCGCGATGCTGTGGACGTTGCGGGCGAGGGCGGGATCGGCCCAGATCTCCAGCTCCGTCCGGTCCGGCCCGATGCCGACGAGGGAGAGGGCGACGGCGACGTTGAGATTGGCGGGAAAGCCGACCGCCGCCTCCCGCGGCGTGCCCTTGAAGACCCGCAGCGGCTCCCCGATGCCCTCGATCTCGATCCCGTTCTCGATGAGGTAGGGCGCGCCGGCGAGGCCGCGCACGGGCTTGCGCGTGACCATCCGCACGCTGTGGATCACCCCCTCGGCCGCCGCCGCCACCGCGTCCAGCCCGATCAGCGCGCCCGTGGGCACGGTGATCTGCCCGCCCCGCTCGCGCGCGAGGGCGATGAGGTGGTCGTTCCGCAGCAGCGCCCCGGCGCTGAGCACCACGACGCCCTTGCCGGCACTCAGGAAGGGCGCGGCGATGGCGGGCAGCAGGGCGGCGGGGGCCGCCTCCACCACGAGATCGGCCAGGGGCTCCAGCTCCTCCACCGGCAGCACGGGCACGGCGCGGGGCAGGCGGGCGCGGGCGGCCCCGAGGTCCCGCGCCGAGACGGCGGCCAGCTCGCAGCCGGGCAGCCCGGCCTCCAGCGCGCGCACCACGGCCATGCCCACCGCGCCCAGCCCTGCCACGGCCACCCGCAGCGGCGATCCCTTGCCCATGAACCACTCCCTTCCCGGCGGTCCGGTCGCAACCCGTACCGCACCTATTCCGTGTCCCCCGCCAACACTTGCGCCACCCCGGCGTTAAGGAGGCGGAGGTTTCCCGATGACCGCGGCCTTACCGATCCGTGACGTGGTGGTGCTGGAGGACGACGCGCTCGTCCGTGATGTCCTGACGGACATCATCGAGGCTGAGGGCTTCTTCGTACATCCCGTCGCCACCGCCGCCGACGCGCTTGCCCGGATCACGGCGAGTGCGGGATGCAGCCTGCTGCTCGCCGATATCGAGCTGGGCCCCGGGCCGAACGGCTTCGAGGCCGCCCGCGCGGCGCAGGAGCGGCACCCGGAGCTGCCGGTGATCTATCTTACGGCCTGGCCGGCCCATTCCAACGACCGCCACTTCGGCCCGAGGGAGCGCTTCCTGCGCAAGCCCTTCCGGACGCCCGAATTAGTGGAGGCGATCCGCAGCCTGGCCGCCGCCCCCTTCTTCCCGAGCGCGGCGAAGAACTGAGCGTCAGGCGATCAGGATCTCCCCGCCCGTCCAGCTCCGCAGCGCGACCGCGCCGAAGGCGAAGGAGGTGCCGGGGACTTCCGTCTCCTGCCCCCCGGCATACAGGACGAGGGTGTCCGGCCCCTCCGCCTCCACGGCGAAGACACCGCCATCCTCCACCACGCTGCCGCGGAGAAGGGCGTAGCTCCCGCTCGGAACCGCGGGCCAGAAGGTGTCAGGAGCCTGAAACGGCGCCTCCAGAACCAGGACGGGACCGTCGGCGCGCCTGGTCACGGCGAGATCGAGCACCTCCCCCTGCTCGTAATCCGTGACCTCGCTGATGATGCCGCGCAGCCTGTCGCCCTCGCCGAGGATGCCGTCCTCCCCGCCGAGAACCCGGAAGTGGCTGAAGTCGTCCAGCACGAAACGGTCGGCGCCCGGCCCGCCTGTCATCACCGTCCCCGGCCCGATACCCTCGGCGAAGGGGCCGATGCCGCGGCTGCTGCCCTGCAGCGTGTCCTCCCCCGCACCGCCGAGGAGGCGGTTGTTCGTGAAGCCCGAGGCCTCCAGCAGGTCGTTGCCCGCGCCGCCATGGGCCGTGTTGCCGTTCGCGGCCTGCCCGGTGATGGTGATCCGGTCGTCCCCGCCCCCGCCATGCAGCAGCGCCGAGTAGCCGACGGAGAGGATCACGTCGTTCCCGCTTCCCGCGAGGACGGTGTTGTCCTGGGCACCGGTGCCGGCCACGGAGAACAGGCTGACGCTGTCGTCGCCGGCGCCGCCGAGGACTGTGTTGCCGTCGCCATAGACGGTGACCTCGTCATTCCCGGCCCCGGCGAGGACGATGCTGCCGGAGCCAGAACCGTCCGGGGGTGCGGAGATCACCAGCCTGTCGTCGCCGCCGCGCGCGAGGACGAGCAGCCCGTCCCCCTGCCGGTCGATCGCGTCCTCGCCCGCTGTTCCCAGGACGAGGGTGAGATCGAGCAGGTCGGAGAGGGAGGGGAGGTTCCGGTACGTCATCGCGCGAGCCTTTCCGGAGGGCTGTCTGCCGGGGGAAGGCTAGGGGAAGCGGGGCCGGAACGTTCTGCTCTTTGACACGCACCCCGCCCAATTCCGCGTGAGCCGCCGAAGGGCTAGAGCATCGCCAGCGCCTGCTTGCGCCGCGGCGGCGGGAAGGCGGCGTCCAGCTCGCGCAGGTCATCCGCCGTCAGCACGATGTCGCGGGCGGCGGCGTTCTCGCGCAGATGGGCGGGGTCGCCGGCCTTTGGGATGGCGATGATCCCCTCCCGCCGGAGCACGAAGGCGAGGGCGATGGCGGCCGGCCCCGTGCCGTGGCGGGCGGCGATCCCTTGCAGCGCCGGGTGCCGCAGCAGCCGCCCGCCCTGCCCCACGGGGGAGTAGGCCATCACCGGCATGCGGCGATCGGCGCAGAAGGGCAGCAGGTCGTATTCCGGCCCCCGGGCCTCAAGGTTGTACAGCACCTGGTCGGTCGCGCAGTCCGGCAGGGCGGCGCCGAGTTCCTCCAGGTCCTCCACGTCGAGGTTGGAGACGCCCCAGCGGCGGATCTTCCCGGCCTCCACCAGCCGGGAGAAGGCCTCCACCGTCTCGGCCAGCGGCACGCCGCCGCGCCAGTGCAGGAGGTAGAGGTCGATCGCCTCCACCCCCATCCGGCGCAGGCTCGCCTCGCAGCTCCGGGCCATCAGGGCGCGGGAGGCGTTCTGGGGGTAGACCTTGCTGACGATGAAGGCCTCCTGCCGCCGGCCCGCGACGGCGTCCCGCACCACCTCCTCCGCCCCGCCATCGGCGTACATCTCGGCGGTGTCGATCAGCGTCAGGCCGAGATCGAGGCCGAGGCGCAGCGCGTCGGCCTCGGCCCGCCGGTCGGAGCCGCGCTCGCCCATGTGCCAGGTGCCCTGTCCCAGGGCCGGGACGCGGGTGCCGTCGGGCAGGGTGGCGTGCTTCATGGGCGGGCTCTCCTCTTCCGGTCACGCGATCGCGCGGCGCCGCGGCGGCGCGGCCATGGCAGGATGGGGAGCATGATGCGGCTTGTCGCCCCTCTCCTCGCCATCCTCGCGGCCGGACCCGCCCTCGCCCAGGGCGGGGCGCCCGCCACGGGTGGCGCCCCCGGGGGTGTCACTGAGACCTTCGGCCCCTGGCTGCTCTCATGCGCGATGGACCGCATGACGGACAACTCCGCCTGCCGGATGCTGCACCGCCGGCCGGTGGAGCCGGCGTCGGCGGGCATGGCCGCCCTGGCCCTGGAGGTGGAGGACCGCGGGGGGCGGCTCGTCCCCGTGGTGGCGGCGCGCGATCTCTCCCTGGAGGGGGCCGCGCGCGGGGTGCTGGCGCTGACCGGCACGGTGCAGCTCCGCTTCCCGCCCAGCCGCCTGTTCGAGATGCCCTGCGGGCTGGAGGGGCGCTCCCTCGTCTGCGCCCCGCGGGAGGCGGACCTGGCCCGCGCCGCGGCGGAGCTGCCGGGGGCGGACCGGGTGCTGCTGCGCGTCACCGGCCTGCTGGTACCGGACGCCCAGGCCATGCGGGAGCCGGTGGAACTCCCTCTTTCCGACACGCCCGCCGCCCTCGCCCGGCTGCGGGCGCGGCAGCCCGAGGGCACCGCCCCTCCCCCGCCGCCCGCCTGGCTGGACCTGCGGGAGATGCTGTCGCGCCTGATGTCCCTGCTCGGGCCGCTGGGCGCGCCCTGAGCGCGGCGCGCCCGGCCTCAACCCGAAGGGTCGGGAATTGTTCTGCACCGGGGACGATGGCCCGGCCATGGAAGCCGCAGGCCGGCCGCGTCCGCCGGAACGGGAAAGCAACGGGAGGAACGGGATGCAGGATCGCGACCGACGGGCGCTGGAAGCCGGAAGCCGCCGGGGCGTCGCCGCCCCGCGCGCGCTCGCCATCATCGCCCTCGCCGCCATGGCCGTGACGGGCTGCGCCGGGCGGCAGGAGGTGCCCGGCATGGCGGCGGCGGTCTCGCCCGTCACGGAACCCGCCCCGCCCGTGCCGGCCCCCGCCCTTCCCCTCGACGCCGCCGTGGCGGAACTGACCGGCGCCCTGCTCGCGCCGGCCGCGGCGCCGGGCGGCCGGGTAGCGGTGGCGATCGACCCCTTCATCGACCAGGGCACGGGCACGGAGACCGAGGCCACGCGCGCCGTCGTGGCCCGCATGGCGGAGCGGGTGCGCCGGGACCTCTCCGCGATCGGCCTGCTCCCCCTCACCCCGGGCACCGTGAACGAGCAGCCGCTCGTCCTGCTCGGCAGCCTCGCCACCGAGGCGGGCGACGCGCCCCCGCCCGGTGCCTTCCGCCTACGCGCGGTCCTCGCCGACCTGCGGACCGGGCGCATCCTCCGCGCCGCCACGGCGCGGGTGGGGGCGGGGGAGATCGACACCACCCTCGCCCCCTTCTTCCGCGACAGCCCGGGCTGGCTGCCGGACGAGGCCGCCGCCGCCTATCTCCGCACCGTCAATGCCGGGGCCGGTCAGTTCGTCGATCCGCTCTACCGTCAGGCCATCCTCGTGCAGGCGCTCGTGGCCGAGGGCATGGTGGCCTATGAGGCCGGGCGCTACGCCGAAGCCTATGAGAACTACTCCCGGGCCGGGCAGCTCCCGGGGGGCGACCAGATGCGCGTCTACAACGGCGTCTATCTCGCCACACGCGCCCTCGGCCGGCCGGGGGACGCGGAGGTGGCCTTCGGGCGGATCGTGGAGTTCGGCCTCCGCCACGGCCGGCTCTCGATCCGCTTTCTCTTCCCCCCGGGCTCGACCGCGCTCCTGCCCACGGTCGGCGCGGGCGACACGAACCGCGTCTGGCTCCGCCAGGTCGCGCAGCAGGCTTCGGAGAGGGGGGCCTGCCTCGAACTCACGGGCCATGCGAGCCCGACCGGCTCGGCCGCGGCGAACGAGCGCCTCTCCCTCGCGCGGGCGGAGGCGCTGCGGGCGCGGCTGGTGGCAATCAGGCCGGAGCTGCGGGACCGGATCCGCGCCATCGGCCTCGGCGCCCGCAACCCCCTCGTCGGCACGGGCGCGGACAACGCCTCCGACGTGCTGGACCGGCGGGTGGAGATCGAGCCGGTCTCCTGCGGCACCTTCCCGAACGGCCTCCTGTAGCGGGGGAGGCCCGGGCTAGAACCGCCCGCCGATGCCGAGCGTGACCCTCCCCTCGCCCGACGCCCCCGGGCAGGAGCCGCCGATGCGGAGCGGCGCCGTGCGGAAGGTGGCGAGCTCCAGCTTCAGCTCGCAGGAGGAGGGCGGGCGGGATTCGCCGATCTCGGTGCCCAAGGCCTTGATGGAGATGAGCTGCAGGTCGAAGCGCGCCTCCGGGAAACCGAGGGGGGCGAGGCTGCCGGAGAAGCCGATCTCGCCGCGCAGGGCGAGGCTGGGCGAGGCCATGCCGCGGGGGACGGGCCCGGCCACCCCGGTGCGATCGCCCAGCCCGCCCCGCGCGCGGAACCCGAAGCCGGCCGGCAGGGTGACGGACAACTCCTCGAAGAGGGCGCCACCGATGCCTTGCCGCGCGCCGGGGTCCCCTTCCTGCCAGACCGCCTGGGCCCGGATCGTCGGCACGAGGGAGAGGGCGAAGCGCCCGTGCTGGAGCAGCCGGTAGCGCGCGCCCATCGCGCCCGCGCCATGGGCGTGGACGATCTGCCCCGCGGTGTCGCGCTTCGGCTCCGGGCTCTCGCCATTGATCCAGAAGGCCTTGTCCGGGCTCGTCCACCCCAGGCGCATGGGCGGGGAAGGCAGGACCGCCCTGGTCGCCTGGCCCGTGAGGGACTGCCCCTCGGTCAGCATCTCATAGGACGCGGCCGGGCGGGCGGGCATCAGGACGCAGAGGAGCGCCGCGGCCAGCAGACGAAAATAGGGCGGAATCATGGCGGGACCGGGGCAAAAGTGGCGAAACCATGTCCGGGTTAAGAGAGAGCCGCCGCCGGGCTCAAGGGAAAACTCACGAAATCGTGAGCATGGGATGGGGGTGTTGCTTCAGGGCATCGCCGGAAACGCGCCGCGCGCACTCAGCCCCGCGATGCAGGGACGGTGAGGACGAGAATTCGGGAAGGCACGGCGCCCGCCGGGCCGCGGCTCAGTCCGCCAGGGGCTCCCGCCGCAGCAGCCACACGCCGAGGCCGATGGAGACGAGGAAGAGCACCCCGCCGAGGGCGAATTGCGCCGTCCGGTCCACCGCCACCCCGTCCCCGAGAAGGGCGAAGACGAGAGTCTGCGGCAGGTAGCCGACCGCCGATCCCGCGAGGAAAGGCAGGAGCCGCAGCCCGGAGAGGCCGGCGAGAAGGTTCAGCAGGAGGTTGTTCCCCACCGGCAGCAGGCGCAGGGCGAGGGTGGCGCGGAAGGGGCGGGCCGCCAGCCTGTCATGCAGCGGGCGGAGCCGTTGCCCGAAACTTCCTTCCAGCCGCCGCGCCGCCCAGCCCCGCCCGATCAGCCGCGCCCAGCCGAAGGAGGTGGCGCAGCCCAGGAGCTGCGCGAGGAGGGAGAGGGGCACCCCCACCGCCGCGCCGAAGGCGTAGCCGCCGAGGAAAGCCACCGCCTGGCGCGGCAGCCCGGCCGCGGCAGCCAGGGCACCGGCGAGGATGAACACTGCCTCCCCCCACAGCCCCTGGCCGCGGATCCACCGGTCCACCCATTCCGTGCCTGTCTCACCGCCCGGCGCGAGGCCGAGGGTCCGGATGACCCAGCCCGCGAGGCCGAGCCCCGCGGCCAGCACCACCAGCCGCGCCGCGGCCTCCAGCCCCCGGCGGGTGCGGGAGGACGCCTCGTCCGGTCCGGGGGCGGACGGCCCCCTCCCGGACCCGCTGGCCCCGGTCACGGCCGCCGCACTCACGCCTCCCCGGCCTCGTCCGGCAGCAGGCGGGGGCGCTTCCAGCGGCGCTGCAGCCACATCATGCCGAGCAGGTCCACGATGCCGACGGCCAGCCGGTCCAGCGTGCCGTAGTTGGAGACGCCGCGCGTGCGCGGGCGGTGCCCCACCGGCTCGCTCACCACCCGCCCGCCGGCGCGAAGCACGAGGGCGGGCAGGAAGCGGTGCATGTGGTCGAAATGCGGGAGGGAGAGGAAGAGGTCGCGCGGGAAGACCTTCAGCCCGCAACCCGTATCCGGCGTGGCATCGCCCAGCAGCCGCGCCCGCACGCGGTTGGCGATGCGGCTGGTGAAGCGCTTGGTGGCCGTGTCGCGGCGGGTGGTGCGCCATCCCGCCACCAGCGTGTCCGCCCCCTCCGCCCGGGCGCGGGTCCAGAGCCGGGGGATGTCGGCGGGGTCGTTCTGCCCGTCGCCGTCCAGCGTCGCGATCCAGGGGGCGCGGGCGGCGCGGATGCCGGTGACGACCGCCGCGGACTGCCCGCAGGAATGGGCGTGGCGCAGCAGCCGCACGGGCGCGCCCGCCGCGGCGGTGTCGCGCACGGCCGCGGCGGTGGCATCCGTCGATCCGTCGTCCACATAGAGGATCTCGTGCGGCACCCCGGAGAGGGCGGCGGTGATCTCGGCCACCAGCGGGGCGATGTTCGGCGCCTCGTTCCGCACGGGCACCACCACGCTGATAGCGGGCACGCTGATGGCGGGGCCTCCCGCTTCCGGGGCACCGGGCATCGCGGCGCGCTCGGCGGGGCCGCCGGACAGGGGTGGGACGGGGGACATGCGGCGGCGGGGGGTAGCAGGGGGCGGGGGGCGCGTCCAGCGCGCCGGCGGTGTAAGGAATCCTACCGATGCCGGGGATCGCGGCGCCTACCTCTTGCCCCGCATGCCGGACAGTACTTCCTTGCGGCTTCCTAACCCCTTCTCACCCCCCATGTGACAGCAGCGATGCCCTTCGACGCCCATGACCCCTATCTCAGCACCACCGCCGCGCCGGACCGGCGCGCGCGGGCCGTGGCGCTCTGGCTCCTCGCGGTCGCGGCCATGGTCTGGGCGATGGTGGCCCTCGGCGGCGCGACGCGGCTGACGGGATCGGGCCTGTCCATCATGGAATGGGCGCCGCTGCGCGGCACCCTGCCGCCGATGAGCGAGGCGGAGTGGAACCGCCTCTACGACCTCTACCGCACCATCCCGCAATACGAGCTGGTCAACCGCGGCTTCGGGCTGGAGGGCTTCAAGGGCATCTTCTGGCTCGAATGGGCGCACCGGCTCTGGGGCCGGCTGATCGGCCTCGTCTACGCCGCGGGCCTCCTGCTGTTCTGGTGGCGCGGCGCGATTCCGCGGGGATACGGCAAGCGGCTGGTGCTGCTGCTGGCGCTGGGCGGGCTGCAGGGCGCGGTCGGCTGGTTCATGGTGGCCTCCGGCTTCGAGGCGGACCGCACCGCCGTCTCGCCCTGGCGGCTGGTGATCCATCTCGGCCTCGCCTTGCTGCTCTTCTCCCTGCTGCTCTGGACGGCGCTGAGCCTGCTGCGCCCCCATCGCGACGCCCCTCCCGAGGCGGCGCCGCTGCGCCCGCTCGCCCATGCCACGGCGGGGCTGGTGGTGCTCGCCATGCTGGCGGGCGGCTTCGTGGCGGGGATCCGCGCGGGGCTGGACTACAACACCTTCCCGTTGATGGGCGGGCAGATCATTCCCGAAGGTTACGGCGGCGTGTCATCCTTCGCCCAGGCTCTCGTAGGGGATGTCGCGACCGTGCAGTTCAACCACCGGCTGCTCGCCACCCTCTCCGGCGTCGCGGCCCTCGCCCTCGGCTTCCTCGCCCTGCGCCGCCTTCCCGCCGGCCCGGCCCGCGGCGCCGCGCTCGCCTTCGCGGGGGTGGTGGCGGTGCAGTACGCGCTCGGCGTCGCGACGCTGCTGCACGTGGTGCCCGTCTGGCTGGGCACGCTGCACCAGACGGTCGCGGTCGGCGTGCTCGCGGCGGCGCTGGTCCTGCTGCACGCGCTGCGGCGACCACGCCCGGACGCACGGGCTTGACCGCCCCCGACCTCGTCGACGACCTCGCCCGCTCGGCGCTGGACGCGCTGCCGGCGGGCATCGCGGTGCTCGACGCCGAGGGCCGCCTGATCCATGCCAACCCCGCCTTCCGGACGCAGGCCGGCGCCCCGGCGCTCGCCCCCGGCGCGACGCTCGAGGAACTGGCCGCGCTGCTCGCCGGTGCCGGGCATCTCAGCGCCGAGGAGGCCGCGCGCTTCGCCGCCCTCCCCGCCGGGGCTGACGGCCCCCTGCCCGGGCGCCTCCTCGCGCGCAGTGCCGGGGGGCGCTGGCACGAGATGGCGGCCCTTCCCGTCCCCGGCGGCGGCACGGTCCTCCTCTCCGTCGATGTGACCGCCCTGCGCGGGTCCGAGGCGGAGGCGGTGGAGCATGCCGGGATGCTGGAGACGATCCTGGAGCGGCTCGACACCGGCGTGCTGGTCAGCGACGGCGCGAGCCGGCTGATCTACTTCAACCGCGCCTATCACGGCTTCACCGGCACCGCCCCCGGCACGGTCCGCCCGGGCATGACGCGGGCCGAGCTGTTCGAGACCATGCACGCCGCCGGGGAGCTGTTCAGCCTCACGCCGGAGGAGTTGGAGACCTTCGCCACCCTCGGCGAGCGGAAGGTGGAGGAGCGCTGGCGCCGCCGCCCCGACGGCTCCGTGCTCTGGGTGCGGGCGCATCCCCTGCCCGAGGCCGGGGTGCTGACCGAGGTTCACGACGTCACCGCCCTGCACCGCGCCGAGCAGGCCGCGCAGGACCGCGCCGCCCTGCTGGACGGCGTTCTCGCCGCCCTCCCCCATGGCGTCTGCGTCTACGGCCCGGACGGGCGGGCGCGGGTGGTGAACGCCGCCTACCAGCGGATCATGGCGGGCGCCGAGGTGGCGGTGGGAGACGAGCTCACGGCGGTGCTGGCCCGCCGCGTCGCCTCGGGCGAGTACGCCTCGGAGGATGACGGCGTCCTGCGCCGCGCCGATGCCGGCCCGGGCGAGCCGATCGAGCAGACGCGGGTGCGGCCGAACGGCACCGTCATCTCCGCGCGGCTGGTGGCCCTGCCCGATGGCGGGCGCGTGGCGGTGGTGACGGATGTGACACGCCGCGCCCAGGCCGAGGCGGAGGCCGGGCGCCGCACCGCGACGCTCCAGGCGATGCTGGACAACCAGCCCCACGGCGTCGCCCTCTTCGACCCGCATGGCTACCTGATCGCGGCCAACGCCCTGGCCGCCCGGATGACCGGGCTGGGCGAGGAAGCGATGCGGCCTGGCAGCCATCTCCTCGACCTCCGCGCGCGCCAGGCGGAGGCGCGGGAGATCACCATCGTCGAGGGCGAGGTCGAGGTCATCTCCGTCACTGGCGGGCACCGCGCGCTGGGCAAGGACGGGCGCTACCTCCGCCGCCGCCCCGACGGCACGATCCTCGAGATCCGCACGGACCTCACCCCCGATGGCGGCTTCATCCGCACCTATCGCGACGTGACGGAGGAGCGGCGCATCCGCGTCGAGCTGGAAGCGGCGCGCGACGCGGCCGAGGCGGCCTCCCGCGCGAAGTCCGGCTTCCTGGCCACCATGACGCACGAGCTGCGCACGCCGCTGCACGCCGTGATCGGCTTCTCCGAGGCCATCCTGGACGAGACGCGGCCCGAGATGCTGCGCGACCACGCGCAGGAGATCCTGGCCGCGGGGCAGCAGCTCCTGGGACTGATCGACGGGCTGCTGGAGGCCACGCGGATCGAGGCGGGATCGCTCTCCCTGCGCGGGGACCGCTTCGACCCCGCCCCCGTGCTGCGCGCCACCGCCGCCCGCGCGCGAAAGGTGGCCGAGGAGGCCGGGATCGAGTTCCGCGCCGCCCTGCCGGACGAGTTGCCGCCCATGCAGGGCGACGAGGCGCGGCTGCGCCAGGTGCTGGACGCGCTGCTCTCCAACGCCTGCAAGTTCACCCCGGGCGGCGGGCGCGTGACGGTTTCCGCCGAGCCGGTGGAGACGGGCGGCAGCCTCGTCACCATATCGGATACCGGCATCGGCATGGCGGCGGAGGACATCCCGCGCGCCTTCGAGGCCTTCACCCAGCTCGAGGGCGGGCTTTCCCGCCGCTATCCCGGCTCCGGGCTCGGCCTCTATCTCGCCCGCGCGCTGGCGGGGGCGATGGGGATCGCGCTCGCGCTCGACAGCACGCCCGGACAGGGCACGACCGCGCGGCTCGCCGTGCCGCCGGCAGAGAGGATCACCGCATGAGCCACGCCATCGCGGACAGCGCGCCGCTCGACGCCACCGCCCGCCTCTTCTTCCGCGAGCTGGACGGTGCCGAGGCCGCCCGCATCACCGCCGACGCCCTCTCCGGCGCCGAGGACGGGGAGCTCTTCCTGGAATACCGGGAGAGCGAGATGATCAGCCTGGAGGACGGGCGCATCCGCTCCGCCACCTTCGACACGCAGCGCGGCTTCGGCCTGCGCGCCGTGCGCGGCGCGGCCTCCGCCTACGCCCATGCGGGCGAGGTCACGGCGCCCGCGCTGAGGCGCGCGGCGGCGGCCGTGCGCGGCCTGCCCGGCAGCGGCGCCATCCGCCTGGCCGAGCCGCCGCGCGCGACCAATGCCCGCCTCTACGACGCCGCCAACCCGCTGCTCGCGATGGACTTCGCGGCCAAGACGGCGCTGCTCGCCGAGATCGACGCCTATGCCCGCGCCCGCGACCCCCGCGTGGTGCAGGTGATGGCCTCGCTCTACGGCGAGTGGCAGGCTGTGCGGATCGTCCGCGCCGACGGGCGCGAGGTGGCCGACCTGCGCCCCCTCGTGCGGCTGAACGTCTCCGTCGTGGTGGAGCGGGACGGGCGGCGCGAGACCGGCACCTACGGCATGGGCGGCCGTTTCGCCTATGACCGCGTGCTCGGCGAGGCGGGCTGGAAGGCGGCGGTGGACGAGGCGCTGCGCGGGGCCGTGCTGAACCTCGACAGCGTGCCGGCGCCCGCCGGCGAGATGGAGGTGGTGCTCGGCCCGGGCTGGCCGGGCATCCTCCTGCACGAGGCGATCGGCCACGGGCTGGAGGGCGACTTCAACCGCAAGGGCACCTCCGCCTTCGCGAAGCTGATGGGCCAGCGCGTGGCGAGCAAGGGCGTGACCGTGGTGGATGACGGCACCCTCCCCGACCGCCGCGGGAGCCTGACCGTAGACGACGAGGGCACGCCGACCAACCGCACCGTGATGATCGAGGACGGCATCCTCACCGGCTTTATCCAGGACCGGCAGAACGCGCGGCTGATGGGCGTGGCCCCCACCGGCAACGGGCGCCGCCAGAGCTACGCCCACGCGCCGATGCCGCGCATGACGAACACGGTGATGCTCGGCGGCGAGCACGCGCCGGAGGAGATCCTGCGCAGCGTGAAGAGGGGCATCTATGCCGTGAACTTCGGCGGCGGGCAGGTGGACATCACCTCCGGCAAGTTCGTCTTCTCCGCCTCCGAGGCCTACATGATCGAGGACGGCAGGATCGGCGCGCCGGTGAAGGGCGCGACGCTGATCGGCGACGGGCCGAGCGCGCTGACCCAGGTCTCCATGATCGGCAACGACATGGCGCTGGATGCCGGCATCGGCACCTGCGGCAAGCAGGGCCAGGGCGTGCCGGTGGGCGTGGGCCAGCCGACGCTGAAGATGATGGGGCTGACGATCGGCGGCACGGCGGTGTGATGGCTTCCACTGCGATCTCCGGCCTCGCACCCAGCTCACGGCAGAAGATCAATGCCTTCCAAGCGTCATTCTTCATCCGCCTCATTGACGAGCTCGCTGCAGAAGAGAGCGCTGCTGGCCGAGGCCCTTTTCGTGACTTAGGTGCCTACAGCCGCTTTTTAGAAGGCGCATATGCCTGCGGCTTCGTCTGCCGAGATTTCTTGCCAGAAGCCTTCCATTGGGAAGTTTTCCTCACCAACCCAGATGCTGTTCTTTCTGCACCCTTCAAGCATGTCCGGCAGTTTGTGCACTATATGCTCCGGGCCGAGCGACACGCCGACGCTGGCTTTGAAAACGGTGGAGGGATGGTCTTTGAGGCCCTCCGAAGCGGAGCACTGAGCAAAATTTCACGCCGACTGAGCGTTGAAATATCGACAGCATGGTCGGGCTGAACTCAGTAAAAGCTCGTGATTGACGTTGTCCAACTCGTCTTCGTCAATTTGGCAATCGCCCTCGCCACGGTGGTGCAGCTCTCCGCCGGGCTGGGCCTCGGGCTGGTCGGCGTGCCGCTGCTGGCGGCGGTCGATCCGCGCCTGCTGCCCGTGCCCTTCGCCCTCTCGGCACTGCTGATGATGTTCGGCCAGTGGCGCGTGGACTCGCGCGCGGTGCCGCCGGGGATGCTGCTTCCCGCGGCGGCGGGGGTGGTGCTCGGCACCGCCGCGGGCATGGCGCTGGCGGTGGTGCATCCCGGCCTCGCCACGCGGCGCGGCTACGGTGTCGTCGTGCTCCTGGCCGTGGTGCTCGCCCTCGCGGTGCCGCGGCTGCGGCCGACGGTGCCGATGCTGGCCGGGGCAGGCTTCGTCTCCGGCGCGATGGGCGGGATCTCCGGCGTGCACGGGCCGCTGATGGGGCTGGTGGTCGCGCATCTCCCCGCGGGGGCGGTGCGCGGCTTCCTCGGGCTGTTCTGGCTCATCGCCTATCTCGCCATCCTCCTCATCGCCCTGCTCGCGGGCCGATTGGGATGGGAGGAGCTGTGGCTGGCCACCGCGCTGCTGCCCGGAATCGCGCTGGGCGTCGCCCTCTCCGGTCCCGCGCGGCGCTGGCTGCACGGCGCGCGGCTGCGCTGGGCGATCCTGGGCATCGCCACCCTCGGCGGCGTCTCGCTGGTGGCGGCGGGATGAGCCCGCTCCGCCCCGCGCGGCCCGGGGAGGCCGAGGCGATCCGGGCGCTCGTCGAGCGCGCCTATGCCCCCTACATCCCGCTGCTCGGCCGCCGGCCCGCACCGATGGACGACGACTTCGCCTTCCGCATCTCCCACGGCCAGGCGCATGTGATGGAGCATGGCGGCGCGATCATTGCCCTCGCGGTGATCGAGGATCGCGGCACCTATCTCTGGATCGAGGACCTGGCGGTGGAGCCGTCGCTGCACGGCCAGGGGATCGGCCGCGCGCTCCTCGCCTTCTGCGAGGCCGAGGCGCGGCGGCTCGGCCTGCGCGAGATGCGGCTCCTGACGAACGAGCGGATGGAGCGCAACCGCGCCATCTACGCCCGCGCGGGCTTCACCGAGACCGAGCGGCGGGAGGAGGCGGGCTACCGGCGCGTCTACATGGTGCGCCGGCTGGACACCTGAACCCGCCGCGCGGTCAGCCCCAGCGCCGGCGCTCCTCGCGCCGCCGCATGAAGAGAAGCGCCGTTCCCACCACCGCGCCGCCAAGGGCGAGCGCCTTCGCCGGCGGATGCGTCTCCAGCCAGGTATAGAGGCTGAAGCGCCGGGCCCGGCCGGCGAAGTCGCCATCGGTCCGGTTGTCCCCGGCGCGCGGCTCGTAGAGGTTGCCCTGCTGCCCCTGCGTCTCGGGCTCGCCGGTGCGCGAGGCCGGGATGCCGAAGCGCGCGAGCGCCGCGTCCACGAGGCCGGGGGCCATCATCTGCGCGGCCGCCATGCTCTTGGCCGCGCCGCCCGCGAAGAGGTCGCGCACGGGGTGCTCGGCCGCGTAGAGGACGCAATCCGCCACCACGCCCGGGTCGTAATAGGGCGGCGGTCCCTTCGGCTTCACGTCCATCTTGCTGCGGGAGTTGTTGAAGAAGGGCGTGTTGATCGTGCCGGGCTTCACGCTCGTCACGGAGATCGGCGCGCCCTCGGCCATCAGCTCGCGGCGCAGCGCGTCGGTGAAGCCCTCCACCGCGTGCTTGGAGGCGCTGTAGGCCGCGTGCAGCGGCAGGGAAACGATGCTCTCCACCGAGGAGATGGCGATCAGCGCACCCCCGCCCGCCGCGCGCAGGTACGGCAGCGCCGCCAGCGCCCCGTGGACCTGGCCGAGATAGTTCACCTCCATCACACGCCGGTATTCCTCGGGCTTCGTCTCCTCGGCGAGGGCGTAGACCGAGACGGCGGCGTTGTTCACCCAGGTGTCGATGCGGCCGAAGCGCGCCACCGCCGCCTCGGCCAGGGCCTGGACCTGCGCGAAGTCGGCCACGTCGCAGGCGACGTGCAGCGCCTGGCCGCCGAGCGCCTCGATCTCGCCCGCGAGCGAGGCGAGGCCGGGCTCGCTGCGCGCCGCGACGACGAGCTTCGCGCCGCGCGAGGCGAAGCGGAGCGCGGTCTCGCGCCCGATGCCGCTGGAGGCTCCCGCCACCACCACGACCTGTTCCGAAACGGGCTTGAGCTGCATCCCGGGCCTCCGCTGTGCTGTCATGTGCCGAGAACGGCGTGCTTCAGAGAACGGGCGTGCCGCCGGTGACCGCGTAGAGCGCCCCCGTGACGTAGCTGGCATCGTCGGAGGCGAGGAAGACGAAGAGCGTCGCCACCTCCTTCGGCTGGCCCGGGCGCTTCATCGGCACGGACTGGCCGAAGCTCTTCACCTCCTCCTCCGGCATGGTGGAGGGGATGAGCGGCGTCCAGATCGGGCCCGGGGCCACGCAGTTCACCCGGATGCCCTTCTCCGCGAGCGACTGGCCGAGGCTGGCGGTGAAGTTGGCGATCGCGGCCTTGGTGGCGGAATAGGCGATGAGGCTCGGCGGCGCCTTGTCCGAGTTCACCGAGCTCGTGTTCACGATGGCCGAGCCCGGCTTCATGTGCGGCAGCGCGGCCTTGGTGAGGAAGAACTGGGAGTGGATGTTCGTGTTGAAGGTGTGGACCCACTCCTCGTCCGGGATCTCCTCCAGCGACTGCCGCACCATCTGGAAGGCGGCGTTGTTGACGAGGATGTCGAGGCGGCCGAACTCCTCCACCGCCTTCTGAATGATCGCGCGGCAATGGGCGGGGTCGCCGATGTCACCGGGGACGAGCACGCATTTGCGGCCCTCCTTCTCCACCCAGCGCTGCGTCTCCTGCGCGTCCTCGTGCTCGTCGAGATAGCTGATGAGCAGGTCCGCGCCCTCGCGCGCATAGGCGATGGCGACCGCGCGGCCGATGCCGCTGTCGCCGCCCGTGATCACCGCCGCCTTGCCGGTGAGCTTGCCGCAGCCCTTGTAGCTCTCCTCGCCATGGTCGGGCCTGGGCGTCATCTCCGCCGTGCTGCCGGGCGGGTTCTGGTGCTGCGGAGGCTGGGACATGGGGGTTCCTTTGGCGCGCGCCGGCCTGGCCTGGCGCGCGGACCTCCCACAAGCGGCTGCGGGACACCGTTGTTTCGCCGCCCCGGCGCGATCCCCCGATCGTGAGCGCCGGCGTAACCTGGGTTAAGAAAGCCCTGTGCTGGACAGGAAAGTTCTTCAGCCTCTCAGAGCGCGGCCGCCTCGAACACGCGCGAGACGTCGCCTTCCCAGCTCTCCGTGTTCAGGCGCAGCCAGCGGTCCGCCTGGGTCTCGCCGGAAGCCACGATGCGCTCCAGCGGCTCGAGGAAGCGCTCCTCGCCCTGGCCGCGTGCGCGCAGCCCCTCGCGCGAGATAGTCAGCACGTCCCGCGCCACCTCGCGCAGCGTGGCGCCGCCGATGGTTGCGTCCAGCGCGCGCCTCGGCACGTCGGCGCGCAGCGCCTGCATCTGCGCCACCGACCAGCCGCGCACGAGGCGGGCCGCGGCCTTCTGCGCGGCGTCGTCGTAGAGCAGCCCGACCCAGAAGGCGGGAAGCGCGCAGACCATCTCGGCCGAGCCCATGTCGGAGCCGCGCATCTCGAGGAAGCGCTTGAGGCGGACATCGGTGAAGACCGTCGTCACATGGTCCGCCCAGTCGCCCATGGTGGCGCGCACGGAGGGATCGCCCGGCAGGCCGCGCGCCATGAACTCGCGGAAGGTGTTGCCCGTCGCGTCCACGAAGCGGCCGTCGCGCATGATGAAGTACATTGGCACGTCGAGAACCCAGTCGGCGAAGCGCTCGAAGCCGAAGCCGTCCTCGAAGGCGACGGCGGGGATGCCCGTGCGGTCCGGATCGGTGCGGGACCAGACCTGGCCGCGCAGCGTGCGGTACTCCGTTGGCTCCCCCTCGCGGAAGGGGGAGTTGGCAAAGAGCGCGGTGGCGAGCGGCTGGAGGGCGAGGGAGACGCGGAGCTTCTGCACCATGTCCGCCTCGTCCCCGAAGTCGAGGTTGGCCTGCACGGTCGCGGTGCGGAGCATCATGTCGAGGCCCATGTCGCCCACGCGCGGCATGTAGTTCCGCATGATCGCGTAGCGCGTCTTGGGCATCCAGGGCATCGCCTCGCGCGTGGCGAGGGGGTGGAAGCCGATGCCGGCGAAGCCGATGCCCAGCGGCTCGGCCACCTCGCGGAGGTCGCGGAGATGGTCGTCCAGCTCGGCCTCGGTCTCGGCGATGGTGGAAACGGGGGCGCCCGACAGCTCGAACTGCCCGCCCGGCTCGAGGCTCACGCTCGCCTCGCCGCGCTTGAGGCCGATGAGCTTGCCCGCGTCCTCGATCCGCTCCCAGCCGCGGGCGGCCAGCCCGTCCAGTAGGGCGCAGATGCCCTGGGGCTCGTAGGGCGGCGGGGCGAAGCCCTCGCGGTAGAAGCCGATCTTCTCGTGCTCCGTGCCCACGCGCCAGGCCTCGCGCGGCTTGCTGCCGGCGGCGAACCATCCGGCGAGGTCGCTCACGGACTGGATGGGCGTGAGGTCGGCCTCGCCAGGATTCGACATGCGTTCTCTACTCGTCCGTGTGGTGGGCCCAATCGCCGCGGATCGCCTGCACGACCGCGAGCGCCGAGACCGCCGCCGTCTCCGCCCGGAGGATTCGGGGGCCGAGGCTGACCAATGCAACAAAGGGATGCCGTGCCAGGGCGTCAAGTTCCGGTCCCGTGAACCCTCCTTCCGGCCCCACAAGGATCGCGGGCGGCGGGCCGGGCGGGAGGTTCGCCAGGGGGGGCGCGTCGCGGCGCTCGGCCGCGACCAGCAGGGGGGTGCCGTCCCAGGCATCAAGGGCGGCGTGGAGGGGCACGGCCTCGGCCATCTCCGGCACGTCCAGCCGCTCGCACTGCTCGGCGGCCTCCCGCGCGATGAGGGTGAGGCGGGCGCGGTTCACCCGGTCCGGCACGGCGCGCGCGGTGATCACGGGGCGGATGGCGCGGGCGCCAAGCTCCGTCGCCTTCTCCACCACCCACTCCATCGCCTCCCTTTTGAGGGCGGCCATCAGCAGCACGGGGCCGGCGGCGGGGGGCTGGGGGCGGATCATCCCCTCGGGGATCAGCGCCGCGTCGTCCTTGCGGATGGGGCCGAGGCGGCCGCGCCACTCCCCGTCCCGCCCGTTGAAGAGGACCACCGCGTCCCCCTCCTTCTTGCGCATGACGGCGCCGAGATACCGGCCCTGCCCCGGCGCGGCCGGGACGGCGATCCCGGCGCGGAGGTCGTGTTCGGTGAAGAGGCGCGGGATGGACACGGGCGATGATCCGTCGGACAGGAGGGCCGTGGCCTCTTACACCGATATCCGCCGCGAAGGCCTCTCCGCCTGGCTGCCCGCCTGGGCGGTGCCCTACGCCCTGCTCATGCGGCTGGACCGGCCGATCGGCTCCTGGCTGCTCTTCCTTCCCGGCCTCTGGGCTTTCGCCGCCGCCGCGCCCTTCCCGGAGAGGGGGCTCTGGCTCACCCTCCTGTTCGGCGTCGGGGCGGTGGTGATGCGCGGCGCGGGCTGCGTGGTGAACGACCTCTGGGACCGCGACCTCGACCGGAAGGTGGAGCGCACGCGCGGGCGGCCGCTGGCCTCGGGCGCCGTCCTTCCCCGGCAGGCCCTGGCCTTCCTCGCGGGGCTGCTCCTGCTCGGGCTCCTCATCCTCCTGCAACTGCCGCCGGTCGCCATCGGGCTGGGCGTGGCCTCGCTGCTGCCGGTGGCTCTCTATCCCCTGGCCAAGCGGGTGACGAACTGGCCGCAGGCGGTGCTGGGCGTCGTCTTCACCTGGGCGGCGCCGATGGGCTGGGCGGCGGCCACGGGGGCGCTGGAGGCCCCCGCCCTGGCGCTCTGGGCGGCGGGCTTCGCCTGGACGCTCGCCTACGACACGATCTACGCCCACCAGGACCGCGAGGACGACGCGCTGGTCGGCATCCGATCCTCCGCCCTGACGCTGGGGGAGCGGACGCGGCCCTTCCTCGGCGCCGCCTTCGCCGCCTGCATCCTGCTCCTGGCCGCGGCGGGCTTCCTGGCGGGGCTGCACCCGCTCTTCGCCGCGGGGCTGATCCTGCCCGCGCTGCACTTCTCCTGGCAGGTGCGGCGGCTGGACATCCACGATCCCGGCCTCTGCCTCCGCCTGTTCAGGTCGAACCGCGACGCGGGGCTGCTGATCGCCCTCGCCCTGCTGCTGGGGCGCCTGTGAGGGGACGACTATGAGGGGGCCGGCGGAGGCGGAGGCGGAGGACTTCGTCGCCGCCCACACCGCCATCGCCCGCCCGGCGCTGGTGCCCGAGATCCCGCTCCACCTCGCCACGGAGATCACCCCGATCTGGCAGGCCACCGAGGCCTGGCTCGGGGAGCAGGGGATTGAGCCGCCCTTCTGGGCCTTCGCCTGGCCCGGCAGCCAGGCGCTCGCCCGCTGGGTGCTGGACGACCCGTCCCGCGTCGCGGGGCGGCGGGTGCTGGACTTCGCGGCGGGCGGGGGGCTGGCCGCCATCGCCTGCGCGCGGGCCGGGGCGGCCGTGGTGGAGGCGGCGGAGATCGACCCCCTCGCCCATGCCGCGACGCGCCTCAATGCCCGGCTGAACGGGGTGGCGGTGGCCGAGGCGCCCGGGGACGTGGTGGGCGCCCCCTGCCGCTGGGACACGGTGCTGGCCGGCGATGTCTGCTACGAGGCGCCGATGACGAACCACATCCTGCCCTGGCTGCGCGGCCTCGCCGCGGCGGGGGCGAGGGTGATCCTGGCCGATCCCGGCCGCGCCTATGTCCCGCGCGGCGGGCTGGCCGAGGTCGCGCGCTTCCGCGTGCCCGTGACGCGGGAGCTGGAGGACCGGGACGAGCGGGTGGTCGTGCTGTCCCGCCTCCTGGGCTGAGGCACGACGGACACAGGCCCCTCAAATCCTGATTTCCGGGGGAAACCAGGGCACCGCGCCCGGGTTCATCGTTCCGTCATTCGTGCGGGTTCAGATAGCAGCATGTCGCAACGCGTCCTGATCGTGGAGGATGAGGCCCTGATCGCCCTCGACCTCACCTTCTGCCTGGAGACGCTCGGGCACGAGGTGATCGCCACGGCCGCCGATTCCGCCGAGGCCCTCGCCGCCGCCGAGGAAGGGGTGGATCTCGCCCTGGTGGACCTGAACCTGCGGGACGGCCCCACGGGCCCGGCGCTCGGCGAGGCCCTGGCGCGCGACCACGGCGCGATGGTGATCTACCTCACCGCCAATCCGCGGCAGGTCGGGCCGGGCGTGCGGGGGCCGGTCGGGGTGCTGTCCAAGCCCTATACCGAGGGTTCCGTGGCGGAAGCGGTGCGCTTCGCGGTTTCCCTGCGCGAGGGCCGCTGCGCCTCGCCGCCGCCCGGGCTAAGGCTGCTCGCGGGGGCGCCGGGCGAGGGCTGCGCGCGGCAGCCGCACCTCTAGCTCCATCCCCTCGCGGGGCCAGCGGCGCGTCATCCGCCCGCCGAGCTGGCCCTGCACGCTGATCGTGGCCAGGCGGCTGCCGAAGCCCTCATGCTTCGGGGGGCAGGGGATCTCCGGCCCGCCCCGCTCCCGCCAGCGCAGGACGATGTCCTCCCCCTCGCACCCCACCCCGATCGTCACCCGGCCGGTGGGGACGGACAGCGCGCCGTATTTCGCGGCATTCGTCGCCAGCTCGTGGAAGAGCAGCGCGAGCGGCGTGGCGGCGGCGTCGCCGAACTCCTGGTCCTCTCCCTCGACCGCGATGCGCTTCTCGCTCCCCGGCGTCGGGTCGTAGGGGGAGAGGAGGTCGCCGAGGAAGCCGAACAGCGTCCCGCCACCCGTCTCCGGCCGGCTCTCCTCGCTGTGCGGGCGGGCGAACTCATGGGCGCGGGCCAGGGCGCCGATCCGGCCGCGCAGCTCCTGCGCGAACTCGGCCGCCTCCGGATGGCCGCGGGCGGAGAGCGAGACGAGCGAGCCGATGACGGAGAAGATGTTCTTGATCCGGTGGCTCAGCTCGTGGCTCAGCACCTCCCGCTCCTCGGCGGCGCGGCGGATGTCATGGATGTCGGTGCAGGTGCCGAACCAGCGGGTGATCCGCCCGCGCGAGTTCCGCACGGGAAGCGCGCGGCCGAGGAACCAGCGCCAGGACCCGTCCGCCATGCGGAGGCGGTACTCCACCTCGTAGAGCTCGCCGGTGGCGAGGGAGTGGCGCCAGCGCTCCCAGGTAACGGCCCGGTCGTCGGAATGGACGATCTCCGCCCAGGCCCCGCCCTCGGTCTCGCCGGCCTGCGTGCCGGTTATCTCGTACCAACGGCGGTTGAAGTAGTCGTGATAGCCGTCGGGCAGGGTGGACCACACGGCCTGGGGCATGGTGTCGGCGATGGCGCGGAAGCGGGCCTCGCTCTCGCGCAGCGCGGCCTCGGTGTCCTTCTGCTCGGAGATGTCGAGCGCGACCCCGGCCAGGCGCGTGGCCGTGCCGGCGGCGTCGCGCAGCACGCGGCCGCGCAGCATCACCCAGCCCACATCACCGCCCGGCGGCCAGACGCGGTAGCTGATGTTCAGCGGCGCGCGGCCGACGAGTGCCGCGGCCAGGGCGCGGTCCAGCGCCGGCCGGTCCTCCGGCACGACATGGACGAGCAGCTCCGCCCCCCTTGCGCCGCGCGCGCCCAGCCCGGCATCGACCCCGTGCAGGGCACAGGCCCGCTCATCGCCGTGGATCAGGTCCGTCCCCGCATCCCAGTCCCATGCGCCGGCGATGCCGGAGGCCTCGAGCGCCAGGGCGAGCCGCTGCTCCGCCCAGCTCGGGCGCGCCTCGGCCTGGGGACGGTCGGGCAGCAACGAGTCCTTGATCGAATCGCCCTCCCGCTCGCGGCGCCATCGAACAGGGATGGGCCGCGATGACCAGGGTATCCCGATCAACCCGTCGCGAGAAGCGAAACGGGGAGGCGCGCCAGGAGGGTGGCCAGCGGGAGGCGCTCCTCCCCCGTCATGCCGGCATCGCCCAGCACGTCCTGCAGGGGCAGGCCGGCCAGGGCGGGCGGCAGCACCAGCGCCGTCTCCCCCCAGGCCTCGGCGGGGATCAACGGGTCGGACGAATCGCCCAGGGCGCGGGCGGGCAGTCGCGTGACGACGGTGAGGCAGGCCGCCTCCCCCGCCCGGCGCGCGAAGGCCAGCACATGCGCCGCCATGGGCCCCTCCGCCTCGACCGGGATGTACTCGCCCTCCGCGAAGAGCGCGGGATGGCGGGCACGGAGGGCGAGGGCGCGGGCGATCACGGCCGCCTTCACCCGCCCGTCCCGCCAGTGGGAGAGCAGGCCGACGGGCGGCTCCCCCGCCTCCAGCGCGGCCGCCCGGGCGGCGAAGTCCACGGGGCGGCGGTTGTCGGGATCGACGAGGGAGAAGTCCCAGAACTCCGTGCCCTGGTAGAGGTCCGGGATGCCCGGGGAGGTGCAGCGGATCAGCGCCTGGGCGAGACCGTTCACCGCGCCCGCCGGGGAGAGGCGCCGCACCAGTGCCGCCACCTCCTCCCGCAGGCGGGAGGGGCGGTCATTTGCCAGCATGGCCGTGAGGAAGTCGCGGCAGGCGGCCTCGTAGGGCTCGTTCGGCACGGCCCATTCGGAGCGGCGCTTGCCCTCGCGCAGCGCCTTCTCCTGCCAGGCCGCGAGGCGCTTGATCAGCGCCTCCACCCCTGCCTCGTCGGAGGGGTCGAGATCCAGTGGCCAGGCACCGATGAGGGACTGGTAGAGCATGATCTCGTCGGTCGCGTCCGGCGCGGGCTCGCCATCCACCTCCTTCTTCAGCACGCTGTTCAGCCGGGTCCAGCGCGTCAGCGTCGCCGCCCATTCCTCCGGCAGCTCGGAGATGGCGGCCAGCCGCGCGCGCGTGTCCTCGCCGCGCTTCGTGTCATGCGTGGCGGTGGCGAGCATCTCGCGCGGGAAGTACTTCGCGCGGTCGCGGCAGGCGGCGTGGAAGGCGTGGGGCGTGATGGCGAAGTGCGAGGGCTCGGACCCCACCTCGTTGCGGGAGATAAGGCGGCCGTAGCGATAGAAGGCCGTGTCCTCCACCGACTTCGCGGCGACGGGGGCGGAGAGCTGCTGGAAGCGGATGGCGGCGCGCTGGCGCTCGCGGCGCTGCGCGTGGGGCAGGCTCCGCGGCGGATCGCCGCCAAGCCAGGAATTCAGCAGGTCCAGCAGCGGCCGGTCGGTCTCGCGGATGGTGCGGCGGGCGCCCGAGATGGCCCAGTCGAGCAGGCGGCGATCCGCCTCGCTGCGCCCGGCGATGCCGAGATAGGAGCGATAGGCGGGGAAGTGGACCAGCACCTCCGTCAGCGCGCGGCGGATGGCGGTGAGGGTGAAGTCGCGGGTGGCGAGGTCGCGCATGGCGATGCGGCGCAGCGCGAAGGAGGTGGCGTTCAGCTCGGAGGCGAGATTGTAGCGCAGGATCTGGCGCCGCGCCTCCCGCGCCTCCTCCCCGAAATCGGCGGGGCGGCCGGTCATGGCGTGCCATGTGGCGGCCAGCGGCTCGGCGCCCGCGGGGTCGTGCAGCACGCCCGCGACCTCGTCCATGAAGTTGTAGCCGGTGGTGCCGTCCACCATCCAGTCGCGGCGCAGCTTCTCGTGGGGGGCGAGGATCTTCTCGATCAGCAGCAGAGGATGGCCCTTCGGCGCCCCCTCCGGGCGGCGCGCGGTGAGGCCTTCCAGGCGCCGGCGCAGCTTGCGGCAGTAGCCGCGCGGATCGGCGAGGCCGTCCACATGGTCCACGCGCACGCCGTCGATGAGGCCGTCCGCGTAGAGGCTGAGGATGAGGGCGTGGGTCGCCTCGAAGACGCGCGGGCGCTCCACCTGCAAGCCGCCGAGGGAGGTGACGTCGAAGAAGCGGCGCCAGTTGATCTCGTCGGTCGCCGCGCGCCACCAGGCCAGGCGGTAGTTCTGCGCCTCCAGCAGCGCGTGCAGCCGCGTGCGGCCCTCATCGGTTTTCGGGTCGTGCGCCGCGATCACCGCGTCGATCTGCGCGCGGCCCTCTGGCGTGCGCGCGTGGCCCGCCAGCATGTCGAGGGCGATGGAGGCGGCGGCGCGCACGGCATCCCGCTCCCCTTCAACGCCGAGGGCGCGGAAGACCTGGGCGAGGCCGGCGAGCTGCGGCTCGTCGGTCGCCGAGAGCATCGTGGCGTAGCTGCGCGGCGCGAGGGGGAAGCGGTGCTCGAAATACTCCGCGTAGATCTTCCCGCTCTCCGGCTCGAAATGCAGGGCGAGGTCGCCCGATTCCAGCACGGTGCCGTAGGGCGCGCCGAGGAAGGGCGCGAGCATCCTGTCGTTCAGCGCGGGGTCGGGCGGGTTCCAGTCGATGTCGAAGAAGCGGGCGAAGGGGGATTGTGGCCCCCATTCCAGCACGTCCAGCCACCAGCCGTTGTCGGCGCCGCCGACGCCCATGTGGTTCGGCACGATGTCGAGGATCAGCCCCATGCCGTTCTCGCGGAGCGCGGCGACGAGGCGGCGCAGCGCCTCCTCCCCGCCCAGCTCGGGGTTGATCCGCTCGGGGTCCACGATGTCGTAGCCATGGGTCGAGCCCGGCCGCGCCTTCAGGACCGGCGAGGCGTAGAGATGGCTGATCCCGAGCTTGCGGAAGTACGGCACCAGCGGCACCGCCGCATCCAGCGTGAAGTCCTTGTGGAACTGCAGGCGCGCCGTGGCGCGCGGCGTCGCCGGAGCGGTGTCGGAATTCTCGGATGCGGGCATGGGGGGACCAGTCAGCTCTTCGGGCTACGTGCCTGGGCGAAAGCGTCCAGGCGGGCGGCGGTTTCGGGCTCGTCGAGCATCGTCGAGGCCTGGCCCGGCAGGCGGCGGCGCCAGTTCGGGTGGCCCTCGGTGGTGCCGGGCAGGTTCGGCGCCTCCTCCAGCGCCAGCGCGTCCTCCAGGGGCAGGAGGGCGAGGGCGCAGGCCGCCGAGGCGACGTGGCGGGCGGCGGCGGTCGCGACCCGCCCGCCCTCGTCCTCGTCCGGCATGTCGCCCTCGGCCACGCCGCTCTCCCGCATGGCCTCCCAGAGCCGGGCGCGGTCGAGCAGGCGCTCGGTGCGCTGCTCGCCGCCGTCATTGCCCTCGCCGAGCAGGCCGAGATTCACGCGCCAGTCGATGTCGCGCCCCCGCCACCAGCCGGCGACGGTCGGCAGGTCGTGGGTGGTGGTGACGGCGACGGCGCCCGGGGACCACTGAGCCGGCGGGGTGAAGCGGTGGTCCTGACCCTGCTCGAAGTAGAGCACGCGCAGACCCATCACCCCCGTCTCGTCCAGCCGCTCGCGGAAGCCCTCGGGCAGGGTGCCGAGGTCCTCGCCCACCACGATCGCCTCGTGCCGCCGCGATTCCAGGGCGACGAGGCGCAGCATGTCCATAACGGGGAAGTGGAGATAGGCCCCGTCCGCCGCGCTGGCGCCCTCCGGCACGAGCCAGAGGCGGGCCAGGCCCATGGCGTGGTCGATCCGCACGCCGCCCGCGTGGCGCATGGCCGCGCGCAGCATCTCCAGGAAGGCCGCGTAGCCGCCCTCGCGCAGCCCGCGCGGGGAGAAGGCGGCGATGCCCCAGGACTGGCCGAGGGGCGAGAAGATGTCGGGCGGCGCACCGACGCCGACGCCCGAGAGGATCTGCCCCTGGCGCGACCAGCCGTGGCTGCCGCCGCCATCCGTGCCGACCGCGAGATCCGCGATCAGCCCGATCCCCGCGCCCGCGCCCTTGAAGGCCGCCTGCGCCGCGCCGAGACCGCGATCGGCGATCCATTGCAGGAAGGCGTGGAAGGACACCTCCTTCGCGTGCGCCCGCGCGAACTCGGCCACCCCCGGCGCCTCGGGGCTGCGATGCTCCGCCGGCCAGCTCTTCCAGTGCCAGAGGGCGGGATCGCGGCCGTAGAGATGGGCGTGCAGCGCCTCGAAGCGCGCATGGCTCTCCAGCGCCTCCCCGCCCTCCCTGCGGAAGGCGTCGAAGGCGCGGTCGCCGCCGAAGCGGTCGAAGATCGCGCGGAAGACGCGGAGCCGCAGCCGCGCGGCGGCGGGCCAGTCCACGAGGTCCAGCGCCTCCAGCCGCGCGAACTCGTCCGCCAGCCCCGTCTCGGACAGGGCCTTTCGCAGCGCGTCGGGACCGAGGGCCGCGGGGTCGGCGTGCAGCACGTTGAGGAAGAGGCGCGAAGAGGGCGCGTAGGGCGAGAAGCGCTCGGGATCGGCCGAGAACTGTGCGTGGACGGGCGAGATGGCCAGCGCGTCCGCCCCGCGCCGGGCCGCGGAGACGGCGAGCTGCTCCAGCCCCGTGAAGTCCCCGATCCCGCCATCGCCCTTGCGGCGCGGGGAGTAGAGCTGCGCGGCCACACCCCAGGGCCGCGTGCCCGACGCGATGCCGTGGCAGCGCTGGGGGCAGACGGCCAGCACCGTCCTCTGCCCGCCGATCTCCAGCTCGTGGTAGCCGGCCTCGTTCACGGGCGGCAGGTTCAGTAGCCCGTCCGCCTGCCAGGCGCGGCCCTCCCAGGCCTCGCCGCTCTCCAGCCGCAGGCGGAACTCCGGCTCCCCGGGCAGGCCGAGCAGGACGGGGCGGTTCTGGATCGCCGTGCAGAGCGGCGGCAGGCCCCTGCCCTCCTCGCGCAGCCGCTCGCGGCTCGCCCGGATCTCCGCCTCGCTACCGGCGGGAAGGTCCAGCGCCGCGAGGATGGCGCGCATCGCCTCCGGGCCGACCTCGTGGTCCTTGTTGTGCACGTCCCGCCACTCGGCCGCGATGCCGGCGGCCTGGGCGAGATCATGAAGATCCTGGTCACTCATGCAGAAGGGTCCAGCAGGGCGATGGTGGTGTGGGCGGGCAGCGTCCCCGCCGCGAGGGAGGCGGCGGCGCCGGGGGCGCTCTCGAACAGCAATCGCGCGCCCTCCGCCTTCACCTGTGCTGGTGCGGCACCGAGATTCGTCGCGATGGTCAGCACCGCGCCGTCGCCCATGCGCCAGCGGGCGAGCACGGCGCGTTCCCCCGCCACCTCCGCGCCCGCCGCCATGGCGCCGCGCAGGCGCGGGACGATCTCGGCGTGGCGCAGCGCCAGCAGGGCCTTGTGATGGGCGAGGATGGCGTCGTGCGGCGGGCGCTTCGCCTCTTCCGGGTCGGGACGCGACATCTCGAAGGTCGCGGGGTCGTTCGGATCGGGGATGCGCTCGCGGGCCTCCTCGTCCTGGAAGGCCTTGAAGTGGGCGAACTCCTTGCGCCGCCCCTCGCGCACGGCCTTGGCCAGATCGGGATCGCCGAAGCCCGTGAAGAAGAGGAAGGGAGAGGTGGCGCCCCATTCCTCGCCCATGAACAGCATCGGGATCTGCGGGCAGAGCAGCAACAGGGCGTTGGCGGCGCGCATCGCCTCGGGCGGGGCCAGCGCGTCCAGCCGCTCGCCCATCGCGCGGTTGCCGACCTGGTCGTGGTTCTGCAGGAAGAGCACGAAGGCGGTGGGCGGCAGATGCCCCGAGGGCTCACCGCGGGGGCGGTGGAGATGTGGCATCTCCTCCCCCTGGAAGAGGAAGCCCTCGGCCAGCACGCGGGCGAGCTTTCTCGCGCCGTCATCGGCGAAGTCCTCGTAATAGCCCTCGCGCTCGCCGGTCAGCAGGGGATGGAGCGTGTTGTGGCCGTCGTCGTTCCACTGCGCGTCGTAGAGGCCGGGAGTGAGCTTGGACGCCGTGTTGCCCTCGTTCTCCAGCACGAGGTGCACCTCCCGCCCCGTGATCTCGGCGCGGATGCGCCGCGCCAGCACGTCGAGCCAGGGCTGGTCGGCGATGGCGTGGACGGCGTCCAGGCGCAGCCCGTCGATGCGATAGTCGCGCAGCCACATGAGCGCGCATTCCTCGAAATAGGCGCGCACCGCGGGCTGCGTGAAGTCGATGGCCGCGCCCCAGGGCGTGTGGATGCCCTCGTCGAAGAAGGGCTTGGCATAGGCGTGCAGATAGGCGCCGTCCGGCCCGAAATGGTTGAAGACGCAGTCGAGGAAGACGGAGAGACCGAGGCCGTGCGCCTCGTCCACCATCGCCTTCAGCTCGTCGGGGGTGCCGTAGCTCGGATCGGGGGTGAAGGGCTGCACCCCGTCATAGCCCCAGTTCCGCCCACCGGGGAAAGCGGCGATCGGCATCAATTCCACCGCCGTCACGCCGAGGTCGCGCAGCCGCGGCAGCATCGCGCGGATGCCGTTGTAGCCGCCGCAGGTGCCGGCATGCAGCTCGTAGAGCACCGTCTCGTGCCAGGGCCGCCCGCGCCATCCCGCGTTGCGCCACCGATACGCGCTGTCATCCACCAGCACGGAGGCGCCGTGGACATCCTCGGCCTGCGCGCGCGCGGCGGGGTCGGGCACCAGCAGGTCGGGCGAGGTGCGGAAACGGTAGCGGGCGCCGGCGCGGGCGGGGGCGTCGGCCTCGTACCAGCCATCCCCGGTGGCCCTCATGGGGATGGGGTCCATCTCCTCCACCTCCAGCGAAACGGCATCGCTGGACGGTGCCCAGAGACGGAAACGCGCCCCATCGGCGTGCAGCAACGGTCCCCACAGCGTGGTCATGCGCGGATCCTCAATCGTGGGCCAGGCGGCTCCACAGCAGCAGAACGGAGCGGGCGGGCACGGTCACCTCCGCCTCCCCGGGATCGAGAACGCGCTCGGGGCCCTCGGGGTCGGCGCTGTCGAGCACGACGGTCCAATTCTGCACCGGGGAGGGCAGGGTGAAGGGCTGGTCGGCGCTGTCGGCGTTCATCATCAGCAGCACCGTGTCCACGCCGTCCTCCGGCGCGTGGTCGGCGCGCAGCATGGCGAAGGTCTTGGCGATGGGATCGCGCCAGGCCTCGGGCGTGATGGGCTGGCCGTCCTGGCCGAACCACTGCGTGTCGTGCAGGCCGGGCATGGGCTCGGACCGGCCATGGGGGAAGCGCGGGGGCCGCAGCGGCGCGAAGCGGTGGCGCAGGCGGATGAGACGCGCGACATAGCGGGTGAGGGCGCGCCCCGTCTCCGCCGAGCCCCTGCTCCAGTCGATCCAGGAGATCTCGTTGTCCTGGCAGTAGGCGTTGTTGTTGCCGCGCTGCGTGCGGCCCATCTCGTCGCCGGCCAGCAGCATCGGCGTGCCGGCGGAGAAGAGCACGGTCGCCAGCATGGCGCGCTTCAGCCGGGCGCGGGTCTCCAGGATCTCCGGATCGTCGGTCTCCCCCTCCGCGCCCCAGTTGTGGCTGTAGTTCTCGCCATGGCCGTCGCGGTTGTCCTCGCCATTCACCAGGTTATGGCGGTGGTCGTAGGAGACGATGTCCTCCAGCGTGAAGCCGTCATGGGAGGCGACGTAGTTCACGCTCGCCCAGGGCTTGCGGCGCCGGCGGTCGAACAGCTCCGCCGAGCCCGTCAGCCGCGCGGCGATGTCGGCGCGCATGCCCTCGTCGCCCTTCCAGAAGCGGCGTACGCCGTCCCGGAACTTGTCGTTCCACTCGGCGAAGCCGGGGGGATGGTTGCCGAGCTGGTAGCCGCCGGGGCCGATGTCCCAGGGCTCGGAGATGAGCTTGCAGCGCGCCAGCACGGGATCCTGGCGCAGCGCGTCGAAGAACCCCGATCCCGGGTCGAAGCCCGTCGCCTCGCGCCCGAGGACGCTGCCGAGGTCGAAGCGGAAGCCGTCCAAGTGGAAGGACTCCACCCAGTAGCGCAGGCTGTCCATCACCATCTGCACCACGCGCGGGTGGGACATGTTCACCGTGTTGCCGGTGCCCGTGTCGTTGATGCAGTGGCGGGGATTGTCGGGCAGCAGGCGGTAGTAGGAGGCGTGGTCGAGGCCGCGCCAGGAGAGGGTCGGCCCCATCTCCGAGCCCTCGCAGGTGTGGTTGTAGACGACGTCGAGGATCACCTCGATCCCGGCCTCGTGCAGGCGGCGCACCGCGGCGCGGATCTCGTTCAGCCCGCCCGTCGCGAGATAGGAGGGCTCGGGCGCGAAGAAGGAGAGGGTGGAGTAGCCCCAGTAGTTCGTCAGCCCCTTCTCCACGAGGAAGCGGTCCTGCAGGAAGGCGTGGACGGGCAGCAGTTCCACCGCCGTGACGCCGAGCTTCACGAGATGGTCGATCACCGCCGGATGGCCGAGCGCCTGGAAGCTGCCGCGGACCGGGCCCGGCACCTCCTCGTGCAGCCGCGTCAACCCCTTCAGATGGGCCTCGAGGATGACCGTCTCGCCCCAGGGGCGCTCGATCAGGCGGTCGCCGCCCCATTCATAGGCGCGCTCCTCCACCACCACGCCCTTGGGCATGGCGGCGGCGCTGTCGCGGCGGTCCTGGGTGAGGTCCCCGCGCGGGCTGCCGACGCGGTAGCCGAAGAGCGCGTCCGACCAGGTGATGTTGCCGACGATCTGCCGCGCATAGGGATCGAGCAGCAGCTTCGTCGGGTTGAAGCGGTGGCCCTTGCCGGGGTCGTAGGGCCCGTGCGCACGATAGGCGTAGACCGTGCCGGGCCCGGCATCGGGCAGGTAGCCGTGCCAGACCTCGTCCGTGCAGTCCGGCAGGTCGTAGCGAGCGACCTCCCGCCGCCCGTTCGCGTTGAACAGGCATAGCTCGATCCTCTCCGCATGGGCGGAGAAGACCGCGAAGTTCACGCCCAGCCCGTCCCAGCTGGCGCCCAGCGGATAGGGCTTGCCCGTTTCCAGCCGGGGCGGCGCGCTCGGCATCCCCTCCCCTATCCTTGCGGCGAGAGGATGAGGGTGGCCAGCGGCGGCAGGGTGAGGGTGAGCGAGGCCGGCTGCCCGTGCGACGCCTCCTCCCGCGCTTCCGCACCGCCCGCGTTGCCGAGGCCCGAACCGCCATAGGAGGCCGCGTCGCTGTTCAGGATCTCCCGCCACCAGCCGGCGGAGGGCACGCCGATCCGGTATCCCTCCCGCGGGACGGGGGTGAGATTGCACACCACCAGCGCCGGCGCGGCGCCCTCGGCGTAGCGGAGGAAGGCGAGGACGCTGTTGCCCGCATCGTCCCCGACGACCCAGGCGAAGCCGGCGGGATCGGCGTCCCGCTGGTGCAGGGCGGGATGCGCGCGATAGGCGCGGTTCAGGTCCCGCACCAACTCCTGCACGCCGCGGTGGCGGGGATCGTCCAGCAGGTGCCAGGGGATCTGGGTGTCGTGGTTCCACTCCGTCGGCTGCGCGATCTCGCCGCCCATGAAGAGCAGCTTCTTGCCGGGATGCGTCCACATGAAGGAGAGATAGGCGCGCAGGTTCGCGCGCTTCTGCCAGTCGTCCCCCGGCATCTTCCGCAGCAGCGAGCCCTTCCCGTGCACCACCTCGTCATGGGAGAGCGGCAGCATGAACTTCTCGGAGAAGGCGTAGACGAGGCCAAAGGTCATCTGGCCGTGGTGCCAGCGCCGGTTCACCGGGTCCTCCTGCATGTAGTGCAGGGTGTCGTGCATCCAGCCCATGTTCCACTTGTAGTGGAAGCCCAGGCCACCCTCCGACACGGAGGCGGAGACGCCGGGCCAGGCGGTGCTCTCCTCCGCCACCATGATCGCGCCGGGGCAGCGCGCGCGCACGACCTCGTTCAGCTCCTTGATGAAGGCGACGGCCTCCAGGTTCTCGCGCCCGCCATGGATGTTGGGAACCCACTCGCCCGCGTTGCGGGAGTAGTCGCGGTAGAGCATGGAGGCCACGGCATCCACGCGGAGGCCATCGACGTGGTAGTGCTCCAGCCAGTGCAGCGCGGAGGCGATGAGGAAGCCTCGCACCTCGTTCCGGCCGAAGTTGTAGATGAGCGTGTTCCAGTCCCGGTGGAATCCCTCCCGCGGATCCGCGTGCTCGTAGAGCGCCGTGCCGTCGAACTGGCCGAGCCCGTGCGGGTCGGAGGGGAAGTGGGCGGGCACCCAGTCCAGGATCACGCCGATCCCGGCCTCGTGGCAGTGGTCCACGAAGCGCGAGAAGCCCTCTGGCGTGCCGAAGCGCGCGGTCGGGGCGAAGAGGCCGAGCGGCTGGTAGCCCCAGGAGCCGCCGAAGGGGTGCTCCATGATCGGCAGCAGCTCGACATGGGTGAAGCCCATGCCGCGGACATAGGGGATGAGGCGCGCGGCCAGCCCGTCCCAGTCCGGCGCCTCGCCGTTCTCGGCCCGCCACCAGGAGGAGGGATGGACCTCGTAGATGGAGATGGGGGCATCCGGCGCCTGCAGCCCGGCCCGGCGGTCCATCCAGGCCGCATCGTTCCAGGGATGCGACACGGGCTTCGTCACGATCGAGGAAGTGCCCGGCGCCAGCTCCGACTGCGCCGCGACCGGATCGGCCTTCAGCGGCAGCACGCCGCCATGCGCGCCGAGGATCTCGTACTTGTAGCGCGCCCCGGGGGCGAGGCGCGGGACGAAGATCTCCCACACCCCCGCGCCGCCGCGCAGCCGCATCGGGTGGCGGCGGCCGTCCCAGTTGTTGAACTCGCCCACCACGGAGACGCGGCGCGCGTTCGGCGCCCAGACGGCGAAGCGCACGCCGGGCACGCCCTCCACCGTCATCGCGCGCGCGCCGAAGACGCGGCCCATCTCGTGGTGCCGCCCCTCGCTGAAGAGGTAGATGTCCATGTCGCCGAGCAGCGGGCCGAAGGCGTAGGGGTCCTCCGTCTCCTGCACGCCGCCGGGCCAGGTGATGCGGAGGGTGTAGGGGCCGGCCGGCACCTCGCCCTCGAACATCCCGATGTCGTGCACCTGCCCCAGCGCGACGGGCGCCCCGCCGGCGGGCACCGCCTCCACCGAGAGCGCGCCGGGCTGGAAGCTCCGCACCCGCCCGCCATGCGCGCCGAGGACGGCGAAGGGGTCGCCGTGGCGCCCCTCCACGATCGCCTGGATCGCTTCCATCGGGGCGTCGCTCATGCGGTCACCAGCCGGTCGGCCAGCGCGGCGAGGCCGCGCAGCGGGATGGGGAGCCAGGCCGGGCGGTTGGCCGCCTCGTAGCGCAGCTCGTAGGCGGCCTTCTCCAGCAGGAAGAGGTCGAGCAGCGCGCCGCGCGTCTCCTCCGGCGCCCACTGGTTGGGCGACGCCTCCTCGGCCTCGCGATAGGCGGCCATGAAGGCCTCTCCCGCCTCGGCGCGGAAGCGGGCGAGCAGCGCCTCCCGCCGCTCGGCCGGCGCGGTCGAGGTGGTGCCGGCCGCGGCAGCCGCGGCGTAGTCGAGGCTGCGGAGAAGCCCGGCCACGTCGCGCAGCGGGCTGCCCTTGGCGCGGCGCTCCTCCAGCGTGCGCGCCGGCTCGCCCTCGAAGTCCACGATGACGGCGTCGCCCTGTGCCACCAGCACCTGGCCCAGGTGGAAGTCGCCGTGCACGCGCGTCATCAGCGCGCCGTCGGCGGACTGGGCGAGGCGCCGCGCGGCCCTCTTCAACGGCTCGCGGCGGGCGAGGAGGCTCTCGGCCATCGCCTTCTCCTCCCCTTCCAGCGCGGCCTTCTCCAGCAGGTCCAGCGCGGGGTCGAGCTGCGCGATGGCGCCCTCGGCCCAGGCGGTGCGTGAGGCCTCGCCCGCGACCTCCGGGGTGAAGGCGGCATCGTCGCTCGGCCGGGCCAGCACGGCGTGCAGCTCGCCCAGCCGGCGCCCGAGCGCGGCGATGAAGGAAAGGTAGCCCGAGAGCGCGTCCCCGTGCTCGTCATCCGTCTGGTCGGCGGCGCGGGCGAGCCAGTCGAGCGTCCAGCCCCAGCCGTCGCCCTGGTTGCGGACGAAGCCCTGCAGCAGCATGAGGGTGACGGGCACGCCGTCCTTCCCGTTGCGCACGACCTCGCCGCGCAGCGGCGCCATGTTGGCGTAGCCCGCATCGGTCAGGTAGCGCGTCATCTCCGCCTCGGGGTGGATGCCCGGGGAGAGCTTGCGGAGGATCTTCAGCACGACCTCCTCGCCCACGATGATGGAGGAGTTGGACTGCTCGCCCGGCAGGCGCCGCACGGCGGGCTCGTCGCCCAGCTCCAGCGCCGCCATGCGCTCGCCGCCCATGAAGAGGATGGGCCCGTCCTCGGTCTCCGCCACGGCGCCGTCGCGCAGCGCGCGGACCACGCGGTGGACGAAGGCGTCGGAGGCGAAGGCGTCGGTGAGGTAGCCCACGCGCCGCCCCTGCCGCACGCGGGAAAGGGCGAGCTGCGAGGCGAGCGGCCCCGTCACCTCGTCCTCGCCCATGCCGGCGAGCGGCACGCAGTAGCGCTCCGTCCGGCCGGGCAGGCGCACCTCCACCTCGGCCAGCAGGTTGTGCTGGCTGCCGGGCACGGGGGCGAGGGCGCGGAGGGAGACGCCCTCCAGCTCCTCGTCCTTGGAGGCGAACCAGCGGCGCTTGGGCAGCCAGGCCGGCAGCACCTCGCGCTCGATCTCGGCGCGCTGGGCCGGGCCCATGGCGGTGGCGGTCGTCGGGAAGACGATGGTGCGGAGGTCGGGCAAGGGCTCGGGTGCCTTCACATGCCAGGGCGGAAGGGCCTGCTCCGTCGCGAGGACGAACCAGTAGAAGCCGTAGGGCGGGAGCGTCAGGAGGTAGGTGAGCTGGCCGATCGCCGGGAAGGCGGTGCCGCCCAGCATCTCCACCGGCACGCGCCCGGCCATGTCGGAGAGGTCCAGCTCCACCGCCTGGGCGGAGCGGGAGAGATTGAAGACGCAGAGGATCGCCTCGTCGCCCATCTCGCGGAGATAGGCGAGCACCTTGCGGTTGCCGGGATAGAGCAGCCGCATCGTGCCGCGCCCGAAGGCCTGGCTGCGCTTGCGCGTGGCCAGCATGCGCCGCGTCCAGTTCAGCAGGCTGTGCGCGTCGCGCGCCTGCGCCTCCACGTTCACGGCCTGGAAGCCGTAGAGCGGGTCCTGGATGGCCGGCAGAACCAGGCCTGCGGGATCGGCCTTGGAGAAGCCGCCATTGCGGTCGGGCGACCACTGCATCGGGGTCCGCACGCCGTCGCGGTCGCCGAGATAGATGTTGTCGCCCATTCCGATCTCGTCGCCGTAGTAGATCACGGGCGTGCCGGGCATGGACATGAGCAGCCCGTTCATCAGCTCGATGCGCCGGCGGTCGCGCTCCAGCAGCGGGGCGAGGCGGCGGCGGATGCCGAGGTTGATGCGCGCGCGGCGGTCCGCGGCATAGGTGTTCCAGAGATAGTCCCGCTCCTTGTCCGTGACCATCTCGAGCGTCAGCTCGTCATGGTTGCGGAGGAAGATCGCCCACTGGCAGCCTTCGGGGATATCCGGGGTCTGGCGCAGGATGTCGGTGATCGGGAAGCGATCCTCCTGCGCGATCGCCATGTACATGCGGGGCATCAGCGGGAAGTGAAATGCCATGTGGCATTCGTCGCCCTCGCCGAAATACTGCTGCGTATCCTCGGGCCACATGTTGGCCTCGGCGAGCAGCATCTTGCCGACGCCGGCATAGCCGCGCTCCAGCTCCTTGCGGATGAGCTTCAGCACGTCGTGCGTCTCGGGCAGGTTCTCGTTGGAGGTGCCGTCGCGCTCGATGAGATAGGGCACGGCGTCCAGGCGCAACCCATCCACGCCGGCATCGAGCCAGAAGCGCATGACGCCGAGGACGCGCTCCACCACCTCCGGGTTGTCGAAGTTGAGGTCCGGCTGGTGGGAGAAGAAGCGGTGCCAGAAGTACTGGCCCGCCACCGGATCCCAGGTCCAGTTCGACTTCTCCGTGTCGAGGAAGATGATGCGCGTGCCCTGGTAGATCTCGTCCGTGTCGGACCAGACGTAGAGGTTGCGCTCGGGCGAGCCCTTGGGCGCGTTGCGCGCCGCCTGGAACCAGGGGTGCTGGTCGCTGGTGTGGTTGATGACCAGCTCGGTGATCACGCGCAGCCCGCGGCGATGCGCCTCCTCGATGAAGCGCTTCGCGTCCTCGGTGCTGCCGTAGTCCGGGTGGACGCCGGTGTACTCGGAGATGTCGTAGCCGTCGTCGCGCCGCGGGCTGGGATAGAAGGGCAGCAGCCACAGTGTGTCGACGCCGAGCTCGGCGATGTAGTCCAGCTTCGCGATCAGCCCGGGGAAGTCGCCCACCCCGTCGTCGTTGGAATCGAAGAAGGACTTGATGTGGAGCTGGTAGATGACCGCGTCCCGGTACCACTGAGGGTCGCGCGGATCGGGCTGGTGGTTGGGGAGGGCCTCGTTGGCCGGAAGGGCGTCGTCGGGCATGGTTTTCTCGTTCAGGCGCCGAGGGGGCGCACGCGCCAGATGGCGAAGGGAAGGTCGGCGGGATCGAGGCGCATGTGCTGCGTCTTGCCGTGCCAGGCGAAGCGCTGGCCGCGCATCAGGTCCTCGGCCTCCAACCCGGCATGGTCGGGCTGGCCCCAGCGCCAGAGCGGCAGCTCGAAGCCCGCCTCCTGCACAGTGGATGGGTCCATGCTGACGGCAACGAGGATCACGTTGGAGCGGTCCTCCGTCGCCTTCTCATAGTAGAGGATGTTGTCGTTCCAGGCCGGCAGGAAGGTGACGCCGAGATGCGTCTGCAGCGCCGGGTTGGCGCGGCGGATGGCGTTCAGCCGCGTCACCTCGTCCACGATGTCGCCGGGGCGGCGATCGGGCCAGACGCGGATCTGGTACTTCTCGCTGTCGAGATACTCCTCCTTGCCCGGCAGCGGCGTCGCCTCGCAGAGCTCGAAGCCCTGGTACACGCCCCAGAGACCCGAGAGCGTGGCGGCCAGCGCCGCGCGCGTCAGGTGCATCGGCCGGCCGCCGGTCTGGAGGTGGCGCGGGTTGATGTCGGGCGTGTTGACGAAGAAATGCGGGCGGAAGAAGTCGCGCGGCGCGGTGGTGGAGAGCTCCGTCAGGTACTCCGCCATATCGGCCTTCGTCTCGCGCCAGGTGAAGTAGGTGTAGGACTGGCTGAAGCCGCTCTTGGCCAGCCGGTACATCACCTTCGGCCGCGTGAAGGCCTCGGAGAGGAACAGCACCTCCGGGTTGGTCGCGCGGATCTCCCCGATCATCCACTCCCAGAAGGGCAGCGGCTTGGTGTGCGGGTTGTCTACGCGGAAGGTCTTCACCCCCTGCTCCACCCAGAACTTCACCGAATCGTACAGCGCCACCCAGAGCGAGGGCTTCGCGCCGGCCGCGTAGAAGTCGACGTTGACGATGTCCTCGTACTTCTTCGGCGGGTTCTCCGCATACTTGATCGTGCCGTCAGGGCGCCAGTCGAACCACTCCGGGTGCTCGCGCAGCCAGGGATGGTCGGGAGAGCACTGGATGGCGAAGTCCAGCGCCAGCTCCAGCCCGTGCGCGTGGGCGGCGTCGCGCAGGCGGTGGAAGTCCTCGATGGTGCCGAGCGCGGGGTGCAGCGCGTCGTGCCCGCCCTCCTCCGATCCGATGGCGTAGGGGCTGCCCACGTCGTCCGGCCCGGGGGTGAGGGTGTTGTTGCGGCCCTTGCGGTTCTTGCGCCCGATCGGGTGGATGGGCGGGAAGTAGAGCACGTCGAAGCCCATCGCCCTCACGCGCGGCAACTGGCGGATGACGTCGTCCAGCGTGCCGTGGCGGTTCTCGTCGCCGGACTGGCTGCGCGGGAAGATCTCGTACCAGCTCGCGAAGCGCGCCGCGATGCGCTCGGCCTCGATCTTGCCGGGCGGGTTCTGGCGCATCCGGTGCGGGCGGTTGTCCGCGATCGCCATCAGCCGCGCCGTCTCGGGCGCCAGCAGGGCGGTCAGCCGCTCGGCTTCGGGCGCGTTCTCCAGCGACTTCGCCAGGGCGAGCAGCCCGCGGCGCGCATTGCCGGGACGCGCGGCGGCGGCCACGACGTGGCGGCGCCCTTCCTCCAGCTCCAGCGTCACCGGCACACCGGCCGCGTGCTTCTTCGAGAGCTCGTCGCGGTAGCCGGCGAAGACATCGAGCCAAGCCTCGACGGCGAAGACATGGCGGCCCATGCGCTCCAGCGGGAAGCTCGCGGTCCAGCGGTCGTTGCCGAGCGGGGTCATCCGCACCTCGCGCCAGGCCTTCTCGTCGATCGGGCGCCAGAGCAGCGCGACGCCGAAGGTGGCGTGGGTGTCGGCCACGATGTCGGCCTCCACCGTCACCACCTCGCCCACGATCCGCTTCGCCGGGAAGCGCCCGCCCTCCACCAGCGGCGTGACGTTCTCGATGCCGATGCGCGGGATCAGCACGCCCTGCTCCGGCGGCATGCGCGCGGCATCCGGCCGGATCACGGGGTTGGGGGCGCCGGCCTCCAGCACCCGCACCTCGCCGGGGGAGAGGAGCAGCGGCACGCCGGGGGTCACGGTCTCCTGGCCATCAGCGCCGATGAAAAGGTTCGGGCCGCCGCCGATGCCGGGCAGCACCGTCTCGGGCGCGAGGCTCGCCGAGGCCCGGCGGTCGGGATTGGCGATCACCAGCGTCGCGGCCTCCGCCACGCGGGGGTCGGCGGCGGCGCGCAGCACGGCCAGCACCGGCGCGCCGGGGCCGGTCAGCGGGCGTATCTCACCGCTGGCCGTGGGGCCCGCCAGGGGCACGAGGCGCGCGGCCAGCGCGTTCGCCTCCCGGATCTCGGCCGAGAGGTCGTAGGGCGCGTTCTCCCTCGCCCAGGCGAGGTCGCCCGGCCGGTCCTGCGCGGGCTCGGCGGTGCGGCGGGCGCCGTACTCGAAGCCCTGCGGGACGAGCAGCGCGTCGCAGAGCGTGGCGGCCAAGCGGAGGGAAAGGGCGGCGGCGCGGGCGCGCGCGGCCTCGTCCCCCTCGTCCATCGCGGCGCGCGGGCCGAAGGGAGCCTCGGGGAAGCCGATCAGCGGGGCGCCGAGCGCGGCGCGCTCCTCCATGAACCAGGGATCGCGCCCGTTCCACCAAGCCACCGATGAGGTAAGCCAGCCGAAGCCCGCCCCGCGCAGCGCGGCCGCCTCGCCCCAGGGCATGCCGGGGTTCCAGGCGATGAAGTCCGCGCCCGGTGCGGCAGCGATCAGGCGTCCCCAGGCAGGGGCGGGCACCTCGCCCGGGCGCAGCGCGCGGAAGCCCGAGGCGCCTGCCCCGATCCAGTCCCGCAGCCGCGCTTCCCAAAAGGCGAGCGGCCCCTCGGCCGAGAGGTTCAGCCGGAGAAGGCCGGGCGGCACGACGCCGCCGCGGGGATCGGGCAGCACGTCGCCCGCCCCGGCGAACCACTCGGGATGGGAGGCGGCCAGCGCGCCCTCGGCGGCCACGTAGCCCGGGGCGAGATCGAGCCACAGCTCCAGCCCGGCCATGCGGCAGGCCTCGGCGATGGCGGCGATCGCGGCCGTGCCGTCCGTCCCGGCCTCCAGCGCCGGGTGCGGGCGGTCGTGATCGGCCACTTGCAGCGGGTCGCCCGAGCGGCCGGGCGCCAGGGGCGGCGGCATACAGACGGCGCGGAAGCCGAGCGCCGCGATCCGCTCCAGCTCCGCCCCCCAGCCCGCGAGCGGGCCGAGCAGGAGCGGGTTGAGGTGATACAGGGTCAAGGGTCGCATCGGCGAGGAACGGTGGTCGGCGGTCATGGTTCCCGGCTCCGGCTTCGTCGATCTGGATGCCAGGGGATCGCAGCCCTCGCGCGCCGGGCCAAGCGTGACGCGGCGCAACAAGGCGTGAGGCGGCGCGGCCCGCATGCGGGCCGCATCATCCTGTGATTAGGGCAACTTTTTTGAGCCGATCCGCCCCCGCCGCACCGTTCCTAGGCGGCGGTGACGGGCCCCGGGGCGACCTCCACCGCGGCCTCCAGCCCCATGGCGGCGGCCAGGTTGTCCACGCGCCGCTGCACGCTCTCCCCGGCGAAGACGCCGGTGCCCTCGACCAGCCGCAGCACGAGGCGCCCGCCGCGCGGGATCAGCGCCGTGCCCGCCAGCAGGGCCGGCGTGCCGCCGGAGAGGGTGTAGGCCAGCCGCAGCGCCGCGCCGATGCGCTCCGCCCGCTGCTGCGCCGTGGGGCCGAGCAGGCGGCGCGCGGGCTCCAGCAGGGGGTCCGCGGGCCCGGCGTCGTAGCGCAGCGCCGTCGTCATCGCGAGGAAGGCGCGGGCGTGGTGGTCCAGCCCCACGCCGGGCTGGCGCAGCACGCGCAGGAAGGCCTGCTCGGCGCGGTAGTCCGGGTGGTCGTGGCTGCCGGTGTCGGAGAGCTGGCAGGCGGCGCGGCGGAGCGCGGCATCGGCCGGCGGCTCATCCGGGAAGAGCGGCGCGGTCCAGTCCGCCAGGGCCCGCGGCATGGCCTGGTCGCGCCCGAAGCGCTCGGCGAGGTCGGTGCCCGCCGCGAGCAGCGGGTCCCGCTCCCGCACGGCATCGGGCAGCAGGCGCGCGTACCACCCCTCCCGCAGCCCGTTGGCGGAGAAGACCACGCGCCGCGCGCCCGTGCGCCGCAGCAGCCGCCGCAGCACCACTGCGGCATAAGGCATGTCGGCCAGCCGCTTGGCCGGCGCCCCGGGCAGGCGGTTCGGGCGGTCCCCGGCGGCGATGACGGCGGCGCAGAGATCCCGCGCCTCCTCCCGCCGGAGCACGTAGTGGTGGACGATCGAGAGGGGGTAGCCGGTCTGGGTGATGTGGATCTTCGCCAGCGCCCGCCACGCGCCGCCGACGAGGTAGAGGTCCCTCCCCTGCCCCCGGTCGAGCCAGGGCACGCCGGCCAGGGTTTCCTCCGCGATGGCGCGGGCGCGGACGGGATCGCCGCCCGCGCGCTCGGCCAGGCGGATGACGCCGAGCGGCAGGCTGACGGAATCGCGGGGCCGCCCATTGGCGAGGTCCACCAGCTCCAGGCTGCCGCCGCCGATATCGCCCAGGATGCCGTCGGCGCCGGGCACGCCGAGCAGCACGCCCTCGGCCGACATTGCCGCCTCCTGCTCCCCTGTCAGGATGCGCAGCGGCACGCCGGGCATGCGCGCGCGGAGCGCCTCGGCGAAGGCGGGGCCGTTGGCGGCGTCGCGCATGGCGGCCGTCGCCAGCACCTCGATCGGGTCGGCGCCCATGGCGCGGGCGATGGCGATGTAGCGCCCCATGATGGTCAGCGCGCCCTCCACCGCGGCCGCGTTCAGCCGCCCCGTGGATTGCAGCCCGCGGCCGAGGCCGAGCACCGCCTTCTCGTTGAAGATGGTCACGGGGTTGCGGCAGCGCCCCTCGAAGACGACGAGGCGGACGGAGTTGGAGCCGAGATCGACCACCCCGGCGCGCGGCAAGGGCGCCGCAGCGTCCCTCGCGCACTGCGGGGAAGCCCCGCCCGCATGTTGCGGGGCGACGTCGCCCGGCCGGGGGACGTCGGGGTGAACTTCGCGAAGATCCAAGCGTCTAGTCCTGTGCCACGCGGTCCGGCCGGCGCCGCGCGGGGGCGCGGTTGCGGGGCGCGCGGTGCAGCGCGCTGCCGCGGCCGGAGAGGGAGGGGTTGGTCATGAAGTATTCATGCGCCGAGAGCGGCTGGGACGCCGGGTCGATGCGCCGGTAGCTCCCGTCGGGATGCAGCTCCCAGGACTGGTCGCGGTCCTTGAGGTTCACCACCATGATCTGGTCGAGCACCTGCGCGTGGACGGTGGGGTTCTCCACCGGCACCATCGTCTCCACCCGCCAGTCCATGTTGCGCGCCATCCAGTCCGCGCTGCTGATGAACACGCGCGCGCGGCGGCTGGGCAGGCGGTGGCCGTTGGCGAAGACGCAGATGCGCGAGTGCTCGAGGAAGCGGCCGACGATGGACTTCACCCGGATGTTGTCGGAGAGCCCCTTCACCCCCGGGCGCAGGCAGCAGATGCCGCGGACGATGAGGTCCACCTTCACCCCGGCCGCGCTCGCCCGGTAGAGCGCGTCGATCAGTCCCTCGTCCACGAGGGAGTTGAGCTTCAGCCAGATGCCCGCGGGGCATCCCTCCCGCGCGTTGCGGATCTCGCCCTCGATCAGCCCCATCAGCGTCGGGCGCAGGGTGAGGGGCGCGAAGGCGAGGCTCTCCATCGTCTCGGGCCGCGCATAGCCCGTCATGTAGTTGAACAGCCGCGCCGCGTCGCGCGTCAGCCCGGGATCGGCGGTGAAGAAGGAGAGGTCGGTGTAGATGCGCGCGGTGACGGGGTGGTAGTTGCCCGTGCCGAAATGCGCGTAGGAGCGCAGCGCGCCGCTCTCGCGCCGCACGACGAGGCTGACCTTCGCGTGGGTCTTGAGGTCCACGAAGCCGTAGACGACCTGCACCCCCGCCGCCTCCAGCTCCCGCGCGAGGGCGATGTTGCGCTCCTCGTCGAAGCGCGCCTTCAGCTCCACCATGGCGGTGACGGACTTGCCCGCCTCGGCCGCCTCGATCAGCGCGCGCGCGATCGGGCTGTCCCGGCTCGTGCGGTAGAGGGTCTGCTTGATCGCCACCACTGCCGGGTCCCGCGCCGCCTGGCGGAGGAACTGCACGACCACGTCGAAGGACTCGTAGGGGTGGTGGACGACGATGTCCTTCGCCCGGATCGCCGCGAAGCAGTCCCCGCCGAAGTCGAGAATGCGCTCGGGGAAGCGCGGCGTGTAGGGCTTGAAGAGGAGGTCGGGCCGGTCGTCCAGGATGAGCTGCGTCAGGTCGGACAGGCCGAGCAGCCCGTCCATCGTGAAGATCTCCGCCCGCGGCGCGTCCAACTCCTCGGCGACGAGGTCCAGCATGTCGGGCGGCGTGTCGGCGGTGACGGAGAGGCGGATGGCCCGCCCGCGCCGGCGGCGCTTGAGCGCGGTCTCGTAGGAGCGGACGAGGTCCTCGGCCTCCTCCTCGAACTCCACGTCGGTGTCGCGGATGAGGCGGAACAACCCGCGCTCGGCGAGGATGAAGCCGGGGAAGAGGCGGCGGAGGTTGAGGAGGATCACCTCCTCCAGCAGCACGAAGCGCGCGGGCTCGCGCCCCCCATCCGCCCGCGGGCCGCCGGCGGGCAGGCGGATGAAGCGGTCGATCTGCGGCGGCAGGGGCAGGATCGCCCGCATCGTGCCGCCATCCTCCTCCCGCACGAGCTTCATGATGAGGCAGAGGGCGAGGTTGGGCAGGAAGGGGAAGGGGTGCGCGGGGTCGATGGCGAGCGGCGTCAGCACGGGGAAGACGCGGTCCATGAACCAGGCCGCGAGCCATTCCCGGTCCGCCTCCGACAGCTCGGAGGGCTCGCTGACGCGGATGCCGGCCTCGGCGAGCTGCCCGCGCAGGTCGAGCCACCCCGCCTGCTGCCGGGCGAGCAGCCGCCCCGCGCGCTCGTGGATAGCGGCGAGCTGCTGGGCGGGGGTGAGGCCATCCGGCGAGAGGGTGCCGACACCCGCCCGCTCCTGCCCCATCAGCCCCGCGACGCGCACGGAGTAGAACTCGTCGAGGTTGGAGGATGAGATTGCCACGAAGCGCAGCCGCTCCAGCAGAGGATGGGCGGGGTTGGCCGCCTCCTCCAGCACGCGCTCGTTGAAGGCGAGCCAGGAGAGCTCGCGGTTGATGAAGCGCCCGGGATCGTTGAGGGCGGCACCGAGCCCGGTGGGCGCGTCGGCCTCCGGCTCCCTCGCCGGCTCAGGGGTGGGGGTGCCGCGCAGCGTCGCGGCGCGCTCCGCCCGCGGGGCGCGGGGCTGTGCGGGCCGGGGCGCATCGGCCCTCGCGGCCTCGGGCGCCACGCCCCCGGTCTCGCCGGACGTCCCGGGAGCCGCCTCCCTCACCGTCTCCTCCGGTGCCGGGAGGGGCGTGCCGCGCGCGGCGGGGCGCTCCGTCCGCGGGGTGCGGGAGGAGGCGGCCCGGGCTGCGTCGGGCTTGGGCGTCTCGGACTTCGGGGATTCGGTGTTGGCGTCCATCGTCGGAGGTTACAGCAAGGTCCCCATGGAAGCGGAGGGCGGGCCGAGGGTTGCCACGGAATCGTCACCGATCCCCTCCCACTCCTCTTCCGGCGCCCCCTCCCCGCTGCCGTCCAGCAACCCGGCGAGGCTTGCCCGCGCGAGCGCGCGCGTCACGCCGCCGCCATGGGCGAGGGCGGCGCGGTCCAGCCGGGCGGCGGCCTCGGCCAGCACCGCCGCCTCCCGCGGGAGGCGGGCGAGGAGCCAGTCCTGGATCGCCGGCTCCACCCGGAGCTGCCGGCGCTCGAAGTAGCGGGCAAGAAGAGCGCGCAGCAGGGCGTCCGTGGGCTGGGCGAGCGGCGCGGCGGCGGTGGCGCGCAGCCGGCTGGCGAGGTCGGGCAGCCGCGCCTCCCAGCGTGAGGGCGGCTCGCACCCGGTCATCAGCAGCAGGTGTCCGCCGGCCGCGCAGGCGTTGATGAGGTGGAACAGGGCGGGCTCCTCGGCCGCGCAATCGGCGTCGTCCAGCGCCGTCGGCGCGCCGTCGGGCACGCCGCGCAGGGCGGGCCCGGAGAGGCGGCGCAGCCCCAGCCGCCGCGCGGCCTGGGCGAGGAAGGCCGACTTCCCGCTCCCCTCCGGCCCGTGCAGGGCGAGCCGCCCGGCGGGCCAGCTCATGGGATCGGCGAGCCAGGTGCGGGCCACGGCGTTGGAGGAATCGGGGATCGGGTCGATCTCGATCTCCGCGCGCGGGAGCAGCGGCAGGGGAAGCTGTCGGGCCATGGAATCGGTTCAGCCCCCGGTCCGGGGCGGGTCGAGATAGAGGGGGCTCTCGAGATAGCGCCGCAGCCAGTAGCGGGCGAGCACCCCGATGGCGGCCGCGATGGGCACGGCCAGCAGCACGCCGAGGAAGCCGAAGGCCACGCCGCCGGCGAAGAGGGCGAAGATCACCCAGACCGCGTGCAGCTCCACCCGGTCCCCGAGCAGGCGGGGATAGATGATGTAGCCCTCCACGATCTGGCCGGCCAGGAACACCCCCACCACCATCGCCACGTCCCGCCAGTTCCCGAACTGGCCGATGGCCAGGAGGATGGCGGTGATCATGCCGGTCATGGAGCCGACATAGGGGATGAAGGTGAAGATTCCCGCCAGCAGCCCGACGAGCAGGCCCAGCTCCAGCCCCACCGCCGAGAGGGCGAGGGCGTAGTACACGGCCAGCAGCGCGCAGCAGATGAGCTGCCCCCGCAGCCAGGCCGAGAGAACGCGGTCGGTGTCATGGGCGAGCTGGCGCAGTACGGCGGCGTTGCGGCGGGGCAGCCAGGTTTCGATCCGCCCCATCATCCGCGGCCAGTCCCGCAGGAGGTAGAAGCCGACGATGGGCGTGACCACGGCGAAGGTGAAGACGTTGAACAGGGCGTAGCCGCCGCCGATCAGCCGCGTCGCCGAGGTGCCGAGCCAGACGAGGATGGAGCCGAGCTGCGAGACGGCGAGGTCCTTCAGCCGGGGGTCGAGCACCATCGGCGCCACCGCGTCCTCGGCCGCCGCGATCACGTCCTGCAGCCGGGCGCTGATCGTCGTGACATAGGCCGGGAGGCGGGTGAGCAGCACGCCGATCTGGGAGATGAGCAGGGGGTAGAGCAGCAGCAGCGCGATGAGGGCGAAAGCCAGCAGCCCCGCGATCAGCAGCCCCGCCCCCAGCCATCGCGGCACGCCGACGCGCGCCAGCCGGCTCGCCACGGGATCGAGGAAGTAGGCGACGCAGACGGCCAGCACGAAGGGCGTGAGGATCGCCGCGAAGAACCAGAGGGCGAAGATGAAGGCCGCGAGCAGCCCGAAGCCGAGGCCGAATCGCTGCGCCCGCGTCGCGTTGCGCGGCCCCGGCGAGCGCGGCCGCGGGTCGGGGCGCAACGGCGCGGGGGCCGGTGCGGGCGCCGTCGTGCTCATGCCCGGTAGGAGCGCGCGGCGTCCCGCACATAGGCGGCGCCGGAGAGAAGGGTGGTGAGGGCGACGAGGGCGATGAGCACGGGCAGCAGCCAGCCCCCGTCCAGCCGGAAGCCCTGGAGGAACAGGGCGGTGCCGGCCAGGGCGATCTGCAGCGCCGTGTTCAGCTTGGACACCATGATGGGCCGGATCGCCGGCCGCGAGCCGACGAGGGTGAGCACGAGCAGCCCGCCCACGATCAGCAGGTCCCGGAACACGACGAGGATGGCCAGCCAGTCCGGCAGCACGCCGATGACGGCGAGGGTGACATAGACCGAGACGAGCAGCGCCTTGTCCGCGACGGGGTCGAGCACGGAGCCGATGAAGGAGCGGGCGTTCCGCACCCTCGCCAGCCAGCCGTCCAGCGCGTCCGACAGCCCGGCGCCGAGGAAGAGGAGGAAGGCGAGGTCCAGCCGCCCCTGGATCACGAGCCACACCACGGCCGGCACGGCGCAGAGCCGCGCGAGCGTGATGACATTGGGCAGGGTGAGGAGCGCCGATCCGGTGCCCGGCTCCCCGCCCTCCGGGGCTGGGCCCGTGTCACGCTCCCCCGGCAAGGCCGACGCGCCAGCCCGGGCCGGTGGTGGGCGCCGGGATCCCGCCCGGCAGAACCGGCGGGGCGCTGGGGGCGAGGAAGATGCCTCCCCCCGCCAGCTCCTGCGCCACGATCCCCGGCGGGCTGCGCAGCCCCAGGCGCAGCCGCGCGCCCTCGGTGGAGATGGCCAGGATGTCCACGCTGCCGACCGAGGGCTGGGCGAGCAGGCGCTGCCGCAGGGCTAGCCACTCGTCGAGCGAGCGGAAGCTCGTCCCCGCCTCGACATAGGAGGAGAGCGGCAGGACCGGCGGCGTGGCGGCCGGGGCGCTGCCGGTGGCGGGCCCGCCGAGCGGCGGCGTCGCCCCGCCCGCCACCGCGCCCCCGCCGGAGGAGGAGCCGGCGCCGCGGAATCGGATGGTGTAGCGGCCGGTATAGGCGTTCAGGCTGGTGCGCTCCTGCTCCACCACCATGCTCGCCACCTGCGACTCGATCTGCGAGGCGGAGGCGTTCGGGTTCTGCCCGGTGGCGGCGGCGTAGCGCTGCCATGCCAGGCGCTGGGCGTTGGCGATGGCGCGCTCCCGCGCGACCACGGCGTTCTCGGCCGTTGCCTCCGCCGGCACGCCGCGCTGCACGGCCGGATCGTCCTGCGCCGCCGCCGGGAGTGGGGCGGAGAGCAGGGCCAGGGCGAGGGCCACACCCCGAATCATTCCGTGCATCGCCGTCCCGCGCGGGGAATGGATTGCGCGCGGGCCCGGGACATGATGGGTAGCGCGACCGTCTGAACCCGGCATAAGCCGCTCCCCCGTGAACCCCTATGGTTCCTCCCCCGGGGATAGCCGATCAAGGACCGCCATGACCAGACTGACCTACCGCGACGCCGGGGTGGATATCGAGGCCGGCGACGCGCTGGTGGACCGGATCAAGCCGCTCGCGCGCTCCACGGACCGCAGGGGCACCATGGGGGGACTCGGCGGCTTCGGCGCGCTGTTCGACCTCCGCGCGGCGGGCTTCACCGACCCCGTCCTCGTCTCCTCCACCGATGGCGTGGGCACGAAGCTGCGGCTCGCGATCGATGCGCGCCACCACGCGACGGTGGGAATCGACCTCGTTGCCATGTGCGTGAACGACCTCGTCGTGCAGGGGGCCGAGCCGCTCTTCTTCCTCGACTACTTCGCGACCGGCGCGCTGGACGTGGCGCAGGCCGCCGAGGTGGTGGCGGGAATCGCCGAGGGCTGCCGGCAGGCGGGCTGCGCGCTGGTGGGCGGCGAGACGGCCGAGATGCCGGGCATGTACCACAAGGGCGACTACGACCTCGCCGGCTTCTCCGTTGGCGCGGCCGAGCGCGGCGCGCTGCTGCCGGCCGGCGATGTGGGGCCGGGGGACGTGGTGCTCGGTCTCGGCGCCTCGGGCGTCCACTCCAACGGCTTCTCCCTCGTCCGCCGCGTCCTGGAGGCCGGGGGGGCCGGGCTGGGCGACCCCGCCCCCTTCGAAGGCGGCAGGACGCTGGGCGAGGCGCTGCTGGAGCCCACGCGCATTTATGTGAAGCCCGTCCTCGCCCTGCACCGGGCGGGGCTGGTCAAGGCGGCCGCCCACATCACCGGCGGCGGGCTGCCGGGCAACCTGCCCCGCGTGCTGCCGGAGGGCACGGCCGCGGTGGTGGATGCCGGCTCCTGGCCCGTGCCGCCGGTCTTCGCCTGGCTCGCCCGCACCGGCGGCGTGGCGCCGGAGGAGATGCTGCGCGTCTTCAACTGCGGCATCGGCATGTGCCTGGTCGTGGAGGAAGGGAAGGTCGAGGCCGCCGTCGCGATGCTCGGCGAGCACGGCGAGACCGCCCATCGCATCGGCCGCATTGAGGCCGGCGAGGGCGAGGCCGAGGTCCGCATGGAAGGCCTCTCCGCCGCATGGCCGAACTGAAGCGGCGCGCCGCGGTCCTCATCTCCGGCCGCGGCAGCAATCTCGGCGCCCTCATCGCGGCGGCGCGCCACCCCGCCTACCCCGCCGAGCTCGCCCTTGTCCTCTCCAACCGGGCGGACGCCGCCGGGCTGGACCGGGCGCGGGAGGCGGGCATCCCGGCGGAGGTGGTGGAGAGCCGCCCCTTCGGCCGCGACCGCGCGGGCTTCGAGGCGGCGCTGGGGGCGCGGCTGGAGGCCGCCGGGATCGGGCTGGTGGTGCTCGCCGGCTTCATGCGCGTGCTGACGGAGGGCTTCGTCGCCGCCTGGGCCGGCCGGATGATCAACATCCATCCGAGCCTCCTCCCCGCCTTCCCCGGGCTGGACACCCATGCCCGGGCGCTCGCCGCCGGGGTCCGGCTGCACGGCTGCACCGTGCACTTCGTCACCCCCGGGGTGGATGAGGGGCCGATCATCGCCCAGGCCGCCGTGCCCGTGCTGCCGGGGGACGACGAGGCGGCGCTGGCCGCCCGCGTGCTGGCGCAGGAGCACCGGATCTTCCCCGCCGCCCTCGCCTGGGCGGCCTCCGGCGCGGCGCGGCTGGAGGGGGGACGGGTGGTGCTCGACGCTCCCATGGCCGGGGGCGCCCTCGCCAACCCCTTGCCCGGCGGGGCGGGGCTCCCTACAGAAATCCCCTGAACGCCGCCCCGCCGCGGGGCGCCCCATCACGAGGCAGACCCATGGCCGATGCGCCGCAGCACATCGATTTCGTCGAGGTAAAGGCGAAGGACATCATCGCCGAGCGCCAGACCGGCTGGGCGATGTTCACCCGCGCGACCGCCTGGGGCATCGGGGCCATCGTGGTCCTGCTGATCGCGCTGAAGCTCTTCTTCGGCTGATCGCGCGCCGCCGGGCCCTCAGCGGCCCGGCAGGCCCAGCCCGAAGCTCCGGGCCATGTCGCTGAGGTCCACGCGCCGATAGCCCTCCGGCACGCGGAAGCGCGCGGGGTCCTGGCGGGCATATTCCACCCGCGCGGCCTCCACCCCCTCGCCGCGCTCGTTCACGCCGCGCAGCAGCACGCCGTCGCCGGTGAGGCAGACCGTGCCGCTCTGCCCCCTCTCCTCCCAGCGGTAGTTCGTGCAGGAATGCCCGGCCTGGCTGGCCGTGCCCGCGCGCGTCAGCCGCGCCGTCTCGGCGAGGCGGAGATAGCGCATCGCCTCCTCCTGCCGCAGCGGGCTCGGGCTCACCACCCGCATGGAATCCATCACCATCTCGGTCCGGCCGGTGCGGCGGTCCGTCAGGCCCCAGGCCGGAAGGGAGGGGCTCTCCACCCGCAGCCGCCCCTCGGAAGCGAGCGCTGCCACGCTGAACTCGCGCGGCGCCTGCGGGGCGGCGTTGCCGAGCACGCGATAGGTCACGGCCACGTCGCGCGTCGGGAAGGAGGCCGGGCGCGCCCCGGCGGGGGCCCCGCCGGAGGATTGCGCCCCGGCCATGGCGGGGAGTGCCGCGAGGGCCAGCGTGAGGATGAGGCGGCGCATGGGCACTCCGGTCCGGCAAGGGGCGGGAAGAGAAGGCCCCGCCCCCGGGCCGGCGCAAGGGGCCCCGGTTCAAACCCCGGTGTGGCCTATTGGGTGCGGCCTCTCGGGTGTGGCCCCTTACCGCGCCTCGGCCGTGCGGGCGGCGCGGGGAAGGCGCAGGAGTTGGGCGAAGCCCTGGGCGGCGACGACCTCCACCCCCGCCGGCAGCGTTGCCGGCCCCCGCATGTCCTCCATGTCGGTGTTGAGGACGAGGGCGTAGTCGAAGCGCTCCCGCCACTGTCGGACATAGGCCTGGCTCGGCGGCAGGGGCAGCTCCGGATCGACGAGGGCGTGGATCGTGGCGATCTCCCCCTCCGGCACGGCGATCTCGCTCCAGGGCGGCAGCACGACGAGCGGCTGCTTGCCGCGGGCGGTGAAGAGCATGGGCACGAAGGCCTGCCGCCACGGCGCCGCCAGCGCGACGGACTGGGTGTAGGCCGGGCGGTCCCCCGTGAAGTAGCGCCCCAGCGGCCCCGACCGCATCGCCGCCTCCCGCGAGGCCTCGTGCTGCAGGGGAAGCATGCTGCTGCCCCGGGGCAGGGCGGCGAGGACCGCCCGCATGGCCTGGATGTCCTCCTCCGACCGCGCCCAGTGCCGCGCGACATCGCCCGTGCGCGCCACGCTCAGCAGGGCAAGGGCGAGCCCGGCCACCACCGCCGCGCGCGCGGGCAGCTCGATCCGGATCGCGGCGGCGGCGGCGAGCAGCGCCATGATGGGGATGCGGACCTGGATCACGCTCGTCCCCGCCACCGCCAGCGGCATGAACGGCGAGACCGCCGCGAGGACGAGGGCCACGAGCAGCAGCCCCTGATGCGTCCGCAGCCCCGAGCGCAGCAGCGCGACGATCGGCACGACCGCGAGCAGCGCGACGAGCACCATGTCCGTCCGGATCTCGTAGAGGCGAACGGGCGAGGTCAGGGCCGCGATCCGGCCCGCGATGGAGGTGTTCCAGAGGATGCCGTCGCCATTCGCGTTGGCGTCGGCGCCCGGCAGCTCCTTCGCGGTGAGGGCGAAGACGATGACGGGCAGTGCGCAGCACAGCACCAGCCCGGCGCCCCTGCCGAGAAAGGCGAGGAAGGCCGCGCGCGAGGCGAGGATGGGCGCGAGGCGCGGCCCGATGATCAGCCCGCCGAGAAGCGCCGCGTAGAAAAGCAGCGCGAAGGGATGCACGACGAGGAGCGCCGCCGCCGCGACGAGGCGCGACAGCCAGACCGCCGCGCCCCCCTCCCGCCCGCCATCCGCCGCCGCGAGCACCAGCGCCACGCCGAGCCCGATCTGGAAGGTGACAAAGCCGAAGATGAGCGTGTGCGTCCAGGCGAAGAACGGCAGCGCGAACTGCCAGGCGTTCCAGCCGTGCAGGCGGAGGCTGAGCAGGAAGCAGCCCAGCGCCGGCCCGAGAATGGCGGTCGCCAGGATCGCCTGCGCGATCCGCTCGCCCGGCAGCAGCCCCTTGAGCGCGACGGTGACGAGATCCGCGCCGATATTCGTCCGCGCCCGGCTCCAGTCCACGCCGTAGACATCGGGCATCAGCTCCGTGCCGCCGCTCAGCAGCCAGAAGCGGGCGAGGTGGTTCGGATAGTCCGACAGCATGGGCAGGGGCGAGAAGAGGAGCGGCAGGAGAAGCACGATCCCGAAGAGGAGCGCGCCGCCGTAGCGGACCGGCCCGTTCATCGATCCCATCGAGGTTCCTTGATGGCGCGCGAGGGGACGGGCCGGCTCGCTAGGCGGCATAGACGAGGGTTCTGGAGAGCACGAAGCTCAGCGCGAAGGTCATCACCACCGAGAGCAGCTTGGCGGCGAGCAGCGGCATGGCCTCCGCCGCCAGCGCGAGCACGACGAGCGAGAAGCCGAGGCAGAGCAGGTTGACCAGGACGAAGCCCGCGATCCGGCGCGCCGAGGCCAGCCGCACGTCCCGGCGCCGGAAGGTGAGGCGGCCGTTCACGACGTAGCTGTTCAGCGCCCCGCAGGCATAGCCCACCGCGCTGGCGAGCAGCGGCGGGGTGGCAGTAAAGGTGACGAGGGCGGTGAAGACGAGGATGTCGATCCCCGTGTTCAGCGCCCCGACGCCGGCGAAGAGGACGGCTTCCAGCAGCCGCGGCGGGATCGCCGCCACGGGGCCGGAGCGGACGGGTCGTTGCATGGCCTCAGGCGCGCACCGGGTTCCGCGGCGTCCAGCTCGCGACGACGTCCTCGCGCATGGAGGGGTTCAGGCCGGAGAACTCGCTCGGCACCTGATAGGCGTTCCGCCCGGCGCGGATGGAATCGATGATGAAGAGCGGGCGGTTCTTCGCGTCGTTCACGAGGCGGCCGAGATACTCGCCGAGCACGCCGAGCACGAGGAGCTGCAGCCCGCCGAAGAGCGTGATCGCCGTCATCAGGCTCGACCAGCCCGCGACCACCGAGTTCTGGGACCACTGCCACAGCGTGTAGACGAGCATCACCATGGCCAGCCCGGCCGTCACCATGCCGACCCAGGCCGCGATGCGGAGCGGGACGGTGGAGAAGCTGGTGATGGCGTCCACGGCGAAGCGGATCATCTTCTTCAGCGGGTACTTCGTAGTGCCGGCGAAGCGCGCCTGCCGCTCATAGGGCAGCGCGACCTGGTTGCCGCCGATCCAGCTCACCATACCGCGGATGAAGCGCTGGCGCTCGGGCATCAACATGAACAGGTCCACGATGCGCCGGCTCATCAGGCGGAAGTCGCCGGTGTCGCGCGGGATCGGCACGCTCGTGAGGCGGGAGAGCAGGCGGTAGAACAGCCCGGCCGTGACGAGCTTGAACATGGACTCCCCGTCGCGGGAGGCGCGCTGGCCGTAGACGACGTCCGCGCCCGTATCCATCAGCCGCATCATCTGGTCCAGCAGCTCGGGCGGGTCCTGGAGGTCGGCGTCGATCAGCATGACGCGCTCGCCCTTGGCCACGTGCAGCCCCGCGGTCGCGGCGAGCTGGTGCCCGTGGTTCCGGAGCAGGCGGACGCCCACCACGTTCGGGCTCACATCCGCCAGGCTCTCGATGATGCGCCAGGTCTGGTCCTTGGACCCGTCATCGACCAGGACGATCTCGTAGGAGGAGGTCAGCGCGCTGCAGGCGGCCGAGGCCCGCGCATGGAACTCGCGCAGGCTCTCCTCCTCGTTGTAGCAGGGCGCCACGATCGAGATCTTGGGCCGAAGCTGGTCCTGGGTCTGATGCATGCCGGGCCCGTCCTTATGCTGCACCTGCACAATAAGGGCTGTGCCCCTCGCGTTGCGGGAACAAGCTTGCGAGCAGTGGGAAGGCATCAACACAATGGGTTGATCGTCTTTTTTCGTACGTCGTCTTAAAGTTGCGACTCCACCGGGAGTAGCCGCACGAGCCGCGCGAGCAGCCGGCGGCGGAGGGAGGCGTCGGGCTCGCTGTGCCGCGTCACCTCCACCCCGACGAACTCGCCGGTCCAGAGAAGGCGGCCGGGCCGCTCCAGCGCCACCCTCCAGCTCCGCGCCGGCTCGGCGAGGCGCGCGTGTTCCTCACGCAGCTCGGCCGCGATCCCCCCGTCGCGCACGAAGGCGCCCATCTCGGTGTTCAGCGCGGCCGAGCGGGGATCGAGGTTGAAGGAGCCGACGAAGGAGAGCTCCCCGTCGATCACCAGCGCCTTGGTGTGCAGGCTGGCGCCGCGCGAGCCGAAGACGCTCGCCCCCTCGTCGCCGGAGGGCTTCAGCTCATGGATCTCGACGCCCGCGGCGAGCAGCCGCTCGCGGTAGCGGGCATAGCCGCCATGGACGGCCACCACATCGGTCGCGGCGAGCGAGTTCGTGACGACGGAGACGCGCACGCCCCCTCGCGCCATCCTCTCCAGCATCTCCGCCCCCTGCTCGCCCGGCACGAAATAGGGGGAGATCAGCAGTGCCTCGCGCCTGGCGCCTTGCAGCGCTTCCAGGATGACGTGGGCGAGGCACTCCCTCTCCGGCGCGAGGCCGCGCGCCTTGTCCGGCGGGTCCGCGACGATGCGGATGCTGTCCGCCTTCACGGGGGAGAGGCGGGAGGAGTCCCCGGCCAGGATCCGCGCCACGCCGGGCTCGGCATCGAGGCTCTCGAAGAAGGGTCGCGCCGCGGGCGCCGTGCAGGCGGCATCGAGCTTCGCTGCGAGGCCCCGCAGCCCCCCGCGGCGGCGGTGCGGCGCCTGGCTCACCTCCGTCACCGTCCGGGCGAGGTGGTGGTTCCAGTAGAGGTCGAAGATCGCCTGCGCGGCGCCCGCGGCCCGGCCGGCGATGGCGAGGTCGAGGTCGCGGAAGTTGAACTCGCCGGAGGCGTCGAAATACTCGTCCCCGATGTTGCGGCCGCCGCAGATAGCCGCGCGCCCGTCGGCGATCCAGGCCTTGTTGTGCATGCGCCGGTTCAGGTGCCAGCCGCCGAAGACGATCTCCAGCAGCAGGCCGAGCTGGCCGAAGCGGCGCCAGCGGGTGGCGTTGAACAGCCGGACCTCGATGTTCTCATGCGCGTCCATCACGGCGAGCACCCGCTCGCGCCCGATGGCGTACATGTCGTCCAGCAGCACGCGCACGCGCACGCCGCGATCGGCCGCGCGCAGCAGCTCGCGGGCGAGCACCTGGCCCGTGAGGTCCCCGCGCCAGATGTAGTATTGCAGATCGAGCGTCCGCGTCGCCGCCCGAGCCGCCTGGACGCGGGCGGCGAAGGCCGCCAGCCCGCTCGGCATCAGCGCCACGCCGCTGGCCGCGCCCTCCGGCCGGGGCAGGACGTCCGAGGCCAGGACGCCCCCGGCCGCCACTCGGGCGGCCCGGGTCATCACGCCGCCGCGGCGAGGGAGGCGGCCATCGCGTCCTGCGCGGCCGCCAGGTCCAGCCGCGCCTTCAGGGGCAGGTGGTCCGAGGCGATACGGGCGAGCGGGCTGTCATGCGCCTGGAGGCCGCAGATGAGCGAGTGCGGCCGGGCCAGGATGCGGTCCAGCGAGAGGATCGGCATCCGGCTGGGGAAGGTGGCAGGGCCAGGGCGGGCGGTGCCGAAGCTGCCCTCCAGCGCCCGGAGGGAGGAGCGCCGCCCCGGCCGCCATTCGTTCAGGTCGCCGAGCATGACGGTGGGGACATGGTCCTCCCCGGAGAGGGAATCCAGGATGGCATCCACCTGGCGGGAGCGATGGCGGCGCAGCAGGCCGAAATGGGCGGCCACCACGCGCATCGGCCCGGCCGGCATCTCCAGGTCCACCATCACCGCCCCGCGCGGCTCGCCGCCGGGCAGGGAGAGGCGACGCACCCGCACGGCATGGCCGCCGCGCACGAGCAGCGCGTTGCCGTGCCAGCCATGTCCCTGGGGAATGACCGAGAGGGGGACGAGGCGCAGCCCCGTGCGGCGCTCGATCCCGGCCATGTCGAGCAGCCCCACGCGGCGCCCGAAGCGGCGGTCGGCCTCCTGCAGGGCGAGGATGTCGGCATCCAGCTCCGCGATCACCTCGGCCACGCGGGCGGGATCGAAGCGCTTGTCCGTGCCGACGCACTTATGGACGTTGTAGGAGGCGACCGTGATCGCCCCCTCCGGCACGGGCCCGTGATGGAGCACCGGCGGGGCGCTGAGCCGGCCTCGGAGCTCGGCCATCACGCGGGGAAAGGGTTCCCGGCGGGTGGCCTGCTGCGCGAGGGGTGGGATCATCCTGTCTTCCATCCTGGGCGATGGGCGACCATCCGCCCGGGAAGGGCCCGACTTGGGGTCGGGGAGCCCCCGGTCAAGCCGCCCGGCCCCGCCGCGCGCGCCGAGGCGCCGCCACAGGACCCGGAAGAGAGAGCGGGCCGGGGCGCTCATCGTTGGCGCGGTCCCGTCGCGGAAGGACTGAAAATCCCGTGATCCCCGGGATTCAGCCCCATTCCGGCACCTTCCCCCCGCTCACGGGATCGGCATCGGGCAGCGGCACGGCGGCGAGATTGGCCTCCACCTCCGCCCGCTCCGCCCGGTCGCCGCGCCGGATGTCGTAATCCGCCCCGCCGGGATAGGCGCCGACCACCTCGAAATCCGGGCTGGCCCATTCCCGGCAGTGGCCGACCCCGGCGGGGATCACCACGGCGTCCCCGGCGCGGAGCTCGACCGTCTCTCCTCCCTCCCCGCCGAAGCGCACCCGGGCCTGCCCGCGCGTGACGCCCAGCACCTCGTGCGCGGTGCTGTGGAAGTGGTGGTAGGGGAAGACCCCGTCCGTCCAGGCGTTGGACCAGCCGTGGCGGGCGAAATGCGCGGTGACGGCGGCGGCGTCCCCGGACAGGGCGCCGCGCCGGACCAGCAGGGGAAGCGCCGAGTTCGGGATCTCGCCGGAAGGCGCGAAACGGCGCGCCTCAGTCATCGGCGGAGGCGCGCGCCAGCACCTCGCGCTTGCCGACATGGTTCGCCGGGCCCACCACCCCGTCCCGCTCCATCTGCTCGATGAGCTTGGCGGCGCGGTTGTAGCCGATGTTCAGGTGGCGCTGGACGAAGGAGGTGCTCGCCTTGCCCTCGCGGGAGACGAGGGCGACGGCCTGCTCGTAGAGGCCCTTCTCGCCGCCGCCCGCATCGATCCCGATGGAGCCGCCACCGCCACCCTCCTCGTCGTCCTCGACCTCCGTGACCTCCTCGATATAGGCGGGCTCGCCCTGCTCGCGCAGGAAGTCCACCACGCGCTCCACCTCCTCGTCCGAGACGAAGGGGCCGTGGACGCGGCTCACCCGGCCGCCGCCGGCCATGTGCAGCATGTCGCCCTGGCCGAGGAGCTGCTCCGCCCCCTGCTCGCCGAGGATGGTGCGGCTGTCGATCTTGGAGGTGACGGCGAAGGAGATGCGGGTCGGGAAGTTCGCCTTGATCGTGCCGGTGATGACGTCCACCGACGGGCGCTGGGTGGCCATGATGACGTGGATGCCCGCCGCGCGCGCCATCTGCGCCAGGCGCTGCACCGCCGCCTCGATCTCCTTGCCCGCCACGATCATCAGGTCCGCCATCTCGTCGATCACGACGACGATCATGGGCAGGGCGGCGAGGTTGAGCGGCTGGTCCTCGAAGACCGGCTTGCCCGTCTCGGGGTCGAAGCCCGTCTGCACGCGGCGCGTCAGCGCCTCGCCGCGGGCGGAGGCGGCGGTGACCTTCTCGTTGTAGCCGCCGATGTTGCGGACGCCGAGCTGGCTCATCGCCTTGTAGCGGCGCTCCATCTCGCGCACCGTCCACTTCAGCGCGCCGATCGCCTTGGGCGGCTCCGTCACCACGGGGGCGAGCAGATGCGGGATGCGGTCATAGACCGAGAGCTCCAGCATCTTCGGGTCGATCATGATGAAGCGGCACTCGTCCGGCCCGAAGCGGTAGAGCAGCGACAGGATCATCGTGTTGATGCCGACCGACTTGCCCGAGCCGGTGGTGCCCGCGATCAGCAGGTGCGGCATGCGCGCGAGGTCGGCGACGACGGGCGCGCCGCCGATGTCCTTGCCCAGCGCCATGGGCAGCTTGCCCGTGTTCCGCGCCCAGTCCTCGGCCTCCATCATCTCGGAGAAGTAGACGGTCTCGCGCCTGGCGTTCGGCATCTCGATGCCGATCACGTTGCGGCCGGGGACGGTGGCGATGCGGACCGCCAGCACGGACATGCTGCGCGCGATGTCGTCCGCCAGGCCGATCACGCGGGCGGACTTCGTGCCGGGCGCGGGCTCCAGCTCGTAGAGCGTCACGACGGGGCCGGGGCGGATGTCCACGATCTTCCCGCGCACGCCGTAGTCGTCGAGCACGGATTCCAGCAGGCGCGCATTCTCCTCCAGCGCCTCGCGCGAGGGGCCGGTGTCGCGCCGCGGCGGGGCGGGGGCGAGGAGCGAGAGCGGCGGCAGGCGGAACTTGCCGTCGTCGCCCTTCTTCACCGTCTCGCCGATCGGCAGACGGCGCGCGGGCAGCACGCGGTCCGCGATGCGCGGTCCCTCGCCCTTGGCGCCGTCATTCGCCTCCCCCTTGGCATCGGAAGCCGGGACCTCGGCCGGCGGGGCCTTGGGCGCGCGGCGGGGCGGCGGGGGCGCGGCCGGGGCCTCGCGGGCGGCGGCGTCGGCGGCGCGCAGCAGCTCGGAGAGGCCGGGCGAGGCCTCCTGCCGCCGGCGGATCATCCCGGCGAGATGCGCGGGCGCGCCGAGAAGCCGGGCCAGCAGCCCCGGGGGCTGCACGGCCTCCCCGCGGCGGTGGGAGAGGCGGTCCCGCGCGTGGCGGGCCTCGGCGGCGCGGGCGCGGGCATCGGCCCGGCGGCGCATGATGGTCCCGGCCAGCCCGTGCCCGCGCCGCGCCGCGGCCTTGCCCGCGCGCCGCCAGGAGGAGAGCGGGATGGCCAGCGCCAGCACCGAGGCGGCCACCGCCATCACCAGCACGCCCGTGTTGCCGAGGGCATTGCCCAGAGGGCCGAAGGCGGCGCCGAGCGTCTCGTCCACGGCCTCCCGCACCAGCGGGCCCATGGCGCCGCCGGCCGTGCCGCCGGGGAAGGGCGCCGGCAGCGGGCTGGCCGAGAGGGCCGCGGCCAGCAGCGGCAACCCCGCCAGCAGCGCCGCGACGCGCCCGGCGAAGGGCGAGAGGCCGCGATGGGTGGAGAGGCGCAGCGCCCAGGTCATCAGGCAGGCCGCGGGCAGCAGCCCCGCCCAGCCGAAGCCCTGGAGCAGCACGTCCGACACCATGGCCCCGAAAGGCCCGGCGAGGTTGGTCGGCGCCCGGCTGGTGGCGGTGGAGAAGGAGGGATCGGCGGGGTTATGGCTCGCCAGCGCCACGAGCACGGCGAGGCCCAGCAGCCCGCAGACGAGGCCGAGCGACTGCCCTCCCCGCCTCTTCAGCGCCGCCTTCACGGCGGGGGAGGCGAAGCGGCGGATGGTGGCCGTGCCGAAGGGGTTCATGCCGGACACCGCGTCCGTCTGGGCAGGGGCGGAGCGGTCGGCGGAGGCGCGCGGCATGGAAGTCCCGGTTGCGGTTGATGCAGCGGGACAAGACTACACGCTAAATCGCTGGTTTGAACGACACAGTTGGCAGGAAATCGCGAAAACGGGAGGGCGCGCCCTCCCGTCCCGGAGGGAGGGGGCCAAGGCCCCCTTCCCGGTCAGTAGCGGTACAGCTCGGCCTTGAAGGGGCCCTGCTGCGGCACGCCGATATAGTCGGCCTGCTGCTGGGAGAGCTTCGTCAGCTTCGCGCCCACCTTCTCCAGGTGGAGGAAGGCGACCTTCTCATCGAGGTGCTTCGGCAGGGTGTAGACCTGCTTCCCGTAGGCCGCGCCGTTCGTCCACAGCTCGATCTGGGCGAGCGTCTGGTTGGTGAAGGAGGCGGACATCACGAAGGAGGGGTGGCCCGTCGCGTTGCCCAGGTTCACCAGCCGGCCCTCGGAGAGGAGGGTGATCTTCTTGCCGTCGGGGAAGCGGATCTCGTCCACCTGCGGCTTGATGTTCGTCCACTGCAGGTTGCGCAGCGCCGAGACCTGGATCTCGCTGTCGAAGTGGCCGATGTTGCAGACCACGGCGCGGTTCTTCATCGCGCGCATGTGCTCGATGGTGATGATGTCCACGTTGCCCGTGGCGGTCACGAAGATGTCGGCCTGCGGCGCGGCATCCTCCATCGTCACGACCTCATAGCCCTCCATCGCGGCCTGCAGCGCGCAGATCGGGTCGATCTCCGTAACCATCACGCGGCAGCCGGCGTTGCGGAGCGAGGCGGCGGAGCCCTTGCCGACATCGCCGAAGCCGGCGACGAGGGCGACCTTGCCGGCCATCATCAGGTCCGTGCCGCGGCGGATCGCGTCCACCAGGGACTCGCGGCAGCCATAGAGGTTGTCGAACTTCGACTTGGTGACGCTGTCGTTCACGTTGATGGCGGGGAAGAGCAGCTTGCCCTCCTTCGCCATGGAGTACAGGCGGTGCACGCCCGTGGTCGTCTCCTCGGACACGCCCTTGAGGGAGGCGGCGAGCTTGGCGAACCAGCCCGGCTTCTCCGTCAGCAGCTTCCTGATGAGGGCGAAGAACACGGTCTCCTCCTCATTGGTCGCGCCATCGAGGAACTTCGTATCGCCCTGCTCGGCGCGCAGGCCGTAATGGACCAGCAGCGTCATGTCGCCGCCGTCGTCCAGCAGGAGGTTCGGCTCGCCGCCATCGGCCCACTCGAGGGTCCGCTGAACGTAATGCCAGTAGTCCTCCAGCGTCTCGCCCTTCACGGCGAAGACCGGGGTGCCGGTGGCCGCGATGGCGGCGGCCGCGTGGTCCTGGGTGGAGAAGATGTTGCAGGAGGACCAGCGCACATCGGCGCCGAGCGCCTTCAGCGTCTCGATCAGCACCGCGGTCTGGATGGTCATGTGCAGGCAGCCGGCGATGCGGGCACCCTTCAGCACCTGGGCAGGGCCGTACTCGCGGCGCGTGGCCATCAGGCCGGGCATCTCGTCCTCGGCCATCTCGATCTCCTTGCGGCCCCACTGGGCGAGGGAGAGATCGGCGACGACGTAGTCGGTCTTCGGGGGCAGGGTGTCGGGCATGTCGGGATGGCCTTCCGGTATCGGGCAGGCGCCTATCATGCCCGGCAGGGAATGGCCAAGGGGTTAAACGATATCAGGATATCTTTATGTGGTCTTCTCGCCCGGCACGAAGCCCATCACCAGTTCCTGGATGCGCTTGGGGTCGCTCTGCTCCATCACCCGCCGGGCGAAGCGGGCACAGTCGTCCACGTTCAGGGCGCGCACCATCTGCTTCACCCGCGGGATGGCGCTGGCATTCATGGAAAGGCTCCGCAGCCCCAGCCCCATGAGCAGCGGCACCAGCCGCGGGTTCCCCGCCATCTCCCCGCAGACGGAGACGGGCATCCGCAGCCGCAGCGCGGCCTCGGTGGCGAACTGGATGAGGCGCAGCACGGCGGGGTGGAGGGGATCGTAGAGGTGGGAGACCTCCACTTCCGCCCGGTCCACCGCCAGGGTGTACATGGCCAGGTCGTTCGTCCCGATCGCGAAGAAGTCCGCCTCCAGCGCGATGGCGTCGGCCGCCAGCGCCGCGCCGGGCGTCTCGATCATGGCGCCGAGCGGGGGCAGCTTCTCCGGCAGCGCCACGCCGCGGCGGCGCACGCGCTTGACCACGCGCTCGTAGACCTCGCGCGCCTCCCGCACCTCCTGGGGGATGGTCACCATGGGCAGCAGCACGCGCACGGGGCCCAGCGCCGCCACGCGCAGGATGGCGGCGAACTGCACCTCCAGCAGCTCCGGCCGACGCAGCAGCATGCGGATGCCGCGTAGGCCAAGGGCGGGGTTCGGGCCGGCATGGAAGGGCTCCACCCCCTCGGCCAGCGCCTCCATGTCCTTCTCGCCGCCCCAGTCGAGCACGCGGATGGTCACACCCGCCCCGTCCGTGCCCTCCACGATCTGGCGGTAGGCCTCGTAATGCGCCTCCTCGTCCGGTAGGCCCTGGCGGTTCATGAAGAGGAACTCGGTGCGCAGCAGCCCGATCCCCTGGGCGCCGGCCTGGGCGATGAGCGGCAGCTCCGCCGGGATCTCCAGATTCGCCTGGAGCTCCATCTCCTCCCCGTCGGTGGTGACCGAGGGCAGGCGGCGCAGCTTGCCCAGCCGCGTGCGCTCCTTCGCATAGGCCGCGATGGAGCTGCGCCCGGTGGCCAGGGCCTCCTTGCCCGGGCGCAGCACGATGGTGCCGGTGCCGCCGTCCAGCACCGCCTCGTCCCCGCGGGAGAAGGCGTTGGTCAGGCCGGGCAGGCCGAGCACGCTGGGAATGCCCAGAGCCCGCAGCATGATCGCCGTGTGTCCGTCCGCCCCCCCTTCCTCCGTCGCCACGCCGGCGATGCGGGAGGGGTCGAGCAGCGCGGCATCGGCCGGGGTCAGCTCCTCGGCCACGAGGATCGAGCCCTCAGGCACGTCCTTGAAAGAGCGGAAGCCGGACTGGGTGAGGTTGCGCGTCAGGCGGCGAGCGATCTCGTGCACCTCGCCGGCGCGTCGGCGGAGCCCGGCCTTGTCGTCGTCCTTGGCCGCCAGGATCGCGCCCGCGATCGCCTCCGCCTCGTCCTCCACCGCCGTCTCGGCCGAGAGAAGCTCCGCCTCGATGCGCTTGCGGGCGCCGCGGATGAGGCGGCTCTCGCCCAGCATCATCGAGTAGGCATCAAGCAGCGGCTCCAGCTCCTCCTGCGCCTCCTCCGGCAGGATGGCGAGCCGCGCCTTCAGCTTGCTCACCTGCTTGCGGGAGGCGGCGACGGCCGCGGCCAGCCTCGCGCGCTCCTCCTCCACCCCGGCCGCGGTGATCGAGCGGCGGGGCGTGGCGGCGGGGGCGGCATCCGTGTCGAAGATCGGGCCGATGGCGACGCCGGGGGAGATGGGGATGCCCTTGATGGACAGCTCGCGCCCGCGGCGACCACCCTTGCGCGAATCCCCTGCCTTGCCCGCGCCCGGATCGCCCGACTTAATCGCGCCGGAGTCGGCGGACTTGCCCCCACCCGGGGGGGCAGCCTTGCCCGATGGCGCCGCCTTGCCCGCGCCCGGCCTGCCGGAACCGTCCTCGGCGGGCTTGCCGGAACTTACTTCGGCAGGCTTGCTGGAGCCTACTTCGGCGGGCTTACCGCCCGCGCCCTGGGCAGCCTTGCCGGAACCCGCCTGACCAGCGGACTTGCCCGGGCCCGCCCCGGCGGACTTGCCGGAACTTACCTCGGCGGACTTGCCATCCGCGGCGCGGGGTGAGCCGGGCGCCTCCGTCTTCATGGATCCGCTCCTGCCGGCACCGTGCCGGCGGTATCAGGGCCCGCCGGGCGGGCGGGTCCTATTCCTCGTGGAAGCCGGCCTCGATCAGGGCGGCCACCTCGTCCAGCGCCTCGCGCGCGTCCCAGCCCTCGGCCTCGAGGACCACGGTCGCGCCCTTGCCGGCGCCGAGCATCATCAGCCCCATGATGGAGCAGGCGGGCACGGTCTGGCCATCATGCGTGACGCTGAGGGCGGAGCAGTGCTTCTCGGCCAGCGTCACCAGCTTGGCCGCGGCGCGCGCGTGCAGCCCGCGCTGGTTGCGGATGAGGATGCTGCGGCGCAGCGGCAGCGGCGCGCCCTCCGGTTTCCCGCCCATCGTCAGCTCCGCTCCCTTGTAGCTCATCGCCTGCTTCCCCCGTTCGTCCCGTTGTCGCCGCGCAGTTCGCCGGCGGTGGCCATGTATTTCCGCCCGGCATCCACGGCATGGCTCACTGCCTCGGCCAGGGGCTCCGTGCCGCGCACGCGGGCGAGCTTGATGAGCAGCGGCAGGTTCACCCCCGCGATCACCTCCACCTGCCGCCCGCAGCAGGCCTCCGGCACGCAGGTCTTGATGGAGGCGGCGAGGTTGGAGGGCGTGCCGCCGAACATGTCGGTCAGCACCACCACCCCGTCGCCCTGGTCCACCTGCGCGACCGCCGCGCGGATGTCGCCGCGCCGGCCCTCGAGGTCGTCCTCGGGGCCGATGCAGATGGTCGACACATGCTTCTGCGGACCCATCACATGCTCCATGGCGAGGCGAAGCTCCTCGGCCAGGCGCCCATGGGTAACGAGGACGAATCCGATCATCGGTGGTCCGGCAGCGCCGCCCGCCAGGGGCGGGTCTCGGCTGGGTTGTCAGGAGAGAGGGCATGGGCCGCGCGGGGCGTGGCCGGAGGCGGTTCGTTCATGCTCGGGGAGCCGATATGGGGTGCGGAGGGGGTCGCTTGGAGTCGGGCGCCCGGCAGGGACTCCCTTATCGAGAGCTCCCGGTGGGACAGCTCCACCGGCCAGCCCTTCCCGGCGATGTGCCGGGCGAGGCGCTCCGCCGCGAGAACCGAGCGGTGCTTGCCGCCCGTGCAGCCGAGCGCGACGGTGAGGTACTTCTTGCCCCCCGTTTCATAGGCCGGCAAGAGCGGGTCCAGCAGCGCCGTCATGCGCGCCCAGAATGGGCCCCATTCCGGGTCCCCCTCGATGAAGGCCGCGACAGGGGCGTCCCGGCCCGTCATCGGGCGCAGGGCGGGGTCATAATGCGGGTTGCGCAGGAAGCGGAGGTCCAGCACGAGATCGGCCTCCCGCGGCAGGCCGCGCGGATAGCCGAAGGACTGCACCGTCACCGACATCCCCGCCAGCCCGGCCGGGCCGTAGCGCCGCTCCAGCATCCGGCGCAGCTCGGGCAGGGGCAGGACGGAGGTGTCGATCACCCAGTCCGCCGCCTCCCGGAGCGGGGCTAGGGCCAGCTCCTCCCGCGCGATGCCGTCCGCCACGCCGCCGCCCGGCATCCCCGCCGGGGCCAGCGGGTGGCGCCTGCGCGTCTCGGAGAAGCGGCGCAGCAGCACATCCTCCGCGGCGTCCACGAAGACGATCTCGGGCGCGGCGGCGCGGCGGGCGCGGAGCGCGTCGAGCCCGGCGAGCAGGGCGGTGGGGTCGAAGCCGCGCGTGCGCGTGTCCACCCCGATGGCGAGCGGGCCCACGCCGGGGCCGGTAATCAATTCTCCGAGCACCGCGAGAGGCGGGTTGTCCACCGTCTCGTGGCCGAGATCCTCCAGCACGCGCAGGGCAGAGGACTTGCCGGCCCCCGACATGCCGGTGACCACCACCACGGGGCGTGGCCCGCCATCATGGAAAGCGGCGCTCAGGGCACGGCTTCCAGCGCGCCCGCGCGGCAGGCGATGCGCCCGGCCAGCGCGTCCAGCGCGAGGGAGAGCTTGCGCGGGGCGGAGGCCTCCCGCGCGTGCAGGGCGATGCGCGGCAGAGGGAGGCCGAGCGCCTCGAAGCGGGCGGGCTCGGGCAGGCGCGGCACCTCCCCCGGCGCCACGCAATCGACGACGAGGGCGAGCCGGGCCTCGGGCACGGCAGCCAGCCCCGCCATCAGCCCGATCCCGCGCAGCTCCATCATGCCGCGCAGGGACTCGGGCGCGGCGGCGAGAAGGGCCTCGCCCTCCGCGCGCAGCAACACCTGGTCGTCGGCGACGAGACTCCACCCCTCGCCCGTGAGGCGCAGGAGGAGGTCGGACTTGCCGGCGCCGGGCGGGCCGAGAAGGAGCACCCCGGCCCCGTCCCGCGCGGCACAACTGCCGTGTTGCAGCATGGCTGGATAAGGACACCCCGGACAGAAGGCGAAAGGTGGCAGAAATCCGGCGGGGGCGGAAGCGGGGAGGGTCCCGCGCGTCTCAAAAACCGCCCCGGCCGCCGGGCCTGGACAGGTGCCCCGCCCTGCCCCATCCCAAGCCGATGACCACACGCGCCGAAATCGAGGCCGCCGCCGCCCGGATCGCCCCCCATATCCGGCGCACGCCGGTGCTGCACCTGCCCGCCGAGGCGCTCGGCGCCCCCTGCGGGGCGGCGCTGAAGCTGGAGACAATGCAGGTCAGCGGCTCCTTCAAGGCGCGCGGCGCCTTCAACGCCCTGCTGCAATCCCCGGCCGCGGCGGCGGGGGTGATCGCGGCCTCGGGCGGCAATCATGGCGCGGCGGTGGCGCATGCGGCGGGCGCGCTCGGCATCCCGGCGGAGATCTACGTCCCCGCCATCGCCGCCCCCTCCAAGGTCGCGCGCATCCGGGAAGCGGGGGCGGTGGTGGTGCAGGGCGGCGCGACCTATGCCGAGGCCTTCGCCGCCAGCGAGGCCCGGCGCGCGGAGACGGGCGCCGCCTCCGTCCACGCCTATGACCAGCCGGAGGTCCTGGCCGGCCAGGGCACGGCCGCGCGCGAACTGGAAGCCGACCTGCCCGGCCTGACCCATGTGCTCGTGGCCGTGGGCGGCGGCGGGCTGATCGGCGGCACCGCCGCCTGGTTCGCCGGCACCGGGACCGAGGTGGTGGCGGTGGAGCCCGAGGGCTGCCCCACGCTGCACACGGCCCTGCGCGCCGGTATGCCGGTGGACGCGCCGGTGGGCGGGCTGGCGGCCGACAGCCTCGGCGCGCGGCGCGTGGGCTCGCTCATGTTCGAGCTGGCGCGGCGGGAGATCCGCGAATCCGTGCTCGTGACGGACGAGGCGATCCGCGACGCGCAGCGCCGCCTCTGGTCCGCCTGCCGCGTGGTGGCGGAGCCCGGCGGGGCGGCGGCGCTGGCCGCGCTCCTCTCCGGCGCCTGGGTGCCGCCCGCGGGGGCGCGGGTGGGCGTGCTCGTCTGCGGCGGGAATTGCGAGCCGGGCTCCGTCACCGGCTGAGGCCGCAACGAGGGGCGCACGAGTCCGTGACGCCCATAACCTCCGGCCGGGGCTGCCGTTTGAGGCGCGCACCCCTCGCGGAGATTCGCCTATGTTTATGCGTGTCGACAAGCTGCAGGCCGAGCTGCCTGCCCCGAAGAGGAAAGACCCCAACGCCGCCGCCGCGCTCCAGGAATTGCTGGGCGGCAAGTACGGCGAGATGTCCACGCTCGGGAACTACATGTTCCAGAGCTTCAACTTCCGCAGCAAGGACAAGCTGCGCCCCTTCTACAGCCTCGTCGCCAGCATCACGGCGGAGGAGCTGGGCCATGTGGAGCTGGTGAGCAACGGCGTCGCCATGCTCGCCAACGGGCCGGACAAGCCGGGCGCCGATTCCGGCGACGGCGGCGACATCTCCGGCGCGCCCTTCGAGGCGATGAAGGACATCCGCTCCTTCGCCTCCTTCGCCTCGCACGGCGGCGGCAGCACGCCGGTGAACAGCAACTCCATGTCCTGGAACGCGGACATGGTGACGACGACGGGCAACGTCGTCGTGGACCTCCTGCACAACTTCCACCTGGAATGCGGCGCGCGACTGCACAAGCTGCGCGTCTATGAGAGCCTGTCCGATCCCACGGGGCGCGAGGTCTGCGGCTACCTCCTCGTGCGTGGCTCCGTCCACGCGCATGCCTATGCGCTGGCGCTGAAGCAGATCACGGGCGTGGAGCTGGAGAAGTTCCTGCCGACGCCGAACATCCCGCTGGGCAAGATCCCGGAGTGCCAGAAGTACCTCGACGAGGGCTCGCACCGCCGCCTCTACACATGGAGCCCGCAGGACTACAAGGAGATCGCCGGCATCTGGAACCACGGCGAGAGCGCCCTTCCCGGCGACCCGCCGGGCGAGCTGACGGTGGTGGACGGCATGCCCGAGGGCGGCAAGATCCACCAGCTCACCGGCGTCCCCTCCGCCTTCACGCCGGACTACGCGCCGGAGGAGATGTTCGAGATCGCGCAGAAGCTCACGAAAAAGATGTGAGCCGAACCGGGCCGGGGAGGAACCCCGGCCCTTTTCACCGCAGCTCCGACATTCCCGGCGGGCTCCCGCCCACCGCCTTGGCCGCGCGCACCGCGCGCAGCACCGCCGCCGCCATCACATGCGGCACTACCGCGCCCAGCGCCATCATGTTCCCGGGCAATCCGCTCTTGCCCGTCGCCAGTGCGAAGACCGTGTCGCCGTCCGACATGGTGTGGATGGGGTCGATCGTGCGGGCCAGCCCGTCATGCGCCGCGCCGGCCAGGCGGCCGCACTGCGCCTTGGTGAGCGTCGCGTCCGTCGCCACCACGCCGATGGTCGTCGCCATGCCCGCCTGCATCGGCGGCGGCAACTCGCCGCGCAGGATGCCGGCGGTGGCGCCGAAGGGGCGGCGGCCCTCCGCGTCCCGCGCGCCGGCCATCACCTCGCCCGTCGCGGGGTCGATCACGTCGCCCACCGCGTTCACGGCAACGATCGCGCCCACGGTGATGGCGCCCACCCGCACCGAGGCGGTGCCGATGCCGCCCTTCATCGCGCGCGCCATGCCGAAGAGCTTGCCCACGGTCGCCCCCGTGCCGGCGCCGACACTGCCCTCGGCGGGGGCCTCGGCGGAGGCGGCCTCGCAGGCGGCGTGGCCGGCGGCGGCGTCGGGGCGGATGCGGTGGTCGCCGAGGCCGAGGTCGAAGAGGATCGCGGCGGGCACGATGGGCACGCGCGCCGGGCCGGCGGGGTAGCCGATGCCCTTCTCCTCCAGCCAGCGCACCACCCCCGTCGCCGCCTCCAGCCCGAAGGCGGAGCCGCCGGAGAGCAGGACCGCATGGACCTTCTCCACGAGGTTGGCGGGGTTGAGCAGGTCGGTCTCCCGCGTGCCCGGGGCGGCGCCGCGGACATCCACCCCCGCCGTCGCGCCCTCCTCCGTGAGGATCACGGTGCAGCCCGTGGGGCGCCTGCTATCGGTGAAGTGGCCCACCTTGATGCCGGGCACCTCGGTGATGGCGCCGATCATCGGCGGCGGCGTGGCGCGGGAGAGAGGGCTCTGGGCCATGGCGGCTCCGGCGGCGAGGGTGGCGGCGCCCAACCCCGTGGCGATCTCGCGGCGCTTCATGCGGCACTCCCCAGGCCCGGTTCCACGCCCGGCTCCCTGCCCCGCTCCTTGCGCGGGGCCGGAACGGAGCCGGAGGCCCCGCCGCTCGCGCGGTCCGGGTCGGTCGCGCGCAGCGGCCGAGAAGGGAGAAGGTCATGGCCCCCGATCCTGGGGGCGCGCCCCACGGGTGTCCACCGCGCTTTTCCCGGGCTCCGGCCGGGCGGCGGTCCGGCGGTGCGGGAAGGAAAGCTCCTGCAGAACCATCGGCACCCTCCCAGCGTTCTGCACTGGGAAACCCCGACGGGAAGGGAAACGGGCGATGACGACAGCGAAGAAGGCGGACCGGCGGGCGGAAGAGTTGGGGTCCGGGCAGGGCAGCGTCAGCAACGAGAGCGGCACCTCCACGGGGCCGGGCAGCTTCCCCGGCTCGGGCGACAAGGGGGACAACCAGCACAGCATCGGCGGGGCGGGTTCCAATAAGACCGCGAACAACCGGCCGGGCCACAAGACCCACGGCTGACGGCATCCTCTCCCCGCGAGAAACCGGGGACGGAGAGAGTAGTGAGGGCATGGCGGGCATCCCCGCCGTGCCCTTTCTCATGGGCGGCCGTCCCCTGGTTGGCACGGCGGGACCGGGCCGAGGGGGCCGACCCATCCGGCGCGGATGATGCGGGGGGTCACTAAGCCCACCCCTGCTCCCACGGGCGTGTTGCGCGGGTGCCCATCCCGATCCTCTCGCGCATCGGTAGTCTCTTTCGCCTTGCCTTCGCGCGGCCGTCATGCCCATTGGCCTCACGAAGTCGAGAGCATCGTTAACACGCCCCATGCTGCGCGCCGCCCGGCTCGCCCTGCTGCTGCTCCTCTCCCTCCCGGCCCGCGCCGAGGAGGTTCCGGCCACGGGCGGCGATTTCGGCGGCATCGGGCTGATGGAGACGCGCAACGCCCGCTTCCGCGAGGACGGAACGCTGGAGGCCGGCGGCTCCCTCCGGCACCAGCGGCGCTTCTGGTTCGTCAACTTCCAGGCCCTGCCCTTCCTGGAGACCACCTTCCGCTTGAGCGAGCGGCTGAACGCCACCACCGGCCGCGGCACGACCACCGACCGCGCCTTCGACGTGAAGCTCCGGCTGCTGGAGGAGGGGAAGTGGAACCCGGCGCTCGCCCTCGGGCTGCAGGACGTGATCGGCACCGGCATCTATGCCGGCGAGTACCTCGTCGCCTCCCGCCGCTGGGGGCCGCTGGACGTCTCCTTCGGCCTCGGCTTCGGGCGGCTGGGCACGCGGGGCGACCTCGGGAACCCGCTGACGGAACTCGCCGAGGAGTTCAGCGTGCGCCCTCGCGAGGTGGGCCGGGGCGGCACGCTGCGGCTGGACTTCTTCCGGGGCGAGAGGGTGGCCCCCTTCGGCGGGGTGGAATACAGCCTGCCCCGGCTGGACACGCCCTGGGGCGAGCTGGACGGGCTGCGCGCCAAGGCCGAGTGGTCGGGCGATGCGCTGCGGGACGAGCGCGGCGGCTACCCCGTGCGCCGCGGCCCGCTGCGGGGCGAGGCGCGCAGCCCCGTCAATCTCGGCCTGCAATGGTCGGGCGAGCACCTCGATGCCGGGATCGGCTTCCTCCACGGCACGGACCTGCTGGTGCGCCTCTCCCTCCGCATGGACCCGGCGAGCCCGCCCGCCGCCCCGCCGCTCCGCCCCGTGCCGGCGATGCCCGCGCGCCGCGGCGGAGGCGACCCGGACGAGCGCGCGCGGGCCGCCTTCGCCGCCCTGCGGGAGGCCGGCTTCCGCCCCCTCGCCTATGAGGAGCGCGGCGTGGAGGCGCGGATCGCGGTCTCCGAGGGCAACCAGCGCACCCTCCCCGGCACCGCCTCCCGCGTGCTGCGCGCCGTGAACGGCATCCTGCCGCCCGAGGTGGAGGTGATCCGCCTCTCCTGGTGGTCGGCAGGCGCCGAGATCGCGGCCACCACCCTGTCCCGCCCGGCGCTGGAGGCCGCCGCCTCTCCCTGGGGAAGTGCCGAGGAGGCCTGGGCCGCCACTGCCCTGCACCCCGCCGAGGGCGCCCCCTGGCCGGATGCCCATCGCGAGCCCGGCCCCGACTGGGACCTGCTGCTGGAGCCCCGGCTGAACCTCCAGCTCGGCGATCCCTCCCGCACGCTGCGCTACCAGGGCGCCGTGGCGGCCGGGGCGCGGGTGGAGTTCGGGAGCGGCTTCAGCGCGGCGGGGGCGGTGCAGCAGGCGGTGTTCGGCAATCTCGACCGCGGCCTGCCCTCGGACAGCCAGCTCCCGCGCGTTCGCAGCGACTACGCCCTCTATGCCCGGGAGGGAAAGACCTCGATCCCCGCCCTCTACGGCGAGCGCGTGTGGAATCTCGCGCCCGACGTCTTCGCCCGCGCGACGGCGGGGCTGCTGGAGCCGATGTTCGGCGGCCTGTCCTCGGAGGTGCTGTGGCGCCCGGCGGGGCGCGGCTTCGCGCTGGGGCTGGACCTCAACCTCGTGCAGCAGCGCGGCACGGGCGGGAAGTTCGGCTTCCGCGACTACGGCGTGGCGACGGGCCACCTCTCCCTCTACGCCGACCTGCCCGTGTGGAACCTCTACGGCGTCCTGCGCGCCGGGCGCTATCTCGCGGGCGACTGGGGCACGACGATCGAGATGGGGCGCCGCTTCGACAGCGGCATCGAGGTGGGCGGCTTCGCCACCTTCACCAATGTCCCCTTCGCCCGCTTCGGCGAGGGCTCCTTCGACAAGGGCATCTATGTCCGCCTGCCGCTCTCCCTCTTCGGCACGGAGGCGCGCGGCTCCGGCACGGCGGTGATCCGGCCGGTGCAGCGCGACGGCGGGCAGCGCCTGGCGGTGGACAACCCGCTCTGGGAGGTGACGCGCGCCGGGCGGGAGGATGCCGTCCGGCGCGGGATCGGGGACTACGCGCGCTAGTTCACCGTGATTTTCGCCTCGCGCACCACGCGGCCCCAGGTCCCCACCTCCTGCGCGATCTTCGCCTGCAGCTCCTCCGGCGTGGAGGAGACGGCGTCGGCGCCCGCGGCCAGCAGGCGCTCCTGGATCTTCGGATCCGCCAGCGCCTCGCGCAGCACGGCGCTGAGCGCCGCGATCACGGGGGCGGGCGTGCCGGCCGGCGCCATCACCGCGCCCCAGGAGGAGGCCTCGGCATCCGGCAGGCCGATCTCGCGCATCGTCGGCACATCGGGCAGCTGCGATGTCCGGCGCGGCCCGGTGGTGGCCAGCGCCCGCACCTTGCCGCCCTGGATCATGCCGATGGCGGAGGGGAGCTGGTCCAGCATGAACTGCACGTTGCCCGCCACCGTGTCGTTCAGCGCCGGCGCGCTGCCGCGATAGGGGATGTGCTGCACCTCCACCTTCGCCGCCGCGCGGAACAGCTCCGCGACCATGTGGGTGGAGGAGCCGGAGCCCGCGGAGCCGAAGCTCGCCTTGCCCGGATTGGCGCGCAGCCAGGCGAGGAACTCCCCCGCGGTGCGGGCGGGCACCTTCTCGCCAACGATGAGCACGTGGTCGGTGGCGAAGGCCATGCCGACGGGCGCGAGGTCCTTCACGGGATCGAAGCCCATGCTGCCGTAGAGATGCTGGTTGATCGTCAGCGTGCCCGTGGTGCCCATCACGATGGTGCTGCCGTCCGCGGGCGAGCGCACCACATTCTCCATGCCGAGATTGCCGCCGGAGCCCGCGCGGTTCTCCACCACCACGGGCTGGCCCAGGCGCTCGCCCATGCGCTCGGCCAGCACGCGGGCCACCACGTCCGTGGCGCCGCCGGCGGCGAAGGGAACGACGAAGCGGATGGGTCGCGTGGGCGTCCAGCCCTGCGCGAGAGCGGGCGCCGCGACCAGGGCCGCGGCGCCGCCGAGAAGATAACGCCGGCTGATGCTCATTCTTGCCTGTTCCTCCGTGTTCTTTCTCTGACGCTAGCAGGCGGTGGCGTGTCTCCGCTTGATCTCTTGCAGCACGTCGTCGGGATCGGCGGCCCACCAGCGGCGGGAGAGGATCTCCACCTCCGTATGGCCGCGATAGCCGCCCGCCTCGACCATGGCGCGGATGCCCGGGATGTCGATCACCCCCTCGCCCGGCAGGCCGCGGTCGAAGACCGTGTCCGTGGTGGGAACGAGCCAGTCGCAGACATGGAAGGCCGCGATGCGCCGGCCCGCGCGGGCGAGCTGCGCGCGCAGCGCCGGGTCCCACCAGACATGGTAGACATCCAGCGCGACGCCGCTGCCCTCGCCCAGCTCGTCGCAGAGATCGAGCGCCTGTCCCAGGGTGGAGAGAACGCTGCGGTCGGCGCAGGTCATGGGATGCAGCGGCTCCAGCGCGATCGTCACCCCCGCCGCGCGCGCCTCCTCCATGATGGCGTGCAGCCCGTCCCGCACCATGGCGCGGGCGCCTTCCAGGTCCTTCGATCCCGGCGGCAGACCGCCGCAGACCATGACGAGGCAGGCCGCGCCGATCGCATGCGCCTCGGCGATGGCGCGGCGGTTGTCCTCGATCGCGGCGGCGCGGCCCCCGGCGTCGGCGGCCGGGAACATGCCCCCGCGGCAGAGGCCGGAGACGGAGAGGCCCGCATCGCGGATCGCGCGCGCGGCCGCCTCCACCCCCATGCCCTGCAGCACGTCGCGCCAGGGGGAGATGCCGGGGATGCCGTGGCGCGCGCATCCCTCGATGCACTCGCGCAGCCCCCAGCGCTCCTTCACCGTGACGGTGTTGAGGGAGAGAGGACCGGGCACTCCCATCACGCCACCCCGTGCAGGGCGAGGAGCGTCCGCATCCGCGATACCGCGCGCTCGGGATCGGAGAGCAGCCCCGCCCTGTCGGCCAGCCGGAACAGCTCGGAGAAGTGCTGTATGGAACGCGTGGATTGCTGCCCGCCCACCATGACGAAATGGTCCTGGTGCCCGTTCAGCCAGGCCATGAACACCACGCCGGTCTTGTAGAAGCGGGTGGGCGCCTTGAAGATGTGGCGCGACAGCGGGACGGTCGGCGCCAGGATCTCGTGGAAGGTGGAGAGGTCGTTGCGCGACAGCGCGGCCAGCGCCCCGCCCACCGCCGGCGCGATGGGGTCGAAGATGCCCAGCAGCGCGTCCGAGTGGCCTTCCGCATCGCCCGCGATCAGCTCGGCATAGTTGAAGTCGTCGCCCGTATACATCCGCACGCCCTTCGGCAGGCGGCGGCGCATCGAGATCTCCTTCCTGTCGTCCAGCAGCGAGATTTTCACGCCATCGACCTTGTCGGCATGGCCCGCGATGACGTCGAGCGCCACCTCCATCGCCGCCATGTGGTCGTGATGGCCCCAGTAGCCTTCCAGCGCGGGATCGAACATCTCCCCGAGCCAGTGGATGATGACGGGCTGCCGCACGCCGGAGAGCACGCGGTCATAGACGCGCACATAGTCCTCCGGCGACTTCGCCGCCTTGGCCAGGGCGCGGGAGGCCATGAGGATGATGCGGCCGCCCATCCCCTCCACCGCCTCGCACTGCTCCTCATAGGCGCGGATGACGTCGTCCACCGTCACCTCCGGCCCGGGCGTCAGGTGGTCCGTCCCGGCGCCGCTCGCGATGAAGGCGTTCGGGAAGTCGCGGGCCGCGTCGAGGGAGCGGCGGATCAGCTCCTGCGCCCCGGTCCAGTCCAGGCCCATGCCGCGCTGGGCCGTGTCCATCGCCTCCGCGACCCCCAGGCCGAGCGACCAGAGATGGCGGCGGAAGGCGATGGTGCGGTCCCAGTCCACGCGCACGTCCAGCCAGGGGTCCTGCTCGGCCAGCGGATCGGCCACGACATGCGCGGCGGCATAGGCCACGCGGGGATAGGGCGGCTTCGCGACGGCGAAGCTTCCCGGCGCGCCGGTGGTGTAGGTCTCCAGCGCGCCCGAGGCGGTGGGCAGGGTGATGCTGGCCATGCTCAGGCCTCCAGCTTCGGCAGGTCGATCCAGCGGCGCTCGGCCCAGGACCTCAGCCCGGCCTCGGCGAGCTGCACGCCCTTCGCGCCCGCCATCAGGTCCCACGGGTAGTCCGCGCGCTCGCCGGCCACGTATTTCAGGAACTCCTCCCACTGCACGCGGAAGCCGTTCGGATAGGGCTGGGTGTCCGGCACCTTCTGCCAGCCCTCGAAGAAGTCGATGGTCTGCGGCACATCGGGGTTCCACACCGGCTTGGGCGTGTTCACGCGGGACTGCGTCCAGCAATCCGTCAGGCCGCAGACGGCGGAGCCGTGCGTGCCGTCCACGTGGAAGGTCACGAGGTCGTCGCGCCGCACGCGCGTCGTCCAGGAGGAGTTGATCTGCGCGACGATGCCGCCCTCCAGCTCAAAGGTGGCGTAGGCCGCGTCGTCCGTATCGGCGTCGTAGGGCTTGTTCTGCTCGTCGTAGCGCACGGGGATGTGCGTGGCGCCGAGGCAGGAGACGGACTTCGTCTCGCCGAAGGTGTTGTCCAGCACGTAGCGCCAGTGGCAGAGCATATCGAGGATGATGCCGCCGCCCTCGTTCTTCTTGTAGTTCCAGCTCGGGCGCTGGGTGGGCTGCAGGTCGCCCTCGAAGACCCAGTAGCCGAACTCGCCGCGCACGGAGAGGATGCGGCCGAGGAAGCCGCTGTCGATCACCATCTTCATCTTGCGCAGGCCCGGCAGGAAGAGCTTGTCCTGCACCACCCCGTGCTTGATGCCGGCGGCCTTCGCCACGCGCACGAGATCCAGCGCGTCCTCCAGGTTCTCCGCCGTCGGCTTCTCGCAGTAGATATGCTTGCCGGCGCCGATCGCCTTCCTGATGAGCGCCGCGCGCATCTGCGTCGTCGCGGCGTCGAAGAAGATCGTGTCCTCGGGATCCCTGAGGGCGGCGTCGAGGTCGGTTCCTACGCGCTCGATCCCGTGCGCCCTGGCCAGCGCCTCCAGCTTCTCCCTGTTGCGCCCGACGATGATCGGGTCCGGCATGATCCGGTCCCCGTTCGGCAGGGGCACGCCCCCCTCCTTCCGGATCGCCGCGATCGAGCGGATGAGGTGCTGGTTCATGCCCATGCGGCCGGTCACGCCGTGCATGATCAGGCCGATACGCCGCTGCGCCATTCGCGCGTTCCTCCCCGGACATCGTTTAGGTAACTGTGCGGTTACCTAAGCGCCCCCGGGGAGGTCCCGTCAAGGGCGAAGCCAGCCGAGCACCACCTCCACCGCATGGGTCTCCCGCACCTCGATCGCCGCCTCGGTGTCCAGCCCGGCCCCGAAGATCGCGGAGAGGGTGTGCATGTTCGAGACGTAGAAATGCCCGAGCGAGACGAGGGTGATATAGGCCTGCACGGGGTCCACCCCCTGGCGGAACGCCCCCTCCTCCGCGCCCCGCCTGAGCACCTCGCGCAGCGTGTCCAGCAAAGGTGAGTAAAGGGCGGGCACGCTCTCGCTGCGCGCGAGATAGGCGGCGCGGTGCAGGTTCTCCTGGTTCAGCAGGGCCACGAATTCGGGGTGGCGGGCCGTATAGCGCAGGTTGAAGCGCACCAGCCGCGCCATCGCCTCGGCGGGGGGCAGGCCGTCCACCTGAAGCGCCCGCTCCTCCGCGCGCTTATGGGCATAGGCGGCCTCCAGCACCGCCACCCACAGCTCCTCCTTGTTGCCGAAATAGGCGTAGAGCATCCGCTTGTTGGCGCCCGCGCGCGCCGCGATCTCGTCCACCCGCGCGCCGGCCAGGCCGTGCGCGGCAAACTCGGTCAGCGCGGCGTCGAGGATGCGCCGGCGCGTGGCCTCGGCGCGGGGGCTCTGCGGGATGGTGCGGGCTGGGGTGTCCATGATGCCCCCCAGTGAAGCGGAAAAAGCCCGAAGCGGAGAAGGCCCGAAGCTGAAAAGGCCCGAAGCTGAAAAGGCCGGGGGCTAACGGTCCCCCGGCCTCCGGCCCTCACGTTCTCCCGTAGGTATCCTCGAAGCGGACGATGTCGTCCTCGCCGAGATAGGCGCCGGACTGGACCTCGATGAGGGTCAGCGGGATCATGCCTGGGTTCTCCAGGCGGTGGACCGAGCCCAGCGGCAGGTAGACGCTCTCGTTCTCGCGCAGCAGGATGCGCTCGGCGTCCCTCTCGACGATGGCGGTGCCGTTGACCACCACCCAGTGCTCGGCGCGGTGGTAGTGCTTCTGCAG
>NZ_JACIJD010000010.1 GCF_014199205.1 Muricoccus pecuniae | reverse complement strand
TGGTGATCGGCGCCGAGAGCGAGCGGGCCTTCACCGTGCTGCGCCGCCTCTACCGCCCGCTCTACCTCATCGAGACGCCGATCGTGCAGACCGGCCTCGAGACGGCCGAGCTGATCAAGTACGCCGCCAACGCCTTCCTCGCGGTGAAGATCACCTTCATCAACCAGATGGCCGACCTATGCGAGAAGGCGGGCGCGAACGTGCACGACGTCGCCCGCGGCATGGGGCTCGATGGCCGGATCGGCCGCAAGTTCCTCCATGCCGGCCCGGGCTATGGCGGCTCCTGCTTCCCCAAGGACACGCTCGCCCTGGCCCGCACCGCGCAGGAGCTGGGCGCGCCGGCCACCATCGTCGAGACCACCATCGCGGCCAACGAGGCCCGCAAGGAAGCCATGGCGGACCGGGTGATCGCGGCCATGGGCGGCTCGGTCGCGGGCAGGACGATCGCGGTGCTCGGCCTGACCTTCAAGCCCGAGACGGACGACATGCGCGACGCGCCCTCGCTGGTGGTGGTGCCCAAGCTCGCGGCCGCCGGCGCCACCATCCGCGCCTACGACCCCCAGCCCGGCCATGCGCGCCAGCTCATGCCGGCCGCCACCCACTTCGCCGGCTCCGCGCTCGACGCGGTGGAGGGGGCGGACGCCCTCGTGCTGCTGACCGAGTGGAACGAGTTCCGCGCCCTGGCCCCCGAGCGGCTCCGCGCCGCCATGGCCGGCAACACCGTCCTCGACCTCCGCAATGCCTGGGACCCCCAGGCCTTCCGCGAGGCCGGGTTCCAGTACCTGTCCATCGGACGACCGTGAGAGAAACCGCGATGCCGAGCTTCAGCCACCGCTTCGACCCGACGAGCCTGCGCGAGTACGACATCCGCGGCGTCGTCGGGAAAACCCTCTCGGGGGAGGACGCCTTCGCCATCGGCCGGGTGTTCGGCTCGATCGTCTCGCGCAAGGGCGGGGCGAAGGTGGCGGTGGGCTATGACGGCCGCCTTTCCTCCCCGATGCTGGAGGAGCGGCTGGTCGCCGGCCTCATGGCCTCGGGCATGGAGGTGATCCGCATCGGCTGCGCGCCGACGCCGATGCTCTACTTCGCCGCCTACCACTTCGGCACCGACGGCGCCGTGATGGTGACGGGCAGCCACAACCCGCCGGACTACAACGGCTTCAAGTCGATGATCGGCAAGAAGCCCTTCTTCGGCGCCGACATCCAGAACCTCGGCAAGATGGCGGCCGAGGGCGACGTGGTGGAGGAAGCCCAGGGCTCCTCCCGCCAGGAGGACATCTCCGAGCAGTATGTCGCCCGCGTCCTGCAGGACTATGACGGCGGCGACCGCAAGCTGAAGGTGGTGTGGGATCCCGGCAACGGCTCGGGCGCCGAGATCACCAAGATGCTCGCGGCGAGGCTTCCGGGCGAGCACACCGTCATCAACGGAGAGATCGACGGCAACTTCCCCGCCCACCATCCCGACCCGACGGTGGCGAAGAACCTCGAGCAGATCATCGCCGAGGTGGCGAAGCAGGGTGCTGATCTCGGCATCGCCTTCGACGGCGATGCGGACCGCATCGGCGTGGTGGACGACAAGGGCAACATCTTCTTCGGCGACCAGCTCCTCGTCGTGCTCGCGCGCGACGTGCTGAAGAGCAAGCCCGGCGGCACGATCATCGCCGACGTGAAGGCGAGCCAGGTGCTGTTCGACGAGGTGGCCAAGGCCGGCGGCACGCCGCTGATGTGGAAGACGGGCCACTCCCTCATCAAGTCGAAGATGGCGGAGACCGGCGCGCCGCTGGCGGGCGAGATGTCCGGCCACATCTTCTTCGCCGACAAGTGGTACGGCTTCGACGACGCCCCCTACTCCGCCGTGCGCCTGCTCGGCATCGTGGCGCGGATGAGCGAGACGCTCTCCGCCGTGCGCGACGCCATGCCGAAGGTGATCAACACCCCCGAGCTGCGCTTCGACTGCGCCGAGGACCGCAAGTTCGTCGTCGTGCGGGAGGTGAAGGATCGCCTCGCCGCCGAGGGCGCGAAGGTGCAGGACGTGGACGGCGTGCGCGTGCTGACGGATGACGGCTGGTGGCTGCTCCGGGCCTCCAACACCCAGGCCGTGCTCGTCGCCCGCGCCGAGGCGAAGAGCGAGGAAGGGCTGGAGCGGCTGAAGGCTGGGATCGCGAAGCAGCTCGAGGCCAGCGGGCTGGCGGCGCCCGACTTCTCCGGGGAGAATGCGGGGCACTGAGCCCCGTCTTCCTCTACGGCACCCTGCTGGACCGGTGCATCCTCGCGCGCCGGTCCGGCGATCCCTCGCTGCCGCGCCGCGCGCGACCGGCTGTCCTGCACGGCTTCGCGCGGGTCGCCTTCCGCGGCACCCCGTATCCTACCCTCATCCGCCGCCCCGGGGGTTCCGTGGAAGGCGCGCTGATCCGCCCCGGCCCGGCCGCCATGGCGGCGCTGAGGCGCTACGAGGGCCCGTGCTACCGGCTCATTCCCCTGCGCGTCGAGACCAGGCGCGGGCCGGTGCGGGCGCGCGCCTGGGTGGTGCCGCGCTTCATGGCGGGCGCGCGGGCCTGACGCGGCGCTCTGGCCCGGGCTAAAAGTCCTGGGACCACGGAGCACCGGAATGCTGCAAGCCCCACCCGCCGAACCCGGGATGCGCGAGGAGGAGGTGGACACCCCCGCCCTCCTGCTCGACCTCGACGCCTTCGAGGCGAATCTCGACCTCATGGCCGCCCGCCTCGCCGGCACCGGCGCGAAGCTGCGGGCCCATGCCAAGACCCACAAGTCCGCGGTGATCGCGCAGCAGCAGATGCGGCGCGGCGCGGTGGGCCAGTGCGTGCAGAAGGTGGCCGAGGCCGAGGCGCTGGCCTGGGGCGGGGTGCCCGACATCCTCGTCTCCAACCAGGTCGTCGATCCCCGCAAGCTCCGCCGCCTCGCCGCCCTGTCCGGCATCGCCAAGGTCGCCGTCTGCGCCGACGACGCCGCGGGCATCGACACGATCGCCGCCGTGGCCGAGGCCGCCGGGCGCCGGATGGAGGTGCTGGTCGAGATCGATGTCGGCGCCGGGCGCTGCGGCGTCTCCCCCGGGCCCGAGGCGGTCGCGCTGGCCGAGCGGATCGCGGCCTCCCCGAACCTGATCTTCGGCGGGCTCCAGGCCTATCACGGCAGCGCCCAGCACAAGCGGGGCATCGAGGAGCGCCGCGCCGCCATCGCCGGGGCCGCCGAGGGCGTGCGCCGCACGGTGGAGCAGCTCACCCAGCGCGGCCTGCCCTGCCCCATCATCGGCGGCGCCGGCACCGGGACCTATGAGCTGGAGCTGGAACAGGGGCTCTGGACGGAGATCCAGGCGGGTTCCTACGCCTTCATGGATGCCGACTACGCGGCCAATGGCGAGCCGCCAGCCTTCCGGCAGAGCCTCTTCGTGCTGTCCCAGGTGATGTCCGCCCCGCGGGACGGGATGGCGGTGCTGGATGCCGGGCACAAGGCGGTGGCGATCGATTCGGGCCTGCCCCTCGTCTGGGAGCGCCCGGGGGTTCGCTACACCGGCGCCTCGGACGAGCACGGGGCGCTGACTGTCGAGGGCGGGGCGCGGCCGAAGCTGGGGGAGCGCCTACGGCTGGTGCCCGGCCATTGCGACCCGACGGTGGACCGCTACGACTGGTATGTCGGCGTGCGGAAGGGGCGGGTGGAGTGCCTCTGGCCCGTCTCGGCCCGCGGCGGCATGGCCTGAACGAAGAAGGGGGCCGACTTGCGGCCCCCTTGGCTCGACGCGGGATCTTTCGGGGGGATCAGCGCCCGGCGCGCTTGGCGCGGGGGGCCGCGGCGGCGGGGGTGTTGCGGCGCTTGGCCGGGGTGGCCACGCGGACCAGCCCGCCGCCATCGCCCTGCTCGACCACGCGGCGGGTGCGGGCGGCCGCGGCCCGGGTGCCCCGCTGCACGACCGGCTTCGCCGCGGCCCCGGCGCGGCGGCCACGGACCTCGGCGGCCTCGGTGACCGGGCGGACCTGCCGCAGCGAGACCTGGCGGATGTTCGAGCGCGCGACCGGCGCCGCGATCATCGCGGCCTGGGCGCGGGAGAGCACGGAGGGCGCCCGGGCCATGACCAGGCCGGTATCGGGGATGCGGGCCGGGGGCGCCACGCCCAGGCGGGAGAAGCCGTCGTCGAGCAGCATGGCGGCGTGGCGGTCGCGCTCCACCCAGGAGGCGCCACCGAAGACCGAGACGAAGACCCGCTGGCCGCCGCGCTGGGCAGAGATGACGTTGTTGAAGCCGGAAGCGTTGATGAAGCCGGTCTTCACCCCGTCCACGCCCTCGTACTCGCCGAGCATGCGGTTGTGGTTCCGGAAGGCGTAGTTGCCGGCGCGGACCGCGGCGCTGCCGAAGTAGTGCCAGCGGTCGGGAAAATCGAAGTAGAGGCGGCGGCCGAGGGTGGCCATGTCGCGCGCCGTCGTCGTCTGGTTGAAGTCGGGCAGGCCGGAGGCGTTGCGGAAGGTCGTGTTCGTCATGCCGAGCTGACGCGCCTTCTGCGTCATCATCTGGCCGAATCGCTCCTCCGTGCCGCCCAGCGCCTCGCCGACGGCGGTGGCGACGTCATTGGCCGACTTCATGGTCAGCGCGTAGATCGCGACCTCGACCGGGATCGTCATTCCGGGGGGCACGCCGAGCTTGGAGGGCTGCCGGCTGTTCGCCTCCTCGCTGATATAAATACGGCTCGCCATGGTGATGCGCCCCTCGCGCATCGCCTCGAACAGCATGTAGAGGGTCATCATCTTGGTGAGGGAAGCGGGGTAGCGGGGCTCGTCCGCGCTGGCGCCGCCGAGGGCCTGGCCGGTGCGGCCGTCCATCACGAAGGAGGCGTAGCGCTCGCTGCCGATCTGCGCCGCGGCGGGCTGGGCGGCCAGCAGGGCTGGAAGCAGGGCTGCCATCCAGCCCACATTCCTGGCCATTGACCGGACGCCCCCGCGCCCACGGCCAAGCCAGGCCCCCAAACCCTTTGTCATAGCAATCCCCCATGTCTCGGCCCCGCCCCCGCGGTATTGGCCGTCCCGGTAGGCCCCCCAGCCATCCCGGACCCCGACGATACGGGGCTTCGCGCGAGCCTGTCCACCCGAAGATGACGGCTTTTCAGGCTATGCGTCGGTTTTTACGGCATATTCACCTTTGACCGAAAGTTCCTCACATAAAGTAATTGTGATGGTGCACTGCAAAATAGTGGATGACAGCCGTTCATTGCGCTCGGTATAGGACCCATGTTGCAGCGCAGCACAGCCATGGCAACGACCATGGCCTGCCTCTTCGAAAATCCAGGAGACGACAGTCATGGCCAACGAGTCCCCCAAGGTTGCCCGCCTCGCGACCGACACCGTGAGCACCGCCGCCACCGCCGCGACGACCGCCACCGAGAACGTGGCGAGCAAGGCCACGAACTTCGCCGAGGCCGGCACCACCCAGATGCGCTCCGCCATGGAGCAGGCCAGCAAGGCCGCCCAGGAGTTCGCCGAGTTCTCGCGCGGCAACGCCGAGATCTTCACGCAGGTCGCGCAGACCTGGATGATGGGCACCCAGGACCTGAGCCGTCAGGCCTTCGCCTTCGCCCAGGCCCTGACCGACCACACCCTTGAGGGTGCGCGCGCCCTGGCCACCGTGAAGAGCCTCAAGGAGGCCGCGGAGATCCAGGCGAACTTCGCTCGCGGCACGCTGGACCGCGTGATGTCCGAGACGACGAAGATGCAGGAGGCCTCCCTCCGCCTCGCCGAGCAGGTCACCACCCCGGTGACGCAGCGCGTCTCGCTCGCCATGGAGCGCGCGACCAAGCCGCTCGCGGCCTGAGCCGGACCCGGCCGGCCGCAGGGGCACCCCCTTGTGGCCGGCCACCGGGATCGCGGGACCCCGCCTGCCCACCCTCAGGGGTGCGGCGCGCGGGGTCCTTCGCGTTCGATCGGGGGACCACCCCTGGCAAGGTGAGGGGCTCTGGCCCATATGCGGGAATGCCGAGAGGCTTCACCTCGCGCGATGCGATCCGGTATCCTCACAGCACAATAGTACATCGGCGGGACGCCGGCCCCCTTGGCAAGCCGGCGATCCGTGAGACCATGGCGGGGCGATGACAGAGCAGGACAGGCGCCCGGGCGGCATGACGGGCGGGAATTCCGAAGATCCGGACAAGGGTGCCCCCCCTGACAAGGGCAATGTTCCGTCCCGCCCGAACACGCCGGGCGACGGCGGCTCGGGCACGGATGGCGGGAGCCCGGTGACGGGGGTGGTGGTCAAGGCGCGCCCGCGAACGCGCAAGCCCACCATGTACAAGGTCCTGATGCTGAACGACGACTACACGCCGATGGAGTTCGTCGTTCACGTTCTGGAAAGATTCTTCCAGAAGAACCGGGACGAGGCGACCCGCATCATGCTGCATGTCCATCGCCGGGGCGTGGGGGTCTGCGGGGTCTTCACCTATGAAGTAGCCGAAACAAAGGTGACACAGGTGATGGACCTGGCGCGCCAGAACCAGCACCCTCTGCAGTGCACGATTGAGAAGGACTGATTCTGCGGGCTGGCGGGGAAGGTCGGAGCGTTGAAACACCGCGTAACCGACCCCTCCCCTCCGCGTTCGGGGAATCAGTCACAATATAGACTTCTGAGTAGCGGCCGCCCCAAGCTTGACGTCCACGGGGACGTCCTGCCGGGAGATCCCGGCGGCCGATGAGATAGGGGAGCGTCGATTATGCTGTCCCGTAACCTTGAACAGACGCTCCACCGCGCCCTTGGCCTCGCCAGCGAGCGCCGGCACGAGTACGCGACCCTGGAGCACCTCCTCCTCAGCCTCGCCGAGGACACGGACGCCACCACGGTGCTCCGCGCCTGCGGCGTGGATGTGGACAAGCTCAAGCGCGACCTCGCCGAGTTCCTGGACAAGGACCTCGCCGGGCTGGTGACCGACCGCGGGGGCGACCCGAAGCCGACCGCCGGCTTCCAGCGCGTCGTCCAGCGCGCGGCCATCCATGTCCAGTCCTCCGGGCGCGACGAGGTGACCGGCGCCAACGTGCTGGTGGCCCTGTTCTCCGAGCGCGAGAGCCACGCGGTCTACTTCCTGCAGCTGCAGGACATGACGCGGCTCGACGCGGTGAACTTCATCTCCCACGGCATCGCCAAGGCCCCCGGCCGCAGCACCACCCGCCCCGTCCAGGGCAATGCGGGCAAGGACGGCGAGGGTGAGGGCGAGAACCGTGGCGGCGAGGAGCGCCGCGAGGGCGGCGCCAAGCGTGGCGGCGACGCGCTGTCGAACTACTGCGTCAACCTCAACAAGAAGGCTGGCCAGGGCAAGATCGACCCGCTGATCGGGCGCGCCGAGGAGATCGAGCGCACGATCCAGATCCTCTGCCGCCGGACGAAGAACAACCCGCTCTATGTGGGCGACCCCGGCGTGGGCAAGACCGCCATCGCCGAGGGCCTGGCCAAGCGGATCATCGAGGAGGACGTGCCCGAGGTCCTGCTCAAGTCCACGATCTACGCGCTGGACATGGGCAGCCTGCTGGCCGGCACGCGCTATCGCGGCGACTTCGAGGAGCGGCTGAAGGCCGTGGTGAACGAGCTGGAGCAGCAGCCCGGCGCCATCCTCTTCATCGACGAGATCCACACGGTCATCGGTGCCGGCGCGACCTCGGGCGGGGCGATGGATGCGTCCAACCTGCTGAAGCCGGCGCTCGCCCAGGGCACGCTGCGCTGCATCGGCTCCACGACCTACAAGGAGTACCGGCAGCACTTCGAGAAGGACCGGGCCCTCGTCCGGCGCTTCCAGAAGATCGACGTGAACGAGCCGAGCGTCGAGGACGCGGTGAAGATCCTCACCGGCCTGAAGACGAACTACGAGAAGCACCACAAGGTGAAGTACACGCCGGAGGCGATCCGCGCCGCGGTGGAGCTCTCGGCGAAGTACATCCATGACCGCAAGCTGCCGGACAAGGCGATCGACGTGATCGACGAGGTCGGCGCCTCCCGGATGCTGCTGCCCGAGGGCAAGCGGCGGAAGATGGTCACGCTGAAGGACGTGGAGGACATCGTCGCGAAGATCGCGCGGATCCCACCCAAGTCCGTGTCCACCGATGACAAGGAGACGCTCAGGAGCCTGGAGCGCGACCTGAAGTCGATGGTCTTCGGCCAGGACCAGGCGATCGAGGCCCTCTCGGCCGCGATCAAGCTGGCCCGCGCCGGGCTGCGCGACCCCGAGAAGCCGATCGGCAACTACCTCTTCTCCGGCCCCACGGGCGTCGGCAAGACGGAGGTGGCCAAGCAGCTCGCCAAGACGCTCGGCATTGAGCTGGTCCGCTTCGACATGTCCGAGTACATGGAGCGGCACAGCATCAGCCGGCTGATCGGCGCGCCCCCGGGCTATGTGGGCTTCGACCAGGGCGGCCTGCTGACCGACAGCATCGACCAGCACCCGCACGCCGTGCTCCTCCTCGACGAGATCGAGAAGGCGCACCAGGATCTCTACAACATCCTGCTGCAGGTGATGGACCACGGAAAGCTGACGGACCACAACGGCAAGACGGTCGACTTCCGCAACGTCATCCTCATCATGACCACCAATGCTGGCGCCTCCGACATGGCGAAGCCCGCCATCGGCTTCGGGCGCGAGACACGGGTGGGCGAGGACGAGGAGGCGGTGAAGCGGCTCTTCACGCCGGAGTTCCGCAACCGCCTGGACGCGATCGTGCCCTTCGCCGGGCTGACGCCGGAGATCGTCGGCAACGTCGTCGAGAAGTTCGTGATGCAGCTGGAGGCCCAGCTCGCGGACCGGAACGTGACGATCGAGCTGTCCTCCGCCGCCAAGGAGTGGCTGGCCGAGCGCGGCTATGACCGCCTCTACGGCGCGCGGCCGCTGGCCCGCGTGATCCAGGAGTACATCAAGAAGCCGCTGGCCGAGGAGCTGCTCTTCGGCAAGCTGGTGAAGGGTGGCTCGGTGAAGGTGGGGCTGAAGGACGATGCCCTCACCTTCGACATCGCTGAGGCGCCGCCGCCGGCGCTGCCCAAGCCCGATGAGGGCCAGGGCGGCAATGACGGCGACGGCGAGGCGGAGCGGGAGCCGGAAGCGGCGGGCTAGTCCCGCCGCCCCGCAACCGGTAGCGAACTGGGTAGAGTAGATGAACCGCGTTGAGTTCCTGTTCTCCAACCTCGGCCTGGTCGTCGTTGGATTACTGGTCCTCAGCGCGGTTTTCGCCTGGATGCGCCTCCGCGCGAGGCGCGGGATGCTGGACCCCGGCGAGACGGGGTTGATCGAGGCGTGGAGCGAGACGGGCCGCTCCGTGAAGTCCTACGTATTCCCGGGCTTCCAGGCCGTGCTGGAGCAGGTGGTGCTCCCGCGGGCGACCCAGCACCCGGACTGGGAGCGGCTGGACGGTGCGGTGGACGTGCCGGGCCGGACCGTCGCCAAGTTCGACCATGAGGGCGCCACCTACTCCATCAACGGCGAGAGCCGGATCGCCACGCTGGTCGCGGCGCTCGAATGGATGCGCGCCCATCCCGGCGAGAACCTCCTGGTGACGCAGCCCCATGAGCGGGGCGTGACCCGCCTGACCCTGCGGCCGGAAATCGGTGGGACGGACAGCAAGTCCGTTCGCATCGCTTCGGAATAGCCCGCCGTTCCGCGCCCTCAGGCAGGGGGCGCGCGGCGCAGCAGCCACGCGCCGATCGTCTCGAGCACCGGCGCGCCTGCCAGCCCGAGGGCACGGACCGGCCCCGCAAGGGCGGCGATGATCCCGACGTGGCCGAGACCCGGCAGCAACCGCGCCTCCACCTCCACCTCTTGCGACCGGGCCAGCGCCGCGAAGCGCGTGGTCTGGGCGGGGCGCACCGTGTCGTCCTCCGTGCCGTGAAGCAGCAGGAGGGGCGGCGCGCCGCGCAGGCGGGCCTCGTCCGCCGGGGCCGCCCGGGCACGCGCCCCGGGAGCCGCGGCGAAAATGCCCTGGGGGTCGTCCTCGGGCCCGAAGTCATAGGGGCCTGCCAGTCCGACGGCACCGGCCAGTGTTCCGCGCTCCGGCCCGAGCCAGCCCGGGTCCGCGGCAAGGGAGAGGGCGATGAAGGCCCCCGCCGAATGCCCCATGAGGAAAACGGGCCGCCCCTGCCCTGGCCCGGCCCGGATGGCGCGCACCGCGGCGGCGCCGTCCTCCACGAAGCCCGGCCATCGTGTCCCGGGAAAGAGGCGGTAGTCCGGCACGGCGACGAGCACGCCGAGGGAAGCGAGGGCGTGCGCGGCGAACCCGTAGTCGCCGCGCTCCCCGCTGCGCCAGCCCCCGCCATAGAAGAACACGACCAGCGGCGCATCCTCCCGCGCCGCGGCTGGGCGATAGAGGTCGTAGAGGCCGCGCTCCCCCGGGCCGTAGCGCAGGCCGGCCGAGAGCGTCGTGCCACGCCTTGGCGTGAGGGCGTTGGCGAGATCAAGCGGCGAGCAGGCCGCCGAGAGGGCGGTCCCGATAGCGGCAAGCCAAGCGCGTCGGTTGACCTTCCCGGAGCCTGTGACCCGTCCGAAGTAGCGGGGCAGGCTCAGGGGCGGTCCCGCAAGCGCTCGCGCATCCTCGCCGCCTCCCCGGCCGTGACGGCCGGCGCGGCATTACCCCAGGCGTTGCGGATATAGGTCGTTACCGCGGCTGTCTGCTCGTCATCCAGGCGCCAGCCGAAGGCGGGCATGGCGGGCGAGGTCGGCGCGTGCGGCGAGTAGGCGGCGCGCACGCCCTGGAGCACGACGCGCAGCACCGTCTCGTTCCCCTCCTGCTGCACGACCTGGCTGCCGGCGAGGCGCGGGAACATCCGCGGCACTCCCTCGCCGCTTCGCGTGTGGCAGGCCATACAGCGGTCGACGTAAAGCGCCTCGCCCTGCCTCATGCGCTCATCCGTAGCGACGAGGGCGGTGCGGGCGGCCGGGGCGGGCGCCTGCGCGGGCGGCTCCTTCAGGTAGACGGCGATGGCGCGGAGATCCGCGTCCGTCATCAGCGCCGTGGAGTACTCCACCACCTCCGCCATAGGGCCGGAGGCCGCGCTGCGCGCGTTGCGGCCGTTCTTGAGGTACTCGGCGATCTCCTCGACGCTCCAGCTTCCGATGCCCGTGCGCTCCTCCGTCGTCAGGTTCGTCGCGTACCAGCCCTGAAGCGGGCCGCCGCCGAGGCGCTGGCTCGCGCGGTCGCCGCCGAGGAGGTTCTTCGGCGTGTGGCAGGCGCCGCAATGGCCAGGGCCCTCCACGATATAGGCGCCGCGGTTCCATTCGGGCGAGCGGTTCGGGTCCGGTCTGAACTCGCCGGGCTCGAAGAAGAGCGCGTTCCAGGCGAGCATCGACGCCCGGATGTTGAAGGGGAAGGGCAGCGTGTTGCGGTCCACGGGATTGCGGACCGGGTCCAGCGTGTTGAGATAGGCGAAAATCGCGTCGGTGTCCCCGCGCGGCATGCGGGTGAAGTAGGTGTAGGGAAAGGCGGGATAGAGCCGCGCGCCGTTGGGGCGGATGCCCTCGTGCATGGCGCGGTAGAAGTCGTCCGCGGACCATGTGCCGATGCCGGTCTCGCGGTCGGGCGTGATGTTGGGGGTTGCGATCTCGCCGAAGGGCGTCTCGATCCTGCGGCCGCCCACGAATCCCTGCGAGCCCGTGTTGCTGCCGTTCGGGTTCATGTGGCAGGCCGCGCAGTCGCCGAGAATGACGAGGTAGCGGCCGCGCTCGGCCTGGTCGAAGTTGTCGGGCGCGGCTGCCAGCGGCGTCGTGCCGAGCAGGGCCGCGATGCCGGCGGCCGCGGCGAGGAGGCGCGCGCGCATCAGGCCTGCACCAGCGGCTGGCCGGGGTTCTTCAGGTACTGCTTCGTGATGGCCTCCGCCGCGTGATAGGTGAGCGCGCCCACCGTCCCCGTCGGGTTGTAGCCGGCATTCTGCGGGAAGGCGGAGGCGCCGAGCACGAAGACGTTCGGCATGTCCCAGACCTGCAGGTACTTGTTCACCGCCGATGTCCGGGGATTGTCGCCCATGATGGCGCCGCCCGTGTTGTGGGTGGTCTGGTAGGGGACCACGTTCCACGGCCCCTTCTTGGGATTTGCCACGATCTGTTTCGCGCCCATGGCCCGCATGATCGGCACCATCTTGTCCGTGACATAGGCGGACATGCGTTCCTCGTTCGCCTTGAAGTCGAAGGTCATGCGCAGGAGCGGGCGGCCGAGGCGGTCCTTGTAGGTGGGGTCGAGGTCCAGGTAGTTGTCGCGGTACGACATGTTGCAGCCCTGGCTTCCGACATTGGCGAAGCTGCCATAGTTTTCGCGCGTCGCCTTCTTCCAGGCGCTTCCCCAACGCGGCGTGCCGGGCGGGATGGGGCGCGCGGAGATGGGGCGCGCGTGAAAGCTCGTGCAGTTGATGTTCGCGCCGCCGACGAAGTTCAGGCCGCTATGGTCGAAATTGTCGCCGTTGTACTCGTCGGCGGTGATGCCGAGCGAGCCCGCACCGGCCCAGTGGTTGAAGGCGTGGCTGCTGTCGAAGAAGCCGTTGACCGCGGAATTGGCCTGGTAGGCGTAGTTCTTGCCGACGACCCCCTCGCCCGTGCTCGGGTCATAGGGCCGGCCGATGCCGGAGTAGAGCATCAGGCGCACGTTCCAGAGCTGGTAGGCGGCCATGATGACGAGATCGGCCGGCTGCTCCCACTCCTCCCCCTGCGCGTCGATATAGACGACGCCGGTGGCGGTCTTGCCGTCCGCGCTCTTGAGCACGCGCACCACCTCGCACTGCACGCGCGCCTCGAAGCCGGGATGGCGCATGAGCACGGGGAGGACCGTCGTCTGCGGGGATGACTTCGAGTAGTTCGCGCAGCCGAAGCGCTCGCAGAAGCCGCAATAGGTGCAGGGCGCGAGGGTGACGCCGAGCGGGTTGGTGTAGGCCTGGGAAATGTTGCCCGAGGGCATTGGGAAGGGCTTGAAGCCCAGCTCAGTCGCGGCACGGCTGAACAGGTTCTGCGCGTGCTGCATCTTCAGCGGCGGGGTTGGATAGGCGCGCTCGCGCCAGCCCTCGAAGGGGTTCCCGCCCGGCAGGATCTCGCCCTTGACGTTGCCGGCCTGTCCGGAGATGCCGGCCAGATACTCGAACTTGTCGTAGTACGGCTCCAGCTCGTCATAGGTGACGCCCCAGTCCTGGATCGTGTGGTTCTCCGGGAAGACCCCCTCGCCGTACTTCTGCAGATAGTGGCTACGCATGAGGAAGTCGCTCGGCAGGAAGCGCCAGGTGTGGCCGTTCCAGTGCACGCCCGCGCCGCCCACGCCGTTGCCGGGCAGGAAGCTGCCCCATTTGCGGATCGGCAGCGCCAACTGGTCCACCGTGTTGCGCGCCGTCACCGTGTCCTGCGAATTGTTCAGAAAGAGCTCGCCGCGAATGCCGTAGCGCAGCTCGTCCGGCGCCGTGCCGATGTTGAAGTCGCTCGCCGTGTCGCGCCAGGGGCCGCGCTCCAGCGCCACGACCTGCAACCCGGCCTGGCAGAGCTCCCAGCCCATGATGGCGCCCGTCCATCCCAGGCCGATGATCACGGCGTCCTTGCGGGGAAGGCGGCGCATCAGCCGCGCCCCCCGCGGTTCCAATCCGGTCTTCCGAGGAGGCTGACGGGCGGCAGTTCGTAGCGCCGGTTTGGCCGGGCGATCACGTCGCGGTAGTCGTAGCGCGTGCCGGGGAAGCCGAGGAGCTTCCACCCCGCCATGTCGCGGTTGCCGCCATAGATCGGGTCGGCGAAGAAGCCCTCCATCGTGTTGTTGTGGATCAGGTCGAAAAGGCCGCTCGCGTTGAATTCCGGCGTGTTGGTCTCGCGCTTCTCCATCGAGGTGAGAAGGCGGTCGAGCTCCTCGCCGGAGAGCTGCTGCACCTTCCGACCGCCGAAGCTGCGCCCGACATGCGCGGCCAGCGCGGCAAGTCCCTGGCGGTAGGCACTGGCGAAGGCAACCGAGGACTGGAAGCCCTGGGTGGGCAGCGGGTTCGGCGGAAAGGGGCCCTGCATGTACATGCCCTCGCAACGGCCATAGGGGCCCGCGAGCTGGCGGTCGATGAAGACGGCGCAGCCCGCATCCTTGCCGCCGGGGCCGAGTTCGTCGGCGGGGATGAGGCGGTCCACGATGGCCTCGACCGCCGCGGCCTCGTCGGCGGTGAAGAACAGCCAGGGGCCGGGCCGCGCCTCCGCAGGTGGATAGACCTCGTTGCTCGTCCAGGGCAGCCCGTGAACCGTGCGCGCCGAAGCGGTGCCGGAGAGGCCGATCAGCGCGGTGGTGGCAGCGAGCAGGGTTCGACGGGATGTGCGGGCATCGGTCATCGGCAACCCCTGGCAGCTTCAAGGCTCCAAGGAATGGAGCTTCCCAAGGTTGCGTCCCGAACCGGGCCGTGTGCATTGCGTCTTGTTAATGCATAGTCTTGCCCGGCGCGCGCCGCCACGAAACCGGCGCAGCGCAGGCCTCATCTACGGATTCACGATTCCGTGCCTCTCAGGCGAGCGCGTCCCGCGCGCGCAGCAGCGCGGCCTTGCCGGCGGAATCGAGTTGCGGGAACTGCAGGTCGAGCCGCTCCATCTCTCGCGCCACGGTCTCCGCGATCAGCAGCCGTGCGAGCCACTTGCGGTCCGCGGGGATGACGAACCACGGCGCGTGCGGCGCTGCGGTGGCGCGGATCGCCTCCTCATAGGCCTCCATGTACTTGCCGTAGAGCGCGCGGTCGGCGAGGTCGCCGAGCTGGAACTTCCAGTTCTTCGCGGGCTCGTCGATCCGCGCGAGCAAGCGCTCGCGCTGCTCCTCGCTGCCGAGATGGAAGAAGAACTTCAGGACGAGCATGCCCTGCCGCGCGAGGTAGCGTTCATGGGCCGCGATGTCCTCCAGCCTCTCCGCCCAGATACCGGGCCCGACCAGTGCCGCCGGCAGCGGCGAGGCCTGGAGGACGGAGGGCTGAACGCGGGGGACGAGCACCTCCTCGTACCAGGAGCGGTTATGGACGCCGATGCGCCCGCGGCGCGGCAGCAGCATGTCGTGGCGCCAGAGGAAGCCGTGCGAGCGCTCCAGCGTGCTGGGGGCGGAGAAGGATTCCACGCGCATCCCCTGCGGGTTCACGCCGGAGAAGACGTGCTTGATGGCGCCGTCCTTGCCCGAGGCATCCGTGCCCTGGAGGATGCAGAGCACGGACCAGCGCGCATCGGCGTAGAGCCGCTCCTGCTGTTCCGAGATGCGGGCCACCGCGGAGCGCAGCGCCTCCTCGCCCGACTTCTTGTCCAAACCGATGCCGCCATCCTCGTCGGAACGGCGGTCGGCGAGGGAGAAGCCGCTGCCGTCGGTCACGCGGCAGGCGGCGAGGAAATCATGGAGGTCGGATTGGGCAGGCATGCGGGCTCCCCGGGACGGATGCGGATCCCAGGCGCAACGCGCGGGAGGGTCAGGGGATGTCGAGCGTCACGCTGACGGGGCAGTGGTCCGAGAGGCGCCGCCGCCATTCCCGCCCCTGCTCCGCATAGACGAGGACCCGCAGGCTGCCCGGCACCATCCACTCCCTCGCCGCGCCGCCGAGGAGGATATGGTCGATGAAGGGCCGCCCGCCCCAGCAGGGATTGGACCGCCCGGCCGTCGTGCGGGTGAGCGGCGCGGCGCGCTCCAGCGCGGGCAGGATCGCGGGGTCGCGGTCGAAACGGCGGTTGAAGTCGCCGGCGATCGCGAAAGCCTCCCCGGCCCGCTGCCGCGCCTCGATCCAGCCGGCCAGGATCCCGGCCTGGCGCGCGAGGCTCTCGCATTCCCGCCCGGCATCGTCGGGCTCCCGGCAGCCGGCGTTGAGATGGACGGAGAGGAGGCGCAGGGCGGATGGCCCCTGCCCCACCGTCACGTCCACGCCCCGGCGCAGCGAGAAGCGGGCCCCGCCATGCAGGTCGAGCGCGGCGAGATCCGGGTGCTGGCGGGCAGGGATGGAGCGCCGGACGGCGATGCCGGCGCGCTGCACGTCCCGCTCCTCCGGGAAAAAGAAGCGCCAGTCCCCGGGGTCGAGCACCAGGGCGGCGGCCTCGGGGCCGTCCACCTCCTGCAGGGCGATCACATCGGCCGCGAGGCGGGCGGCGTAGCCCCGCAGGCGGTCGATGTCGCCCGGCTCCCTCGCCTGCAGGTCACGGGGCAGGTCCCGATCCCCGGCTGGCCGGGTGGTGAGCCAGGCGAGGTTCCAGGTGGCGATCTTCAGCTCGGCAGCCCTGGCAGGGGTGGCGAGGAGGAGGAAGGCGAGGAGGAGGCGGAGCATAGGCCCTTATAGCAGCCCGGGGAGAGTCTCTGTCGCGGGTGTAGCCTCGAGCGGTCGGGCACCGCAGGCCAGGAGGTAGGCCGCTACTGCATCCATCTCGGCGGCATCGCGGGTCGGGTCATGCCAGGCATCGCCCGCAGGGCTGCCGGGTGGGATCCAGATCACGGTCTTATACCGGGCGCGGGTGAGGAGGACGCGGTACGTGTTGAGAGTGAAGGCGCGCTCCGTCGCGCCGCGAACCATATTCCAGCGGGCGCCGGACAAGGTGCGCATGCGCCAGCCATCCGGGTCACGAAGCATGTCGCCTCCCCAGGCGAGACCGACTTGGTCCAGCTCAAGGCCCTGACAGTCATACTAGGTTGCATAGGTCTCGAGGGCGTCCGAGGCCCGGATGTCGGGCCAACGGTCCAGGAACCAGTGAGGAATATCGGCGGCCTGCACACCCAAGCCTTCGGCGCGCAGACGGCGTGCGCCAGAGGAGGCAACAAGGCCGGCACGACGCATCCCGCGTGAGAGATGACGCAGCGAAGCGCGCATAGCCGCAAGGTCACGGGTAAGGAAATAAGGGACGCCGCCGGCATCACGGGCAATGCTGGCGGCATTCTCCACATCTCCCGCCAGGACCGCATCCACCCAGGGAGCGCCTTGCGGATCGCGGACGGAGCGCATGGGGATAGCGAGGTCGAGATCGTCGTCCAGGGTCAGCCAGGGTTGTGGGCCTTCGGCAAGGCGCTGTGTGGCTACGGACGCGCGGATGGCACGTTCCGGCGCCACCGCCCGCCAGCCCGGCGAGGCGGCTATGACGCGCCCCCACTCTGCCAGACCGGCCTCGCCCGTGTTGATCTCCTGCCCGTTGCCAATCAGGGCAATAACAACGGACCAGTCGGTGTGGCGGCCCATGATCTCCAGCGTGTGGGCGGGCTCACTGTCCCGCAGCCTGCTTGCGCCGCGCCGCTGAGATGGCTTGGTGGCCTGGGCCCGGTCCCAGGCACGCTGTGCCTCGTCAAAGACGATTACGCGGGCTTCGGGGACATCGGCCGGGCGCTCGACGTAGTGCTCGAGAAAACGATGGACATTCTGGAGAGCGGTGACGGCCTCGGAACGCTTACTGGAACGCCGCCCGCCATCGGCGACAGCGCGGCGGACAAGGCTCTCGCGCAGAACCTCAATCAGGGGAGCGTTCCCGGTAAGGAAGGCGGCACCGTCCTCACGCAAGGCGCCGAAGACGATGTTCAGGCCACAGAGGGTCTTCCCGGCGCCGGGAATGCCCGTGATAAAAATGGCAACCTGCTCCCCTGCTTCACGCGCGGCGGCAATAGCGCGGCGCACCGCATCCGTGGTGCGATTCAGATTCGCAGCATCCGCACGGGCGGACACCATCTCGGCACTGCGGTGCCGGTCGAAGAGCATGGTCGCGGCTTCGAGCACGTTCGGTACCGGCCTGTAGGGCGCCCTGAGCCAGGCAGCATGATTCAGCGGCGTAACCGGCAGAGCAATGGCCACTTGGACGGCAAGAAGAATGTCGCCGAGCACGCGATTATTGGCGCGCACAGGAGGCGAGACGCCGTGCCAGATCAACGGTGGCTCAAAAGGCACGGCGGGAGCGTGGGTAGCGACGAGGACGGGAATGATCGGCAGGTCACGGCAGCCAGCATGAAAATCGCGGAGGTCGAGCGCATAATCCTCGGCCTGACGGAGGTCCGCGGCATGATGGCCGGCAGCACCATCCTTGATCTCCAGGACGAATACGGCGCGGTCGGTTAGGATCACGCAATCGGCGCGCTTCTCCAGGCGCAGCAGGTCGTATTCGAGCATCACCGTCCATTTGGCTGCTTCCGGCGTGACCAGGGCCGATCGGAGAAGCCGCGCGGTCGAGACCCAGGCCGCGCGCTGGGAGAGTTCAAGTGTGGCGTGGCGGGAAGCCTGGACATAGGCAAGTCGTGCGGCGACGTCCTCCGGCGAGAGATTAAGGAGTTCCGGGACGGTCAGGATTAGCCAGGGTTTCAGCGCAGGGATCTTTCGGGCCAGGTGGCGAGAAGAATGCTTGCGAGAAGCAGAGCAAAGCCGAGAGCGTGGGCAAGGGTCGGGACCTCGCCCAGAAACAGAATGGCCGTCACCGCCGCCGTAGCGGGCAGAAAGGCCGTGAGCACGCCCGCGGTGCCGGCCGTGGCACGGCGCAGCCCGCCGTACCAGAGAAGGAGCGAGAAGACGCTGGCGGTGAGAGCGTGCAGAACCAGCAAGATCAGAAGGAACGGGTCAGCGAGACGGGCGGTGGCACCCGCTTCCGGCAACCAGGCCGGCAGGATCAACGCGGCGGAGAAGCCCTGCATCCACAGGCTGGCCGTGAGCAGCGGCAGCGCCCCGGCAGCCCGTTTGGCCAGAAGCACGTAGGCGGCCTCGCCGCAGACGCCGAGGAAGATGAGGGCGTTCCCGAGCGCGCTCCCCTCCCCTCCCCCGCCGCGGGCGAGGACGATGGCGGCCATGCCCCCCGCGGCGAGCACCACGGCGGCCCAGCCGCGGGGCGGAACGCTCTCGCGCAACCACAGGGCGCTGCCGAGGGCCACGACCGCGGGCATGGTCGCCAGGACCAGCCCGCCCTCCAGCGCCGTGGTGTGGCGGAGCCCCGCGAGAAGGGCGGCGTTGTAGAGAACGGTACCCGTCGCGGCCTGGAGGAGGAGGTTCCACAGCACGGCGCCGCGGGCACGCGGCACGCCGTCCCGCCATAGCGCTAGGGGCAGCAGCACGGCGCAGGCGATGAGGCAGCGCAGGCCGAGGATGAGCGGCACCGGCAGGGCCGCGGCCAGCGCCTTGGCCACGGCGACATTCGCGCCGGTCAGGATCATCGATCCCGCGAGCTGGGCGTAGGCGGCGAGCACGACCTAGTCGTCGCCGGCGCGGCGATAGGGGGAGAGGGCGTCCAGTTCCGCCATCTCCTCCTCGATCGCCGCGCGCTCGTGGCGGAGCGAGTCGGCCACGGCGCGGCGCAGGCCGGAATGGGCGATGAGATGGGCGGAATAGGTGGGCACGGGGCGGTAGCCGCGCTGGATCTTGTGCTCGCCCTGCGCGCCGGCCTCCACGCGCTTCAGCCCGTGCTCGATCGCGAAGTCGAGCGCCTGGTAGTAGCAGAGCTCGAAGTGCAGAAAGGGTGCCTCGACAAGGCTGCCCCAGTTGCGGCCGTAGAGCGCGTCCTGCCCCATGAGGTTCAGCGCGCCGGCGACGGGCACGCCGTCCCGCTCCGCCACCATCAGCACGACGCGGTCGCCCATGCGCTCGCCCATCAGCGGCCAGAAGCGCGCGGTGAGATAGGCGCTGCCCCACTTGCGGTCGGTGGTGCTGCGATAGAACTTGTGGAAGCGCCGCCAGATCTCCGGCGTGATCTCGGCGCCGCGCAGGGTCCGCAGGGTCAGCCCCGCGGATTGCGCGTCCCGCCGCTCGCGACGGATGGCCTTGCGCTTGCGCGAGGCGAGGGCGCCGAGGAATTCGTCGAAGCTCTCATAGCCCTCGTTGGTCCAGTGGTACTGCACGCCCAGGCGCTGCAGCCAGCCGGCCTCGCCCAGCGCCTCCCACTCCTCCCGCGTGCAGAAGGTGACGTGGCAGGAGGAGAGCTTCAGCGCCTCCGTCGCCTGCGCCAGCCCTTGCGCGAGGGCGGAATGCGGCACGCCGGTTCCCGGGCGGACCATCAGCCGCGGGCCGGGCACGGGGGAGAAGGGCACGGCCACCTGGAATTTCGGGTAGTAGTCGCCGCCGGCATTCTCGAAGGCCCGCGCCCAGGCGTGGTCGAAGACGTACTCGCCGTAGGAATGGCCCTTCACATAGGCGGGCGCGACGGCGACCAGCGCGCCGGAGGCGTCGCGCAGCGCGAGGTGCTGCGGCAGCCAGCCCGTGCGCGGCCCCGTGCAGCCGGATTCCTCCAGCGCGAGGAGGAAGGCGTGGGAGGTGAAGGGATTCGCCGTCTCGTCGCAGGCGTCCCACTCCTCCGCAGGGATGTCCGCGATGCGGGGATGCAGCGAGAGAGTCAGCTCAGAAGGCATGGTGGCGCATGTGCGGCGCGCGGCGCGCGATGCAAGCGGTGCTCAGCCCTGCACCAGGGGCGCGAAGGCGCCGAAATCCGCCACGGCCTCGACCGCCGCGATGGCGCCGTCCCGCACGGTCCAGACATGGAGGAAGGGCACGCGGCCACTGCGGCCCGCAGCATCGCGCGCGTCATAGGCGCCGGAAGCGAGGAGCCGGCCATCCGTGAGCGGGACGAAGCCATCCACCGCGATCCGCCAGTGCGGGAAATGGCGGCGGAGAGTGGGGAAGAACTCCTTCTCCACCTCGGCTCGGCCGCGCCATTCCGTGCGCGGCACGGGGTAGCCGGGGGAGACGCGCCAGAATACGTCCTCGGCAAGGAGGGAGTGGTCGCCGCTCCCCATCCAGCGGCGGATGAGGGCCTCGGCCCCCTCCTCCCCCGCCGTCACGCGATCTCGAACACGGCCTCCACCTCCACCGCCGCGTCACCGGGCAGGGAGGGGACGCCGATGGTGCTGCGGGCGTGGCGGCCGGCATCGTCGAAGACGGCGACCGCCAGGTCGGAGGCGCCGTTCATCACCTGCGCGTGCTGGGTGAATTCCGGCACGGCGGCGATGAAGCCGCCGAGGCGCACCACGCGCGCCACGCGGTCGAGGCTGCCGAGCATCGCCTGGGCCTGGGCGAGGACGTTGATGAAGCAGAGCTGCGCGGCCCTCTGGCCGATCTCCACCTGCACCGTGGCGCCGAGCTTGCCGGTATAGGCGATCTTGCCCTCCCGCATCGGCACCTGGCCGGAGACGAAGAGGAGGTTCCCCGTGATCACGGCGGGCACGTAATTGGCGATGGGCTTCGCGGCCTCGGGCAGGGTCACGCCGAGTTCCGCCAGCCGGGCGGCGATCCGCCCCTGATCGGCCTGGGCCATGCGCTAGCCCACCAGCCTGAGCGCGCGGCGGCGCGCGGCGGGCGCCGGGGCCGAGGGAAGGTCCGGCAGGAGCGGGAGCTGCTGCGCGGCGGTGCCGAGATGGTCGGCGCCGCACTCCTCCTCCGTCGGGTCGGGCAGGACCCGGCCGCCCAGGTGATCCAGCGCGAGGCGGCGGAAAGCCCAGTCGAGCACGGAGGAGGCGCGGTGGATGGCCGGGTCGCCCTCCACGGTGCCGGCCGGGCCGAAGCGGGTATAGGCGAAGGACTGGACGTACTCGTCCAGCTTCACCCCGGCGGCGAGGCCGACCGTCACGGAATGGCAGAGCGCGTCCACCATCGCGCGGAAGGCAGCGCCGTCCTTGGTGAGGGAGAGGGAGATCTCCTCCAACCCAGAGGCGCCCTCCATCGTCCGCAGCGTCACGCGGTGGCCGCCGATCGTCACCTTCCATACGGCGCCGCGGCCGTGGCCGGGCTGGGCGACGGGGCGCGGCTTCGGCGCGGGGCGCGGGGCCTCGGCGGGCGCGGCCACGGCCGGGGCGGCGTGCAGCCAGGGGCGGAGGATCGACTCCATCCCCGCCCGGGCCTCCGGGCCGCGGGGGGCGAGGAGGCGGGCGGCATCCGGCCCTGCGCGCAGCGCGGCAAGGGTCGGCATCTCGGCCACCCCGCCATCCGGCGTCGAGACGAGGCGCGTGGGCGCGGGAGCCGGGGCGAATCCACCGGTCTCGGCACCGAGCAGCGCCTCCACCGCGTCCGGCGCGGAGATGGCAAGAATGGCGGTGTGGCGCAGGCCCGGCGCCCCGGCGGCGCCGTCCAGCGCGGCACGGGCGGCCTCGGCGAGGCCGGGCACGGGGGTCGATTCGGGGGGCTGCGGCCAGATGAGCGCGACGGGCTCGCGCGCCCCCAGGCTCTCCGCCAGGTCGCCCGAGGCGGCCTCGCCGGCGCCGCGCGTGAGGGCGGCGATGGCGGCGGCCACCGAGCGCGCCTCGGCGGATTCGTAGTCCAGGCCCAGCCCCGCGAGCAGCCCGGCGAGGTCGGCGAAGCCGAGTCGCAGCCGCGTCGCCTTCGCCCCGCCCATGATCTCCAGGGCCGCCACGCCAAGCCGAACCGCGGCGGCGTAGCCGGTCGAGTCGAAGCCGTCGCCGTCGAGGAAGGCGGGGAGGTTCAGGACGAAGCGGGACTCGGCCTTGGGGTCGTTCGCCCAGGTCCCAGCGCCCGGCGCGCCGCGGCGGGCGAGGAGAAGGGCACGCAGCGCCGCGGCGAATCGCTCGGCGGCCCCGGCATCGGCGAGCACGCCGAGCTTGCGGCCGCGCGCGGCGAGGCGGCGAATCCAGCCCTCGGCGAGGCGGGGCAGCGCCACCGGCCCCTCCCCCGGCGCCAGCGCGGCCAGGGCCTCGGCGGCCCCTTCGTCCCAGTCGGCGGGGAGCGCGACGGGGCGGGGATCGGCGTCGGGATCGGCGGCGGCGCGGGTGCGGCGCAGGGCCACATCCTCCCACACGGTGTTCCGGATCGTGCCGTCGCTGCGCGTCATGGGGCGAACATAAGCCCGGCCGGCCCGGGGGTGAAGCCGCCATGTGGTGGCCAGGGCCTTCCGGGGCCACAAGATCGGGTATCCGGCCCGGCGGCTTTCAAGCGCGGCCGGGGCGTGGCATATGCAGCCCCCAATTCCCTTCCGCCCGCATCGGCAGGAGCCCTTCCATGTCCGCCATGCAGCGCTGGCTCTCCGGCCTTTCCGGCCGCAGGATCGGCACCGATTCCTCCGGCAACGTCTATTTCGAGAGCCGGCGCGACTACATGAACTACGGCCGCAAGCGCCGCTGGGTCGTCTATGCCGGCGAGCCGGACCCGAGCGGGGTGCCGCCGGAATGGCATGGCTGGCTGCACTTCACCGTCGATTCCCCGCTGGAGGCCGGCAAGCGCCTGCCCTGGATGAAGCCGCACCAGGGCAACCTGACGGGCACGCCCAAGGCCTATCGCCCGCAGGGCCACGACCTCGCGGGCGGCCAGCGCATGCCGACGGCGGGCGACTACGAAGCCTGGACCCCCGGTTCCTGATGCGGGTCCATTTTCCGGGGCAGGTCGCGTGAGGGAACGCAGTATCGCGGAGATCGCGGCGGGGGCACTGGTGCTCGTCGCGGCCGTCATCTTCCTTGCCTATGCCGTGACGAATTCGGGCCGCTCGGGCGGCGGCAGCGGGCTGCGCCTGACCGCGCGCTTCGACCGGGTGGACGGGCTCGCGCAGGGCGCCGATGTCCGGATCGCCGGCGTGAAGGTGGGCAGCGTGACGGGGCAGCGGATCGACCCGCAGACCTTCCTCGCCGTGCTGACGATGGATGTCGATTCCACCCTGAAGCTGCCGGATGACAGCTCCGCCGAGATCACCTCGGAGAGTCTGCTGGGTGGGAAATACGTCGCCCTCGTGCCCGGCGGCAGCGACCGGAACCTGGCGAGCGGGGGGGAGGTGAAGATCACCCAGTCCGCCGTCAGCCTGGAGAGCCTGCTCGGCCGCTTCATCTTCTCCGTCACCGAGCTGGCGGGGAACAAGAGCAACGAGAACGCCACCTCCGCGCCCGCTACCGCATCCCCCGGCGGGCCGGCCGCCCCGCGCCCCGGCGCGGCGGCACCCCGGGCGCCCGCCCAGCCCGCCGCTCCGGCGGGCCGGCCGCGTTGAGCGGGGGCGACCTCGCCCCGCCCGAGCGCTGGCCGGGCGCGGACGGCCAGCCCGTCTCCTGCCGGGAGAAGCTGAAGATGCTGGCGGAGAACCATGCCGAGGTCGCGCAGGTGCTGCGCGACACCTTCGAGGACGCGGTGCTGATGGGGGTGGACGAGGCGGCGATGCGGCGCGTGCTGACCGACCTCGTCGCCGCCCTGCCGAGCCCGCGCCGCCCCTCATGAGGCGCCCCTTCCCCAACCGGCTGGCCCGGATCGCCCTGCTGGCGGCGCTGCTCCCCCTCCCCGCCCTCGCCCAGGCGCCCGGCCAGGACTCCGTGGGCGAGGCGGCCTGGGTGCGCAAGCGCACCGCCCAGCTCCAGGCGCTCGACAAGGTGACGGCCCGGATCACCGTGCTGGACGCGACGGTGAACCAGCCCGTGCGCTTCGGCAGCCTCACCATCACCGTGCTCGCCTGCAACGCCCGCCCGCCCGACGAGGTGCCGGACGCCGCCGCCTTCATCGAGGTGCGGGACACGGTCGGCTCGCCGAACGCGCCGCCCGCCTTCCGTGGCTGGATGCTGGCAAATGCGCCGGCCGCGCATATGCTGGAGCATCCGGTCTACGATCTCCGGATCCTCGATTGCCGCTGAGCGCGGCCGCGGGACCTGGTGGGACAGGGCGTGGAAAGGAGGCGCGATGACAGAGCTCCCCGATTCGGGCGTCGCCCTGGCCGGCCCGCCGGTGCCGGGCCCCGATGCCGCCTTCTTCCTCGACCTCGACGGCACGCTGCTGGAGATCGCGGCGCGCCCCGATGCGGTGGTGGTGCCGCCGGAGCTGCCGGAACTTCTCTCCCGCCTTCAGGAGGCGCTCGGCGGCGCCGTAGCGGTGGTGACGGGGCGCGGCCTGGCCATCGCGCGCGGCTATACGGGGGTGCCGAGCCTGCCCATCGGGGCGGAGCACGGCGCCGTGCTGGACCCTTCCCTGCCCGGGGCCGTGCCGCTTCCCGTGCCGCCGCCCGATTGGCGCCGCGCCGCCGACGAGTGGGCGGCCGCCCGCCCCGGCACGCTGGCAGAGCACAAGACGCACGGGCTGGTGCTGCATTTCCGCCAGCGCCCCGAGGCGCAGGCCGAAGCGCTCGCCCTGCTGGAGGAACTGCTGCGCGGGGACGGGCACGGCTTCCACATCGTCCCCGCCCATGCCGCGGCGGAGCTGCGCCCGGTGGGGGCGGACAAGGGTGGCGCCGTGCGGCGGCTGATGGCGGTGCCGCCCTTCGCCGGCCGCCGGCCGATCTTCATCGGCGACGACGTGACCGATGAGGACGGCATGGCGGCCTGCGCCGAGTATGGCGGCCACGGGCTGCGGGTGCCGGACGACTTCGCGGGGCGCCCGGCCCTCGTGCGCGCCTGGCTCTCGCGGGTGGCCGCCACCCTCTCGGACCGGGAGGGGCGACGCTGACGCGCCCCCCGGCCCGCGCGGGGCTCCGGCGGGAAACCGGCCGTGAGCCGGTGGGTTCTTCGATGATGGCAAAAGAGGGATGAGCCGGACCGGGGAAAGCGGCGACAAGGGAGCGAGCGGGCATCGGCCGCGGCCCGGCTTGTCCGCGGTTATTGCGGTCGAAAGCCCGCCCACGCCCCATATGGGGCGGGCGGGGCACGGCCGCGCAGCAGATCCGGCCAGCGGGGAGAGAGAGTAGTGGGTCGCCTCGTCATCGTATCGAACCGTGTCCCCGTACCGAAGCGGGGCGAGGCGCCGGCGGCGGGCGGGCTGGCCGTGGCGCTGAAGGACGCCTTCAGCAGCCGCGGCGGCCTCTGGTTCGGCTGGAGCGGAACCGCCTCGGAGGAGCCGGCGGACCTCGTGCGCCACGCGCGGCGGGCAGGCGTGGACTACGCCGTGATCGACCTCTCCAAGACGGCCTATGACGGCTTCTACGCCGGCTACGCCAATTCCGCGCTCTGGCCCATGTTCCACTTCCGCCTGGGGCTGCTGAGCTATGACCGCGACCAGGCGGAGTGCTACCGCATCGTCAACCGGCGCTATGCCGACAAGCTGATGCCGCTGCTGCGCCCGGACGACACGATCTGGGTGCATGACTACCAGATGATCCCGCTGGGGGCGGAGCTGCGCGCGCGCGGCTCGCGCCACCGTATCGGCTACTTCCACCACATCCCCTTCCCGCCCTGGGCCGTCTTCTCCGCCATGCCGGGCGCGGAGGACCTGATCCGCGACCTCCTCGCCTACGATCTCGTCGGCGTGCAGACGCATCGCGACCATGTCGGGCTGATGGACTGCATGGCCCAGGGCACGGGGATGAAGGTGCGGCCCGAGGGTGAGGTGCGGCTGCGCGGCCGGCGCATCAAGCTGCGCAGCTTCCCCATCGCCATCGCGACGGACGAGTTCGGCCAGCTCGCCGCGCGCAGCGTCTCCTCCCCCGAGGCGAAGCGCTTCGCCTCGAGCCTCGCCGGCCGGTCCCTCGTGATCGGGGCGGAGCGGCTGGACTACACCAAGGGCCTGCCCGAGCGGCTGCGGGCCTTCAGCGCGCTGCTGGAGCGCTTCCCCGAGCGCCGGAGCTGCGTGACCTACCTCCAGATCGCGGCCCGCTCGCGCGAGGACGTCGAGACCTACAAGGACCTCAAGCGCGAGATCGAGACGCTGGCCGGGCGGATCAACGGCGACTACTCCGAGGCCGACTGGACGCCGGTACGCTATGTCGGCCGCGCCGTGCCGCGCGACACCCTCGCGGGCTACTACCGCATGGCGCAGGTCGGGCTCGTGACGCCGCTGCGGGACGGGATGAACCTCGTGGCCAAGGAGTACGTGGCCGCCCAGGACCCCGCCGATCCCGGCGTGCTCGTCCTCTCCCGCTTCGCCGGCGCCGCGGAGGCAATGACCGAGGCGCTGCTGGTCAACCCGCTGGACGCGGTGGGCATGGCGGAGGCGATGGACACCGCCCTGGCCATGCCGCTGGAGGAGCGGCGGGAGCGCCACGGCGCCATGCTCCGGCGCCTGCGCGAGAACAGCGTCGAGGACTGGGCAAGGCGCTTCCTCGACGTGCTGGAGGGCAAGGAGGGGGCCGAGGTTCAGCCCTCCCGCGCCGCCGCCCTCGCGATCCCTCAGCCCCGGCTGATCTCGCGCAGCGCCTCCACCTCCTCCGAGAGCGCCTCGGGGGAGAGAACGGGCAGCCAGGTCGCCGCGCGGTCCACGGCCTGGGCGAGGCGCAGGCGGTAGTCGGCCTGGGGGATCTCCTCCGCGCCGAAGCGCGCGAGGTGGTCGTTCAGGAACTGGGTGTCGAGCAGGGTGAAGCCTCCACGCCGCAGCCGTGCGACGAGATGGACGAGCGCCACCTTCGAGGCGTCATCGGCGCGGGCGAACATGCTCTCCCCGAAGAAGGCAGCACCGATCCGGATGCCGTAGAGCCCGCCCACCAGTGCCCCCTCCCGCCGCACCTCGATGGAGTGGGCGTTGCCCATGCGGTGCAGCACGTTGAAGAGACCCTCGATCTCCTCGTTGATCCAGCTGTCCTCGCGCCCCGGGGCGGGGGCGGCGCAGGCGGCGAGCACGCCGGGGAAGTCGGTATCCGCCGTCACCTCGAAGGCGCCGGAGAGCACCGTGCGACGCAGGCGGCGCGGCAGGTGGAACCCGTCCAGCGGCAGCACCCCCCGCAGCTTCGGGTCCAGCCAGTAGAGCTGGCGGGAACGGCGGCCCTCGGCCATGGGGAAGAGGCCGGCGCGGTAGGCGCGGAGGACGAGGTCGGGAGTGATGGGCAGCGCGCGGCGGCTCATGCGGGGGCCGGCGGCGCGGGCAGGTTCGTGCAGATCCGCATGGGCGGAGGATAGGCCCATCCCCGGCGCGGCGCCAACCGGCGCCCCACCGGGGAGGCCGGCGTCACTCCGCCGGCAGGTGACGCGCGACGAAGCGCTCGAGCCAGTGGATGGTGTAGTCGCCCTCGCCGAACTCCGGATCGTCCATGATGAGCTGGTGCAGCGGGATGGTCGTGCGGATGCCGTCCACCACCATTTCCGTCAGCGCGCGGCGGCAGCGGGCGATGGCCTCGGCCCGGTTGGAACCGTGGACGATCAGCTTCGCGACGAGGCTGTCGTAGTGCGGCGGCACGGCGTATCCCGCGTAGAGCGCGCTGTCCACGCGCACGCCCAGCCCGCCCGGCGCGTGATAGGCGTTCACCCGGCCGGGGCTGGGCGCGAAGGTGACGGGGTCCTCGGCCGTGATGCGGCACTCGATGGCATGGCCGTTGAAGCGAATGTCGCCCTGCTCGTAGCCGAGCGGCTCGCCGGCGGCGACGCGGATCTGCTCGCGCACGAGGTCCACGCCGCAGACCATCTCCGTCACGGGATGCTCCACCTGCAGGCGGGTGTTCATCTCGATGAAGGCGAACTGCTCGTCCTGGTAGAGGAACTCCAGCGTGCCGGCGCCGCGGTAGCCGAGCTGCTTCAGCGCCTTGGTCACCGTCTCGCCCAGCGCGTCGCGCGCGGCGGCGGTCAGCACGGGGCTGCCGGCCTCCTCCACCAGCTTCTGGTGGCGGCGCTGGAGGGAGCAGTCGCGCTCGCCGAAATGCACGACGTTGCCGTGGGTGTCGGCCAGGACCTGCATCTCGATGTGGCGGGGCCGGTCGAGATACTTCTCCATGTAGACGCTGTCGTCGCCGAAGGCGGCCTTCGCCTCGGTGCGGGCGACGCGCCAGGCATCCTCCAGCTCGTCCGCGTTGTGGGCGACCTTCATGCCGCGCCCGCCGCCGCCGGCGGCGGCCTTGATGAGCACGGGGTACTTGATCCCCTCCGCGACCTCCCGCGCCTCCTCCAGCGAGGCGAGCGCGCCGGGCGAGCCGGGGACGAGGGGCACGCCGAGGCGGCGCATCGCGTCCTTGGCGGCGATCTTGTCGCCCATGATGCGGATGTGCTCGGCCGTCGGGCCGATGAAGGCGAGGCCGTGGGCCTCCACCATCTCCGCGAAGCGCGCGTTCTCCGAGAGGAAGCCGTAGCCGGGATGGATCGCCTCGGCGCCCGTGATCGTGGCGGCCGAGAGGATGGCGGCGGCGTTGAGGTAGGAATCGCGCGCCGAGGGCGGGCCGATGCAGACGGATTCGTCGGCCAGCCGCACATGCATCGCCGTGTCGTCGGCGGTGGAGTGCACGGCCACCGTGCGGATGCCCATCTCCTGGCAGGCCCGGTGGATGCGGAGCGCGATCTCGCCCCGGTTGGCGATCAGGACTTTGCTGAAGGCGGGCTTGCTGAAACCGGACACCGGGCGGCTACTCGATGACCAGCAGGGGTTCGCCGAACTCCACCGGCATCCCGCTGTCGACGAGGATGCGCGTGACCGTGCCGGCCTTGGGCGCCTTGATCTGGTTAAAGGTCTTCATCGCCTCGATGAGCAGCACCGTCTGGCCCTGGGCCACGCGGCCGCCGATGGTGATGAAGGGCGCCGCGCCCGGCTCGGGCGAGAGATAGGCGACGCCGACCATGGGCGAGGTGACCGCGCCGGGGGTGGCGGCGGTGACCTCGTCGCTCGCGGCCGGCGCGGCGGGAGCGGCCGCGGCCGGGACGGCGGCGGGCGCCACCGGGGCCGGGGCGGAGACGGCCTGCACCACCTGCTGCGCGGGCATGCTGCGGGCCACGCGGATGCGGCTCTCGTTCTCGACCAGCTCGATCTCGGTCAGGTCGGTTTCGCGAAGGATCTTGGCCAGGGCGCGGATCGCGTCCGGGTCGAAGGAGAGGCCACTCATGCCGTGTCGTCCTGACCGATGATGCCGGCGATCGCGCGCAGCGCCAGGGCATAGCCCCCGACCCCGAGCCCGCAGATCACGCCCACCGCCGCGCGGGAGACGTAGGAGAGATGCCGGAAGGCCTCCCGCCGGTGAATGTTGGTGATATGGACCTCGATCACCGGCAGGTCCACCGCCAGCAGCGCGTCCATCAGCGCGATGGAGGTGTGGGAGTATCCCGCCGGGTTGATGATGATGCCGGCGGCGCTGCCGCGTGCCTCCTGCACCCAGGAGATCAGCTCGCCCTCCAGGTTCGTCTGGCGGAAGTCGATCGCGAGCCCGAGTTCCTCGGCCGCCTCGGCGCAGAGGGCCTCGACGTCGTCCAGCGTCGCGGTGCCGTACTTCTCCGGCTCCCGCGTGCCGAGCAGGTTCAGGTTGGGGCCGTTGAAGACGGCGATCAGCGGGGGTTCCAAGGGCTCTGTTCCGGTCCGCCCGGGATCGGCCCGGGTTCCTGGCCGGGCGGGCTAGCATGGGCCGAGGCCCGCACGCAAACCCGCCCCTCCCCGTGCGCCTCTCCCGCCGCAACCCGCCCTCCGGCTGCCGGGTTCAAGACCGGAACCGGCGAGGAGGCAGCCATGACGAAGAAGACCGACCACGGGAGCGACGACGACCGCGTCACCGGCCGGGGCACGGTGAAGGGCCAGCACCTGGACCCCGACGCCAACGTGCCCGAGGGTGGCGAGGCCGAGGCGCCGAAGCACGGCCATAGCGCCATGAAGGGCGCGACCTCCACCGCCGAGGACGTGGCCGCGGGCACGGGCGGCACCAGCCATGCAACCGTCGGCAAGCGCGAGCAGGAACAGGCGGCGGCGGCCGGCGCGGAGAAGACGCAAACCGGCCGCGGGCACCGCAAGCACGAGGACTGAGGGGCGCGTCCCTCCGGCCCGGCCGGAGGGGCATCCCCTGGTCACCGTTGAGGGGGTGCCCCTTCAACCCGGCCCCGGTGCGTGCCACATGCGCCGGACCATGCATGGATCCATCCGCATCACCGTGAACGGGGAGGCCCGCGACCTGCCGGCCTCCCTTCCCCTGTCCGACTTCCTGGCCGGCGCCGGGCTCGATACGCGCAAGGTGGCGGTGGAGCGGAACGAGGAGATCGTTCCCCGCTCCGCCTATGCGACGACGCGGCTGGAGCCGGGGGACGCGCTGGAGATCGTGCATTTCATCGGGGGAGGCTGAGGCCATGGACGGGGCGATCACCGCCGGCGACGATTCCTGGGAGGTTGCCGGGCACCGCTTCCGCTCCCGCCTCGTGGTTGGGACCGGACGCTACAAGAGCCTGGAGGAGACGGCCGCGGCCATCGAGGCCTCGGGCGCGGAGATGGTGACGGTCGCGGTGCGGCGCGTGAACCTCTCCGATCCCGCCGCGCCGATGCTGCAGGATTTCGTGCCGCCCAGCCGATACACCTACCTGCCCAACACCGCCGGCTGCCACACGGCGCGGGACGCCGTGCGGACGCTCCGCCTCGCGCGCGAGGCCGGGGGATGGAACCTGGTGAAGCTGGAGGTCCTCGGCCCCCCGCCCTTCCTCTACCCCGACATGCCCGCGACCTTCGAGGCGGCGGAGGCCCTCATCAAGGACGGCTTCCAGGTGATGGTCTACTGCGCGGACGACCCGCTGGCGGCCAAGCGCCTGGAGGAGATGGGCTGCGTGGCGGTCATGCCGCTCGGCGCCCCGATCGGCTCCGGCCTCGGCCTGTCCAACCCCTTCATGCTGCGCTCCATCATCGAGAACGCGCGGGTTCCCGTGCTGGTGGATGCCGGAATCGGCACGGCGAGCGAGGCGGCGCAGGCAATGGAATTGGGCTGCACCGCGGTGCTGCTCAACTCCGCCATCGCCCATTCGAAGGACCCCGTCCGCATGGCCCGCGCCATGAGGGCGGGGGTGGAGGCGGGGCGGCACGCCTACCTTGCCGGCCGGATGCCGCGGAACTACGCGGCCGACGCATCCAGCCCGATGAGCGGGCTGATCCGCCCGGGGCCCGCGGCCTGACGGGAGGGAGCCCTCAGTCCCAGTAGGAGGGCAGGCCGCGATAGCGGCTCCTGCTCAGCCGGCTCGCGCAGAGGATGTCGAGGAGCGTCACCCCGGCCACCGCGGCGATGGCGAGCTTCACGTTCGCCCGCTCCTGCCGCCCGAAGGAGGGCGTGCCGATCAGCGTCGCGAGGTCCAGGGCATCGCCGCCGACCCGGGCCCAGAGGAGCGGGGCGGAGGTGGGGGCGGCGAGGATGGCGACGCCGTTCGCCACCTCCCTCACCCCGAAGGCCTGGAACAGCTTCGTGCGCCCGGTCATGCCGAGGTTCCGAGCAAGACCGCGGCCGGCGAGGATTTCCACCAGCCCGAGGCCGATGCTGAACACGCCCAGGAAACGGGCCAGGCGGATGGCACTCATTCGTCGATCCTCTCCCACGGCACTCGGCCGCCCGGGTTAACGCGCGAGAGAGGGGAATGGCTGGGCGCCGTCAGCCGGAGCCGCGGAGAACTTCCAGCACCTCCCCCATGAGGGGGCGTTCCGCCGGCGCAGCGGCGCAGCGGCGCTGCAGCTCGGCCAGCGCCACGGACGGTGCGCCGGCGCAGCGCTCCAGCAGCTCGCCGAGCAGCAGGCCCCAGGCCCGGACCTCGACGCGGCGGAATGCATTCCCCTCCGCGCCGGGGGGCAGAAAGGAGGCGGCGCCGAAATCCGACAGCACGCCGTCGCCGGCGCGGCCGTCCCACAGGATGTTGTGCGCGTAGAGATCGCCGTGCAGCAGCCCGCGCCCGTGCAGATGCGCGACCGCCCCGGCGATTCCGCCCGCCAGGCGAAGGGCGGCTTCGGGCTCCAGTCGCAGGGACGGGTCGTAAATGTCGCGGCTGCAGCTCTCGAGGCTCGGCGGGCCGGCGAGAACGCGCCAGTCCGGGGGCAGGAGCGGCATCAGCAGCCCGTCCAGCCCCTCGGGATGGCCGGACAGGCGGCCCAGTGCGCCGGTCAGTCCCGGATGCTCGCCGGCGGCGAGAAGCGCGGCCATCTCCCGCTCGGGCAGGCCGTCGCTCGTCATTGCGCCCTTGAAGAGCTTCAGCGCCACGGGCCGGGGTGTTGCACCGGAACCCCTCCGCCAGAGCGCCCGGTGAACGCGGCCCGAGGCCCCCTCCCCCAGCACGGGCCCGGCCTCCAGGGCTTCCCAGGGAACGGCTTCGGTCACCGGCGGGGCACCGGTGTCGAAGGGATTGCCGGACCAGGCGATCCAGGCGAGGCGGGGCAGCTCCGCCAGCCAGGGCGGCAGGCCGTCGAGGCCGTTCGCCGAGAGGCGGATGAGTTCGAGGCCACTCGCGCCGGCGAGGCTGGCGGGCAGCTCGCGCAACCGGTTGCCCGCCAGCATCAGCTTCTGAAGCAGCGGCCGCTCGCCCAGCGCGGCGGGCAGGCTCTCCAGCCGGTTGTCGGTCAGGGTGAGCCAGCGCAGGGCGGGGGGCAGGGCTTCGGCCGGAAGCTCGCGGAGCCCGCTGCCCCGGATGCCGATCTGCGAGAGGGCGGGCAGCTCCCCCAGCACCGGGGGCAGGCGCGCCATCGGGTTGCCGGAGAGGAAGAGGGCGCGCAGGCGGCGCAGGCGGCCGAGTTCCGGGTGAAGGTCGGACAGGGCGTTGCCGCCGAGGTCCAGCACCTCCAGCGTCTCCGCGAGGCCGAGGATCTCGGGTGGAAAGACTGTCAGGCCGAGGCCGGGGAGGCGCAGCTCGCGCAGCCCGGACAGCTCGCCCCGGCGGAGGGCGTCGAGGGTGGCGGCGCTCACGCCGGTCCGCGCGCGTGGCCAGGGATCGGGCGGGTCATGCGGCGGCATAGGGGCCCGACGCCCGGCGGCGCAAGGCCCCTGCCCGGCCCTAATGCGCCGCGCCGCCGCCTGCCCCGGGCTTCGGGGCCTTCACCAGCAGTACCAGCGGCACCGCCAGGGCGAAGAGCGCGGCGATCACCACGAGCACGTCGTTGTAGGAAAGGATCAGCGCCTCCCGCGCGATCAGGCCGGAGACGCGCGCCAGCGCCGCATGGTCCGCCGCCTCGCCCAGCCGGCCGGAGAGGGCGGAGGCCATGCCCTCGATCGTCTGCGAGACGCCGGGGCGCGCCCAGTTCGCCGCCTCGGCCAGGTGCAGCCGGTGCGCCGCGGAGCGCTCGATCACCAGCGTGTTGATCATGGCCAGCCCGACCGCGCCGCCGAGGTTGCGCATGAGGTTGAACAGGCCGGAGGCGTTCTTGATCATCGCCGGCGGCAGCGTGCCGAGCGCCACCTGGTTCACCGGCACCATGGCGAACATCGTGCCCACGCCACGCAGCGAGAGCGGCAGCCACAGCTCCGCGAAGGAGGACTGGGCCGTGAGGCGCGAGGTCATCCACATCGCGAGCGCCGTGGTCGCGAGGCCGAAGCCGAGCAGGATGCGGAGGTCCAGCACGCGGCTGAGCCGCCCCACCACGGGCGCGGCGAGGAACATGGCGAGGCCGGTGACGAACATCGTCTCGCCGATCTGCAGCGAGTTGTAGCCGCGGATGCGCCCGAGGAAGAGCGGCACGAGATAGACCGCGCCGTAGAGGCCGATGCCGACGAGGAAGGCAAAGACGCTGCCGAAGGCGAAGTTCGCGTTGCCGAAGGCGCGCAGCTCCACGATCGGGTCCTGCCGGCTGAAGGCGCGCCAGAAGAAGACGACGCCGCCGACGAGGCAGGCGGCGGCGAGGGTGGCGATGGTGGGGTCGTCCAGCCAGTCCCAGCGCGGCCCCTCCTCCATCACGTATTCCAGGCTGCCGAGGAAGACGGCCATGGCCACCAGCCCCCACCAGTCGAAGCGCGAGAAGAGGCGCGCGTCGCCGCGGTCGATGTCCATCGTGTTCCAGACGACGACCGCGATGAAGGCGCCGATCGGCACGTTGATGAGGAAGAGCCAGTGCCAGGACAGGCTCTCCGTCAGGTAGCCGCCCAGTGTCGGGCCGATGGTGGGCGCGAGCGTCGCGGTGAGGCCGATGAGAACGGAGACGCCCGCGCTGCGCGGCCCCTTGAACAGGAGGAAGGCGGTGGCGAAGACCGTCGGGATCATCGCGCCGCCGAGGAAGCCCTGCATCGCCCGCGCCGCGATCATCACCGGCAGGGAGGAGGCGGTGGCGCAAAGCAGCGAGAAGACGGTGAAGCCCGCGGCCGAGATGGTGAAAAGGACGCGGGTCGAGAGCAGGCGCGAGAGGAAGCCCGAGAGCGGGATCATGACGATCTCCGCGATCAGGTAGGAGGTCTGCACCCAGGAGGCCTCGTCCGGGCTGGCCGCGAGGCCGGCCTGGATGTCGGAGATGCTGGCCGAGACGATCTGGATGTCCAGGATCGCCATGAACATGCCGAGCACCATCGTCATGAAGCCGAGGAAGTGCTTCGTGGAGACGCCCTCCCCGGCGGCTGGCATGGCGGGGGCGGCCGTGCTGGCGGACATGGCGCCCCCGGTCAGCGGTGGCCCGCCATCGCGGCGGCGGCACCGAGGAGGGAGCGCGGGGCGTGCGGGTCGTCGCGCGTGTCCACCTCCGCCTCGACCGAGAGGCCGGGGCGCAGCCGGGCCACGTCCTGCCCGGCCTCGATGGCGATCCGCACGGGCACGCGCTGGACGATCTTGGTGAAGTTGCCCGTCGCGTTCTCCGGGGGCAGGAGGGAGAACTGGGCGCCGGTCGCGGGAGAGAGGCTCTCCACGCGGCCGTGCAGCACCCCGCCCGCATCGACCGAGAGCTCGACCGGCTGGCCCTCGCGGATCCGGCGGAGCTGCGTCTCCTTGAAGTTCGCGGTCACGTAGAGCCGGTCGGCCGTGGGGGAGACGGCGATGAGGTTCTGCCCGGCCCGGACATGCTGGCCGAGCTGCGCCGCGCGGTTGCCGGCGATGCCGGCGAAGGGCGCACGAATGACGGTGTGCTCGAGGTTGGACTCGGCCAGGGCGAGGCTCGCCCACGCCGAATCGCGCCGCGCCACGGCGGAGCGGGACTGGGCCACCAGCACGGGAAGGGCGCCGCGGGCCGATTCCAGCCCGGCCTGGGCGGCGGTGACGGCGGCCTCGGCCTTGCGGCGCGCGGCCAGGGTGCGGTCCACCGCCTCGCGCGTGCCGTAGCCGCCGGAGGCGAGGGTGCCCGCGCGCCCGGCATCGGCCACGGCGCGGACCCACTCGGCCTCGGCCTCGGCGATCCCTGCCTCGGCGGAGGCCACCTGGGCGCGTGCCTGGGCGGCCTGGGCCTCCAGGGTCGCGATATTCGCCTCGGCCTCGGCCAGGGCGGCGGCCGCGGCGTCGCGCCGGGCCTGCCAGTCGCGGCGGTCCAGCTCGATCAGCGGCTGCCCGGCTTCCACCACCTGGTTGTCGGCAACGAGGATGCGCTCGACATCGCCCTCGATCCGGGAGGAGAGCACGGCGATGTCGCCGCCGACATAAGCGTTATCAGTGGATTCCATGAAGCGGCCGACAGTCCAGTACCAGCCGCCGCCAACCGCGCCCCCGGCGAGGGCGAGCAGCGCGGCCAGGGGCAGGACGCGGCGGATGCGCGAGCGGCGGGGCTTGGCGGGGCCGCTGGCCCGCGTCTCGGTCTCGGGAATGGCTGGGGTCCGGGCGTTCATGCGTGACTGAACCGTTCAGTTCAGTCGCTAGATGGGGCGCTCTCTGCCGATTGTCCATGGAAAACTGAACCGTTCAGTATCAAATACAGGCGGTCATACCCGGAGCGCCGCAGAACCTTGTCCCTCGCCCTCTCCCCTTCCGAGACCTCGCCGAAGCGCGCCGCCATTCTTGCGGCAGGCGCGCGCCTGTTCATGGGCGTGGGCTATGCCAGCGTCTCGATGGACGCGGTCGCGAAGGAGGCCGGGGTCTCGAAGGCGACGGTCTACGCGCATTTCTCCGGCAAGGAGGCGCTGTTCGGCGCCATCGTGGGGGACCGCTGCGCCGCTATCGCAGGCCAGGCGGAGGAGCTGGCCGCCCATGCCAGTTCCACGGACGCCGCGCTGCGCGAGGTCGGGCGCCTCTGGATGCGCTTCCTGCTCCATCCCGACAGCATGGCCATCCACCGCACCGTGATCGCGGAATGCGCCCGCTTCCCCGACCTCGCCCGCGCCTTCTACGAGGCCGGCCCCGGCACGGGCCGTGCCTGGCTCGCCCGGCGCATGGGGGAGGAGCAGCGGCGAGGCCGGCTGCGGGCCGATGCCGATCCGCTGACTGCGGCGGACCACCTCTTGGGCCTCCTGCGGGGCGAGCTGTACCTCCGCACCGTGCTGGGCGGTCCCACGCCGGAGGAGGCGGCAATCGGGGCGGCGGTCGATCAGGCGGTGGACGTGTTCCTCCGGGCCTACCGCGAGCCCGCCGCGCCGTAATCCCCCCGGCGCCCAGGGGTTTCGGCCGCGCTTTCGGCGGGCTGGACCTCGCTTCCTCAGGCAGCTTTCCGGCCCTTTACAGAGCTCACGAAAAAAATCGGGGCCCGCCCCGCGATGGGCCTTGCACCCCCGGTTCGCGGGGGCTATCTGCCGCCTCAGACGCAGTACGCACGTGCCTCTGGCCCGCAAGGTTACGCAACGACGTCAAGCGTTCTGGCAACCCCTGACGGAGAGATCCGCTCAGGCCCTCACTTGGTCGCTGGTTCGTTCGACCGTTCGTCAACCTTGGCAGGGCCGCTCCGCTTGAGGCGGACGCCTTGCCGCCTCTTATGGGGAGGGTGGTGCGATGACCCCGAAGATCGCGCAGTTCCTGGCGGATGTGCAGCCGGCGACGCCGTGCCTGGTGCTCGACGTGGATCGCGTCGAGCAAAACTACCGGCGCTTGCAGTCGGCCCTGCCGCTCGCCCGCATCTACTACGCCGTGAAGGCGAACCCGGCTCCCCAGATCCTGGAGCGGCTGGTCGGCCTCGGCTCCTGCTTCGACGCGGCCTCCTGGGAGGAGGTCTCGGCGGTGCTCGATGCCGGCGCGGCGGCGGAAGCCGTCTCCTACGGCAACACGGTGAAGAAGGAGAGCGCCATCCGGGCCGCCTATGCGCGCGGCGTGCGGATGTTCGCCTTCGACTCCGAGGGAGAGCTGGAGAAGCTGGCGCGCTCCGCGCCGGGCAGCCGCGTCTACTGCCGCATCCTGGTGGGCAATGACGGCGCCGAGTGGCCGCTGTCGCGCAAGTTCGGCTGCGAGGTCGAGATGGCGCGGGAGCTGATGGTCAAGGCGGGCGAGATGGGCCTCGATCCCTTCGGCCTCTCCTTCCATGTCGGCAGCCAGCAGACCAACACGGCGGCCTACGAGGCGGCGATCGCGAAGGTCGGCATGCTCTTCACGGACCTCAAGGAGGCCGGGGTGAACGTGCGGATGGTCAATCTCGGCGGCGGCTATCCCGTGCGCTACCGCGCCGAGGTGCCGGAGATCGACGCCTTCGGCGACGCCATCATGGGCGCCATGGCGAAGCACTTCGGCAACGCCCTGCCCGACATCGTGGTGGAGCCCGGGCGCTTCATCGCGGCGGATGCGGCGGTGGTCTCGGCCGAGGTGGTGCTCGTCTCCCGCAAGGCGAAGGACGATCCGGTGCGCTGGGTGTACCTGGACATCGGGCGCTTCGGCGGGCTGGCGGAGACGGAGGGCGAGGCGATCAAGTACGCCTTCCGCACGCCGCATGACGGCGCCGAGGAGGGGCCGGTGACGATCGCGGGCCCGACCTGCGACAGCACCGACACCCTCTACGAGAAGTCGAACTACCGCCTGCCGGAGAAGCTCCAGCCCGGCGACCGGATCGAGATCCTCTCTGCCGGGGCCTATGTGACCACCTATGCCAGCCAGGGCTTCAACGGCTTCGCCCCTCTGGCCGAGCACTACATCTGACGCATGGACAGGGGGCGCTCCCGGGCGCCCCCTCTTTTTTTGCGCGAAACGTCGAGATCATTTTCCCTAATGGCGTGCATCTCCTATCCTGCAACGCAGAATCGATTTTTCTTTCTTAACCATGACCGCTCAGTAATACTGCCGCAAAAGACCGGGGGCTGGCGTGGCAGAGTTCTGGGCTGATTGGGGCGCGGCTGCCTATCTGCTGGCAGCCCTCTGGGCGTTCTTTGAGGGCGAAACCTTCGTGCTGGCCGCCTCGGCCATCGGGGCCATGACGGGCGCCGTGGATCCCTGGATCCTGATGGTGTCGGTCTGGGTCGGCTCCTTCCTGGGAGACCAGACCTGGTTCACCCTCGGCCGCCGCTACGGACCCCGGGTGATGAAGCGCTTCCCCCAGGCCGAGGCGAAGATGGCCAGCGCCACCGCCATGCTGCTCCAGTACGGCACGCTCTTCGTGCTGAGCTTCCGCTTCCTCTACGGCATCCGCAACGTGGCGGCCGCGGCCTGCGGGCTCGCCGGCATGGGGCGGCTGCGCTTCGCGGTTCTGAACTTCATCGCGGCGGGTGTATGGGCCGGCAGCTTCGTGGCCGCGGGCTGGTATCTCGGCGCGCTCATCGGGCCGGAGCGGCTGTTCCACGCCATCGCGGGCGGGGCGCTGCTGATCCTGGCGGTGGTGCTCTTCCGCCGCTTCTACCGCCGCCGTCGCCTGGCCCGGACGGTGCCGGTTCTCTAGCCTGTCCGGGCGCTGCGGGTCGGGTGGCCCGCCTCATGGGGGGGCCCTGCCCGGTGCCGGGTTCCCCGATCAAGATGCCCCCTTCCCTCTCCACCCCCGGGGCAGCGGGCGTTTTTCGCGCCGGGCCGATTTCGGCTCCGCGCGATCCGCTCTAGGCTGCATCCATGGACGAGATTGACCGCAATATCCTGATCGCCGTACAGCAGGACGGCGCGGCGGGGCTGTCGGAGCTGTCCAAGGTCGCCGGCCTCTCGGTATCCGCCACGGCCGAACGGGTGAAGCGGCTGGAGGAGCGGGGAACGATTCGCGGCTGGCACGCGGCCCTGGACCCTGCGGCGGTCGGCTGTGCCCTCCTGGCCTTCGTGATGGTGGGGCTGCGCCCCGGGCGCGACGACGGCGCCTTCCGCAAGGCCATGCGCCGCGCCGATGCCGTGCTGGAATGCCACGCCGTCAGCGGGCCCTGGGACTACATGCTCAAGCTGCGCCTGCCCGACCTGACCGGGCTGGAGCGCTTCGTGGCCGAGGAGATCCGGGGGCAGACCGGGGTCGAGCGCACCGAGGTCGTGGTCGCGCTCGCCTCCGCCAAGGAGACGATGATCCTCCCCGTCGCCGAGGCGGACGAGGAGTAGCCACCCCCGGGAGGCGCACCTCCCGGGGAGGGTGGTGCCTCAGGCGCCCGGCTTGGCTTCCATCGCCACGCTGCGCTCATCGGCACGGGCGTTGTAGTCGAGGCCGCGCCTCACGGCCCAGACATTGACGAGCTGCATGATGGGGATGAAGGCCAGGTCGTCCATGGACATCTTCACGCCCTGCTGGAGCAGCTTCTCGCGATCCCCATCGTCGAGGGTGGAGGTGGCGCGGGCGATCAGCTCGTCCAGCTGAGGGTTGGAGTAGCGGCCATTGTTGTTGGCCCCCAGCCGGTTCTGCGGATCGAAGGTGCTGAGGATGTTCACCAGCGTATATGCCGCCTCGCCGGTGGTGCTGGCCCAGCCGAGCAGGCGGATGTCGAACTCCTGCCGGGCGTTGCGGGCGGAGAAGCTGGCCCAGGGAGCCGCCTCGACCGAGGTCTGGACGCCGATGCGCGTCCACATCTGCCCGATCGCCTGGATGATCCGGGAGTCGTTGGGATAGCGGTCGTTCGGGCCATGCAGCGTGAGCTTCAGCCCCTGGGGGAAGCCGGCCTCGGCGAGCAAGGCCTTGGCGCGGTCAGGGTTGAAGGCCTCCGGCTTGACGTCCGGGTTGTAGCTGTAGGTGCCAGGGGCCAGCCACTGGCCCGTAGGCTGGGCCGTGCCTTCCATGACCTGGCGGCACAGCGCGTCGCGGTTGATGGCCATGGAGAGCGCCTGCCGGAAGCGCAGGTCGCGGAAGGGGTTCTTCGCCAGCTTCTGGCCGTTGAGGTCCGTCACGAAGTTCGGCGCACCATCCCGCGAGAAGTCGGGAAGGAGATAGATGACGCGCAGGCCCTGGACGTCCACCACCTTCACGCGGTTGTCGCGGCGCAGGCGGGCAATGTCACTGGTGGGAACCTGATCGATCATGTCGATGTCGCCAGCGAGCAGGGCCGCGACGCGGCCGCTGTCATTGCCGAGGAACCGGTAGGAAACCCGGGCCCAGGGCTGCTTGGGACCGAACCAGTCGTCGTTGCGGACGAGCTCGGTGCGGTCGCCGGGGGTGTAGGAGGCGAGCTTGTAGGGGCCGGTGCCGATGGCGGCCTTGCCGGAGTTGTAGTCCTCCGTCGCCGTGCCGTTCACGTGCTTGGCAATGATGGCGACCGCCGCGAGGTCGGTCGGGACCAGCGGGGCCGGGCGCTCGGTGTGGAAGCGGACCGTCAGGGGGTCCACGATCTCCACGCGCTTGATGGAGCGGACGAAACCGCCGAAGCCGCCGGGAGAGTTGGGGACGTTGGGGGTGCGCTCGATCGTGAAGGCAACGTCCTCGGCGGTGAAGTCGCGGCCGTCGTGCCACTTTACGCCGGGGCGGAGCTTGAACTCCCACACCGTCTCGGACACCGGGGTCCAGCTGGTGGCGAGGCCGGGCTGCAGGCGGGCCTGGGCGTCGCGCTCGACCAAGCGGTCGAAGATGTGCATCGCCAGGCCGTTGTTCGGCGAGGCATTGTAGAAATGCGGGTCGGCAGAGGTGACAGCCCCTCCGATGCCGATGCGAAGCGTCCCATCGGCCGGCACGGCGGCCGTCTGCGCCTCGGCGACGAGAGGGGCAAAGCCGCCGCTGATGGCCGCCATGGCGGCGGAAGCCGTCACGAAGAGGCGGCGGGTCGTGGACACAGTCACGTGAAACTCTCCCGTTTGTAATCCTGCTGCCGGGCAACCTAGCGATGGCGGGGGCAGACTGCTAGAAGGGGCCTGGGGAAGGCGCCATCGGGAAAACCGGGGGACGAATGAAGAAGCTTGTTTCGGCGGCCGCAACGGCTGCCTTTTCGGCGTTGATCGGGGCCGGGGCATTGCCCGCGGGCGCGCAGACCCTGAACCTCGCCGTGGGTGCGCCGGTCACCTCGCTAGACCCGCATTACCACGCGCTGTCGCCGAACTATGCCGTGGCTGACATGCTGTTCGACAGCCTCACCGCCTTCGATGCGCGGGCGCGGGTCCAGCCGCGGCTGGCCGAGAGCTGGAAGCCGGTGGGGGAGAATGTCTGGGAGTTCAAGCTCCGCCCCAACGTCACCTTCCACAACGGCAACGCCTTCACCGCCGAGGACGTGGCCTTCACCATCGCCCGCGTGCCGACGGTGCCGAACAGCCCCTCCTCCTACGGCATCTACACCCGCGCCATCCAGCGCGTGGAGGTGGTGGACCCGCTGACCGTGCGGTTCCACACGAACGGCGCCTACCCGCTCCTGCCCGTCGATCTCGGGCAGATCCAGATGCTCGACAGCGAGACCCATGCGAACCCGCTGACCGAGGAGTTCAACTCCGGCAAGCTGGCGATCGGCACCGGCCCCTTCCGCATGGTGAGCTACCGCAGCGGCGACCGCATCGAGTACGTGCGCAACGACGCCTATTTCGGTGACAAGCCGCACTGGCAGCGCGTGAACTACCGCATGATCACGAACGACGCCGCGCGCACCGCGGCGCTGCTCTCGGGCGATGTGGACTTCATCGACCAGGTGCCGACGAGCGACATCACCAAGCTGCGCGGCGACCAGCGCGTGCAGCTCAGCGAGGCGGACGGGCTGCGCCTCATCTTCCTGGCGCTCGACCACGCGCATGAGGGCAACTCGCCCCTCATCACCGACAATGACGGCAAGCCGCTCGGCCACAACCCGCTGCGCGACGTCCGGGTGCGCCGGGCGCTCTCCATGGCGATCGACCGGCAGGCCATCACCGACCGGGTGATGGAAGGCGCCTCCCTGCCTTCCGCGCAGCTCCTGCCGCCAACGGCCTTCGGTGCCCTGCCCGACCGCCAGGCCGGGCGCCCGGATCCCGAGGGCGCCAGGCGGCTGCTCGCGGCGGCCGGCTATCCGCAGGGCTTCCGGATCCAGCTCAACGGCCCCAACGACCGCTACATGAACGATGCCCGGATCATCCAGGCGATCGGGCAGATGTGGACGCGCATCGGGGTTCGTACGGCAGTGGAGGGGCAGCCCTGGGCGACCTTCGTGGGGCGTGCCGGGCGGCAGGAGCTCTCGGCGATGCTGGTGGGCTGGGGAACCTCCTCCGGCGAGCCGACCAGCCCGCTGCGCTCGCTGCTGGCGACCGTGACCCCGGCGCGGGGCTGGGGCGGCTCCAACCGCGGCCGCTACAGCAACCCCGCCATGGACGCGAAGCTGGACGAGGGGCTGCGAACGCTGGACGATGCCAAGCGCGAGGCGCTGCTGCGCGAGGCGACCACCATTGCCATGGACGATGTCGGGATCATCCCGATCCACATCCAGAAGAATATCTGGGCCATGCGCCGCGGCCTGCAGCACGAGGCCCGTGCGGACGAGCTGACGCGGGCGCAGGACATCCGGCCGGCGCCTTGAGCGCCGGCATCACGGTCCGAAGGCAGGGGAGAGCCATGAGGTTGCCGCTGCCGGCCGTCGCCCCCGTATCCAATGTCCAGCCACGGCGCCGCGTGATTGGCGTCGCGGCTGAGGGAACTGAGAGATGAGCGTCTATCTTCTGCGCCGCCTGATCCAGGCGGCCCTGGTCATGCTGGCCATGTCGGTGATCGTCTTCATCGGGGTCTACGCCATCGGCGACCCCGTGGAGATCCTCATCTCCCCCGATGCCGACCAGGCGGAGCGCGCCCGCGCCATCGCCGCGCTCGGCCTGGATAAGCCGCTCTGGGAGCAGTACCTCTCCTTCCTCGGCAACGCGCTGCGCGGCGACCTCGGCCGCTCCTTCGTGTTCAACGAGCCCGCGCTGAAGCTCATCGGCCAGCGCGCGCCCGCCACGCTGGAACTCGCCTTCGCGGCGATGATCCTGGCGATCCTCATCGGCCTGCCGCTCGGCCTTTATGCCGGGCTGCGGCCGGACGGCTTCGGGGCGAAGGCGATCATGGCCGGCTCCATTCTCGGCTTCTCCCTGCCGACCTTCTGGGTGGGGCTGATGCTCATCATGGTCTTCGCCGTGCAGCTGGGCTGGCTGCCCAGCACCGGGCGCGGCGAGACGGTGGATATCCTCGGCCTCCGCTGGTCCTTCCTCACGGCGGACGGGCTGGCGCATATGGCCATGCCGGCGCTGAACCTCGCCCTGTTCAAGATCAGCCTCGTCATCCGCCTCACCCGCGCCGGGGTGCGCGAGACGATGCTGATGGACTTCGTGAAGTTCGCGCGCGCCAAGGGGCTGGCGCCCAGCCGCATCATCGGCGTCCATGTCTTCAAGAACATCCTCATCCCCGTGGTGACAGTGACGGGGCTGGAGCTTGGCTCGACGATTGCATTCTCGGTGGTGACGGAGAGCGTCTTCGCCTGGCCGGGGATGGGCAAGCTGATCATCGACAGCATCAACGTGCTCGACCGGCCCGTGATCGTCGCCTACCTCATGAGCATCGTGCTGATGTTCATCGTCATCAACCTCGTCGTGGACCTCCTCTACTCCGTCCTCGATCCCCGCGTGCGGCTGGAGAGCAAGTGATGAGCGTCACCACCGCCACCCCCACGCCCGACAAGGCGCCGCGCGTCGAGACGCCGCTGCAGCGCTTCATCTCGGAATTCGCCGAGAGCAAGCTCGCGCTGGGCGCCCTCATCGTCTTTCTCTGCATCGTGCTGATCGCGCTCTTCGCGCCGCTCATCGCGCCGCAGAACCCCTATGACCTCGCCCAGCTCGACATCATGGACGGGCGGCTGGAGCCGGGCTCGCGCAACGGCGACGACACCATGACCTTCTGGCTCGGCACGGACGACCAGGGGCGCGACATGCTCTCGGGCATCATGTACGGGCTGCGGATCAGCCTGATGGTGGGCGCGGGCTCGGCCATCGTCGCGGCGGTCGTGGGCGCCTCGCTCGGCATGCTCGCCGCCTATGCCGGCGGGAAGACCGACACGGTCATCATGCGGCTGGTGGACCTCCAGCTCTCCTTCCCGACCATCCTCTCGGCGCTGATGATCCTCGCCTTCCTCGGCAAGGGGATCATGAACGTCGTCATCGCGCTGATCGTCGTGGAATGGGCCTACTACGCTCGCACCGTGCGAGGCACGGCGCTGGTGGAGCGCAGGCGGGAGTATATCGAGGCCGCCCAGTGCCTCGCCCTGCCGACGCGGCGGATCATCTTCCGCCACCTCCTGCCGAACTGCATGCCGCCGCTGATCGTGGTGGCGACCATCCAGATCGCGCGCGCCATCGCGCTGGAGGCCACCCTCTCCTTCCTCGGCCTTGGCGTGCCGATCACGGAGCCCTCCCTCGGCCTGCTGATCGCGAATGGCTACGAGTACATGCTCTCGGGCAAGTACTGGATCTCCTTCTATCCCGGCATCGCGCTGCTGGTGACCATCGTGTCGATCAATCTGGTGGGCGACCACCTGCGCGACGTCCTCAACCCGCGGCTGAAGAAGTAACGTGGAACCGAGCATCCCCGCCTCGGCGGCACCCCCCACCCTGCAGGTGCGGAACCTGCAGACGAGCTTCTTCACCCGCGCCGGCGTGGTGAAGGCGGTCAACGACGTCTCCTTCAACGTGGGCCGCGGCAAGGTGCTGGGGCTGGTGGGGGAGTCCGGCTCAGGCAAGACCGTGACGGGCTTCTCCATCATGCGCCTGGTGGACGAGCCCGGCCGGATCACCGGCGGCGAGATCCTGTTCGGCGGACGGGACCTCGTGAAGGCGTCCGAGGAGGAGATGCGCGACCTCCGGGGCAACCGGATCGCCATGATCTTCCAGGACCCGATGATGACGCTGAACCCGGTCCTGCGCATCGACACGCAGATGATCGAGACGATGCAGGCGCACCGGAGGATCAGCCACGAGGACGCCCGCCAGCGCGCCCGCGACACGCTGGGCATGGTGGGCATCCCCTCTCCCGACGAGCGGCTGAAGGCCTATCCGCACCAGTTCTCCGGCGGCATGCGGCAGCGCGTGGCCATCGCCATCGCCCTGCTGCACGAGCCCGAGCTGATCGTGGCGGACGAGCCGACCACGGCGCTCGACGTGACGATCCAGGGGCAGATCCTGGCCGAGGTGCAGAAGCTGGCGGCAAACACGGGCACCTCGATCATCTGGATCACCCACGACCTCTCGGTGGTGGCCGGCCTCGCGGACGACATCGCCGTGATGTATGCGGGCCGCATCGCCGAGTACGGCTCGGTGGCCGACGTGCTGGACCACCCGCTGCATCCCTACACCGTCGGGCTGCTGGGCTCCGTGCCCAGCCGCAACAGGCGGGGCGAGCCGCTGCGGCAGATCCCGGGGATGACGCCCTCCCTCCTCAGCCTGCCGCCGGGATGCCCGTTCCAGAACCGCTGCCCCCGCTCGGCCGATGTCTGCCGGCAGGACCCACCCATGGCCGAGATCATGCCCGCCCATGAGGCGCGCTGCTTCCGGCCGCATCTCGAGAAGGCGGAGGTGGCCGCGTGAGCGCGACGATCGAGAAGCCCGCGGTGCCCGCGCAGGCGGCCGGCGAGAAGATGATCGAGGTGGTGGGGGTCTCCCGCCGCTTTTCCAAGAAGCTGGACATCGCCGGCAAGATCCTCGCCAAGCTCGGCGCGCCCATCCGTGAGGAGGTGGTGCATGCCGTGGACAAGGTGGACCTGACGATCCGCAAGGGCGAGGTCGTCGGGCTGGTCGGTGAGTCCGGCTGTGGCAAGTCCACGCTGGGCCGGATGGTGGCGGGCATCCTGCCGCCCTCCGACGGCACGATCCTGTGGAAGGGCAAGGACCGCACCGGCATGGGCGGGAAGGAGGCGCGGGCGGCGATGCTGCAGGCGCAGATGATCTTCCAGGACCCCATGTCCTCCCTCAACCCGCGGCTGAAGGTGGCCGAGATCATCGGCGAGGCGCCGCTGGTCCACGGGCTGACCTCCCGCGCCGAGCTGGCCCGCTACGTGGACGAGCAGATGCGGCGCGCCGGGCTCGATCCGGCCTTCAAGGCCCGCTACCCCCACCAGTTCTCGGGCGGGCAGCGGCAGCGCATCGGCATCGCGCGGGCGCTGGCCGTGCAGCCGGAATTCCTCGTCTGCGACGAGTCCGTCGCGGCGCTCGACGTGTCGATCCAGGCGCAGATCCTGAACCTGTTCATGGCGCTGCGGCGGGAGCTGAACCTCACCTACCTCTTCATCTCGCACGACCTCGGCGTGGTGGAGCATCTCAGCGACCGCGTCGTGATCATGTATCTCGGCCGCGTGGTGGAGGAGGCGCCGACGGAAACCGTCTTTGCCCGCGCCAACCATCCCTACACGCAGTCGCTGCTGGCCGCGGTGCCGCGGATCGAGGCGCGGAAGAAGGCCTTCGCCACGGTGAAGGGGGAGATCCCCTCCCCCCTCAACCCGCCCTCGGGCTGCCACTTCCACCCCCGCTGCCCCCACGCCTTCGACCGCTGCCGGGTTGAGATCCCGGCGCTGCAGGAGGTGGCGCCGGGGCACAAGAGCCGGTGCCACCTGAACGACCTGCCGAACCACGGGGGACAGCCGGTATGACGAGGTTGGCGCTGGCCGTGGCCGCGCTCCTCGCCCTCGCGGCCTGCGAGAGGGCGGAGGGCTCGCGCGGGGTTTATGTGGGTGGTAGTGGCGGGGTGAACGTCACTCGCTGAGAGGCCATCCGTGACCCGATTCGCCTTCGACCACGTGCATCTCCGCAGCCCCGATCCGGACGCGACCGGGGCCTGGTTCGTGGACCATTTCGAGGCGAAGCACCTCCGCCGCCAGGAGGGGCCGGCGAGCCTGCGCGTGGTGGTGGATCTCGGCGGGCTGCACCTGTTCATCGACCGCGTGCCGGAGAGCACCCCATCCGTTCCCCCCGCGCCCTTTCAGGGGATCGAGCACCTGGCGCTGGCGGTGACGGGAATCGACGCAATCGTCGAGGAGCTGCGCGGCAAGGGCGTGCGGATCGTGATGGAGCCGAACAACCCGAACCCGACGACGCGCATCGCCTTCGTCGAGGGCCCGGAGAATGTCCGGGTGGAGCTGCTGGAGCGCTCCACTTAGAGTTCGGGATGCTTTGTTGAGATGCTCACGAAGGTTCGGCGAGGAGCGTGAGGTTGTATGATCGCCAAGGGCGGTATCGACCGCAACTAGAGCGGCGGCTTGGCGCGTAGCCGGTGCGAAACCGGGGAGTCCTGGCTGGGTCTGAGGCACGGCGCCGAGCCCGGGGTGCGAGCGGGTGTGGAGCACCACGGTCAGCTCGGGCCAGGCACGCTGACGGTGCCCCTCTCCCTTGGCCCGACGCTGGCCGAAATGGGCGCTGACGTGCCGGGTTCTCGAGGCCGGTCGCATCCACGGCCGTCACCGGTGCAGCATCGGTCCGGCCGCAGGCCCGGACATGCCGGACCATAGCGGCCTGAACTCCGAGTAAAGCCCCCTAGCCTCAGCATGGGCCAGGGACGAATAGTGCGGCACCTTGGTCAGCACTAGGGTACGTCCCAGCCCCAACCACTCGGTGACGAGCGCTACCACGCCCCGGTAGTCTGTCCGCAGGAACTGCCGCAGGACCAGGAGTGCGAAGAGCTTCGGCTGGGTGTAGTCCTTCGGCGAGTACTGTGAATCCCATAACCCGGCAGCGCTGCCCGGCCCGCAGACAGGGCTCCCGCACCGCCCGCACGGCCGACTTCGGCATCCTCCTTATCGACTATATGCGGGCACGCATCGAAAAGCGTCCGAACACGTTACGGCTCGTCAGGGTTTTAACAGAGCAAAGTGGGCTCTAATCGGGCGGACGGGCCTCCCGGGCGCATACGGACAGGCGGCCCGATCGGGCTCCGGAGGCAGGAAAAGGGCCGCCCTGGGGACACCGGTACCGGGCCCAGGCCTGGACTCGGTGACCCGATCGTCGAGGCTGGTGGTGCAGGCTCCGGAAGAGTTAGCCCGGCGGACACTCGGGCGAGGCAGATCTGTGGCAGGCTTTCACCGGCGCGATTTCGATCTGCCTGGGCAGCCGGCATTCCTACCCGTCCGCGCAGCAACGCGGGGCGAGCAGGAGTTATCGTGCCGAAGCTGTAGCGTGGCGGGGAGACCTGCCGCAGCGCGTTATCCCGGGTGCGCGGCGCGATCTCCCGCGCCGGTGGATCAGAGTCGGTCCGCCACCCTCATGGGGCAAGCCGAGGGCTCGAACTCCACGCGGCGGTCCAGCGCGTCCGTCACGTCGTCCTTGCCCGTGCCGATCAGTGGCCGGGAGGCGCCCAGCCCGGCCGCCTCCGTGCGCGGGCGCAGGACGGCGCGCTCGGCCACCAGCCCGCTGCGCACGGCCTCGGCCCGCCCGGCCGAGAGGCGCTGGTTGACCGACGAGGCGCCCGTCGGGCTCGCATGGCCGGTGATGGCGAGGCAGACGTCGCGCGGCGCGGCGCGGCGGGCGATCTGGCGGATCCACATGGGATAGTCGCCGCTGATGTCCCTGCTCGGCGCGAAGCGTGTCGTGCCCGGCTGGAAGAGAAACTTCACTGCCAGCTTGCCGCGGTCCAGCCCGTGATCGACGACGGCGCCGAAGGCCTCCTCCGCCTCCCGGCGCCGGCCAAGCGCCCGGTTGCTGAGATAGAGGCCGTTCCGCACGCGGAGCTGGTCCCCGCCGGGCCGGCGGGAAGCGGCGTCGTAGGAGGCGAGGGCCATGGGGTAGTTCCCCTCCTCATAGGCCCTCGTCCCGTCGGAGATCAGTGCCTGGGCCTCCAGCGCGGCGAGATAGGCGGGGTCGATCGGATCGCCCGGATTGCCCGCGCAGGTCCTGAGATAGGCGGCGGTGACGCCGTCCGATGTCCAGGCCGGGCTGTCGGCGTAGAAAGGGGCCGGGGTCGTGTCGATCTCCGGCCCGCGCACCCAGGCCGTCTCATGCGCCACCACCTTCCCCGTGCGGAGATCGCCCAGCACCGCCCAGATCCGGTAGGTCTGCGGCCGCGGCTCCCGCGCGGGCGGGATGATCCCGGCGCCGTCCACCCCCGTGATCGAGCCCAGCAGGATGAGGGGCCTCTCCTCGAGGGCGGCCGTGTTGAAGGGCCGCAGCCGGAACTCGGGGTAGCGCTCCCGCACCACCGCCCCGATCCGCTGCTCCATGCGGCGGGTCGTGGCGGACTGCTCCCCCGTCGCGCGGTCGATCAGCGGATCGACGACGAGGGAGTAGCCGCCCGGGCCCTCCGGCGGCGCGATGCGCGCGCGGTCGAAGAGCGCGACCGTCATGCTCAGCACGGCCTCGTCGAGGCTCTGCGCCGTGCGCGGCGGCTCCGGCGCGCCCGCCACCCGCATGGGAAGGGAGGCAGCATCCTGCGGCCCCTGCGGGCCGGAACAGCCGGCCAGGACGAGCAAGAAGCCGATGGCCGCCGCGGCGGCGCCCTTAGCGGCAGCCATCGCGGAGAAAGCGTTGATCGGCACGGGATGGCTCCTCGCCAAGCTGGATGCGGAGGGTGATGATCTGGCAGCGGCGCTGGGCCACAGCGGCCGCGGCGGCCTGGCGGATATTCGGCGAGCCGCGCGCGGGGGCGGCTTCCTGCGCCTCGCGCGTGGCCTGGGCGGGGGCGCGCTGCGCCGGCGCTGCGGGCGGAGAAGCCGGCACGGCCGCGCGGCCGGCCGGCGCCAGGGCGGCGAGCGTCTCGTTTGCCGGTGCCTGCGGAGCAATCGGCATGGCGCCTGCCGGCGGGGCCGGCGGCGGCAGAGGCAGGGCGGCGAGGATGCCGGGGAGGGCCACGCCTTCCGGGGGTGCGGGCGGCGGCAAGGGAAGCGAGGCCGAAGGACCGGCGATCACCTCCCCCGTAGGCGGCGCGGGAGATGGCCTGAGCAGGGCGGCGAGTGTGCCGGCGGGCACGGCCCCCTCCGGCGGTGCGGGCGGCGGCATGGGCAAGGCGGCGAGCGGACCGGTGGGCACCGCTCCCTCCGGCGGAGCGGGCGGCGGTATGGGAAGGGCAGCAAGCAGCCCGCTGGGTGCCGCGCCCTCCGGCGGAGCGGGGGGCGGCAGGGGAAGCGCCGCGATGAGGGGCAGGTCTTCGGAGGACGGCCCCTCCTGCGCCTCCTGCTCGGCCCTCTGCCGGGCGGAGGCGCGGAGCTGGGCCTCCAGCCGGTCCAGCTCCGCATCCAGCTCCGCGGCCTTGCGGAGCAGGCTGTCCACGTCGTCACCGGAGGTGGGCACCTCCTCCAGGAAGGCTTCCGCGGGCGCGGCGGGAGGTGGGAGGGCCTCGGCCATGACCGCTGCCGGCGGCGCGGCGGCGGTGCGCTCGGCCGGCGCCTCGCCCGATGCCACCTGCTGGCGCAGGACGCGGCTCTCCAGCGCGGGCTGCACGGCGGTCCAGGCAGCAACGCCCAGCGTCGCGGCCAGGCCGAGGGCCAGGCCGGGCAGGATCACGCGCTGTGTCACGCCCCGCAGGTTGGGCGTTTCATGGTCCGGCAGGCCGGCGGACATTCGTTCCCCTCCTGGGAATGACCGGCCCTAAGTGTTTATCCGCTCTCCCGCATGCAGCCGCTTCACGAAACAGTTTACCGGGGAAGCGCTACCCCTCGACCGGCACGCCCGCCTCGTCCTTGGAGGTCCGGATGGTCTGGAGGGTACGGACATGCATGACCGTCGCGGCGCCCGTCAGGCGGTTCGTCAATTCGTTCTCATGCGCGGGGTTCCGGGCGACGAGGCGCAGCAGGAAGTCCCCGCCGCCGCGGATCATGTGGCACTCCCGCACCTCCGGCCAGTCGCGCACCATGGCCTCGAAGGCCTCCAGCACGGGGAGCTTCTGGCTTTCCAGCCCGACCACGGCGAAGAAGGTGATCTCCCAGCCCAGGGCAGTGGGATCCACATCGGCGTGGTAGCCGCGGATCACCCCGGTCTCCTCCAGCCGGCGCACGCGGCGGAGGCAGGGCGGCGCGGAGAGGCCGACGCGGGCCGCCAGCGCCACGTTCGTCATGCGCCCATCGGCCTGTAGCTCGCGCAGGATATCCCGATCGGTCGCGTCGAGGGCGGCGGGGCCGAGGTCTTTCAAGGTCTGGTCTTCTCTCGGGCCATTCGCGGCCGGCCCCCCTGGCGTGCCGGTCCATCCCCCGCCACTATCCCCGTCCGTGCTGCCCTCATCAAGGGCTGCCCGCCGGGCCCTCCTCTGGCCCTGCTTCCGGGGGTGGTGCATCCGGTCCAATGCACCGATATGGTGTGCCGGCGATTCTGCACTGCACTCAGGACATGGACGTGGCCGAGACCCACCGCACGCGACTGCTGATCCTCGGGGCCGGACCGGCCGGCTACACCGCCGCCATCTATGCGGCCCGCGCAGGGCTCGAGCCAATCCTCGTTGCCGGGCTGCAGCCGGGAGGGCAGCTCACCATCACCACCGATGTGGAGAACTACCCCGGCTTCGCCAGCGCGGTGCAGGGGCCGTGGCTGATGGACCAGATGCGCGCCCAGGCCGAGCATGTCGGCACCCGCATCATCGGGGACGTCATCACCTCCGTGGAACTCGGCGCGCGGCCCTTCCGCGCCCTGGGCGATTCGGGGGACAGCTACGAGGCTTCCGCCATGGTGATCGCCACCGGCGCCCAGGCGCGCTGGCTCGGCATCCCCGGGGAGAAGGAGCTCTCGGGCTTCGGCGTCTCCGCCTGCGCCACCTGCGACGGCTTCTTCTTCCGGGGCAAGGAGGTGGCGGTGATCGGCGGCGGCAACTCGGCAGTGGAGGAGGCCCTCTACCTCGCCGGGCTGGCGAGCAAGGTGACGTTGATCCACCGGCGGGACAGCCTGCGGGCCGAGCGCATCATGCAGGAGCGGCTGTTCGGGCACCCCAAGGTCTCGATCATCTGGAACACGGTGGTGGAGGAGGCGCTGGCGACCGAGGGGCAGTTCCGCTCGCTCCGCGCGCTGAAGCTGCGGGACCTCGTGGGGGGCGGCCATTACGAGATGCCGGTTGACGGCATGTTCGTCGCCATCGGCCACGACCCCGCCACCGCCCTCTTCCGCGACCAGCTCGCCACCGACGAGGACGGCTACATCGTGACGGAGCCGGGATCGGCGCGCACCAGCATCCCCGGGATCTTCGCCGCGGGGGACGTGCAGGACCGGATCTACCGCCAGGCCGTCACGGCGGCCGGCTCCGGCTGCATGGCCGCGCTGGACGCGGAGAAGTGGCTCGCCCACATCCCGGACGATGCCCCCTCCCCCGCCGCCTATGACGCGGTGAGCGTCTGATGCCGCTCGACTGGGACAAGCTTCGCGTCTTCCACGCGGTGGCCGAGGCGGGGTCCTTCACCCATGCCGGCGACACGCTGAACCTCAGCCAATCCGCCGTCTCCCGCCAGATCCAGGCGCTGGAGGAGAGCCTCGCGGTGCCGCTCTTCCACCGCCACGCCCGGGGTCTGATCCTGACGGAGCAGGGCGAGACGCTGAACAAGACCGTGCGCGAAGTCTTCGCCAAGCTCGCCATGACCGAGGCGCTGCTGACCGAGAGCCGGGAGCGCGCGGCCGGCCGGCTGAAGGTGACGACGACGACCGGCTTCGGCTCCACCTGGCTCGCCCCTCGGCTGGAGCGGTTCCTCGCCCTGCACCCCGAGGTGACCGTCACCCTCCTGCTGGACGACACGGAGCTGGACCTCGCCATGCGCGAGGCCGACCTCGCCATCCGCATGCACCCGCCCCGCCAGCCGGACCTGATCCAGCGCCACATCGCGACCTTCGGCTGGAAGGTGGTGGGATCGGCGGACTACCTCCGCAACGCGGGCATCCCGCAGCGGGCGGAGGACCTGGATGCCCACCGGCTGATCATCTACGGCGACTACCACCCGCCCGTGGAGGACATAAATTGGCTCGTCGAGGCCGGCCGGCGCCCGGGTTCGCCGCGGCGAGCGGCTGTGGAGGTGAACTCCCTGCCGGCCATGCTGCGCGCGGTGCGCTCAGGCCTCGGGCTGGCCGCGCTGCCGGACTATATGGGCGAGGACCTGAACGAATTGGTCACCGTCCTGCCTGAGCTAAACACCCCCAAGATCGAGGCCTTCTTCGTCTATCCCGAGGAGATGCGGAGCTCGAAGCGCGTGGCGGTGTTCCGCGACTTCCTCGTGGCGGAACTCGCCGGGGGCGGCTAATCGCCTGGGAGAGCCGATCCATGCGGGTGCTGCATGGCGGATGGATGTTCTTGGCACGCCGCGCGCGGCGGGGCCGGGCTACCCTCCGTTTCGTTCGGTGATTCACTGGATGGGGTCCCAGGATCCCGCGTCTCCCAGACGTGAAGCCTCCCTGTAAGCACTTGCCCGGAAGGCCTGCGGCATGAGGCCGTGGCTTTCCGGGCTTTCTTTTTCGCCCGGGCGGTGCCACCTGACGCCCATCGCGTGACGCGGCCCGCCCCGGATTCCCAGCGACCGGAACAGGACCGGTACCGGACCCCAGCAGAGAGCAACGATGCGAACCCTCAAGGGCACCGACTTCAACGACCGCAGCAAGAATTCCCTGGAAGCGAAGAAGGCTCTCCTCGAGCGCTTCAAGTCGCGCCCGGCCTCCGATGACCCGACCGTGGTCGCCCGCCAGGAGGAGCGCCGCCAGATCATCCAGGCCCGGGAGGCCCGCGAGGCCGAGCGCCGGCGCCTCAAGGAGGAGGAGAAGGCGCGCCAGGAAGCCGAGCGCCTGCGCCTCATCGCCGAGGAGGAGGCCCGCCAGGCCGAGCTCGCCCGCCAGGCCGCCGAGGCTGCCGAGCGCGCCAAGCAGGAACTGATCGAAGCGAAGCTGGAGCGCGACCGCCGCTACGCCGCCCGCAAGGCCCGGACGAAGGGGCGCAAGTAGCCCTTTCCAGCCCTCCGGCCTTCTGAGCGCCGTCGGTTCCGCGAGGGACCGGCGGCGTTCGCGTTTCCGGGCCCCTGGCCCCTGCCCTGCGCGCCGGAACGGAGGGCGGCAGCGCGTTTCGGTGCAGCCCCGCCCCGGAGATCGCCCCTGCGTCTCGCGGTCGGAGCCATGCCCGGGAGGGACCTGTCCGCCCCTACTCGGCCTTCACCTTCGCGACGCGGATCACCTCGGCCCAGCGCTCGATGTCCTGGCGCAGGAAGGCGCCCATGGTCTCGGCATCCCGAAGGTTCACCGTCATCCCGACCTCGGTGGTCCTGGCCCGCACCGGCTCCCGCGCCATGGCGGCGAGGGCGAGCTCCCGCAACCGGGCCAGGGCGGGCGGGGGCACGGCGGCTGGGGCGAAGAGGCCGAACCAGGCATCCGCCTCCACCCCGGCCACCCCGGCCTCGGCCAGGGTCGGCAGCTCCGGCAGATGGGGCGAGCGGTTCGGGGAGGCGACGGCCAGGGCGCGCAGCCCGCCCGACTGCACCTGGGACAGGATCGTCGGGGCCGTAGCGAAGCTCGCCTGCACATGGCCGCCCAGCAGGTCGTTCAGCATGGGCGAGGAACCTCGATAGGGCACATGCACCATCTCCACGCCCGTCCTCGCGCGGAACAGCTCCAGCGTCAGATGCGAGGCCGAGCCCTGGCCGGTGGAGGCGCAGGTGATGGAGCCCGGCCGGGCGCGGAGCAGCGCGAGCAGCTCCGGCACGCTGGCGGCCGGAACATCGGGGCGCAGGACGAGGATGTGCTGCAGGTCGGCCAGTCCCGCGACCGGCGCGAAGTCCCGCACGGGGTGGTAGCCGCCGCCATCGGGGAGAAGCGAGATGTTGGTGGCGTGGGTCTGGTTGGAGGCGAGCACGATCTGCGTGCCATCCGCCGGCCCCGTCGCCACGCGGCGCGCCCCGATCGACCCTCCCCCACCCGCGACATTCTCCACCACGACGGGGGAGTTGAGGTCCCTGGCCATCTCGCCCGCCACCAGCCGCGCGAGCACGTCGGTCGGCCCGCCGGCGGGATAGGGCACCACGAGGACGATCGGGCGGCCGGGAGACCAGGGCGCCTGGGCCCGCGCGGCGAGAGGCGCGGCCAGGGCGGCTGGCAGGGCGAGCGCGTGGCGGCGCGTGATCATGCGATGGACCTCCCTTCCCCTTCACGGCGGCAGCCCGCGCTGGGAAGCTTCAGGGATGCCACGGATCTGCCGTCCGAGGAATGGCGGGCGGGCTGACGGATGCCGCGCCGCGTCGCAGAGTGGCGGCGGCAAGGGAACGGGAGCGAGCATGTTCTTCGAGGGCTTCACGCTGGAAACCCGGGAGGCGAACGGGGTGGCGCTGCGCCTCCGCCGCGCCGGGAGCGGCCCGCCCCTTCTGCTTCTCCACGGGAACCCGCAAACCCATGCGATGTGGCACCGCGTGGCCCCATCCCTCGCGCGCCGCTTCACCGTGATCCTGCCGGATCTCCGCGGCTACGGCTTCAGCGGCAAGCCGGGCGTCTCGCCGGGAAGCGAGGCCTTCAGCAAGCGAGCCATGGCGGCGGACATGGCCGCGCTGATGGAGGGGCTGGGCTATGCGCGCTTCGGCGTGGTCAGCCACGACCGTGGGGCACGCGTGGCGCACCGGCTGGCCCTCGATCACGCGGAGCGGGTGGAACGGCTCTGCGTGATGGACATCGTGCCCACCCTCGCCCATTTCGATCGGACGGATACCGCCTTCGCCCTGGGCTACTATCACTGGTTCCTCCTGGCCCAGCCCTATCCCCTCCCCGAGCGGCTGATCCGGCGGGACGTGGAGGACTGGTTCCGGTTGCACACCGCGCGCGAGCCGAAGGATGACGGGTTCTTCCACCCCGAGGCCCGCGCCGACTACATCGCCGCCCTGCACCAGGACGGCACGGTGGAGTCCATCTGCGAGGACTACCGGGCGGCGGCGGGAATCGACCTAGAGCACGACCGCGCCTCCCGCCGCGCCGGGGAGCGCCTGCGCTGCCCGTTGCTCGTCCTCTGGGGTTCAAAGGGGAAGATCGGAAAGTGGTACGAGCCGCTCACCCTCTGGCGCGACTACGCGGACGGCACCATCGCGGGCGGTCCGGTGAACAGCGGCCACTACCTCGCCGAGGAAGCGCCGGAGGAGGTGCTGGCGGCGCTGGAGGGCTTTCTCACACCGTGAACTGCTCGGCGAGGATGCGCTCGGGCAGGCCGTGGTCGGGATCGAAGAGCATGGTCAGCCGGAGGCGCCGGCTCTCGCAGATCTCCACGCGGCGGACGTCGCGCACCTCCGTGTAGTCCGCCACGGCGGCAACGGGGCGCTTCGCGGCCTCCAGGATCTCGAAGGCGACGGCGGCGTTGCCCGGCAGCAGCGCGCCGCGCCAGCGCCGGGGGCGGAAGGCGGAGATCGGCGTCATCGCCAGGAGATTGGTGCCGAGCGGGATGATCGGCCCGTGGGCGGAGAGGTTATAGGCCGTGCTCCCCGCCGGGGTGGCGACGAGGATGCCGTCGCAGACCAGCTCCGCCATCCGCTCCTTGCCGTCCACGAGGATGCGGATCTTGGCGGCCTGCCGCGTCTCGCGCAGGAGCGAGACCTCGTTGATGGCCAGCGCCTCGTGCACCTGCCCCGCCGCGTCGGTGGCGCGCATCAGCAGGGGCTGTAGCAGCGCGGCCTGGGCGGAGCGCAGCCGTTCCGGCAGCCCTTCCTCCCGATAGGCATTCATCAGGAAGCCGACGCTGCCCCGGTTCATCCCGTAGATCGGCAGGTTGCGGCCGAGGAAGCGGTGCTGGGTCTCCAGCATCGCCCCGTCGCCGCCGAGCGCCACGATGACGGCCGCCTCATCCTCGGGCGCGTCGCCATAGAGGGAGACGAGGCGCGCGCGGGCCGCGCCGGCCTCCTCGGTCGTGGCGGCCACGAAGCTGATGCGGCCGGCGAGATCCTCCGGCAGCTCGCGCACGGCGTCCGGGTCGGGCGCACTGCCGAGAAGAGCGGCTGTCATGCCGGCACCCGGCCGCCCGCGGGCGTGTCGCCGGCGAAGGGCAGGCGGCGGTGCTCCAGCACGGGCATGTCCCGGCGCACGCGCTCGGTGACCGCCCGGTCGATGCGCGCGCTCGCCCAGCCCGTGCCGTCCGAGCACCTGGCCACGACATGCCCCCAGGGATCGCAGATGAGGGAATGGCCATAGGTGTGGCGCGGCCCCTTCGGCTCCATGTGCTGGCCCCAGCAGGCGGGGGCGGCGAACCAGCACTGGGTCTCGATCGCGCGGGCGCGGATCAGCACTTCCCAGTGGTCCTTCCCGGTCTGGAGGGTGAAGGCGGCGGGCAGGAAGATCAGCTCCGCCCCGGCCTGGCGAAGGGAGAGGAAGAGCTCGGGAAAGCGGACATCGTAGCAGATGGCGAGGCCGGACACCGTCTCTCCCGTGCGGGCGGTGACGATCGCGCTCCCGCCGTCATAAGTGGCACTCTCGCGATAGCCCGTGCCGTCGGGCGCCGTGATGTCGAACAGGTGGATCTTGCTGTAGCGGGCCAGCTCCCGCCCGTCCGGGGCGAAGAGAAGGCTCGTGTTGCGCAACCGCTCTCCCGCCAGCTCCCCGATGCTGCCGCCATGGACATGGACCCGGTTGGCCACCGCCATGGAGCGGAGCATCTCATAGGCCTCGCCCCCGTGCGCGTTCGACCCCGGCTCGGGCAGCCTCTCCGCCGCCGCGACCTTCGTGGCGCGGTCCCCGCCGAGGCAGGTCCATATCTCGGGGAAGGCGATGATGTCGGGGCGGTCGGAAGCGAGAGCGGCTTCCGCCAGCCGCGTGGCCTGGGCGATGTTGGCGGCCTTGTCGGCACCGGGGTTCATCTGCACGACAGTGACGCGCATTCGGGGCTCCGGGACTGGGGCGTGCATCAAGCGCTTCCCGGGGGAAGGCCGCAAGCGCGGGCCTTGACGAGGCGGGCGGCGGGCGGCCTCCATCCGGCAACGGAACCGGGGAGGGTCGGCCGATGCTTCATCGTCGCGCAGTGCTGGGAGGGGCGGGGCTGGGAATCGCGGGCGCGCTCGCCGCGCCGGGCATCTCGCGGGCCCAGGGAGGCTGGCCCAGCCGCCCGATCCGGCTGATCGTCGCCTTCGCGGCCGGCGGCGCCGCGGACAGCGTCGCCCGCGTGGTGGCCCCGCGCCTGGGCGAGCGGCTCGGGCAGAACGTGGTGGTGGAGAACCGCACGGGTGGCAGCGGCTCCAATGGCGGGGCCGCCGTGGCCCAGGCAGCGCCCGACGGCCACACCCTGCTTTGGGACGCCTCCTCCCACGTGGTGAATCCAAGCCTCCTGCGCGGCCTCTCCTTCGACTACGCGACCGCCTTCCTGCCCGTCACCCTCGCCGCGACCTTCCCGCAGGTGCTGGCCGTGAAGTCCGAGAGCCCGGCGCGCAGCCTGGCCGAGTTCATCGCCATGGCGAAGGCGCAGCCCGGCGCGCTGAACATCGGCACGCAGGGCAACGCCACGGCCGGCCATCTCGCCCTCGCCCAGTTCGGGCGGCTTGCCGGGATCGAGCTGACCCACGCGCCCTATCGCGGCGGGGCGGATGCCGCCCGCGATCTCGCCGCCGGCGTGCTGGACGGCGCCTTCATCACCGCCCTGTCGGCCGGACCGGTCGCGGATGGCGGGCGGGCGCGTCTGCTCGCGGTGGCGACCGAGACGCGGATCGCCTCCCGCCCCGGCCTGCCGACCTTCGCCGAGGCCGGTCTCCCCGGGCTGACCATCACCGAGTGGTGCGCCCTTTTCGCTCCCGCGGGGACGCCGGCAAGCGTCGCCGAGCGGCTGCACGGTGCGATGTCCGCCACCCTCGCCGAGCCAGAGGTCAAGGCACGGCTGGACCAGCTCGTTGCCCTCCCTGTCGGCTCCGCGCCGGATGAGTTCGCGCGCTTTATCCGCGACGGGCGCGCGACCATGGCCACCCTGGTGCGGGAGGCGAATATCCGGGTGGAATAGGCGGGTCAGGCCCGGCCGTCCGGCGGGCCGCCCCCGAGCCCCGCCCTCCCCAGCACGGCCGTGACGATCGCGGCCAGGAGCGCCAGACCCGCAACCACGATGAGGGCCAGAGAGAAGCCGAGTTGCAGCACCCGCGCCAGCAGCGCGAGCAGGGCAAAGAGAACGGCAAGGCCGAGCGCCCAGCGCATCATCACGGAGTTCCTCCCGGTTCAGGCGGCAAACGGCGGGAGAACGGGGGCGTTGCGGGCGCTACTCGGCTCGGAATGAGCGAAGGTCGGGCTTCACGGCGAGCACCGCCCGGGCCAGCGGGCCGGGCCAGGGAGCGCCGCGGGTGGGAACGGTGAGGCTCGCGACACCCTCATCCAGCAGGAGAAGGTAGAAGCGCTCGGTCTCGCTGTCATAGCCAAGGAACAGGCCGTCCCGCGCGCAATCCGCCCCGTCGCAGGTCCAGCCATAGACGTAACGATCCTCCGCGACCTGGAGCGACCCCGGATCAGCGGCGCGGAGATGCCGCAACACATAGGTCTGCCGGCCGCGCGTGACAGACCGGAAGCCGATCGACAGGTCCGGATGCCTCGCGAGCGTCGCGACGGACTGCCCCGCCAGGGTCAGCACAGAGGGCTCTGCCGGCGCCTGCGCCCGGGCCGGCGAGACGATGAGGGCCACGAAAAGCAGAAGGGCGAGTGGTCTCCCACCCGCCCTTCTCCGATCGCTACGACCAGGCGTGATCACGCCTCAGCCGTCTCGGCCTCCGCAACCTCGGGCTTGGGCCCGCTGTCGAGACCCTTGGCCGCCACATCGCGCTCGACCAGCTCGATCACCGCCATCTGCGCCGCATCGCCGTAGCGGATGCCGGCGCGGAGTACGCGGGTGTAGCCGCCGGTGCGCGCGGCGTAGCGCGGCGCCAGCGTGTCGAACAGCTTGCGGACCACCGCCTCGTCGCGGATCTGCGCGGCCGCCTGACGGCGGGCATGCAGGTCACCGCGCTTGCCGAGCGTGATGATGCGCTCGACATAAGGGCGAAGCTCCTTCGCCTTCGGCAGCGTGGTCGTGATCTGCTCGTGCTTGAGCAGGCTGGTCGCCATGTTGCGGAACATGGAGATCCGGTGGGCGGAGGTGACGCCGAGCTTCCGGCCCGAAACCCCGTGACGCATCTGACTACTCGTCCTTCCTTACGCAGCCGCTCAGAACGGCTCGTCGACCTTGCGGGCCAGGTCCTCGATGTTCTCGGGCGGCCAGCCCGGGACGTTCATGCCGAGCTGAAGACCCATGGAGGTGAGGACCTCCTTGATCTCGTTCAGCGACTTGCGGCCGAAATTCGGCGTGCGCAGCATCTCCTGCTCGGACTTCTGAACGAGATCGCCGATATAGACGATGTTGTCGTTCTTCAGGCAGTTCGCCGAGCGGACGGAGAGCTCGAGCTCGTCCACCTTGCGGAGCAGGTTGCGGTTGAACGGCAGGTCGTCCTCGACCTCGGCGGCACGCGCCTCGCGCGGCTCGTCGAAGTTGATGAAGAGCTGGAGCTGGTCCTGCAGGATGCGGGCGGCCAGGGCCACCGCGTCATCCGGCGTGACCGTGCCGTCCGTCTCCACCGTGAGCACGAGCTTGTCGTAGTCCGTGCGCTGGCCGACGCGGGTGGGCTCCACCCGATAGGCCACGCGGCGCACGGGGGAGTAGATCGCGTCGACGGGGATGAGGCCGATTGGCGCATCCTCGGGACGGTTCTCCGCCGCGGGGACATAGCCCTTGCCGGTCGCCACCGTCAGCTCAGCATTCAGCCGCGCGCCGTCATCCAGCGTGCAGATGACCAGCTCCGGGTTCGCGATCTCGATATCGCCCGTCACCTGGATCTGGCCAGCCGTCACCTCGCCAGGGCCGGTCGCGGTGAGGGAGAGGCGCTTGGAGCCCTCGCCCTGCATCCGGATAGCCAGGCGCTTGATGTTCAGGACGATGTCCGTCACGTCCTCGCGCACGCCAGGAAGGCTGCTGAACTCGTGCAGCGCGCCGTCGATCTGCACAGCCGTCACTGCCGCGCCCTGAAGGGAGGACAGCAGGATGCGGCGCAGGGCGTTGCCGAGCGTCATGCCGAAGCCGCGCTCCAGCGGCTCCGCGACGATCGTCGCGGTACGGGAGGGGTCGTTGCCCCCCTCCACGTCCAGACGCTCGGGCTTGATGAGGGAACGCCAGTTGCGATCCATCGCGCCACTCATGGTGGGGTACCCCTCAGACGCGGCGCCGCTTGCGAGGGCGGCAGCCATTATGCGGGATCGGCGTCACGTCCTTGATCGCGGTGACGTAGAAGCCGACGGCCTGCAGGGCACGAAGCGCGCTCTCGCGGCCCGAGCCGGGACCGGAGACCATGATCTCCAGCGTCTCCATGCCGTGCTCGCGCGCCTTCTTGCCCGCATCCTCCGCCGCAACCTGCGCGGCGTAGGGGGTGGACTTGCGGCTGCCCTTGAAGCCCTGGGAGCCGGAGGACGACCAGGCGATCGCGTTGCCCTGGCTGTCCGTGATCGTGACGATCGTGTTGTTGAAGGAGGCGAGGACGTGCGCCACGCCGGAAGAGATGTTCTTCCGCTCCTTCTTGCGGGGGCGGGAGCCCGCGTTCGGCTGACGCGCCATCTTACTTCGTCACCTTCTTCTTGCCGGCGATCGCCACGGCCTTGCCCTTGCGGGTGCGCGCGTTCGTGTGGGTGCGCTGGCCGCGAACCGGCAGGCCACGGCGATGACGCAGGCCGCGGTAGCAGGCCATGTCCATCAGCCGCTTGATGTTCATCGCCACCTCGCGGCGGAGATCACCCTCCACGCGGTAGTCGCGGTCCATCATCTCGCGGAGGCGGAGCAGCTCATCCTCGGAGAGCTGATTCACCCGACGCTCCTCGGGGATGCCCAGGGAGGCGCAGATGTCGGCCGCGTTCTTCGGGCCGATTCCATAGATGTAGCGCAGCGAGATGTGCACGCGCTTGTTGTCGGGGATGTTCACGCCGGCGATGCGCGCCACGTCTCTCTCCTGGAGCTCTGGGCTCCGTTCGGGCCGGTCGGCGAAGCCGCCCGGCGAGGTGATCCTGTCCCCGCCTGATCAGCGAGGCCAATGCGGCCCTGGCACCTCGGCGCCAGTGCAAGCGGAATTGCGGCAGAGCGAGGCCCAGCCGCGAAGATGGGCGATTTACGGACCGGTGACCCGAGAGTCAAGCCCCATCGAGGATGGCCTCGATCTGGCCGGAGACGGTCGCCATGTCGGCCATGCCGTCCACTCCCTTCAGCTTGCCCTGCGCCTCGTAATAGGGAAGCAAAGGCGCCGTTTGCCGATGATAGGCGTCCAGCCGGGCCGCTACGGTCTCGGCCTTGTCGTCGGCCCGCCGCGTGAAATCGTGGCTGCCGCAGACGTCGCAAACGCCCGGGATCTGGGTCGGCTTGAAGCGGTCGTGGTAGCCCGCCCCGCAAGCGGAACAGGTGAAGCGCCCGGCGATCCGCTCGACGAGCGCAGTGTCGTCCACCTTCAGCTCGATTACGTGGTTCAGGGCCAGTCCCATCTCCTCGAGCATGACGTCCAGCGCCTCCGCCTGGGGCACCGTGCGGGGGAAGCCATCCAGGATGAAGCCCCGGGCGCAGTCAGGCTTCTGCACACGGATCGCCAGCATCGCCGTGATGATCGCATCAGGAACGAGCTCGCCCCGCTCCATGATCGCCTTCGCCTCGTTCCCGATCTCGGAGCCCGACTTGACCTCGGCCCGCAGCATGTCGCCAGTGGAAATCTGCGCGATGCCGTGGCGATCCTGGAGGATCTTGGCCTGGGTCCCCTTCCCCGCCCCAGGCGGCCCCAGAAGGATTAGGTTCATCGACGGGAGCTCCCTCCGCGCGGGGTGACGGGCGCAGGACCGGCTCCCCGGCCACCGACCCGGGCCTTCCGAATCAGGCCTTCGTACTGATGCGCGAAGAGATGGGACTGCACCTGGGCGACCGTGTCCATGGTCACCGAGACGATGATGAGCAGGCTGGTACCGCCGAAGTAGAAGGGCACCCCGTACTGGCTGATCAGGAACTCGGGGATCAGGCACACGATGCAGAGATAGACGGCACCGACGAGGGTCAGCCTGGTGAGCACCCGGTCGAAATATTCCGCCGTGGCCGCGCCGGGGCGAATTCCCGGCACGAAGCCACCGTACTTCTTCAGGTTGTCCGCCGTCTCCTGGGGGTTGAAGACAACCGCCGTGTAGAAGAAAGCGAAGAAGATGATGAGCGCGACATAGAGGCCCATGTAGAGGGGCTGGCCATGGGCAAGCATGGCGGCGGCGCGGCTCAGCCAGGTGTCCTCTCCCTGTGTCGCGGCGAAGCCCGAGAAGGTCGCGGGTAGCAGGAGCAGCGAGGAGGCGAAGATCGGCGGGATGACACCGGCCGTATTCAGCTTCAGGGGCAGGTGAGTGGAGTCGCCCCCGAACATCCGGTTTCCGACCTGCCGCTTGGGGTACTGCACCGGGATCTTGCGCTGGGCGCGCTCCATGAACACCACGAAGGCGATCACGGCCAGCGCCATGACGAGGAAGAAGATGATGAAGAAGGCGGACAAGGCCCCCGTTCGCCCGAGCTCCAACGTGCTCACCAGCGCATGGGGTAGATTAGCCACGATGCCCGCGAAGATAATCAGGGAAATCCCATTGCCGACGCCTCGGGCCGTAATCTGCTCGCCCAGCCACATCAGGAACATGGTCCCGCCCACCAGGGTCGTCACACATGACACCCGGAAGAACAGGCCGGGGTCCAGAACAGCGGCGCCGAAATTCCCCCGCATTCCCTCCAGCCCCACTGCGATCCCATAGGCCTGGAAGAAGGCGATCAGCACCGTCAGGTATCGCGTGTACTGGTTGAGCTTCTTCCGCCCGGACTCCCCTTCCTTCTTCAGGGTCTCCCAGGCCGGGATGGCCGCCGACATCAGCTGCACGATGATCGAGGCCGAGATGTACGGCATGATATTGAGGGCGAAGACCGTCATCCGGCCGAGCGCCCCGCCCGTGAACATATCGAACATGCCGAGGATGCCGCCGCCATGCTGGGACAGGATCTCGGCCATGACCGCGGCATCGACGCCGGGCACAGGAATGTAGGTGCCCAGACGGTACACAATCAGCGCACCGAGGGTGAACCAGAGCCGATTCTTAAGCTCGGTCGCGCGGGAGAGCACACCGAGGTTGAGATTGGCCGCGAGCTGCTCGGCGGCGGAAGCCATGGGATGCCTCTTTCTCACGACTGCGGCGCCGAGGGAGATCCCGCGGCGCCGCAGCACACTACATCATTTCAGGTCGGGGCCGCAGTAGCGCCGGTCAAGCCGCCGGCGCTTCCTCAGTCGCCGCGTCCCGCACCGTGACGCTGCCACCAGCGGCCTGGACAGCCGCGATCGCCGCTGCAGAGGCGCCGGCAACGGAAACAGTCACAGCTCGCTTGATCTCGCCCTTGGCGAGAAGGCGCACGCCGGCCTTGCCGTTGAGCCGGACCAGACCAGCCTTGGACAGGGCAGCCTCGTCCACTGTCTCGCCAGCTTGAAGGACACCAGCCTCCAGTGCCTTGTCGAGCGCGCCGAGGTTGAGGACCGCATACTCCCGGCGGAACGGGTTCTTGAACCCGCGCTTGGGCAGGCGGCGATACAGCGGCAGCTGACCGCCCTCGAACCCGTTGAGCGACACGCCAGTACGGGCCTTCTGGCCCTTGACGCCGCGCCCACCCGTCTTGCCCTTGCCGGAGCCAATGCCCCGGCCGATGCGCTTGAACTTCGGGCGGGCACCCTCGTTGTCGCGCAGCTCATTGAGCTTCATTGGATCAGCCCACCTTAACCAGATGCGCAACCTTGCGGATCATCCCCTGCACGGCAGGGGTGTCCTCGAGCTCGCGCGAGCGGTGCATCTTGTTCAGGCCGAGGCCGATCAGCGTCTCACGCTGACCAGGCTTGCGGCCGATCGGCGACCCGATCTGGGTCACCTTCACCGTCTTCTTCGTCACGTCAGACACCGGCGGCCTCCGTCGCGGGCGCCTCGCCGGCGCGCGAATTGGGCAGGAGGTCGGCGACCTTCTTGCCGCGCCGCGCCGCTACCGCCCGGGGGGAGGAGCAACGGGCGAGACCGGCGAAGGTCGCCTTGACCATGTTGTGCGGGTTCGTGGTGCCCGTGCACTTCGCGACAACGTCGCCCATGCCCAGAACCTCGAACACGGCACGCATCGGGCCACCCGCGATGATGCCAGTACCGGCCGGGGCCGCGCGCAGGATCACTCGCCCGGCGCCGAACTCACCGATCACATCGTGATGAAGCGTCCGGCCCTCGCGCATCGGCACGCGGATCAGGCCGCGCTTGGCCCGCTCAGTCGCCTTGCGGATCGCCTCCGGCACCTCGCGCGCCTTGCCGGCGCCCCAGCCGACCCGGCCCTTCTCATCGCCCACGACCACGAGGGCCGCGAAGGAGAAGCGCCGGCCGCCCTTCACGACCTTGGCGACGCGGTTGATGGTAACGAGCTTGTCCTTGAACTCGTCCTGCTCGCGATCCTGGCGGGGATCGCGATTGTCGTCACGACGGCCGCGGCCGCGGCGGCGGTCGCCGTCGCCGGCGCCCTCACCACCAGGACGCGGCGCGTTGGAACGCGGTGCGTATGCCATTCTTATCGGCTCCTCAGAACGACAGCCCGCCCTCGCGGGCGCCGTCCGCCAGGGCCTTGACCCGGCCGTGGTAGAGATAGGGACCGCGGTCGAAGACCACCTCGGTCACGCCAGCCGCGAGCGCGCGCTCGGCCACCAGCTTGCCGATTGCCGCCGCCGCATCGGTGTCGGCGCCCGTCTTGCTGCCCTCGCGGACGGCCTTCTCGAGCGTGGACGCCGAGGCGAGGGTGCGACCCTGCGTGTCGTCGATGACCTGGGCGTAGATGTGCCGCCCCGAGCGATGGACGGAGAGGCGTACCCGCCCCGCGCCCTTCAGCTTGATCTGGTAGCGCGTGCGCGAACGCCGGCGCTGCGTCAGTGCGAGCTTGTTCGCCATTACTTCTTCTTACCCTCCTTCCGGAGGATCGTCTCGTTGTCGTACTTGATCCCCTTGCCCTTGTAGGGCTCGGGACCACGATACGCCCGGATCTCCGCCGCGACCTGGCCGACACGCTGCTTGTCCGCGCCCTCAACCCGGATGGCCGTGGGACGCTCAGTCGTGATCTTGATCCCGTCGGGGATCGGATACCGGATCTCGTGGGAGTAGCCGAGGTTGAGCACGAGCTCCTTCCCCTGCACCGCCGCACGGTAGCCGGTGCCCGTGATCTCCATCGACTTGGAGAAGCCGGTGGAGACACCGGTCACCATGCCGTTGATGAGGGAGCGCGTGGTGCCCCACATCGTCCGAGCAGCGCGGTCATCCCCTCGCGGGGCCACCGCCACCTCACCGTCTGCAACGGTGACATCAACCTTGTCGGTCAGCGGCAGGCGAAGCTCGCCGAGCTTGCCCTTGGCGACAACGACATTGTCCTGAACGGTGAGGGTTACGCCAGATGGCACCTTCACCGGATACTTGCCTACGCGAGACATCTTCCTCTGCCCTCCGTCAGAACACGCGGCAGAGAACCTCGCCGCCGACATTGGCAGCGCGGGCCTCGAGGTCGCTCATCACGCCACGGGGCGTGGAGAGGATGGAGATGCCGAGACCATTATAGAACTTCGGCAGTTCCTTGATCTTGGAGTACACCCGCCGCCCCGGCTTGGACACGCGCGTGATCTCCTTGATGGCGGGCTCGCCCTCAGCGTACTTCAGCTCGATGTCGAGCACGCGGATACCCGGGCGAAGCTCCTCGCCGCGGTAGCCACGGATGTAGCCCTCGCGCTTGAGGACCTCGAGGACATCCGAACGAAGACGGGATGCGGGGGAAACGACGCGCGCCTGACGAGCGCGCTGGCCGTTGCGGATACGGGTGAGCATGTCACCCAGCGGATCGGAGAGCTGCATGGCCCCTTACCTTACCAGGAGGCCTTGACCAGCCCCGGGATCTGACCGTTCGAGGCCAGCTCCCGGAGCATGTTCCGGCTCAGCTTGAACTTGCGGTAGTTGCCGCGCGGACGCCCGGTCAGCTCGCAACGCAGGCGGATGCGGTTCTTCGCCCCGTTCCGCGGCAGCTGCGCCAGCTTGATCGTCGCTTCGAAGCGGTCCTCAACGGGCAGCTCGCGATCCATCACCGTCTTCTTCAGAGCGGCGCGCTTCGCGGCATGCGCCTTGGCCAGGTGCATACGATGCTTATTCTTCTCGACTGACGAAGTCTTGGCCATTCGATCAGTGTCCTCCGGAACCTGCCCGGGTTGCCGGGCGGTTTTCCAAGATCAATTGATGAAGGGAAGCTGGAAGCCCTTGAGCAGGGCCTTCGCTTCCTTGTCCGTCTTCGCCGTGGTGACGAAGACGATGTCCATGCCGCGGATCGCGTCGACCTTGTCGTAGGCGATCTCGGGGAAGATGATCTGCTCCTTCAGGCCCATGGCGTAATTGCCACGTCCATCGAAGCCCTTGCCCGATACGCCGCGGAAGTCACGCACGCGGGGAAGCGCGATCGTCACCAGACGGTCCAGGAACTCGTACATCCGGGCGCGCCGCAGCGTCACCTTCGTGCCGATTGCCTGACCCTCTCGGATCTTGAAGCCGGCGATCGCCTTCTTGGCCTTGGTCTTCACCGGCTTCTGGCCGGCGATGACAGTCAGCTCAGCCACGGCTGCATCCAGCTTCTTCTGGTCGCCCGCCGCTTCGCCAACACCCATGTTGATGACGATCTTCTCCAGCTTCGGAACCTCCATCGGGTTCTTATAGCCGAACTCCTCCGCCAGGGCCTTGCGGACCTGCTCAAGGTACTGCTGCTGCAGGCGCGGCAGCTCCTTCGTGCTCGCGTCGCTCATGCGATCACCTCGCCGGAGGCCTTTGCCACCCGGACCTTCTTGTCACCGTCAAGGCGGAAGCCGACGCGGGTCGGCTTGTCGCTCTTCGGGTCGATCAGCGCCAGGTTGGAGAGGTGGATCGGCGCCTCCTTCTCCTGGATGCCACCGGGCTGGTTCATGCCCTGCGGCTTGGCGTGGCGCTTCACGATGTTGACGCCCTGCACCACGGCCCGGTTCTCGGTCGGGGAGACCGAGAGAACCTCGCCGCGCTTGCCCTTATCCTTGCCGGCGAGGACCTGGACGCGATCGCCCTTCTTGATCTTCGCAGCCATCACAGCACCTCCGGAGCCAGGGAGATGATCTTCATGTACTTGCGGGCACGCAGCTCACGCACCACCGGACCGAAGATGCGGGTCCCGATAGGCTCGTTCTGCTTATTGATCAGCACGGCCGCGTTGTTGTCGAATCGAATGGCGGTGCCGTCCTGACGGCGCACGGCATAAGCCGTCCGCACGATCACGGCGCGATGCACTTCGCCCTTCTTCACCTTGGCGCGGGGAATGGCGTCCTTGACCGACACCACAATGATGTCACCGACCGACGCCGTCTTGCGCTTGGAGCCGCCCAGCACCTTGATGCACTGAACGCGACGGGCGCCGGAGTTATCAGCGACGTCGAGATTGGACTCAACCTGGATCACGCCGACACCTCGTCGCCGAGCTCGATGTTCTCGAGCAGCTCATAGGCCGCGGGACGCGCGACGGTCTCGCCATTACGCTGGACGACAAGCCAAGACTTGCGCTTGGAGATCGGCCGGCACTCCTCGATCGACACCATGTCGCCCTCGCGGCACAGGTTCGTCTCGTCATGCGCGGCGTACTTCTTCGAGCGCCGGATGAATTTCTTATAGAGCGGGTGCATCACGCGACGCTCGACCAAGACCGTTACGGTCTTGTCCTGCTTGTCGCTCGTCACCCGCCCGCTGAGGACGCGCTTCGGCATATGCCGCGGTCTCCTCTCAGGACTTCTGGGATTGGCGGGCCTGCTGGCCCAGGACGGTCTTTACACGAGCGATGTCGCGCCGAACAGCACGAATTCGCCCAACAGCCTCAAGCTGCCCGGTCGCCCGCTGGAAGCGCAGGTTGAACTGCTCCTTCCGCAGGTCGAGCAACATCGTCTTCAGCTCGTCCGCGGTCTTGCCGCGGACATCCGCGATCTTCGTCATTGCCTTCAGGCCTCCGCCGCGCCCAGGCGGGCCACGACCTTCGTCTTGATCGGCAGCTTGGCGGCACCCAGAGCCAGCGCCTCACGCGCCGTCTCCTGGCTCACGCCGTCGATCTCGAACATGATACGACCCGGCTTGATGCGGGCCACCCAGTACTCGGGGGCACCCTTACCGGAGCCCATGCGGACCTCGGCAGGCTTGGTGGAAACGGGCAGGTCCGGGAAGATCCGGATCCACACGCGGCCCTGGCGCTTCATCGCGCGGGTGATCGCGCGGCGAGCCGCCTCGATCTGCCGGGCGGTAACCCGCTCCGGCTCCAGCGCCTTCAGGCCGTAACCGCCGAAGGACAGGGTGAACCCGCCCTTGGCCACGCCCTTGATGCGGCCCTTATGGGCCTTACGGTACGTCGTGCGCTTCGGCGACAACATGATACGTGTTCCTCAGCCTGTCGCTCAGCGCTGCGGCGCCTGCTCGGCGGCGCGCTTGTCCTGCGCCATCGGGTCGTGCGCCATGACCTCGCCCTTGAAGATCCACACCTTCACACCGCAGGTGCCGTAGGTGGTCTTCGCGGTCGCCACGCCGAAGTCGATATCGGCGCGGAGGGTGTGCAGAGGAACGCGGCCCTCGCGATACCACTCCATGCGCGCGATCTCGGCCCCACCGAGACGGCCGGAGCAGTTGATGCGAATTCCGCCGGCGCCAAGGCGCATGGCGGACTGCACGGCGCGCTTCATCGCGCGGCGAAAGGCCACGCGACGCTCGAGCTGCTGCGCGATGCTCTCGGCCACCAGGGTGGCATCCAGCTCCGGCTTGCGGATCTCGACGATATTAAGCGCCACCTCGGCCCCGGCCATCTTCGCCAGGTCCTTGCGCAGCACCTCGATATCGGCACCCTTCTTCCCGATGACAACCCCGGGCCGGGCGGCGTGGATGGTCACGCGCGGCTTCTTGGCCGGGCGCTCGATCACCACCTTGGCGACGCCGGCGCCCTTCAGGCGCTCGCGCAGCTTGTTCCGCAGCTTCAGGTCGTCATGGAGCAGGCCGGAGTAGTCGGCGTCGCCGGCGTACCAGCGGCTGTCCCAGGTGCGGTTGATGCCGAGCCGAAGCCCGATCGGATTGACTTTATGACCCATCTTACGCGGCCTCCTCGGCCACCGGCGCCGGCTGCTGCTCGGCGACGACGATCTTCAGGTGGCTGAACCACTTCTCCACGCGGGCGGCCTTGCCGCGGCCGCGTGCCTGGAAGCGCTTCATAACGATCGAACGACCCACTTCGACCCGAGCAACCACCAGCTTGTCCACATCCAGGCTGTGATTGTTCTCGGCGTTCGCGATGGCGCTCTCGAGCGTCTTCTTCACCGTGTCAGAAATACGACGCTTGCTGAAGGTCAGCACGGCGACCGCGTCGGACGCGGCGCGCCCGCGGATCAGGCCGGCGGCCAAGTTCAGCTTGCGCGGTGACACCCGGATGTTCCGGGTGACGGCCTGAGCCTCGGTCTCGGCGAGGCTGCGCTCGTGCTTCGGCTTGCTCATCGGATCAGCCCCGCTTGGCCTTCTTGTCCGAGGAGTGCCCGGTGAAGGTGCGCGTCGGCGAGAACTCGCCGAACTTGTGGCCCACCATGTTCTCGGACACCTGGACGGGGATGAACTTCTTGCCGTTGTAGACGCCGAAGGTCAGGCCCACGAACTGCGGGAGGATCGTGCTGCGACGCGACCAGATCTTAATGATCTCGTTGCGCGTGGAGCTACGAGCCGCCTCCGCCTTGTTGAGCAGGTAGCCGTCGACAAACGGCCCCTTCCATACGCTGCGCGACATGGCGATCAGCCCTTCTTCGCGGTGCGGCGACGGACGATGAGACGGTCCGTGCGCTTGTTGGTGCGGGTCTTGTAGCCCTTGGTCGGCTTGCCCCAGGGCGTGACCGGATGACGTCCGCCCGAGGTCCGGCCCTCACCACCACCGTGCGGGTGGTCGACCGGGTTCATGACGACACCGCGGTTATGCGGACGGAAGCCCATCCAGCGGCGACGCCCGGCCTTGCCGAGCTGCTGGTTGGAGTTGTCCGGGTTCGACACGGCCCCGATTGAGGCCAGGCACTCAGCGCGGAGCAGCCGCACCTCACCCGACATCAGCTTCACCTGCGCGTAGCCTGCATCCTTGCCGACCAGCTGGCAGTAGGTGCCGGCCGATCGGGCGATCTTGGCGCCGGCGCCCGGCTTCATCTCCAGCGCGTGCACGATCGTGCCCACGGGGATAGAAGCCAGCGGCATGGCGTTGCCCGGCTTGATGTCGACGCGGTCGCCGGCGATCACCGTATCACCCGCTTTCAGGCGCTGCGGGGCAATGATGTAGGACAGTTCGCCGTCCTGATACTTGATCAATGCGATCCAGGCGGTGCGGTTCGGATCGTACTCCAGCCGCTCGACCGTCGCGGGCACATTGAACTTCGTGCGGCGCTTGAAGTCGACATACCGGTAGGACTGCTTGTGTCCACCGCCCCGGAACCGGACCGTCGTGCGACCATGATTATTGCGGCCGCCCGTGTGGTTCTTGCCCTCGGTCAGCTGCTTGACGGGCTTCCCCTTCCACAGCTCCGAACGATCGACCAGCACTGTGCCGCGGAGGCTCGGCGTGACCGGATTGAATTGCTTCAGCGCCATGGCTTACGCGAGCCCCGTCGTCAGATCGATGCTCTGGCCTTCGGCCAGGCTGACGATCGCCTTCTTCCAATCCGACCGCTGGCCAGGACGACCGCGGAAGCGCTTGGACTTGCCCTTCACCACAACCGTGTTGACGGCCGTAACGTTCACGCCGAACAGGCCCTCGACCGCGGCCTTGATTTCAGGCTTCGTCGCATCCGAAGCGACCTTGAAGGTCACCTGGCCCACCTCGTTCAGGACCGTCGCCTTCTCCGTAATCACGGGAGAAACGATCAGCTGGTACATCCGCTCCTGCGAGATGACCGGCTTCTTCGCCTTGGTCTCGCTCACGATAGGCGCTCCTTCAGCGCTTCGACGCCGGCGCGGGTCACGACGAGCACGTCGTGGCGCACGATGTCGTAAACATTGGCGCCGACCGTCGGCAGCACCTGGATCCTCGGAATATTCCGCGCCGCACGCAGCAGCCCGGCATCGGGCGTCGCGTCGAAAAACAGGGCACTGTTCCAGCCGAACGCCTTCACCTGGGCGGCGAGGGTCTTGGTCTTAGCTGCTTCGCCGGGAGCAGCGGCATCAAGCACCACCAGCTTCCCATTGGCAGCCTTCTCGCTGAGCGCGCTGATCAGGCCCAGACGACGAACCTTCTTCGGCAAGCTGTACTCGTGGCTGCGCACCACGGGGCCATGGACCACGCCACCGGTGCGGAACTGCGGGGCACGCAGCGATCCCTGACGGGCATTGCCGGTACCCTTCTGGCGATACGGCTTCTTGGTGGTCCCGGAGACCTCACCCATGCCCTTAACCTTGTGCGTTCCGGCGCGGCGCTTGGCCAGCTGCCAGTGCACGACCCGCGCCATAATATCCGCGCGCGGCTCGGCCCCGAACACTTCTGCGGGGAGCTCGATCTCGCCGGCCTCGGCGTTGTCGAGCGTGATGACTTTCACCTGCATCACCCGATCCTCAGGCCGTTGCCGCCGGATACGGCGCGTCGGCGTGGCGCTTCCGCTTCACAGCGTCGCGCACCATGACGTAGCTGTTCTCGGCGCCCGGAACAGCACCCTTCACGAAGAGCAGGCCCTTCTCCACGTCCACGCCCGCCACCTCCAGATTCTGGGTGGTGATGCGCTCGACGCCGAGGTGGCCGGCCATCTTCTTGTTCTTGAAGGTCTTACCCGGGTCCTGACGATTACCGGTCGAGCCGTGCGAACGGTGGCTGATCGAGACGCCGTGCGATGCCTCGAGGCCAGCGAAGTTCCAGCGCTTCATCGCACCGGCGAAGCCCTTGCCCTTGCTGACGCCGGTGACGTCGATCTTCTGCCCCTTAACGAAGTGTGCGGGGCTGAGCTTCGCGCCAGCCTCAAGCACCGCATCCGAAGCAGTGCGGAACTCGACAACCTTCGCAGGCGCCTCAACGCCCGACTTAGCGAAGTGCGCCCGGTTCGGCTTGGACACGTTCTTCGCCTTCGCGTGCCCGATGCCGAGTTGCACGGCGGTGTAGCCGTCCTTGTCGGCGGAGCGCACCGCCACGACGCGAACGTCATCCACGTGCAGCAGCGTCACCGGCACGGTGGAGCCGTCCTCGTTGAACAGCCGGGACATGCCCAGCTTCCGGGCGATCAGGCCAGTGCGGCCATCTTTCGCGGCCATGGTGTATGCGCCCCTCAGACCTAGATCTTGATCTCGACATCCACACCGGAGGCCAGGTCGAGCTTCATCAGCGCGTCCACGGTCTGCGGGGTGGGGTCGACGATGTCCAGAAGACGACGATGCGTCCGAATCTCGAACTGCTCGCGCGACTTCTTATCGACGTGCGGGGAGCGGTTCACGGTGAACCGCTCGATGTGGGTCGGAAGCGGGATAGGACCCCGCACCCGAGCACCGGTCCGCTTCGCGGTGTTCACGATCTCCCGCGTGCTGCCATCCAGCACGCGGTGGTCGAACGCCTTGAGGCGGATCCGGATATTTTGTGCGTCAGCGGCCATCTGAATTACTTCTCGATGCTGGCCACGACGCCGGCGCCGACGGTGCGGCCGCCCTCGCGGATGGCGAAGCGCAGGCCCTGGTCCATGGCGATGGGGGCGATCAGCTCGACCGTCATCGCCACGTTGTCGCCCGGCATCACCATCTCCACGCCCTCGGGCAGCTGCACCACGCCCGTCACGTCGGTCGTGCGGAAGTAGAACTGCGGCCGGTAGTTCGTGAAGAACGGCGTGTGGCGGCCACCCTCCTCCTTGGTGAGGATGTAGGCCTCGGCCTTGAACTGCGTGTGCGGCGTGATCGAGCCGGGCTTGCTCAGCACCTGCCCGCGCTCGACGTCCTCGCGCTTGGTGCCGCGCAGCAGCGCGCCGATGTTGTCGCCCGCCATCCCGCTGTCCAGCAGCTTGCGGAACATCTCGACGCCCGTCACCGTCGTCTTCACGGTGTCCTTCAGGCCGACGATCTCGACTTCCTCGCCAACCTTGACGATGCCGCGCTCGACGCGACCGGTCACCACCGTGCCGCGGCCGGAGATCGAGAACACGTCCTCGACCGGCATCAGGAACGGCAGGTCCACCGCGCGCTCCGGCTGCGGGATGTAGGCGTCCACCGCCTCCATCAGCTTCAGGATCGCCTGCTCGCCGATCTCGGGCTGCTTGTCCTCGAGCGCCATCAGCGCCGAGCCGTGGATGATCGGGATGTCGTCGCCCGGGAACTGGTAGGACGACAGCAGCTCGCGCACCTCCATCTCGACCAGCTCCAGCAGGTCGGGGTCGGCCATGTCGACCTTGTTCAGGAATACGACCAGCGCCGGCACGCCGACCTGGCGGGCGAGCAGGATGTGCTCGCGCGTCTGCGGCATTGGGCCGTCGGCGGCCGACACCACCAGGATCGCGCCGTCCATCTGCGCCGCGCCCGTGATCATGTTCTTCACGTAGTCGGCGTGGCCGGGGCAGTCCACATGCGCGTAGTGGCGGTTGGCCGTCTCGTACTCGACGTGGGCCGTCGAGATCGTGATGCCGCGCGCCCGCTCCTCCGGAGCCTTGTCGATCTGGTCGTAGGCCGTGAAGGACGCACCGCCCGACTTCGCCAGAACCTTCGTGATCGCAGCCGTCAGCGACGTCTTGCCGTGGTCAACATGGCCAATCGTGCCAATGTTGCAGTGCGGCTTGGTCCGCTCGAACTTCGCCTTCGCCATTTTCGTGCCTCTGCCCGGATGGGTCTTCTATGGGTTACCAGCGGTAGTGGCTGAAGGCCTTGTTGGCCTCTGCCATCCGGTGCGTGTCTTCGCGCTTCTTCACGGCCGCGCCGCGGTTGTTAGCCGCATCCATCAGCTCGGCCGAGAGGCGATCCTCCATCGTGTGCTCGCCACGCTTGCGGGCAGACTCGATGATCCAACGGATCGCAAGGGCCTGGCGCCGTTCGGGACGAACCTCGACCGGCACCTGGTAGGTGGCACCACCGACGCGGCGCGAACGCACCTCGACGGCCGGCTTCACGTTGTCCATGGCTTCATGGAACAGGCGCAGCGGGTCGCTGTTCGCGCCGCCACGACGCTTCAGCGTGTCCATGGCACCGTACACGATACCCTCGGCGGTGCTCTTCTTCCCGTCATACATCAGCACGTTCATGAAACGGCTGAGGACGACGTCCCCGAACTTCGGATCCGGGAGAACCTCACGCTTCTCTGCGCGATGGCGACGCGACATCTCTCAGTTCCTCACTTCGGCCGCTTGGCGCCGTACAGCGAACGGCGCTGGCGACGCTTGGCAATGCCCTGCGTATCGAGCACGCCGCGCAGGATGTGGTAGCGAACGCCCGGAAGGTCCTTCACGCGGCCGCCGCGGATCAGGACAACCGAGTGCTCCTGGAGGTTATGACCCTCACCCGGAATATAGCTCACCACCTCGTAGCCGTTCGTCAGGCGCACCTTGGCGACCTTACGAAGAGCGGAGTTCGGCTTCTTCGGCGTGGTGGTGTAGACGCGCGTGCAAACACCGCGCTTCTGGGGGCAGCTCTGCAGGGCCGGCACCTTGTTGCGGCTCGGCTTCGGCTCGCGCCCCTGCGCGATAAGCTGGTTGATCGTCGGCATGACGCCCCTTCGTGACCCTTCTGTGTCCGACCGCATCCAAGCGAAGGCGCCCGCAAAGCCGCATGTGCGGCCCGGCGGGCTACTCTCTCGTCCCCGGCCTGACCCGCCCACCGAACCCAGGGCAAGCCTGGCGTTCAATCAGGGGCGGAGGCGTCGGCGACGCTGAATTGGTCGTCCAAACTCGTTCGAACCCTTGGCGCTGCCGATGGGGCCCGGTGAGGGGCGGACACCTACCCCCCCTACCCCCTTGAGTCAAGCGATTTAGGTCCAGTGGATGAGGGCGGCGCGGCAGAAATCGGTCCCGCGCCGCCCCCGGTTGATCGGAGCCCCGATGCGGGGCTCCTGCAGGTAAACCTACTCGGCCGCCTGTTGCTCACCGCCGGGCAAGGCAGGCTGAGAGGCCGGGAGGCGCCCCTTGTCCCGCTGCGCGGCCAGGGACCGCAGACGGTTCATGACCGAGCCCGTGCCCGCCGGGATCAGGCGCCCGACGATCACGTTCTCCTTGAGGCCCTCCAGCCTGTCCACCTTGCCGGCTACGGCCGCCTCAGTGAGCACACGGGTGGTCTCCTGGAACGAGGCGGCCGAGATGAAGGAGTTGGTCTGCAGGCTGGCCTTGGTGATGCCCTGGAGGACCGGCTCGGCCCGCGCAGGCCGCTCCTTCGCCGCGATCCGCTTCTCGTTCTCGATGTCGAACTCGATTCGGTCCACCTGCTCGCCGATCAGGTACGTCGTGTCCCCTGGCTCAAGGATCTCGACCTTCTGCAGCATCTGGCGAACGATCACCTCGATGTGCTTGTCGTTGATCTTCACGCCCTGCAGTCGATAGACGTCCTGGATCTCGTTCACGAGGTAGTTCGCGAGAGCCTCGACGCCCAGAACGCGTAGGATGTCGTGCGGCACGCGCGGGCCGTCCACCAGCGGGTCGCCGGCGCGGACATAGTCGCCCTCCTGGACGGAGACGTGCTTGCCCTTGGGCACCAGGTACTCGCGGGAAGCCGGCTGCTCGTCGCCGACGGCGTCCGGCACGACCACGATGCGGCGCTTGGCCTTATAGTCCTTGCCGAACTCCACCCGGCCGTCGATGTCGCTGATGATGGCGGCATCCTTCGGCCGGCGCGCCTCGAACAGCTCCGCCACGCGCGGCAGGCCGCCCGTGATGTCGCGGGTCTTGGACGATTCGCGCGGCAGGCGGGCGATGATGTCACCGGCATGGACCGTCGCGCCATTCTCCACGTTCAGGATGGAGGAGGGCTGCAGCGCGAACTGTGCCACAACCTTCCCGCCTTCACGCAGCACGACACTGGGACGCAGGTTGGCGTTCTTCGCCCGTTCGACCGGCTCGCGCACCACCTTGGAAGACAGGCCCGTCACCGGGTCCGTCTCCTCATACAGGTTAAAGCCGTCGATGAGGTCGGTATACTCAACCGTGCCCGCACGATCGATGATGATCGGCAGAGTAAAGGGATCCCACTCAGCCAGTTTCTGGGCGCGCGTTACCTCCGCCGTATCCCCGATCAGGAGCCGGGCACCGTAGGGCACGCGGTACCGCGCCCGCTCACGGCCCTGCGCGTCGCTCAACACGATCTCGCAGTTCCGGCTCAGAACGATGGTGACGCCCTCGGAGTTCGTCACGACCTGCTTGTTCACGACCTTCGCCGTGCCGTCGCTCGTCGCTTCGACATGCGCCTGCTCAGCCGACCGCTGCGCCGCACCACCGATGTGGAAGGTACGCATCGTCAGCTGCGTGCCCGGCTCGCCGATGGACTGGGCGGCGATGACGCCGACAGCCTCGCCAGTGTTCACCGGCGTGCCACGGGCAAGGTCGCGCCCATAGCACATGCCACAGACGCCCTGCCTCGCGTCGCAGGTCAGCACAGAGCGGATATAGACCTCCTCCGCACCTGACTGCTCGACCGCGTCGGCGGCAACCTCGTCCACCAATGTGCCGCGCGCAGCGACGATCTCACCGGTCTCCGGGTTGGCCACATCGCGCTGCACGGTACGGCCCAGGATCCGCTCGGAAAGAGAGGAGACGACCTCGCCGCCGTCCATCACGGCGCGAACCGTGATGCCGCGCTCCGTGCCGCAGTCGTTGTCAACGATGATGCAGTCCTGCGCCACGTCCACGAGACGGCGGGTCAGGTAGCCCGAGTTGGCGGTCTTCAGCGCCGTATCTGCGAGGCCCTTACGGGCACCGTGGGTGGAGTTGAAGTACTCGAGGACCGTCAGGCCTTCCTTGAAGTTCGAGATGATGGGCTGCTCGATGATCTCGCCCGAGGGCTTGGCCATCAGGCCGCGCATGCCGGCAAGCTGGCGCATCTGCGCCGGCGACCCACGCGCACCGGAGTGGGACATCATCCAAACCGAGTTGGTCGGCTTGCCGGCCTCCTGCTTGGAGATCTCCTTCATCATGGCGCCGGCGACCTCCTCGGTCGCGCGCGACCAGGCGTCCACCACCTTGTTGTAGCGCTCGCCCGCGGTGATCAGGCCGTCGAGATACTGCTGCTCGAACTCCTTCACCTCGTTCTTCGTGCGATCGATCATCTCGGCCTTGGAGGCCGGGATCATCATGTCGTTCTTGCCGAAGGAGATGCCGGCCTTCGCCGCGTTGCGGAAGCCCAGTCCCATCAGGCGGTCAGCGAAGATCACCGACTCCTTCTGGCCGCAGTGACGGTACACCGCGTCGATCACGTCCGAGATGCTGCGCTTGGTCAGCTGCCGGTTGATGATCGAGTAGGGCACGTTCGGATGATGAGGCAGCAATGTGCCCATCATCAGGCGGCCCGGCGTGGTGATGACGGTCTCACGCGCAGGCTGGTCACCCTTGAAGCCCGGCACGGCGGCGAGGATCGCCGTGTGCAGGTTCACGGTACCCGTGGCCAGCGCTTGCTCCACTTCCCCCAGCCCGTCGAACACGGTCGGGCGGAAGGAGAGCGCCTGCTTCTCCTCATCCGTGAGCTGCTCGGCCTTCTTGCCCGAGGTGGCGGCGATCAGCGCGCGCGTGGCCTCGATCTTCTCCTTGTCCGTACGGAACTCCGGCGTCTCAAGGCTGAGGTAGTAGAGGCCCAGGACAATGTCCTGGCTCGGCACGATAATCGGCTTGCCGTTCGCCGGGCTGAGGATGTTATTGGTCGACATCATCAGCACGCGCGCCTCCAGCTGAGCCTCAAGGCTCAACGGGACGTGCACGGCCATCTGGTCACCGTCGAAGTCCGCGTTGAAGGCGGTGCAGACCAGCGGATGTAGCTGGATCGCCTTGCCCTCGACAAGAATCGGCTCGAAGGCCTGGATGCCCAGGCGATGCAGCGTGGGCGCCCGGTTCAGCATCACCGGGTGCTCGCGAATCACCTCCTCGAGGATGTCCCACACCTCGGGACGCTCCTTCTCCACCATCCGCTTCGCGGCCTTGATGGTGGTGGCGTGGCCGTACTTCTCGAGCTTGCTGTAGATGAAGGGCTTGAACAGCTCGAGCGCCATCTTCTTCGGCAGGCCGCACTGGTGCAGCTTCAGCTCGGGACCGACGACGATCACCGAACGGCCGGAGTAGTCGACGCGCTTGCCGAGCAGATTCTGGCGGAACCGGCCCTGCTTGCCCTTCAGCATGTCGGAGAGCGACTTGAGGGGACGCTTGTTGGCGCCCGTGATCGCGCGGCCGCGGCGGCCGTTGTCGAACAGCGCGTCAACGGCCTCCTGCAGCATGCGCTTCTCGTTGCGGACGATGATGTCCGGCGCGCGCAGCTCGATCAGCCGCTTGAGGCGGTTATTGCGGTTGATGACGCGGCGATAGAGGTCGTTCAGGTCGGAGGTCGCGAAGCGACCGCCGTCCAGCGGAACCAGCGGGCGCAGCTCGGGCGGAATCACCGGGACGACGTCCAGGATCATCCACTCCGGGCGCGCGCCGCCTTCAGCGAAGGCCTCGATCAGCTTCAGCCGCTTCACCAGCTTCTTGCGCTTGGCCTCGGAGGTCGTCTCCTTCAGCTCGGCGCGCAGCCGGGCGCTCTCCTTGCCCAGGTCGATGCCGGTCAGCATCTGCTTCACCGCCTCGGCGCCGATGCCAACCGTGAACGCGTCCTCGCCGAACTCGTCCATCTTGGTCTGGTAGGCGTCCTCGGTCAGCAGCTGGTGCAGCTTAAGGTCCGTCAGGCCGGGCTCGAGAACCACGTAGCTCTCGAAGTATAGGACCTTCTCGAGCTCCTTCAGCGACATGTCGACCATCAGGCCGACGCGGCTGGGCAGGGACTTCATGAACCAGATATGCGCGACCGGAGAGGCGAGCTCGATATGGCCCATGCGCTCGCGGCGCACCTTGGCCAGCGTCACCTCAACGCCGCACTTCTCGCAGATGATGCCGCGGAACTTCATCCGCTTGTACTTGCCGCAAAGGCACTCGTAGTCCTTGATCGGACCGAAGATGCGCGCGCAGAAAAGCCCATCCCGCTCCGGCTTGAAGGTGCGGTAGTTGATCGTCTCGGGCTTCTTGATCTCGCCGTAAGACCAGGAGCGGATCTGCTCCGGCGAGGCGATGGTGATCTTGATCTGATCGAAGGTGACGGCCTGGCCGGTCTGGCCAAGGATCTTCATCAGCTCGTTCATGGGGCCTTCCTTCTAAGTCCAGCCTGCCGTGCCGTGGCACGGCGAAATCAGCGGCCGGCCCCGCTGGGAAGGGGCCGGCGCGATCCTTGTCAGTGTCTGATCAGCTGCCGCGGTTCTCGAGATCCACGTTCAGGCCAAGGCTCTTCAGCTCCTTGGTGAGAACGTTGAAGCTCTCGGGAATGCCGGCCTCGAAGCTGTCCTGGTCGCGGACGATCGCCTCGTAGACCTTGGTGCGGCCGGACACGTCGTCCGACTTCACCGTCAGCATCTCCTGCAGCGTGTAGGCGGCACCGTAGGCTTCCAGCGCCCAGACCTCCATCTCGCCGAAGCGCTGGCCGCCGAACTGCGCCTTGCCACCCAGCGGCTGCTGCGTGACGAGCGAGTAGGGCCCGATGGAGCGGGCGTGGATCTTGTCGTCGACGAGGTGGTGCAGCTTGAGCATGTAGATGTAGCCCACCGTCACCTTGCGCTCGAATAGGTCGCCCGTGCGGCCATCGACGAGCTGGACCTGGCCGGAGGTGTCGAGCCCCGCCTTGGTCAGCATCCCCTCGATGTCCGAGATGCGCGCACCGTCGAAGACAGGCGTCGCGATCGGCACGCCGCGCTTCAGGTTCTCGCCGAGCTCGAGCAACTGGTCCTCGCTCATGTTGACGATGTCACGGTCGGTGATCTCGTCCCCATAGACGTCGCGCAGCTTGTCGATCAGCGCGTCCCGGGCAGCGCCGGCGCGGCGGTAATCCTCGACCACCTCGCCGATCTGCTTGCCGAGCGTCGCGCAGGCCCAGCCGAGATGCGTTTCGAGGATCTGTCCGATGTTCATGCGCGAGGGCACGCCCAGCGGGTTCAGCACGAGGTCCACCGGCGTGCCGTCCTCGAGGAACGGCATGTCCTCGATGGGCACCACGCGGGAGACGACACCCTTGTTGCCGTGACGGCCGGCCATCTTGTCGCCCGGCTGCAGCTTGCGCTTCACCGCCACGAAGACCTTGACCTGCTTCATCACGCCCGGCGGCAGCTCGTCGCCGCGCTGCAGCTTCTCGACCTTGCTCTCGAACCGCTTCTGCAGGCGCTCGACCGCAGCGTCGAACTCCCGCTTCAGGGCCTCGAGCTGGGCCTGGGCCGCATCGTCCGAGACGCCGATCTGGCGCCAGGTCATGCGGTTGAACTCGTTCAGCACCTCGTCGGTGATGACCGTTCCCTGCTTGACCCCCTTGAAGCCGCCCGCGGCCTTGCGGTTGAGCAGCACCTCGCGGAGGCGGCCCGTGAAGGAACGCTCCTGGATGGCCCGCTCGTCGTCGCGGTCCTTGGCCAGACGCTCGATCTCGGCGCGCTCGATCGCCATGGCGCGCTCGTCCTTGTCCACGCCACGGCGGGAGAAGACGCGAACGTCCACGATCGTGCCGGCGACGCCGGGCGGCAGGCGCAGCGACGTGTCGCGCACGTCGGAGGCCTTCTCGCCGAAGATGGCGCGGAGAAGCTTCTCCTCCGGCGTCATCGGGCTCTCGCCCTTCGGCGTCACCTTGCCGACCAGGATGTCGCCCGGCTGCACCTCGGCGCCGATGTAGACGATGCCGGCCTCGTCGAGGTTCCGCAGCGCCTCCTCACCGACATTCGGGATGTCGCGGGTGATCTCCTCCTGGCCCAGCTTCGTGTCGCGGGCACTGACCTCGAACTCGTCGATATGGATCGAGGTGAAGACGTCGTCCTGGGCGATCCGCTCGCTGATCAGGATGGAGTCCTCGAAGTTGTAGCCGTTCCAGGGCATGAAAGCGCAGAGCGCGTTTCGGCCCAGGGCCAGCTCGCCCAGTTCCGTGGAGGGACCGTCGGCGATGATGTCCCCGGCCCGCACCTCGTCACCCACGCGCACCAGCGGGCGCTGGTTGATGCAGGTGGATTGGTTCGAGCGCTGGAACTTGCGCAGGCGGTAGATGTCCACGCCCTGGGTCGTGCCGTCCTCGCCGGTCGCGCGCACCACGATGCGCGAGCCGTCGATGCTGTCCACCACGCCGTCGCGGCGGGCCACAATGGAGGCACCGGAGTCCCGCGCGACCGCGGCCTCCATCCCCGTGCCGACCAGCGGCGCGTCGGACTTCACCAGCGGCACCGCCTGGCGCTGCATGTTGGAGCCCATGAGCGCGCGGTTCGCGTCGTCGTTCTCGAGGAACGGGATGAGCGCGGCGGCGACGGAGACGAGCTGCTTCGGCGACACGTCGATCGCCGTCACCTCCTCCGGCTTCACCAGGCGGAAGTCGCCGGACTGACGGACGGAGACCAGCTCGGAGCGGAACTCGCCCGTGCCGCGGTCCACGTCGGCGTCCGCCTGCGCGACCACCAGACGCTCCTCCTCCATGGCGGAGAGGTAGCGCGGCTCGCCCACAATCTTGCCGTCGCGCACCATCTGGTACGGCGTCTCGATGAAGCCGTACTTGTTCACCTTCGCGAAGGTGGCGAGGCTGTTGATCAGGCCGATGTTCGGGCCTTCCGGCGTCTCGATCGGGCAAATGCGGCCGTAATGCGTGGGGTGCACGTCGCGCACCTCGAAGCCGGCGCGCTCGCGGGTCAGGCCTCCCGGGCCAAGCGCCGAGAGGCGGCGCTTATGCGTCACCTCGGACAGCGGGTTGGTCTGGTCCATGAACTGCGAGAGCTGGGACGAGCCGAAGAACTCGCGCACTGCGGCCGCAGCCGGCTTGGCGTTGATAAGGTCCGTCGGCATCACGGTATCGATGTCGACCGAGCCCATTCGCTCCTTGATGGCGCGCTCCATGCGGAGCAGGCCGACGCGGTACTGGTTCTCCATCAGCTCGCCGACCGAGCGCACCCGGCGATTGCCGAGGTTGTCGATGTCGTCGATCTGGCCCTTGCCGTCCTTCAGCTCGAGCAAGGTCTTCACCGTCGCCAGGATGTCCTGCTTACGCAGAGTCCGCAGCGTGTCGGGCGCCTGCTCGAGCGTGAAGCCCAGGCGCATGTTCATCTTCACGCGGCCGACGGCCGAGAGGTCATAGCGCTCGGGATCGAAGAACAGGCCGCGGAACAGCGTCTCGGCCGTCTCCGGCGTGGGCGGCTCGCCCGGGCGCATGACGCGGTAGATGTCCATCAGCGCATCGTCGCGGTTGGAGTTCTTGTCCACCGCGAGCGTGTTGCGCATCCAGGGGCCGACCGTCGCATCGATGGCGAGCGTCGGCAGCCGGTCGTAGCCGGCAGCCTCAATGGCGGCGAGCTTCGCCTCGGTCAGCTCCTCGCCGGCCTCGGCATGGATCTCGCCCGTGGACATGTCCACGAGATCCTCGGCCACGAAGCGGCCCAGCAGGTCGGCGCGGCCGACGAGCACCTCCTTCGTGCCCTCCTCCGCGATCTTGCGGGCGGCGCGCGGGTTCAGCTTCGTGTCCTTGGCGGCCACGACCTGCCCGGTCGCGGCATCAACGAGGTCCTCGGTCAGCTTCAGGCCACGGAAGGCCTCGGGCTCATAGGGACGGGACCAACCCTGCTTGCCGCGGGAGAAGACGACCTGGCCGTAGAAGGTCGCCAGGATCTCCTGCGCGTCCATGCCGCGCACCTCGCCCGGTTCCAGCGGCGTGTCGCGCTCGGCGCGCCTCGCCTGGGTCTCCGCCGAATCGAGGGCGTAGAGCAGCGTCGAGGCCGGCAGCTTGCGCTTCCGGTCGATGCGGACATAGCAGATGTCCTTGGCGTCGAACTCGAAGTCGAGCCAGGAGCCGCGATAGGGGATCACGCGGGCAGCGAAGAGGTACTTGCCCGAGGAGTGCGTCTTGCCCTTGTCGTGGTCGAAGAACACGCCGGGGGAGCGGTGCATCTGGGAGACGATGACGCGCTCGGTCCCGTTGACGATGAAGGTGCCATTGTCCGTCATGAGCGGGATATCGCCCATGTAGACGCCCTGCTCCTTGATGTCGCGGATCGAGCGGGACCCGGTGTCCTCGTCGATGTCCCAGACGATCAGGCGCAGATGGGCCTTCAGCGGGGCGGCATAGGTCAGCCCGCGCTGGATGCACTCCTCCACGTCGTACTTGGCCTCCTCGAACTCGTAGCGCACGAATTCCAGGCTGCCGCGGCCGGCGAAGTCGTTAATCGGGAAAACGCCCTTGAAGACCTCCTGGAGGCCGGCATTCGCCCGCATCTCGGGCGCCACCTCCATCTGCAGGAAGGCTTCGTAGGACGCGCGCTGCACGTCGATGAGGTTCGGCATCGGCGCCACCTCGGGCAGCCGTCCGAAGGACTTGCGGATGCGCTTGCGCCCGGTGAAGCCCTTGCCCTCGAAACCCTTCGAGATCGCGTTCATGCCAGCCCTGCGTCCTCTCACCACCCGGGAAGCAGAGGGCACCGCCACGTGCCCCGCCCCTCCCGAAGACCCACCGGATGGCACCCCCCATCCGGCGAAAAGCGGGCGCGGGCGGAAACCCGTAGGTCTCCGCCCGGCCCTATCAAACCACTCGGTTCCCCCGGCCAACCGGGCCGGGGGAGAAGTCGATCAAGGTCTTACTTGACCTCAACCTTGGCGCCGTTCTCCTCGAGGACCTTGCGGATCTTCTCCGCCTCGTCCTTGGAGACGCCTTCCTTCACGGTCTTCGGAGCGCCCTCGACCAGGTCCTTGGCCTCCTTCAGGCCCAGGCCGGTGATCGTGCGGATCTCCTTGATGACGTTGATCTTCTTGTCACCGCCAGCGGCGAGGATGACGGTGAACTCCGTCTGCTCCTCGGCCGGAGCGGCGGCAGCGCCACCGCCGGCAGCCGGAGCGGCAGCCACGGCGACAGGCGCCGCGGCGGAGACGCCCCACTTCTCCTCGAGCATCTTGGAGAGCTCGGCGGCCTCCAGGACGGTGAGGGAGGACAGCTCGTCAACGAGCTTCGCGAGATCGGCCATGATTATGTCCTTCGATCTAATGACTTGGCTTGAAGTTTGCAACCCCGGCTGTCACCCTTTCAGGCCGCCCAGAGTCGCGGGATATCAGGCGGCTTCCGCGCCCTCGGCAGACCCATCGCCGCTCTTTTCAGAAGCGTCGGCATAGGCCTTGAACACCCGCGCCAGCTGCCCGGCCGGAGCCTGCAGCACGCCCGCGATGCGCGTCGCCGGGGTCTGAATCAGACCCAGCAGCTGCGCCCGCAGCGTCTCGAGCGAGGGCAACTCGGACAGAGCCTTGACGCCATTGACGTCCAGGGTCTGCGTTCCGATCGCCCCGCCCAGGATCACGAACTTGTCGTTACCCCTGGCGAACTCCACGGCGGTCTTCGCCACAGCCACCGGATCCTTCGACCACGCGAGCGCGGTCGGACCCTTCAGCAGCGGCGAAATGCCCTGGAAGCGGGTGCCGTCGAGGGCGAGAGTGGCCAGCCGGTTCTTAGCGACCTTGTACGTCGCACCAGCCGCCCGCATCCGGCGACGCAGATCATCCACCGCCGCGACCGTCAGCCCATTGTTCTGGGCGACGAGCACGAAGGAGGTGTCGGCGAACACCGAACCGAGGGTGGCGACGAACTCGCGCTTCTCCGTACGGTCCATTCCCGTCTCCTACGAATAACCGGCCCCTGGTGGAGGGGAGCCGGCCGGTTCACGCAGAGGCAGCCTCTCATGGAGAGGCCACCTCGGTTCGCCTGTCAGAAATAAGCCGGAAGCCAAGCCAAGCCCGCCGAGGAACCGGCGGATCATCGTCTCTGGCACCCCGTCTCCCCGTTGCGGGCTCTCGCCCATCAAGCCCCGATCATTGCGAAAGGGGCACACCAGGTCTCGGACAGGTCAGGCGGGTTTCCCCGCCCTGCCCGCCTGCCCCTGGGGGCAGGCGTATCTCGTGCCCCGGGCCGAGGCCCGGGGCGACAAACTCAGGCCGTGAGGCTCGCCACGTCCACCTTGATGCCGGGGCCCATGGAGGAGGACACGGCCACCTTCTTCACATAGGTGCCCTTGGCACCGGTCGGGCGGGCACGCTGGATGGCGTCCACGAAGGCGCGGGCGTTCTCGAGCAGCTTGTCGGCCTCGAAGCTCGCCTTCCCAATGCCGGCATGCACGATGCCGGCCTTCTCGGCGCGGAACTCCACCTGGCCGGCCTTGGCCGCCGTCACGGCGCCGCGGACATCCATGGTGACGGTGCCGAGCTTAGGGTTCGGCATCAGGCCGCGCGGGCCGAGGATCTTACCCAGGCGGCCGACGATGCCCATCATGTCCGGGGTCGCGATGCAGCGGTCGAAGTCGATCGTCCCACCCTGCACGGCCTCCAGCAGGTCCTCGGCGCCCACCACGTCGGCACCGGCGGCGCGGGCCTCATCGGCCTTCGGGCCGCGGGCGAAGACGCCCACGCGGACGGTCTTGCCCGTGCCGTTCGGCAGGCCGACCACGCCGCGAACCATCTGGTCGGCGTGGCGGGGATCGATGCCGAGGTTCATCGAGATCTCGATCGTCTCGTCAAACTTGGCGTTGGCACTGGACTTGGCCGTCGCGATGGCCTCGGCCAGCGGGAGGTTCTTCTCGAGGTCCAGGCCCTCGGCAATCTTGCGGAGACGCTTGCCCTGCTTAGCCATCGATCAGCCCTCCACCACGCTCATGCCCATGGCGCGGGCGGAGCCGGCCAGCATGCGAACCGCGGCCTCTTCGGTGTCGCAGTTCATGTCCTTCATCTTCACCTTGGCGATCTCGGCGAGCTGCGACTTCGTCACGCGCCCGACCACGCCGCCCTTGCCCGGGGTCTGGCTGCCCTTCTCGAGCTTGGCTGCCTTGAGCAGGAAGTAGGTGTTGGGCGGGGTCTTCGTGATGAAGGAGAAGGTGCGGTCCGAATAGGCGGTGATGACCACCGGCGTCGGGGTCCCGGGCTCCATGCCCTGGGTGGCCGCGTTGAACTCCTTGACGAACTGCATGATGTTCAGGCCGCGCTGACCCAGCGCGGGACCGACCGGCGGCGACGGGTTCGCCTTGGCGGCCGGGATCTGCAGCTTGATGTAGCCGACGATCTTCTTCGCCATGCTCTGTTGCTCTCCTCAAATCGGAGGCCCGCGGTGGTGGCGGCCCGGCATCCCCGATGGTCTGGGGCCGGACCTCCCGCGTTCCTGAAACGCGCGGCGGCCGGGCGGGGAAGCCCCCAGCCCGGCCGGCGCGGGGGCCGCATATAGAGGGCGCTGACCGCAGAGTCCAGCGAAATAGGACCAACCTCACCCGGGGCGGGCGAAACGGTTGCCCCATGCCCCACCGCCGCCCTGGATGGTCAGATCACGTCCCGGTTCACGTCCTTGTAGAGCAGGTACTCGCAGGTCTCGCCCCCCGTCGCGTAGATCTGCTGGGGAACATAGGGCCCCATCCAGACGAAATCGTCGGTCCAGAGCTCGTGCCAGTCGCGCCCGAGAAGCTGCAGCGCCTGGCCCTGCAGCATGACCATCCCGTGCTCCATCACATGCGTCTCGACGCACCAGAAATGGGCGCCGGGCGCGTAGCACATGATGTTCATCTCGAAATCCATCGGCATCTCGCGAAGGCCGAGAAGGCAGAAGCGCCAGCGGGGCCCGCTGTCCTCTCGCATGGCCGTGTCGCGATGCCCCAGGATCACTTTCGGAGCCGGCACGCTGGCGGCGGGCTGGTAGGGCTTGCGCACCCAGATGGCCCGCGCCTCCTCGGCCCCGGCATTCCGCACGACGTAGGGGGTGCCCTGGGGGACGTAGACGTAGCCGCCTGGCGGCAAGGCGTGGGTTTCACCCCCTACCGTCACCTCGAGCGTCCCGGACCGGACATAGAGGAAGGCCTGCACCCCGTCATCGACCGGCCCCGTGCTCCCGGCCCCGGCGGGGAGGATGAGCAGGGCCTGGGCGAAGCTCGCGCCCATCTGCCGACTGGTCTGGAACCGCACGATGCAGCCCGGCCAGTTCGGCAGGAGGCTGTCCATGATTCCTTCGGCCGGGAAGACGCAGTAGTTGGGCGTCAGCATCGTCCTGTTGTGGCCGATGATGCCGGGCGGTGGATTCGGGGTGGGAACGCGCATGGGCCTGCCTTGGTGCGGAAGCGGCGTCCGCACCACGGCCCCGGGGGATAGTCAAGCTGGCCGCGGGCCACCCTCGCCGACGGAGGGCAGCCCCGCCGGGCTCAGGCCTTCTCGACCTGCCCGTATTCCAGTTCCACGGGCGTCGCGCGGCCGAAGATGGAGACGGAGACCTTCACCCGGCCCTTCTCCTCGTCCACCTCCTCGATCACGCCGTTGAAGGAGGTGAAGGGGCCGTCGGCCACGCGGACATTCTCGCCCACCTCGAAGGTGATGGAGGGGCGGCGGGGCTTCTCGGCGTTGTCCTGGACCTGCTGGAGCATCCGCATCGCCTCGCGCTCCGGGATCGGGCTGGGCTTGTTGCGGGCGCCGAGGAAGCCGGTGACCTTCGGCGTATCCTTCACGAGGTGCCAGGCGTCGTCGGTCATCTCCATCTTCACGAGCACATAGCCCGGGAAGAACTTGCGCTCGGAGTTCACCTTCTGGCCGCGGCGCACCTCGACCACCTCCTCGGAGGGGACGAGCACGTCCTCGATCTTGTCGGCCAGGCCCTTCTGGGCAGCCTGCTCCTTGATCTGGCCGGCGATCTTCTTCTCGAAGCCGGAATAGACGTGGACAACGTACCACTTCTTGTCGGCCATGGCCGCGAAGCTCCCGATCTGTGGCGCCCCGCCTCCGGCCCGGGCAGTTCGCCCGGCCTCCGGCGGCGCGCCGAATAACCCTCTGTCTTCAGGCGAATCCGAAGAGGAGGCGCATGAGGAGCTGGATGACCCAGTCCGTCACCAGGAAGAAGACCGCCGCCAGCGCCGAGAGCGCCAGCACCAGCCCGGTGGTGATCAGGGTTTCCTTGCGGCTGGGCCAGGTGACCCGGCCGATCTCCTGCCGAACGTCTCGCAGATAGCCTGCGGGGTTGAAACCGGCCACGTCAGGCCCCTCCCGGCTGCCCAGGGCCCAGTTACGCCCCGCTGCGGGACCGCCCTGGACCACCAGGGCGCGTTGCCCGTGAAAATGGTCATGCGCGGCCCGCCCTGGCAGGGGCGGAGGGTCTCGAACCCCCAACCTCCGGTTTTGGAGACCGGCGCTCTAGCCAATTGAGCTACGCCCCTAGCGGGCCGCGCAGGGGGCGTGCCTTACGGCAAGGCGCGGCGGCTGTCGAGAGGCCGCGCGCGGCGAGGTTGCGCCTCCCCGCCGGAAATATCGCGCAGGGGCGCTTCAGCCCCCCTGGGGAGGGTCCTGAACCACCAGGGTGCGGGCGATTCGGTCGTGCCAGCACTGCTTGCGGGGATCCCAGAGCATCCAGAGATACCCGAGGCCCAGGGGCAGGCCCGAGACGATGTAGCCGAGATAGCGCGCCACGAGCCGCGGCCAGGGCGGGGTCGTCCCGTTCTCCGCGTCCACCACGCGGAGCCGCAGCAGGATCTTGCCCGGCGTGGCCTGCCGCGCGGCCCAGAAGATGAGGATGATCAGGGCGGAGATGAACTGGAGAAGGACGTCCGCCCCGGGCGAGAGGCCCCGCCCGCCCTGCACGAACTCGCCGACCATGACGAAGCCGATTCCCAGGGGCAGCATCCAGGCCGCGTCCAGGAACTGCGCGGCCAGCCGCGTCCAGAAGCCGGCCAATCGAATCCTATCGCGCTCGGCCATGCCGCGTCTCATTGGGGCTGTGACAGGCCGGTTGTCCTTTCAGCGGCAGCGCTTGTCCAGCCCGGTGGCGCCGGCGGCGAGGGATCAGGCCGCGGCGCTGAGGCCCTGTCCCTCCAGGAGATCGCGATAGAGGCCGGGCTGGGAGGCCAGCTCGGCCGGGGAGCCCTGCTCCCGAACCTGCCCCTCCCCCACCACCACGATGCGGTCGAAGCCCCTCAGGGTGCCCAGGCGATGGGCGATGGCGATGACGGTGCGGCCGCGCATCAGCCGCTCCAGCGCCGCCTGCACGGCCATCTCCGATTCGGTGTCCAGCGCCGAGGTGGCCTCGTCCAGCAGCAGGATCGGGGCGTCCTTCAGCAGGGCGCGGGCGATAGCCAGGCGCTGCCGCTGCCCGCCGGAGAGGCGGGCGCCGCGCTGGCCGACCTCGGTGTCAAAGCCCTGCGGCAGGGCCTCGATGAACTCGCGGCAATGGGCGGCCTCGGCGGCGCGCATCACCTCGGCGTCGGTCGCGTCCGGGCGGCCGTAGCGGATGTTCTCCATCACCGAGCGCTGGAAGAGCGACACGTCCTGCGGGACCACCGCCATCATCGCGGCGAGGCTCGCCTGGGTGGTGCCGGCGATGTCCTGCCCGTCGATCAGGATCCGGCCGGACTGCGGCGAGGCGAGGCGCTGGAGCAGGGCGAGAGCCGTGGACTTGCCGGAGCCGGAGCGCCCGACCAGCCCCACCCGCTCCCCCGGCGCGATGGAGAGGTCGAAGTGGCGCAGGACATGGCCGGTGCCGGGATAGGCGAAGGAGACATTCTGGAAGGCCACGGCGCCGCCGCGGGGCCGGAGGGGGGCGGCATCCGCCCGGTCCGGCAGGGCATGCGGCACGAGCAGCGCCCGCACGGCCTCGGAGAGCCGGGCAACGTGCTGGATCAGGTCCACCAGCGCCACGGCGAGGTCGCGCGTGCCGTGCAGGATGGTGAAGCCCAGGCCGCAGGTCATCACGATGTCGCCCGTGGTGGCCCGCCCGGCCTGCCAGAGCATCAGCGCCCAGCAGAGCAGCCCGACCGTCAGCAGCGCGGTCATCACCGCATGGGCGAGCCGCAGCTTCTCCAGGTAGCGCAGGCTGCGGCGGCGGGAGGCGACCTCGCTCCCCACGGTGGCGCCGAAGCGCTGCCTTTCCCGGATGGTCGCGCCGAAGGCGCGGACGAGGCCGATGTTCTGGACGACGTCCACCAGCTCGCCATCCACCGCGGCGGCCTTGGCCGCGTAGTCCTGGTGCAGGTCGCGCCCGCGCCCGGCCATCCAGGTCAGGAGGACCGCCATGGCGCTCGCGATGGCGAAGAGCACCCCCGCCATCACCGGGTCCACCGTGGCCAGGAAGGTGATGGCGACGAGCACCGCGACCGTCGGGGGGAGCGCGTTCCAGGTCATCGTGGAGAGCACGGTCCAGGCCGCGTTCGAGGTCGCGCTGATGCGGCCCGCCATGAGGCCGGGCGAGCGGTCCGCGAAATAATCGGGCGAGTGGCCGGAGAGGTGATGGAACAGGTCGGCCCGGAGGTCCCCCGTCACGCGGGTGAAGCTGTCCGCCGAGATCCAGCCGGCCACGCGCCAGAGCAGGTTGTCGCCGGCGATGATGGCGGCGAGCAGCGCGAGCGCCACCCAGGCCGCGTTTCCGCTCCCCGGCCCGGCCGAGAGCACGTCCACGAGGTGCTTCACGGCATATTGCGAGCCGACCGAGCATCCCACCGCTGCCAGGACCGCCAGCAGCACCACCGTATGGGCTAGGCGGTGCAGCAGCACGTAGCGGAGGAGGAAGGCGATGGGGCGCTCGGCGTAGCGGACGAGGCTCTCGCGCTCCTGCCCGGCAACCCCGGCCGGCGGGCTGGAAAGCAGGGCGGGGCTGGGACGCGGATCGCGTGAAACGCCGAAAACAGTCGCCGACATGAACTTTCCTTCTCGCCCGGACCAGCGGCCCGATCGTTCGTGCGTCGGTGTGGTCCCCCCTGCCGCGGCGAAGAATGCCGCGGGGCCGTGCGGGCCTCGGCGGGCCACGTCACAGCAGCAGAACGCATGGGATCGCGCGGGTTTCTGGCCAAATCTGGGTGCCGCTGCCCCTTTGCTGCCCCAATCACCGCGTTGCTTGCGAGCAAATGACGCCGGGAGGAAAGGCGCTGAAGGAGAAACCGATGCGAATTGCGCAGGTCGCGCCGCTCTACGAGGCGGTGCCCCCCAAGCTCTATGGTGGAACGGAGCGGATCGTCTCCTTCCTCACCGAAGCCCTGGTGGAGCGGGGCCACGACGTCACCCTCTTCGCGACGGGCGACGCCGAGACGAAGGCGAAGCTCGTGCCGGTGCGGGAGCGCGCCCTGCGGCTCGACCCGACGGTGCGCGACCCCGGGGCGCCCCACACCCTCCTGCTTGAGACGGTGCTGCGGCGTGCGCACGAGTTCGACGTGATCCACCTCCACCTGGACTACCTGCCCTTCCCCTCCTTCAGCCGGCAGTCGGTCCCCTGGGTGACCACGCTGCACGGGCGGCTGGACCTGCCGGAGCTGGAGCCGGTCTTCGACGCCTTCCCCGAGGCGAAGGTGATCTCCATCTCCGACGCTCAGCGCCGGCCCCTGCCCCGCGCCAACTGGGCCGCGACCATTCATCACGGCCTCCCGCGCGACCTCCTGACGTCCCAGGCTGACGGCTCGGACGGCTACCTCGCCTTCCTCGGGCGCATCGCGCCGGAGAAGCGCCCTGACCGCGCGATCAAGATCGCCGGCATGGCGGGCGTGCCGCTGAAGATCGCCGCCAAGGTGGACCGGGCGGATGCGGAATACTTCGCCCAGGAGATCCAGCCCCTGCTGGGCGGGGCCCATGTCGATTTCATCGGCGAGATCTGCGACCGGCAGAAGCCCGGCTTCCTCTCCAACGCCCGCGCCCTGCTGGTGCCGATTGATTGGCCCGAGCCCTTCGGCCTCGTGATGATCGAGGCCATGGCCTGCGGCACGCCCGTGATCGCCTACCCCGCCGGCTCCGTGCCGGAGGTGGTGGAGGACGGGCTGACCGGCTTCATCGTCCGCAACGAGGAGGAGGCCGCGGCGGCGGTGGCGCGACTGGGCGAACTGGACCGCGGCCGCATCCGGGCGCGCTTCGAGGAGCGCTTCACGGCGGACCGCATGGCGGCCGACTACGAGGCGCTCTTCGCCCGCATGGCCGCGTCCGCCCGGCCGAGGCTTCGCCTGGCGGCGGGAGACTAGGACCCGCGGGCAGGCCGCTGGCCCCGCCGAAGGGCCGGGCTTGCCGGTACATGGCTGCCCTCTCGGGCCCGACCCGGCCAGGATAGGACGGGGCGCTCCGTCCCAGCCCTGCGCACGAACGAAAAAGCCCGGCTGCCGCCCTTATCGGGCAGCAGCCGGGCTTTCAGCCATTCGCCCCTCCGGGAGAGGAGGGGCGAGCGGCCTCTTACTTCTCGATGCTGGCCACGACGCCGGCGCCGACGGTGCGGCCGCCCTCGCGGATGGCGAAGCGCAGGCCCTGGTCCATGGCGATGGGGGCGATCAGCTCGACCGTCATCGCCACGTTGTCGCCCGGCATCACCATCTCCACGCCCTCGGGCAGCTGCACCACGCCCGTCACGTCGGTCGTGCGGAAGTAGAACTGCGGCCGGTAGTTCGTGAAGAACGGCGTGTGGCGGCCACCCTCCTCCTTGGTGAGGATGTAGGCCTCGGCCTTGAACTGCGTGTGCGGCGTGATCGAGCCGGGCTTGCTCAGCACCTGCCCGCGCTCGACGTCCTCGCGCTTGGTGCCGCGCAGCAGCGCGCCGATGTTGTCGCCCGCCATCCCGCTGTCCAGCAGCTTGCGGAACATCTCGACGCCCGTCACCGTCGTCTTCACGGTGTCCTTCAGGCCGACGATCTCGACTTCCTCGCCAACCTTGACGATGCCGCGCTCGACGCGACCGGTCACCACCGTGCCGCGGCCGGAGATCGAGAACACGTCCTCGACCGGCATCAGGAACGGCAGGTCCACCGCGCGCTCCGGCTGCGGGATGTAGGCGTCCACCGCCTCCATCAGCTTCAGGATCGCCTGCTCGCCGATCTCGGGCTGCTTGTCCTCGAGCGCCATCAGCGCCGAGCCGTGGATGATCGGGATGTCGTCGCCCGGGAACTGGTAGGACGACAGCAGCTCGCGCACCTCCATCTCGACCAGCTCCAGCAGGTCGGGGTCGGCCATGTCGACCTTGTTCAGGAATACGACCAGCGCCGGCACGCCGACCTGGCGGGCGAGCAGGATGTGCTCGCGCGTCTGCGGCATTGGGCCGTCGGCGGCCGACACCACCAGGATCGCGCCGTCCATCTGCGCCGCGCCCGTGATCATGTTCTTCACGTAGTCGGCGTGGCCGGGGCAGTCCACATGCGCGTAGTGGCGGTTGGCCGTCTCGTACTCGACGTGGGCCGTCGAGATCGTGATGCCGCGCGCCCGCTCCTCCGGAGCCTTGTCGATCTGGTCGTAGGCCGTGAAGGACGCACCGCCCGACTTCGCCAGAACCTTCGTGATCGCAGCCGTCAGCGACGTCTTGCCGTGGTCAACATGGCCAATCGTGCCAATGTTGCAGTGCGGCTTGGTCCGCTCGAACTTCGCCTTCGCCATTCGCGTCCAGTCCTGTCCCATCCAGGGGCCATGGGCCCCCTGCCCGTCCGTGCAGGCTTTGTTGATCGCTATATGGTGTCGGAAGCAGATTTCAGGGTGCGAAACCGCTTGGCGCGGCTGGAGCGGGTGACGGGAATCGAACCCGCACAGCCAGCTTGGAAAGACGTAATGCGCCCCGAAAACGTCCAAGCCCCCGGTCCACCTGGCTCGACAGGAACTTGAACGTTCTACCGTCCAACACGGCCACAACCCCGCCAGCTCCGCCCTACCGTCGGATGTCTACATGAACGCCAAGGCCAGAGACAACACGCCCAACTCGCCTCTTGCCCAGCGGACGACGGGCCTCTATCAGGGGCACCATCTCGGGTCAACGGCCCCCTACCGAGAGATGCGGACGTAGCTCAGGGGTAGAGCTTCTGCCTTCCAAGCAGAATGTCGCGAGTTCGAATCTCGTCGTCCGCTCCACTTTCACAGATTGCTCCCTCCCGCAGGGGGCTCTGCCCCCGCCGCCGAAGACGGCGGCTCCCCCGGGATACAGAGCACAGAAACGGCGTTTTTGGTCCCAAGTATCAGTTTGCATCGCCCTTCTCGCGTCGGCGGCCGCACGGTCCGCGCTCCTCTCCAACCATTCACAGCGGCAATTGGGCCAAGTTCCCTTTCTTTGTCGCGGCATCCGGTCATATCGGGGCCCCAGTTTCCTCGTTTCTGTGCCCTATATCCCGGGGAGCCGCCGTCTGCGGCGGCGGGGCGGAGCCCCTTCGGTCGCGGGTCTGCAGAAGCGGTTCGTCTTTTCAGGTGAGCAGCTTTCAGCGCCGCCGATCATAATCGATGGTTTTTCCCGTTTGCGTTCCAGGAGTGGGCGCCGTATCTCGCGGCTGCTCCGCATTTCTATTTCTCGCAGCCTCGGAACTCCGTCGCCCGCCCCCGTAGGCAAACGTCGGCCCGTTTCTCGCTACCCCGGTTTTCGAGGGCGCTTGACCGGGTAGTGAGGCCCGCCCCACTGGGGCATGGCCCCGAGGGCTACAACCGCAAGGAGTTCCTCCCCGCCCTCACGCTTTCAAGGTAGGTTTGGCTCTGCCCGACTAAGGCATGACGTGGATTATCTTGGCCATCTTCGACGTGCAGAAAACGGAGAAGTTTAGGGCTTACAAGCTGAAGCAGCCACCCAGCTTGGTTTGGACGAGCGCTCTGATTTTGTGTTTAGCTAGCGGCTCTCCGCCCCCCAAAAGCATCGCGCTCGGTATGACGCGAAGAAATCAGGCCAGAAAGATAACCTGTCTGGATTAGAGTGCACACCATCGCCGGATCAGCCAGACTGGGAAGCGGCTTGCAACGATCCGCGGCGCCGCAACGCCTGAATTCGTGACTATCGGCGCATTACGTCCGCGTTGACCAGCAACTAGGACCTGGTCCATGTTTTCCGCGCGGACCCCGGGGACGGATAGGCCGCGCACGGAAACGGGGCACCGCCGGGTCATCCGGCGGCGCTTCGTTCCCATCGATCTTTTCGTTAAATCAGAGCCGCATTTTGTCCGGTGTCTGCCTCAAGCTTCAAGGGTACTTAGCTTGTCAGGTGACCTTTTCGGGGTCGGAGGATCAACGGCTTCGGCGCGTGTGAGCCACCGGGTCACTCGTGGCCTGTGCGGTGCTGCGGTTCTCCGGCTCCTCTGCAATACCTTGCTCGTAAAACGCAGCTTCGCTTCCATTGCCTTGTGGTCTTCTCTGGTGAGCAAGACGCCCAAAGTCCCACCTTCGTCGGCGATGAAGCGAATTCTCGGACGGCGGAGAGCGGTTACCCGAGCCTGGAGAGTGTCCATCCTCAGGGAAGCGTCTCCTGTCTCGTATCGACGCAGCGATGTGACTGCGGTGCCTGCCTAGGCGGCGAACTCCCGTTGAAGGAGGTCCACCATCACGCACTGGGCTTCAGTTCTGGGGCGTAGGGCGGCCGGAAGAAGAGGCTGACATTGGCGGGCCGATGAGGTGCTCCGCGATGTGTCAGCCCGCGCCGTCGAGCATGAGGGCGGGGTGGACATGCTGCGGCAGGAGATGACGGCGAAGTGGTAGGGGAAGGCCTGCATCGCGGGGCGCCCACTTAGGTGAGCACGAGCGCCAGGGCTTGATCAGTGCCGTGGCATACAGCGCGATAAATCGTTGCTGCTGATTCTCCTTTATTCTCTCCACTTCGGGCAACTTGAGGCGTTCTTAATCTGATTACGTGCTGCTGTTCTTGGTCGCCGAGATGCCTCGAGCGATCTCCGCTTCGAGCTCGCGATCAACCTCCGTCTCCTTGAGGATCTGAACGCCACCGCGGATGCGTCCGTCGCTACCGGCCAACACCACTCCGCGCCGTTCCAAGGATTTCAGCAGGGTCGCGACGGTTCCGATGCTCGCGCCCGGATCACCCTTCTCAAGCCTCTGAACCGTCCTCTCCGAGACACCCGACGCCTGCGACAACTCCGTCTGGCTCCATCCTGCCAGAACGCGAGCAGCCGCTATGAGACGGCCATAAGGAATCATGGAGGCGCCAAGTGGGTCGAGATCATGCTTGCTATTCTGGCGACCCCGGTGAAGTGAGCCAGCCTGATCGCCAAGTAATCCTTGGGACGACGTATCCGGCGTTCGAGGCGCCAAATATGGCGTCTATCCCGCCATAAAACTTGCTCTTGGAGCATCTGGGCGGTAGAAGCTGCGCCAGAGGGCTAAACGTCGGATGCGACTCGGGGGCAAGGAACCAAGCATGACCCTCCCGGACAACGGCTGGACGTCGAATGCTCGGGTGGACCCCTGGTGCCTCGTCGAACTCGGCGACGGCTCCGAGGCCCTGTTCGGCTTCGCGGTCGAGCACGCCGGGACCGGTGGCCTGTCATGGGTCTTGAGTACGCCGGTCGTCTGGCTCGATGCGGCAGTTGGGCGAGCCGAGACCGCGAGCGGGAGGCGGTACGCGCTGGGCCGCGAGGTCACCGCCGACACCTTGCCGACCATCGAGGCAAGGATTGCGTTCGCCTTCCTGATATCGCCTCACAGCCCGGCTGCCATCCCGCTGCCGCCGGTCTCAACAGACCTGATCACGGCCGCGATGTGGTTGTCGGCGTGCAAGATGGCCCGGCACCTCAGGCTTGAGGCGCCGCCGCTCGAGGACTCGGCCGCGGTCACGCATTTCCTTGAGACCAACATCGAGCAGTACCGATTGCTGCGCGACGGGCGGGGGGCATCCTGATGCGACCGGAACTCGAGCAACTCCTTCGATCGCGGTTTCCAATCCTCTATGAGCATCCCCTTGGGCGCCCCGAAGAGGATTCGACTCCCTTCAAACCCGAGATCGGCGACGGCTGGTTTGCCATTCTCCTGGCGCTCTCTGGCGTGCTCGATCGGCACGTCAGCGCGGCCGGTCTGGACCGCCTCCAGGTAGTGCGGATCCAGTCGCTCCCACGTGGTGGCCTGCATTGCTATGTCATCGGCCAGGACAATTTCGTGCGCGGGGCGGTGAACGCCGCCTTTCACATGAGCCTTGCCGTGAGCTCTCTTTCGGGCAGGCCTGGCAGGCCGATGGTCAACAGTGATGGTGAGACCTTCATCCTCGCTCCCGACGAGGTGGATGGCCATAAGCCTGCTCCGGCCCGCTTCCTCGAACCTTATCGTGCGCCCATCGGCGCGGGCCGCCCGCAAGCGCTCACCCTGCTTGGGCGCCGGTGGAGCTGCCTCGTGAGCAAGGATATTGACGTCCCCGCAGGGTGGGTAGACGTGGCCGACGTCGTCCTCTCGGCCTTCATCGACAAGCCCGAGCAGTTTGACCGCCTTGAGGCGTGGCGTGACGGTGCCGTGGGCCAGCTTGTCGTCGGCTGGGATTCCGTGAGGGGAGCGGCATCGCAGGCTGGCGCCGTCGCCTTCGCGGTCAGCATGGCCGCGCTCGTCGATCCGGTCACGGGCGCCAGTGGACCGGTCGACGACGCGGGGACGCCCGAATGGTGGCGGCGCTCGAACGGCGCCAGCGCCGCGCCGCCTGTCCCTTGGGGAATCTACGACAGTGATGGCGGCTGGCACTCGCGCGAGGATCTGGTCGCGGGACCCACTGAACGGCATCCGTCAATAGGCGCCCTGGTCAGCGCCACCCATGGGGAAATCGGCGGGCTCCAGATCAGCCTGAAGCCCTGCGTTGCCCAGGTGATGCGCCAAATGGCTAGTGAGGGCGGCTCTGACGGATGCGCGGACATGCTTGCCAAGTTCCTCGGGATATCATCCGCCATGCCGAGGCAAGCGATCGTGGACGACCGCAACGGTGACACGCAAGCAGTGGACCGTGGACCTGAAGCCATCAACGCTGAAGCCAACGAAACTATCCGCATGCACGCGTCGGCGGCGCGTGCCCAGCTCACCACAGCAGCGGCAGCCGCCCGCGGCACCGGGCGTGAGGAGGGCTTGCGAGCTGCTTGCTGGGCCGTGAGCGCGGTTTTGGACAGCCTCGGCGCCGAGGCGGCATCTGCCGACCGCTCTACCTCGGACGACTAGCATGGCGATGCGGGTCCGCCGGGTCCGGGTCACCGACATCGGTAAGGAGGCTACCGACCAGCGCGCGGCATTGCCGCCATTCACCTTGGATACAGTCGTGTGGCCGTCAATGCGGAGGCGTGTATGGTCGCCATCAAGCCATGGGTCGGCCCATCAATGATCGTGCGCATGACCGCCGCGGCTCTTGCTGGCCTGGGCGCAGGCGGCGCTGCCATCAAACACGCCATGTCATCGTTTGATGGCACGACGGTCAGCGGCCGGTCCCTTCCGGTTATTCTCCTCTTGTGGGCAGCTGGGGTCGTGACGACGGGCTTCGGCGTCAGCGGCGTCACCTTCTACGGGCTTGGGCTGGCTGAACTCTGGTGGCGAGACGTGCGGCGCCGCCGGGGAGGAAGGGCCCCACTATGAAGCCCGCCTGGTGCAATCCGAGTGAGGCTCCCAGACGCGAACTTGCATGCTCCGCTCTGGGCGCCGTGGACAACTTGGTAAGGCGAGCCCTCTCGGTTCGCTGTCGTGCCTACCTGCCACTGCCGCGCGCTGAAAGCTGGGAGCGGGTGCGATGACTCCGCCTGTCCTCTTCCTCGACATCGACGGCGTGCTGCTCTCCAGCCGCGCTTGGCTCCTGCCCGCCAACCAGGATCTGCAGGCCATGAGTGCGGGCTTGCCGAGGTGGCAGTCGCTGCAGCTGGTCGGACACGAAGTAGTCTTTGATCCCTGCGCTGTCGCTCTGGTCGGCCGCATCTGCGAAGCAACTGGTGCGCAGGTCGTGGTTGCCAGCTTCTGGCGGTACACCGTCGGCCCTGAGCTGACCCGCACCAAGCTCCTGGACCAGGGTTTGCCGGGCGCCCTGCTCCATGAGGATTGGGCTTGCCCCATGGTCCGCCATGGATCACCGGACAAAAACGCTGACATCTCCTACTGGCTCGAGGAGCACGGTATAGCGCATTACGGCACCTGGCTCGTGCTCGATGACGAGAACGTCGTGCCAGGCGCGACCCTGAGGACCGACGGCCTGGACGGGCTCGGGGCACGAGACGCAGCAGCCGCCGTACGGTTCTTCGGCAGCGTCGATGCAAGGCTTGGCGTTGGCCCTCTAACGGAGGACGACATGAAGCAGGTCGTCCAGGCTTTTGGAGGAGATCGGGTCGAGGCATGCCGCTGGCTGGAGGGCGCCGGTGACCGGGAGCCACGGCGCCAACGACCCTCGGCCCTGTTCAGCCAGGGCGAGCGCGAAGAAGCACTACGCCGCCTGACGTCTGCGGCCGCCGATCACGCCGAGCGCAAGCGCGCGAGGGACCACTCCCTTCACGTACTGCTCGGCCGTGACGCGGCGGAGGAGGGAGAGGCTTCATGACGCTCGAAGAAGCGGTGGGGTCCGTCGGAGCGGCGTGCCTGCGTGACTTCGCCAGTGCGGCCGCGAAGGCGTTCCCCGGCCAGATCGAACAAGTCGTGCTCCTCCTGCCAGTGCACCCGGCTTCGGACTTCCCTCATCAGGTCGCGGTCATCCTGCAGTTGGAGCCACGCGTGCAAGAGGATGAGAAAGCCCTCCTCAGAAAGGCGCACGCTGCGTTCGATCGGGCGGCGCTGCCCGTAACCATGGAGGGCCACGCGCTCACGGTGTACGTTGTCCCAAGCTACGCTCAGGATTGGGTGTCCCAGCACTTTCCGGACCGCGCCGTTGCTGTCGAGGTTCCGCAGGGGAACCGCTGAGAGGAGAGTGGCAGAACGCACCTGCGCACGGCGCCGGTTGATGTTGGTGACCATGTGCGCCCACCGCGCTAGCCGAAAGGAGGGCAGCGGCGATCAGCTGCCGCCCCCCCTGTCGGTCTCAGGTCACACCGAGTTCAGTGCTTGAACCCGACCCAGCTCGCAGTCGTGTTCAGCACGTGATTGTAGTCGCCGGACAACGCTTCCTTCATGTAGGTCTCGATCTCCGCTGGCGGAGCACCAGCCTTCTGCAACGCCTTGCGTGCGGCGTTGACGACGCCGAACGCGCTGCTGTCCGTCTTGCTGATCTTCAGGGCGACCTTCGCGTACTTGGGAGTGCCGTTCATGATGTTTCCTATCTCTCAGGTGTGCTCCTACACCGAGGATACCATTTCGTATCGTAAGCCAAAGAAGATCTTCGACGTGAACCTGATTGCGAATGCACTTTCTGCACTTCTCTGTTCGCGTCCTGCCGCACCCGGCAGAGCTGAGTGATGCTGGGCCCGCGGGCCGCAAGGCAAGTCTTGCGCGTCATGCTTCACTGCACGCTGGGCTCTGACATGCATAACCGCAGTCGCGTGGTAGCAAGACGATGATGGTCGAACTGCAGCGCATGACGCCGCCGACCTAACGCTGGTCAGGGTGACACTTGAAACGGTGTTTGCGGGTAGCTGTGAGTATCACTACCGTCAGCCACGGTTTGACGGAGTTAGGTCATGTTCGCTGCCCTGGACCTCGCAAGCCGCGCTGCGATCGGCGCGGGGTTGGTCCTGGCCTCCGCCTGGTTGGCGACGCAGTCCCTCGAGGTCGTCCTGCGCCGCCGGGGCTCGATCTGGCAGATCCCCGCCTCGCGACGGAACCGGCGCGTTTTCGAGGCATACGCGATCGCCGTCGTACTGGCCCTTCTCGCCGCAGCACTCGCCGGTTCGCTCGGCACGATCCTCGGCGTGCCTTTTTGGCTTGGAACGGCCGTAGCCGCAGCCGCGTCACTATTGGCCACGCTGAGGGTAGCGAAGGTGTTCCGGCAGGTGCGGGAGATGGGCGAGGTCTTGACCGCTGGTGGCGTAACGGAGGTGGCCCTGCCCCCCCTACCGGCCGCCCCTCCATCGGATGGCCGCCGCATCGTCATCCTGTGTGATGGGACCCGCAACCGCCCACCGGACGCCGACGACCCTGCCGCAACGAATATCTGGAAGCTCGGGCAGGCGCTGGTCGAGGATGAGACCCAAACGATCTGGTACGATCCGGGCGTCGGCACGGGCACGTCGCGCGCAGCCCGGGCAGGCGCCGCCTTGGAGCGGTGGGCGGGGTGGTTGTGGCTGTCTCCACTGGCAACAGCGCTCGGCATAGCCGGGCGGCTCCGGCAGGCGTGGGAAGGCCTGACCGGCACGGGCATTAGCGAGAATATCCTGGACGGCTACGCCGAGATTGTCCGCCAGTACCGTCCTGGCGACCGCATCTACATCTTTGGCTTCTCCCGCGGTGCCTATACAGCGCGCGCGATCGCCGGGGTGATCCGCACCTGCGGCCTCCTGAAGGCGTCCAACCTTCGCTGCGCGCCTGCCTTGGTGTCGCTCTACTCAGCCCGCCGGGGCCGGATAGGGCACAGCCGCAGCACGGGCGTACCCGTCCAGGACGAGTTCGTTTGGCAAAACGTCCCCATAGAGATGCTGGGCGTGTTCGACACAGTCGCCTCCCTGGGCGCGCCGCTCTGGGGATGGTGGTTCAAGCCCCAGGGATTCGAGAGCCGGGCACTCAACACCAGCCCTATGCCGAACTGCCGCCATGTCTACCACGCGCTCGCCATGGACGAGCGTCGGGCCACCTTCTTTCCAACCCTGTTCTGGAAGGCTGGGGGCACCCGCTCCGGGTGGACGCAGACCCTGGAGCAGGTCTGGTTCCGGGGCGCGCACGCCGACATCGGGGGCGGATACCCGGAGACTGGCCTGTCCGACATCACCCTCGGATGGATGCTCGAGCGGGCCATGAGGCACAACCTGGCTGTCAGGCCCGGTACTCTCGCGGCATTGAAGCCCGATCCGATGGCACGCCTCCACGACGAGACGTCGCGTCGCCCATCCTGGAGCTGGCTAGGCACCTGGCCGCGCTGGGCCCAAGTCCTTGATGGGCCCCCAACCACTGGTGCGGGCATCTCGGTCCACAGGAGTGTCTTCGAGCGAGCCCAAAGGGTTCACGCGAAGACGGGACGCCACGATCTCCATGATCTTCGTCCCGGAGAGACGGTGGCCTTCCGCGCCGAGGCACACCGGCAGTGGGACCGGACGGGACTCATCCTTCGGGGCGATCCCGATCGGCCGATCTACTACCGGCTGCGGTGGGTCGGCGGCCTGTGGCGCGACGCCAGTTGCCCGCCATGCGGACCTGCGGGCAACGTCGCCGGGGAGCGGCCGGGTGACCCACGGTGGCGCGCGCGCTGGCGCAGGCGTGTTCGGGGCGCACCCTGGATGGCCCTTTGCGCCACGATTGCCGGGCCGCGGCGATGGCCGCTTCGTGAACTGCCGCTCGGCTTGGCCTTTGCCTACCTGCTCAAGCGCGACCCCAGGCTCTTGCTGAACCAGTTGGCGCCGGTTGGGCAGAGCCTGACGATGCAAGGAAACAGCGTCCTCATCCGGAGCGAGCGCCCGGCGGGCATGCTCTACCTGTTCGCCAACGACCTCTGGCAGACCTACCTCAACAACTCGGGCGAGCTCGAGCTGGAGCTGACCCGCCTCGATGAGGAACCCGGCCTGGATGGGGCGGTCTGGGTGCTTCCAAAGACTGGCCCTTGGCGCCTTGTGCCGCTTGGCTGAGCTGCCGCGCCCGATTGAGAAGGAAATGCCACCTTTCGGCTGCTCATTGTAACGCTCCCTATGGACCTCGCGGATCCTATCCTTGCTACGGTGCCCGGGTGCAGGCTCCTGTAATCTCCTGGTACGACGCGAATGCTTCCCGGCTGGCGGTTGCCTATGAGGCGGTCCCGCCGACGATCACCCGCGACTGGCTGGCTGACCTGCTGCCAGCACCTCCTGCGGTAATTATCGATGTCGGTGCGGGCACTGGCCGTGACGCGGGCGCCTACGCCGGGGCTGGATACGAGGTCATCGCCATCGAGCCCTCGACCGCGATGCGGGCCGAGGCCGAGGCACGGTACCCTTCGCCGAGGATTCGCTGGCTCACGGACAGCCTGCCCACCCTGACGACGGCGTCCCGCTCGGGTGTCGCGGCCGACGTGGTTTCCTTGAGCGCGGTCTGGCAGCACGTCGCCCCCGCAGATCGGCCACGTGCCTTCCGGAAGCTGGTAGGCCTCCTGAGGTCGGGCGGGCTGCTCGTCATGACCCTGCGCCACGGACCTGACGATGGGCGCGGCGGACACCAAGTCGGTCTCGCCGAGGTCGAGACCCTGGCTCGGAACCACGGCATGCAGATGGTCCGGGCTGTGCCATCTCCCGACCTCCAGGGGCGCCCTAACATCTCCTGGACGGCCGTGGTCCTCCGCCTGCCAGACGACGGGACCGGCGCCCTGCCACTGCTGCGGCACCTCATCCTGCAGGATGCCAAGAGCGCGACCTACAAGCTCGGCCTCCTCAGGGCCCTGTGCCGCGCGGCCGATGGCTCGGCGGGGCTGGCCGAGGACGACGGCGACGACCACATCCGGCTGCCGTTGGGGCTGGTCGCTTTGAACTGGCTCCGGCTCTACCTGCCACTCGTGAAGGCGGGTCTGCCCCAAACGCCAACCAATCACCGCGGGTCCGAAGGCCTGGGCTTCGCGGGGCCGGGCTGGCTGGCGCTCGCAGCCGGTGCCCTGTCGCCGCTCGACTTACGCCCCGGCGCCGTGCTTGGCGAGGCGCCTAACCAGGTACTCCACGAGGCGCTGCGCGAGGCTACGGACCACATCGTCCGAATGCCCGCGAACTACCTGAAATTCCCGGGCGGGGCGCAAATCCTTGAGACGACCCGCGCTCGAGCGAGCCATCGGTCGGGCAGCCTCGTGGTAGACGGCATCTATCTCTCCGCTTTCGGCACCATGCGGGTTCCGCGTCACCTATGGACGGCGATGCAGCGCTTTGCGGTCTGGGTAGAGCCCGCGCTCATCTCCGAATGGATGCGCCTCACGCAGGGTTACGCTGCTACCCAGGGGAGGACGGTCGACACGGGCGCCTTGGCGGCGGCGATGACCTGGTCCGGTCCGGTGCGCGACGTTGCCCTGCCGCGTGCTCGAGCGTTGGCGCTCATGGAAAGCAGGACAGCCGTCCATTGCGTCTGGAGCGGCAAGCGGCTGGCGCCAGACACATTGGATGTCGACCACTGCCTCCCGTGGTCGGCGTGGCCTTGCAGTGATCTCTGGAACCTGATGCCTGCACACCGGCGGGTGAACCAGCACAGCAAGCGCGAGCGGCTGCCTTCCGCCGAGGCTCTCCAGCAGGCGGGAGCGGCAATCGCAGACTGGTGGGCGGCAGCCTACCTGCAACCAGAGGACCAAGTGCTGCCGATCAGGTTTGCCTCCGAGGCGCGCGCCAGCCTGCCTGGACTCTCAGGAGCTGGGGCGGTCCGCGAGCCGGACGTGCGGGTGGCGATGGCGCTCCAGCGGACTAGGCTGCGTCAGGATCAAGGAGTGCCAGAGTGGATGTGGCACTCCTGAAGCACGCGAGAGCGGAAGCCACTCCTCCAGTGTCGCAAAATGCTGCCCGTCCTAAGGACCGCCTGATCAAGGTGGACCGCCCACATTGAACTTCTGGCCTGCGCCCGTTGCGAACATACGCCGGGCCGAACCGGCCCGCTCGGAAGCGGACATCCTGACCCTTGCCCTCGTGTGTAGGTGACCTGAGCATCCGCGTAGCCGACAATGATCTCTCTTGTTGAAGAGATGCTTGTATGTTCAAGCAGGAACGCAGGGCAGCTTTGGATGCGCAGTGAAGTTCAGCTCTAGCGGGGTGGCATGATGCAGGTTCCATCTGATTCGCTTGATATCAAGCGCGCATTCCAGCGGCACCGGTCCAGCTTCCAACTCGCGGAGCTTCCACGCCGCCCAAAGCTGGTTTCGCTGTTTTACGCCGCCGAGTGCGGCTTGAAGTACCTCATTATGATGTCACGGTCCTTGGCCACAACCGCTGACCTGAGAGGCTCCCTCGTTGCCACGCTTGGCCTCCCAAGGGTCGATCTTCATAACATCGAGCAGCTTTGCCTCGCTGCCAACCTTCTGCCCGTGGATGTTGGTCCTGCCCCCGCCTCGTTTCAAATCAACGGCACTGATTTTCCTCCTTACAAAATGCATGAAGCAGCTCGTTATGGTGTGAAAATCCCCGAGTCTTACGTAAGTGGTGTCGAGGGATGGCTCGAGAAAGTCGTAGCAGAGGTCGAGGCGCGACTAGCCGCGCAGGGGATTTAAGATGAGTGAATATTACACCTACCTTGACGTCTTGGATACACTCCGCAGTCCCGAGGCGCATCGCTCCGCTCCAGCGGAGCTGCTTAGGGCCCAACCGCTTCCGTCGCGCCTTTCCCTGTCTCTCAGAAGCCAAGCAGAGATCGAGCCCGTAAAAAGATGGCTTGGGGCGCTATTCGGCCCTCGCTACCTAGAGGACCGTTTCGCGATCGCGCTCGAGTCCACGAGCAACGATTCACCTCGCCTTTTGCCGATAGACATCGAGCGTGTGGAAGACGAGACCGAGTCACAGCCTCGCGTACGACTGCGTCCTACGCTTATTTCTGGCAGTGCAGTGGTCTACAATGCCACCTACGAAGTCGGTACGGTCGAGCAACTTCTCGAATGCCCCCCTGTCCTGACCTTCCACTCCTTCAAAGGAGGGATGGGTCGGACCACTCTCGCCTTGTCCTTGGCGTTGGCGTTGGGTGCTGCCAATCGGCGCGTCCTGTTCATTGATGCTGATTTCGAGGCGCCAGGAGTATCCACCCTTCTGAAGCAAGTGATGCCCAACCCACGCATCGCTTTTGCTGACCTGCTCACCATCGCACACGCTTCTACTGACCCGCAGGCTAACGACGCTATTGAGTTGGTTGCAAGTCGGCTTGGCGATCAGGAAGTAGGTAGCTTGATGATCCTCCCCTGCACGCGTGATCTTGGGCTGCCTAACATCTCGCCGGACAGTCTGACCTTATCGAGTAAAAGGTCTCCTTTTTTCGTCGGCTCTTTGGTGGCGAGGCTTGGTCGGGCAGCAGGGGCAGAGTTGGTAATTGTTGATCTTCGCGCTGGCTTATCGGAGCTGGTCGCTTCCTTGTTCTTGGACCCGCGGCTTCAGCATGCACTGGTAACAACCCTGAACGGTCAAGCTATCGATGGCACAATTATGCTCTTGGAGCGCATGCGGGAGATGGGAGCCAAGTGGCAACTAGCCTCGGGCTCTCAGCTGGATGCTACGCTGCCGACGGTCATCATAAATCAAGTCCCATTTGGTCCTGGTGAAGGCCATGCGGGACACGAGAGCGCGTCGGCAGCGATGAGTATTCTAGAGGAAGAACTTCGGCTCTTTCACGATCAAGCCAATTTTTTTTCCTTGCAGCAGGAAGAGTCACCAAATCCCTTTCAAGAAGCAACCATCACCACCACGACAATCGAAGCCGATCCTACGGCTGCAATCCTGCCGCGCGGTTTGCGAGATGTACAGCGGACGCTGCTTAGGTCCGCTCTGCCTGAGAAAATGCTTGCCGCGTTTGGTTCCATCATCCCTGCAAGTCCGACGCCTGTGCAACCAGTAGATAGCAAAATAACTAGACGCGAAAAGCTGGCTGACTATGCCCGAAAGAGTATTTTTGCCGAAAGTCAGCCTCAGGTGGAAATTTTTCCAACAGCGTCCCTCGTCAACTTGGCTGAACGGCATCAAGCGACACTTCCCGCCGTTGCGGTGGTGGGGGAGAAGGGAGCGGGGAAATCCTATACATTCATGTCATTAGCTCTCTCGAAGACTTGGGGGGCGTTTTCTCAGCGCTTGGGGATAACTGATAGCGCAGGCTCAAGGGTTTCCGCAGCGCTGATTCTTCCAGTCACGCCACCAAAGGACTTGGACAGCGATGCGAAGGTTGCAGAGCGTAGTGTCACGTCCGCGGCCGCCAGAGCAGTGTCTAATCATGAACCGCTCAGCGATCAGTTCATCACGGATGTGATAGAACATCAAATTCGATCGCCTGATGCAAATAGCGCAGTCGGATGGCGCAAATTTTGGCTGGATTTGATTGCTTGGAGGGCTGGTTTTACCCCTCGGACGCGGGGAGCATTCGAAGTGCTTGCAACATCCATGCCCAAAGATACGTCAATAATAGCCATATTCGATGGTATCGAAACCTTGTTCTCGCGTTTGCGAACCAGCGAGGTTGAGCAGGCTGCCGTCGAGGCGCTTCTGAGGCATGTGCCAGACTGGCTTTCGCAACTGCCACGGCGAAACGTCGGATGCGTTATCTTCATTCGCGAGGATCTCGCCCGCTATGCCCTGATCAATAACTTCAAGCAGTTCGAGGACAGATACTCGGCGTACTCACTTCGGTGGAACTGGGCCGAAGCGTCCGCGCTGGCCCTGTGGATCGCTCAGAAGTCAGAAAGCCTGCCTGTGGACAAAGCACCAGAGGAACTGGTGCTATTGGATGAGGAAGCACGCAGTCAGGCACTCGCAGACTTGTGGGGCTGGAAAATGGGGCCAACCACCTCGCGTGAAGCGCGATCGCTGGAGTGGACGATGTCCTCACTATCCGACTTCAACCGGCGGATTAAGGCGCGAGACCTAGTTCGTTTCCTAGCGGAGGCAGCACGCAACTCGAGTCCTGAGGATGCCTACTATGATGATAGGCTGTTGAGCCCTCGCGCCATGCGAGAAGCCATCGGCCCGTGTAGCGCTGAACGCGTGTTCGAGACCGGGGAGGAGAATGCTGACCTCAAGCGGATTTTCCAGAAAGTGCAGGGTCTTACAGGTCGCGAGCGTGAGTTGCCGTGGTCCTATAGCCAAGCGCACAATCTAATTGGTGCGGACGACACTAAAATACTTGAGGACAATGGAGTGCTGTTTAGGAGTGGTGATGAATTCTTTCTGCCCGAGCTTTATCGGAGCGGGCTCAATCTCTATTATGCTGGACGCGCTCGGCGTAAGGTAGTGACCCTGATGAGACAGGCTGCTCGTCGGGTTTCCTAAGACCCAAACATGACGATGACGCTTCCGATTCTCCGCAAGAGCCACTCGGGAGCGAACTGTCCGCTAACGGCCGCTTCCGCTCTTGGCAACTCAGCGGCCAAGTCAGATGTCTAGCTGCGAATGGTTAACGTCTAGGGTATATGGACCTAAAATCGCGATGTCAGAAACCCCGTTTACCCGAGGCTGCGGTGTACCCCGGCGGCACCCTCGCAGGGGCGCACCTTGACAAAGCGGAGCAACCTAAAGGGGCAGTGATGCGACCTGCGCCGTCACAACAAAAATCCACTGCGTATCCAAGGCAGATCCACGTGCTAAGATCCACCAGCGGAGCGCAGCCATATGAGCCGCTCCCCACCGACATCTCGACATCATCATTTACTGCGGCTGATGACAGCGGCGAATCTTTCCATTTATTGTTCTTGATTTGTTCGCGCGCGTCCGACAGCTTCGGCGCATGCGCGAATCGCCTCCATCCCCTGCCAGAATCCCAGCTGAACCCCGGTTCTCTCCGGCCCGGGTGGCTGGATCGTCCGCGCCTGCCGAGGACGACGACACGCCGCTGCGGGATGAGAGGCAACTCGAGTTTCCGGGCCTCTTCCCCACCGGCCAGGGGACACGTCATGGCGGATGAGCCCTCGGGGCCGCCTCTGATTCCTGCCTCTGGCGACGAGGTGGCCGAGGTGCTCGCCTATGCGCTCCGGCACGACGAGCGTGGCAAGCCACGTCGCGGCGCGGCCTGGGAGGTTGCGGCCGCCGTCCTCGCGGAGCAGCTCGCCGCCCAGCTCGACCGCGCCAACCTGATGGTGGTCAAGAAACCGCCTCGCCCGCCCCACAGCACCTGATGCCTACCCAGGTCGACCGGTCTGCGCTGGATCGGCGTGCCGACGCCTCACAGGCCTTCGCGGAGCTCGGGGCCAAGTCCAACTTCTCCTTCCTGGACGGGGCATCGCACCCTTCCGAGCTGGTCGCGACCGCCAAGATGCTGGGCTACTCGGGCATCGGGATCTGCGACACTAACACCCTAGCCGGGGTCGTCCGCGGGCATGTGGCCGCCAAGGAAGCGGGCATCCCCTTCGTGGTAGGGTGCCGCCTCTCCCTTGAGGACGGCGCCGAGTACCTGGTATGGCCAACCTGCCGGGCTTCCTACGGCCGCCTGACCGCGCTGCTGTCCGCCGCACGCCTCACCTCGCCCAAGGACGAAGTCCGGCTCGGCCGCGGCGCCCTGATCGAGGCCGCCGAGGGATGGGCCATGGCCACGGTTCCCCCACCTCGGGCTGACAAGGATTTCGCCGACCGCGTTCGGCGCGACGCCGCCGACCTCCGGCGCCTTGCGCTGCCCCTGATGGTGGCGGGTTCCAGCACCCTCGGCGGCGGTGACGTCCGCAAGCTCGACCTGCTCGCCGACGTCGCCCGCGGCGCCGGTGGGCGGCTCCTGGCCACCGGTGACGTCCGCTACCATGTCGCCGGGCGCCGCCGCCTTGTCGACGTGCTCACCGCCATCCGCACCGGCCGCACCATCGACCAGATCGGCTTCGACGCCGAGCTGAATGCCGAGCGCCGTCCCAAGTCCCTCCAGGAAATCGGCGCCCGCTTCAGGCGTCACCCGGATGCCATCGCCAACACCCTGCGAGTCCTTGAGGCCGCCCGCGGCTTCAACCTCGACCAGCTCCGCTACGAGTACCCGGACGAGGTGCTGGAGCCCGGTCGCACGGCCATAGAGACGCTCAGGGCACGGGTAGACCAAGCCCTGGCTGAGCGCTGGACCATCGTGCCCGAGGAGATCTCAGGCCGGGTTGAGCACGAGCTCGGCCTGATCGACCAACTCGGCTATGCGCCCTACTTCCTGACCGTCCACGAGATCGTCCGCTTCGCCCGCGAGCGGGGCATCCTCTGCCAGGGCCGGGGATCCGCCGCGAACTCGGCGGTCTGCTACGTCCTCGGCGTCACCGCGGTCGACCCCGGCAAGCACGACCTCCTCTTCGAGCGCTTCGTCTCCGCCTCTCGCGGCGAGCCGCCCGACATCGACATCGACTTCGAGCACGAGCGCCGCGAGGAGGTCATCCAGCACATCTACGAGCGCTACGGCCGCGAGCGGGCCGCCATCTGCGGCACGGTCATCCGCTATCGCGGCCGGTCGGCCATCCGCGAGGTCGGCAAGGCCATGGGCCTTTCCGAGGACGTTACCGGCCGCCTTTCCAAGGCGAGCTGGGGGCCGGGCTCGGACAAGGACCTTGCCGAGCTGGCGGCCAGCGAAGGGCTGGACCTCTCCGACCCGCGGCTTGCGATGACCATGGAGCTTGCCCAGGAGATCCAGGACTTCCCTCGGCACACTGCCACCCATGTCGGCGGCTTCGTCATCACCCGCGGACCACTGATCGAGCTGGCGGTGGTTGGCAACGCTGCCATGGACGGCAGGACTGTCCTGGAGTGGGACAAGGACGACATCGACGCCCTCGGCATCCTGAAGGTGGATGTCCTGGCGCTCGGAATGCTGTCCTGCCTCCGGCGGAGCTTTGACCTGCTTCGACGCCACGGCGGGCCGGACCACGACCTGGCCACGCTACCCCGTGAGTGCCCGGAAACCTACGCCATGCTGCGCCGGGCTGACAGCGTCGGCGTCTTCCAGGTGGAGAGCCGGGCGCAGATGAACATGCTGCCCCGTCTCAGGCCGGAGAAGTTCTACGACCTGGTCGTGGAGGTCGCGATCGTCCGCCCTGGTCCGATCGCCGGTGACATGGTGCACCCCTACCTGCGCCGGAAGGCGGGCAAGGAGCCGGTCACCTTCCCATCGCCAGCCCTGGAGCACGGGCCTGCCGACGAGCTGGAGCGGGTGCTGGGCAAGACGCTCGGCGTGCCGCTCTTCCAGGAGCAGGTGATGCGGATCGCCATCGTCGCGGCCAAATTCACGCCGGACGAGGCCGACCAGCTCCGCCGCGCCATGGCGACGTTCAAGATCACCGGCGGCGTGGCGGCCTACCGCGAGCGCCTGGTCGCCGGGATGGTCCGGCGCGGATACCAGCAGGAGTTCGCGGAGCAGGTCTTCGCCCAGATTGAGGGCTTCGGCAGCTACGGCTTCCCCGAGAGCCACGCGGCAAGCTTCGCGCAGCTCGTCTACTCGAGCGCCTGGGTGAAGTGCCACCACCCGGCTGTTTTCACCTGCGCGCTGCTGAACAGCCAGCCGATGGGGTTCTACGCGCCCGCCCAGCTCGTGCGGGACGCGCGGGAGCACGGCGTCGTCGTGCACGAGGTGGACGTCAACCTGTCGGACTGGGACAGCGGCCTGGAACCCGAGGCCGCCAGCCGCGGCGGGCTCGCCATCCGGCTCGGGCTGCGGTTGATCAGCGGGCTGCGGGAGGAGGAGGCCAAGCACCTCCTAAAGGCCCGGCGTTCTAGGAATGGGGCGCCCTTTGCGAGCGTGGGGGACGCCGCCATGCGGGCACAGGTCGGACGCCGCACGCTGGAGGCGCTGGCGGCGGCCAACGCCTTTCGTTCGACCGGGGTCAGCCGGAGGCGGGCTTCATGGGACGCCGGGGTGGCCGCGTCCGGACCACAGAACCTGCCGCTATTCGCCGTAGTGCGGGACACGGCTGAAGCCGCTATGGCCGAGATACCTCTGATGACGGAACCCGAGGCGGCCCTGCCACACCAGCGCGAGGGCGAGCACGTAGTCGAGGACTACCGCTCGACCGGCCTGACCTTAGGGCGCCATCCGCTGGCCTTGCTGCGGCCCGTGCTGGACCGGCTGGGGTTGGATGACACCCGAAGCCTGACCACGCTCCGCCACGGCGCAAGGATTCGGCTGCCCGGCATCGTGCTGATGCGCCAGCGCCCGGGCAGTTCAAAAGGCGTCATCTTCATGACCGTCGAGGACGAGCACGGCGTCGGCAACCTCGTCATCTTCGCCAAGGTGGCTGAGGAGAACCGGCGCGCACTGGTCGGCGCCCGCCTCATCGTGGCCGAGGGCCGCGTCGAGCGCCTTGAAGAGCACGTCGAGGTGGCAGTGAACCACCTCATCGTCGGCAAGCTGGAGGACCGCTCGGACCTTCTCGACGGCCTGTCGCTGGCAGACCAGGGGGGCGAGTGGGCGGAGCGCATCCTGGGACGGGCTGACGAGGTCCGAAGACCGGAGCCGGGAAGCAGGCGCCAGCCGCCGACGAAGCTGCCGCCGAGCAGGAATTTCAGGTAGGATGTCAGTCCGGGTCAGTGACGTCTGGATCTTGCAGCGCACTGCCTGCTCGAAAAACAACCCGAGCCCGGCCCGCTGCTCGTCGACGTAGGACGTCCGACCTCCCGCCCTTGCCTCAATTGCACACCCACCCCGGCCGGGCAAAAGGGTGCTCACTAGGCGGCGGAGCCCATTCGCTCCGTGAGCTCAACCATGATGGCGAGATCCAACTCCGCCGGTTCCTCGTGACCAGGCGGCCGCCCGTGTTCGGGGTCGTCCCCGAACACCCGCGGCTGGTCAAGGCGGGCCCACTCGGTCCTGGCGTCGCCCTCACCGAGGCTGAGGGTCACCGCCTCCTCCGTGAGCGAGAGCAGGAAGACGCGCCCGTCCGGCGCCTGGATTTCGGCCTCGCCGTCCCCAGGGAGGAAAGTGTCCGCCAGGTCGTCGGGCAGTTCTGGTGGTTCCTCGGCCTCGTAGGCGTCAGCCGCGAACCTAGCGTCCCCGACGGAGGCGAACTCGCCGATGGTCAGCGGCGCGACCCGGAGTCCGCCCTCATCGTCAAAGGGGGCGTATCGGAGCTCAGCCCGGCCGCCGGGCCGAAGCTCCGACACCGCCCACACGCCGTGCGGAGCGTTGAGCGTCCACGGGGCGCCCTTGGTCACCGCACGGCGCCACGCTGACCAGGGGCGATTGAATCGTTGCTTGATCAGCAAGCCACAGGTCGCGTGACGGACGTTCGTCGGCCAAGGCCTGCTGGTGAGCCAAAACGGTGTAGAGCTGGATCAACTGCCCCTCTATGGCCGTGGGCAACGGCCCGCGCCCTCCGATGCATGCAGTGCGCTTCTCTGAAGCCAGCAAACTGTTCCTCGTCCCGCCGATGGCGCCGCGTCGCGTAGATTACCCAGGCAGAACGGCCTTGCTTTACCTGGTTCCTGCTGCTGCGGGCTGCCCAACGCCATGCTCAGTGCCGCGCCCAGAGCCGATCGCCACCGGGCCCACCGAACAGGACGACCTCGTAGGGCGTGCCCGGCATGTCCATTCCCGGCGAAGAGGGCGGCATCCCAGGAGCTGCCAGCCCCCTGGCCCGGGGACGCTCAGCCAGCAGGCGGCGCACGTCGGCGGCGGGGACGTGCCCCTCGACCACGTAGCCGCCCACGGTCGCTGTGTGGCAGGAGTGGAGCGCGTCCGGCACGCCGTTGGCCGCCTTGATGGCCTGCAGGTTGGCCACGTCGTGGACGCTTGCCTCGAAGCCCGCCGCGCGCAGGTGACGGACCCAGCCCTCGCAGCAGCCGCAGCTCGGATCCTTCCAGACCTCCACCCGCACAGCCTGTGCCGCCGAGGCCATGCCGACCGGCAGCACCGCCGCGGCCAGCCCGATGCGCAGAACGGATCGCCTGCCCGCCGGGAGCTGAAGGGAATTGTCGCTCATCGCATGGCTCCTTGGATGGCCCGGTGCGCTCCGGCGCCCGGCGCCTCGCGCCTCGTCCCTAACCTCTTGGACCCGTTCGGGGCGGCTTCTGCCTGGCCGCCCCGAGCGATGTCGTCGAGGATCGGGCACTCCGGACGGTGGTCGCCGTGGCAGGCCGCGGCCATGCCCTCCAGCGCCTCGCACATCTGGGTCAGTTCGGCGATCTTGGTCCGGAGTTCGGCCGCGTGCTCGGTCGCGATGCGCTTCACGTCCGCGCTCGCCCGGTCGTCGTCCTGCCAGAGGCCGATCAAAAGCTTGATGCGCTCCAGCGAGAGCCCGAGATCCCGCGCCCGTCGAACGAAGCGCAGCGTGCGGACGTCGGCGTCCGAGTAGACCCGGTAGCCCGCCTCGGTCCGGCCCGCCTGCGCGAGAAGGCCGATACTCTCGTAGTACCGAAGCATCTTCGCCGAGACGCCGGATGCCTTGGCCGCCTGCCCGATGTTCATGGTGAACCTCCGTCCCGGACCGCCCGTGCCTGGACCTGACTGGAACATGGGGCTTCCCACAATGGGAAGGTCAAGCCCAGCGACGGGCCCGCGAATGACCTTGACCTTCCCATGATGGGAAACCCCACCTTCCGGGCCTCGCAACAGCGACCCGCACCATGTGGGCCGCACCAGGGGCGGCGAAGATGAAGGGTCAGCACTCCGGTCACGGGCATGCACACGGCCACCAGCACGGGCCCGGCTGCCACCACGGCCACGACCACAGCCACGGCGCCATGGCCGCCGATGATAGGAAGGTTACCGATCCCGTCTGCGGAATGAAGGTGGATCCGGCCACCTCCAATCACCGCCTGGAGCATGGTGGGACCACCTTCCACTTCTGCTCGGCTGGCTGTCGGACCAAGTTCGAGGCCGACCCGGAAAAGTACCTCGCGCCCAAGGTGGCGACGGCGCCGTCCGCTGCCCCGAAGGGAACCATCTACACCTGCCCGATGCACCCTCAGGTCCGGCAGGAGGGACCGGGCAACTGTCCCATCTGCGGGATGGCCCTCGAGCCCCTCGAGGTGACGGCCGACGCCGGGCCGAACCACGAGTTGATCGACATGACCCGGCGGATGTGGATCGGGCTGGCCCTGACGATCCCGGTGGTTATCTTGGAAATGGGCGCCCACATTCCCGGGCTCGGGCTGCACCACCTGGTCTCGCCGACGACGTCGACCTGGACCCAGTTCCTGCTGGCGACGCCGGTCGTCCTCTGGGCGGGTTGGCCCTTCTTCCTGCGCGGCTGGCAGTCGGTGGTGAACCGCAGCCTAAACATGTTCTCGTTGATCGCCCTCGGAACCGGGGCCGCCTACCTCTACAGCCTCGTCGCGACCTTCGCGCCCGGCGTCTTCCCCGAAGGCTTCCGCGGCATGGATGGGACGGTAGCTGTCTACTACGAGGCGGCGGCCGTCATCACCGTGCTCGTCCTGCTCGGGCAGGTGCTGGAGCTGCGTGCCCGGGAGCAGACGGGCGGCGCCATCCGCGCCTTGCTGGACCTCGCGCCCAAGGCCGCCCGCCGCATCCGGCCGGACGGGACGGACGAGGAGGTCAACCTGGCCGAGGTGCAAGTGGGTGACCGCTTGAGGGTCCGGCCCGGCGAGGGCGTGCCGGTGGACGGCGAGGTGCTCGAGGGCGGCGGCTCGGTGGACGAGTCCATGGTCACCGGCGAGTCCCTGCCCGTCGAGAAGGCGCCCGGCTCCAAGGTCATTGGCGGCACCGTGAACGGCACCGGCTCCCTGGTGATGCGCGCCGACAAGGTCGGCTCCGACACCATGCTGTCCCGCATCGTCGGCATGGTGGCGGAGGCCCAGCGCAGCCGGGCGCCGATCCAGCGCATGGCCGACCAGGTGTCCGGCTACTTCGTCCCGGCGGTCATCGCCGTCGCGGTCATGGCCTTCGTCGCCTGGGCCGTCTCGGGCCCGTCCCCGGCACTCTCCTACGGGCTGATCGCGGCGGTGTCGGTGCTCATCATCGCCTGCCCATGCGCGCTCGGCCTGGCCACCCCGATGTCGATTATGGTTGGCGTGGGCAAGGGTGCCGGTGCGGGCGTCCTCATCAGGTCAGCCGAGGCGCTCGAGCGCATGGAGAAGGTCGACACCCTGGTGGTGGACAAGACCGGCACGCTGACCGAGGGCAAGCCCAAGGTCGTGGCAGTGGTCACGGCGCCGGGACTGACCGAGGCCGATGTGCTCCCGCTCGCCGCCAGCCTGGAGCGATCGAGCGAGCACCCGCTCGCCGCCGCCGTCGTCGCCGCGGCCAAGGAACGCGGCATGGCCTTCTGGGAACCGGTAGACTTCGCTTCCGTCACCGGGAGGGGTGTCACCGGCATGGTCGACGGCCGCCGGGTCGCGCTGGGGAACTCGCGGCTCATGGCCGACCTCGGCGTGGACCTGGGCGACCTCTCGGCCAGGGCAGACGAGCTGCGGCGTGAGGGCGGCACAGCGCTGTTCCTCGCCGTGGATGGCAAGCCCGGCGGCGTCATCGCGGTGGCCGACCCCGTCAAGCAGACCACGCCCGCCGCCCTGGAGAGCCTGCGCGCCGAGGGCATCCGCATAATCATGCTGACCGGCGACAACGCGACCACGGCCGAAGCCGTCGCGCGGAGGCTCGGGATCGACGAGTTCCAAGGCGACGTCCTACCAGAGGACAAGCACCGCATCGTCCGGGAACTCCGCGCGAAGGGAAAGGTCGTCGCCATGGCGGGCGACGGCGTGAACGACGCACCGGCCCTGGCGGAGGCCGACGTTGGCGTCGCCATGGGGACGGGCACGGACGTCGCCATGCAGAGCGCGGGCGTCACCTTGGTGAAGGGTGACCTCGCGGGCATTGCGCGGGCACGCACCCTGAGCCGCGCGACCATGCGGAACATCCGGCAGAACCTGTTCCTGGCCTTTGTCTACAACGCGCTCGGGGTGCCGCTCGCCGCGGGTGTGCTCTACCCGGTCTTTGGCATCCTGCTCAGCCCGATCGCCGCCGCGCTGGCCATGGCGCTGAGTTCGGTGTCCGTCATCGGCAACGCTCTGCGCCTGCAGTCGGTCCGGCTTTGAAAATGCCGATGGAGGAGGCATTCAGGACGCGGTGGCGGCTTGTCGAGCCGCCACCGCAAGTAGGCTCAGCGGGCCCTGGTGCCGCCCTGCCCCTGCATCCCAGTGGAGCCACCCATCTGGCTGCAGTGCTGCATCATGGCCTGCATGTCCGGGCTCATGGTGGCGCCCGGCCGCGCCTGCTGACGCATCTCGGCGCAGTGGGCCATCATCTGCTGCATGTTCATACCGGACATGTTGTGGCCCTGCATGCCGCCACCCTGCGCACTGCTTCCCCTCATGCCAGGCATGTTCGAGTGATCCATACCCTGCATGTGGGACCCGCTCATGCCCGGCATCCGGGAATGGTCCATCCCCTGCATGCTCGTGGCGGGCGTCGCGGTCGACCGGCCCGCGGGCTGGATCGACAGGTCGGCAGCGGAGGGTGCCGAAGCCTGGGGCGCGGTTTGCTGCGCGCAAGCGGCGGCCCCGAGCGCAAGAGTCAGCCCGAGAACCAGGCGCGTATTCCGAAATCCGTGCGAAGCGACGGTCATGCTTCCTCCTTTGGGCGACGCCACGCCGGACCGGGCTGGCCAAAGCATTGGAAGTCCCGTGTCCGGCGGGACGGAACCATCCGCGGCTGGCATGGCCCACCGGCCGTGACAGCACACGCGCCGCGCGCAAGCGCGCCGCGACGGCAGGCTACGGGATCTCAACGCGGCCGTCCCCGATCCGGCACCCCGGCAAATCTTACGTTTTATTGCCGGACCCCCGCAGTGATTGCCGCGCCGGGCCCAAGCCTTGATATCGGGAGCCGCGGGTTGCGCGCCGCGTCCAAGCGTCTCCGGACGCAGTTCGAGTGGAAAGGAGTGTTCCAGCATGGCTGAGATTTCCGTGTCGCGGCGCAGCATGCTGGCCGGTGGCATCGCAGCCATCGCCGCTCCAGCCCTGCCTGGAACCGGGCTCGCGCAGCCAGGGCTCGGGCGGGCCCTGCCGCGCGAGTTCAACCTCGCCATCGAGCACGTCACCCTGAACATCACGGGCAGGCCGCGTCCGGCAATCGCCATCAACCGGCAGGTTCCCGGCCCCGTCCTGAAGTTCCGCGAAGGCGAGGAGGTGCTCATCAACGTGGCCAACCGGCTGCGGGAAGAGACCTCGATCCATTGGCACGGCCTCATCCTCCCAAGTGGCCAGGACGGCGTGCCGGGCATCAGCGACGGCTTCCAGGGCATCGCGGCTGGCCAGACGCACCAGTATCGCTTCCCGCTCGTACAGTCCGGCACCTACTGGTACCACAGCCACTCGGGCACGCAGGAGCAGGCCGGGTTCTACGGCCCGCTGATTATCGAGCCGACCCGCCCCGATCCGTTCGGCTACGACCGCGACTACATCATCCAACTCTCCGATTGGACCGACGAGAACCCGCATCGCGTCATCCAGAATCTCAAGCGTGATCCTGGATACTACAACTACAACAAGCGCACAGCGGCGAGCCTCGCGGCCGAGTTGGCGCGCGCGCCGAATGCGGCAGCCCGCGAGGCCATCATCCGTGACCGGATGATGTGGGGTCAGATGCGGATGGACCCGACCGACATCGAGGACGTCACCGGTTACACCTTCCTCGTCAACGGGCGGACGCCGCAGCAGAACTTCACCGCGGTGTACCGGCCAGGGGAGACCGTCCGCCTGCGCTTCATCAACTCTGGCGCCATGAGCCACTTCGACGTCCGCATCCCCGGTCTGGAGATGACGGTGGTCCAAGCACACGGCAACAACGTGCAGCCGGTGACCATCGACGAGTTCCGCATTGCACCCGCCGAGACCTTCGACGTCCTCGTGCGTCCCACCAACGCGCGACAGTTCCAGATCCTCGCGGAGTCCATGGGGCGCCAGGGATTCGCCAGTGCGAGCATCGCCACTCAGGAAGGCCTGCCGATGCTGGCCCTGCCGCCGCACCGTGAGCGGCCGCTTCTGACGATGGCCGACATGGGTGGCGACTACGGGCCGAAGGGCCTGGACCGCGGCACGCTGCGCCCGGAGACCGACCGGCCCGGCCAGATCGCTCCCATGGACATGGGCTCCATGGGTGGGATGGATCACTCCGGCATGACTGGTGGCGGCGCCGGAGGCGGCATGCAGGGAATGGATCACTCCAACATGCCTGGGATGAACCACGGCACCTCTGCCCCCTCGGTCGGACGTGGGCGGGGGAGCATGGCTCCCTCGAGCGCTCCGGCCGTGGACCACTCCAACATGCCAGGTATGGATCACTCCACGATGCCCGGCATGGGTCGGAGGTCCTCCCTGGCCAGTGACCCTGGGTTCCGCTTGGCTTCCGCGAGCCTGCCGACGGCATCCGTGCCCGGGGCGGGTGGCTTCACCCTGGTCCAAGCCCGCCAAGGCCAGGGGAGCATGCAGGGCATGGATCACTCGAACATGCCGGGCATGGACCACTCCAACATGCCTGGCATGGGCCAGCAGACGGCGCCGAGCAGGCCGCAGGGACGGCAAAACCAGCAGCCAGCCCCCCGGCGCGATCAGCGCAGCGCGGCTCCGGCAGCCCAGGACCACTCGGCCATGGGCCACGGCGCCCCAGGCACGGGGCAGGTCGGCCAGGTCGATATGTCGGCCGCCAATGCCCATGCCGGTCACGGCGGGATGGCGCCGCCTGACCCGTTCGCCGTGAACACAGGGGCGCCTCCTGGCACCCGGGTGCTCACCTACCGGCACCTCAAGGCACTCTCGAACCCCTATCCCGTGCGGGAGCCGAACCGGATCATTGAGGTTCGCCTCACCGGCAACATGGAGCGGTACTTCTGGGCCATCAACGGCAACCGCTTCAGCGAGGCCCAGCCAATCGTCCTGACCCTCGGCGAGCGCGTGCGGATGCGCTTCATCAATGAGACCATGATGAGCCACCCGATGCACCTGCACGGGGTCTGGATGCAGCCGCAGGTCGGAAACGGCGCTCAGAACCCGCTGCTGCACACCGTCAGCGTCAGGCCGGGCAGCACGCTCGACGTGGACGTGGAGGCGGACGCCGAGGGAGGCTGGGCCTTTCACTGCCACATGCTGATGCACATGGAGACGGGAATGATGCGGAAGGTCGAGATCCGGCGGCAGCCGCGCGTCGCGTCCGCCGGTTGATGGTCGTGGAGCAAGCACCGGTGCGTCTCTCGTCCGCCTCCCTGCTGCCCGTCCTCACCCTTCTCGGTGCGCTCTGGGCCGTTGACGCCGGGGCGCAGCAGGCCGCCTCGCAGAACGCGGCCCACGACCCCGGAGCCCACGCGGCGTCGTCGCACGAGCTGTATTACGGCGCGGTGCTCTTCGAGAAGCTGGAGTGGGGCGTCGGCCTGGACGGCTCGCCGAACGTCGCGCGCTGGGACGGGCAGGCGTGGTACGGCACGGACTACGACAAGATCTGGCTCAAGACGCAGGGCGAGGTCGAGCGTGGCCGCCGGGCCGAGAACGCCGAGGTGCAACTGCTTTACTCGCACCTCATCGGCTACTACTGGGACTTCCAGGCGGGCATCCGCTACGACCCGCGCCCACGTCCGGACCGCACCTACGGCGTGATCGGCATCCAGGGACTGGCGCCTGGCCTCTTCGAGGTCGACCTGCAGGGCTTCGTCAGTGAACGGGGCGACGTCTCGGCACGCCTCGAGCTGTCCTACGACATCTACGTCACCCAGCGGCTCGTGCTTCAGCCGAATGCCGAGATCAACGTCGCGCTGCAGAAGGTCCCCGAGCTCGGCGTCGGCAGTGGCTTCAACGACATCGAGGCGGGCCTGCGCCTGCGCTACGAGTTCACCCGCGAGGTCGCGCCCTACATCGGCGTGAACTACACGCGCCGCTTCGCTGACACGGCCCGCTATGCAAGGCGGGAGAACGAGCGCGTGGCATCGGTGGAGTTCCTGACCGGCGTCCGGCTCTACTTCTGAGCGCGAGGGTGCGCATGGGCCGCCGTCGCGCCGTCCGCCCCGCTATCGGTGTGTCGCGGTGACCAACTGCCTCGGCGACAGCGGCCCCCGGCGGGGGGCGGACGACTTCGTCGTGAAGCCAGCCGACCCGCGCGAGCTGGTCGCCCGGATACGCGCCGTCCTCCGCCGCGTGGCTGGCGCCGAGGGCGCGCCGGGAAGCGAAGGCCAGGAGGTGGCGCGTTTCGCCGGTTGGTCCCTAGACACCCGCCGTCGTGAATTGCTCCGGCCCGACGGCGTTGCGGTTGAGCTGACCAGCGGCGAGTACGACCTCCTGCTGGCCTTCGTGGAGCGGCCGCAACGCGTCTTGACGCGCGACCAGCTCCTGGACCTCGCCCGCAACCGCCCCTACGGGGGACTGGACCGTTCGATGGACGTTCAGATCAGCCGCCTGCGCGCCAAGCTGGGTTCGAGGCGCCACGGGGACGGGGAGCCGGGCCTCATCAAGACGATCCGCGGAATCGGTTACCTGCTCTCCAGCCCTGTGGAGTGGTCGGGGTGAAGCGTTTCCTTCCCCAATCCCTCGCCGCCCGGACCTTGGCGGCTCTCACCATCGGCTTTGCCGTCCTGTTCGCTGCCATGGTCGGCGTCCATGACCTCCTGCTGCGGCAGGCGGTGGAGCGCGGGAGCGAGGAACTGCTGGCCCAACGACTGGCGACCTTGGTGGACGCCGTGGCCGCGGCGCCCGAGGCCGATCGGGACCGGGTGGCCCACGCCCTGTCTCGCCCGGATCTCGAGGTCCACTGGACGTGGGACCGGGCGCCCACGCCCGAGCACCCTTCTGCCGGGGAGTGGCCTACAGTCGCGGCCAGGACGAGGGCGCTGAGCGGCCTCGCGAGCGAGGTGCACGTGCGCCCCGGACGCCACGACGCCGCATCAGACCGCATCGTCGGCATCGGCGCCGTGGCGCGCCTCGCGGACGGCTCGTGGCTCAACGTGGAGATCGCCTCCTTCAACACGCTGTCCGCCGACCAGAGCGTGCTGCACTCCTACGCGGCGGCGATCGGCCTGGCCCTTCTCCTCGCGGTGGGGTTCGCGGCGCGCTCGGTCTCGGCGCCGGTCGCCGCCCTGGCGAGAACCGTTTCCCGGTTCGACCCCGAGCAGGATCTTCCGCCGCTTCCCGCCTCCGGCCCGCGCGAGGTGCGGCAGCTGGCCGAGGCGTTGAACGACATGGCCGCCCGCACCCGCGACGCCTTCCGCCAGAGAACCCTGGCGCTGGGCGCCCTCTCGCACGACCTGATGTCGCCGATCGCACGCCTCAAGCTGCGCGCCGAGGATCTCCCGCACGAGGACAGGGAGCCGATCCGCCGGGACCTGGCGGAGATGGAGACGATGGTGTCCGACGTCCTCGCCTACCTGCGCGGCGGCCATGCTGGCGAGGCCGTCCAGCCGGTGGCCGTCGCCGCGCTCGTGCGCACCGTGGTGGACGAGTTCGCCAACGGGGGGACGCCCGTCCGTGAGGGCCGGATGGACGAGGACGCGGTTGCCCCGGCTCGCCGGGTCGCCATCAAGCGCGCCGTGACGAACCTGGTTGCCAACGCGCTCCGGCATGGGCGCGACCCCTGGGTCGAGGTCGGATGCACGTCCGACGAGGTGCTGGTGCGCGTGAGCGACTGCGGAACCGGCATCTCACCCGAGGACCTGCCGCGGGTGACGGAGCCGTTCTTCAGGGGTGATCGGGCACGAACGGCGGGTGGCGGCAGCGGTCTTGGGCTATCGACCGCACGGGCCATTGTGGAAGCTCACGGCGGCAGCCTGGAAATCGGGAGCGCGCCCGGCCGAGGAACGTCGGCCACTATTCGGCTTCCGCGCACGCGGTAGGAGGCAGGCGGCCGCACCGCTGTAGACAGATTGATGTAGCCTGCCCCTGCTTGGGGCCGCGATCCTTTTCCAGCAATCAGGCAAGTTGACCGGATGTCTAGACTTGGCCGGAAGCGGACTGGCCGCTTTCCAGCGGACATCTGGAAAAGCGACCATTGGGCGAAAGGCCAGGCTCGGCAGCTCTCGGCTAACAACGGCCCTCGCCGCAGCGGGACAGGTTTGCGGAAACGGAAACCCATCTCTTGCCTGGACCTCACTTCTATTCCGCAGACGGAGGTTTTCGGAACGGATGGAGCGGAACCGGTCAGGAATGGCCGACATGAGTGGGCTCCCTGCCTTTGTTCGCCTATCGGGCCGCATGGCCCCTGCCCTCAGCCCAAGGCGAGCTTGGCCACCAGCCCTACCGCGGCGGTAATACCGAGCGTCCGCAGCAGCCCGAGCTTGAGGCCGAACAGGCAGACCGCGGCGAGTGCGGCGAGCGCAAGGGCGAGCGGATCCAGGCTGCCGAGAACCGGCGCGTCCAGGGCGGCCGGGCCGACCTCCACGCGTCGCACCTCGGCGAAGAGCACCCGCAGACCGAACCAGAGGGCGAGATTGGCGATGACGCCCACCACCGCCGCCGTGACCGCCGCCAAGGCGCTGGTCAGCTCCCGGTTAGAGTGCAGCCGCTCGACGTAGGGCGCGCCGAGAAAGATAAAGGCGAAGCATGGCGCGAAGGTGACCCACACCGTCAGCACCGAGGCCAGCACGCCCCAGGCAAGCCCGCCCTGGCCGTAGCCCGCCAGGAAGCCCACGAATTGCAGCACCAAAATGAGGGGGCCGGGCGTCGTTTCGGCAAGGCCGAGCCCGACCAGCATCTGGTCGGGTGTCAGCCAGCCGTATCCCTGCACCGCCTCCTGCGCGACGTAGGCGAGCACGGCGTAGGCGCCGCCCACCGTGACCACCGCCATCTTCGAGAAAAACCAGGCGACGTCGGCGAAGACGCCACGCTCGAACAGCATGAGCGCCGCCACGGGAAGCAGCCAGAGCGCGACCCCGACCCAGCCCGCCTGCCATGCCTTTTCCGCGAGCCGCGCCGGGCGGCCCGGATCCGCCGCGAGCACTGCGTCCAGCACGGCGAGCGGGCCATCCTTTGCTTCGCCGTGGCTGCCGCCCTTGAAGGCGCCCGGCGCGAAGTAGCCGATCAGCGCGGCCGCCAGCACCACGGCGGGAAAAGGAACCCCGAATGCGTAGAGCGCGACAAAGGCGGCCGCGGCCAGCGCCCAGGCGGCCCTGGTCTTCAGCGCGCGTCGAGCAACGCGCAGCAGCGCCTCGACGACCAGCACCAGCACGGCGCACTTCAGGCCGAAGAACAGGGCGGCGACGACCGGCACCTCGCCGAGCGTGGCGTAGAGGATGGAGAGGCCGAGCATCACCGCCATGCCCGGCAGGACGAACAGGACCCCGGCCGCAATGCCGCCGCGAACGCCGTGCAGCAGCCAGCCCAGGTACGTGGCGAGTTGCTGTGCCTCAGGACCGGGCAGCAGGGTGCAGAAGTTCAGCGCGTGCAGGAAGCGGGCGTCGGAGACCCAACGACGGTCATCGACCACCTCGCGGTGCAGGAGCGCTATCTGCCCGGCTGGGCCGCCGAAAGAGAGCAGGCCGATCCTCAGCCAGACCCGCAACGCCTCGGCGAAGGATGGCAGGCGCGGCTTGTCCTCGGCAGACACGCCGGGCGGGGTGGTGGTTACCCCGAGTGCGACTTCGCTCATGCGACCGTCTCCGAACGGGTGTTCATGGTGGCCGCGGGCCAGTCATGCGTCTCCGCAACCGCGTCACGGCTCCAGCGGAAGAAGGCATCATACAGGCCCATTGCGGCGTCCAGCTGGGCCAGGTCATCCCGGTACATGCGCGACAGGCCGAGCGACGCGGCCAACAGGCCTGCCGACTGGGGCGTGAGATCGGGCCGATCGGTGTCGGCACCACGAACAATCAGGGCGAGGCGGGAGAGCGCCTCGGACTTCAGGCCGAACTCCTCGACCATGGCGTCAAAGGTGCAGCCCTCTCCGCGGTGGCTCCAGAAGACGTCCTCGACGTCGAACGGGGTCGCAGTGAAGCGTTCAGCGACCGCCCGCACCTCGGAGGGCGCGACGAACAGGAACACAGCCTTTGGATCGACGAAGCGGCGGATGAGCCATGGGCAGGCAATGCGGTCGATCTTTGGCCGGGACCGTGTGACCCAGACCGTGCGGCCCTGAGGGTCAAGGCTCGGGATGTGGTCAGGCCGGAGCAGCATCCCATTGCCCGCTACCCAGCCCTCGAAGCCACCTTCCAGTACTTCAGCCTTGGCACCGGCATGACGCAGCCAGGCGGCGACACCCTGGCTGAGTTTCAGGCCGCGCTCGCAGATGACGACGACGGAGTTGCCGACGAACTCGGCAGCCCAATCGGGCGCAGAGGCCGCGTCGCGCAGGACCGATGTCGGGATGAGTCGCGGGTCGGACGAGTAGTCCTGCTTGGTGCGGACATCCAAGAGGACCGGTGCATCGGGCAGACCGATGAGGCGAGAAAGCTGAACGGCAGTGATGGTGTCGGGCGCAGGCATGGGGCGTCCTCTCCCTTCGGCGCGGGATTGCGGACGCGATACTTCAGCCGAAGCCTCACGGGGCGATCGCGGTTCCCCTTGCCAGAACAGTGGCTCCTTGCGGCTACGGGCGTCAAGTCGTCCTGCTGGCGCTTTCCAGGCAGAGACTATCGTTACTGACCGGGAGCGGAATGGCCGCTTCATAGCATCGAGGGACTGCAGATCAGTACCGCCGTTCGCAGGCCTGCCGCATGCTGCACTGCACAATTGTCTTGCGAACGCTCGGTCGGCGAGCCTAGACGTCTCTATGTTGCGCCGCAGCAAGGTGGGCACCAGCTCCCCAGCGGCGCAGGCAGACGAAGGAAACAACCATGTTCATGCAGAACGGCGTACCCCAGGCGAATGAGATGATGGCCCGTCTGTCCAAGGCCGCTACCGACGCAAGCGCATTCAACCGTGCCAGCCTCGAGGCCGCCACCCGTTCGGTCCAGCTCTGGACCACAGGCCTGCAGGACATCAGCCAGCGCTACCTCACGATGTACCAGGGCATGGCCGAGGGCTTCGTCGCTGGCGCCAAGGCAATGACCTCCGCGAAGTCCCCGCAGGAGGCCGCCGCGATCCAGACCTCCTACTTCAAGACGGCCCAGGAGCGGGTGACCGGCCAGGCCAGCCAGATTGGGGAGGTGACCGCCCAGCTGTTCAAGCAGGCGTCCGCGCCGATGGTCGAGCAGGCCGCGGCCGCCTCTACGATGATGGCACCGCACAAGCTCGCCGCCTGACATCCGCGACCCGGCCAGCCGGTGGATTCGTCCACCGGCTGGCCGAGACCCGGGTATGATTGCCCTGGGCCAGTGGGGCGAGGTTCCGCCTGGCATGCCGTTGCAGCGGCACCAGCGCGCACGGCAGATGTTCCGCAGCGACGTCAATCCTGCTCCCCTTTTCGGCCCGCCTGCCTTCCTACGATGGCGCACCGGCGCCCGTTCCAAGCGGCCCCGAGGCCTCTGATGTCCGATCCAGGAAGCGCAGTTCCGTAGGCCAACGGGCCGCTCTTTTTTGGCGCTCCTGGTCGCGGCTTCCCCACCGTCTCCGAAAGCCCGGCAGAAGTTGAGCATGAGTGTTGTTGTCCTGATCGAGGACCACCTACCCGCCACAGATCGCCTGGTCACCGTCCTCGGTGCGGCGGGCATCGAAGTGCTGAAGGCTGACTGTCCCCGCAGCGCCGTCAGCCTCGCCAACTCGGCCCCCGCCTGCACGGCGATCGTCTCCGACAGGGATCTGAGCGTCAGCGCAAATAGCGGGGATGCCGCGGGGCAGGCGCTGCAGTCCGCCGCCAACCTGCCGCTCGTCCTAATCGACGGTGGCGACGAGCACTGGTACAGGCGGGAAGCGGCGAGATGGAAGCGTTCTATCAGCAAGCCGTTCGACCCGGAGCAGCTCGTGCAGGCCCTCCGTGAACTGGCGCGTCCGGGGAAGCAGCCCCGCCTCTAAGGACACAGTCGAGCGCTGGCTCGGCGAGAACCAGCCATCTGTTTGGGTGGTGCTACGTCCACTTATGGGGAGCTCTAGGCGGTGCCAGAATGGCGGAAACGGGCGCTGAGCAGACATCTGGTGCGCCAGCCCTCCACAGCCCGCGCCGTCGCGGAGATTACCAGCCTCCTGCTCTCCGTTCTGGAACGGCGGACTCCGCGTCGCCCCTTGACCTTGCCAGCGTGGGAAACCCCACCTCTCAGCGCGCCAGCAAGGAGGAAGGCGAGATGGTCCGCTTCGTGATCGAGAACATGAACTGTGGCGGCTGCGCCAAGGGGGTGACCGCAACCGTGAGAGCGGTGGACCCTTCGGCGCAGGTCGAAGTGGATCTCGACAGGAAGGCGGTGACGGTGATCGGTGGTCACGTCGAGGGCGCCGCCCTGACGCGGGCCCTGCAAGCAGCTGGGTGGAAGGCGGAACACTCCGCCGCCTGAGGCCAGGCTTCCACGCGGAGCGGGTGGGCGGCAGCAACAAATTGGTGCGCGTTCGCGACTGCGGAGCGCGGGCCGCCCGTCTAAACCATGGCGCGCGGGCTCGCCCCAACCCGTTCCGCGGAAGGACCGCGCACAGGAGATGTCATGTTCTCACGATACGCCTTCGTCAGGCACGGCCTCTTTGCCGCCGCCCTGGCCACTCTGGTGCCGAGCGTCGCGTCCGCCCACGCAATGCTGCACTCCTCGGATCCTGCGGACGGCGCGGCCCTGGCCACGTCGCCGCGCGCCCTGAACCTGACCTTCACCGAGGACTGCCGTGTCACCGCGCTTCGCCTGCTCGACGAGGGCGGTCGCGAGCACCAGCTGCGCCGCGAGGGTGGGAGGGCACCGTCCAGCAAGGCGACGGCCACCGTGGCGGCGCCGCTGCCGCCGGGCGCCTACCGTCTCGAGTGGCGGGCCATGGGCGACGACGGGCACGTCATGAGTGGGGCGGTGCGCTTCGCCGTGAACGCCGCCCGGTGATCCTGGAACTGCTGCGTCCGGAGCCGGAGTGGCTCCGGTTCGCCTCCTCGGGCCTGCGCGTCGCCTACTACGTGGCATGCCTCGGGACGGCCGGGCTGGTCCTGTTCGCCATTGGGTTCGGGCGGCGGCAGATCCGACAGGACGTCGCCGCCTGCCGCCGCATGACTGTCGCAATGGCGCTCGCTGGGCTGGCGTTCAGCCTCGCTTGGCTGGCCGCCCAGGTTGCCCTGGCATCGGGCGGGGACCCGTTCGACACCGAAGTCTGGGACATGATGCTGATGTCCCGCCCCGGCGTCTCCGTCCTGATCACCTGGGCGGGTCTGGCTGCCATGGCCTGTGCCGCATGGTTCGGGCGAGCAGCCGCCGTTGTCGGCGTGGCTGGCGTTCTAACGGTCGCTGCGAGCTTCACCGCCGTCGGCCACACCACCCAGCACCAGCCCCGGCTCCTACTCGCGGCCGCTCTGGTGCTGCACCTCGGCGGGGTTTCGTTCTGGGCGGGAAGCCTGTGGCCGCTCGCCTTGGCCTCGAAGCGCGGCGGCCCGGAGGCCGCCCGTCTTGTAGAGGCATGGGCGAGGGTCGCCGCCTGGGCCGTGGGTGGCCTCGTTGTGGCGGGGGCGCTGCTCGCGTGGCTCCTTGTCGGGCGTCTAGAGGTGCTCGTGGGCACGGCCTACGGATGGGCCTTGCTGGCGAAGGTGTCGCTCGTGGGCGCCTTGCTCGGCTTCGCAGCCTGGCACCGGTTCCGGCTTACCCCAGCGCTCGCCGCGAACGCGCCTGGATCGGGGGCGCGTCTGGCCGCATCCATTCGGTGGGAGATTGTCGTGATGGTGCTGGTCTTCTGGGCCGTGGCGGAGATGACCTCGACCAGCCCTCAAGGCGGAGATTGACGCGCACGTCGCACCAAGCGGTGGACGTGTTGGCGTACCGAGAACGCGGGCGTGCCCGCAGCGGTCATGGCGGACCGCCCGGGTGACGAGGGCTCATCCCGAAAGGCCCGGTAGCTCTGCGAGCATCTTGGCCGCCTGGTCGGGGTCGAGTTGACCGGCCGCGTAGAGAGCGATCACCGTTGTCGCCGATGCCAAGATCCCGTCCAGGGCGGCCTCCACCGGTGCATCGGCATCCAACTTCGCGGCATCCAACCGGTCCAGGCGACGATCGCGGACGGTGTCGTAGTTCGCCGCCTCCACAGCCAGCATGAAGCGCTTCGCGAGGAGATCCGCCGGGGTGCTGCGTTCCAGGGCAAGAGCCCGGATATCCTGCGCGGCGGAGAGTTCGCCGGTGGACAACTGGCTGTCGGGCAGGAAGGTTGTGAGATCCGCGCAGAGGTGAAAACGCCCCCCGATGCTTACGAGCCGGAGGTGTCCGAGGAAGGCGCCGCCATTCGTTGGCGCCACAATGGCGAACTGGCCACCAACGGAGATGATCAGGTCTCGAACCCGGGGGGTGATCGCAACGGCCCGGATGAAATTGACGTGCAGCACTGCCTCGGACATCGCAGTCATTGCGTCATCATGGGACGCGGACTTGGTTCGCTCGAACCACCTGCCCACCGCATGCCAGCCGAACCAAGCCGTGAGGGCCGCCACGATGTTGTTGACGCGTTTTCCGGCGACAGCGATTGCGGTTTCGAACGCCGGGTCATCTGGTGCTCGACCTCGTGCCGGATCGCGATGAGGAAGCGCAGGTTCGTCCTCACGGCCTCCTCAAGGGGGCACTCCGGCGCCCGCAGGCAGGTCTCCAGCTCCCAGTGCTTCTGGGCGCCATGGGCGGTGGTGAGGAGGGTGCCGTCGTCCTTCCTGGACCGATAATCCACCCCGATCCGGCGGTAGTGCCAGTGGAGCAGGTAGGTCCAGGCGATCACGGCGAGGACGATGAAGCACTCGGTTCGGAACAGCGTCCGGGGGTTGTTGTAACCCCCGATCGCGTTGAGCATGGCCTCCCGCGCCTTCACGATGAGCTCGTCGTCCACGGGGTGCAGGCCCGTTACGAGGTCGTGCTCCGGCCATCGGGAGAGGAAGGCCCGCAGTTCCCCCGACGACGCAGCGGGGACTGATCCGTACCGGCTCCCCTTGGTGATCTCAACGACCCGCGCCTGGTTGATGCTGCGGCCTGGCCGGGAGAAGAAGGCGAGGATCTCCTGGTTCGAGCGGCCTCCCTCTCGCACCAGCGCCTTCACGAGCGCGACCTCGGCTGTTGTCAGGGAGTTTCCGGCTGTTCGCTTCGGCATGTGCTCTCCCTATCCGTCATGCCGCCCCGACGCCACGATTCGGGAGTGGAACCCCGGCGGAATGGGCCGAGGCCTTTTCTGGGACCGCTGGAACCTCATCGTCGTCGCGACGCCCGCCGACGCGCGGGGCGACCAGGTGGCCGGGCTGATCCACCCGATCGGCCGGGAAGCCGGTGCGTCGCCTGCGGCCGCCGGGGGCGACTTTTCCAGACTGTTCCCCTCATCCTGATCTGCGGCCCCGCTGGCTCCGGCAAGTCCACGGCGGGCGTCCTCATGGGCATGCTCGCCGCGAACGGCACCATCGTCGGGCAGGTCAACGCCGCCGCGGCGGCGCGCCTCATCCACGAGACCAAGGGGCTGGCCGTGCTGGACGACCTCGAGGCCATCGGCGCCCGGCCGGGCAAGGACGGCGCCGCCTTCGGCGACCTCGTGCAGTGGCTCAAGGTCTCCTACAACCGGGACACGGCCACCAAGGTCTGGGTCGACGCCAGCCGCAACTTCAAGGTCGAGCGCCTCAACGGCTTCGGCATCGAGGTCATCAACAACACCACGGGCGTGGACAGCATCCTCGGCAGCCGGATGATCCGCGTGCAGACGCGCAAGATGCCGGAGGCGCAGGCGTCGGGGCGCCGCGGCCTGGAGCCGCCGACGTCTCAGGAGATGGTCCGCCTCAGGGACGAGCTCCACTGCTGGACCTTCGACAACGTCGGCCTCATCGCCCAGGTCTACGCCGAGGTCTGCCCGTCCGCGTCGGAGCGGGCGGAGGAGATCGCGGCGCCGCTCCGCGTGCTGGCGCGCATCTCGGGAAATCCGGAGCATTCGGCGCGACTCGAGGACGCCCTGGCCCGCAGCGTGGGGAACGCCCTGAACGCGGACGATCCCGCCGACGTGCTGGAGGATCCGGAGGCGGTGCCGCCCAAGTCCGCCACGGAGTTCTGCGGCGGTTGCGGAACCTGCCCGTACCGGTCCCACAACTGTCCTTTGATGGATGAGCGCCTCGCCGCCGAAGGTTTTCGGCGCGGGCGCCCCGGCAACTGAGGAAGCGGAGGCGAGCGTGCCCCTTTACCCGCCCAATCCTGTCGTCATGGCCGAGGCCCGGCGCCTCGCCTCCGAGGATCTGGACCGCGGCCTCGGCCAAGTCGCCGAGCTGCTGGCCCAGCAGGGACACCACGGCCCGGACGGCAGGCCCTACCCGGGCCGCACGGTGGCCAACCTGCTGGACGAGGGGCTGCGGCGAAGGCGCGCCGACAGGTGGCACGAGCGGAACCGTGGTGCCGCCGAGGACTTCAACCAGTGGCTCGGCGGAGACGGGCGCCACCTCTTGGCTGGTGACCGCGACAGCGGCGCCGACCGGGAACCTCCGAGCTAGCGTGCCCCCTCCTGCCGCCCGTCCCGAGCGCGACCACGCCGCCTGGACTCAGCGGCTCGATCGCAGCACCCGCGACAGTCCCTCGGCCGAGTACGGCTTGTTCAGCAGCTCGAACCCCTGCGCGCCGTCGTTCGCCAGCACGTGGCTGTACCCGCTGGTCAGGACCACCGGGAGGCTCGGCCATCGGCGCCGGATCTCCTTTCCGAGATCCACGCCATTCATGCCGGGCATGACCACGTCGGAAAACACGACGTCGAACCGGCTCGCGTCGCCCTCCAGTAGATCGAGTGCCGCTTTGGCGTTCGGCGCCCAGGTGGGCACGTAACCGAGGTCCTCGAGCATCTGCCGGGCGAACTCGCCGACCTGGGTGTTGTCCTCGACCAGCAGCACGTTCCGGCGCCCCTCCACCGGCGTGTCGGCCTCCTCGGTGGACTGCGTGGGCGCCACCACTGGCTTCGCCTCCGCCCGGGGGAGGTAGAGCGTGAAAGTCGAGCCCCGACCGACCTCGCTCTCGACATGGAGTTCGCCCCCTGACTGCTTGGCGAAGCCATAGACCTGCGAGAGACCCAGCCCGGTGCCCTTTCCCGCCTCCTTGGTCGTGAAGAACGGCTCGAAGATCCGCCCCAGCAACTCAGGCTCGATCCCAGCGCCCGTGTCGGACACGGAGACCGCGACAAAGGAGCCCCGCGTGCCCTCGTGCCCGCGGGTCGGCGGCACCCCGGAGGCGAGCCAGGTCCTCAGCCTCAGGCGCCCCTCGCCCTCCATCGCGTCGCGCGCGTTCACCGCCAGGTTGACCAGCGCCGTCTCGAACTGGTTCGGGTCGGCCTCGACCGCGCGGCCCTCGCACTCGATCGAGGTCTCGATCGTCACGGGCGCGCCCACCAGCGGGCGCACGAGCTCGACGACCGACCGGACCCGATCGCCCACGACGAACACCTCGGGCCTGAGCGGCTGGCGCCGCGCGAAGGCCAGCAGCTGCCCCGTCAGCTTGGCCGCGCGCTCGGCGGTCTCGGCGATAGCCTCGACGTAGCGTCGGCGCCGCTCCTCGGGCAGGTTCGTCCGCCGGAGCAACCCGGCGGACGAACGGATAACGGTGAGCAGGTTGTTAAAGTCGTGCGCCACCCCGCCGGTGAGTTGGCCCACGGCCTCGAGCTTCTGGCTTTGCCGCAGCGCCTCCTCCTGCAGGCGGAGCTGCTCGGCGCGGCGGGAGACCTCGACCTCGAGGTGCTCGTTCAGCCGCCGCAGCTCCCTCTCGGACTGCCTGCGCGCGGTGACGTCCAGCATGGCCCCGATCATCCGGAGCGGCTCGCCGCCCGGCCCGCGCACCATGAAGCCGCGGTCCAGCACGTCGGCGTAGCCGCCGTCGGCGCGCCGGAAGCGGTACTCGTCGCTCCAGCGGTCGCCGCCACCGTCGATCACCGCGTGGATGGACCGCGAGACCCGCTCCCGGTCCTCGGGGTGGATGTGGTCGAGCCACCAGTCACCGGCCGGGTCCACGTCTTCCGGGCGGTATCCGTATGCTTTGTGCAGCGCCTCGTTCCACTCGATACGGTCGCGCCGCAGATCCCAATCCCAGATGGCGTCGTTGGTCGCATGGACGGCCAGGCGGTAGCGCTCCTCGATGGCATGCTGCGCCTCCTCCGCGCGGCGCCTGTCCGTGATGTCGGTGTTCGTGCCCACCCATTCGCGGACGGTTCCGTCGGGTTCGCGGACTGGGACGCCGCGCGCCGCGACGCGGCGCCACTCGCCGTCGGCCCGGCGCAACCGGAACTCGGTGTCGAACGGCGTCCCGTTCGCGACGGCAGCCGCCCATTCCTCGGTCACGTGGGCGCGGTCGTCCAGGTGGACGGCGTCGGCCCAGCCGGTGCCCAACCACTGCTCCACCGACTGCCCGGTGAGGGCTCGCCAGCTCGGGGAGTCTTCGCATACCAGGCCCTGGGCATCGGTGGTCCAGACCGCAGCGGCGGAGGCGGCCACCAGGGCCCGGAAGCGCTCCTCGCTTGCCCGCAGCGCCGCCTCAGCCTCCCGGCGGTCGGTGATGTCGAGGACGAACTCGACCACCTCGTCACCAATCCGGCGCGGTGCGAACAGGCCCCACCAGCGCGAGCCGTCCTTACGGTAGTACTGCTTCTCGTAGGGCACGGCCTCGCCGAGCGTGGTTACCTCCTCGATCGCCTTGAGCGAAGGCGGGTAGAACTCCGGCGGGGTCAGCTCCTGCCAGGTCTTGCCGATCGCCTCGTCATGGCTGAAGCCGGTCATGCGCAGGAAGGCGTCGTTCACCTCCGTCAGGCCGAAGCCCGGCCCCCAGAACAACACGCCGACCGTGCTGATGCCGAGGGCGGCCCGCAGCCGCGCCTCGCTCACCCGCAGCGCCTCGCGGGAACGCTGACGCTCGGTCACATCGCGGGACGAGGCCACCAGCAGCTCCGGCCGCCCGTCCACACCCGGCACCGCGGTGACCTGCACGTCCCACCACTTCGGGGTGCCCTTGGCGGTCGGGCAGAAGCCCCGGAAGCGGCCGACCCGCCCAGCTACAGCCTCGGCCAGGGTCGCCCGGATCTTGCCCCGCTCCTCCTCCGGCCACATGGACTCCCAATCCGTGCCGTTGACCAGTTCGAAATCGTCGATTTCGGTCGCGCACAGGCCGGGCTCGTTCATGAAGGTGAGGCGGCCGTCAGCGGTCAGGAGCTTGAGGCAGTCGGCGCTGTTCTCGAAGATCCCGCGCAGCACCGCCTCGCTCGCCCGAAGCCGCTCCCCGGCCAAGTGCTGCTCCGTGCGGTCGCGCACAATTTTCACGTAGCCGATGTGGTCACCCGTCTCGTCATCCTCGAGCCGGGTCATGGAGCCGGAACCCCAGAAACGGCTACCATCTCTGCGCAGGTGCCAGCGCTCATCCGCCGCTCGCCCACAGCTCCGGGCGGTCGCCATCTCCTTCTCGCAAGCGTCCTCCGCCCGGTCCTCGGGCGTGAAGATCATGCAGGCGTGCTGGCCGACCGTCTCAGCCTCCGACCAGCCCATCACCCGCTCGGCGGCGCTGTTCCAGCTCGTGATGACGCCGTCGAGGCAGATCGTGAGGACGGCAAAGTCGGCCGAACTCTCCAAGACGAGTTCGGCAAGGCGGCCAGGGCTCGGCAGCCTGTGGCGGGCGAGGTCAACCTTGCGGCTGTTCATCGGCATTACTCGGGGTCAGGGCGGCTGTTCGATGGGCGGGCGGTTCGGGCGGCAGGGCCTCGGCGCGCTCCAGCAGGCGCAGACCGGCGCGGACGACCTCGCTGGATGTCTGGTAGCGGCCGGAGGCGACGAGGCGTTCGACAAGGCGGCACAGTTCCGCCGTCAGGGCGACATGACGGCTGTGTTGGGCTGGCATGGCGCGCATCTAGTGGTGTCCGCAGAGGGTGTCACCTTCCGCTCACCCGGCAATGTCCACGAGGTGGAGGCGTGCGGCAATCCTGCCACATCCAGGTTGGCTTCCGGGCACCGCGAAGGGGGGTCGGCCGTCCAGGAGGGATGAACTATCGGCATCAGCGGACCTGGTTCCATACCGCCATCCGTCAGTCGCCAAGTCCCCGGCAGCGCACGCTGCCTCCTCATCGTTGACGCATAGCCCTCCGAGGCATAGGCTTCCGATGTGCCCAGACAGCCCGTCCTCCGCGCCGTCGCTCGTCCCTCGCCGGACTTCACGGATCGCGCTTACTGGGCGGGGACCATCAAGATGGCGCTCAGCCGCTTCTTCGTCCTGCAGGTGCTGCACGACAGCCCGGCCCATGGCTACGATATCGCGCGCGCGGTGGAGCGGACCACGAACGGCTGCTGCTCGCCCTCTGAGGGCGCCCTCTACCCGACGCTGCGCGAGTTCGAGCAGGGCGGTTACGTGACCTCGGAGACCGAAGTCGTCTCCGGTCGGGAGCGCCGCGTCTACACCCTGACCGACAAGGGTCGGGAAGCCTTCCGGGTCGGCCTGGACGCCTGGATGGACGCCACGGCCGCGCTCACCGACACCAGTCGTGCGGCCAGCGCCCGCAAGAAGAACGGGCGCGGCTGCCAATGCTGAGACTTCGCTTGCGCGGACACATCTCCCACCAAGGCATTTGAGGAGAACGTGACATGAGCTCGTGCTGCGGCGGCGCCAGCCGTGCTCCCCTGTCCCAGCCGGTCGGCAGCGACGCTACCGCCAGTTTGCCTGTCGCCATCATCGGCGGCGGCCCAGTTGGCCTCGCCGCCGCGGTGCATCTTCTCGAGCGTGGCCTGAACCCCGTTGTCCTTGAGGCCGGGTCGTCGGTCGGCACGGCGCCGGTCGCCTGGGGGCACGTCCCCATGTTCTCGCCCTGGCGCTACAACATCGACCGGGCCGCGCGCGCCTTGCTGGGGCGGCACGGGTGGACAGGGCCGGACGCCGACGCCTTTCCAACCGGCCGCGCCCTCGTCGAGGACTACCTCGCGCCGCTCGCCGCCGTGCCGGAGATCGCCGCGCGCCTGCGGGTGAACACGCGGGTCACCGGCGTCGCCCGCAGGCGCGCGGGGAAGGTTCGCAACGCCGGACGCGAGCAGCAGCCCTTCGAGGTGCGGTTCGAGGACGCTCAAGGATTGCAAGGACGCCTCCTTGCTCGTGCGGTGATCGTCGCCTCGGGCACGTATGGCAATCCAAGCCCGGCCGGTTCCTCCGGCCTGCCCGCCGTTGGCGAGCGGGAGGCGGCCGACCGCATCCGCTACGGCATGCCGGACGTCCTCGGCGCCGAGCGCGCCCGCTACGCAGGCAAGCGAGTCCTTGTGGTCGGCTCCGGCCACTCGGCCATCGGCACCCTCATCGACCTGGCCTCCCTTGCCGAGCAGGCGCCGTGCACGGCCGTCCTCTGGGCGGCGCGGAGTACGGACCTGACGCGTGCCTACGGCGGCGGTGCGGCCGACCAGCTTCCCGAACGCGGCGCCCTGGGCCAGCGGCTGCGGCGCCTCGTTGGAATCGGCGCCGTCGAGCTGCTCGCCCCCTTCTCCGTTGACGAGATCCGGCATGGGGATGGTGAATCCTTGCGGGTGCTCAGCGAGGAAGGTCGCCTCGTAGAGGCTGACGAGCTGGTCGTGGCCACCGGCCTGCGTCCCGACCTCGGCATCCTGGGCGAGGTCAGGCTCGACCTCGATCCCGCCCTCGAGTGCCCGCGCGTGCTGGCGCCGCTCATCGATCCGAACCTGCACTCCTGCGGCACGGTTCGGCCGCACGGCGCCGAGGAGCTGGCGCAGCCAGAGGCAGGGCTTTTCCTCGCGGGCATGGTCTCCTATGGCCGCGCGCCGACGTTCCTGCTCGCGACCGGCTACGAGCAGGTGCGCTCCATCGCGGCGTTCCTCGCGGGCGACGTCGAGGCGGCGCGCCGGGTCGAGCTCGACCTGCCCCAGACCGGTGTCTGCAGTTCCAACCGCGTGCTCCCCGATCCGGCGGGGGCAGCGGCCTCGTGCTGCACGCCGGTCACTCCGCAGGGGGGCTGCTGCCCCCCAAAGCCGGAGCTGGCCGAAGACGCGGCCTGCTGCGGTAGCGCCGCCAGCCCGGCGGTGGTCCAGGTCGAACCAGTCCAATGAGCCAAGTCACCACTATCGCGGCCGATGCCCCGGCGGGCGCGGCGGTGAGCCACTCGCGCCTGGCCGTCGTCTCCACCATTGGGGTCGCCCAGATCATCGCCTGGGGTTCCTCCTATTACCTGCTCGCCGTTCTGGCCGGGCCGGTCGCTGCCGAAACCGGCTGGCCGCTGACCTGGATCATGGGCGCCCTGTCCATAGGGATGCTGGTGTCCGGCCTGGTGTCCCCGCGCGTGGGCCACCTCATCGAACGGCGCGGTGGCCGCCCCGTCCTCGCGGCCAGCGCCGTTCTTCTCTCGGCCGGGCTGCTGCTGCTCGGCCTGGCTCCCAGCCTGCCGGTCTTCGTCCTGGCCTGGGTGGTGCTCGGAGCGGGCATGGGGGCTGGTCTTTACGACCCAGCCTTCTCGACCCTGGGGCGCCTCTACGGCGAGCACGCTCGCCCTGCCATCACCCACGTCACCCTGTTCGGAGGCTTCGCCAGCACGGTCTGCTGGCCGCTCAGCGCCCTTCTCGTTGAGCAGGTCGGCTGGCGCGGCGCCTGCCTGACCTACGCAGCCGTCCACATGGCCGTCGTTCTACCGCTCTACCTGCTCGGCGTGCCCCGCGAGGCGGCCGCGTCCGCACCGGCACCCGTGGCGGCCAGAACGGCCGCGGCGCCGGGCCAAGTCCGAGCCAGCCAACGCTACGCCTTCGTCATGCTGGCCTCCGGCTTCACCCTGGCGGCTGTCATCATGACCGTCATCTCCGTTCACCTGCTGACGCTGCTGCAATCGCAGGGCTTGGGCTTGGCCGCCGCCGTCGCGCTCGGGACGCTCATCGGTCCCTCCCAGGTCGGGGCCCGCATGCTGGAGATGCTCTTCGGCAAGAAGGCCCACCCAATCTGGAGTCTGGTCGCCTCGTCGGTGCTGGTGGCGCTGGGACTGGGCATGCTGGTCGGCGCGCCGGGTGTCGTGGCGGCGGGCATCGTCATGTACGGGATGGGTAGCGGGATCCGGTCCATCGCCCGCGGAACGGTGCCTTTGGCCCTGTTCGGCAAGGAGGGATACGCCGTGCTGATGGGGCGCATCGCCATGCCGACGCTCATCGCGCAGGCGGCCTCGCCGTTCCTCGGCGCCTGGTTGCTGGACGGGTTCGGCGCCTCTACGACGCTCGCCATGCTGTGCGCTGCCGCTGTGCTGAACATCCTGCTGGTGCTGGCCTTGGTGCCGGTGGCGCTCCGGCGCCGATAGCAAGGCCGACGGTTAGGAGGCTGTACCAGCCGCTCTGGCGGTGACTGTTCTCGACCCAAACCCGACTTTTGCCACCGCTCTTCCAATGGCCGGGCTTGGCCAATATCTGCCAGTCCGCCCCTGGGACCCTGGGACGACGATGTCGAAAAGCGGGCATCGGCGCGCGGTTCGATGGCGCGCTGGGCCTTTATCCTTACCTCCGCACTCCCCCGCGCGGACTAGGAACAGGGCTGGGCTAAAAGCCCGGCCCATGTCGCTCAGATTTCCCCTTTCCCAAGGCTGGACGAAGTTTTCGGGCAGGAACCCTGTGGGCACGGGGGGGCGTGCCCATTACGGCCCTAGCCCCTCTCAGCCCGCAAGGTGGAGATCTCCATCCGCAGGGCACGCACCTCCGACAACAGCATCTGGCTGTCGGCGTGGGCGGCGGAAGCAGCGGCATCCGTGGCAGCCTGGGCCGCCTCGGCGTCGGCGCTCTCGCGAGTTTCCCGGAGCGTCTGGATGCTCTCGACGATGACCCCGAGGAAGAGGTTGAGCACGACGAAGGTGGAGATGACGATGAAGGGGATGAAGAACAGAAGGGCGCCGGGGTGGTTCTCCATGGCGGGCTTCACGATGTCCTCGACCCAACCCTCCAGCGTCATGAGCTGGAACAGGGTGAAGATGGACCCTCCGAGGGTCCCGAACTTCTCCGGCATGCTCTCGCCGAACAGCTTCGTCGCCATCACGCCCGAGACGTAGAACATCAGCCCCATGAGCAGGACGATGCTGCCCATCCCGGGCAGGGCGGCCAGCATGGCCTCGACCACGTTCCGGAGGGACGGGACGACCGAGAGGAGGCGGAGCACCCGCAGCACGCGCAGGGACCGGAGGACGGACAGGTCTCCGCCCGAGGGTGCCCAGGAAATGCCGATCACGACTAGGTCGAAGACGCCCCAAGGGTCACGAAAGAAGCGAACACGGAACGCGAAGATCCTTAGGGCCAGCTCAGCCGTGAACAAGCAGAGCAGGGAGCTGTCGACGAACTCCAGAGCCGGGCCGAAGCCAGCCATGACCGTGGCTGAGGTCTCCAGCCCCAGGGTGACGGCATTGATGAGGATGAGCGCCGTTACGGCGTGCTGGAACCTGGCGGAGGTCACCAGTCTGGCCACACGCGCCCGCAGAGTTGGCGCGAGATCCTGCGCGGAAACAGCTTCCTGCAAAGCCTTTCTCTCCAATTACAGGCAGTTAATGATGGCCGCGAGGCATCTCAGGTCGTGCATCAAAGCGCAAGGGGCGCCTCGTCCTGGTCATCCAGGACAGATCTGCATCTCGGACTTAGGTCCGCTTTCGAGAACTCGACGCCGACGCGCGGATGCCCGACGTGGACGCTTAGCGGCCCAATAGGCCGCGGAAGTCTACCGCCGATTTTCATAGACCATCGACCATCGCCAGCGCACACCTTGGCGTGAGCGGCGCCGTGGGTATGTCAGCGCTCCGCTGCAAAGTTGAATGCGGCCTGGCAACTGCTCGCGGGTGCCATGCGGGGGTCGAACCCCGAAAGAGTCACGCCAAGAAGCCGAACCGGCCTCTCGAGCGGGAACAGCGCCGTGGCCAACGACACAGCGGTCGAGACGAGGGCGTCCCTCCTCGCCAGTGCCTCGCCTGTGGTCCGGCTTCGCGTGACGGTGCGGAAGTCGGCGTAGCGCAGCTTCACCGTCACGCTCCGGCCGAGGGTGCCGCTCCGTTCGCACCAACTCCAGACCCCGTCAGCGAGGGCCGCTACTGCCCTCTCGACCTCCTTCTCCGTCGCGAGGTCGCGCGCGTAGGTCATCTCGCTCCCGTAGGACTTACGTGGCCGGTCGGGGACCACGGGCCGGTCATCCTCGCCGCGCGCGATGGCGTGAAAGTGGGCCCCCGCCTTGCCGAAATGCTGGATGAGGAATGGGAGGGACCTCTCCCGCAGGTCGCCCCCTGTGCGGATGCCAAGGCGCTCCATCCTCACGGCCGTCGCCGGGCCGACGCCATGGAAGCGCGACACCGGCAGGCCCTCGACGAAGGCGGGGCCCCTCTCCGGAGTGATGACGAACTGCCCGTTCGGCTTTCTCTGGTCCGAGGCGAGCTTGGCGAGGAACTTGTTGTAGGAGATCCCGGCGGACGCAGTCAGGCCCGTCTCGGCAAGGATGCGAGCGCGGACCTCTGAAGCCACCCGCACCGCGGTCGGAATACCCTTCAGGTTCCCGGTCACGTCGAGGTAGGCCTCGTCGAGTGAGAGCGGCTCCACCAGCGGCGTGTACTCCTCGAAGATCGCCCGGATCTGCCGCGAGACGGCCCGGTAGACGTCAAACCGCGGCGGCACGAAGACGAGATCGGGGCAGAGGCGGCGCGCGGTGCGGGAAGGCATGGCCGAGCGCACCCCGAAGGCTCTGGCCTCGTAGCTCGCGGCCGCGACCACGCCCCGCTCGGCCGAGCCGCCGACCGCGACGGGGCGGCCGCGAAGGGCGGGGTCGTCCCGCTGCTCGACGGAGGCGTAGAAGGCGTCCATGTCGACGTGGATGATTTTGCGGACAGGCGGGGCCACGAGGTGGGAGAGGGCTTGATGTGCGGTCCAGACTACCACGACCCCGGGCAGAGGCACGCTGGCCGTGGATCGACGCAGCGCGGAGCCTCGGCGGCGGCGCTCGGCGTCCTTCTGATCCTCTCCCCGCACGGCCTCGCCGCGACGACCGCCTGCCCCGAACACTTCGCGTTTGGTAGCGCCCCCGAGATCCTCCGGCCCGCGCTCGCCGCCCAGGTCCGCGAGCTCTGCTTCGAGGGCTACGCCGTCCTGCACAGTGGGGTCTCCCGCACGCCGCTGGCCGTCGCCGAGCACCTCACCCGCGCCTGGATGGCTGGGGCCCGGAAGGTCCGGCGCGAGGGCTCCTTCCACGACGAGGATCGGCTACCCCCGGACGAGCGGGCGCGGCTCTCGGACTATGCCCGCTCCGGTTTCGACCGCGGACACATGGCGCCCTCCGGCGACATGGCCACCCCCACGCCGATGGCCGAGAGCTTCTCTCTCGCCAACATCGTGCCCCAGCATCCTGCCTCGAACCGTTGTCTCTGGGAGGGGATAGAAACTTCTGTCCGGCGGCTCGCGACGGAGGAGGGCGAGGTCTATGTCGTCACGGGTTGCCGGTAGCGGTCAGTCTGCTCCGGAGCACAATCCGTCAGAAGCGGCCATTGCTGAACACCACCGCCGTCACAATGAACCCGGCCAAAGACCCATGCGCCCCGAGTTCCTCGGGTGAGCACGGGGCGGGATGGTCGGTAGAACCGTGGAAGGCGACGATCCAGGCCGCGAGGTGCGCGACGCGCGCCGGTGCGTCTCGATGCGTCACGACCGCCATCACATGCGGTCGCTCGCACCGAGGTGTCCGCTTGTCGCGAATGCACTCGGGAGCCAGTCACAACCCGAACGATGAAGAACCTATGACATTCAGTATACCGGCTTGAGGCTGTTCGTTTGCCGGACGATAGTTGGACCATGACAGAAACCCATGTCCCGGCTCGCACCCGAACCTGCGACTGACAGCCGGAGTTATCAGAGTCCCTGGCGCCCGTGTGCCGTGTTGTCCATGTTCGCGAAGGTTTTCATGATTAGCCCCGGGAGCAGTGCTCCCCTGAAGCAACGTCGAATTGGTCGTGCCGCGACTGACATCCTGTTCAGTATCCCTCTCGACACCGACGTGACCGCCCGCTTTCTGGGACCGCTCGAAGTGGTCGCGGCCGCCGTTCGCCGGGGAGCCGCCCATGTGCTCGTCATGGCTGAGCGCGATGGGGAACCACTTGGGTTTTACGTTACTCATCCGGACCCACAGGACGGTTCGACTTGGTGGCTCGGATACCTGGCGGTCTCCTCGCGAGCGCAGGGTGCGGGCATCGGTCGGGCGATGGTCACCGCCGTCCTGCGCAGGCTCTCCGGCGTGCCAGGGTGCCGACGGGTTCTCCTGTTGGTCGACCGGGAGAACCGGGTTGCTCTGCGTCTTTACCGGCGAATGGGATTTGCGCCCTCTGGCACCAGAAGCGTAGGCACGGAGGAAATCCTGGCCTGGAGTTGCGCCGGGTTGACCCCGGTACCTGCCATGGTGCCGGAACGACAAAGTCCTTTCACGAAGTGGCGGCGGTTGCGTGTACGGTCCAACCCGGGGCCCCATGCGGCACGTGTGATCGGGTTGACGCGCGGGCCTCCGGCGTTGATCTCTCAGCGGAGGCAGCGGAGCTTTATGAGCGGGCCCGGTTCTGCTTGTGCACCCCTTCGGCGGATGGCCGCGCCGATCGAAGCAACACCCCAGGTATGCAGCTCGTCCGGCCTGTAGACCCAGCATGCCCTCAATCGGCAACAAGGCGAGGTAAAAGGCTACTTCGTGCATGCAGAGGGCAGGACAGTCCTCGTAACGGAATCCGCGAGTGGTGCGGTGCTGGCCGTAGATTCCATGCCGGGTTAGCAGCTCTGATCGACGTCGCGGGAAGCGCAGGAAGTCAGCTTACCTTAGAAGGAGGCGCTGATCCGCTCAGGCTCAGCTTCCACGTCGCTTCTGAGCTTCCGCGAGCCGGTCGCCGCCGTCCGAAATGGGCGCATGGCTGCCGCAAACAGGAATGCCGCGCTCAGGTTACCGGCCGAAACAAGCGGACAGTGATCGCTGCTCCAGCGTCGTGGTGGCCGCCGCCCCTTTCTGGCGGCGAGAAGGTGAAATCTGACCCTGGTGCGGATATAGGTGTCGATAAGCACGGTGACGGTCATTGAGGCGTATACAAGCACGGTCCACCCAGGACGGCCGCGCCGATGTTTCCCTAGGCGCTGTCATTGGGAATCCTCAGCACTAGGCCGCACGCTTTGCAATGCACGGCATCCAGATCGTGACGCTGCAGCCCGCACTGGGGACAGGGGTGCAGCACCTTCCCGCCAGGTTGGAACACGGCCTGCGCCAGACGGAAGAACAGTGTGATCCCGACGATCATCATGACAACCGAGAGCAGTTCACCAAAGGTGCTGCCGATGAGAGTTACGTCACCGAAGCCGGTCGTGGAGAGTGCCGCGACGGTGAAGTAAAGCGCGTCCACGAAGTCCTGAATTTTCTCGTTGGTCCCACGCTGGGTCACGTAGACCAATGAAGAGACCATGACGACGAACACAGCCAGGTCCATGGAGGCACGGATTACTGCCTCGTTGCGCCGCACCGCGGGGAAGCGCCCCTTGAGGCGGCCGAGCACGTTGTAAGACCGCAGGAGACGAACCGTGCGCAGGATACGCAGGAATCCGAGGTTCGCGCCGAGAGCGGAGACAAACAGCGAGGCGACGACGAGGACGTCCACGAACGCCGCACCGTTGTCGAAGAAGTGCATCGGGTGCCGGTGAGCGAGCATCCTACCCAGCAACTCGAGTGCGAGTAGAATGCCGAGCGCCAGATCGACAGCGCGGATCCAGGGCGCATCAGCGACAAAGGTCGTGGCAAGGAAGTAGGCGATCGCCATCAGGTCAATGGTCAAAAGGCCGACCTGGAACGCCACAGCGGCCGGTCGGTGGCCATAGAACATGCGCCTCAGCCATATGCGGAACCGCCCCAGCCCAGTTGGCCGGTGCTCCGGCCGCGGTGAAGACGTGATCGTGTCCCGTGGGCTCACATGGGGCGCTGGTCCCTCCTGAGCACCGTCACTGGTATCCCTGGCTGCCGCCGTGGAGTTGGCGCTTCCATTTGGCTCAGCCATCACCTCGCTCCTCCTCTCGGATAACCGTGCTGTTGGGAGATAGGACGAATGCCCCGAACGATAGGAGGGTCATTCCAAGCCCCAGGACAGGGTTGCTGGCGGGAGTCCGTCAGGGCCTTGCGGCTAGAAGCCTAAATCCAGCCGCGCCTTCCTCTGCTGCGAAGCCGCACAACCTTTGTCCCGAAGAATGCGCAGGGTTCCACCGACCTACCCAACCTGCCCAGGACCGTGGCGCTTGTCCGTTTTCAGGATCTTGGACGCGGCCTGTGGATGTCCGGCGAGGCGCGCGGAACTGCCTTAGAAGCAGCAGACTTCTGCTGCCAACCGCCGACCTTCAACTCGCGGCACCCGACAGGACGGCAAGATCTGCCTTGGCCTGCTTCTCGGCCCGCTCTTTCCGCTCGCTGTAGCGGTCGGTCAGGTGGGCCGAGATGTCCCGCGTCAGCAACGTGAACTTCACCAGCTCCTCCATGACATCGACGACGCGGTCGTAGAGCGGTCCAGGTTGCATCCGGCCTGCCTCGTCGAACTCCTTGTATGCCTTGGGCACCGACGACTGGTTGGGGATGGTGACCATCCGCATCCAGCGGCCGAGCAAACGCAGCGTGTTCACGGCGTTGAAGCTCTGCGACCCGCCGGAGACCTGCATCACCGCCAGCGTGCGCCCCTGGGTCGGGCGCACGCCCCGGCTCTCCAGCGGCAACCAATCAATCTGGTTCTTCAGGATGCCTGTGACGGCGCCGTGCCGCTCCGGGCTGCACCAGACCTGCCCCTCCGACCACAGGGAGAGCTCCCGGAGCTCGGCGACCTTGGGGTGGTCGGCGGGCACGCTGTCGACCACCGGCAGGTCGCGGGGGTCGAAGACCCGCGTCTCGGCGCCGAACCGCCGCAGGATGCGCTCAGCCTCCAGGGTCAGGAACCGGCTGTAGGACCGCTCCCGGAGCGAGCCGTAGAGCAGCAGGATCCGGGGCGCGTGCGTGCTCGCGCCGGGGATGCCGAGCCTCGCCAAGTCAGGCACTTCGAGCTCCGCTTCGGAGACGTTGGGCAGCGACAGGTCCGGAAGGTTCGCGTCAGGCATTCAGTTCTCCGATCAAGCCATGCTCACGGGCGGCGCGCCCGCCGCTTCTTGGATTTCCTGGACGGCACCCCGGGCGGCCCGCGTCACCCCGGCCAGGGTGGCGGAGGCAACCCCGGTCCAGTCACCGTAGCCGACCAACCAGAGGCGCGGCTCGCGGACGCACTGGGCACCCTGGACCGCGATGCGTCCGTCCGGCTCCAGCACCCCGAGCGGCGCCAAGTGCTCCAGGGCCGGGCGGAAGCCCGTGCACCAGATGACCGCATCCACCGGGCAGTGGCTTCCGTCCCGCCAGACGACGCCGCGCGGATCGTGGCGCACGAAGGGCCGAACGCTGTGCAGGGCGCCACGGTCGCGGGCCTCGCTGACGGGCGGCACCATGACGATGTCGCCCAAGCCTCCCAGTGGCGGCCCGGGATCGCGGCCTTGCTGCTGGGCCCGAATGCGCTCGGTGGCCCGCTCGAACAGCACGCGGCCGTCCACGTCATCCGGGAGGAGGGTGGGCGGCTCCGGCGTGACCCAGGTCGCATCGGCCACGAGCGACAGCTCGGCGAGGATCTGTGCGCCGGAGTTGCCGCCGCCCACCACAAGGACACGCTGACCCGCGAGATCCTGAGGCGAGCGGTACGAGGAGGAATGCAGTTGCCGCCCGCCGAAGGTGACCCGGCCCGGGTAGTCCGGGATGAACGGTCGGCTGGCGCCGCCCGTTGCACTGACCACCGCCGACGCCGTCCAACTTCCGGCATCGGTTCGGACGAGCAGTTGGTCACCCGCGCGCTCGACGGCCTCGACCCGGACCGGGCGCCGGACCGGCAGCCGGTAGCGCTCCTCGTAGGCCGCCAGGTAGGCAGCCACGTGGTCCCGACCGGGATAGCCTTCGCCAAGCACGGGCGGCATGGGCCAGCCCGGTAGTGAGCTGGACTGCGCCGGGGAGAAAAGGTGCAGGGAGTCCCAGGCCGAAGGCCAGGCGCCGCCCGGCTTCCAGTTGGCGTCCAGGATCTCGAAGTCGAGCCCCGCCCGGCGCAGGAAGTAGCCGGTGGCGAGGCCCGACTGGCCACCGCCGATGACGACGACCTGCCTGCTCTGGGCTTCCGCCATCCCGTGCTCAGCGAGCCGCCGCCCGGCCAGCCCCGCGGTCGTACCAGGCGCGGCTGCGCATGACGATGTGGACGACCGAAAGCATAACTGGAACCTCGACCAGCACGCCGACCACCGTGGCCAGCGCGGCGCCGCTCTCGAACCCGAAGAGGGCAATGGCGGCCGCGACCGCCAGCTCGAAGAAGTTGGAGGCGCCGATGAGGGCGGAGGGACCGGCGACGCTGTGGGCGGAACCGCACTGGCGGTTCAGCAGGTAGGCTAGGCCCGCGTTGAAGTAGACCTGGATGAGGATGGGCACAGCGAGCAGCAGGATGACCAGCGGCTGCGCTAGGATCTGCTCGCCCTGGAAGCCGAACAGCAGCACCAGCGTGGTCAGCAGGGCCAGCAGCGAGACAGGGTTCAGCGACTTGAGCGTGCGCTGGAGGGCCGCCTCGCCGCCGGAAGCCAGCAGCGACCGGCGCCAGAGCTGCGCCGCGACGAGGGGCAGGACGATGTAGAGCAGGACCGAGAGGAACAGGGTGTCCCAGGGCACCGTGATGGCGGACAGGCCGAGCAGCAGGCCGACCACCGGCGCGAAGGCCACCAGCATGATCGCGTCGTTCAGCGCGACCTGGGACAGGGTGAAGTTGGCGTCGCCGTCCGTCAGGCGAGACCATACGAAGACCATGGCGGTGCAGGGCGCCGCGGCGAGCAGGATCAGCCCGGCGATGTAGCTGTCCACCTGCCCCGCGGGCAGCCAGGGCCGGAACAGGTAGCCGACGAACAGCCAGCCGAGCAGAGCCATGGAGAAGGGTTTCACCAGCCAGTTGATGCCGACCGTGACGGCGATGCCGCGCCAGTGCTGGGTGACCTGCCCCATGGCGGCGAAGTCCACTCGGAGCAGCATCGGGACGATCATCGCCCAGATCAGGAGAGCGACGGGAATGTTGACCTGCGCCACCTCCATGCGGCCGAGCGCCCGGAACGGGCCGGGCAGCACGGCGCCGAGCGCGATGCCTGCCACGATGCAGAGCGCGACCCAGAGGGTGAGGTAGCGCTCGAAGGTGCCCATCGCCTCCCGGCGCCGCTGGATGGCGGCCTCGCCCTGTGCCGAGGCGCTCATGCCGCGTTCCCCGGCGCCGCGCGCCGACCTTGGTCGTCGATGACCTTCTCGCCATCCTCCTTGGTGAAGGCGCCCTGCTGTTCGTTCGGGAGGATGTTCAGCACCGCCTCAGACGGCCTGCACAGCCGCACGCCGAGCGGCGTCACCACGATGGGACGGTTGATGAGGATGGGGTGCGCCATCATGGCGTCGAGCAACTGGTCGTCGGTGAGGTCTGGGTTGCTGAGACCCAACTCCTCGTAGGGAGTGCCCTTCTGGCGCAGGACGTCGCGCACCGGGATGTCCATGCGGCGGATCAGGTCGACGAGTTCGTCCCGGGAGGGCGGGGTCTTCAGGTACTCGATGATTTCGGGCTCCTCGCCGCTGTTCCTGATGATGGCGAGCGTGTTGCGGGACGTCCCGCAGGCAGGATTGTGGTAGATCGTGACGGTCACGATGCGTGGTCCTCGTTGGTGGCGGGGGCGGAGCGGCCGATCTCACGGACACGGTTGGTCAGGGACATGCGGTCCAGCGACGCGAAGGGCAGGGCAAGGAAGACGGCAAGGCGGCGCTCGAGCATCCGGAACGCGTCCGCGTAGGCGTACGCCACCTCGGCTTCGGTTCCCTCGGCGGCAGCCGGGTCCGGAATGCCCCAGTGAGCCGAAACAGGGTGCCCGGGCCAAACCGGGCAGACTTCCCCCGCGGCGTCGTCACAGACGGTGAATACGAAATCCATGACCGGTGCGCCCGGTCTGGCGAACTCGTCCCAGGACTTCGACCGGAGACCCTCGGTTGGGAGGCCGAGCGACTGCAGCAGCCTGACGGCTTCGGGCCTGACCTGCCCACGTGGAAAGGAACCGGCGCTGTGCCCCCGGAAGCGCCCCTCGCCCCGAGCGTTGACGATGCTCTCGGCCAGGATGCTTCTGGCGCTGTTCGCCGTGCACAGGAACAGCACGTTGTAGGTGCGCTCCATGTCGCCCTCCTCAGGCGGCTGTTGTCTTGCAGGAGTGGACCGTCGCGGCCACGGGGTCGCAGGCCGGGGCGCAGATCGCCTCGCCGCCGCAGCAGTTCTCGGTCAGGTAGCCCACCAGCCCGTTCATCGCCGCCGGGACCATAGCGTAGATGATCTGTCGGCTGACGCGGCGCTGGGTGGCCAATCCGGCGTGCAGGAGCTGCTGCAGGTGGAAGGTCAGCGTCGAGGACGGCGTCCCGAGCCGCTCCGCGATGGCGCCTGCGGGCAACCCTTCCGGTCCAGCTTCCACCAGCAGCTTGTAGGCCGCCAGACGATGCTCATGGGCCAGTGCACCCAGCGCCGCCACTACCTGTTTGGGCTCCACCCTTGCTTCTCCACTTTCCTAGCAAAGTCGAAGTATGAGGTGCTGCGCTCCTGGTCAATGACATTTCGATGAATGTGGAAATGGCTCGGGTGGCTGCGCTGTGACATGTCGAGTTCAGGGGATGCTCAGGCTGTTTCGCTTCGGCGAATCTTAGGTCGGCTGCAGGATGACCATCACGATGGTCAGGTCAGGGACGTGATCCGGTGCAAGGCATTCGGTCCTACGCGAGCCATTGCGGGCGCCCATGAGGGCGCATGGTCCAGTTATGCTGCTTGCCGGATCGCCTGAACATGCTCGTGGTGCCCTTCCACCGGTCGCCCGTAGCCATCCTCCCCATCGGCCGACGGACGCGCGACGTGGCAAGCGCCTGGGACGAGGCGTCCGACGCGATGGTCGAGGTGGCGGAGGTTTCCGAGTAGCAACCACACGCGGCCAAGGACGTCTGGCTCGTCGAGACGGAGGACGGCAAGGAGGTGGCCGTAGCGTGAAACGTCCGGGTCGGCGCCTGGAGGACGCTCGACGCGAAATGCGCCGGAGCCATGACCTGTCGGACACACGCCTCTAGGAGACGTCCAGCGCTCTGCCCCGAGCGACGGCCACCCTGGAGGAGAAGAGGAACGTGCCCGCAAGCGGAGTGCCGGGAAAGGTGGCGGACGCCCCCCTTGGTAGCTCACTTCGCCTGGACGCGGGTGCCGCCCCCTGTCACGCGTCGTCCGATGCCTTCGACGCCCGCCGGGCGCGCCGCAGGTTCACCACAGTTGCTCCCATCGTTTCTCTGCCCCGAAGCTCGTCCAATTCCTTATCTTGAGCCAAGATCTTCTTCTGCTGCTCCAGAAGTTTGTATTGGAGCGCGATGATGCTCTGGGCGAGCTGGTCCTCACGGTTGATGCGGTGCCTAGTTTCCTGGGCGACCTTTTTGGCAGCCTTTCCCTTCCGGCACTTCTGTTTGAGGGAATCGATGAGGACGTCGAGTTCGCGCCGCAAAGTGTCGTGGTAACTAGCCGACAACGTGGTTCGGGATCGGATACCCGCCATCCGGAGAACCTCGGCCGCTGAGATGGCGTGAGGATACTTGTGCGACTGCGAGGCTGCATCGAAGTTCTTCTCGTGCAAGACCATAGCTTCATACTTTGCCATGGCGTCTCGTACGGCCTTCTGGGTTTCCTCAGCCCGCGGCATGGTGCACCTCCTCCCGATTCAGCACGTCAACGACGATCGGGTCGTTCACGAACTCGGCCGCGAGGTCGGGGAACAACGCCAACTTCTCCCTGATCACGTGGCTGTAGTGAACCCAGTGCGGGCTTCCGACGTCCTTTCCCCGAAGGTGGACGATGGAACTCGCGACGCTCGCACGTGCTGCTTCCCTGTATTCGGGCATCACGAGGTGCCACATGCACTCGGCTTGGCACTTCGAAACGTTGGGTTGCTCGTTGTGCTTGCAGCAGAGGCCGGGCTCGTCCCGCGGTTTGAAGCACGCCACCAAACCTGGGATGATCTGTTTCAACGACAGACCATCCGGTCCGCTCGCAACGACGTCGATGATGTCATCCGTGGTGACTTTGCCCTGGTCACGGGCACCGTCCGGGACGAAAACGTCCGCCAAGGCCACCACGGCTTCGATACCGGCCGCCCACCCCTTGGCTCCGCCTCCGACCAATTTATCCTTCTTCTCGATGAACGGCGCAGCAGCGCGTCGGTGTTCCTCCTCAGCGATCTCGCGCAGTTCGATGAGGATTGACTCGTTCGCCAAGATGTAGCGGAGCGTCATGGCAAGGTGCTCGTGCCCAAAGAGCCGTCTAAGGACCATCGGGCCGCCATGGAGCGCGATGACGATGAGGCGCGCAGTTGTCTTGCGGAAGCGGTGGTGATGGACGTTGCCGTCCGTCAGTTCCGCGAACCCGTATTTATCCGCAAACTTCACAAGAGGAGTATGGATCTGCCGAAGGGGCTGGCCAGATCCCCAGATGGAGGAGTGATTCCTCCAGAGGTAGCGGAACCCTTCGCCCTCGAGGAGCTGAACGTAGTCTCGTTGTGCGTTCAGGTAATCCGCGAGACGCTTGCTGATGGGCCAGTCGCGCCACTCGCCACCGCTGGACTGAGAAAGCTTGAATGTCAGCCCCCACAGCGTCCTGCCGTCAGGTTTGATGTTGCTGCCCTTCACGGCGTCCAAGGGAAGCGCGCTCACCTCACTCCAGCGAGGGCCGAGCACGAGCGAAAGGATGAAGATGCAAGCCAATTGGCAGAGGTGCCCCACTCCACGCAGCTGTTGCTCCCCCGTCACCTCGAGTTCGAGCGGCCATTTGCGGCCCGCGAGAATGCCAGGGAGCGCCTCGATGCGATCCTCTTCCTGGACCGACATGACCTCCCGAAGGCAGGTGACCACTGCTGGCTGCAACTCGTCGAGTACCGACAAACAGAACTCTCCTGCAGCAGTCACAAAGGCATCGCTGAACGGCTGGTATGTCCTCGATAGCGGCTCGCCTTCGTCGTCTCTCACATTCTCCGTATCCAATCCGTTATAGGAATCATCGTCGCAAAGGCTCTCAACCGACGGCGGCGGCACGAACATGGAGTAAGTTTTCGGCGTTGCGGCGCGCCAGAGCCTGAGTTGGTGGTAGACACTGGCCACCGCCTGCCTGTCTTTCCAAGGCAAACACCCGATGGCTGCGAGGAGATCGGCGTAGTCCAGCTCGGCAAGGGCCTTGCCTTCCTTCACAGCGCGCTTCCCGAATGACTTGAGGATTTTAAGGCGTCCTCTCAGCGTAGTGAGAGATAGCGGACGGCGGGAATGGAAGACGATCAGGTAGAAGCAGCGCTTAACGCAGAGCTCCGCGGATCTCACTGCCTCATCCTGCCCGCGCTTGTTAGAGAGATTAAACTTGAAGGTCAGATACGAGAGAGGACGGGTTTCGTACTCGCGGTGCCAAGCGAGCGGTAAAGTCCACTCGCGGTCACCGGCACGCACTGGAACATCGGATTGATGTCCGGGAAAGATGGGGATTTTCTCGAATGCTGCATCGTCGTCGAAGGCAGGCTCTCCCGGCCGCGGGTACAGTAAGGCAGCATGGTCGCTCATGGCGCCCCAGCCATTCTGACCGCATAAACGCCAAAAATCGGCCAAATCGACTAGGCTCATAACGTCGTCCGCCTCGTCACATGTTTGCCGACGAAGAGCGACGTCTGCACAATGGGTTCCAGTTGGCCCGCGGCTATCTTAGCTTCCGCGATATGGAGGTCGGAGAATTTGCTGACGATATGCTGGTACAGCGCTAACTCCAGCGGATGATCACTCGTTTCCCAAAGAGCTAAGGAAATGGTTTCCCGATGTTCCTCGAGATCAGCGATGATGCGGATAAGATACGGCAAGCTCTCCTTGGTCGCGTACCAGTTCCAGCATTGGAAGCAGCGCTGCGCGAGGCAGGTTGTACCGGATCGGTGCCCTGGATCTGCCTCTGGAGAGGGGTTGTGGGTATCTACGCAGTTCAGGCCGGTGATCGCCATCTCGGTGTAGCCTTCCCTGTATCTGCGTGGTCCGTATTGTCCCTGCTTTAGGTCAGTGAAAACCTTATTTTGTAGATCGACTAGGCGCTTGCGGTCGTGCACGATCTGCTGCTTCTTCTCGAGGTAGTTGAGAAGCGCACCGAGCGTGGTGTGGCTCAGCGCCTGAGCGGTGAGCAGGTAGTTCATGCCGCTTCGGTGATAGACGAAGGACGCCCAGACATCCCTTCCTTGCGTCATCCGGTAGCGGAGCGGGCTGCCGTCCTCACGCAGCACACCAGCCGTCTCGAAGAGGGTGTCGAGGAAGCGATGTGCTTTGTAGAAGTTGTAGGGGGCTGGAAGGAAATCGAACAAGGCGCCGTTGAGGACCCCTATCCAGATCAAGGAAGCCCTCCGTTTTATTTCAGGGTCTCCGGTTTCCTGCGCGATCTCCATGAGGCGCCTGCGGATCGGCTCTTGGATTTCGATGACGAACTTGATGATTTGGTATGCGTCGGTCTTGCGGACGACCGACGAGGACACCCGCTGCAGCCGATCGCCCACCCGCTTAGGCCCGTAGAGAATCGCCCGCTTCTCCGGATTTAGGGGATCCGGCCTGCTCCAGTGGTCCACCGTCATCCGGCTGAGCGTGTCCGGGTTGAGCCCCGTCTTCATGGTCACCATCGCAAAGGCAATGGTGAGCTCCGGAAGGCCGAGGAACCTGGTTGTGGCGTAAGCGTGCGTCCCGGTGGTGCTCTTGGCGATTTCCGGGATGATGAGCGAAGCGGGTACGGGCGTCCGCATGCCGCCCTTGACTCGGGACGGCAGCGCCGGATCCAACCCAAGACCGGAGAAGGGCAGGAACCGCTCCGTGACCCACAGGCAGTTCTCGGGCCTGTGCCATCCCCCGCCGTTCCAGCGATTAGCGCCGCTGCTGCCCGTCATCGGATTTACGCCTTCAGCGGCGAGTCTGCGTGCATCCGTCGTGCGGTGAACTATTCGCCTCCAGATTCGCGCCAGTGGCCGAAAGGCACTCTTCGCCTCCTCAAAGCTGAGGACGTCATCACCGTAGGCGCCCTTATTATCTGACCGAAAGTAAATGTAGATATCAAGTGTGTCGCGGTCCGTCTCGCCGAGTTCGACGGCCAGCTCAAAAGATCGGCGAAAGACCGCGTAGGTTCCTTGATTGATGTTATACTTGCTGCGTTTACAAAGCCTGCTCTCTGGGATTTCCCGAAGCCACGAGATGAAGTTTCGCCACACCCCCTCAAGCATCAGCCAACTTAGATCGTCCACCCTGAGATGGGAGCTGACATCCAGCAGAGCGGAAGCCCTCTCCTGATCGTCGAGAAACAGCCAAAAGTACTGGAGGTTTGCAAGTGAACGTTCCGCGCTCCTCTGCGTCAGTTCGCAGTGAAGATCCTGAAATCCCGGCAATATTCGTTGGGCTAGGAGGGGACGTCCGCGAAATCTCTCATTCCCTTCCGCCAAAGACGCCAGAATCGGCTTTTGCCATCGGGTGGTCTCTTTTGTCACCTTATCGGTGTGTTTGCCGCTGACCATGAAGTTCATGCGGCGCGATCCCCCCACTCGGATGCGTCCAACTCAGTTTCGTAGGCTTCGGGTATATCGGAGCCGAGCAAGAAGGAGAGGGCATTCAGATATTCAAATGTTGTTCTTAGGTCGGCGTGCCCGAGATTTTGCTTCAGGCGCATAAGGTCCGCCGACAAAAGCGCCTGCCCTACGTTTCGCTCGTAGCTCACGAACCCGCCCTCGGCCGCCTTGGAACCGACTTTCCAGGCACGCAAGAGGAAATGTGCGGCGTAGTGGTGACGAAGCAGGTGAGGAGAGAGCGCCGCAAAACCCACTTTCTGACGAGCCTTCACGAATGCTTTCTGAACGAGCCTTGGCTTCAATGGACTGGCTCGGCCATCCTCACCGATCCCAAGCAGAAGCACGTCGTGCTTCTGATTCAGCTTTCGTTCAAGCAACCGTCGGTCGAATTCACAATACCGATGAACCGTCCGCAGCAGCTTCTCATCAATTTCCACCCACCGTTCCTTGTCGCCCTTCCCGACAACTCTAATCCGCCGTCGAGCTGGATCCCGCCTAAAATCGGCAAGCGCCGGAAAATCTGTTGTCTTGAGATCTAGTGCCTCCCTCAGCCTCAAACCCATTCCATGGTAGATGCGGGCTGCTAGCCGCATGGAAGCGGTTTCGAGCGTCTCAATGAAGGTTCCAATTTGTTCTTCAGTGTACCAGGCTGTGATTTCGTTGGGGTGGACGCGGCGAAGAACGCTCGGTTGCAACGTAGTCTTCCCACGCGCTCCGCGTGGGTTCCGAACTTTTCGCATCTTCAGGCGCAGATCTTTTCGAAATCCTCGCCGCACCCCAAATTTCAGCAGGTCGATGGCCGAAATGAGATACTGATTTATTGATTTCAGTTGGAGACCGTCGCCGCCCTGCCTCCACCCATTTGCAGGATTAGGACCGCTCTCTAGATAGTCGCCGAATTTATCGAGGTCTGCGCCAGTCACATCCGAAAACGCGAGATTTTCTTCGGCACACCAGCGGCGAAACACATCTAACTGATAGGCGCGGTTCAATAGAAATCCGACGCTCGCCCGGTCCGCCGAACCTCCTTCGAGGATGATGTACTTACCCTGAATGGGTGCCACTGGCGACCAGTCGCCGTTTCGGCGTGCGAGCAGGTACTCGTTGGTCCATTGGTTTGGCTCGCCAGTCTCATCAATGATGAAAGGCGTTCCCAGAAGGGCCGCGGGGACCCCTTCGGCGACCGCTTGGTCGCCTATGACGAACACAGTTCGAACCCAGCCCCTCATACCCTCGCCTCCTCTCCAACTTGAACTAAGCGGGAGGAGCGGATTCTGTTCAAGTCGGGACGCCCCAACCTGAGGAGTCAGCGGCACTTGGACGCTTTTATTGGGGGCGCATTAAGGCTGGAACTCTACCATTGAGCTACACCCGCCCACTGGACCCGCGATTCGGGATGAACCGCCGCGCGCACCGCGCCTGTCGGGGGAATGGGACACATGGAGGGGGTTGGATTCGAACCAACGTAGGCGCGAGCCAACGGATTTACAGTCCGTCCCCTTTAGCCACTCGGGCACCCCTCCACAGGGTGTCCCCAACCCTAACGGGCGGGAGCCGGCGGACTATCCGAGAAGTGGTGAGGCTGTCAACGTGATGCGTGCGGGTCAGCAAGCACGGGCGGCAGGCACGGGGCGCTTGCGATGGGCGCCGCGATTTGCAGGATGCCGCCATGTCACCACCCCGCAGGCCGCAAGGCCCCCGCTCCTTCCAGCCCCATGGTGGCCCGTCCCAGGGCGGCGCCTCCCCTGGCGGCCCCAACGGCCAGCCCCCGCGCCCGCGCGCCTTCGACGGCAAGCGAGGCTGGAAGGGCGCCGCTCCCCCGGCCGATGAGGCCCCGCGCGGCGGCCAGCCCGGCTTCCGCGCCCCCGGCAAGTCGCCGGTGGCCCCGCACAAGGCCCGGTTCGGCGCCAAGCCCGGGGAGGAGCGCGGCCCGCGCCAGGGCGCCCCGCGTCGCGAGGGCACGGACTCGCCGCGCCCCCGTCCCGATCCGGCGGCGCGCCGGGAGGAGGACCGCGCCCCCGCCAACACCATCTGGCTGCACGGTCTGCACGCCGTGGCGGCCGCGATCCTGAACCCGCGCCGCCGCCTGCGCCGCCTGCTGCTCACCCCCGATGCCGAGGCGGCGCTGACGGCCCGCTTGCCGCCCGGCAGCTTCGCCGCCCGCAAGCTCCAGCCCGAGCGGGTGGAGGACCGGGCCCGGTTCCACACCTTCCTGCCCGAGGATTCCATCCACCAGGGGGCGGCGCTGCTGGCCGAGCCCCTGCCCGGGGTGGCGCTGGACGATGCGCTGGCCGCCTCCCCCGGCCCGGTGCTGCTGCTGGACCAGGTGACCGACCCCCGGAACGTGGGCGCCATCCTCCGCTCCGCCGCCGCCTTCGGCGCCGCGGCCGTGGTGGTGCAGGACCGGCACGCGCCGCCGGAGACGGGCGCGCTGGCCCGCGCCGCCTCGGGGGCGCTGGAGATCGTGCCGATGGTCCGGGAGGTGAACCTCGCCCGCGCCATCCGGCACCTCCAGGACGGCGGCGCCTGGGTGATGGGGCTGGCCGGCGAGGCGACGCGGACCCTGGCCGAGGCCAAGCCGTCGGACCGCCGGGTGGGGCTGGTGCTGGGCGCCGAGGGCGGCGGGCTGCGCCGCCTCCAGCGCGAGACCTGCGACGAGCTGGTGCGGCTCCCGATCGGTGAGGCCATGGAGAGCCTGAACGTGGCCGCCGCCGCCGCGGTGGCCCTCTACGAGATCGGGCGGGCCTGATGGCCGCGCCGGGAGATCGGCCGGGCGCGACGGACCCGGTCGCCGCGCGGATCCTGGCCGACCGCCGCGCGCGCCGGGGCTTTCCCGACCTCGGGGCGGAGGCGCCGGCCGATGTGGCGGCGGGCTACGCGCTGCAGTTCCGCCTCGCGCAGGCCATAGGCGCGGTTCCCCCGGCCGGCTTCAAGATCGGCGCGACGGCGAAGGGGATGCAGGCCTATCTCGGCCTGGAGCATCCCTGCGCAGGCTTCTGCCCGGCCGAGGGAATCGCGGCGGGCTCCGGGCGTTTCCGCTTCGCCGACCTCCATCAACCCGGAGTGGAGTGCGAAATCGGCATCCGGCTCGGCCGCGACATCGCCCATGGCGCCCACACCCGCGAATCGGTCGAGGATGCAGTGGAGCACGTCTTCGCCGCCATCGAGGTGGTGGACCAGCGCTACGGCGACTTCATCGCGCTCGGCGCGCCCGGGCTCATCGCGGACAGCGTGTTCCATGCTGGCGGGGTGACCGGCGCTCCCGCCTCGGGCTGGCCGGGCCTGGACCTGCCGGCGGCGCGCGGCCGGTTGCTGGTGGACGGCGTGGAGCGGGCGGCAGGCACGGGCGCCGAGCTGCTGGGCCACCCGATGGAGGCGCTCGCCTGGCTCGCCTCCTCCCCGGCGGCGGAGATGTTCGGCGGACTCCGGGCGGGGCAGGTCGTGTTCCTCGGCTCGGTCACCCCGGTCATCTGGCTGGACGGCCCCTGCGAGGTGACGGCCGGCTTCGACCTGCTGGGCGAGGCCACCGCACGATTCGTGTGAATCCGGCGAGGCGGGCCGGGCATATCCGGCCAGATCCCCCGGCGCTCACCAAGGGTTAACCTATCGGGCGGAGAGTGCGGACTTGCACCCGAGAGGGGCGACACCGTGCCAGGAGGGCTTCCGGAAAAGGAAAACCACCCGTGCACTCCGTCCAAAACTCCGGGGAGAGCGCGCATGTCCCGAGCGCGTGGCACGCCCTGCCCGACGAGCTGCAGCTGACGCTGTCGCGTGAGGCCCTGCGCCGGGCGGCGGAAACACTGGCCGAGCATGCCGAACTACTGGCCGCCGAGATGGAGTCCGGCACCCTGCTGGACCAGGGCGGGCCGGAGGCGCTGCGCCTCTTCGCCGCCGTCGTTCGCGCCACCAACCGGGACGGCTTCGCAACGGTCGGCACTGCCTGAACTCTCAGCCGGACGCGGCTGCATCCCCGCATGCAGCCCCATCGTCCCCGAAAGGGACCGGCACACGCGACTCCATCACTGTGCCCACCCCGTCGCGCGGGATGAGGGGGCCGACCGGAAGGAATGCTTCCCATGTTGATCTTGTTCCCGACCATCCTCGGGGCGCTCATCGCCGCCCATCTGGCCGCTCGCGTCGCGCAGACCCGCTTCGACGAGTTCGAGGGCCTGCCCAGCCTTCCCAAGGGGAGCTAGGGCTCCAGAGCGGGGCGCATCCGGCCCTGGCCCTGAGGCAGGGCGGTGCCGGGTGAGGGGATCGAACCCCCGACCTTCGGTTTACAAAACCGCTGCACTACCGCTGTGCTAACCCGGCAGGGCCGAGCCCGTCTTCTAGACCATACCGCACGCCAAGCGAAGCCCGCCCCGGCGGGGTTCAGAAGAGGCGGACTCTGGAACAAAGCTCGAACAGCAACTATATTGGCCGGGATCATCACCGACAACCAGGAAGAGTCGACCATGGCCTCCAAGCCAGCCCAGGCCGCGCAGCGTCGCGCGCCCTCTCCCCCGCGCGTGGCCTTCAACCGGCTCGGCGCCGTGATGCAGCGCGGCGCGAGCCCGGACCGCATGGCACGGGAGGTGGACGCCGTGGTCGCCCAGCTGCGGGAAGCCGGCGATGCCGAGGAGGTGCAAGCCTGGCTGGAGGAGCTGCGCGACGGATTCGCCGAGAGCGCGGAGGCAGCGGCCGAGGCCGTCGACGAGGTCGACAGCCAGGAGAAGGCCGCTCGCCGGCACGCGGAGAACGCCGCCCAGGCCATGGCCGCGACGCGCGACGCCTTCGCCCGCCACCTCGCCGAGCCCGCCGCGGCCTGAGCGGGGTGGCAGCCGAGGTCCAGGTAACCCGGCGCGCGCGGGCCGAGGATGCACTAAGCTCGCCTCCCACCCTGCGCGATAGTCCCGTGAGCGAAGACGCCTACCCCGTCCCTGTCCCCCGCGTCTGAGAGTGTCGTTCGCTGTGCCCGCAGCTATGTGGAACTCGGCGCGGGAGGCAGCACCTGCCTTGCTGCCTCCCTGGTTGAAGGGCCGGTCGTCTCGGTCGATGCATCCACCGAATGGCTGGACGAGGTGGCGCGGGCCTGTGCCTCCCGGCCGGGCTGGACGCAGCCGCGCCTGCTCCATGCCGATATCGGCCCGACCGGCGACTGGGGACGCCTTACGGATCCTGCCACCCGGGACCGCTAGCCGGGCTATCATGAGGCTCCCTGGACGATACCGGGCGCCGAAGCTGCCGACCTCTACATGGTGGATGGCCGGTTCCGCGTGGCCTGCGCCATGCAGGTCCTGCTCCGCTGCCGGCCGGACGCGGTGCTGGTGATGCATGATTTCAGCTCCCACCGCGAGTACCATGTCGTGCGCGGCTTCGCGCGGGAGCTGGCCATCGCGGAGGACTTCTCCGTCTTCCAGCGCCGCCCCGACTTCGACGTGGAGAAGGCGCGGCAGACCCTCGCCCGCTATGCCTTAGACCCCGGCTGAGCTCTTCCCCGGCCCGGCCGAAAAGGGCTGAAAACCCGCCCCGTCCCCCCTATGTTCCGGGGACCATGGATACCCTCCCGCCGATCCTGTTCCAGCCGATCCGCCGGCCCGCGCCGGCGGGGGGCAAGGCCCTGAAGGTCGTCTCCCCCTATGAGCCCGCCGGCGACCAGCCGCGCGCCATCGGAGAGCTGGTGGAGGGGCTGAAGCGGCAGGAACGGGACCAAGTGCTGCTCGGCGTCACCGGCTCGGGCAAGACCTTCACCATGGCGAAGGTGATCGAGGCGGTGCAGCGCCCGACCCTCATCCTCGCGCCGAACAAGACGCTCGCCGCCCAGCTCTACGGGGAGATGAAGTCCTTCTTCCCCGAGAACGCGGTCGAGTACTTCGTCTCCTATTACGACTACTACCAGCCCGAGGCCTATGTGCCGCGGACGGACACCTATATCGAGAAAGACGCTCAGATTAACGAGCAGATCGACCGTATGCGCCACTCCGCCACCCAGGCGTTGCTGGAGCGGCGGGACGTTGTGATCGTCGCCTCGGTCTCCTGCATCTACGGCATCGGCTCGGTCGAGACCTACGGCAACATGACCGTGAAGCTGGAGCTCGGCGGCCGGATCGACCGGGACGTGCTGGTGAAGGCGCTGGTCGAGCTGCAGTACCGCCGCAACGACACCGCCTTCCAGCGCGGCACCTTCCGCCTGCGCGGGGAGACGGTGGATGTCTGGCCCTCCCACCTTGAGGACCGCGCCTGGCGCATCAGCCTGTTCGGGGACGAGGTGGACGGGCTGCGGGAGTTCGACCCGCTGACGGGCGAGGTGGCGGGCGAGATGGAGCGCGTCGCGATCTACGCGAACAGCCACTACGTCACCCCGCGCCCGACGCTCATCCAGGCCATCCGCGACATCAAGGAGGAGCTTCGCGTCACGCTGGCGCGGCTGCAATCCGAGGGCAAGCTGCTGGAGGCCCAGCGGCTGGAGCAGCGCACCACCTTCGACATCGAGATGATGGAGACGACCGGCGCCTGCAAAGGCATCGAGAACTACTCCCGCTACCTCTCCGGCCGCGGCCCCGGCCAGCCGCCCCCGACCCTCTTCGAGTACCTGCCGGAGAACGCGCTGCTGGTCGTGGACGAGAGCCACGTCACCATCGGGCAGATCGGCGGCATGGCGCGGGGCGACTTCGCGCGGAAGTCCGTGCTGGCCGATTTCGGCTTCCGCCTGCCCTCCTGCATGGACAACCGCCCCCTCAAGTTCGAGGAGTGGGAACAGTTCCGCCCGGCGACGCTCTTCGTCTCCGCCACCCCCGGCGCCTGGGAGATGGAGCGCACCGGCGGCAGCTTCGCCGAGCAGGTCATCCGCCCCACCGGCCTCGTCGATCCCACCACCGAGATCCGCCCCGTCGAGCGCCAGGTGGACGATCTTCTCGCCGAGTGCCGCGAGGTGATCGCCCAGGGCGGCCGCGTGCTCGCGACCACGCTGACCAAGCGCATGGCCGAGGACCTGACGGAGTACATGACGGAGACGGGCATCAAGGTCCGCTACCTCCATTCCGACGTGGACACGCTCGAGCGCATCGAGATCATCCGGGACCTCCGCCGCGGCGTCTTCGACGTGCTGGTGGGCATCAACCTGCTGCGCGAGGGCCTCGACATCCCGGAATGCCGGCTGGTGGCGATCCTGGACGCGGACAAGGAGGGCTTCCTCCGCTCCACCACCTCCCTCATCCAGACCATCGGCCGCGCCGCGCGCAATGCCGAGGGCCGCGTGATCCTCTACGCCGACAAGATGACGGACAGCCTGCGCCGCGCGCTGGAGGAGACGGAGCGCCGCCGCGCGAAGCAGATGGCCTGGAACGAGGCGCACGGCATCACGCCCCAGACCATCCGCCGCGACATCGCCGACGTGCTGCAATCCGTCTACGAGCAGGACTACGTCACGGTCGAGGCGGTGGAGGGCGACGCCACGGCCGAGTTCGTGGGCAAGGACCTCCGCGCCAGCATCGCGGAGCTGGAGCGCCGGATGCGCGCCGCCGCCGCCGACCTGGAGTTCGAGACGGCCGCCCGGCTGCGCGACGAGATCAAGCGGCTGGAGAACCTGGAGCTCGGGCTGGACGCCCCTCCCCCCTCCGGACACGAGGCCCGGGGCAAGGCAGATTGGCGACCCAAGCCCCTGGGGCCGGGCGGCGGCGGCTACGACCCGGACAAGCGCGCCACCCGCACGGCCTCACGCGGGGCGCCGCGGCGGAAGAAGGCGGGCTAGGGCCGCCCTTCCCGCCCGGCTCGGCGGCTCGGCAGCCACACCGGCGCGAAGCTTCTTCCCGCCTTGCAACCGGGGCCATGCTTCCCGCTTCTCACCCTGACGCAGCAGGAGGCCTTAGAAGCGGAAATGTTCGGCAGGGCGTGGAGGCTCATCAAGGACGCGCTCTCAGGCTTCGTCGAGCATGAGGCGATGACGCGGGGTGCCGCCATTGCCTGCTACACCCTTTTTTCCATTGCGCCGCTGCTCGTCGTTTCCGTCGCCATCGCCGGTTTCTTCTTCGGCCAGACGATGGTGAACGAGGCCGTCTCCGCGCAGCTCACCGGCCTCGTCGGCAAGGAGGGGGGACAGGCGATCGTGGAGGTGATGAAGGGCAGCTCCGGCGAGACCGGCGGCAAGGGCCTCGCCGCGCTGATCGGCTTCGGCATCCTTTTCGTCACGGCCTCAGGCGTCTTCGCCGAGCTTCAGGGCGCGCTGAACGTCATCTGGCAGGCCGAGGCGCGGCCGGTTTCCGTCACCGCCCTCGTCAGGGCCCGCGCCCTCTCGATCGGGCTGGTGGGGGCGACAGGCTTCCTCCTCCTCGTCTCGCTGCTCGTCTCGGCCCTTCTCTCGGCTTTCGGCGGCTGGATCACCGGCTTCCTGCCGGCGTTGGAGGTCCTGCTGAAGGTGATGAACTTCATCGTCAGCCTCGGCATGGTCTCGCTGCTCTTCGCCGCCATCTATAAGATCCTGCCGGACCGGGAGCTGGCCTGGCGGGACGTGGCGGTGGGCGCGGTTATCACCGCCTTCCTCTTCAGCCTGGGGAAGCAGATCATCAGCTGGTATATCGGCGGCAGCGGCATGGCCGAGAGCTATGGCGCGGCGGGCGCGCTGATCGTCGTCCTCGTCTGGGTCTACTACTCCGCGCAGGTCTTCCTTCTCGGCGCGGAGTTCACCCGGGCCTGGGCGGCGCGGGAGGGGGCCTGGAAAGGCAGCATCCCGCGCAAGGTGGCCGAGCCGATCGGCGCCGACGCGCCCTGAACCTGCCCGCCCCGGCGGATCAGGCAGGCCAGGCGAACATCAGCTCGTGCTTGTTGTAGCCGCCGTGGAACACCCGTCCGCCGGGGATGGCAGCGAAGGCGGCAGCGGTGTCATGGTCCGTCACGCCCTGGAACTTGATGGTCACCACGATGTTCCGCGCCGCCCCTGCCTCCATCCATCGCCGCACAAGGCCGAGGAGACGGGCGGGGTAGCAGATGACGTCGCTGAACAGCCAATCCACCGGGAAAGGATCGAGGCCGAAGGCGCTCTCCTTCCGCACAGTCACGTTCGGCAGGGCGGCGACGCCGGGGTCCATCTCGGCCTTGTCCACGGCCGTGACCTCGGCGCCGAGCCGCGCCAGCGCCCAGCTCCACCCGCCCGGCACGGCGCCGAGGTCGAGGCAGTGCTCCCCAGCCCCGGGCCAGCGGCCGATGCGGGTCAGGGCTTCCCACAGCTTGAGATAGGCCCGGCTGGGCGGCCCCTCCCGGTCCTCGATGAAGACCGGCGCGCCGTTCACGAAGGGGCTGCTCTTCGTCGGGCTGGCGAGGAGCCGGTCCTGCGCGAGCAGCGTCCAGGCCCCGAGATGGGAGGTCGGCGGCATCTGGGGGAAGGCGATCGGCTTCGGGCGCAGCGGCGGCAGGGCGTCGCGGATGAGGGCGGCGCGGCGGTGGTGCAGCACGTCCAGCAGCGCCCAGTTGCGCTGGATCGCGCGCAGCGCGTCGGCCGCGGCGCGGATGGAGGGCACCGGGATTTCCCGCGGTGCGTCCCAGACATCCAGGGCCCAGGGCGTGGCGTTCGGGCCTTCGGGGGCAGGATCGAGGGAGAGGGCGAGCGGCCCGTGCCAGCCGCCGAGGCGCCGCCCGGCGCGGCGCAGGTCCTCCGCCAGATCCGCCTCGAACCCTTCCGCCGCCAGATAGGCGGAGCGGATCATGCGCGGTTGGTCAGGGCCGAGACGGCCAGCAGGAGCCAGCCCAGCATCAGCAGCATCCCGCCCGTGGGCGCGACGGAGCCGAGGCTGCGGCCGGTGATCGCCACGGTCCAGACGGCCCCGCAGAAGAGCAGCATCCCCGCCAGGAAGGCGGCCCCGGCGCCGTTCACCAGCCAGCCGCCCCAGCGATCCGCCATGATGCCGGTGGCGATGAGGGCCAGGGCGTGCCAGCCCTGCTGGGTCAGCGCGTTGTCCACCATGCGCGTGCGCGCGGGGTCCAGCGCCAGCCCGTGGGCGGCATAGGCCGAGAGGCCGACGGCCAGGAGGCCGGCGAGCGCGCCGGCGGCGATCCAGATACGGAACATGAAGGAGAGTTAGCAGAACGGCCCGGCGCGGGGGAGGCTTGCCCCTTCCCCGCGCCGGACCGCCCTGTCAGGCGTCGTCTTCCAGCGTCAGCGCCACATCGGCATTGGCCGAGAGGCGCACGCGGCCGTCCTCGATCCCGGCGACCAGGCCGGCGGAGACGTAGTGGTGCTTGCCGTCATGCGAGTCGTTCTTGGTGAGCTTGATGCGGTCGCCCTCCACATGGTCGACCGTGCCGACATGGACGCCGTCGGCGCCGATCACCTCGGCATGCTCCTGGATGCTGCTGATATCCGTCATGACCTGTCTGTCCTGTGAGACCGCTGCTGGAACGCGGGGGCGCGGCGGCGGTCAGGCACCGGGGACGATCACAAGGCCTTCAGAAGCGGGCTCGCCAGCCCAGCACGGCGATGACCGCGTCGGCCTTGTCCTCGCGGCTCTCGCCGCCGACCGTGCGCTGGTAGCCGACATCGAGGCGGAAGTTCAGGGGCAGGTCGCGCCCGACAGAGGCCTCGAAATAGCTCGCGCGGGGCACGGGATTCTCCGTCCGCTTCCGCTCGTCCCGCTGGAAGCCGACCGTGGCCCGCCAGGGGCCGTGCCGGGTCCGGGCCCCGACCGTGGTGAAGCGGCGCCGCTCGCTGGACGTGACCTCGGTGAACTCGCCCGTGCTCCCGCCGAAGTCGTCGAGAATTTCCGGCCCGGCCTCGCGCGGGTTGCCGCCCGCGCCGCGGAACTGCACGAATTCCCCGAAGAGAAGGGTGCGCGTGTCCTGCGCCCAGCGGATCTCGTGGCGCAGCCCGGCGACGAAGCCCGTCTCCCGCTTCGTCCCGTCCACCCCCGGCCCGCGCGAGAGAAGCGCGAGATGGTAGGAGGTGTTGGGCAGGAAGGGCATGTTGTCGCCGTCCAGGGCGATGGCGACGTTGTCCATTTGCCCCGTGTTCCCTGGCCCGCCTTGCCGCCGCGAGTTGCGGGAGAAGCGCTCGAAGTCGCCCTCGCAGCAGCGCTTGCGGGTGAAGGCGGTCTCGCTGAGCGGGCTCGTATCGAAGCCGAAAACGGCCACGGAGATGTCGTGGTCCCCGTAGCGGGCATCGGAGATGTAGGTCGCCGTGCCGCCGAAGCCGACGCTCTCGCGGATGAGGTAGACCTCATGCGCCCGGACATCGAGCAGCAGGCCGGGGAAGTCGTGGTGCCCGCGGCCGAAGGGGGCGGAGAACTTGCCGCCATAGACCGTCAGCCGGTCCGTCGGCCGCCAGTCCAGGCGGAGCTGCTCGATATAGGCCGCCTGGTAGCGGAAACCGGCGGTGCCGCCGTTCGGCTCCGTCTCGCCCACCGGCTCGATGTGGATGACGTTCTGAACAGACCATTCGGGCGAGAGGAAGAAGCCGGTCGCGATCTCGCCCCGGGCGAAGATGTTCGTGCCCCGCTGGCGCCGGTCCGTGGCGGAGGTGGTGGAGAGGGAGAAGAGGCGCAGGTCGGCCTCCCCCGCGACCTGGGGATAGAGGTTCACCCCGGCCTCGGGCGCGGCCGCCACCTGCGCCACGGCGGGCAGCGCGGCGGCCGCGAGGGCGGCCGTGAGGAAGAGCGCGCGCATCAGGCGTCCCCCCGCATGGCCGGGACGATCAGGCCGGTATTGTGCCGGATCAGCGCCTCATAGGTCGGGGCAGGGCCGTCGGGCGGGGAGAGCGCGTCGGAATAGAGGCGGCCGCGCGGGCGCAGCCCGGCCTCCCGCGCCAGGCGGTCGAGCGTGGTGGTGGCGTGCATGTTTTCGACGAAGACGGCCGTGATCCCCTCTGCCCGGATCTGGCGGATGAGGGCCGCCACATCGGAGGCGGAGGGCTCGGAATGCGTGCTGATGCCCTGGGGAGCGAGGAAGCGGATGCCGTAGGCAGCGCCGTAATAGCCGAAGGCGTCGTGGCTGGTGACCACCTTGCGCCGGGCCTCGGGCACCGCGCCGACGGCGGCGCGCATCTCGGCATCGAGCGCCGCGAGCCGGGCGGTATAGGCGGAGGCGTTGCGGGCGTAGAGGGCCGCATTGCCGGGATCGGCCGAGGAGAGCCCGGCCGCGATAGCGCGGACATAGAGCTGGACGTTGCGCGGATCCCCCCAGGCATGGGGGTCCGGCGTGCGGGAGGGTTCCACGGCATGGGTGCGGCGGCGCGAGGCGCCGCTGTCATGCGAGTGGCCGTGGTCATGCCCGCCCTCGGAGGCCCGGACCGTGACACCGCCGCTCGCCGTCACCGTCTGGCCGCGGAAGCCCGCGGCATTGGTGAGGCGCCCGAGCCAGTCGTCGTATCCCAGGCCGTTGCGGACGAGCACGGCGGCGCCCCGCAGCTTCTCGGCGTCCGAGGGGCGGGGCTGGAAGTCGTGCGCGTCGCCGTCCGGCCCGACAAGGGTGACGAGGGCGAGCGGCCGCTCCCCCGCGACCTGGCGGACGAGGTCGCCGAGGATGGAGAAGCTCGCGACGACGGGCAGCGCGGCCTGGGCGAAGGCGGGGCGGATCGCGGGAAGCGACAGGGCGGCGAGCAGGGCACGGCGCTGCATGGGTGGGCTCCGAACGTTATAACGTAACCTAAACCACCCCGCATAAATCCGACAAGGCCGCCCCAGCCATGTCAGGCCCTTCAGCCGCGCCGCCAGAAGCCCTTGATGCGGTCCCAGAGGCTCGTCCCGCGCCGCGCGATGCTCGTCTGGCTGGCATGGGGCCGGCGTGAGGGGGGAGGCAGGGCGCTGGCCACGGTGTGGCGGCCGGCGTCGCGCATGGCGATCAGCCGCTGCTCCAGCGCGATCACGCCCGCCACCGCATCTGGCGGGTGGGTGGCGGCGAGCTGGTCGGCGGTTGTGCCCGCATCCTCGAAGGCCTCGGCGCGGCGGAGCGCATCGACCACGCGCACGGTTTGCTCGGCATCCAGCGGCGGGCCGGCGCGCCAGAGGGCGACCGCCTCCCCTCTCCAGGCGCGGGCGAGGTCGGGCTTGCGCGCGTCATCCGCCGCCCAGGCCGCCTGGAGCGTGGCCTCCGCCGCCGCGTGCAGCGCGCCCGTCTCCTCCAGCACATAGGCATAGGCGAGGAAGCGCCGGGCGAGCGGCGGGTGGGTCGCGTCCGCGATCAGCGCGCGGAAGGGCGCCGTTCCCACGGCCTCGATCGCGGCGGGATGGGCATGGGCGATCTCCGGCGCGACATAGCCGCAATGCGGGCACTGCTGCAGCCAGGAGGCCATGGTCCCCCGCAGCGGCTCCCCCGGGCGCAGGTCGAGGTCCGGCGCGCCTTCGGGCGGGACGGGGCGGAAGCGGGACTGCCGGCTCTCCGTGCCGCAGACAGCGCAGCGCACCTCGGCCGGGCGCGCGGCGCCGGTTCGTGGGCCCGGCTGGGGGCCATTTCGGGCGGCGTGGAACGGGCCGGGCGTGGGGCGTGACATCACGCCGTAAACTTAGGTGCGCGCGGGCCCTGCGCGAAGGGCCGATGATCCGTCAAAACGCGGCATCGCGACGATCGCACCCGTTGCGCCACCGCCATCCCTTGCGCCAAACAGAGGCCATGCCGCGCGGCGACCTTTTCCCCGATATCGCACCCTATGAAACCGGGCTGCTGCCGCTGACCCACACCGGGTCGGGCGGGCCCGGGCACGTCATGTACTGGGAGCAGGTGGGCAATCCCCGCGGCCAGCCCGTGCTGTTCCTGCATGGCGGGCCGGGTGCCGGCGCGGGCGCCGTTCACCGCCGCTTCTTCGACCCCCAGCACTGGCGCGTGGTGATCTTCGACCAGCGCGGCGCCGGCCGCTCCCGCCCGCTGGGCGAGCTGCGGGAGAACACGACCCCCCTGCTGGTGCAGGACATCGAGACGCTGCGCCGCTTCCTCGGCATCGACCGCTGGCTGCTCTTCGGCGGCTCCTGGGGCTCCACCCTCGCCCTCGCCTATGCCCAGTCCTTTCCGGAGCGCGTGGCGGGCTGCGTGCTGCGCGGCGTGTTCCTCGGCCGCGCGGACGAGGTGGATTGGTTCCTCTACGGCCTGCGCCGCGTCTTCCCCGACGCCTGGGCCGCCTTCGCCGAGCACGTGCCGGCCGCCGAGCGCCACGATCTCCTCGGCGCCTATCTCCGGCGGCTGACCGATCCCGACCCGACCGTCCACCTCGCCGCCGCCCGGGCCTGGAGCAACTACGAGGGGCTGTGCAGCACCCTGCTGCCGAGCCCGGAGATCGTCGCCTCCTTTGCCCAGGACCGCTCCGCCCTCGGCCTCGCGCGGATCGAGGCGCACTACTTCGCCCACGACCTCTTCCTCCCGCCCGAGGGACTGCTCGCCCGGATGGACCGGCTGGCCCATGTGCCGGCCGAGATCGTGCAGGGCCGCTACGACATGGTCTGCCCGCCCACCTCCGCCTTCGAGCTGGCCGAGGCCTGGCCCATGGCCCGCCTCACCGTCGTGCCCGATGCCGGCCACTCCGCCCTGGAGCCGGGGGTGCGGACGGCGCTCGTCTCGGCCGTGGAGCGCTTCCGGCGGCGCTGAGGCAACCGGCGGGCCTTTGCCGCCGGCCGCGGGGGCGCTACTGTACGCCTGCGTGTCTCCGTAGCTCAGCAGGATAGAGCACGGGATTCCTAATCCCGGGGCCGTGGGTTCGAATCCCGCCGGGGACACCATTCCTTCCAACGAATGATCCTGCTTCAGGCTTTTCGTAACGTCCCTGCCTGTGGCACCCAGCCGCGCCACACGCGACGGCTGACATTCCCGTTCCGTTCCTCGTGCGCCCCTGCGCGACCCCTCACTTCCGGGCTTGTATCCCGGCGCCTCTCCAGCCGCTGCTCGGCCCCCACCTCGTCCGCCCGACCCAGTCCGGGCGGCTTGCCGACGCACGGGTCATGATCCCACCCCTCCGCGCGAGGTATTCGAAAGGCGCTTCGGGGCCGCCTGACGGTTCATCCAAGCCCAGGGCTCCTCGTCGGAGGAGAAATTGCGCGAGATCCTCGCCACCCGTCCGTACCGGCGGTTCATGAGCGGAAGCGCCTCCCTCGGCCAAGGCTGGCGAGAAGGAAGCTTCCTGGCACCCGCCAATGTGCAACGACGACTTGGAGTAACGCACCGTCGCCGAAACCCTGATATGGCCGGCGCAGGATCAACTATGTGCGCTGGTGCACGCCATAGAGTTTGGACGACCGCAGGAGGTGCGCTCGCATTGCCCGTGCCGCGCCCTCCGCATCGCAGGCCTGCATCGCGGCGAAGATGGCACGATGCTCCTCCAAGGCCAGTTCCTCGAAACCCGAGAGGCGAACGGTGGAGGTACGGAAGGCGCTGAGCCAGTCCAGCATGGCGCGCAGGAAGATAGGGAAAAGGGGATTCCCCGCCCCATCCGCGATCGCAACGTGGAATTCCATGTCGGCGCCGAAGAACCCTTTGCCGGTCCGGACCGCCCTCTCCTGCTGCACGAGGGCTTCTTCCAACGCCGTCAGCGATGCGCCGCGTTGAATACTGCGTCGGACCATCGCCTCCTCGGTCAGCAGCCGCACCTCCTGCAGATGCGCGATGTTCTCCGGCGCGGCTGTCAGGAAATGCACGAAGGAAGCGCTGACCCCTTCCAGCACCCGGCTGGCCGAGGGCTCGACAACGCGTGCGCGCTCGCCATGCGAGATGGCGATCACGCCCATACTCTCCAGCTTCTGCAGTGCCTCGCGCACCGTGGGGCGGCCGACATTGTGCCGAGCCGCCAGCTCCGCCTCAGAGGGAAGCACCTCGCCCGGCGCCGGATCACCCTCCGCGATACGGGCGAGAAGTCGTTCGGCCAGAAGCTCGTGCAAGCGCCGGCGGCGGATCGGGTCGGCCAGGGTCATCGGCCGTCTCTTGCCACTGGCGTGCGCAGTGGATCAATCCTGCCGAGGTATGCCGGCCTCACGCACGATACGCCCGACCTCCTCGTGTTCCCGGGCAAGGAAGGAAGCGTAATCGGCGCCGGTCTGAAAATTCGGCAGCACCTTCATCCTCGCCAGGGCTGCCAGCGCTTCGGGATCCTGAAGGACTGAACGGCACGCGGCCTCCCAGCGCTGCACGACGGGTTCAGGCGTGGATTTCGGAACGAAGATCCCGCCATGGATCGAGAAGATGAAGTTGTACCCGAGGTCGCGCATCAGTGGCAGCTCGGGCGCCATGGCCAGCGGCTCGCGCGCGAAAACGGCAATAGGGCGCAGCTCGAGCTGGGTGGCGATATTGAAGGCGTCAGCGAAGAACTGCACCTGCCCCGCGCGCATGGCCAGCGCGATGTCCGCGGAACCACGGAAGGGCACGTGCTCGATGTTCAAGTTCAAGGCGCGAGTCAGGCCAGCCATAGCAATATGCGCCGGGCTGCCTGCACCCGGCGTGCCGTAATAGAGGCTGCCGGGTTTGGCGCGCGCCGCCGCGATCACCTCCTGCGGAGTGCGGAAGGGGCTGTCGGTTGCGACCATCAGCGTGCCCGGCCCGTCATACACCGCGCAAACCGGGCGCAGGGCGTCCGGCGCGAAGGGAATTGGCAGCACGTGCGGCATGTAGACCGTGCCGCCGCCCAGCGGCGCGAAGAGCGCGATGTGCCCGTCCGGCTGCGCTTGGGCAACCTGGGCGGAGGCGATCGTGCCACCCGCGCCGGTGACGTTGCGGATCACCACGGGCTGCCCCAAGCGCGCCTGGAAGGTGGCTTGCAACGATCGCGCGATGAGGTCCGCCCCGCCCCCGGCAGGGAAGCCGATCAACATCTGCACGGGGCGGTTAGGGAATTGCTGCGCAGGCTGCGCCAGAGCAGGGCCTGACAGCAGCACCGCCAGCGCGGCAAGGCCGCGCCTCATCACTGAAATGGACACATTTCCTCCTTCACGGGCACATTGCTTAGTGTCAAGTTGTCGGACATCTTGATGACCCGTCAAGCGGAGATGTCCATGCCCCATGCCAACTGGCGAGAGCTCCTCCTCTCGCCCGGGTTGAAGCTCGGCCTCTTTGCGATGGAATTCGCCACGCCGGGCTTACCGATGATCGTGCAGCGCGCCGGCGCCGACTTCCTCGTGCTGGACATGGAGCATTCCGGCTTTGGGTTCGAAACCGTGAAGGCCGTCTGCATGGGTGGCCGCGCCGCTGGCCTGCCCATGGTGGTGCGCGTGGCTCATCGCCACCCGAACGAGGTGTCGCGGGCACTGGATATGGGGGCGGACGCGTTAATGGCGCCGCTGGTCTCCACGGCGGAGCAGGCGCGTGAATTCGTGGCCTGGGCCACCTATCCGCCCTCGGGCGGCTCACGGGGGGTGGCGATGATGGTGGCGCATGACGCTTACCAGCCCGGCCCTGCGCCAGAGAAAATGGCAGCGGCTGATGCACGCAAGGCGATCCTTATCCAGATCGAGACACGTGCCGGCGCCGAGAACGCCGATGCCATCGCCGCGCTGGACGGGGTGGACTGCCTCTGGATCGGCCACATGGACCTGTCCTGCTCCCTCGGCATTCCGGGTCAGTTCGAGCATCCCGACTTCCTCGCCGCGGAAGCGCAGGTACGTGAAGCAGCGAGGCGCCATCGCAAGGCCTTCGGTCGCCTCGCGGCCTCCTCGGTCGAAGCGCAATCCCTGACCGCGCGTGGCTACGATACGCTTGGCCTGTGCTCCGACATCATGGCCATCCATTCGCGCGTTGCTGAAGGTGTGGCCCTGCTGCGGGGAGACAGGCAATGAGCTTCCGCGTCGCTCTCTCCGGCGGCTTCCTCAAGCCCGACGGATCCCCCGCCTATCCGGATTTCGACATCTCCCCGCTGGAACGCGACCCAGGAGTCGAACTCGTTCGCCTCTCGCCCGGGCCGCTGATCACGCAGGAACAGATGGCGGGCATCGACGCGCTCATCTTGCTGGGTGAGAGCTTCGTGCGGGACAGCATCGCGCCGGACGGCAGGCTTCGCCTCGTGGCCCGCTATGGCGTGGGTTACGACCAGGTTGATACGGTGGCCTGCACCGAAGCCGGCATCGCGGTCGCCATCACGCCGGATGCCGTGCGGCGGCCCGTTGCGGTCGCCATCCTGACCCTTATGCTCGCCCTGACCGGGCGACTGATCGTGAAGGACCGGCTGACCCGCGAAGGCCCAGCCGGATTTGCCCAGCGCAATGCCTTCATGGGCGTCGGGCTGGCGGGGCGCGTGCTGGGCTCCATCGGCCTGGGCAACATCGGGGCGGAGATGTTCCGGCTGGCCGCCCCGCTCGGGATGCGCCTGATCGCCCACGATCCCTTCGCTGACAGAGCCCTCGCGGAGAGCCTTGGCGTGGAATTGGTTCAGCTTGATGAAGTGTTCGAGCGCAGCGACGTGTTGACGGTGAACTGCCCGTTGAACCCGGCCACCCTCAAAATCGTTTCCCGTGAGCGCCTCGCGCGAATGAAGCCGACCGCCTTCCTGATCAACACCTCCCGTGGCGGCACGGTGGACGAAGCGGCGCTCGCGGAGGCTCTGGAGGCGGGGCGCCTTGCCGGCGCCGGACTGGATGTCTTCGACCCAGAGCCTCCTGCACCGGACGCTCCGATCCTCAAGGCACCCAATGTGATTGCTACGCCCCACGCCCTTTCCTGGACTGACCAGAGCTTCGCCGCGATTGGCGCCTCCTGCATCGATGCGGTCCTCGCAGTGCGGGAAGCGCGCCTGCCCAACCATCTTGCCAACCCAGCCATCAGAACGGCAGGCCGGTACTTCCGCTAAGCGCCCAGGTCTGCCGCTCAGTAGCTTGAGTTCGCCTTTCGGGTTCACTGGGATGCTGGCGGCCGGACAAGATAGCGGTGGTGTTCCTTGTCGTGTGGGTTGCGTGTCACTGAGCCGTCCAGGCCGAAGCGGCGAAGTCGCGATAGGAGCGCGGCGGGCGGCCCAGCAGCGTGATCGGACGCTCGGCATCGCCGGCCCCGGGGAGCTCCCTTCCGTCAGGAAGCGCTCCGCCATCGAGCCCATGCCGTAGGCCCTTCAACTCGGCATGAGCTATCCGAGGTTGCGCTCGAACGCGGCGGTGTCGTCGCCGCTATAGGCGACCGTGCGGTGCAGTACGTCCGTCCAGATGGCGGCGGACCTGCCCGTGAAGTGCAGCACATCCACGCCTGCCCCGTCGGCTAACGGAACTGGAGAGCAGAGCATCGACCTGCGCCTGCTTGAGCGCTGAGCATATCGTTGCGCTGATGCAGAAAAGGCGAGCGCTTTACGATCGGACCGTGGCGTTGCTCACACGAGGTCGACGAGTGCCGATTGCGGGTCAGTGCGCCACTGCCCTTCTCGCAGACCGTGACAAGAGGGCTTGCCTCCAGTTTCGCGCGGTAGTTTCCGGATGTCCGGCTCTAGGTCACGACGGAGGATGAGGCCGTGCGAGCCGGCTGGGAGTTATTGTGTCGATCGCAGCCGAGCCGTTGGGTGCGGCCCTATCTCGTGCCGAGCAGATCAGCGTACCGGAGAAAGAGCCTCTACGGCCCGCAGCGCCGGCCTCTCTGACGGTGCCCTCAACGGTATGTTCCAAGTTCCCGCGATACTCACGATTTCGTGATTATAGGTTCGCGATCATTCGGATCGGGACCACCCCTCCGCCGAGGGCAGCGGTTCTTCCGATAAAGACGGAAAGCGGGCTGTTGCGATGGGCTACTACGCGTCGTTCGAATCTATTCATACTGCAACGAACCCTAACGGGAATAACTTTCTGATCGGGAGCGCTGTTACCGCGATGTCGATCAAGCTTTACCCCGTTGATCCCACAACCAATCCCACAAACACTGGCTCCTTCGTCTCTACCGGCAGCGCGCAGAGTGTCTGGCTCGAATATGTGGACGGCACCTCCGCCACCCAATTGGTTGAATGCACACTGACGAACGGGTCCGAGAAGATTAATGGCGGCGCTGAGGACGCCTGGGTTTTCCGAAGTAATACTAACGGCCAGATCTTCGTCCTCACGAGCGGGGGTTACACCGTCGCGCCTGGCAATGCGGTCCAGATCAACAGCAGCATCACCCTTTCCGACCTCGACCAGCTCGTCGCTGAGCAGGCATCACCGGTCACGACGACCCTTTCGGCTCTCGATATCTCCGCCGACAGCGGCACCGACGGCGACTTCGTCACCAACACGGCAGCGCAGACCGTCACCGCGACCCTCAGCACCGTCCTGGCCAGCGGCGAGAAGCTGCTCGGCTCGGTGGACGGCGGAACGACGTGGGTCGACGTGAGCGGCTTCGTGTCCGGCACCGCCTTGGCCTGGACGGGCGTCACCCTCTCCGGCACCAGCAGCCTCCAGCTCAAGGCGACCGACCTGGCCAGCAACGACGGCCCGGTCGCCACCCAGGCCTACACGCTCGATATCCAAGCTCCCGCGGTGACTGTCCAATTATCCCAGGACAACGGAGTTTCGCCTACGGACCAGATCACCTCGGATGCCGGCCTGTCCGGTACGGGCGAGCCTGGCACGACGGTCACGATCTTGAACGGCACCACGGCACTCGCCACAGCCGTGATCGACGGCCAGGGTGACTGGAGCCTTCCGGGGCCGGCGCTTGGCCTTTCTGACGGAGCTTACACGCTGACCGCTTCGGTGACGGATGCGGCAGGCAACACCGGCACTGCGCCCGTGGCTTTCACGCTGAGCGCAGTACCGCCAGCGCCGTCGATCTCTGCGCTTATCACCAACGACGCGACCCCCGCGCTGTCCGGGAGCTGGGGGGGCGCCAATGGCGGCACCGACACGCTTTCGGTCGCTTTCGGCGGCGCGACCTATACTGCAGGCATCTCCCCCGAACTGCAGGTCAACGGCACCGCTTGGGTCCTCCAACTGCCAGGACCGCTCGTCGACGGCGCCTACGACGTCACGGCAACGACCGCGCGCGTTGGCGGCCAGTCCGCCCAGACCACCGCCAACGGTGCCCTGACCATTGATACCGTCGCACCGACCGTCACCTTCGGATTGACCCGCGACAGCAACGCCTTCAGCACCGTCGGCATCGTCCGGACGGAGGCGCTGACCGGGACCGGCACCCCGGGTGCGACGCTCGAGTTTTTCGAGGGGAACACCGCCATCGGCACCGCGTTAGTGGACGCGAACGGCGCGTGGATCTTCCGTCCGACCGGCATGGATGAGGGCGCGCGCACCATCGTGGCGCGGGAAACCGACGCGGCCGGTAATACCGGCACGGCGTCGCTGGCGTTCCACCCAGTTGTCGCTCCCACTCCGAGCGGCGGCGACAGCGTCACCCTCTGGCGATCCATGGACCTCGCGCAGTTCCTGAACAGCGGCGGCAAGCTGCAGCTACCTGCCGGCGCCGAACGCGTGGTACTGGCTGACGGAACCCTGACCGTGGGTGATGACCCCAGTGAAGCGCTCCTGACACGAATGTATTTCGGCGTGCTCGGGCGTGCGCCCGAGGCGGACGGCATCGCCGGATGGCAGCACTCTCACGAGCGTGGCTTGAGCAAGGCAAGCTTGGCGGAGGATTTTCTGCGCGCGGCGGAGAGCCTCGATCAGGGCTGGAGCGAGGGGACCAACGCCGAGTTCGTGCAGGACCTTTACCAAGGGGTACTCGGACGCCAGGGCGAGGCTTGGGAAGTTGCCCAATGGACCGCGCTGCTCGACGCTGGCGACACGCGCGGGGCAGTGCTGGCTGGCATTGCGGACAGCCCGGAGGCCAAGGATCACTGGTCGGGCGTGATAGCCGAGGGCGTCTGGGTGCGTGACCTGGATGCTGCCGTGGTGCGTGCGGCTTACCTGGCCGGCCTCGGGCGCGAAGCGGAGACGGAAGGGCTTCGGATGTGGTCCGGCGCGCTCCAGGATGGGGCGAGGCCGGGCGAGGTTGGGGCTTGGATCAGCACCAGCGCAGAATTCCAGGCCCGCCATGCGCAACAGGACGACACGAGCTTCATCGAGAGCCTGTATGCTGACGGTCTCGGGCGGCCAGGTGAAGCCCAGGAGGTAGCGCACTGGGTGGACGCACTGCACACGGGGTCGATGACGCGCGGGGATGTCCTGATGGCTTTTGCGCAATCGGAGGAGGGGCAGCATCACCTCTACTGGGCCCTGTGAGGCACCGCCTCACCCTGACAAGCGCCACGAGGTGCTCCCGGCAGGATGTCGATGGAGCATCGGCAGGGCTTGGACTGAGGTTGAGGCGGTTTCAGCGATTGGTGGTGGCAGACCGGGCTGGTCGACGTCCGGTCGGTTTCTTGCGGTCTACCACCACGCAGCCTGCGGATGACGCGGGAGGTCCAGGCCAGCGGCATGGCTGTTGGGCGCCGCCATATGGCCCGCCCGGTGCGGGAGAACGGGTTCCGCGCCCGGCGGAAACGGCGGTTCCAGCGGACCGCCGATAGCCCTCATGCCTGGGCGGTGCGGAACCGCGACCGCGTCCAGCGTGTTGGCATGGGCCCCGAGCACGAGGCGGGGTTGACGCCGCGGTTTCCCTGGGGTCCTCCGTTCGGTAGAAGCCGGGCATGGACAACAGCATGGCCGCCAAGCCCTACAGCAAGCTGAAGGGCGACCCCTACCGGGCGTATGAGGAGCTCCCGGTCGAGGTGCGGCGGGCCTTGCAGGAAGCCTTGGTGGATTGGTGTCCCCTGCGCGCCCGCGAGTGGCATCTTCACCTGCTGCGCCGGGAGCGGCTGCGGCCGGCCCAGGCGGCGTCCTTTCTCGTCCAGACCATCCGCGGACACGACCACGCCGAACTCGCCGCCTTCGCGAGGACATGGCCGAAAGGTGCCCAGGCTTACCCACACCTTGCTGCCGGCGCGACGCTCCAGCGCTATTCCGGGACCGACGGCATACCCGTAGCCAAGCCCCTTTCCATCGCTCCGGCGGCCAAGCAGTCCAAGGCAGGGGCCAAGCGCAAGGCGGGGCGCCGTTATCGGCGCTGAGGTTGAGGCGGCTGCGGCCCGGACCTCACGCCGGTCCTAAATTCCGTGAGGTGGCAAACGCGCTTGGAAATCTGCGTCAAGCGCTTCGTGGCCCGCGATGCGCTCGGCCATCTCACCCGGCTGCCATGTCCCCGCTGGACGGCTCAGGCGGCTCGTTGATTTAGCCAGGGCCTTCAGGCCTTTTCCCTTCGTCAGCCCGAATCGTTCTGCGCCCCTGAAACGTCGGTCTTGCAAGGCCTCGCGGCATCTGGTTCGACGCTGCCGATAACATCGCGCTGCTACCGGAGAGCGAGGGGGTGAACGGCGAAGCAAGCGGGGCGCGGGCCGAGGCCGGCGCCGTGATGGCGAGCCAGCCCGATTCGCCTCGCCGTATCCGGCCGCACGAGGCGGCCGGCAAAGCAGGAAACGTTTAAAGAACAGGACATGACGACCATGCTTCGACGGAACTTCGGTATCTCAGCCCTGGGCCTGATGGCCGCGGCCACAGGGGCTCGTCCGGCTGCCGCCCAGGCACCCGCTTACCCAACGCGCACGGTGACCATCGTGGCGCCTTTCGCAGCCGGCGGCTCCACCGACCTCGTTGCGAGGCTGATCGCGCAGCCGCTTTCGGCGCGCCTGGGCCAGCAGTTCGTGGTTGACAACAGGGCCGGCGCCAACGGCGCGGTCGGCAACGGCCTCGTGGCACGTGCCCGGCCCGATGGCTACACGCTGCTGGTCACGCCCAACAGCACCTACGCCATCAACCCCCACCTCTATACCAACCTCCCGTACAACCAGGAGCGCGACTTCGCCCCGATCGGGCTGCTGGTCCAGAACGGCTTCTTCCTCTGCGTGCGGGGCGACTCCCGCTATCGCACGGTGGCCGACCTCGTCGCGGCGGCCAGGGCGGCGCCGGACACGATCAGCTTCGGCTCCGGCGGAATCGGCTCGGCCAACCACCTCACCCCGGAGATGTTCGCGGCTGCCAACGGCATCAAGCTCCAGCACGTCCCCTACCGCGGCAGCGGTCCGGGCATGCAGGCCGTGCTGGCCGGCGAGATCCCGATGTCCTTCGTGGATACCGGGGTGGCACTGCCGTTCCTGCGCTCGGGCGAGTTGCGGGCGCTGGCGGTGAGCTCCGAGCAGCGCTCGGCCCAGATGCCGGACGTGCCCACCTTGGCCGAGTCCGGCACGCCCGGCCTCAACGCTTCCAGCGACTTCGCCATGTTCGCCCCCGCCAACACGCCTGAGCCGATCATCCGCCGCCTGTCACAGGCGGTTATGGAGGGCCTGCGCGCGCCCGAACTGCGCGAGCGCCTGCAAGGCCTGTCGATCGATCCGGTCGGCGGCAGCCCGGAGGAGTTCCCGGCCTATCTCGCCGCCGAGAGTGCCAAATGGCGTGACGTGATCCGCGCCCGGGATATCCGAGTCGAGTAGCTTGCGATCGGGCAAGGTGAGATTGGCGCGCTGTTCGCCAGGGCCGAGGCGGTGGACCTCGCGCCGGTTGCCTTCCGGTTCAGTGCGGCGCGAGGGAACGACCTGCGCGCCGTGCTGGGTCCGGCCTGGGCAGACATGCTGGTGAACCTCACCTACATGGAGAAGAGCGAAACCAGCTAGCAGGAGTTGTCCGGCTACGGGATGCCGGGCTCCCTGCCTTCCGTTGACGGGAAGGCGACGCGGTTGCCTGGATAGCCGCCTCGTCCGGCTTGGGGTCTGACACGGCCGCCAGCCTCCTCGTCATGCCAGGCGTCCGGGGTGCGAACGGCCCCGCCCAACCTTCCTGGCGCCCCGCCCCGAAGGAGGGGTGATGGTAAGCAGATGCCCTTGCGTGATGGGCTCTGCATGCCCCATGTCCAGCAAATGTCAGACCAATGCGCTCGCCGCGCCCAATCCACCGCCCCGTTCCCCTCGATCATGTCGAGGCACTCCAAGCCCTCCTTCCATCGCCAGCCAACTCCGCTGCCGGGCGGATCACCTCTGGTGAGGAAGTCTGGGAAGGCACCCAATGCCGTGGGAGCCGTTGGACAATGACGAATTCGGAGATCGAGCGGGTACAGGCCTACCTGCGACGGCTGCTCGCGACGGATCGCATCAGCGTCATTCCCCCGAGGCGAGCGGGGATGAGCATTGAAGTTGAGGCCGGGGGCGAGGTGATTGGCACGCTCCACCGCGATGCCGAGGATGGGGAGGTGTCCTACGCTGTGCATCTCACCATCCTGGAGGAGGACCTGCCCCCGGCTGCTCGGCCCGCGCCGGTGCCAGACTCGCCCTCCCCCAAGCGGCGACGCTGACGGTCCTCGTCACCTTGGCACCCTCTCCTTTACCGGCACGGGGCTGATCCCCACGGGGTGCAGCAAGGGTGCCGGATCACGGCAGGGTCGGGCACCTGGCCCCTGCCGCTCGATCCGGAGACCTTGGCGCGGGCGCGACGGTGCTGAGCGGCGGTCGGGGAGTTGGGCGCCGCTCCCCCACCATCCGGTTGCGGATGGTATCGGGAGCGCGTCCTGAGCGGCCAAGCCTGTGCGCGCCGGCATGAGGATGCAACGGCGCCGCAGATGCGACTTGGCCCATATGTCCGATGACAGCACGCGAGGCTGCCCGAGCGATCCCCGTTTCCTTCGCGCCACTAACCCACGACGATGCTCCCACAGGCCGGCAGGAAGTTCGGCTCTCCCTGGAGCCGCCGATACGCCCTGGGCCGAAATGCGCCCCCGATGTAGGTTCGATCCATAGGGCTATTCTCGGCCAAGGAGTTCACCATGGCTTCAGAGTTTCAAGGGCGACGCATCCTCGTGGTGGAGGATGAGCCGCTGATCACTTTCCTGCTCGAAGACGCGCTGATGATCGCGGGTGCGCAAACCGTCGTTCAGGCCGCGAGAGTCGCGGAGGCGCTGTCGGCGATCACGACGGCCGTGTCCGAGGGAGGGATCGACGCCGCCGTCATCGACTACAGCCTCGCCGATGGCCAGTCGGCCCTCCCGGTCGCCGATCGTCTTGCCACGCTGGGCGTGCCGTTCGTGTTCGCGACCGGTCTCGAGGCGTCGGAAGTGAACAAAGGGCAGCATATGAACGCACCCGTCATCACCAAGCCCTATGGCCCCGCCGAGGTGGTGTCATGCCTCGCCCGGATCATGCAAAGGGGGGCTACCGATTGACGCGGCTCGGGGCGGCTCCGATAAGTCACTGTCCGACGCTGTCCCCATCGTATTAGCGCGGCAACCTCTTCACCGAGAACGAGACTATCAGGGGCTGTCACCGTTCGGGCAGGATCCGCTGCGGCGGTTCGAAATCCCGCTAGGCGCACGCCTCAGCGGAGTGCCGCTGATGAGTGAGACGGCAGCATGAGGGTCTGCTCCGCTCATGTGAAGCAGCGGGACGGCCCCGGCCGCGAGATATGTCGAGCAGGGCGGCGGTCCCGCTCGGTGGTGATGTCGCGCATGATCTCGTCGAACAAGCGCGCTTGGATGGAAGCGGTCGGGTCCGCAAGATCTGGAAGGGAGAGGTGGAGGTCTTGTCGAAAGGCGATAGCCGGCGAAGCTGGGGCAGTGCTGTGCAGTCATACTGCCGGACCAACCGGCCGTAGGCGTCACGGGCAAGCTGGCTACCATCCAACTTGAATATACCTATGGGCGAGCAGCCGTCTCGATCTCGCGAAGAGCCGCAGTGTCGCGCCGGCTCCTCCGGAACTACTTTTGAACACCTATCGTGTTGCTGGCTGCCGAGGGCCTGACGATCTCATCCGCGTGGCTCTTGCAGGACCAGCCCCCGACGGCTCCGTTGAAGCCGGTACAGGGCGTGATCCAGAATTGCCGCTTGGGCCCTGACCCGGGCCGTATTTGCCCATCCCGTGCGCCCCTCCGCACGAGTACGAACCCCTGTGATCTGGCTACGGTGAGATTAACGTTTGAATTGGCGCTGGTACTTGGCCGCTTCGATGGAAGTTCGATGAGGGGACAGGAAGTCGCTGAAATTCAGTTCGGCCATCCAGGCGGCGTTGCAAAGCGGCCATGGCCGATCCTGGAAAGGTCGTGCTGGAGGCGCGTCTCAGGGTTAGCCGTCCGCCTGCGAGGCGGAACCCCACCCGCTGGCCCAGGACGATCACGCCCCGGTATCGGCCAGCAGGTGGACAGACCCACCAACTGGCCGGTCCTCGGATCTCAGGCGGTGCGCTTGACAGGCACCATCATCGCGGAAGCCGCGCTGGCCTGCTCGGCGAGGGGTACGGAGGCGTGCTTGAACAGCTTGGCAGTCGCCTCCCCGATCTGGGTGGCCTGGCCGGTCATCTGCTCCCGGGCCGCCTTGAAGTAGGAGGTCTGGATCGTGGCGGCCTCCTGGGGGGACTTCGCGGAGGTCATCGCCTTGGATGCGGTGACGAAGCCCTCGGCCATGCCCTGGTACATCGCGAGGTAGCGCTGGCCGATGTCCTGCAGGCCCGCGGTCCAGAGTTGGGCCGAACGGGTCGCGGCATCAAGATTGTTGCGATTGAGTTCGCTCGCGGTCGCAGCGGCCTTCGAGATGCTGGCCATCATGTCGTTCGCCTGGGGCATGCGGTTCTGCATGAACATGGTCGGTTCCTCTTTGTGCCGTGCGCTACGTGAGAGCTGATGCCCCTTTTGCTGCAGCGCAACATGAAGGTTTCTAAGCGCAACAACACGACCGTTGCAAGATAATTGTGCAATGCAACATTCACTTCACCCGCCCCGCCATGTGCTGCGGGTGTGCATCGGCGGGACGGGTCACCAAGTGGGCGCTCCCCACCACCGCCCGGACCCCGACCCATGACCGACACCGAGAACAGCCCACGGAACGCCGATCTCCCCAGCCTGCAAGCGGATCTCGCTGATCTGCTGCAGCTGGAGAACGACACGTTGCCCATGTACTCCGTGGCCATATCGGCCCTGCGTGACCCGGCGCTGAAGGAGAGTCTCCGGGCCTACCGCGAGGACCATGAGCGGCACGCCCGCAACCTCAGGGACCTCATTCGCGAGCTGGGCGGCGTTCCGCCCATGCTGCCGCACCTCCCCACCGGCTTGCTCAAGCTTGGCGTGCAGGTGGCCGGGCTGCCGGGCGGCGACCGGACGATCCTGATGAGTTTCGTCTCGAACGAGTGGCAGTCACGCGAGAAATACGCCCGTTACGCCGCAAAGCCCTACCCGCCAGCGATGGCGGCGCTCATCGGTAGCTACGCAGCGGACGAGGCAGTCCACTATTCCTGGGCCACGGAAGCGCTCCGCGGCCTCGGCTGCGGCGAGGAGACGCTGGCGGGGCAGGCAACACAAGCTTTCGCCCGAATGCACGGATCGGTCGCCGACCTCATCGAGGGAATTGGCCGCACGTCCAACGAAGCAGTGCTTCGCCTTCTTCAACGACCTTAGTCGGCGGCCCCGCAGCCGCCACCCAGGGCGCCCGACGAATGGCGCCCTGCCCTTTCGATCCTGAAAGGCACAGGTGTGTGCCCGGCACCACCACTGCACCGTGATGCTGCGACGCAGCAATAGGTTTGCGCGCCCGGACGTTTTGGCTCAAGGATGACATTGCATTCTCCCGGAACGAACCGGGAGTTTTCCTGGCAGGGCGCTGGAGCAGGAAGGATCTGACCGCGTCCTCGATAGCGGTGACGATGCAGGACTTCCAAGCTGAGTCCCTCACCTAACAGAACGGCGCTCCGGTTTACGCCGAACCCACGAGCGGCATCCGCCGTCCTCGCTTTCCGGGCAGCGCATTCGCCCTTTTTCGCCGCCGACGAGGCTTCACAGCCTCTGACACCGCCCGGCCAGGGCAGCGACAGCAACCCACGAAGGATCAACGAATGTCACTCCGCACGCTGATGCAAGAAGGCTCGAGCAAGGTGAACGACCTGTTCGCCAGGCTCTCGGATACCTCGGAGGGCGCCGTGAAGACCCGCGAGAAGCTCTTTGCCGAGCTCAAGGCCGCGCTCGATCTACACTCGAATCTCGAAGAGGAGTTCCTCTTCCCCCTGCTCCGCAAGAATCCGGAGACCAGGGGTCTCGTCGTCGAGGCCATCGCGGACAACAAGAACCTCCGCGCCCGGCTGGCCGAACTCGACACGCTGCCCAAGAACGGAGAGGCATTCATCCCGCTCCTCGCGGAGTTGCAGAAGGCATTCCGCCAGCACTCGCGCGACGAGAAGAAGGAGCTCCTTCCTGCCGTGCAGAGCGCGCTGAGCGCCGAGCAGGTCCAGAAGGTCACCGAGAAGATGGAGGCGAGCCTGGCCGAGGTCGAGCAGGCCAGGCAGGACGAGGCCGAGGAGCGCCGGGCGAAGGCGCGCCGAGAGCGCGAGCAGGCCGAGCTCGAGGCCGAGGCCGCAGCCCGCCAGCAGCAGGAACATGAAGCCGCGGAGCGCCACAGCCGCGAGACCGCCAGCCGTGCCGCCGATGCCGCGGCCATGCCGCTGAACGTCGCGGCCGACGCCACGGGCAAGGTCGCGCGCCTCATGACCGCCGCGGCACGCGCTGAGCAGCAGGCGGCACCCGCGCGCGCCGCTGCGCCCTCACCCACCCCGACGCGCCCCTCGGCGAACGCCTTCGCCGACATGTTCCTGTGGCCCTGGGCGGGCGCCATGCAGGGACTCCAGCAGGGGCGGCAGACCTCCGGCGCAAGGGCACCCGCCAGCCAGGAGGAAGTGATCCCCCTCGGCGAGGAGGTGCTCGAGGTCACCAAGCGCACTGAGAACCGCGGCACCGCCCGCATTCGGCGCTACGTCGTCGAGAGCGAGGTCGAGGAGCAGGTAACGCTGCAGAGCGAGCGGGTCGTGGTCGAGCGTCGCCGCCCGGTGAGCGACAAGGCCACTGGCGAGATCCTCACCGAGATGACGGTCGAGGTGGTCGAGACCGCCGAGGTGCCAGTCGTCAACAAGAGGGTCCGCCTGCGCGAGGAGATCGTCGTGCGGACGGAACGCACCCAGCAGGTCGCGACCGTGCGCGAGACCGTGCGGCGCGACGAGGTGGAGATCAGCCAGTCGGGCAAGCGGAAGACGGCCCGCGAGCGCGCCAGCACCTGAAGCAGGACGAAGCGGGCGAGGAGAAATCCCCGCCCGCTCTCGCCTCGGTCCCTGACCACCGCGGTAACGCAGGAGTCAGCCAGGGCGTGGCTGACGAGGCCTAGCTGTCGCTTCTCCTGAAGTTAGCCCTCGCCCAGACTTGGTGCAGGCATCCTTGAGAAGCGGAGCGAATCCGGGTCGGGATGGAAGACGGCATGAGAGCCGCAAGTTAGGGGTCAGTGGCTGGGCCGCCTAAGTCGGAGCGCCCCGACGGGGTCACGGCAGACCCCACCACCTAGCCTGGCTGCCACTTGCCGGCCCAGGTTTTCCGCCACACCGGCTGACAGCCTAGTCGAGCTTAGGGGGGCTATCAGCCTTCTTCAGCCCCACCCCAGCTCCTTCACCCAGGGTCACTCTGCGTCCTTGGTGTCGTCCTCGGCGCGGCTGTCCCGTTGCTCCTGGCCTGGGTCGGAAGCAGCAGCTTTCTGCTCTTGCCGCCTCTGCTCCTTGGCCTGGGCCTTTGCAGCCTTGTCCCTCTCGCGCTGCGCGCGATCCTGGCTGTAATTCGGCTTGCGCAAATCGGTCTCCTTGAGGTGGTCCCGTATCGTCGGGCAGTTTAGCGGCCAGGATAAGCTCAGCTCTGGCTGTTGTCAGGTCGCCAATCTCTCGAACTGACCTTCCCCTGTTTGAGTGGACACGGGTTACGGCCTACGCGGCCGCGGCGAGTTGTTCTATTTCGGTAGGGGCTTTGTAGCCGATAGCCGAGT